>NZ_JBQXNY010000001.1:0-1239017 GCF_053566155.1 Marinobacter sp. PE14 | reverse complement strand
CGGTAACCCTCTTCGCGCAGCGCCTTGCAGGCCTGGGCCCCGGAGTAATCAAACTCGCACGCCTGCCCGATCACGATGGGGCCGGCGCCCAGGATCAGGATGCTTTGGATGTCGGTACGTTTTGGCACGCTTCCCTACTCAGATTACAAACAGCTCCACAAATTCTTGGACCGGGGTATTCTCCAGTGTTTGCTGGTCCTTACATAGCTTGAAGATAGCGCTACATCGATGTGCTGGGAAGCGGGTTGCCAGGTTTGTACTAAATTTTTTCTCAAGCAGGGGCATACCCTCTTTTCGCCTTCTGCGATGACCGATCGGGTATTCAACTGCAACATTGTCAGTACTGGTGCCGTCGTTGAAAAACACCTGGATCGCGTTCGCAATGGAGCGTTTCTCGGGTTCAAGGTATTCCTGCGTGTACTTCTTATCTTCCACAACTTCCATTTTATTACGCAATTCATCAATGATTGGGCTTGACTCGTGAAAACTGTCTTCATAATGCTCCGCAGTGAGGCTACCAAATGCCAGGGGCACTGCAGCCATGTATTGCAGGCAATGATCCCGGTCCGCGGCGTTCGCCAGCTTTCCGACCTTAGAAATGATTCGAATCGCCGATTCATGGGTAGTGATGACGATTTTCTTAATGTCCTTGAGCCGGTCTTTCACTTCGGGGTGGAGTGAAACTGCCGCTTCGGCCGCAGTCTGAGCATGGAATTCTGCCGGAAAGGAGATTTTGAACAGGACGTTCTCCATCACGTAGGAAGCGAACCCCTGTGGTAGTGAGAATTCACGTTTTCCTTCCGGTTTGAGTTTCTGGTCTTTGTTGGATTTACTGAACAGCACATCGTAGAAGCCCCACTGCGGAGCAGTGAGTACACTTGGAATGCCCATCTCACCCCGCATGGCGATGTCAACCAGCCGCACGGCTCGGGATGTTGCATCGCCCGCTGCCCAGGACTTCCGTGAGCCAGCGTTCGGGGCGTGGCGATAAGTTCTAAGTGACTGGCCATCTACCCATGCGTGCGACAGGGCCGACAACATTTGTTCGCGGTCTGCTCCCATCAGTTTTGCGGTAACGGCTGTGGAGGCAACCTTCACGAGAACCACATGATCCAGCCCCACCCTATTAAATGAGTTCTCCAGTGCCAGAATGCCCTGAATTTCATGGGCCATAATCATGGCCTCCAGAACGGTTCGCATGGTTAAGGGTTCTTTGCCTTCGGCAACCCGTTTCTGGGAGAGATGGTCCGCGACACCCAGTATGGCACCGAGATTATCGGAGGGGTGGCCCCACTCCGCAGCCAACCAGGTGTCGTTGTAATCCAGCCAACGAACGATACAACCGATATCCCAGGCTGCTTTAACTGGATCAAGCCGGAAAGACGTTCCGGGCACCCGGGCACCATGGGGCACCACGGTCCCATCAACAATGGGACCAAGGTGTTTCGTGCACTCCGGGAAGCGCAGAGCCAAAAGACCGCACCCTAGAGTGTCCATCAGGCAATAGCGAGCGGTGTTCCAGGCTTCTTTGCTGGTTATTTCATAGGTAAGGACATAGTCCGCGATTTTCTGCAAGACTTCGTCGTAGTCGGGACGTTCGTTAAGATCAAATGTTGCAGACATAAGGGAGCCTCCTTGCCCCCACTATAGATTCCGTCAGAAGCTATCGCCAGGCACCCTAACCCAACCTTCCATCAATACTCGCGCACTTCGGCTCATAATGGCTTTGGTTGCGGTCCACTGACCATCGATTTCCTTCGCTTCCGCGCCCACACGCAAAGTGCCGGAGGGGTGACCAAAGGTCACATGAGTTCGGTCGCCACCGCCAGCGGCCAGGTTCACCAGGGTTCCCGGAACGGCGGAAGCGGTAGCGATAGCGACTGCAGCCGTGCCCATCATAGCGTGGTGAAGCTTGCCCATGGACAGAGCACGAACCAGGACGTCCACATCCCCTGCCCCGATGCTCTTCCCGCTTGAGGATACGTATTCAGACGGTTTTGCCACGAAAGCCACTTTCGGAGTGTGCTGTCGATTGGCGGCTTCTTCGATGTTCTGGATCAGGCCCATCTTCACCGCACCGTAGGCCCGGATGGTTTCAAACCTGGCCAGGGCTTTGGGATCGGAGTTAATGTCATCCTGCAGCTCCGAGCCTTTGTAGCCGATATCCTCGGCGTTCACGAAGATGGTCGGGATGCCAGCATTGATCATGGTGGCTTTCAGGGTGCCTTCGCCCGGCACTTCCAGGTCGTCCACCAGGTTGCCGGTGGGGAACATGGAACCTTCGCGATCGGCCGGGTCCATGAATTCCACCTGCACCTCGGCGGCCGGGAAGGTGACACCATCCAGCTCAAAATCGCCGGTTTCCTGCACCTCACCATTGGTGATGGGCACGTGGGCGACGATGGTTTTGCGGATGTTGGCCTGCCAGATGCGCACGGTGCAGGTGCCGTTCTCCGGAATCCGGTCTTTGCCGACGAAACCGCCGTTGATGGCGAAGGCGCCCACGGCTGCTGTCAGGTTGCCGCAGTTGCCGCTCCAGTCGACGAACGGCTTGTCGATGGAGACCTGCCCGAACAGGTAGTCCAAATCGTGATCCGGCTGGGTGGGCTCCGCAAGGACCACAGTTTTGCTGGTGCTGGAGGTGGCGCCACCCATGCCGTCCGTCTGCTTCTGGTAGGGATCTGGGCTGCCGATCACGCGCAGCAGGAGTTTGTCCCGGGCTTCGCCCGGGCTCTGGCAGGCTTCCGGCAGATCCTTCAGCCGGAAAAAGACGCCTTTTGATGTGCCGCCACGCATGTAGGTGGCGGGGATTCTGATTTGTGGCTTGCGTGTCATGCCGCACCTTCCGATTGCAGGAAATCCTCGGCAAACCGCTGCAACACACCACCGGCGCTGTAGATAGACACTTCCTCAGCGGTATCCAGGCGGCAGACAACCGGAATGCGCTCGGTGCTGCCGTTCTTCCGATGGATCACCAGCGTGAGCTCGGCGCGGGGCGCCGGGGTGCCCTCTACGTCGTAGGTTTCGGTGCCGTCGATGCCAAGAGTCTTACGCGTTGTGCCTTCCTCGAACTGCAGGGGCATTACACCCATGCCGATCAGGTTGGTACGGTGAATCCGCTCGAAGCCTTCAGCCACAATCGCTTCTACACCGGCCAGTGCGACGCCTTTGGCGGCCCAGTCACGGGAGGAGCCCTGCCCGTAATCAGCACCTGCGATGATGATCAGCGGCTGCTTGCGCTCCATGTAGGTTTCGATGGCTTCCCACATGCGGACAACTTTGCCTTCCGGCTCGATTCGGGCCAGGGAGCCCTGCTTCACGTTGTCGTTTTCGTCCCGGACCATTTCGTTGAACAGTTTCGGGTTGGCAAAGGTGGCACGCTGGGCTGTCAGGTGGTCGCCCCGATGGGTGGCGTAGGAATTGAAGTCTTCCTCCGGTACACCCATTTTGTGCAGGTACTCACCGGCGGCGCTGTTCATCATGATCGCGTTGGATGGCGACAGATGGTCAGTGGTGATGTTGTCCGGCAACACCGCCAGCGGACGCATGCCCTTGAGGGTTTTCTCACCGACCATGCCACCTTCCCAGTACGGCGGGCGACGGATGTAAGTGCTCTGCGGGCGCCACTCATATAGCGGGTTGGTGTTGGCCTGGGCATCCCGGGTGATGTCGAACATCGGGATGTAGGTGCTGCGGAACTGTTCTGGCTTCACGCTGGACTTCACGATGGCATCGATTTCCGCGTCATCCGGCCAGATGTCCTTAAGGGTGACGGGTTTGCCGTCCTGGTCGTAGCCCAAGGCATCTTTTTCGATGTCGAAGCGGATGGTGCCAGCAATGGCGTAGGCAACCACCAGCGGCGGCGAGGCCAGGAATGCCTGTTTGGCATAGGGGTGAATCCGGCCGTCAAAGTTCCGGTTACCGGACAGCACCGCAGTGGAAAACAGATCGCGATCCATGATTTCCTGGGCGATTTTCGGATCCAGGGCACCACTCATGCCGTTACATGTCGTGCAGGCGAAGGCCACCACGCCGAAGCCGAGTTGTTCAAGCTCGGGCAGCAGTTTGGCTTCTTCCAGGTACATCTTGACGGTTTTGGAGCCCGGAGCCAGGGAGGTTTTTACCCAGGGCTTGCGGGTCAGGCCCAGCTTGTTGGCGTTACGGGCAATCAGGCCGGCAGCCACCATGTTGCGGGGGTTACTGGTGTTGGTGCAGCTGGTGATGGCTGCGATGATGCACGCGCCATCCGGCATTTTGCCTTCTTCCTGCTCCCATTCACCGGCAATGCCGCGTTCTGCCAGCTCGGAAGTCGGCAGATGCGCATGGGGGTTGGATGGGCCAGCCAGGGTGCGCGCCACTTTGGACAGATCAAACTTCAGCACGCGCTCGTATTCGGCGTTTTTCATGCGGTCGGCCCAAAGGCCGGTTTCCTTGGCAAAGGTCTCTACCAGGGCAACCTGATCGTCTTCACGACCGGTCAGCTTCAGATAATCGATGGTCTGGCCGTCGATGTAGAACATCGCTGCAGTGGCCCCATACTCCGGAGTCATGTTGGAGATAGTCGCGCGATCGCCCACGCTGAGGCTGTCTGCGCCTTCGCCATAGAACTCGAGGTAGGCGCCTACCACTCTTTCCTTACGCAGGAATTCAGTGATGGCGAGGACCATATCGGTACTGGTGATGCCCGGTTGGAGTTTACCTGTCAGCTCAACGCCAACAATGTCCGGCAGACGCATCATGGAGGCACGCCCCAGCATAACGCTCTCGGCTTCCAGACCACCCACGCCCACGGAAATAACGCCCAGGGCATCCACCATCGGGGTGTGGCTGTCAGTGCCAACACAGGTATCCGGGAAAGCAACGCCATCGCGGTTCTGAACCACCGGAGACATCTTTTCCAGGTTGATCTGGTGCATGATGCCGTTGCCGGGAGGAATCACATCCACGTTCTTGAACGCGGTCTTGGTCCAGTTGATGAAGTGGAACCGGTCGTCGTTACGGCGATCTTCGATCTGGCGGTTCTTCTCAAACGCGTCCTTCTCGAAGCCGGCGTGCTCCACGGCCAGCGAGTGATCCACGATCAGCTGTGTGGGGACTACCGGGTTGACCTTCGCAGGGTCGCCGCCTTTCTCGGCAATGGCGTCACGCAAACCTGCGAGATCCACCAGAGCGGTCTGGCCGAGGATGTCGTGGCAGACCACACGGGCCGGATACCAGGGGAAATCCAGGTCACGCTTGCGTTCGATCAGCTGCTTAAGGGAATCCGTAAGCACCTCAGGATCACAGCGACGAACCAATTGTTCCGCCAGTATTTTGGAGGTGTACGGGAGTTTGTCGTACGCGCCGGCCTGGATGTCTTCCACGGCCTGGCGGGTATCGAAATAGTCCAGGTCGGTGCCTGGGAGCGGTTTGCGGTAGTCGGTGTTCATGGGCGCTCCTCAATCGGTACCCACTTCGAATCCGCCGGGCCGGTGTAATCGGCGCTTGGGCGGATGATGCGGTTGTTCTCACGCTGCTCTTTCACGTGGGCGGTCCAGCCCGACACACGAGACATCACAAAGATCGGGGTGAATAGCTCGGTCGGGATGCCCATGAAGTGGTAGGCAGACGCGTGGAAAAAATCGGCGTTACAGAACAGTTTCTTCTCGCGCCACATAACGGCTTCACAGCGCTCGGATACCGGATACAGCACGGTATCGCCCACTTCTTCCGCCAGCTTCTTGGACCACTGCTTGATGATGGCGTTCCGCGGGTCGGACTCTTTGTAGATCGCGTGGCCGAAGCCCATGATCTTTTCCTTGCGCTCGAGCATGCCCAACAGGCCTGATTCAGCTTCCTCTGGAGTCTGGAAACGCTGGATGAGCGCCATAGCGGCTTCGTTTGCGCCACCGTGCAGCGGGCCCCGCAGGGTGCCAATGGCACCGGTAACGCAGCTATGGATGTCAGACAAGGTGGACGCACAGACGCGAGCAGTGAAAGTGGAAGCGTTGAATTCGTGCTCCGCATAGAGAATCAGGGAGACGTTCATCACCTTCTCGTGCAATTCGCTGGGCTTCTTGCCGTGCAGCAGCTCCAGGAAATGGCCGCCGATGGAGTCCACGTCGCTTTCGGTTTCGAGCCGAACGCCTTCGTGGGCGAAGCGGTACCAATAGGTAATGATGGATGGGAACACCGCCAGCATGCGGTCGATCTTGTCGTCCTGCTCGCTGAAGTCTTCTTCCGTCTCCAGGTTCCCCAACATGGAGCAGCCGGTGCGCATTACATCCATCGGATGGGCGTCTTTGGGGATCTGCTCGAGCACGGTTTTCAGGGCAGCCGGCAGGCCGCGGAGGCTCTGGAGCTTTTTCTTGTAGGCGTCCAGTTCCTGGCGATTTGGCAGTTTACCGCGCAGCAGCAGGTAGGCGATTTCTTCAAACTGGGCTTTTTCGGCCAGATCGGCGATGTCATAGCCACGGTATGTCAGGCCGGCACCGCTTTTGCCAACGGTACACAGGGCGGTTTCGCCAGCTACCTGGCCACGGAGGCCTGCGCCGCTCAGTTTTTTTGCTTCAGCCATTGTTGTCTCCCATCTTTATCTTGTTTGGAGTGTCGGATTACGGCTTTGCCTAATCCGACCTACTGATATTTTGCTTGATATTAGGGCGCCTGTCGGATTATGCCTGCGGCTAATCCGACCTACGTTACCAATGCCGGAATTTCTGTAGGTTGGATTAGCCGAAGGCGTAATCCAACAAACCAAGTTAACCCTTGCTCTGCTGGAACAGCTGGTCCAGCTTCTGCTCGAAATCGTGGTAGTTCAGGAAATCGTACAACTCCATCCGGGTCTGCATCATGTCAACCACGTCTTTCTGGTCACCCTTCTCCAGAATGTTCTGGTAAACCGTCAGGGCGGCCTTGTTCATGGCGCGGAAGGCGCTCAGCGGGTACAGAACCATGTCGGCGCCGGCTTCGGCCAGTTCCTTGCGGTTATACAGCGGCGTGGCGCCGAATTCGGTAATATTGGCCAGGATGGGCACGTCCAGGGCTTCCGAGAAGGCCTTGTAGTGCTCGAGCTCCGTAACCGCTTCGGCAAAGATGCCGTCGGCGCCGGCTTCGATGCAGGCCTTGGCGCGCTCAATGGCGGCTTCGAGACCTTCTTTCTGGAACGCGTCGGTACGCGCCATGATGAAGAAGTCTTTGTCTTCTCGGGCATCCACGGCGGCTTTGATGCGATCGACCATCTCCTCCTGAGATACGATTTCCTTGTTCGGGCGGTGACCACAGCGCTTCTGGGCAACCTGGTCTTCAATGTGGACAGCGGCTGCACCGGCACGTTCCATCTCGCGGATGGTGCGGCCAATGTTGAAGGCGCCGCCCCATCCGGTATCGATGTCCACCAGCAGTGGCACGTCGGTAGCTGCGGTAATGCGTCGAACGTCCTCGACCACGTCGTTCATAGAGGTCATGCCCAGATCCGGCAGACCGTAGGAGGCGTTGGCAACGCCGCCACCCGAAAGATAAATGGCCTGATGACCCACTTTCTCGGCCATCATGGCGGCGTAGGCGTTGATGGTGCCGACGATCTGCAGGGGCTGGTTGTCTTTGAGCGCCTTACGGAAGCGGGCGCCGGGGCTGAGTTTGTTGGACATGGTGTTGGCCTCTTTCGTTAAATGGAGATTTCGCCTTCCTGGATCTTTTTCTCGATGTTCTGTCTTGCTGCGTTGATATGGCGTTTCATCAGAAATTCGGCGAGTTCGCCGTCGCGCTGGGCGATGGCCTCGACGATACGGCGGTGTTCACCGAGAGCCCGCTGGGGGCGCCCGGTAGAGGTACTGAGACGGTATCGGTACATCCGTACCATGTAATAAAGATCACCCAGCAGCATCTGGGCAAGTTTGGTGTTGCGGCTGCCGGTCGCGATTCTGTGGTGGAAGTCGTAATCCCCTTCGGCCTGGTAATAGGCTTGGCCCTGGGCCTCATCGATCATGCGTTCGTGGGTGTCGAGGGTGGCCTGAAGGTCGGCAATTTCCTGGTCGGTCATGCGCTCGGCGGCCTGTCGGGCGGCTAAGCCTTCCATCACTTCGCGGATGCGGTAGAGCTCCATCAGCTCGGAGGCGCTGACTGAGACAACCTTTACGCCGGCATGGGGGCGGCGCACCAGAAGGCCCCGGGATTCAAGACGGCCGAGTGCTTCACGCAGAGGACCGCGAGTAAGATCGAACCGTGAACACAGTTCCAACTCGCCGATCTTTTCGCCGGGCGCCAGCTCACCTTTCACGATTGCCGTTTGCAGACAATCAAAAGCCTCATCGGCACGGGTGTAGGTAGTAGACAGTAACTCAGCCATAGGTTGTCAACAAAACCGGGTTTATTTTGAGCAAAGCTACGCCCGAGCGGTCATATTGTCAACAATATTGGCTAAATTGAGCTGAAGATTGTTTACAATAGATAGAACCAATCAGTAGATCTGGCGTTCGGAGACCGTTGGCGGAGTGTACTGATATAGCCAGGTCTCCGTCAGCGGCTCGCCGCCCAGCCTGAGGTACAGGCGGATATTGATAGGTTCAATGGAATCATCTGGCACAAGATCAAACATGGCCCGGTAGCCGTCGATTGCAGACAATGGTCTTGCGGAAGTGATTTCAACCTCTCCGCGGCTCACAGCTATGACCGGCTCCACCTCTGCATCCTTGGCGAGCATTTCAAGCGCGCCGCCGGCGAAATCAACTGCAAAGCGCCAAGAGAAATAGGTGCGCTCCTGGCCCACGACACCGCCCAGCCCAGTCCTGGTTGCCTGCACCGTGGCTAATTCATAAGGTCGCAACGGAGCGTGCTCGCCCCAGTGCAGGCGGTAGCTGTAGAGGTATTCCCGGCCTGGCAACAGAGGTTCCTGCGGGTGCCAGAAGGCGACGATGTTGTCGAAGGTTTCATCCACGGTCGGGATTTCCACCAGATCAACACTGCCCCGCCCCCAGTCTCCCCGGGGTTCCACCCAGAGGCTGGGCCGGCGATCGTAAAACACACCATCATCCTGGTAGTGGTCGAAATCCCTGTCCCGCTGCAGCAGGCCAAAGCCGACGGGATTGTTACCCTGAAAACTGTTGAACTGGAGATTGACGGGATTTACCAGCGGCCGCCACAACCACTCGCCGTTGCCGTTGCGAATGGCCAGGCCGTCAGAATCGTGAATTTCCGGACGCCAGTCGTAGCCCATGCGATCATCATTTTCGCCCACCTGGTACATGCTGGTCAGCGGTGCAATGCCTGCCCGGGCGATTTCGGTTCTGGGATAAAGTGCCGCATCGACATCCATGACCATATTGCGACCCGGATCAAGCACAAACGCGTAGGCACCAGTGATACTGGGGGAATCCAGGAGCGCCCATACCCGGAGTAGCTGGCTGCCCGGTGCCGGCTTCTCCAGCCAGAACTCAGAAAAACGGGAAAACTCTTCTTTGCGGTCCATGCCGGTATCAATGGCCAGCCCCCTGGCCGACAGGCCGTACTGCATCTCCGAACCCACCGCTCGGAAGTAACTGGCGCCCAGGAAGGCAGCCAGATCCAGGGCGAAGTTGTTGTGGTAGTGAACCCGAAAACCGGCGTAGCCCAAATCCTCTGGCAGATCGCCGAGGGGCTGTTCTCCGCCGTATCGGAACAGATCCTGTTGATAGGCCAGTTCAGTTGCCTCGCCATCAATGACTTCATGAATTTTGACGGGTTGCTGGAAGTACAGACCAAGATGGAAGAGCTGGACCTGGAAAGCGGTATCGTCGTCGCGCCAGAGCGCCCGATCGGCCCGGAAAGCGATGGCCTGGTAGTCATCCCAGGAAATGGATTTCAGAGATTGGGGCAGTTCACCGTGATGGGAGACATATGCCTCAGCTGCCAGTGCCCGGGCCCGACCTTTGAGCCAGGCGTAGCTAAAGGCACGGGGACTGCTTCCAGATACTTTTTGGAGGCCGGCACCGTTAACCAGGGGCGACAGTGGTAAGGCGCCGGCACTTACCAGTGCTCCCAGCCCCTTGATCAGCGTTCGTCTGTCCATTGTTCTCGCCCCTCCTGTAACGGGCTATAGATTGCCATAGAGAAGATCACGTGGACTATGTACGAACAATAAAAGCTAGAGAGCCTATTCGGGCAGGGAACCTACGCTGGCCGAATCGCACCAAATAGGTGCAAGGAGGCAAGAGGGATCGCACAAACAAACCTCTGATCAGAGAAATTTTCGGTGTTGATGACCTTGAAGAAACCCTCCCCTAGCAGGCCACAGCTCTTTGCTAGACCTTACAATTTCCAACACGCCCCTGCATTTGTCGTTACAACTTGGGTAAACTCGGCACACTTTGTGATAGAACAATTGTTCATACGCTTACGCAGAGACGTTGAGCAGCCCACAGGCCGTGAAACCGACCATCAAAGGACGAATGATATGATCAAAAAATGCCTGTTTCCCGTCGCCGGCTACGGCACCCGTTTTCTTCCGGCAACCAAGGCGATGCCCAAAGAAATCCTGCCGGTGGTGAATAAACCCCTGGTTCAGTATGGCGTTGAGGAGGCTGCCGAGGCCGGTATTCACGAATTTGGCTTTGTGACCGGTCGGGGCAAGCGGGCCATCGAGGATCATTTCGACATCAGCTACGAGCTTGAGCACCAGATTGCCGGCTCCGGCAAAGAAGACCTGCTGAACTCAATCCGTGAACTGATCGATCACAACAGCTTTGCCTTTACCCGACAGAATGAGATGAAGGGCCTCGGCCACGCCATCCTCACAGGCCGTAACCTGGTAGGTGACAGCCCATTTGCCGTCGTGCTGGCCGATGACTTCTGCATTGGCCCCGATGGTGAAGATGGCGTGCTGGCGCAGATGGTGAAGCTCTACAACCAGTTCCGCTGCTCTATTGTTGCCATCGAAGAAGTACCGGCTGATGAAACCCACAAGTACGGGGTGATTGCCGGTGAATCCATGAAAGATGGCCTCTACCGGATCACTGACATGGTAGAAAAGCCGGCTCCGGAAGATGCGCCCAGCAACCTCGCAATTATAGGCCGCTATATTCTCACGCCGGATATCTTCGACATTATCGAAAAGACCCCGGCGGGCAAGAACGGTGAAGTCCAGATCACCGATGCCCTTCTCGAGCAGGCGAAAAACGGTTGCGTGCTGGCCTATCAGTTCAAAGGGCGCCGGTTCGATTGCGGCAGCATTGATGGCTTTGTGGAAGCCACCAACTACGTTTACGAGAATATCTACAAGAAAGGCAAGTAAGAAACCCGGGGCGGGATCAGCTGCCCAGGATTTGCAGAATCATTCGCCGGTTTTCCGCACTTGTCCTGCGGAACCGGCGAAGAAGCTCCACTTCTTCCGTGGTCAGTTGGACCTTCTCGAGGACTTGCTCCAGCTCATCCAGCGATTCCAGAAGTTCGTCGCTCTTATCCAGGGCAATACCGGGCAGTTCAAGTTGCCCATGGTCCTCAGGCTTTTCTGGCTCCCAGTGCTGAATGGGTTGCGCATGCTGCATGGCCACTTACCTCGTCATCCAAGCCGGGATACTGGTCCCGATAATGCCCTGCGAAGTGAATCAATCTGGAAATGTAACGTACATATAGCTTTGCACACAATCTGCCTATACTGAAGATGGCAACAACCAAACAGGCTATTTATGGCGGCAAGAACCCTGGATATCGACTCGGCATGGGAGTTGGTGCTTAGCGCAGTTAACCGCAGCAATGTGACACTGCCATTGCCGGGAACCGACAAAGAAGCGGTAAAGCTCAACGGCCACGGGGCGTGGCACCTGATGCAACCGGCCACGGGTGAGGCGAAGGATCTGCTCTCGGTATTCCTACCCCTTTGCCGGCCCGTGCCAGACAATGGCAGCCCAAAAGTTATTGGTCAGCTGGGCCAAAGCCTGGACGGACGCATTGCCACAGTTACCGGTCGCTCCCGTTTCATCAATGGCGACGATGGAATTACCCATCTGCACCGGATTCGCGCAGTGTCGGATGCGGTTGTTGTCGGGGCCGGAACCGCCACCACCGACAATCCCCGTTTGACCGTTCGCCGCACCAGTGGCCGCAACCCTGTGCGCGTGGTCATTGACCGTCACCATCGCGTACCGGACAGCCATCACCTGTTCACCGATGGCGAAGCTCCCACCCTGCGGTTGGTGGCAGGTACCTACGAGAAAGCGAAGAATCCATCAATCGGTCCCGGGGTTACTGAGATTCCCTGTCTCGGGGATGCCGAATCCGAAGATGCCGTCGATCCGAGAGTGATCCTTGAGGTTCTCGCAGACCTGGGGCTAAAAAAGGTCTTTGTGGAAGGGGGTGGTGTTACCGTTTCGTGCTTCCTGAACGCTGGCTTGCTGGACCGCCTGCACGTGATGGTCGCACCCATGATCATCGGCAGCGGCAGACCAGCCTTCTCGCTTCCGGAGATCGATTTTCTGGATGATGCCTTGCGGCCCCGCGCCCAACTTATAAACCTCGGCAGCGATATGCTGTTCGACCTCGATTTCACCCGACATACGTAGGTCGGATTAGCCGAAGGCGTAATCCGACAAACAATCCGAATTCACCCCTTCTCCGGCCGGCCAGGGAACAAAAAAACCGCCCCGGGCAAACTGGAAATCAACACCAATGCCCCATACCCCACACTCAGTGCTACGCCCTGCTCCGCAGGCAATCCCGCCATCGGCCAGAGTACGGCTGCAGCGCCCTCCCGGATGCCCCAGCCGGCAACCGTCAGCGGTACCACCATGCTCAGCAGCAGGATACTGCCCAAACTGACTATGATGGCCGCCGACTCGGTACTTTCGATATAGCCCGCGCCCCAGGCCAGGCAGAGAAACACCCCAAGATAGCTCGCCAGCACCAGTAAAGATGAGCCGACCTGAACCGGCAACACCCTTCGGTTTAGCAAAGACTCATAGAGATCCCGCCTAAGCCGCTGCAGATAGACCGCCAACCCGGTCTTCAGGGCCAACCAGAGAGCGAGAACCACCGCAATAACGCCAACGCCCAGCCAGAGCCCACCATTCCATTGAACAGCCGTGACCCTTCCCGAACCGAGTAGCCAGCTGACCGAAATGACAACCACCAGCGCCAACACCAGTTGGCCCGAAAGTCGCTCTATGGCCACCCCGTGCACAGCTGCGAGGCGCTCTCCCGCGCCACTACCATGTCGCCAGGCCCGGTTTACGTCTCCAAGCACACCTCCCGGCAACACCTGGTTCAGAAACGTGGCCAGATAATACTCCCGCACGGCTCCACCATAGGCCAGGGGTAGCCCGAGCCGCTCCACGGTGTACCGCCATCGCCAGGCAGACAACGCCACCTGAAAGACCGTAAGCGCCAGCGCGGGCACCAGGAAATAAGGAGAAAAACGGGCAAGCTCCTGCCAGAGCACCCCTGCATCGATCGAGCGGATCACGAATCCGATAACAAGGACCGTTAAAAACCAACGGGCCGCCAGCCGCATCTGCTTTTGACGCAATTCGGTCAAGGCAATGCCTCGGGCGGCAGCGCCAGCAGATCCAGATGTCTCACAACAATCGTCAGATTCCCTTCAGATAACTGGTGTTTGCGTGTCTCCAGCCAGCGTGCCAATCGGTCCGCCTCATGAGGTGACTGCTCAACGGCCGCGTCGATCCAGCCCCGCATCAGCATTTTGGCCAACGCGTGATCCACGCCATCCAGCATCCAGGGAGATTCCGCCAGTTCAACCCGGTAACCTTCGGCAACCAGCAGGTCTTTCAACACACTGCTGGCTTCGGGCCCGAGCGCGGCACCAATTCCCTTGTCGCCGTGCTGATCCCGATTCACCAGGGTCTTCACCAACTCATCATCGGGATGCTCGGGAGACAGCTCAAAGTGCCCGGCGTAGCTCAGAACAATGAGCATCGCGGACTTTCTTCCTGCGGCTGCGAGGGCTAACGCGTTCAGCCATGGCTCTGAAACCAGATCAATGAGTGCCGACGCTGTTATCAGATCCGCCTCACGGGGCAGTTGTTGCTCCATGTTTTCCGACGTCAGCTGAGCCGTGCGGGTTTCAAGCGGCACATCCAGAGAGTCCACACGCTGTCCGGCTTCCCGCAATAACGCAGAATCCTGATCCAGTGCCAGCCAGGTTTGCGGCACCTGCAGCGCAGGCACCAGGAAAAGCGCGTTGGAGCCACGACCGGTTCCAATGTCGACAATTTGCATGGGGTAGTGGCTCTCGGGCGACAAGCCATCATAGCGATTCAGTAACCATTGATTGAGCTGATCGGTCAGCCCTTGTGATCGAGCCCGGTGATCCGCTGCTTCCCGGGCGGCCAGCCACGTGCTCTCGAATTCCGAATGCTGGTGCAGATGCGTGGAAAGGCCACTGAAGTAGTGCAGTGCTTCTGTGACATCTTTGCCGGTATCCGCCCATGAGCGGATTCGGCGGGATTCCCTGGCGGCAAGCTTACGGGCGTGCTCAAGCTGTTCCGGGTGTTCCAGCCAGTTCCTGAGGCGCGCCTCAAGGGCCCTGACATCGCCCGCACAATACTGAACCACACCAGGCCTGGCAGACGTGTTGGCAAGGGCGCCGCCATCGGAGGAGATAACGGGGAGCCCTTCCGCCAGTGCCTCATCGATCACCATGCCATAGCCCTCGTACAGGGAGGGTAATACAAAGAGATCCGCCTCTCGGTAGAGGTCCGCCAGCCCGGATTCTTGCACTTCTCCTGCCAGCGCAATCCTGTCGTCAAGACCCGCGTCTGCAATCGCCCGACGAACCTGTTGGCTGTATTCCGGATCACGATTGTCAGATCCTGCCAACGTGCATTGCCACGGCACGCCCCTTAAGTTTTCCAGCGCCTCCACAAGTTGGTGCTGGGCCTTTCTCGGTGACAGATGAGCAACGCACAGAATATGAGGGATATCGGTTTGCGACGACTCATCACGGCCTCTTGGGGTTGCGGCTCGGGTGACGCCCGGCTCGGCAACCCTGATCATCTCAGCGGGCACCTCGTAATCCGCCAGACGGGCGGCCGTGTGTTGGCTGGTGGTGATCACCCCGTTTACAAATCCGAGCGCGCGTTTTTCGGAATCAAAAAACCACTGCCTGTTGGCTTCGCTGATACCTGTTTCGTCAGCCAAGGGGTGGTGTACAAGCGCGATCAGGTTGAGGCGTTGGGAATGCTTTTCAACAATCTCCGGCAGCCCCCCCATGGCAAGACCATCGAGTGCCACAGAAGTGCCATCAGGTAGGCTCGCGAGTTTCTTATCCATCCCATTATGGGCGACCCTGTCCGGGCGTGGGAACTGCCCGGGCAAACCACTGACCCGGGCATTGCAACCCGCCTCGCCCAGGGCATCCACCAGCTTACGGACATACCGGTAGCCGCCCGTGTTCTGTTCCGGATCACCCGGAACAAGAAACTCCAGGAAGCCCGGTTTGTCAAATTTCGGCATGGTAGCTCGCCCAGGCAATGTGAGATTCCGAGAGGGTGACTTTCAGGCTGGCGATCCCTTTTCCTGTCTCGCCGAGACGGCCACCATGAATGGCTGCCGCCATACGATCGAAAACCAGTTTGGCCATGAATTCAGTGGTGGTATTCCGGCCACGCAGTTCCGGCAGCTCGTCCAGGTTCTGCATATTGAATTCGGAGAGAATGTTTTTGAGAAGCTCGGACGCCAGGCCGATGTCGACGACCAGGTCGTCCTTATCCAGTTGGTGACGCTCAAAGGTCACGTCGACCACATAGGTGGCACCATGGACCTTCTGCGCAGGACCGAAGATCTCTCCGTTGAAGCTGTGGGCAATCATCATGTGGTCCCGGACCGTCAAACCGAACATAGTCTCTCCTTAGCAGGCAATTTTGGATTATCAGTAAACAACGCGATGGCACAGAGTATCCCGGCCATCAATCAGAATTCGCGCCATGGATTTAGGCAAATCATCAAACTTGCACTCGCCGGTAATCAGCGCATCCAGGGTATCGTCCTGGAGCAGCTCCAACGCCAGTGCCAGGCGTTTGCCGTAGTCCCATCGGGGCACTCTGGAGGGCGCAATCTGGCCCACCTGACTGGATTTCAATGTCAGACGTCGTGGATGGAAAGCCGCACCGAGAGGCGCGGATACCAGCTGATCTCCGTACCAGCTCATTTCCACAATGGTCGCCTCCTGCCCTGCCAGTCCAAGGGCGGTCTCCAGGCCCGAGGGGTGGCCACTGGCATGGATAACGAGGTCGTGATCATCAGCGGCCGATTCGTCACTGAAGGTCAAACCGAGCTGCTCGGCAACCGCTTGCCTCTCTGTGTTCGTGTCGATTGCGGTAACACGGGTTCCCGGGATACGACTCGCCAGCCAGGCGACGAGCAGGCCAACCACACCGAGCCCAACCACGGCAATGCGGTCACCGACTGCTGGCGCTCCATCCCAGAGGCCGTTTACAGCGGTTTCCATGTTGGCGGCAAGTATTGCTCGCTCGGCGGGCAGGTCTTTGGGCAAAAGCGTCAACGCCGACGCCGGCACCCGGTAGCAATTCTGGTGCGGATAAAGGCAGAACACCGTCTGCTCCACTAACTCGGCAGGCCCTTCCACAACTTTGCCGACGCTGGCATAGCCGTACTTTACAGGCCAGGGAAAATCACCCTGCTGAAACGGCGCCCGCATTGCAGCGTATTCGCTCTTTGGAACCCGGCCGTGGAAAACCAGTGATTCCGTGCCCCGACTTATGCCCGAATACAGCGCCTGAACCGTGACCAATTCGTCTTTCTCATCATCACCGGAGGTCGCCAGTGGCCTTTCCAGAATCTCGCCCTTCCCGGCGCCGGTTACCCACCAGGCCCGGACCATCGATTCGGTGTTCGGTTCATCAGGGTCGCGATGCAAAAGGAGCTCCTTTTTGGCAGTCTTCTCAAACGTACTGGTCGTCGCCCTTCCCGGGCTGAACCTTCAGGTCTGAACACGGTCAATGCTCGTAAGCATGTTCAGCTGTATCAACTATAGTCAGTGTACAGCGCATTCGGGGTCTTTGATGCCTGCAAACCTATACGCTGGAGTTCAGTGATGGATTCTAACGGCCATTCAGCTTCGCAAAGGATGCCACTTACCCTGGATCTCGTCTGGGGCTTTGGGCTTGTCGTCCTGTTCTGCGCAGCCACCGGCTGGTTAACCCAGCCCCCCGTTCTTTTCTACTTGCTGGCAGCGGCGCTTTACCTGGCGGTTTGTGCCCTGATCATCCGGTTCTGGCCCGAGGCCCGGGATTTCGGGTGGGCAAATCGGGCGACTCTGCTGAGAGGCAGTCTGGTGATAGTCCTGGTGGCTATGGCCCCCTTTGCTGACCACGTGACTGACAGCCTCTGGCTCTATGGCTGGATGGCATTGCTGGCGCTGATTCTGGATGGCGTAGACGGCAAAGTCGCCAGAGCCACCGGCTCCCAGAGCGAATTTGGTGCCCGCTTCGACATGGAGCTGGATGCCCTGTTTATTCTCGGCCTCAGTGTTGCTGCCCTGGCACTGGGCAAGGCCGGTCCCTGGGTTCTGGCCCTGGGCCTCATTCGCTATGCCTTCGTTGCTACCAGTCACTTCCTCGATTGGCTGAACGCCCCGCTACCGGACAGTTTCAGACGCAAGACGGTCTGCGTTTGGCAGATCGTTACCCTGCTGGTGGCCGTGTTGCCGCCGTTCAATGCGCTGTTCGCCAGTATCACACTTGCAACTGCTCTCGCACTGCTTGTGTGGTCGTTTTTCCTGGATATTCACTGGCTTTATCAAAGGAGACATCACCATGATGTTCATTAACCGGAAAACCCTTACCCGCTCCGCTATTGCGCTCCCTGCTGCCCTCGCATTGAGCCCGGGAGCCATGGCCGAGCCGAGAAACTTTGTCGTCGACGACGAACACTTTTCAATGTTCTTCGAGATCATGCACATCGGCTACGCCCCGGTGATGGGGATGTTCCGCGAAGTCGAGGGCAAGTTCGTTTACGACGAGCAAGCCAGGGAGCTTAAATCCGGCCAGTTGGTGTTCCAGAGCGACAGTGTGTACACCAACCACAAGAAACGTGACGAACACGTTCGCAACGAGGATTTTCTCGACGCCGACGAGTATCCGGAGATTACCTTCACTGTTACCGACTTCGAAACGACCGGCGAAAACACTGGCAAAGTAACGGGCGATCTGGAGTTACTTGGCCAGACACGGCCCGTGGTGCTGGATGTGACCCTCAACAAGGCAGACATTTACCCCTTTGGTCATGAGGAATACACGCTAGGCATCAGCGCTTCCACCACTCTGAAACGCAGTGAATGGGGCATGACCTACGGCATTGATGGCGCGATGGTCGGCGATGAAGTCAAATTGCATTTTGGCTTCGAGGCCATCCGGGAATCCGGCATTTTCTGATGACTGGCTAATTGGAATGTGACCCGCCGCACAACGCGGACACATTCTGTTACACAAAGAGCCCGGATTTTTGGGGTGCGGCGGAAATCCCGTTATCTTTAAAGCTACAACAATAATCGAGGGAACTGCCGCATGCCGGGCAAGGTCGCTCTTCTTCTGACACTTGTAACCGCTGGCGTGGCTGGCACGGGGTATCTGCTCTCCGCTGACAACCACAAAAATTTCAGCTGGTTTACGAAGGTGGCTGACTCGGCCGAGACGGCTTCCGTTCAAAACGCAGGTCCGGCAAAGCAGTCTTCTGCCGATCCCTCGGCTGAGCCGGAACCACCCTCTGATAACGCCCTTGGGTTCATGCTGGCCAGCGTTGCAGATCAATACGCTGAATCTACGCGATACCCGCCATGGTCTGTACCTCTCTCCCCGGAACAGGCGAACGCCTATCGTGGCAATTACTACGAGCCGGTCAGTCTGCCCCTGGAAGGAGACGGGCAGTTCACCGTAACGCTGGAAAAATACCGGTTTACAGCGGGTGAACAAATTCTTGTTGCAGCGGCTATCCAGGGTTCACAGGTGGTCGGCCGCTCGCTGTCTGCAACGCTGGAGAGGCCAGAAAGCCGGGATGCCGTCGCCAGCACCGCATTGGAAGAGGCGGGTTCCCCGGGTTACTTCGAGGGCGCTCTGTCCGCCGACGAATCACCGGGTGAATATCGGCTGATCGTCGAGGCCCGGCTTGATGGCAAGCCGGTTCGCCATGTCTCAACACTGGCCATTGAACCCTACCTGGGCGAATTCGAGGGGCTTGGCGATGCCCGTATCCAGGGCAACAACCTGATAATTCCCGTTCGTTTCTCCCCGGAAGATTCCGGCTATTACGCGCTTGCAGCGCAGCTGTTCGTTGGCCAACGCCCGGTTGCTCAACTGCAGATGGAGAAGAGGCTGGACAGCACCTCGAACACGATCAATCTGAAGGCACACGGCACAGTGTTGGCCAATGAGACGGTGGACGGCCAGCTGCAGCTGAAAAACCTGAAAATTCGCCAGCTTCCCGCCCAGCCGGGTGACCGGACCAATTACGCCTTCGGCCCCGACGAGGGCTACGCTTTCACACCGCCGGATCTCGGCAGTCTTACCGATACACCGGCGGTGAATCCCGAATCAGAACAGCGCGCGGCTCTGCTGCGGCAGCTTGCCGACAAGTTCTGATGGCAGGGCGCAAGCTCTGCGCCGGCTAACGCCGGGCTGTACCGCCACAAGTGGCGGATAAACGTCTTGTGACAACAATAAAGCAGCAAAGACGGAGCAACTATGAAAACAACAAAGATCGGAATTGCCTGTAAGGCCGCCTTGGCGGTCGCTATCACCGGCAGCTTGTTTGCCGGCACCGCCCAGGCTCAGCTGGCCGGGCACAACGTGATCCTGGTTCACGGATTCCAGCAAGAAGACCTGGCCAACCCTCCTGCCAATCTGCAAGACGTGAAGACTGCCGGCGAGGACTATTGGCGTACTTTCTGGCTCTCCCGGGCCGAAGCCCGTATCGACTGGGGCAGTGATGGGCGCGTTGAAGGGGGTATTGCCCAGCAGGCCTATGAACAGATGCGTCAGATCAGTCAGCAAGGCCTGTGCAATGACTTTTGCATCGTCGTCTCTCACTCCACCGGGGATCTCGTTACCCGGTATCTGCTGGAAAACCAGGCACGCTGGCTTCAATCCGAGGGCCTTCAGCCGCTGAAAATCCTGGCAACCCTGGATTACTCCGGCGCCGGCGGTGGCACTGAACTGGCCAACCTGGCACTCAGCCTTGCCTACAACGACAGTTGGTACAACTGGCCCCTCCGAGCGGCAGTAGAAGCCTTCACCGGCATCGAGCCGGAACCGGGCAAGCTGGGGGTGGTAAACGACCTGCAAACCAACGCAGCGCGTAACCTCGCAGTGAGCCCGAATGGAATCCCGAGACTGCGTTTCGTGGCGGGTGGCTCGTCTTATGGCGGCATCACCAAACCGTTCATCGCCGGCACGGACGATGGCGTGGTACCCACGCATTCGGCCTGTGGTGCCACCTCCGCCGCCGGGATCGATTCCTGCTCTTCCAGCATCAGCCTGGCGGGCAAGGTAACGAGTCAGGATGGCCCGGCCGCTCTTTACTTCAACCACTATCCGGTACTGATGAACGAGGGCGTCACCCACAGCGGCGTGCTCGGCTCCGAGACGGGCAACATCTCCGTGCCGGTGGTCAACAACACCACACTCGGCGGTTTGCAGGTGGATTTCGCCAGCCGCACCTACAACAAGCGCGCCTGGTGGCAATGGTGGGGTTCCGGTGACCGGTACATTGAAGTGCCCGGCTCAGATCAGACGGATATGTCGAATCTGGTTTACACAACCCTGAATAACTGAACGTACACCGACAAATACTGCAAAGGGCTCAGGGAAGAGCCTCTTCTCACCTCGGTAGTTCTACCCATCTTTCCTTTTTAGTTCGCAAACTATACATTGGTTCGCTTTCGCCATTCGATTCAACCACTGCCGCCAAGCGATATCCGATGTCTGATACTCACAAATCCGATCTTCTACTGGTTGTTGTCACCCTGTTCGCAGCCATCAGCTGGATGTTCTCCAAGGAAGCGGTACTGCTAATGCCGCCTCTGATGTTCATGGCGGCCAGGTTTCTAATCGCCGGCACGGTACTGGCGTTTTTCGCTCGTCGCTCGCTGATGAACCTGAGCGTGGATCAGCTTCGCCGAAGTGTGGGTGTCGGGCTGGTGTTCGGCACGGCCATGACCTGCTGGGTGATGGGACTGGTTCATATAACCAGTTTGGGCGAAGGCGCCTTTTTGACCAGCCTGGGTGTGGTGATAGTGCCTATTATTGCACGTCTGGTGTTCAAGGAGCCCCAACCGCCAAGTACATGGCTGGCCATTCCGATTGCCGTTGCCGGGCTCGCGCTGCTTTCCCTTGAAAACGGATTTCGTCCCGAAGCAGGCCAGATTTTCTTTGTCATGGCAGCGACGATTTTCGCCCTGTATTTCAATCTCAATACCCGGGCAGCCAACCAGAGAACGGTGATAAACCGGCTAGGCAAGACGGTGGAAAAGCACCGCGTACCCGCCCTGCCCCTGACAGCCATTGCGCTGCTGACGGTCGGCATACTCACCCTGGTTGAATCCATGATTACGGAGCCCTGGCGGCCCACCCTGAATAACCTCTCATCAATGCTGGTCTGGTGGGTGGTGGCCAGTGCCGTGATTGGCACAGCCGGTCGTTTCCTGCTTCAGACTTTCGCCCAGAGCCTGTCTGCAAACAGTCATGGCGTGGTGATTCTGGTACTGGAGCCGGTGTGGGTTGCTCTGTTTGCGGCAGGATGGTTTGGCGAGTCTATGACCGGCATTCAACTGGCCGGCTGTGGCCTCATCTTTGCAGCCCTGATCGTCAACCGCTGGGCCGTGCTGAGCAAAGCCATCAAGGAAAAACTCCGCAAGCGGAAAACCGCATAAAAGTGGTTGACCAGCATCGGCTGAATCAGTATATTTCGTCCCCGTTGCAGGACATAGGACCATAGCTCAGTTGGTTAGAGCGCTACCTTGACATGGTAGAGGTCCCCAGTTCGAATCTGGGTGGTCCTACCAATTCTGCAAGAAAAAGAGTCACTCAGAGCGAAAGCCGAGTGGCTTTTTTTGTGTCTGGCCATCTGTGCCGTTGCGCTAGGAATTTGCCGCCATTCTCACCCTGGCGGGAACGCCTATGCCAGTTCGCGGCCCGCCGTTGCTTAGAGGCGCCACAATCAAACGTCGCTGATCGTGGCGCCACTTCTTGCCATGCCTCAGTTACCGTCGAAAGGCTCTGTGTCGATCGAAGAAATGCCGAATTCCGCCGGCGGTACACCACCGAGCCACTCTTCCACGACTTCCGGCATCGGCACGTGCAGCGCAATGAGAATAATCCGCTCGTGCTCAATGTGTTCGAAGGTAAACGGTGCCTTGAAACTGTTCATATGGCGCAGAATGCGTAGCCCATATTGACCGCCATCGGGAATATTGTACTTCTTCCTCAGTTTGCCGATTTCCTCCTCAAAATCAATCATTTGCCTCACGATCGGGTTAGCGCCCAATACCTTCTCCACCAATTGGTCGATGGGGCCCCCGAGGAAGCTCACCTTGGCGCTGTGCCAGTCGTTTTCCACCGGCGCCATTGGGGCGTTGTCGAGGTTCAACTCCAGCCAACTGGTCCAGTTATCACGCTGGGATGTGCCGAGGGTGATAGACTTGATGAGCTGGCCGCGCAGCACACCTTTGACCAAAGGCCCATTCTTGGTCTCACCGTCGACGTCATAGACACCGTAGGCTTCGAAATCCACTTCGCCGTACTGACTGACTTTCAGGATATCTTTCAGCCCCTTGGGAATGGCGAGCTCCGGACCCGAATCCTTCTTGGGATATAGCAGACGCATGCGCCATTGATCGGTAGGGTTCTTCCAGTAAGGGGCTGATGCATCCACCTGGCGCAGTTCCGGAAATTCGGAAAGCTGGATGACTACGCCTCTGTCGTAAGGATTTTCAGTCGGCAGGTCATCTGGCACCTGGTAGCCACGCTCGCGCAGGTAATCCGCCAGAGAACGGGCTTCACCGACGGCATTGATACTGAAGCTGGAGAACTCAGTACCATCAATCTGTACATCTGGTATCCCAAAATCACGGATGCCGTCCAGAGTCGACCTTGCGCGCTTCCATGAGAGTTCCGTGTTATAGGCATCTGAACCTGTTTTGCTGGTATAGGCAGCCGTTGAGTATGTGCCCAGAGCAGTGTTCTCTGTCATCAGGTGGCTGGCTGCTTGCAGGCCTTCCTTGTGGCCTGGTTTTAGCTTGCCGGATTCCACTGCAAAGTTGATCAGTATCAGCTCCCAAGCCCCGTAACCCAGCTCAGCCAGGAAGTAATGCGGTGCCTGGGATTCCAGTCTCCTCTGCTCTTCCACTTCTGCTGCAGTTGGCTCCGATGCGCCGGGCGTGGTGCCGGCTTGGCCTGATTCTCCACCCTTGTCAGGGTTCTTCACAGTAACGGTTCTGGAGCCGTCGGCGTCTTGCTCTGTGACGGTGACATCCTTGTCCTTGCCAAAGTTGTCGACAATGGATTTTGCACGGTCAGAGACGCCTTTGGCGGTTTTCTTACCCATCTCCGCAGCTTCTTTGCGCAGGGCTGCCTCGCCGTCTTCTTTTGAAATGGAGCCTTTTTCGACAGCGCGGTCTACAGCAGCGCGCTTCTTGTCAAAGTTCTTGCCGGCATCGCTTTCGGCCTTGAGCTCGGCAAGGCGCGCCTGAAGCGCAAAGCCACCAAATTGGCTGGCCAGGTTGGAGGCTGCATTCATGGCACCGAGGGCGTTCTTTTGCGTGCCTTCGAGGCCAGCCATGTCCCGGAAGGCACCGCTGCTGCCCAGAACACCCATGATGTCGCCAAAGCCCTGCGGTGCAGGAGCCGCCGGGGCATTCTGAAGATTGATGATAGAATCCGGCATGTCGGTAGGCGTCAGATTCTGGGGCTGACTACGGCGGGAGTCGAAGAAGTCACTGGGGAAATCTGCCAGTGCCGGATCTTTATCGTTTAATACCCAGTCGGTGGATCCCTCGTGCTCCTCGCAGGCATTGCACTCGTCCATAATAGCCTGGGCATAGAGACCATCAGTCGGCAGGCTGATGCGCATGGGCGCACTGGGCGCACCCTCGCCCTTGTAATAGTTGAAAGCCTCCTCGTAGCTATCGTGCCCATTCACTCCCAGGAAGGCCCCCGCTGCCACACGGAATACCAGGGCATTGCCCATGATGGCGATGGGGTTGCGCTCAACCACGGAGGCAATGGAGCGACCGTCGCTGGCGGAAATGGAGAAACCGTCCAGAAGCATGTAGAGCTCGTCGCGGTCCATGGTCCACCAGATAACCTTGTGGTAGTAATGCAGGTTGTCATTGATGTGCTCCAGAATCTTGCGATTTGCCTTTTCCGCTTCCCGCCGCATGTCCTGGTCTTCCCAGTTACTGGCATTGAAATCAAGCGTGGCTGTTTCGGTTGGGGCTGGTCGGGTTGTCTCATCGTCATTCCAGGCGGGCGGTGAAATGAGGTCGTGGGTGCCTCTCGGAGCTCTGACCCGCCGTTGATAGTGAGTCGTGCGGAAGTTAATGGTTGCGCCCGTGACGTTTGCGACAGAGCCTTTGGGCAGGTGCTCAGTTGCCGAGAGGATCAGCTTTTCAATTTCGGTACGCTTGGTGTCCGAAACTGAATCTGACGGTACGGTAAAGTCGATTCTTACGGTCCGGTTAAAGCGGTATTCACCCACCAGTGTAAAGTCCGCGCCCTCCAGTTGGCCGCTATCGTTATCAATCCGAAGGCGGTCGGCCCAGCGGCGGGCCATGGCAGGGGCAATCTCTTTCTGAAAATACGTGTCTCGCTGAGCGGCAGAATAGCTGCGAATTCGAGCCACAATCTGCCCGACCGGGAATGGGAGCAGGCCGGCGTAGGTCTGCCAGACCTTGGTGGTAACCCGCTCACCCACGGCGCCATCTTCAGAAAGCTGGTCGTCTATTTCACCGGAGACCACTTCATCCCTTGGCCGCTCGATGCCCAGCTTGATATAGATCGACCCGCTCAGGCTTTCCAGAAATTGATCCTTTCGGGGACCTGCTGGAACTTCCGAACCGTTCCATCCGTTTATGATGTCGTCTGAGTATTTCAGGGCCCAGCGAAGCTCCCGTTTTTTCAGATAGCGCTCAAACACGTCTCGCCAGCGGGCCACCCGAGAGAAGGTGAATGGGCGTATTGAAAAGGGTACAAAAAGACATTCGCGCACCCCCGCCAACACCGTGTCCACACGAATGTGGCGCAGTATTTCGTGGTAAATAACCGTCAGCGAATGGCAGTAGTTAGAGTTGCGAACCACTTCAGAAACGCCCTCAACGGTTTCCTCCTGGCTAACCTCCGTGACCACGGTGCTTTCGAACTGGCGCAGAGAATCACCGAACTGCCTGACTGAGTCTCTCAGGCTTTGCTCTTCGGCGGCGGCGACGCTGCGCCCCCCCTTTTGCCAGCTGCTGGAACTGGCGCGACCATGGGCTGCACCACCGCCGATTACGACAGGACCCATGGCAAAGCCAATACCCCCGGCGACGCCGGTTTGCTGGGATTTGCTACCACCCTTGCTCCATTCATTCAGGTTGGATCGTACGGCGTCACTGTAATCGCGCTCGCTAAACGTGCCTTGCTCTACCTGTTCCGAGAACTCAGTTCGCTCGCTGCGGGAGCTTGCCTCACGGCGGCGCCAGTCCATTTTCACAATGCGCCGGGTTTGTCGCGGTGCCAATGTGAGCGTGTGGGCCACATCACCGAGGGAATAGCCATTTGAGCGCCATTGGAGGCGCCATTCCATTATGTGACCGCCCGCCACAGACAGCGCCTGGTATTGAGTGGAATCTCCGTCCCAGTCGATAGGGTTGTCTGGCCCGACAGGTTCCCGGCGATTTTGCCAGATCAACCCAGGTAACGGGAGGAAATCAATGGCTTTAACCGGTGGCATTACCGAGGCTCTGTCTCTCGGAACGAAGCGGTTAAAGCCACGGTCGTTATAGACATCAAGCGGCCCGATCGCGTTGTTCGCCATGGTGGCACGGCCAGTATTATCAACCATTGCACTCATCAGAATGGTATTGCCGAATGAGTCTTTGGGATGAATCAGCCCTTTGTAATCGGGTTTGTTGTTAGAGGTTGATTCAATTTCCGGTTGCTCGACGCGAAAGACTGTATGGAAGCGACGCTCACCCAATATTCTGGCGGGGTTACTGAATGGCCGACAATAGGACCCCGGATCATCACCAAAAAGATCAGGGTCGTGCAGCAGACTGTCTTCATCAACATCCAGCGGTGGATTGCCCGATGCCGCATCGGAGGATGAGGAATCCACATCTTCGTCAGCGCCTGGCTTGATGTCCTGCCAAGGCAGCATGATCCGCAGGCCATTCAGGGGCTTTGACAGAGAAGGATCTTCACGGTAACCGATAATGAGATCAGGGCCATTCAAGAGCCAGGCCCAACCCTGTGCTTCGGTGCGACTGTTAAAGGGGCGCTGGATGTGGAAAGAGCCATCAAACTTGAGGTCGGCGCCGGTAAGAGAAAAAGCACCGAGCTCTTCAGCGGACGCAGCATCCAGTGGCGCGTGTCCGGCATTATTTGCCAACTCACGGTCAGGGTTCAGTCCCATAAGGGAACGAAGCGCAGATGCTTTAGCAGCCGAGTCAACCAGATCCACACTGAGAGTGTAGTTGTCAAAGCGCCTTTCCGGCTGGCCCAGGCTTACAAATCGGCCAGACCGATCCAGCACAGGTTGTTCCTCTGGCGAGTTTCTTTCCAGTGCGGGTTTTAGATCTGCGGCGGAAATAGTAAGCGTGGCTGGCTCGCCTTCAGCAGCATGACCGATGTCGATACTACCAAGTGGGGCCAGTTCCAGGCCCTGGCGGTTCTCCAGAACGGCCGTAGCCGGCTTGTTGAGAGCAATGGGCCTAATGGTGACTTTTGCGCTAGCCCTGGAATCAAGGCGCACGAGATGGCTTGCCGGACGAAAGGAGACTTCCTCATCTTCGTTCTGAACCGGAATTTCATAGCTGATTCGAACCTGAAGCGACTCAGCACCACTAGCCTGGGGGGCCTGTTCGGGTTCGATCTGGAGTTCGAGCTGGTCTGACATGGTCTTGGCCTGTGGTTGCTTTGCGTCCCAGTCGCCCTAAGCAAACGCACCGGGGATACTCTGCATGCAATACAACCAGACTCGACCAATGGCAGGCCATTGGGGTGAGACAACCTTGTCTGTCAGGGCATCAGCGTGTCGTAATGGCTTGTGCCAGCGACTTCCTGAGGCGAAACTTACTTCCTTACAGGTAACAGTCTTGTCGCTAAACCTTCGTTTGTAAAATCTAAGATTAAACGGGATCGTTGCGAATTTCGCCGATCAGAACGTAATCCGGAGCCAAGCGAAGCATGGCCTGGGTGGCTCGGGCATAGTCAAGATCATGAGACAGGCCGACCTGCATCTCTATTCCGCGAGGGACTGGTCGACAATAATCAGTTCCTCCAAATCAAACCCCTCTGCCCCGGCCCGATCCTTGAACGCCTCAATCGCCTCCTCACTAACCTCCGGGGTACGCGAGAGAAACCAGAGGTAGTCGCGGTTGTAGCCGGTCACATAGGCATAGGAATATTCATCCTTATCCAGCTCGAACACCACATAAGAGGCGTAGAAAGGTCCGAAGAAAGACACCTTCAGGTGGCCCGTGTTTTCATCCTCCACAAACACCGCTCGGCCGTCAGCCTCCTCCCATTTCTCTTTTTCAAAGTTATAACCACGGTTGATTACCTCGATGCTGCCGTCATCGCTACGATTGTATTCGGCGCGCACATTGCTCAGGCCTCGCTCAAAGGAATGGTCCAGACGGGCGATTTCATACCAGGTGCCCAGGTAGCGATCACTCTCAAAACCGGAGACTGGCTCAACACCCTCTGGAAGACCGGTGCAGCCGGTCAGGCCAATAAGCACGGCTATCAGAAACCATCTTTTAAACACTGCCATCATCGCCAATGCTCCATTTTCGAGTCCCAGATACGAGAAGGGCCAGCAGTTGCTGGCCCTCTTTTATACGTTGTAGAAGTCCCGATACCAATCTACAAACCTGGCAATACCCTCCTCTACGGGGGTAGCTGGCTTGTAACCCACATCGTCGATCAAGTCATCGACATTGGCGTAGGTGGCCGGTACGTCGCCCGGCTGCAACGGAAGCAGGTTTTTCTCGGCCTTCTTCCCGATTCGCTGCTCGATAATTTCGATGAAGCGAGACAGCTCAACCGGGTTGTTGCTGCCGATGTTGTACAAGCGATAAGGCGCTTTGCTGGTACCGGGATCCGGGGTTGCTCCGCTCCACTCGCCGTTGGGCTCGGCAACGTGGTCCAGCGTTCGAATCACGCCTTCGACGATGTCGTCGATGTAGGTGAAATCCCGACGGTGGTGACCATGGTTGAAGACGTCGATGGGCTCCCCGGCAAGGATTTTTTTGGTAAAGATAAACAATGCCATATCCGGCCGGCCCCAGGGGCCATAGACGGTAAAAAATCGCAGGCCGGTGGTTGGCAGGTTGTAAAGATGGCTGTAAGTGTGGGCCATGAGCTCGTTGGCCTTCTTGGAGGCCGCGTAGAGACTCAGCGGATGATCCACGTTGTCGTGCACCGAGAACGGCATGGTCTCGTTGGCGCCATACACCGAGCTGCTGGAGGCATAGACGAGGTGTTTTACCCCGTTGTGCCGACACCCTTCAAGGATGTTCATGAACCCAACGAGGTTGGCGTCCACATAGGCGTGGGGATTCTCGATGGAGTACCGGACACCCGCCTGGGCCGCAAGGTGCACTACCCTCTCAGGTTTGTGCCTGGAAAAAACCGCTTCCATGGTGGCCCGGTCAGCCACATCCTCACGGACTTCGGTGAAGCCTGCCTTGCCAGTCAGCCGCTGCAGCCGGGCTTCCTTCAGGTTCACATCGTAGTAATCATTGACGTTATCAACGCCAATGACTTCATCACCCCGGTCAAGCAGACGATGAGCCAGGTGTGAGCCGATAAAACCGGCAGTTCCGGTAACAAGAATCTTCACGTGTCTCTCCCTGAAAAGACTGCCGGCCTCAGAACGATACTCCGGCACTCACAAACGGTCCGCCAATCTCTATATCTAGACGGTCATTGCCGTCTTCGTAATCAATGGACATCTGCCGGTAGCCCGCACGGAACTGGATCAGTGAGATCTCGTACTGACCGTAGGCGTTAAAATCGTGCAGGGAATCGCCGTCGAAGCTAATGAAGTTGCCCTCAGCACCCACGGAAACACCGGTGAGCGGCAGGTCGAAACGCGCTGCCAGATAACCCATGGGAATAACCGCATCGACCGTTGTTTCGTTAGATGGCGTACCCGTTAAGGCTTCTTTGACAATAAGCTCTCCGGACAGGTTCCGAGCGGTAAGGCCCAAGTCCAGGTTCACCCAATTATCAAGAACCTCGTAGTAAAGAGTCAGGTCCAGTTGCTCTAGGTCGAGATCAGACTGAACATCGAGTCCACCAAAATTCACGCCGCCAAAGTTGCCATTTACCTGACCACGACCACTCTGCTGAACCAGAGTGTAGTTCAATCGAACATTGGGAAGCACCGGAATCGGATGCTCGAAATACAGGGACGCATTGGCATTCGAATCGCTATCGAGGTTGAGGTCATTTTCGACATCAACCACGTCACCATTGTCTGCAGCCTGGCCGGAGAGATCGGAGTCCCAGTAACTCACGCTGGCACCCAGACCAACGACATCTGCCTGTGACACAGGCGCCACCAGGAACAGTGAACCACCTACAGCAAGCATCAGTTTACGCATGACACACCTTTTGAATTTGTTATCAGTTTCAGTCAGTCGAACTGGATTCCCAGACGGCGGCCGACTTCTTCGTACGTTTCGATCACTTCACCAAGCCCCTGGCGGAAACGATCCTTATCCATTTTCTTGCGGGTTTCCTTGTCCCAGATCCGGCACCCGTCCGGACTGAACTCGTCACCCAGAACGATCTTGCCTTCGCAACGACCGAACTCTAACTTGTAGTCGACAAGCAGCATGCCGGCCTCGTCAAACAGGGCCTTGAGCACATCGTTAACCCGATAGGTCAACGATTTCATCTGCTCCAGCTCATCCGCTGCGGCCCAGCCAAAGCTGACGGCCAGGGATTCGTTGACCATGGGATCGTGGAGCGCGTCGTTCTTCAGGAACAGTTCATAGGTGGGCGGATTCAGTTCCTGCCCTTCTTCCACCCCAAGGCGGCGGCAGAGGCTGCCGGCAGACACGTTGCGAACCACGCATTCAACCGGAATCATGTCCAGCTTCTTGACAAGAGATTCGGTGGAAGACAGCAACCCTTCAAAATGGGTCGGTACACCTGCCGCTTCCAGCTGCTCCATGACGAATGCATTGAACTTGTTGTTCACCATGCCCTTGCGATTGAGCTGTTCCTTTTTCTCACCGTCGAAGGCGGATGTGTCATCACGGAATACCAGCACGAAACGTTCGGGGTTGTCGGTACGGTAGACGGATTTTGCCTTGCCGGCGTAGAGTTCTTCGCGTTTTTCCATTGGGGTCTCCGAAAAGCGGCCGCCTCTGGCGGCCTCTTCCTGAATCAGTATAGGTAATCGAACAGTTGCTCGAGCAGATCCGGCGTCGTCCGGCTGCCAGTGTAACCCGGAACGCCCTCTGCAGAGATGACAATGGCGTCGCTCTGCTGGCTGAGGTTGACTGTGTGGGTATGCTGCGGTGCGTCCTTGTCGCTGAACCAGCTGAACCAGCCCGGATCCCGCTCGTCTTCGGTGCGGAAATCAACATGGAACCAGCCTTCGCTGCGGTTGAGATCGACAACAGGAATGCCGGAATCTGTGAGCGCACGGCTGACTTCTGCCCAGGAGCGACCGTAATCAAGTTCCATGCGGATCGCGACGGCTTCATCGTTTTCCGAGATCAGACGAACCAGAGGGTCGCTGACCATTCCGGATGCCGCCCGGGAAAAGGACTTGGTTTCTTCCCGCGCCCTGAGAAAGTCACCCAGATCGGAGAGCAGTCGCCTCTGCAGTTCCAGAGCCTGTTCGGAGGGATCAGAAACGCCGGTCCAGGGAACCAGCTCGTCCGGCTGGTCTTCAACGTTCAACCGGCGTACCTGCACCTCTGTGGTCTTGCGTCGCACACCGGGGGCCATTCGAACTTGAAGAACAACTTTCTGCTCGCCGGCAGAAGGGTTATCCGACAGCTCCACAAGGTTTCGGGCACGCTTGCTGAAATTGGCAAGTTCGGTCTGCAGGATACCCAGTTGGGGGCTGTCGAAGCCAACGCCAAGGCCCCGCTCGGACAGGTAGCTGTTTACCGCAGGCCAGATTCTGCCTGGCACGTCGTTGACCAGCAGCCAGAGCCGACCATCCAGCTCTTCGATGACGTAGTTTTCATCGAGGATGTCCGATGTCATGTCAGGCGGACTCGGAATATCGGACGGATACATTTTGCTGGCATCGGCCGGCCGGACATCACGGATGGGCATGGTCTGACTGAAACGGGAATCGTCGGCGGTCTCCGGCAATTCCAACGGTTTTCCTTCCGTGGCATTCACATAACGTTCGGAGCGGTCTTCAACCAGACTGCAGCCCGAGGCTGCTGCCAGAAGCAACAGCCCGGATGCGAGCAAAACGGGTTTGAACATCAGGGTACTACCGGTTCCTCTTAGAACCTGCATCAGGTTACTCCGGTGATGGGATGATTTAAGCAAACTCAGAGTACACCTGAGGCCTTGAGGGCATCTTCCACTTCGCCATGGAACTTTTCGCTGAGTACGGTCAGCGGCAGGCGGATGCCTTCCCCAATCATTCCCATATGATGGAGCGCCCACTTCACCGGGATAGGGTTCGCTTCAAGAAACAGCTTCCGGTTGAGGGGCATGAGCAGTTCGTTCAGACGCTCGGTCTCTTCGCGATTTCCGGCAACGGCCGCGTCGCACAGCTGGGACATTGCCTTCGGAGCGACGTTCGCAGTGACGGACACGTTGCCCTTGGCACCGGCCAGCATCAGTTCCGCTGCCGTAGCGTCATCACCTGAGTAGACAGCCAGACGGCCATTCAACGCTTCGATCAGTTCGGCGCCTCGGGGAATGTTGCCGGTGGCGTCTTTGATGCCCACGATATTCGGAATATCGGCAAGCCGAAGCACGGTCTCGTTCAGCATGTCGCAGGCGGTCCGGCCGGGCACGTTGTACAGCATCTGGTTCATGCCGGGGACGGCTTCGGCAATCGCCTTGAAGTGCTGATACAGGCCTTCCTGGGTCGGCTTGTTGTAGTAGGGAACAACGAGCAGGCAGGCATCTGCGCCAAGCTTGTGGGCCTCGGCCGTCAGCTCAATGGCCTCACGGGTGCTGTTGCCGCCGGTGCCCGCAATAACCGGGATGCGACCATTAACACGTTTGATGATGTGGCCAATGGTCTGGCAATGCTCTTCCGGGTCGAGCGTTGCGGATTCGCCGGTGGTGCCCACAGCAACGATGCCGTGCGTGCCGTTTTCGATATGAAAGTCTACCAGCTTGTCCAGATCCTCCCAGTGGATGTCACCGTTTGGATGCATGGGCGTGACCAGTGCGACAAGGCTACCCGTAATCATAAAAGCTCCGTCCGAATAAAACCGATATGGTAATGTTGGGCACGAACTGACACAAGGGAATTAAAGGAGATGTCATGCCATCCGTTGAGTTAAACAAACCGGTTCCGGATTTTGAAGCACCCGCCACCGGAGACCAGACCATTCGTCTGGACGATCTGAAAGGCCAGAATGTAGTGATTTATTTCTATCCGAAAGACAACACCCCTGGCTGCACCACCGAAGGCCAGGACTTTCGGGACCGGATGAAAGAGTTTGAAGAGCTGGATACAGTCATTCTCGGGGTATCACGAGACGGCCTGAAAGCCCATGAAAACTTCCGGGCCAAGCATGAATTTCCCTTCCACCTGATTTCTGACAAGGACGAAGCCCTTTGCAACCTCTTCGACGTTATCAAGCTGAAAAAGCTCTACGGCAAGGAATACATGGGCGTCGATCGCAGCACCTTCCTGATCGACAAGGACGGCGTATTGAGCGCTGAGTGGCGCAGCGTGAAGGTCAAAGGCCACGCCGACGAGGTCCTGGATGCTGTAAAAGCGCTCTAAGCGCTTTTCAGGCGTCGCTGGTTTCGGTCAGCGGCGCAGACTCCTTCACCGGCCAGGCGGCAAACACGGCCTTGAGCATCGTTGCCAGCGGAATGGCGAAGAAAACGCCCCACAAGCCCCAGATTCCCCCGAAGAACAACACCGCGACAATAATCGCCACCGGGTGAAGGTTGTTCACCTCCGAGAAGAGAATCGGCACCAGAACGTTACCGTCCAGAGCCTGGATGACGCCGTACACCACCATGACCCAGATGAAGTGACTACCCCAGCCAAAGGCGAACAGGGCAATCACCGCAACAGGAATGGTCACGACAGCGGCGCCAATGTAGGGAATCACCACACTAAGACCCACCAGCAGTGAGAGCAGCGCGGCGTAGGGCATGCCCAACAGTTTGAAGCCAATGTAAGTAGCACCACCAACGATCAGAATCTCGACCGCCTTGCCACGGACATAGTTGGCACACTGAAGATTCACCTCGTGCCAGATCTGCAGCATCATCGGGCGCTGGGGTGGCAGCAGTTTGGCGATGGAGTTGAGCAGCACCTCCCTGTCCTTCAGGAAGAAAAACACCAGGATGGGCACCAGCACCATATAGATCAGTAACGCCACCAGATCGGGAATACTGGACAGCGAGAAAGACACCAGCCATTGGGTCATGTGGCCCACTTCGGTACTTACCTGACTATAGACCGTGCTGACGGCCTCTCCGGAGATCAGATGCGGATACTGCTGCGGCAGCAGCTCAAGATAAGACTGCAGCTCTCGAATAATTCGCGGCGCCTCACCGGCCAGATTACTCAGCTGTGTCCAGATCAGCGGAAGCAGGCCGAACAGGAACCCCACAAGCACACCAAGGAACACCAGGAAAACCCCGATGATCGAGATCGTTTCCGGCACACCCAGCTTGTTGAGCTTGGTGACCAGACCCTGCAGAATAAAGGCGACAATCAGCGAGGCAATGGCCGGTGCAAGCATGGCACCGAACCAGATAACAAAGATGGTTCCTGTCACCAATATCAGAAACAGGATGACCGCTTCTTCATCCGAGAAGTATTTGTGCGCGAGACCGCGTAATGTCCTGATCATTTACAGCTCCGAAACCTTAACCGCCGCACTTTATCACAAACCGGTACTGCCCGGCGGTTTCAGAACTGCTCATCAACTTGTGATCGGACATCTGCAGAAAGGCCGGAATATCCCGGGCGGAACCTGCGTCTGTCGCAATCACCTCGAGTTCTTCACCGGGCGCCATGCTGTTCAGCTCCAGCTTTGTCTTCAGCAGCGGCATCGGGCAGCGCAACCCTGAGGCATCAAGCGTTCGATCAACCATACTAGCGATACACCATCACAAAATAATAAGCGGATTTAACAAGCAGGCATTATGCCGACAGTGATAATGTATTGCATCACAATCCTCTTCAACCAGGGGATCAGAACTTTTTATCGTAAACCGCTGTCAAACCGGCGATTCAGACCACAGGCACCCGGCTCTACATGATTGCTATCCAACCCAGATCCCGAACGCTACCGGCAATGGCCATCACCGCCCTGCTGGCCCTGTTGCTCGTTACAATGCCGGGCCACGCTCAGGAGAGCAGGCTGCCGAGCATTGGCGGTACCGGTGGGGGCCTGATTGCGGGTCAACAGGAATCGGATATCGGCCAGCAAGTGATGGTATCTATCCGCCGATCGGCGCCCAGGATCAGCGACCCCCTGGTTTATGACTACCTGAGCGCCATAACCTATCGCCTGGTGCCCTCGGCTCCACTCCAGAATCGGGACCTGACCCTGGCGTTGATCGACAGTCCTGCTATCAACGCATTTGCCGTGCCCGGCGGCATTGTAGGCGTCAACGGCGGTCTGTTTCTCAATGCTGCGACCGAGCAACAATTTGCGTCCGTTCTCGCCCACGAACTGGCCCACCTCAGCCAGCGGCATTTTGCACGGCGCATGGAGCAGCAGGAAACCAGTGCGCCGCTCACACTCGCGGGCATGATTGCCGGCATTGTGTTGTCGGCGGTCACCCAGTCTGATATCGGTTTTGCCGCCATTGCAGGAACCCAGGCGCTGGCTGCACAGAACATGCTCGCCTACAGCCGCTCCCACGAACAGGAAGCCGACCGGGTCGGTCTGGACATTCTGGCCAGCGCCGGGATGGACCCGCGTGGCATGCCGGAAATGTTTGAAATCATGATGCGCCAGAACCGCATGCAGGGAAATCGACTGCCCGAGTATCTCTCCACACACCCGTTAACCCAGAGCCGGGTGGCCGACACCCGGAATCGTGCCGAACAGTATCCAGACGAAAACATCCGGGACGGCCAGGAATACCATCTGATGCGCAGCCGGCTGCAGGTGCATTACGCGCCCTCCCCCGACGTAGCCGTCGAAACCTTTGAAGCCTACCTCGATCGACCGGATGCCCGGCGAAACGATGCCATCCGGTATGGCTTGTCGGTGGCCTACCTTGAGGACCGGCAATACGAGAAGGCAGTGGATATTCTGAACGACCTGCTGGCCAACAACCCGGGCAGAATCACCTTCCAGGTAACCCTCGCAGAAGTCAGGCTTGCACAAGATCGTATGGACGAGGCTCGATCCATTCTGAAAGACGCGCTGGCGAGAAATCCGGGAAACTATCCGATCACCCACACTCTCGCCCTCACGGAAATAGCCGATGGCAATGGCGCCGCGGCGGCTGAGCACCTGAAACAGCTGACCCGTCAACTGCCCGGACAGGAGCATCTGTGGCTGAAACTGGCCGAGGCCGAGGGCATGGCAAGGAATATTGTGGGCGTGCATCGTGCCCGGGCAGAATACGATGTTCTGATGGGCGATCTGGAGTCTGCCCAGCGTCAGCTAAGGCAGGCTCAGGAGAAGTTACCCGCCGGCGCCCCTCAACGGCAGATCGTGACAGAGCGACTGGCGGAAATTACCAGTCGCCTGCACGCGCGGGCGAACAGCTGATCATGCGTTACCGGCAGCCTTCAGGTTCATGTTCGCAGTGAAATCCAGCATGCGCTGCAGCGGCTGCAATGCCTTTTCTCTCAGCTCCGGGTCCACAAGCACTTCCTGATCGCCCTGCTCCAGCACCTGAAGAAGATTCTTCAGGCCGTTCATGGCCATCCACGGGCAGTGGGCACAGCTTCGGCACGTGGCACCATTGCCGGCCGTAGGCGCCTCAATCAGCGTTTTATTGGGAGCCAACTGCTGCATCTTGTAGAAGATGCCGTTGTCGGTAGCCACAATGAACTTTTCATTGGGCAAGTTCTGGACAGCGTGAATCAGCTGCGAGGTTGAACCCACAACATCCGCCATCTCAACCACGGCATCGGGTGATTCCGGGTGGACCAGTACCGCCGCGTCCGGATAAAGAGCCTTCAAATCCTCCAGCCCGCGGGATTTGAATTCCTCATGGACAATGCAGGAACCGTCCCAGAGCAGCATATCAGCACCCGTGGTTTTCTGGACGTAGTGCCCCAGATGCTTGTCCGGCGCCCAGAGGATTTTTTCGCCGCGGGTGTCCAGATCTTCAACAATTGCCTGGGCACAGCTTGAGGTAACCACCCAGTCTGCCCTCGCTTTCACTGCAGCTGAGGTATTGGCATAAACGACCACCGTGCGATCCGGGTGCTGGTCGCAAAACTCGGCGAACTCATCCGCAGGACAGCCCACATCCAGAGAGCAGGTTGCTTCAAGCGTTGGCATCAGAACACGCTTTTCAGGATTCAGGATCTTGGCAGTTTCGCCCATGAACCTCACGCCGGCAACCACGATGGTGGAGGCCGAGTGTTGGTTGCCAAACCGAGCCATCTCGAGGGAGTCCGCAACACAGCCACCGGTTTCCTCGGCAAGACGCTGGATATCGGGATCGGTGTAATAGTGGGCCACAAGCACCGCATCCTGCTTCTTCAGAGCCGATTTGATACGAGCCTCCAGCTCGGACTTTTCGTCCGCGCTGAGCGGCTTTGGCTCGGCAGCATGCGCCAGGTGCTCTTGAACAAGGATACGGTCTTCAGCGTATGTCATTACTGCGTCTCTGTATTGCGTGAACCCGGGCATTATAACATTCATGCCCGGGCTTAATGTTTCTGAAACAGTGCTATCACAAAGTTGTGTTTGCTTTGTCTGTTACCTGTTTACCTAGGTAAGAACGTATACGCAAAAAAAAAGAGCCCGGAGGCTCTTTTTTCACAAAAACCCGCAGGTTTCTGTTATTTGGTGGGTCGTGAAGGATTCGAACCTTCGACCAATTGGTTAAAAGCCAACTGCTCTACCAACTGAGCTAACGACCCGCAACTGGCGACCGAAGCCTTGGCTTCAATCAATACCGAATGACTCAGCCCACCCGGTATTTCGTGATTGGTGGGTCGTGAAGGATTCGAACCTTCGACCAATTGGTTAAAAGCCAACTGCTCTACCAACTGAGCTAACGACCCAAACGAGGCGCATATAGTAATGATTTTTGGCCGTTGATCAACCCCTTTTTCTCAGGTTTCTCAACATTTTTGCCGCGCCAGACAATCAGCCGTTCTGGGACTCGAGAAACTTCCGTGCGAGGTCAGCAGCACTGCTGGACGGGTAATCCTCGATCACGGTTTGCATGCTGCGCCGGGCCTGTTCCTTTTCGCCGAGGCGATCATGAGTCACGCCCAGCTTGTAGACCGCATCCGGAGCCTTGCGATGGTCGGCAAAACGGGTAGCGACAATCGTAAACGCCTGTTTCGCCTGTTCGAGCTGCGGCTTGACCAGATAAACCTCGCCGAGCCAGTAATAGGCGTTAACAGTCAGATCCCCTTCCGGATATTCATCGATAAATTCGTATATCCGGCTAATGGCCTCATCGTATTTTTTCTGATTACGAATCAGGTCCTGGATCTGCTCGTAGGCCTTACGCTCTTCCGCATCGGGCTGTCGATATTCCCTGGTCTCCCGGGCCTGGCCTGAAGCAGCAGAGCCAACACCATCGCTGGCCTCGGGAGCCGGCTGTGATGCCACCTTTTCGGAGAGGTCCAGAATACGCTGGTCCAGATCGATATAACGGTCGCGCCCTTGCTGCTGCAGGCGGTTAATCAGGTGCCTCTGCTCCTCCACTTCGCCCTGGAGCCGCCTGACTTCACCCTGAAGCTGCTGGATCATATAGAACAGTTCCGCCGTCGCCTGGCTGCTGTTGGCGTTGCGCTGACCGTCCTGGGCTGATTGCGCCAGAGTGACTCCCGCCTGCCCGAGGGCAAGCGGGAGCACCACTGTCGCCATGAGGATTTTTCTCATGGTCGTTCCTGTGTGATTACTCAAATACGAGTTCTACACGACGATTCTGGGCCCAGGCACTCTCGCTGGAACCCATCACGGCCGGCTTCTCTTCACCATAGCTTACGGTTTCAAGCTGGCCACGTGAAGCGCCATTGACGATCAGGAAGCGCTGTACCGCGTTGGCGCGACGTTCGCCCAGAGCCAGGTTGTATTCCTTGGTGCCGCGCTCATCGGCGTGACCTTCGATACGTACGCTCTGACCGGGGTTGTTGGCGAGAAAACGGGCATGGGCCACCAGGACATCGCGGGCTTCCTGCTTGATTTCAGCCGTATCGAAATCAAAGTAGAAGGTGGTGATTTCACGCAGTGCCTGTTGTTCGGCTTGCTTGCGAGCTTCCATACGCTCTTCTTCGGTCATGGCTGAAGAAGAAACACCACTCTGATCGTCACCACCGTACACAGTAGATCCACCTTCCTGATCTACAGCAGCCACGTCGGAACCATACTCGCCGCCTTCTTCTGAGGTACTACCGGTAGAGCTACAGCCCGCTACCAGACCGACGGACAACAACAGTGCGAAAGCTTTTGATTGAGCTGAAAAATTCATGTTTTCTTCCTTTCAGTTGAGTGACGTAATTACTTGAACAATGGCCAACACCGGAAAGCTCCGGCAGTCAGCGAACCAAAGGTCCCCAGGCGGGCTCACGGACATCGCCCTCGGATGCCGGCAAGCTGTACGCTGCTCCACCATCCGCGGAAATAACCGTGAGCACGTTGCTGCCATTCTGTCGGGTAGCGTAGATCAGCATCCGGCCGTTGGGCGCAACACTGGGAGACTCATCAGACTCGGTACGGGTAAGGATCGTTTCCTCCCCGGTTTTCAGTTCGGTACGGGCAATATGAAATGCCCGATCGCGCTGGTGAACGTAATACACATAGTTACCGTCATTGTCGGGCCTGGGTCGGGCGTTGTAACGGCTGCCGAAGGTGATACGACGAGGCTCCGCACCCGGTGTATCCATGTGGTAAATCTGAGGCCCTCCGGACCGATCCGACGTAAAGAAAATGCCCTTGCCACTGGCGTCATAGCTCGGTTCGGTATCAATAGCCCAGTGGTTGGTAAGCTTGGTCAACTGCCGGGTATCCAGGTTCATCCGGTAGATCTCGGCGTTGCCGTCTTTCGAAAGGGTCATCAGCAACGATCGGCCATCGTCCGACCAGGCCGGCGCCGAGTTGAGCCCCGGAAAATCTGCCACTTTGGTGCGATTGCCGGTTGCAAGCTCATGAATAAAAATCACCGGCTTCCCGGTTTCGAACGACACATAGGCCAGCTTTTCCCCGTCTGGCGACCATGCCGGTGACAGGATGGGCTCCTGGCTTTCAAGCCGGATTCTGGCGCGCTTGCCGTCCACGTCACTGACCTGCAGACGGTAACGGGGTTTGCCATTGGCGGTATCAAGCGTGATGTAGGCCAGTTTCGTTGAGAAGGCACCGGGCACGCCCGTGATGGCCTCATATACCTTGTCGCTGATGTGGTGAGCGAGCGAGCGCATATTGGAGGCAGGCGCCGCCGCAGTTTCACCGAGAATCCGCTCCTCGCGGTTTACATCGAACAACTCATACCGGGCCTGAACACGATCACCGCTTCGGCTGAGTGCCCCCACCAGGACATAGCGCTGGCCGAGCAGGCGCCAGTCCCGAAAATACACTTCCTCCCGACTGGATGGCAGGCTCAGCATCTTCTCCGGAGGCAGGGTCCGGAATTCGCCCGTCATGGTCAGATCCGCCTGGACAATGCTGCTGACCTTGTCTCCAGCGGGCATCTGTCCAGACTCGGCGAAAGGCACCACTGCAACAGGAATGGCGGAGTCCGCGCCTTCAGTAATCCGGATCAACAGCTCCGCCCGGGCTGCCGAGACCGCGAAAAGGATCAAGGCCGTGGCGGCAAGAAGCGTTCTGGACGGTTTGTACCAAATCCGATGTGTCATGGTGTTATCCGCATCCTTATCTCAACCGGCGTGGGTTGAATTCAATCGTAAACTGTCGGAAATACCGTTCAAAGGTATCCCGATCATTGGGTATCGGGTAACGACTCAGGGAACGCACCGCGCCCAGAGCGGAGTTATCGAACGCGGTATTCCCGCTGCTACTGACCAGCCGCACCCCGGCAAGCTCACCCGTCGGTAACAGGGTAATCTGGAGCCGCGCGGTCATCTCTTCAGTAGCCGAACTCGGCGGATACCACGCCTGGCTCAAGCGCTCACGAATCAGAGCCTGGTACTTCTCACTCTCCGACAGCATCTGGGCTTCTCGCGCTTTCGCAGCAGCCGCCTCTCTCTGACGCCGCGCTTCCTCTTCCCGCGCCCTTTGAGCCGCGTCAGCCTGGGCCTCAAGCTGCTGCTCCCGGAGCTTGCGCTCTGCCTCGAGGCGCTTGCGCTCAGCTTCCTGGCGCGCCAGTTCCTCCTGGCGCTTGCGTTCGGCCTCTTCCCGCTTTCGCTGCTCTTCCTGGCGCCGTTTCTCTTCTTCAGCTTTTCGTTTTGCCTCTTCCTGACGGCGTTTTTCTTCCTCAGCTTTCTGCCTGGCCCGCTCCTTGGCTTCCGCTTCCGCCTTCTGACGGGCAGCCTCCGCATCACGGGCTTTGCGGGCTTCGAGTTCTTTCGCCTCTGCTTCCTGACGCTCCTGCTCTTTCTGCTGCTGAAGCCGTTTTTGTTCTTCCTGCCGCTTCTGCTCTGCAATACGACGGGCTTCTTCCTCCTGCCTTTGTCGTTCTGCTTCTTCCTTGCGACGCTGCTCTTCAGCCCGGCGTTCTTCGTCCCGCTTTTGCTGATCGACCGGCTCTACCACCGGGCTCGGTTCCGGCTCCTGCTGGGTAATCAGCCGGGCCGATATACTCCTGGGTGGCGGCTCGTGATCGGTGCTGGTCCATGACCAACCCGCAAGCGCGATACCCAGAATCAACAGGTGCAGCGTTACCGAGAGCGCCACCGGTGATTTCCACGGTGGCACGCCAGTTGTGGTTACTTCGCGCTGGTGATCTCTCACAACACTCCTGCCCGCACCACTGTCAATTGTCGTCCCGGGGTGATTCGGTGATCAGGCCGATACTGCTGGCCCCGGCACCCTGCAATTCCGCCATCAGCCGAACAACTGTGCCGTAGGTAACATTTTCATCGCCGCGAACCAGAATCTCACTGGAGGCCCGTTGCGAGAGGATCTTGGAGACCTGGGCCCGCAGGTCAGACAGCGTCATGGGATCACTGCCCTCGTCTCCGATCTCGACGTAGTACGCTCCGTTCGCATCAACCGAAACAATAATGGACTCAACATCCTTGTCAGCCTGAATAGGATCGGAAGTCGTCTGGGGCAGATCAACCTTCACCCCTTGCGTCAGCATCGGGGCGGTGACCATGAAGATGATCAGCAGCACCAGCATCACGTCAATGTACGGAACCACGTTAATCTCCGACATTGGCTTGCGCCGGTTTTCCGGCATCATTCCCATGCCTTTCATAAAGCTGTGCTCCTAGGCTGATTCCTGCCTCTGATTACCGACCGCATCATGCAGCGCCTTTGTCGCTTTGGTGGACGCGGCGATGAAGGATGCTGGAAAACTCATCCGCAAAGGTTTCATAGTTCTTCAGCAGGGCATCAGACATGGCCGAAAAACGGTTATAGGCAATAACCGCTGGTATTGCGGCGAACAAGCCCATGGCCGTTGCGATGAGGGCCTCAGAGATGCCGGGCGCCACCGTGGCCAGCGTCGCCTGCTGAACCTGAGCCAGCCCCCGGAACGAATTCATGATGCCCCAGACGGTACCAAACAGGCCGACGTACGGACTGGTGGAGCCAACCGTTGCCAGAAACGGCAGGCTGGCCTCCAGTCGCTCGTGCTCCCGGGAAAAGGCCACCCGCATTGCCCGCTGGGTACCTTCCATGACCGCATCGGCATCCCGGCTTTGCTGGCGCAACCGCGAAAACTCCTTGAAACCGGCCCGGAACAGGGATTCCATACCGGAAAACGGTGTTGGATCGGCGTTCACCTCCCGGTACAACTGCCCCAGATCCATGCCGGACCAAAAACGCTCCTCAAACGCCAACTGGGCCCTCTTGGCCTTCCGGAATACCTGTAGGCGCTGGAAAATCAGGGCCCAGGACATGATTGACGCCAGGGCCAGCAAAAGCATGACCAGCTGTACCAAGACACCGGCATTGGCAATGAGGTACCAGACTGAAAGTTCTGAATCCACTTCTTACTCCTGGCTCGTTCTGTTTAACGTTTCGGTGGACTGGACATTCCTGGCCAGCAATTCCTGCATATTCGTCGGTAACCGGCGGGGACGACCGGAATCAAGCGCTACGCAGGCTACCCGCACATCACTGTCACTCAGCAACTTTCGGTCTTCAGCCCGCATCACACGCTGACGGAAATCCATCCAGACCCTACCAAAAGCCACCGGCTCCGCAGTAACCAGCAGTTCGTCATCAAGCTTCGCCGGTACCGCATAATGAATGGTCAGCCGCTGCACCACATAACTGATGTTGTCTGCCAGACCCGCCCTGAGGCCAACGCCGCAACTGCGCACCCATTCGGTTCTGGCCCGCTCCATGTAATGGAGATATTTGGCGTGAAATACGATGCCACCGGCGTCGGTGTCCTCAATATAGACCCGGATCGGCAGTTCGAACCTTCCCTCTGGCGCCTGTTCAACCAAAAAGATCGTCCTCCCTCCCCGACTTCGGCGGAATCACGCCGAAGTGCTGATAGGCATTGGAGGTCACCATCCGCCCTCTGGGGGTCCGGACCATATAACCCTGCTGGATCAGGAAGGGCTCAAGCACATCCTCAATGGTGCCGCGCTCTTCACTGATTGCCGCCGCAAGGCTCTCGACCCCCACTGGGCCACCGTCGAACTTTTCGATCATGGCCAGCAGTAAACGCCGGTCCATATGGTCGAAACCCTGGTTATCCACTTTCAACATATTCAGGGCCTGATCGGCTATGTCGGAAGTGATCCTCCCGTCGGCGCGGACCTCCGCAAAATCCCGCACACGGCGCAACAGGCGGTTGGCGATACGCGGGGTGCCCCGGGACCGGCGGGCAATTTCGAACGCGCCTGCCTCATCGACGGCTACCGAAGACAATCGCGCGGAGCGCAGAATGATGCTGGTGAGATCTTCAGTGTTATAGAACTCCAGCCGCTGCACGATGCCGAAGCGGTCCCGCAAGGGCGATGTCAGCAATCCCGCGCGGGTTGTAGCCCCGACAAGGGTGAACGGCGGCAGGTCCAGCTTGATGGAGCGGGCAGCCGGGCCCTCACCGATCATGATATCTAGCTGGTAATCTTCCATCGCGGGATACAGCACTTCTTCGACTGCCGCGCTGAGACGGTGGATCTCGTCGATGAAGAGAACGTCACCTTCTTCGAGATTAGTCAGCATGGCTGCCAGGTCGCCGGCTTTTTCAAGCACCGGGCCAGACGTTGTCTTGATGGATACGCCCATCTCGTTGGCGATGATATTGGCCAGGGTTGTCTTGCCCAGACCGGGCGGGCCAAAGATCAGAACGTGGTCCAGCGCTTCCTGACGACCCCGGGCGGCGGATATGAAAATATCCATCTGCTCACGGACCGTGGGCTGGCCAACATACTCGGCCAGCAGGGTCGGGCGAATGGCCCTGTCCTGTACTTCCTCATATTCACCGGCCCGGGCCGAGATCAACCGGTCGGATTCGATCATGGCATCACCCATAGTGTGGGAATCAACATCGTGCCTCACGTTTGCCCGCTATTCCAGCGCAGCCCCAATTGTACAAAGGGGTTAGCAGGTGTCACGTTACGCTCTCTACAGGTTCTGACGATCAGGCCGGGATCATGTTTCGCAGGGCCAGACGTATGAGCGTTTCACTGCTCATGCCCTCCTCGGCCACTTTGCTGATCGCCTTGGCAGCCTCCTGTGGCTTGTAACCCAGAGCAATCAGTGCGGCTTCCGCCTCTTCAGTGGCCGCCGGCCCGCCAGCGGGGCCTTGTCCGCCCGACTGCCCCACGCCTGTCGTCTCGGGCGACGTTGGCACAAATTGCCCTTCAAGTTGCCCTATCCGGTCCGCCATTTCAATAAGAAGCCGTTCTGCGGTTTTCTTGCCAACGCCGGGGAGCTTGACCAGTGAGGCCAAGTCTCGGTTCTCGACGCAGCGAATGAACTGCTGTGCGTCCAATCCGGAAAGAATGCCAACTGCCAGCTTCGGACCAACCCCATTGACCTTGATCAGCAAGCGGAACAGGTCCCGGTCCAGGCTGGAAGCAAAGCCGTAGAGGCTCTGGGCGTCTTCACGGACGGCAAAATGGGTGTGCAGGGTAACTTCATCGCCGGTTTCCGGCAGATGAAAGAAGGTGGTATAGGGGATGTCGACTTCGTAGCCCAGACCGGCGCACTCAACCAGCGCCTGGCCCGGAGCCTTTTCGACCAGAATACCTCGGATACGACCAATCAAGCTGAATCTCCTGTCGCTCCTGTGAGCGGTTTATTGTTGTCGCACGCGACCGCTTCGGACCTTTCCGGCGCCACTGGCCACCCGCAGAATACTCTGACTCATGTGGGCATGGCACATCGCGATGGCGAGCGCATCGGCCGCATCGGCCTGAGGTTTGCGTGAGAGCGAAAGCAACACCTGAACCATGTGCTGAACTTGGGATTTGTCAGCGCCGCCCTTGCCGACCACCGCCTGCTTTACCTGCCTCGCCGAGTATTCATGAACCGCCAAACCACTGTTGGCGGCACTGACGATGGCCGCGCCGCGGGCCTGGCCGAGTTTCAGAGCCGAGTCGGGATTGCGGGCCATGAACACCTGCTCGATGGCAAACTCTTCCGGCCGATACTCTCCGATCAGGGTGGCAAGGCTCTGGAAGATGGTCTGAAGGCGTTCGGCCATGGGCTTCTCGCCCACCCGGATACAACCACTGTCGATGTACTCGATGTGTCGACCATCCGCCCGGATAACGCCGTAACCGGTAATTCGTGACCCCGGATCAACGCCCAGAATTATCGCCACATCAATGCTCCTGACTGGTCAAAGCGATTCCATGATCTCGCCGGAGATATCCGCGTTGTGGTAGACATTCTGAACATCGTCCAGATCTTCGAGCATATCAATGAGCTTGAGGATGGTTTCCGCGCCGTCCCGATCCAGCTCAACCCGCGTGGATGGAACCATGGTTACTTCGGCATTGTCCGGTACCAGTCCCGCATTGACCAGCGATTCCTTGACGTCCAGAAACTGCTCGGGTGTGGTTACGATTTCCCAGGAACCGTCTTCCTGGGCCGCAAGGTCTTCGGCACCGGCGCTGAGCACCGCTTCCACCAGTCTGTCTTCTTCCCACTCCGGACCGTAGCTGATGATGCCCTGCTTGCTGAACAGGTAGGCTACCGATCCGTCGGTACCGAGATTGCCACCCATCTTGTTGAACGCATGGCGAATTTCGGCCACAGACCGGTTTTTGTTGTCGGTCATGACTTCCACGAATATCGCCACACCACCCGGGCCATAGCCTTCGTAGGTCAGCTCTTCGTAGTTGTCATCATCGCCACCACCGGCGCCACGCTCAACCGCGCGCTCGATGGTGTCTTTTTTCATATTGGCGGTGAGCGCCTTGTCGATGACCGCGCGGAGACGGGGATTATCGTCTGGATCCCCCCCGCCCTGACGCGCGGCCACGGTCAGCTCACGAATGATTTTGGTGAAGATCTTGCCCCGCCTGGCATCCTGTGCCGCTTTGCGGTGCTTGATGTTGGCCCACTTACTGTGACCCGCCATACAGCTCCTCCCCTAAATCACTGACTTACTCGTTGCCCTCTCCGGCTTCCGCCTTGTTGCCTTCAACCGGCTTTGACGGCTTGCGCAGGCGGATGTGCAACTCACGCAACTGCTTCTCGTCCACTTCGCCGGGCGCCTGGGTCATCAGGCAGGTGGCACTCTGGGTTTTCGGGAATGCGATGACGTCACGGATGGACGTAGCACCAGTCATCAGCATGACCAGTCGATCCAGGCCGAACGCCAGACCACCATGGGGCGGGCAACCAAATTTCAGGGCATCCAGCAGGAAGCCGAACTTGGCCCGGGCTTCTTCCTCGCCGATACCCAGGATGCGGAACACCGCTTCCTGCATTTTCTCATCGTGGATACGGATTGAACCGCCGCCCAGCTCGGTACCGTTCAATACCATGTCGTAAGCACGGGACAGTGCATTGGCGGGATCTGCGGCCAGATCTTCCGGGCTGCAGGAAGGCGCGGTGAACGGATGGTGAATCGCGGTCAGGCCGCCGTCCGGGGTTTCCTCGAACATCGGGAAATCCACAACCCAGAGCGGTGCCCACTCGGACGTCAGCATGTCCAGATCGTGACCGATCTTGATTCGCAGTGCGCCCAGGGCTTCGTTGACCACGTTGGTTTTGTCTGCACCGAAGAATACGATGTCGCCGTCTTCAGCACCCACACGCTCCATGATCGCCAGGGCCACGTCATCACCCAGGAACTTGATGATCGGAGACTGCAGACCCTCTACGCCCTTGGACAGATCATTGACCTTGATATAGGCAAGACCCTTGGCACCGTAAATACCGACAAACTTGGTGTAGTCATCAATCTGCTTGCGGGTCAGCTCACCACCCTTCGGCACACGCAAAGCCGCCACACGACCCTTTGGATCCTTGGCGGGACCGGCGAAGACCTTGAAGTCCACGCCTTCAACCAGATCGTTCACGTCCAGCAGTTCCAGCGGGATACGCAGATCCGGCTTGTCGCTGCCGTAGCGCTGCATTGCCTCGGCATAGGGCATCTGCGGGAAAGACGGCAGTTCAACATCGAGTACATCCTTGAACAGGGAACGAACCATATCTTCGTTCAATCCCATCAGTGTCTCTTCGTCAATGAAGGAGGCCTCAATGTCCACCTGGGTGAATTCCGGCTGACGGTCCGCACGCAGATCCTCGTCCCGGAAACACTTGGCAATCTGGTAGTAACGGTCAACACCAGACACCATCAGCAGCTGTTTGAACAGCTGGGGCGACTGCGGGAGCGCGAAGAAGGAACCTTCATGAGTGCGGCTTGGCACCAGGTAATCCCGCGCACCTTCCGGCGTGGCGCGGGTCAGGATGGGGGTTTCCACATCCATGAAGCCGTTGCTATCGAGGTAGTTACGGATATAGCTGGTTACCCGGGAGCGGAAACGCAGGCGGTTGATCATCTCGGGGCGACGGAGGTCCACAAAACGGTAGCGCAACCGCACGTCTTCGCCAACGTCTACGTGCTCGTCCAACGGGAACGGCGGCGTTGCTGCGGCATTCAGGATGCTCAGCTCCTTACCCAGAAGCTCAACCTGCCCGGTCGGCATGTTGTTATTCTCCGTGCCGGCAGGACGACGACGCACTCGGCCGGTAACCTTGATCACGAATTCGCTGCGTACTTTTTCCGCGAGCGCAAAGCTCTCAGGGGTATCAGGGTCAACAACCACCTGAGACATACCATCCCGATCCCGCAGATCCAGGAAGATAACCCCACCGTGGTCACGGCGGCGGTGTACCCATCCGCAAAGTGTGACTTCCTGATCGATGTGGGATTCGTTGATCCCACCGCAATAATGACTGCGCATACCGGTTCCCGTTACGTTTAATGTGTTCAAATATGGTGCGTGTTCTGGATCGCTTGAAAAATGGAGCGACCATAGCGGAAAAGCCGCCCATTATAAACACAATGACTCCGAAAATCAGGCGTGCTGACACGCAAATCAGGCAGTCGGGTGACTGCTGGTTAACCGGCAGCTAGAATGCCGTCTTTCATACCAAACAGATGGAGCCTGAACTTGGCCACCAGAGCGGAACAGAAACTGAAAACCCGTCGGGCGCTTATGGATGCCGCACTCTCGCAGCTAAGCGCGGACCGGGGGTTTGGCAGTCTCAGTTTGCGGGAAGTTGCCCGGGAAGCCGGGATCGCCCCTACCTCTTTCTACCGGCACTTTGCCGAACTCGATGAACTGGGTCTGGCTCTGGTGGATGAAGGCGGCGTTGCCCTGCGGCAACTTATGCGACAGGCCCGCAAACGGATTGCCCGGGACGGTGGCAGCGCTATTTCGACATCCGTGGAAACGTTCATGGAGTATCTGGGCAACAACGCAAACCTGTTCCGGCTGATGCTACGTGAGCGGACGGGGGTGTCGAAGCCCTTCCGGACAGCGGTAAAGGCCGAGATTGATCACTTTGTCACCGAACTGGCGGATGATCTTCGGCGAATCGCCGATGAACAGAACAAGCCACTTTCGGAGCCGAGACTGGTGGCCGAAACCATGGTAACACTGGTTTTCAACCAGGGGGCCGAAGCATTGGATGCAACGCCCCCGGAGCGTGAGGAGCTGAAGGCCAAGCTAAAAACCGAACTCAGAATGATACTGGTCGGCTCACAGACTCTGGCAAAACGGCACTAACCTGCCCTAACGACTAAACTCCTGCCTGAAGCTCGGCAAGCACCGGCGCCAGTCGTTGTCGAACCTGCTGCAGCTCCTCCTCGGAATAAGGTACCGGCGCCTGCTTGCCCCACACCGGGCCCGGCCAGGCCGGGTCGCCCTCGAAGCGCACGATATGATGGAGATGGAGCTGAGGCACCATGTTGCCGAGAGCGGCGACGTTCATTTTGTCGCCGCCGAACGCGTCCATCATGGCTTCACTGAGCACCGACGACTCACGGACCAATTGGTGCTGCTGATCCGCCGACAACTGATAAACTTCCCGAATCCCGGCCACCGCCGGCACCAGCAGCACCCACGGCCAGGTGCTATCGTTCATTAATCGGATCTCACACAGCGAGGTGCTTCCAAGGCCCACAGTGTCGGCCTCCAATCGCTCATGTAACCGAAAAACCACCGGCTCACTCATGATCCCCTCCCGTTATCCGTATATCACTCCGAGTGAAACTGGGTGCGGCCACGGCCGATGGCGTAGTAGATAAGCCCGTAGCGCTCCAGCATTTCCGGCTCGTACAGGTTGCGGCCGTCAAAGACCACAGGCTCACGAATGGCCGCGGCAATGGATTCAAAGTCCGGCGAACGGAATTCCTTCCACTCGGTGCAGATAGCCAGTACATCCGCACCCTTGAGCGCCTGCTCCTTAGTGCCGCAAAGAGTCAGGCCATCCTGATCACCATAGATACGCTGGGCTTCTTCCATGGCCTCCGGGTCAAAGGCCTGGACCCGGGCGCCAGCCTTCCAGAGATCTTCCATCAGGGTACGAGCAGACGCTTCTCGCATATCATCCGTATTTGGCTTGAACGCCAGCCCCCAGAGCGCAACGACCTTGCCGCTCAGATCGCCGCCGAAATAATGGCTGATCTTGTCAAACAGCACGTGCTTCTGGGCGTAGTTCACCGATTCAACGGCATTCAGCAAGTGTGCGTCGTAACCGCAGTCGCTGGCGGTTCGGGCGAGGGCCTGAACGTCTTTCGGGAAACAGGAACCGCCGTAGCCACAACCGGGATAGATGAAGTGATAACCAATCCGCGGGTCGGAGCCAATGCCCCGGCGCACGGCTTCGATATCAGCGCCCAGTCGCTCTGCCAGGTTGGCGATTTCGTTCATAAAGCTGATCTTGGTGGCCAGCATGGAGTTGGCTGCATACTTGGTGAGCTCTGCGGACCGCAAATCCATAAAGATCATACGGTCGTGACTGCGGTTGAACGGGTAATAGACCTCTCTCAGAAGCTCAACCGCCCGCTCGCTATCGGTCCCGACAACAATGCGATCAGGCTTCATGAAATCGTTGATGGCCGCCCCTTCCTTGAGAAACTCCGGGTTGGACACCACATCGAAATCCAGTTCCAGGCCACGACGATCCAGCTGGGCGCGAACCGCAGCCCGGACCTTGTCGCCGGTGCCGACCGGCACCGTGGACTTGTCGACAACTACCTTGTAGTCCTCCATGTGTTCACCAATGGAACGGGCTACAGCAGTTACATACTGGAGGTCGGCAGAGCCATCTTCGTCCGGGGGCGTGCCCACGGCGATAAACTGGAGTGTGCCGTGACGAACGGCCTCTTCGGTATCTGTCGTGAAGGACAGGCGGCCCGCCTCAACGGTGTGCTTTACGATATTATCGAGGCCCGGCTCATAGATGGGAATCTGGCCATTCTTGAGCTTTTCAATTTTGCCCTGGTCCACGTCCATACAGAGAACGTCGTGGCCAACATCCGCCAGGCAAGCACCAGTCACCAGGCCAACATAACCGGTTCCAAAAATCGTTATTTTCATCCTTTAAATCCCGATACAAATACAGAAAAGTTATTGGGTGTCGTCAGCTTTTTTCTTCTGCCAGATTGCTTCCCACGCCAGCGCCGTGCCAACAATGGTATCCAGATTGTCGTAGTCCGGCTGCCAGCCCAGGGTCTGGCGAATAAGCGTGTTGTCCGCCATCAATGCTGCCGGGTCGCCGGCGCGGCGGCCGGTTTCGGTGACCGGAAAATCAACGCCGGATTGCGCCTTGACCACATCAATCACTTCCCGGACCGTAAAGCCGCGACCATAACCGCAATTCATGACCTTCGAATGACCTCCATCTGCCATGTAGTCAAGCGCCATCACGTGAGCCTTGGCCAGGTCTTCCACGTGGATGTAGTCGCGAATGCAGGTGCCGTCCCGGGTATCGTAATCGGTGCCGAAGACACTCATACCTTCGCGCTGTCCCGTCACGCACTCGCAGGCCACCTTGATCAGATGCGTGGCCTCAGGTGTGGCCTGTCCCAGCAGCCCTTCCGGATTCGCGCCTGCCACATTGAAATAACGGAGAATTACATAGTTGAGGCTGGAGGCTGCGGCCAGATCCATGATCATCCGCTCGCTCATCATCTTGGACGCGCCATACGGGTTGATCGGCGCCAGCGGCAGATCCTCGGTGAGCACCGTTTGCTCAGGCATGCCATAAACCGCCGCAGTGGATGAGAACACCATGTAGGGCACCTGGTGCTTTTCGACCGCTTTCAGGAGGTTCAGGGTATTTCGGGTATTGTTGCTGTAGTACTTCAGGGGGTTGGCGACAGACTCCGGCACCACAATATTGGCCGCGAAATGCAGAACCGCCTCAAACCGGTGACGGGAGAACAGAGCCTCGACTGCTGCCTCATCAGCCAGATCCCCGACCACCAGTTCGCCGGCGGTCACCGCCCAGCGGTAGCCTGTGGAGAGATTATCGAACACCACGATATCGTGACCAGCCTGGCCAAGCTGACGAACCACATGACTGCCAATATACCCGGCTCCGCCGGTAACGAGGACTTTCATAGGCGAGAACTACTCCTTCCCTGAATTTCGTTTGCGCAGACGCCGGATTTCTGCCCGCCGCCGGCTGAAAAACTCACTGATCACCTGACTGCACTGGTCTGAGAGAACACCGCCAACCGCCGTCACATCCCAGTTAAGATGGGGCTCCTCAAGCGTTCGGCGTGCAGACTCTATTGCACCGGCCTTGGGCTCACTGGCCCCGTAGACAAGACGACTGATGCGGCCATGAACGATGGCACCCACGCACATGGTACAGGGCTCCAGAGTAACGTAAAGCGTGGCATCGGGCAGCCGATAATTGCCCACCCGGGCGGCGGCATCGCGCAAAGCCCGGATTTCCGCATGGGCCGTGGGATCACAACCGGAAATCGGCGCGTTAAAACCAGCGCCGATTTCCTTGCCATCAAGGACCACGACAGCACCAACAGGCACCTCTCCCTTTGCTGCAGCCTCAACAGCCAGCTGGAGCGCGCGATTCATCCAAAATTCGTCAATTTCATTACGGTCAGGCATTGAATGCGGCATTCCGTCGATTATTCACAATCGGCACTATTTGACCATGCCCTGTCAGGCAACGGCAGAATACCGTCCGCCTTTCCGGATTTCCACTTGAATACAAAATTCGATTGGCCAGCCGTCGCTACCTTGAATAAGCTTTCGCCGACGCCTTCGGAACCAGCCCTTCCCGCTATTTACGTTTGCTGCGCCTGCACCATGTGCCGTAGCCACCTAAAGGCGTCAAGCGGGCGGGCGATCACCTAGCCCCAGCCTCTTTTGCCCGCCCCAATCGCTTTGCCGCCGATCCTGTTTCGTGCGGATTCACGATAGCGAAGCAATTTCCTTCCGCCCTAGAATCAACGCTCACGCAATCCAGCGTCGAACTGTGTTGTGAAATATCTTGACCATGCCGAATAAGAGATCGACCTATCACAGCAGACTGGATGAAGCGCTTGCCTACATCGCACGACACATGAAAGAAAGAATCCAGCTCGGTCATCTTTCTGAAGCGTCTGGTGTAAGCAAGCGAACGCTCGGTTATCTTTTTCTGCGCACCTATGGCATCACACCAATGGCCTTCTTAAAACGGGAACGTTTGAGAAAAGCCAATATGCTACTTCAGCATGCCGAACCGTCTATCACCACAGTTTGCAGTGTCGCGCGCGAGTGCGGCTTCGCACATATGGGCCAGTTTTCGCTCGACTACAAGCGGCTGTTCGGAGAATCACCTTCCGATACCTTGCACCAGAGCCAGACAGGTGAGGAGAGCCCGGAGCGTTCATAATCGACTGTCGACGCGCCCGTTCCGATAACGCTATGCGCTTTCTTGATAGCGTCCGTACAGCTATAGAGGAATAGTCAGACTATGAACATGGAGGATGACCTTGGGCTCGAGAAGTCGAAAGCATCAATTCCGTAAAGCTTGACGTTGGGGTCTCGAAAAACAGCTATTAGGGCGACTTGGATTGGCAATACGAAGGCGCTGGCATACCTCAGATTCGATTTCTAAGAGCTGTATTCGATTAAAACGAGTGCCGGAGCAGTTTTGATTTTCACACCGGATGTTATCAACTTCACGAGGTTCGATTGATGAAAAGCTTCCAACAACTTTCCTTAGCTGGATTGGTTTTCTGTGCCAGCCTGGCTAGTTTACCCAGCCAGATCGCCACTGCGGCAACTCCGAGCGACGGCTCAGTATCAGCAAGCGTTACAAAACCCTCGTTTTCGGCCAGCCAGACCCGGACGGTCAGAGCTGTCGTAAAATCCATTAACTACGAGACTCGTGAAATCACCCTGATCGACGACATGGGTGAAACGCAAACGCTGATCGCCAGTGACAGTGTCCGCAACCTGAAACAGGTTTCACCCGGAGACACTCTCGTTGCAGAGCATGTCCGAACCATTTCCATTGAAGTCATGGCGGGAGACGGTCTTGGACCAGATCAGGCCGAAATACTGGCAGCTGCACGTGCCGATGAAGGCGAGATGCCGTCAGGCATGGCTGTGGATTCCGTTGTCATTGTTTCGGTCGTAAAAGCCATCAATCTTGAAGATAACACCTTCATTCTCGAAGGGCCTGACGGAGAATTGCAGGAATATGTTGCGAGAAATCCCGAGAACCTCAGGCGAGCTGAGGTCGGCGATATCGTTGCGTTAACGATTACTGAGTCTCTGGCAGTCGCCGTAGAGAAGGCCAAATAAGAGTCACGAAAACGCCCGCTAAAACCGACTGGCGCAAGGATTACGCATACACCCTCGCCGGAGAACCGATGAAGAATTCAAAGCTACTTCTGCTAGCCCCCCTGGCCTTTCAAAGCGCAATGGCAGGCGAAGTCACTGGTGATTGGCAATTTCAGTTAACGCCCTACCTTTGGTTGCCAACGATCAGCGGCAAGCTGAACTATGACCTCCCCAGCAACAACAATAATGGTGGGTCCGCACGGGTTGATGTGGGACCGACCGACTGGCTTGACCTGCTGAACGGCGCGTTCCTCCTCCAGGGAGAAGCCCGAAAAGAACGCTTCCTTATTTTTTCAGATGTTATTTATCTGGGGCTGGAATCGGATGACGACCGAGTTGTGTCAGTCTTGTCAGGAACAGGCGACCGTCTTCCTGTAGATGCAAGCACAAACCTGAACACCAGGACCGACATCGATGGCTTCGCTGTGACTCTGGCAGGTGGTTATAACCTGCTCAAGGATGCTCGCTCATCGCTCGACGTTTTTGCAGGTACCCGTTACTTCAGCATTGAAGCAAAAACCAGCTGGAACCTCAGCGTTGACGTTGAGTTGCCAGGCGGAGGAAGCGTTTTGGATCGACAAGGATCCGTCGATTCCGACCAGGAATTCTGGGATGTGCTCGTTGGCACCAAAGGTGCGACCAACATTGGTAACGGCAACTGGTCTTTGAATTACTATCTTGATGTCGGAACCGGCGATGCTGACCTTACCTGGCAAGCACTGACCGGCGCATCCTACGCATTCGGGTGGGGAGGCCTGATGATCAGCTATAGACACCTGGAGTATGATCTCGGTTCACAGGGTCTTATGCAGGATTTCAGTTTTAGCGGGCCCATGTTTGGCGCCCGCTTCTCGTTCTAGCGACGAACCCTCGAACCTCTGGTAGGGACAGCAAATTCCGCTCCAGTATTAAGGCACGATCATTCCCACTCAATCGTTGCCGGCGGTTTGGAGGAAACATCATATGTCACCCGGGATACACCGGTGATCTCATTGATGATCCGGTTCGAAACAGTCTCAAGGAGATCGTACGGCAGATGCGCCCAGCGTGCGGTCATGAAATCGATGGTTTCCACAGCGCGGAGAGCCACCACGTATTCGTAGCGGCGGGCGTCACCTACCACGCCCACCGACTTGACCGGCAGGAACACCGCAAAGGCCTGGCTCGTCTTGTGGTAGAAATCCGCCCGATGAAGCTCTTCCAGGAAGATGGCATCTGCCTTACGCAAGATATCGGCGTATTCCTTTTTCACTTCCCCAAGAATACGCACCCCAAGGCCCGGTCCCGGGAACGGGTGCCGGTAAACCATGTCGTACGGAAGGCCAAGCTCAAGGCCGATCCGGCGCACTTCGTCCTTGAACAATTCGCGCAGGGGCTCCACGAGCTTCATCTTCATGGTTTCCGGCAGGCCGCCCACGTTGTGGTGGGATTTGATCACATGGGCCTTGCCCGTCTTGGAAGCGGCAGACTCGATGACGTCGGGATAGATCGTACCCTGGGCCAGCCAGTTGACGTCCCGGATGTTGGCCGCTTCGTCGTCGAACACGTCGATAAAAGTATTGCCGATGATCTTCCGTTTCTGCTCGGGATCATTGACGCCTTTGAGCTTCGACAGAAACAGGTCTTCGGCATCAACCCGAATTACCTTAACGCCCATGTTGCTGGCGAACATGTCCATCACCTGATCGCCTTCGTGCAGCCGTAACAGCCCATTGTCCACGAAGACGCAGGTCAGCTGATCACCGATCGCGCGGTGCAGCAGCGCAGCCGTCACCGACGAGTCGACACCACCGGACAGGCCAAGCAGTACCTTGTCTGTGCCGACCTGCTCGCGAATCTGCCGAACCGCGTCATCAACGATCTTGGCCGGTGTCCAGAGAGCCTCGCACTTACAGATAGTCAGAATGAAATGCTCGAGAATCCGCTTGCCCTGGAGGGTGTGGGTGACTTCGGGGTGGAACTGAACGCCGTACAGGTTCCGGCTGAGGTCCTGCATCGCAGAAATTGGTGCGCTCTCGGTGGAGGCCAGCAGCTCGAAGCCTTCCGGCATCGCCACCACCTTGTCACCGTGGCTCATCCACACGTCCAGCAATGACTCTCCAGCCGGAGTCAGATGATCGGTGATATCCGCCAGCAGTGGACCCTTGGCCCGGACCTTAACCTGGGCATAGCCAAACTCGCGCTTCTCGGAACTGGCAACGCGGCCCCCGAGCTGCTCCGCCATGGTCTGCATGCCATAACAGATGCCGAGAATCGGAATGCCGCGGTCAAACAACCCTTCCGGCGCCCGGGGACCGCCCAGTTGAGTTACCGACTCCGGACCACCTGCAAGAATAATCCCTTTGGGATTGAACTCATTGAGCTCTTCATCGGTGATATCGAACGCCTTGATCTCACAGTAAACGCCGATCTCGCGAACACGGCGGGCAATCAGCTGGGTGTACTGGGAACCGAAATCGAGAATCAGGATGCGGTGGTCGTGGATGTTCTGGGCCATGGAGTCCTCGGGGCTGAATAAACAACGCGGCCCTCTGGGGGCCGCGTCTGGTAGGGCAATGGTTAACCGATACGGTAGTTGGGCGATTCTTTGGTGATGGTCACATCGTGTACGTGGCTCTCACGCATACCCGCGTTGGTGATGCGCACGAATTCAGGCTTGGTGCGCATTTCTTCCATGGTAGCGCTACCGGTGTAGCCCATGGCAGCCCGCAGACCACCAACCAATTGGTGAACGATGTTGCGCATCGGACCTTTGCAGGCAACGCGGCCTTCGATACCTTCCGGGACCAGTTTCTCGATACCTTTACTGGCATCCTGGAAGTAACGGTCGCTGGAGCCCTGGCCCATCGCGCCGATGGAGCCCATGCCACGATAGGCCTTGTAGCTGCGGCCCTGGAACAGCTCCACTTCGCCAGGTGCCTCATCGGTACCTGCCAGCAGGCTGCCGATCATGACGCTATGGGCGCCAGCGGCAATGGCTTTGGCGATATCACCGGAGAAACGGATGCCGCCATCTGCAATTACCGGGACTCCGTGTTCCTTAAGAGCTGCTGCCACGTTGGAAACCGCGGAAATTTGGGGCACGCCAATACCCGCCACGATGCGGGTGGTGCAGATGGAACCGGGGCCAATGCCTACCTTGACAGCATCCGCGCCGGCTTCGGCCAGGGCGAGCGCCGCGTGTGACGTGGCGATGTTGCCGCCAATCACCTGAACATCGGGGAAATTCTTTTTGATAAAGCGAACGCGTTCGATAACGCCACGGGAATGACCGTGAGCCGTATCCACCACGATCACGTCGACCCCGGCTTCGGCCAATGCCGTGATTCGGGCCTCGGTGTCGCCACCGGTGCTGACGGCCGCGCCGACTCTCAAACGGCCCTGGTCGTCTTTACACGCCAGCGGGTAATCTTTCGCCTTCTGGATATCCTTGACCGTGATCAAGCCGCGCAGCTCGAAGTTATCGTTGACGACCAGAACCTTCTCGATCCGGTGGCGATGCAGCAGCTCTTTCACTTCCTCGAGACAGGCGCCTTCCTTGACCGTAACCAGCTTTTCCTTCGGTGTCATGATATCCCGAACCAGCGTGTCCATCCGGCTCTCAAAACGGATGTCTCGGCCGGTTACGATGCCGATCAGGTCGTGGCCATCCACCACCGGAAGACCGGAGATGCTGTTCGCCATGGTGATATCAACCAGTTCGCGAACGGTTGTTTCGGGCGAAACGGTAATCGGATCCTTCACGACACCACTTTCGAACTTCTTGACCTTACGCACAGCCGCCGCCTGTTGCTCAACGGTCATGTTCTTGTGCATGATGCCGATACCGCCTTCCTGCGCCATGGCAATGGCCAGCTCTGCATCGGTAACGGTATCCATTGCAGAAGACAGAAGAGGGATATTGAGAGTGATACCCTTGGTCAACTGGGTCTGCAGGCTGACCTCATGGGGCAGGACTTCTGAATATCCGGGAACCAGCAGAACGTCATCAAATGTGAGGGCTTCTTCGGCAATTCGCAGCATTGGGATCCGCCTTTTGATCGTGCTAAGTTGGGAATTTCCGTGCCGTACCCGCGGCGGTACGACAAAGCAAAATCCTTAATCGATCTATTATAATGGGGCTCTCGAGGACAGTAAACCGGCCCTTTTTTAAGGTTCGATTGCATCTTTTTGAAATTTGGCTATTTTTACCCTCCCTCTTTTCGGCTATTGCGTATGTATAACGACGGATCAGGACCGGCGACGCCGCATCTTCAGGACACCCGCCCCCGGGCACTCAGCGTTAGCGAGCTCAACCACCAGGCCAGACACCTTCTGGAGTCGAGCTTTATGCAGGTGTGGGTGGAAGGTGAACTCTCCGGATTTTCTCGCCCCTCTTCCGGCCACTGGTACTTTTCCCTGAAAGACCGCAAATGCCAGGTGCGGTGTGCCATGTTCCGGGGCATGAACCAGCGCATCCGCACACCGCCGAAAGAGGGCGATCAGGTACGGATCCGCGGCAAGGTCACCCTTTACGAGAACCGCGGCGACTTCCAGATTATCGTTGAGCACATTGAGCCAGCGGGGCTCGGTGCCCTCCAACAGGCCTTCGAGGAGCTCAAACGCAAACTGCTGGCCGAAGGGCTGTTTGACCAGGCCCGCAAGAAACCGCTGCCCTCACTGCCCAGGCACATTGGCGTTGTCACCTCGCCCACCGGCGCTGCGATCCACGACATACTCACCGTTCTCGCCCGGCGGTGCCCTGCTATACCCGTAACGCTCTACCCCACTGCCGTTCAGGGCAAGGCGGCTACCGCTGACATCGTACGAGCCATCGAAGCCGCACAGAACCACGGCGTTGCCGATGTTCTGATTATTGGCCGTGGCGGTGGCTCCCTGGAGGATCTCTGGTGCTTCAACGAGGAGGCGGTCGCCCGTGCCATTTCCGCTTGCCGGATTCCCACGGTCAGCGCGGTTGGTCACGAGGTGGATGTGACCATTGCCGATTTCGTAGCGGATCTTCGGGCTCCGACACCTTCGGCTGCCGCTGAAAAGATTTCGCCAGATCAGTCAGACTGGCTCAAACAGCTGCAAGAACGGGAATTCCGCCTGTCCAACGCCATCGGGCTCGCCCTGAAGCGTCTGCGCACCCAGGTCGGACATCTGAGCGCCCGGTTGCGCGACCCCAGAAGGGAGCTTCTGGAGAAAGCACAGCGAATGGATGAGCTCGAGATGCGCCTCCAGAAAGTCATTCGCCAACGCCTGACAACCGTTGGCGTGCGCAATGATCATCTACGCCAGAGACTGGTAATGCAGTCACCCCGCCGCCAGCTTTCGGACAGTCAGGACGCTCTGCGGCGCGTAAGCGAGCGATTGGTTTCTGTGATGCAACACGAACTGAAACAGCGCCGCGACAATCTGGAACACGCAGCGCAGACTCTGAATGTGGTCAGCCCCCTTGCGACGCTTGGACGAGGGTATTCGATCGTACGCGACAGCGAAGGACAGATTCTGCGGGATACCTCAAACGTTAACCCGGGCGACACCATCTCAGCCCGCGTTGCGCAGGGTGAAATGACTGCGAAGGTGACTTCAGTCAAATCTGCAGAAGAAACTGGCCCCTAGACCCCCAAGACTAAGCCAATGGTCTACTAGTCCATGATTTCAAACGGCCTAAAGTTGTCAGGAAAGGTATTAAAACAACAACAGGCACGATGAGGTGGAATGTATGGACTACCACTCAGAGTTCCGGCGGTCGATAGACAAACCGGACGACTTCTGGCGTGAACAGGCGGAAAAGATAGACTGGATTGAACCGCCGAAAACCATCTGGCAGCCAACCGACAATGGCCACGGGCAGTGGTTCCCCGACGGTACCCTGAACACCTGCGATGTCGCGCTGGATGCCAACATCCGTGCAGGCCGTGGTGACCAGAAAGCCCTGATCTACGACTCTCCGGTTACCGATTCCCAGCGCTCCTACACCTACAACGAACTGACCGATGAAGTGGCCCGTTTCGCCGGTGCCCTGAAGGAACGCGGTATCACCAAGGGTGATCGGGTCATCATCTATATGCCTATGATCCCGGAAGCCGTCATTGCGATGCTGGGCTGCGCGCGGATTGGGGCTATTCACTCTGTGGTCTTTGGCGGCTTTGCTGCCCACGAACTGGCCGTACGCATTGATGACGCCAAACCAAAGGCCGTGATTACCGCCTCCTGCGGTATCGAAGTCGCCCGGGTGATCGAGTACAAGCCTCTGGTCAACAAGGCCATCGATCAGGCCAACCACAAACCGGAGACCTGCATCGTTTACCAGCGCCCACAGGCGAAGGCCGACCTTCAGGCTGGCCGTGACTACGACTGGAACGAGTTGATGGGAACGGCCGAACCGGCCGACCCGGTGCCCGTCAAGTCAACAGACCCGCTCTATATTCTTTACACTTCGGGTACCACCGGTAAACCCAAAGGTGTGGTGCGCGACAACGGTGGTCACGCGGTTGCGCTCAACTACAGCATGAAGCTGGTCTACGATGCCAAACCCGGTGATGTTTACTGGGCCGCCTCTGACGTTGGTTGGGTCGTTGGCCACAGCTACATCGTTTACGCCCCATTGTTTGCGGGTTGCACCACCATCATGTACGAGGGCAAGCCGGTGAAAACGCCGGATGCCGGTGCCTTCTGGCGGGTGGTTCAGGACCACAAAGTGAACATGCTGTTCACTGCCCCGACCGCATTTCGGGCCGTCCGCAAGGAAGATCCGGAAGCAGACCAGCTGTCACGCTACGACATCAGTTCACTGAAACGACTGTTCCTGGCCGGCGAGCGGCTCGATCCGGCCACCTATGAGTGGTTGAAGGAGCACACTGGCCTGCCGGTTCTCGACCACTGGTGGCAGACCGAAACCGGCTGGGCCATTTGCTGTAATCCGGTGGGAATCGAGTTAATGGCGACCAAGCCAGGCTCGGCAACCGCACCCTCCCCCGGCTACAACGTTCAGGTAGTAGACATGAACGGCAGTCAAATGCCCGCCGGCGAGCAGGGTCAGATTGCCGTAAAACTGCCACTGCCACCCGGCTGTATGACGACCGTCTGGGGCGACGATGAGCGCTTCCGCAAAACCTACCTGGAACCGATATCGGGATTCTACAGCTCCGGCGACGGGGGCTTCATTGACGACGACGGGTACGTGTTCGTCATGGGCCGTACCGATGACGTTATCAATGTCGCCGGCCACAGGCTTTCCACCGGCGAGATGGAGGAAGTGGTCGCCTCCCACCCGGCCATAGCCGAATGCTGCGTTGTGGGTGCGCACGATGATATGAAGGGACAAATCCCCATTGGACTGGTTCTGATCAAGGACGGCGCAACCATCGACCATGACGAACTGGAAGACGAGCTGGTGGAGATGGTTCGAGACAAGATTGGTGCCATCGCCTGTTTCCGGCGCGCCCTGGTGGTTGATCGCCTTCCCAAGACCCGTTCCGGCAAGATCCTCAGACGGGTTATCCGCCAGATCGCCGATGGCGAGGAATACTCGGTGCCCAGCACCATTGATGACCCTGCCATTCTGGAGGAAATCAGCGAGCAATTCCGTCGCTGACAGAGCCGCCCTGAATGCTGCCCGCCCCTCCTGGACCGGGGGCGGGCAATTTTTGCCCAATCAAATCCCAACCTGTTGTTTTTGACGGCAATAAAACCTTCACGAAAGGTGCAAAAATTTCGTTGACGCCCCCCAAAGTCGGTCTATACTGAAATTGCTGTGAAAATACAGCGGTATTTGGTGAATGCGTTTCAACGTCCTGCCGAAGTGCTCTTCGTTGCCCCTTCCTCAGTACTCTCTGGATTTCTCAGCAACGATTCCGTGTGGAATTTTGAAGGTCCCGTGAGGGCAAATTACAGAAAGACAGGAAAGATCAATGTCCGATACTAAAACCGGCCACGTTAAGTGGTTTAACGAGTCCAAAGGCTTTGGCTTCATTGCTCAGGACGGTGGCAGCGACGTGTTTGTTCACTACAGCGCAATCAATGCAAGCGGTTTCCGCACCCTGACCGAAGGCCAGCAGGTGCAGTTCACCGTAACACAGGGCCCGAAAGGCCCGCAGGCGGAAAACGTTACCCCGGTCTGAGGGTCTACGCTCCGTCCTTTGCCCCTCACGGGCATCGGAAAACCAACAAGCCGGCATTCGTGCCGGCTTGTGTCGTCAGGACGGCAGGTTTTCAGGCACCCGCGGTTTCAGGCTCCGCTTCCGCCTCAGGCATTTCGATACCCACTGCCTGGGCGACTGCCGAAAACAAGGCCTGCAAGGTGGCAGACGTAGTGTCTTCTGCCAGGGCCGCAGCGCTGCAATGTATTCCGCTTGCGGTCAAGCGAATACACGCCAGTGCGTTGGCATTGGTGCCCTCACCCAGCGCAAACTCGTCATAAGCCTCGACTGCAATGGAGATACCAAAACGCTTCTCCAGCGCCTCCGATACGGCCTCCACAGCGCCCAGCCCATGGCCATCCAGACGAACCGGCGACGCATCGCGACCGACCGACACTTCGGCGTGCACACCCTCTTCGTCCCGATGCAGGTCGTAGGAGCGCAGCGCCCAATCGTCGTGGACTCTCAAATAGCGATCCTCGAACAGGCGATGAATGGTCAGTGAGTCAATCTCGCCGCCGTTGGTTTCCGCCTCTCTCTGGACAACCTTGCTGAACTCGATCTGCAACCAGCGTGGCAGGCTGATGTTGTAATCCCGCTCCAACACATAGGCGACACCGCCCTTGCCAGACTGACTGTTGATGCGAACCACTTCCTCATAGCGGCGGCCGACATCGAACGGGTCGATGGGTAGATACGCGACATTCCAGGTTTCTCCATCCTTGCGACGGGCCAGACACTTGCGAATGGCGTCCTGATGGCTGCCTGAGAAGGCGGTGAAGACCAGTTCGCCAGCGTAAGGATGACGGGGGTGGGTGGAAATCTCCGTACAGGCCTCGACCACCTCGGTGATCTCTGCCATGCCGGACAGATCCAGCGTGGGATCAATGCCCTGGGAGTATAGGTTCATGGCCATGGTCACCAGATCCATGTTGCCGGTGCGCTCACCGTTGCCCATCAGGGTGCCCTCGACCCGGTCGGCTCCGGCCATGACCGCCAGTTCGGCAGCGGCCACGGCGCAGCCACGATCATTATGGGTGTGCACACTGATGCTGATGTGTTCACGGCGCTGGATGTTGTCGCAAATCCACTCGATCTGATCCGCGAACACATTCGGTGTCGCCATTTCAACGGTGGCAGGCAGGTTGATGATCATCGGCTGACCCTCATCCGGGCGCCAGACCTCGCTCACGGCATCAATCACTTCTGCGGCGAAATCCAGCTCGGTACCGGTAAAGCTCTCCGGTGAATACTGGAACGTCCACTCGGTCTCCGGGTGGCGGGCGGCAATGTCGCGAACCAGTTTGGCACCATTGACGGCAATGTCCCTGATGCCGTCCCGATCCAGACCAAATACCTGCTCCCGCTGAACCGTGGAGGTGGAGTTGTAGACATGCACGATTGCCTTTCGGGCGCCGGCCAATGCTTCATAGCTGCGCTCGATCAACTCGGGACGGGCCTGGGTCAGCACCTGGATCTTCACATCCTCGGGAATGCGGTTTTCTTCAATCAGCTTCCGGCAGAAATCGAAATCCGGCTGGCTGGCAGCGGGAAAACCGATCTCGATTTCCTTGAAGCCCAACTTCACCAGCAATTCGAACATCCGCGTTTTCTGTGCGACCGACATGGGCTTCACCAGTGCCTGATTACCATCCCGAAGGTCTACGGCACACCAGGCTGGCGCCTTATCTATGACCTTGTCCGGCCAGCGGCGGTCGGTTTTGGCAACAGGTTTGAACGCAACGTATTTGCGATGATCGAAAGCCATGCGTGTAATTCCTTGCGGTTTCGGGAATGAATTCTTCTATGGGTACAGGTTAACGCGATAAAGCTGCTATTTGATTGCGAACTTAGATGGGAAAGCGTATTTTCTAATCTATAAATTGCCCGATAAATGGAATTCTTGGAATTTTATGACCGAGAAACAGAAAACACTCGCCAAAATTGACAAGATGGACCGTCGAATCCTCGAACAGATCCAGCAGGATGGCTCCCTGACCAACCAGGAACTGGCAGAGAAAGTTGGCCTATCTCCTTCACCCTGCCTCCGTCGTGTGCGGGCGCTTGAGGATGCCGGTATCATCGTCAGAACCGTCACCATTCTGGACCACAAGAAACTTGGCCTCTCACTGACGGCGATCATCCTGATTGGCATGGACCGGCATACGCCCGAGCGTTTCGCCGCGTTTGAAGAGCAGGTTGCAGAGTACCCAGAGGTGCAGGAGTGCTATCTGATTACCGGCCAGGACGCCGATTACATGCTCAAAGTGGTGGTACCCGACATGGACCACTACCACCATTTTCTGTTGAACCGCATTACCCGCATTCAGGGCGTCAGCGGAGTGCACTCCAGCTTTGTACTCCGGCGAGTCATCGACAGTACTGCCCTGCCACTGGGGTACCTTTCCTGATTCAGGCGACAAGCTCTCGGACGTAAGCCCTTGCCATACATTTAAGCTCTTCCACCAGTTGCCGACCCTGGGCGTCGGGCAGAGTTACCGCCAGCCGAAGTACAGTGCCGGCGGACCGTGGCAGCAAAAGGCTTGCGGTCCAGCGTCGATCATCAGGAATCCGGGGACACTCCTCTTTGAGTTTCTGGTCCAGATCGCGAGCGTTGGTGTAAAGCTCTCTCAGATCCAGCTCCCTCAACTCCGGCATTGCCTCCACGCCACTCCAGATCGCCGAGTAGGCGGGCTCATGACGGTAGAACTCGTAAAACTGATCAATGAGAACGTCTACCGCATCGCTAAGGCTCAATTCCTGCAACCGTTCCCGCAGAGCCTGCTCCATCTTTTCCACGTGTTGTTCGGCAATGGCATGGACGATGGCCGCCTTGTTAGGAAAATAACGGTAGAGGGAAGCGAGTGACATGCCCGACTGTCGGGCAATGGCTGACATGCTCGCGGCATCGACACCGGTCTCATGAAAAATGGCGGCGGCATGGCGAAGGATGGTGTTGACGCGCTCCCGGCTGCGTGCCTGAACCGGCCTACGCCGCGGTGCGACATCAATAGATTCGTCGGTCATCATCTGTACCTTGTGCAACAGGCTCCGTACAATAATGGCCACTTTACGACAAATAAAGGCTCCGGCGGGCCAACCGCCGCCTGTCCATTAGTCTAACACTTCAGATTTATTACAAACGGAAGACACGATGCGAGCAAGCCGCTACCTGATTGCCACCCAGAAAGAGACCCCCGCCGACGCCGAGATCATCAGCCATCAGTTGATGTTGCGTGCCGGCATGATCCGCAAACTGGCCGCCGGGTTATACACCTGGTTGCCGATGGGCCTGCGCACCCTGCGTAAGGTTGAGCGAATCGTTCGCGAAGAAATGGACAAGAGTGGCGCTCAGGAAGTGTTGATGCCTGCGGTCCAGCCGGCCGAACTCTGGGAGGAATCCGGACGCTGGACCCAGTACGGCGGCGAACTGCTGCGAATGAAAGACCGTCATGGCCGTGATTTCTGTTTCGGACCGACCCACGAAGAGGTCATTACCGACCTGATCCGGAATGAGATCAGCAGCTACAAGGAGTTGCCCGCCAATTTCTACCAGGTCCAGACCAAATTCCGGGACGAGCGTCGCCCCCGGTTCGGCGTTATGCGCGCGCGGGAATTCCTGATGAAGGACGCTTATTCCTTCCATCTGAACGCCGAATCCCTGAACGAAACCTATGAACTGATGCACAGCACCTACTGCGCTATCTTCGACCGGTTTGGCCTGGATTACCGTGCCGTACAGGCAGACTCCGGCGCCATTGGTGGCAGTGCATCCCACGAATTCCACGTACTCGCGTCCTCCGGCGAAGACGACATCGTGTTCAGTACAGAAAGCGATTATGCGGCCAATATCGAGAAAGCAGAGGCGGTAGCTCCGATTGGCACCCGCCCTGCTCCGGCTGAGGAGATGAAGGAAGTCGCTACTCCGGATCAGAAAACCATTGAGGCGGTGTCAACGCTGCTAGGCATTGATGCTACCCGCACGGTCAAGACCCTGCTGGTGAAGGCGGAAGCTGACGAAGATGGCAATTCCGGCCTGGTTGCACTGGTTCTGCGTGGCGATCACACCCTGAACGAGATCAAGGCCGAAAACCTGGCCGGCGTTGCCGAGCCTCTGACCATGGCCACCGATGAAGAAATCGAACAGGCCGTTGGCTGCAAGGCCGGATCGATCGGACCGTTAAAACTCAACGTGCCCGTCATTGTCGACCGCAGTGCCGCGCATCTGGCCGACTTTGTCTGCGGCGCCAACCGGGAAGGTTTCCACCTGACCGGGGTGAACTGGGAGAGAGACGCAGCGCTTGAACGGGTGGAAGACCTGCGCAACGTGGTTGAGGGAGACCCCAGCCCGGATGGCAAGGGCTCTCTGGAGATCCGGCGCGGCATTGAAGTGGGCCACATCTTCAAACTTGGAAACAAGTACAGTACTGCCATGAACGCCACGGTTCTGGATGAGAACGGCAAGACCGTGACCATGGAGATGGGTTGCTACGGCCTGGGCGTGTCCCGGGTTGTTGCCGCAGCCATTGAGCAGAACCACGACGACAACGGCATCATCTGGCCCGACGCCATTGCGCCTTTCCAGGTGGCTATCGTCACGCTTAACGCCCACAAATCACCCACAGTTGCGGAAGCCGGCGAAAAGCTTTACGAGCAGCTCCGCCAGGCCGGTTATGATGTGCTTCTGGATGACCGCAAAGAGCGCCCGGGTGTGAAGTTCGCCGATATGGAACTGATCGGTATCCCGCACAGGTTCGTGGTGTCCGAGCGCGGTCTGGCCGCAGGAACCCTGGAATACAAGGGTCGAAGGGATGCGGAAAAACAGGATATTCCGGTAGCCGAAGCGCTGCCATTCCTGGTGAACGCCTCGCCCCGCAAAGGGCTCTGAAGCCTATCCCCATTTGAAGACAACCCCTGGACGGCACTGGCGTGAAGCCGTGTCGTCAGGGATTTTCCCTTCCTGAACCACCCACGATGCCTGGCTCCATTTCCAGGGTTATGCCGAACCGCTCAACCACTGATTGGCAAACCTCTTTGGCAAGCTCGAGTATGTCGGCACCTGTGCCGCCCGAGTGGTTAATCATAACCAGCGCCTGTCGGTTATGAACGCCCACCCGGGCATTCCTGAAGCCTTTCCAGCCACTTTGATCGATCAGCCAGGCCGCTGCCAGTTTGACACCATGCACCTGGGGATAGGCCACAATATCCGGGTGTCGCTCTCTAAGTGCCTCGAACGTCTCTCGGTCAACCACCGGGTTCTTGAAGAAACTCCCGGCATTCGGAATCATATCCGGGTCCGGCAACTTTCGTCGGCGAATAGCCATCACGGCCTCTGCTACCTGCAGCGGGTCGAGGGCGGTTTCCGCCGAATCACCGAGGTACTCCCGGAGATCCCTATATCCGAGCACAAGAGGACGTGAGCGGGACAGACCCAAACGGATTTCGGTGATCACATAGCGGCCCGGCGTCTGCTTGAACAGGCTGTCGCGATAGGCAAAACGGCACTCGGCATTACTGAGAGCAACCAGCTCACCCGAACTGCGATCCAGTGCGGTGACGGATTCCAGACAATCGCCGAGCTCGACACCGTAGGCACCAATATTCTGCACGGGCGCCGCACCGGCCGTCCCCGGGATCAACGCCAGATTCTCGATGCCGCGATAACCGGCCCGGGCCGCATACAGAACCGCCTCATGCCAGTTCTCACCGGCTCCAAGCACCAGGGTGGCCCTGTGGCCTTCGATGTGCTCCCAACGGCGGCCACGAATGGCCAGACGGACCACCAGCCCCGCGAAGTCACCCGCGAACACAAGATTGCTCCCGCCACCCAGAATCAGCACTTCCTGATGCTCCAACGAGGCCCATTCCAGAGACTGAGAGAGCTCATCTGCGCTGTGAACCTCGGCAAAAAAACGGGCTCTGGCCGGCACGTGCAGGGTGTTCAGCGCTTCCAGCTCGATGTTTTCCCGAATTTCCGGCTGCTGACTCAAGCCAGACGCCCCCGGATGTCCGCCAGCAGGCCCTCGCCGGCTTCCTGAATCAGGTCAAGCACGGTTTCGAAACCGTCATCACCACCGTAATAGGGATCTGGCACCTCCTGATGGGGCGACTGGCCGTACTCCAGAAACAAGGCCGGCCGGGTGCCGCCATTCTGATGCCATGCGTCCTTGATGTCCGCCAGGTTCTGGCGATCCATCACCAGCACGTAGTCAAAGGTTTCCAGATCGTCCGGACTGAACTGGCGGGCCCGCAATCCACTGATATCGATGCCCCGGCGACGGGCAGCCTCCTGGGAGCGGCCGTCGGGACTCTTGCCAATGTGCCAGTCGCCGGTGCCACAGGAATCGATGTGGACCTGCTCTGCCAGGCCCGCCTGCTCTACCAATGAGCGAAACACACCTTCGGCACTGGGCGATCGACAGATGTTACCCAGGCACACGAAAAGAACGTTTACCGGTTCAGTCATTCTCGTTTTTCCTCCTCTCCAGCCAGCTTCGGACCCGTTGCAAATCCGCGTCGGTATCAACGCCGCCCGGCGGGTTCACGGCAGCCACATCCACGTGGATACGGGCACCATTATAGAGTGCCCTCAACTGTTCCAGAGATTCGGTAACCTCGGTTGGAGCAGGCGCCCAGCTGACAAACTCGGCCAGGACGGAAGCACGGTAACCATAGATGCCGATATGCCGGAAATACCCGACATTATCCGGCAGGGAGGTATCCAGTCCCGTCAAAGGTGTGCCCTCTCGCCACTGATCCCTGGCCCACGGGATCGGCGCACGACTGAAATAATGGGCGATCCCCCGGTGATCGAACACAACCTTGACCACATTGGGATTGAACACGTGCTCCGGGTCGTGGATCCGCTCACACAGGGTGGCAATGGCAGCTTCCGGGTAAAACTCCAGATTGTCCGCCACCTGGTTGATCAGTTCAGGCGGGATCAGGGGTTCGTCACCCTGGACGTTAACTACCCGATGATCAGGCCCGAAACCCAGCACCCGTGCCACCTCCTCGAGGCGGTCGGTGCCGCTGGCGTGGTTGGGTGATGTCATGACCACTTCTGCACCAAAGCCTTCGCAAGCAGTCCGGATCCGATCGTCGTCCGTGGCAACAACTACCCTGTCTGCCCGGCTTTCAGCAGCACGCTCACAGACATGCTGGATCATCGGCTTTCCGGCAATGTCTGCCAGAGGCTTGCCCGGGAGGCGGCTGGAAGCATAGCGGGCCGGAATCACAACGGTAAAAGACATGTGGTAACCACCTGGCTGACTTGGATTTAGCGCTTGTGCAGACGCTCATCGGTGGACAGGGTCCGGGCTTCGGTGGCCAACATCACGGGAATCCCCTCGCGGATCGGGAACGCCATGGCGTCCTGATAACAGACCAGTTCGGTTCTGTCCTCGTTGAGTTTCAGGTCGCCCTTGCAGACCGGACAGGCCAACAGCGCCAACAGTTTTTTATCCATGTTGCTTACTCACTTGATATCAGGAAGTTAACGGCTCGGAACATTGGCGAACCCGGGCCAGAAACGCGTCACGGAACGGCCCCGGCAATCTGGCCTCAACTGTGAGGCTCCAGGCATTCTCGGGCGCAAATTCCCGGCATTTCACCGCGTCTTTTGCCGTCATGACTATCAACTCATCGGTATCACTGGTCAGATCCTCAGGGCGAAAACGATGGTGATCCGGAAAGGCCGCCTCGGCAACATCCGCGCCCAGGATTCTGAGTGTATCGAAAAACCGGGCCGGGTTTCCGATCCCGGCCACTGCCCTCACGGCCTTGCCCCTGAGATCGCCAACTGCCCTCGACTCCCCTGTTCTGAGGTGAACAAGGGTTGCAGGCTCAAGAACCATGGAAAATATGGCGGGGTGGTCAACACCGACAAAACTTTCCAGGGCCTGCTCTGAAAGCTCTTTGTCATTTACGATAACAAAATCCACAGAAGCGAGTCGCGAAACCGGCTCCCGCAGCGGGCCAACGGGGATCAAGGCGCCGTTACCGATGCCCCGTTGCCCATCAAATACCGACAGTTCCAGGTCTCTGGGCAACTTGTAGTGTTGAAGGCCATCGTCACAAATCAGCACATCACCCAGGTTTTTCTCAAGGGCATAGTCGGCGCCCCGCCGGCGTCGGGGATCAACAACAACCGGACATCCGGTGCTCAGCGCCAGCATGACAGGCTCGTCGCCGGCTTCGGCAGCACTCGTCTCTGCCGTGACTTCCAGTGGGTATCGGCCAGCATCACCACCATAACCCCTGCTGAGAATGACCGGCCGCCAGCCATCGGATGCCAGTGCAGAAACCAGCCAGGCGGTAAGCGGAGATTTGCCAGTTCCACCAGCAGTGATGTTGCCAACAACAATGACCGGAACCGGGAGCGACGCATCCCTTGCATCCCAGGCGGCCCGCCGGCGGGCTTCTGCGATGCTCCGGTACAGCCATGACAGCGGTGCGAGAAAGGCCAGAGGGCGCTTGCTGCTATACCAGAGACGCTCAACCAGCGAACTCATGGCAGATTGCACCGCACTCATGACTGCTCGCTAAACTGCATCTGGTGCAACTGAGCGTAGGCGCCGCCAGCGGCAAGGAGTTCGTCGTGGCGGCCGGATTCGGCGATGCGGCCATTGTCCATCACCAGGATTCGGTCCGCTTTCTCGATGGTGGACAGGCGATGCGCAATGACCAGAGTGGTGCGGCCCTGCATAACCGTTTCCAGCGCTTCCTGGATGTGGCGTTCAGATTCCGTATCCAGAGCCGAAGTGGCCTCATCAAGGATCAGAACCGGAGCGTTCTTGAGCAGCGCCCGGGCGATGGCGAGCCGCTGTCGCTGCCCACCGGAAAGCATGACCCCGTTGTCACCGATCATGGTATCCAGGCCCTCGGGCATACGATCAATAAATTCGAGCGCATGAGCCTTGGCCGCGGCCTCGCGGATTTCCTCCGGTGTACAGTCTCTCAGGGCACCATAGGCGATATTGGCAGCGATGGTGTCGTTGAACAGGACAACGTTCTGGGTCACCAGAGCGATCTGTTTACGCAGGGCCTTCAGAGAGAAATCGCGCAACGAGTGCCCATCGATTCGGATATCGCCGCCGGTGTACTCATAAAACCTCGGCAACAGGCTCACCAACGTCGATTTACCGCTGCCGGAACGCCCAACCAGCGCCACACTTTGCCCGGCAGGAATGCTGAGCGATATGCCTTCCAGAACATTGTCCAACTGGTCACGGTACCGAAACGCCACTTCGTCAAACTCGATGTCGCCTTCAACGCGATCCGGCGAATACGTACCCGGATCCTGCTCCGGCGACTCGTCGATGGTTTCGAACACATCGTAAGCCGCGGCAACGCCCTTCTGGATCTTGGCGTGAACAGAGGTTACCTGGCGGATCGGTTTTGCCATGGTCGTCGCTGCTGTAATGAATGCCACCAGCTGACCGGTGGTCATTTCACCGCGAATTTCCGGCGCCAACATCATCCAGACAAGTCCGGCAATGGCGATGGCCACCAGCACCTGAATCACCGGAACGCTGATCGCCTGCGTCGATGCCATCTTCAGACTTTGCTTGAGGTTTTTATTATTAACCTCTTGAAAACGCTGGCGCTCATAATCCTCCCCACCAAAGGTACGAACAACCCGGTAGCCGGTAATGGATTCGGAAGCCACGTGGGTGATATCGCCCATGGAACCCTGGATACGCTTGCTGATCTTGCGGAAGCGCTTGCTGGCATAGCTGACCACTGCGGCAATAAGCGGTCCCACTGCCAGAAAAATCAGCGTCAATTTCCAGTTGGTGTAGAACATGTAGCCCAGCAAACCGACGATGGTCAGACCTTCCCGGAGCGTGATGGTCACGGCGTTGGTCGTCGCCTCCGCCACCTGCTCGACGTTAAAGGTAAGCTTGGATACAAGGCGTCCCGCCGCATTGTCATCGAAATAGCGGGAGGGCAGCGTCATCAGTCGATCGAACACATCATTGCGAAGCGCATTGATGACCTGCCGACCGACATAGCTGATGAAGTACTGGCTCAGGAACGTGCCCAGCCCACGGAATGCGAAGACGCCAACGATAACCAGCGTCAGCATCAGACGATTCTGCTCGGTCGGGTTCTCGATCGCCGCAATGACGTATTCCATGGCTGCCGCCATACCGGTCGATGCAGCCGCATAGATAATGTTACCGAGTACCGCGAGGGAGAAGGCCAGCATGAAGGGCTTAACATAGGCGAGCAGGCGCTTGTAGGTATCCCAGCTGCCCGCCGGCAGGCCGGCCGCGGGGTCTGGTAAAGGCTCGGGTACCTTCACTGGTTCTCAGCCTCCCGCTCAGTGGTGATGCTCAGCTTGGCGAACCCCAAACGTCCGGCAACGTCCATGGCACGAACCACAAACTCGTGAGGCGTGCGGGCATCAGCGGTGATGATAAAGGGAAGCGAATTGTTGCCTTCAGCCAACTCACGCACACCCCGTTCCAGCGTCTCGCGCCGGTTATTGACCAATGTCCGGTCATTCAGAATGTACTGCCCCTCGGCATTGATCACCACGTCGATCTGCTGCACCTCCGACGCCGGCGCGGGCTCGCCACTGGCTTCGGGCAATTCAACCTGCAGATGGCTCTCGCGGGTAAAGGTCGTGGAAACCATAAAGAAAATCAGCAGCAGAAACACCACGTCGATCAGTGGTGTCAGGTCTACCCCGACTTCCTGGCTCCTCTGGCGCTTGAACTTCACGGCGTTCAGGCTCCTTCCACGTCGATTTCGCGGTCTCCGTGCACTACCTCAACCAGCTTGATGGCTTCCTGCTCCATGCCGACGACCAGCTCATCCACTCTGCGGATAAAGTAGCGGTGGCAGATAAGTGCCGGGATAGCGACGCTCAGGCCAGCAGCCGTTGTAATCAGGGCTTCGGAAATGCCACCGGCGAGGTTGCCGGCGTTGCCAACGCCAGCCAGCTGGATCTCGGCAAATACCTTGATCATGCCGATGACGGTGCCCAACAGACCCAGCAGAGGAGTGATCGTCGCAACCGTGCCCAGCGGATTGAGGAAACGCTCCAGATCGTGGATGACCTGGCTCGCCTCGTGCTCGATGCTCTCTTTCATGATTTCGCGGCCGTGCTTGGCGTTAAGCAGGCCACCGGCAAGAATCCGGCCCAGGGGCGATGACCCCTGCAGGGCTTTCAGTTTCCGGCCATTGAGTTCTTTCTTCTTGATCCAGCGCCATAACTCATTAATGGTCTGGGGGGGCGCGACCCTGGAGGCGCGGAGGGTCCAGAAACGCTCCAGAATGATGGCCAGCGCCAGAATGGAGCAGGCAACAATTGGCACCATCAGAATGCCACCGGCTTTCAACAGCTCGAACACGCTTGGTCTCCCTGATTGTTTGCAAGCCGCGCTACTTTAGCATAGCTACCGGTGGAGGCCACACCTGCAATGTCACGGTATTTTACATTGGTCACGGGCAAGCCCCGGACCACCGATCCAGAACGACGAGCCATCCCGCATTTCCTTGAATGCCAGCTGTTTACCGACAACGGTCATCACGATGCTGCCTGAACATGCAGTGTTCAGAGGAATCGCTCCGACCCCGGCGTAGCGGGCGGTGACCGTCGGGTGGGGATGACCGTACCGGTGGCGATAGCCAGCGGTATAGATGATCCGGTCTGGACTCAGTACGCGGACCCAGGGTTCGGAAGATGAGGTTTTGCTGCCGTGGTGCGGCGCAACGAGCACACGGATTGAAGGAACCGGAACATCCGCGCGGCCAGCCATGTAAGCCAGATACTCTGCCTCCATGGGTTCGGTAATATCTCCCGGCAAGAGCCACTCAGCTCCGGAGTCAGGGTGGTAGATACGCAACACGCAGGAGGCGTCGTTACCCTCTTTTGCGCCCTCACCCTGCCAGAACTCGAGGACCAACCCTCCCAGCCTTTCTTCAGTCTGCTTGCAGGCTTGCACGGGCAGTTCGGCAACCTGCTGCCTGACCGCCGAGGGCTCGCCAGCAATTACACGCCCGATCCTGACGTTCCGGGAAAGCTCCGCGATGCCCCCCGCATGATCGCTGTCGGCGTGGCTAATCAAGAGAGTGTCAATACGCTTGATTCCTTCGGCCGCCAGATTGGGCAAAAGCGTGGACTCGACAGCCGAGAACACGCCCGGGACGGCGGGACCCGTATCGTAGACAAGAACCTCGCGTCCGTGCCGGACCAGAACCGAAAGCCCCTGCCCAACATCCCATACTCTTATCACTGGCGCTGCCACATAAGAGTTCCTTTCTGGAGAAGGGGCCGGATACACCAGCCACAACACGGCCGAAAGAGCCGCCACAAGGCGGAACATGGCGAACGGCATACACAATAACGCGATGGTCAGCAACGCCCAGCCTACAATCTCCGGGACGCCGGCCGAGATATCCGGAGCCTGCCACTGCGCGAGCCACATCAGCAATTGCCAAAGCACACCGAGCGTGAGATCAAACAATGGTACGAAGAGCTGAGCGGCATCTGGCAATGCCGCGGCAAGCAACCCACCCGTGACAAGCACTGGCATTACCACAAGGGATACCCAGGGAATGGCGACCAGGTTGGCCAACAGCCCCACCAGGGGCTGACCCTGCCCCAGTATTTCGAGGATTGGCCACAATCCGCCAAAGACCGCGAGCTGGGCCAAGACGAGTCCTTTCAGCCACCCGGTTCCAGCCAGCCGCGCCGAGAATACAGTGATCAGCGTGCCAACCGCAGCGAACGAAAGCCAGAACCCCTGATCCAGGGGCGCAAAGGGATCCAGCACAAGAACGGCAGCCAACGCGGCCAGAAAGGCGTGCCAGACCGGGGCCTGACGACTCATCAAGACCAGCCAGCCACCGGCCACAACCATCACCAGAGCTCTCCGTGTCGGAACGGTAAATCCTGCCGCCAGGGCATAAACCAGACAACAGAGGATAACTGCCACGAAGACGAACCAACGCCTGGAGCTGTCACTGACTATCTGTGCCGGAAAGATCAGCAACAGGCGCCGGCACAGAAACCCTGCCCCCAGGGCGATCAGGCCCAGGTGAAGGCCCGATATCGCCACCAGGTGAATGGTGCCGGTCGCCTTGAGCACATCCCAGTGCTTCTGTTCCATGTGGCCGCGATGACCTATCAGAAACGAAGAAACCAGCGGAAAATGACGTGCAACGCCAAATTGCTCGATGGTCCATTGGTGAAGCGAGAGGTGCAGTTCCCGGTACTGGCAATGGACGAAACACCCGACATCCCGGTCAACCTTGAGACTGCGGACGCTACCCGTGGCCCGGTAACCTTTGCGAAACAGCCAGTCCTCGTAGCGAAAGCCGGCGGGGTTCAGGGTGCCATGGGGGCGCTTGAGCACAACTTCCAGACGCAAACGGTCACCCGGGAGCTGGTCCATTCCGTGACCGTACCAGGACAACCTGAGCAGGTCCGGCATCCTTGCTTCCTCTCCGGTCGGGATGGGAAGGTTGTGCCACTGGGTGACACAGAAACTGAAACGTAAACTGTTGAAGCTTCCGGGTGAAGGAATGTCACACAGGTACCCCGAGACGGAAAGACGCTCGCGTTCCAGGCTCGCCGGCAGAACAGATGAAAGCCGATCATTGGCATGCCACGATGCCCAGGAGAGTCCGACGACGAGGCCAAGCGCAGATACGAATGCGAAGCTGGCAAAGGTCGCGGAATAGAAGATCCGGCCGAACGCCAGCAGAGGTATCACGGCGACCAACCACGCGGGAGGTGGCAGTATCGACAACCAATACAGTAAGATAACGCCACAAGAGAAGGCGATAACGCCCAGCGCTTCGGAACCGGAGTCGCCCGAAGGGCGCACCGGTCTGTTGATACTTCCGGACAATCCTTGTCCTCCTGTATGTCACAAACACCGGCAACATCCGATGGGCCGGTCTACTAACTCCGTCTAAAGGCAGAACTTCCAATGCCAAAGAAGTTCATGAAACGCTATCTGCCCTCACCAGAGAAGGTGCAAGCGATGCAGTCGCTGAGCTTTCTGGGCGATATCCTTCATGAACCGAACCTGTGGCACATCAACCGTCACAGTGTTGCGCGGGCCTTTCTCGTCGGCATCTGGTTCTGCTTTATTCCCATGCCCTTCCAGATGCTCGCTGCCGCCTTTTTTGCTATCTGGTTCAATGCCAATCTGCCACTGTCGGTGGTTCTGGTCTGGATCAGCAACCCGGTGACCATGCCGCCGATGTTCTATTTCAACTACAAAATCGGGGCCTGGGCCCTGGACCGTCCGGTGCTCAGTTTTGAGTTTGAACTGTCCTGGTCCTGGATCAGCGAGCGATTACTGGATATCGGTATTCCCCTTTACCTGGGATCCCTGGTGGTCGCAACGATTTCCGCCTGCGTTGCCTACCTGATCATCCAGTATCTCTGGCGCCGGAAGATTCGCTCTGACTGGCAGGTGCGGCGGACCAATCGCGTAAGACGCCGCCGGTCCGCTGATCAGACTTCCTGAATCAGGCGACCCTGCTCAAGCCGCATGACCCGACCCAGGCTTCGGGCCATTTTCATGTCATGGGTGACCATGACAAAGGCAATACCCAACTGATCCCTCAGGGACTCTATCAGCGCCTGCACGCCCTCGCCGGTGTGTTCATCCAGGTTGCCCGTCGGTTCATCCATCAGCACGCAGTCCGGCTCGTTGACCAGTGCCCTGGCAATGGCCACCCGCTGGCGTTCGCCACCGGACAGCTCGCCGGGTTTGTGGTCCAGCCGTTCGGCAAGGCCAACCCGCTCCAGCAAGCTGCTCGCCTTGTCCCGGGACTTCGAGACCGCCATACCACCCAATGCACACGGCATCATCACGTTTTCCAGAGCGGTAAACTCCGGCAACAGGTGGTGGAACTGATAGACAAACCCGAGATGGGCATTCCGGAACCGGGCGCGCCGCGCCTCGGAAAGCCGGTGAATGTCTTCGCCACAAATGGAAATCTGACCGGAAGACGGCTTGTCGAGCCCGCCCAACAAGTTGAGCAACGTGGTTTTTCCGGCACCGCTACTGCCCACAATGGCAACGGTTTCCCCCTGGGCAACTTCCAGCGAGATATCCGAAAAAATGGTTAGCTTTCCGGGGCCCTCGTTATAGGTCCGGGTAACCTGACGGCAGTCTATTACCAGCGCACGGGGTGCCATTGCGGATTGTTCCTTACTCATAACGAAGCGCCTCCGCCGGATCCACTCTGGAAGCCCGCCAGGCCGGATAAATGGTTGCCAACAGACTCATGGCGAGGCCGGCGCCACTGATGATAAACACGTCCTGCCATTGCAGCTGGGAGGGCAAATAGCTGATGAAGTACACGTCCGCGCTCAGGAACTGGTGGCCAAGCGCCCCCTCCAGCCAGGAAATAAAGGCGCTGATGTTGAGCGCTCCGAAAACGCCCAGCGCGGTGCCGACAATGGTTCCGAAGATACCGATGACCGCCCCCTGAACAATAAAGATCCGCATGATGCGGCCCGGCGTTGCCCCCATGGTCCTGAGGATGGCGATGTCACCGGTTTTATCGGTAACCACCATCACCAGCGTGGACACGATATTGAAGGCGGCGACAGCCACGATAAACATCAGCAACAAGCCGATCATGGTTTTCTCCATGCGGATGGCCTGGAACAGGTTGCCGTGGGTGCGGGTCCAGTCGGATACGTAATACCGGCCGCCCAGAGACTCAGCAGCCTGCTGCGACACCTTCGGCGCGGCAAAGAGGTCATCCACCAGCAGGCGAACACCCTCGGCCTTGCCCCCGGTCCGCATGAGCTTGGCTGCATCATCCATGTGAATCAGGGTGTAGTTGCCATCCAGTTCTGCCCCGACACTGAAGATGCCCTTGACGGTAAAGCGTTTGAGCCTGGGCAGGACCCCAGCCGGCGTAACCGAAGCTTCCGGCAGGACCACGGTTACCTTGTCACCGATCTGAAGTCGCAGGCTGGCCGCCATCAACCGACCGATGATGATGCCGAATTCGCCCGAAACCAGATCGTTGAGACTCCCTTCAACCATATGGTTCTCAATGATGGAGACCGTACGCTCCTCGTCAGGAAGAATGCCGTTAAGCATGACCCCACGAACATTTCCGCCGCCGGTAACCATACCCTGCCCCTGTATGAAAGGCGCAGCAGCCAGTACGCGGGGATGTTGCTGCACCCTCGCGTCGATTGATTGCCAGTCGTCAAGCGGCCCGGCTCCCTGAATGGTCGCGTGGGGCACCATCCCGAGAATTCGCTGCTTGAGCTCCCGATCGAAACCGTTCATGACCGACAGCACGATAATCAGAACCGCAACCCCCAGCATCAGCCCGATCATGGAGGTCAGGGAAATAAAGGAAATGAAGTGATTGCGGCGTTTGGCGGCCGTGTAACGCAAGCCAATATAGAGTGATAAGGGTCTGAACATTGAGAGGTGCCTGTTGCTACCTTCCGGTCTGTCGTGGTCTGGTTTTCCCGGGTACCTTCCAGCACGACGGGAAACTGCTAAACTGTTCTGTACCAAATAAAAATTCAGCCTTCCGGAGCCGCGATGCAGTCGTCCGACATCCCCAACGAACCGGTGGACTATTCACCCGAACGGCGGGACTTTTTCCGCATTGAAGACCGGATCGGCCTGGAGATCCGCAAGCTGGCGCCTGGCACCGCAATGGAAGAAGATGCCTTCGACGGCGACCATCTTGAGAGCCTGAAAGCTGAATTCAGACGGCTGGATCAGGACGTAAAATCCCAGCTTGCCAGCCTTGCCGAAAAAGACCGGCTGCTTATCGGACTGATCAAATCCCTGAACGGCAAGCTGGACACGCTTGCGCGCATTATGGCCTTTGAGCAAAATCCGTTGCAACCTGAGGACTGGCAGGAAGTAACCCTGAGCGAGGGTGGGCTGTCGTTCTCAAGTAGCACCCCTGCCTGGCAGCCGGGAGACCGGCTCGCTGTTCGAATGACCCTCCCCCCCGAACTTTTCCAGCCCCGCGCGATTGCCCGAGTTATCGAGGTACACCCCGATGCGTCAGGCGGAGCAAGGGTCCACACCGAATTCGCCCGGATTGATGACAGCGATCGCCAGCAAATCGCACGACATGTGATGCGGTGGCAGATTCGACAGCGTCAAAAGGAGTAGACTGGGGAAAAACGGGTGACTTTTGCTAATCTTTTTCGGATATTACGCTTTATCCATGTCCTTCCGAGGACATCAGTTTTCATGGAGACCCATCAATGAGCAAACAAACTACCCTGTTCGGCGCACTGGCAGTGACTGCCACACTGGCCCTTTCCCCGATGATGTCCGCGGTAGCTGAAGAGGTCCGCGTGCCAGTCGGCACCCAGGCCGATCGCGACCTGGCCAGCTTTCCCGGCTCCGGCATGAGCCAGTCATCGGTGCGCGCTTCCTGGGGTGCACCTATGGAAATTGAAGGTCCGGTCGGCCAACCGCCGATCACCCAGTGGCACTATCAGGGCTTTATCGTGTATTTCGAAGGCGACCGGGTCATCCACACCGTTCTCAAGCCGAATCGCTGAGGGCCCGAGGGGCCTTTCCACGCTGGAAATTCCCTTCCCATGTCCTGACGTTCAACCAATCGTTGGTTAGAATGGCGTCTTTTATGATTCAAGGTGACGTAGTGACAACCAAACGAGTGTTGCCCGCAGAATGGGCGCCCCAAAGTGCCGTCGTGCTGACCTGGCCCCACCCGGGAACCGACTGGGCAGGGTTGATCGACGAAGTTGAACCGGTGTTCCTCGACATCGCGAAAGCCGTCCTCAGATACCAACACCTTGTCATCAGTTGCGAACACGTCGTCCGCCTGCAGGAGCTGGAACGGGACCTCAATCGCTACGCCCGGGACAATGGTTTTCCGGGCCGTGTGAAATCGGTTCCGGCACCGGCAAACGACACCTGGGCCCGTGACCATGGACCAATCACCATTCTCACCGATGAAGAACCGACACTGCTGGATTTCAGGTTCAACGCCTGGGGCGGAAAGTTTCCCTGGGAAAAAGACGACGCGTTAAACAATCACCTGCTCAATGCCGGCGTCTTCGGCACGACCAGGATGCAGCAGGTTGGTTTTGTGCTGGAAGGGGGTTCCTTTGAATCGGATGGCCAGGGCACCCTGCTGACCACATCCGAGTGCCTGCTGACGCCTACCCGAAACCCGGCCATGGATCGCACGGCGATTGAACAACTGCTTTCCGAGGTGCTGGGAGTCCAGCGGATTCTCTGGCTCAACCACGGCTACCTTGCCGGGGATGACACCGACAGCCACATAGATACCCTGGCCCGATTTTGCGCCCCGGATCACATCTGCTATGTGGCTTGCCCCGACGTGGCGGATGAACACTACAGCGCGCTGGCGGCCATGGAAGAGGAACTTCAGGAGTTCCGCCAGGCCGACGGCACTGCATACAAGCTGACACCCCTTCCCTGGCCCGATGCCATTCATGATGAGGACGGTGAGCGTCTTCCGGCTACCTACGCCAACTTCCTGATCATCAATGAGGCGGTTTTGCTTCCCGTTTACGGCGTTGATCAGGATCAGGACGCTATCGCTGTCATGAAAGATATCTTCCCGACACGAGAAATAGTGCCGATCAATTGCCGGCCCTTGATTCGTCAGCATGGCAGCCTTCACTGTGTGACCATGCAAATTCCCGCCGGAGTAGTCAGTTGATGAGCAGTGAATTGCGCAAAAGCCAAATCAATGTTGCCGCCATCCAGCAGGCCTGCAGCAGCGATAAGGCCGCCAGCCTGGCCACTACCGAGAAACTGGTCCGTGAAGCCGTAGCCAGTGGCGCCAACCTGGTGGTCCTCCAGGAACTTCACGCCACCCTGTATTTCTGCCAGACCGAGGAAACGTCTGTTTTCGAGCTGGCAGAGCCGATTCCCGGCCCTACCAGCAAGCGCCTGTCTGACCTGGCCCGGGAACTGGGTATTGTTCTGGTTGGATCCATTTTCGAACGTCGTATGAACGGCGTGTACCACAACACGGCAGTTGTGTTTGAGAAAGACGGCTCCATGGCAGGGCTGTACCGGAAAATGCACATTCCGGACGACCCGGGTTTCTATGAAAAATTCTACTTCACGCCCGGTGACGCCCAGTTCAACGATGGCCGCAGCGGCTTCACGCCTATCGATACGTCTGTCGGCAGGCTCGGCGTGCTGGTTTGCTGGGACCAGTGGTACCCCGAGGCCGCAAGGCTGATGGCCCTGTCTGGTGCCGAGATACTGATATACCCCACTGCAATCGGCTGGGATGTAACGGATGACCCCGATGAACAGGCGCGTCAACTGGACGCCTGGGTCACCGTGCAAAGGGGCCACGCGGTTGCCAACAACCTGCCTGTCGTGGCTCCGAACCGGGTAGGCACGGAACCCGACCCCTCCGGGCACAGCGACGGCATTCGTTTCTGGGGCAACAGTTTTATCTGTGGCCCACAGGGCGAGTTGCTCGCCCGGGGCGATGACAGCTCCGAATGCATCCTTGCCGTTACCCTTGATCGCAACCGTAGTGAATCGGTTCGCCGTATCTGGCCGTATTTGAGAGATCGCCGAATAGACGCCTACGGCGACATCCTTAAACGCGTAAGAGACTGAGCCCCGCATGAAAAAACTGGTTGATACCGTCGTCAGTGAGCTGAACCAGATACTCCTGGGTAAAGACCAGCAGGTCCGCCTGGCCCTCTGTGGGCTGCTGGCTCGAGGGCATCTGCTGATTGAAGATATCCCCGGCATGGGCAAGACCACCCTCTCTCACGCCCTGGCCAAGGTGATGGGGCTGACTTACCAGCGCATCCAGTTCACCAACGACCTGCTTCCGGCGGATGTGCTGGGCTATTCCATGTACGACAAACAGGCTGGCAGCCTGGTATTCCATCCCGGCCCAATTTTCGCCCAGGTGGTACTGGCCGATGAGATCAACCGGGCCTCTCCGCGGACGCAGAGCGCACTGCTCGAAGCCATGGAAGAACGGCAGGTATCCATCGAGGGCGAGACCCGCCCACTGCCGCACCCATTCTTTGTTATAGCCACCCAGAACCCCATCGAACAGGGCGGCACCTACCCCCTGCCCGAATCGCAACTGGACCGGTTCCTGATGCGATTGCGCCTGGGCTATCCGGACCCACGGGCCGAGCGCGAACTGCTGGAGGGTGAAGACCGTCGCATCATGACGGAGAAACTCCCTACCCTGCTCTCCCAGGCCGATCTGAAAACCCTCCAGGAAGGCGTCACACGAATAACCGCCAGCCCGGCGTTACTGGATTATGTGCAACGATTGCTGGAGCAGAGCCGGAGAATGCCCGGCCTTCTTTACGGGCTTTCGCCTCGGGCGGGATTGGGACTGGTACGGGCCGCCAAGGCCTGGGCCCTGATGCAGGGACGTCATCACGTACTGCCTGACGATATCCAGGCCGTGTTCCCTGCAGTGGCAGCGCACCGCCTCGAGCAGGGCGAATCCGGCAAAAGCGCGGAGCGTGTGCGCCAGCTACTGGCAACCGTTTCCGTGCTTGAGTAAATAGCAAGGTTTTATAAGCGGAATTGGCCAAAACGAATGGCAGACCGCGCCTTTCATGTTAGCCTTTCCACCTTTCCCCGAAGCGTCTGGCCCTGAAAACGGGCCCGGCAACGTACGGCTTTTTCAGTGAGAGAATTCCCAATGAGCGACACCAAACATTCCCGACTGATCATCCTCGGTTCCGGCCCCGCAGGCTACACCGCTGCTGTCTACGCAGCCCGCGCCAACCTGAACCCGACCCTGATTACCGGTATTGAAGTCGGCGGCCAGCTCACCACCACCACCGACGTCGACAACTGGCCCGGCGACAACGACGGCGTTCAGGGCCCGGAGCTCATGCAGCGCATGCTCGCACACGCCGAACGCTTCGAAACCAGCATCGTCTACGACACCATCAACGAAGCTGACCTGCGTAACCGCCCCTTCCGGCTCAAGGGCGACGGCGGTGAATACACCTGCGACGCCCTGATCATTGCTACCGGCGCCTCCGCCATGTATCTCGGCCTCGAGTCTGAAGAGAAATTCAAAGGCCAAGGCGTCTCCGCCTGCGCCACCTGCGACGGTTTCTTCTACAAGAAGCAGAAAGTTGCCGTTATTGGCGGCGGCAACACCGCTGTCGAAGAAGCTCTGTACCTCTCCAACATTGCCGACGAAGTCACCCTGGTGCATCGCCGCGACAGCCTGCGCGCCGAAAAGATCCTGCAGGACAAACTGTTTGAAAAAGCCGAAAACGGCAACGTCAAGATCGTCTGGGACCACACCCTCGACGAAGTCCTCGGCGATGGCACCGGAGTCACCGGCATGCGTATAAAAAGCACCAAAGACGACTCCACCCAGGAAATGGACCTGGCCGGCGTATTCATCGCCATCGGTCACAAGCCCAATACCGACCTGTTCCAGGGCCAACTGGACATGGAAAACGGCTACATCCGCATCCGCTCCGGCCTCGAAGGCATGGCCACCCAGAGCAGCATTCCCGGCGTATTCGCCGCCGGCGACGTAGCCGACCATGTTTATCGCCAAGCTGTCACCTCCGCCGGCTTCGGTTGCATGGCCGCCCTGGATGCGGAAAAGTTTCTGGATCAGCAAGACTGATTGTGCTTGAGTAAAGGAAAGGAATGCGAACTCAAGAGTTTGCATAGGCCGGCGGGAACCCGCTTCTGAAACTGTGCGGAGCCATGGATGGCGGAGCCAAGCCTACATGGATGTATTCACGGCGTGTTTCAGAAGCGGGTTCCCGCCGGCCGAAACTCCCAAGGCCCGAAACACTGCAGTAATTGCCGGAGAAGGATGACCTCACTACCCTGGCTAGACCCGGACCAACTCTGGTTCCCCCCCGCCAACGAAGCCCTGGACGACCCGGACGGCCTTCTTGCCCTCGGCGGCGACCTTTCCACCGAGCGACTCATACTGGCCTACCGGAACGGCATCTTCCCCTGGTACAGTGACGACCAGCCCATTTTGTGGTGGTCACCGAATCCGCGGTGCGTCCTGTTTCCGAACGAAATCCACGTTTCACGGAGCCTGCGCCGAACCCTGAACCAACAACGCTTCCAGGTAACCGCAGACAGACACTTCGGACGAATCATCCGCCTGTGCGCCTCAACCCGTGCCGAAGGTACCTGGATTACCGAGGAAATGATTGCCAGCTACTCAGAGCTGCATCGCATGGGCGTCGCCCACTCCATCGAAATCTGGAACCAGCGTGGTGAATTGGCCGGTGGCATGTACGGACTGGCCATTGGCCGGTGTTTCTTCGGTGAATCCATGTTTTCTCTGGAAACCAACGCGTCCAAAGTTCTCATGGTTCACCTGGCGCACCAGTTACAGCTCTGGGGCTACCGGATCATGGATTGCCAGGTAGAGAGCCGGCACCTGCTTACCATGGGCGCACGGACTATTCCACGGGAAGAGTTTTTATCTATACTCAGGATGAGCATCGATCAGAAACCGGATCAGACCGACTGGACCTTCCGATGGCGTTGGCCCGGGCCGGAGGCGTGAATGAGCAATCTCAGAACCCTGGTGTTCTTCGCGACACCACCGCACGATTGCAGCTACCTGCCAGACCGCGAGGCCACCACCATGTTCGTGGATCCGCGGGCTCATATCGACAAAAAGCTTTACAGCCAACTCACGGCTCTCGGCTTTCGCCGCAGCGGATCCCACTACTACCGCCCTCACTGTGAGCAGTGCAATGCCTGCATACCGGTTCGATTGAAAGTTGATGATTTCAAGCCGGACAGAAGCCAGCGGCGGGTTCTCAGGAAAAACATGGATCTGCGGTGCACCATGGTGCCCGCCACCTTTGCGGAGAGGTATTACCAGCTCTACGCCAATTACATCGAAAAAAGGCACAAGGACGGCGATATGTACCCGCCGACCCGGGAACAGTTCACCTCGTTTCTGGTGGAGGGGGCAACCGATTCCTGGTTTCTGGAAATCCACCAGGGTGACCGGCTGGTAGGACTGGCAGCCGTGGATCTTCTGGATGATGGCCTTTCGGCCATCTATACAGTTTTCGACCCCGATCTGGAGGACCGCAGCCTGGGCACCTACGCAATCCTCTGGCAAATTGAGGAAGCCCGCCGCAGGGGGCTGCCCCACCTGTACCTCGGTTACTGGATCAAGCAGTGCCGAAAAATGAACTATAAAACACGCTTCCGACCCATCGAGGCACTGAGAGACGGGCACTGGCGTGAACTGGACCCAGGCTAACTTTGCCAAACGCCGATAAATCAGGCAGAATTGCGCAATTTAGAATTACGAGAAGCATATCCAAACGAGGTTTCTACTGAATGCCGAAATCAGATGCCATTGAAATGGAAGGCGTTATTATCGATACCCTTCCAAACACCATGTTCCGCGTTGAGCTTAGCAACGGCCATGTTGTGACAGCCCATATCTCCGGAAAGATGCGCAAGAACTACATCCGCATCCTGACAGGTGACAAGGTCAAGGTTGAGCTGACTCCCTACGACCTGAGCAAGGGCCGGATCGTATATCGCGCCCGTTGATGCTCCCATGACATCTAAAAGCCCCTTCGGGGGCTTTTTTCGTCAGGGCACAAAAAAACCGCTGCTGGTTACCCGGGCAGCGGTTTTTCTTTAATCGAGCACGTCAGACCGCCTCTGCAGGCTCGTCCTCATACTCGAACACCAGCTCATCATCACGCAAGTGGATGAAGACATCCCCGCCCTTCTCTGAAAGGCGCCCGAACAGGATCTGCTCGGCCAGCGGCCGCTTGATCTTGTCCTGGATCAGACGGGACATGGGACGGGCACCCATGGTGACGTCGTAGCCCTTCTCGGCCAACCAGGCTTTCGCCTCATCATCCACATGCAGAACGACATGCTTCTCGTCCAGCTGCGCCTGCAGCTCGGTCAGGAACTTGTCCACCACGTGGGTGATGGTGTCGATCTGCAGGTCGCCGAACTGGATGATACCGTCCAGGCGATTGCGGAATTCCGGCGTGAAGGTCTTGCTGATGATTTCCATGCCATCGGTGCTGTGATCCTGCTCGCTGAAGCCAATAGAGCGACGGGCCATGCTCTCGGCACCGGCGTTGGTGGTCATCACCAGAATCACGTGGCGGAAATCTGCCTTGCGGCCGTTGTTATCCGTCAGCGTGCCATGATCCATGACCTGCAGCAGGAGGTTAAACACTTCCGGATGAGCCTTTTCGATCTCATCAAGCAGCAATACACAGTGCGGATGCTTGTTTACCGACTCGGTCAACAGGCCGCCCTGATCGTACCCAACGTAGCCCGGCGGCGCACCGATCAGACGTGATACGGTATGGCGCTCCATGTACTCCGACATATCAAACCTTACCAGTTCGATACCCAGCACCTTGGCCAACTGCTTGGTCACCTCGGTTTTACCGACACCGGTCGGCCCGGCGAACAGGAAGGCACCCTCCGGCTTCTCGGGCGCTTTCAGTCCGGCACGGGCCAGCTTGATGGCGGTGGACAGCGATTCGATGGCCGGATCCTGGCCAAAGACAGTCATCTTCAGATCCCGCTCCAGGTTCCGCAGCAGATCCTTGTCGCTGGTGGACACGTTCTTCGGCGGAATGCGGGCAATATTCGCGACCACATCTTCAATCTCGGTGACATCAACGGTCTTCTTGCGCTTGCCCTCCGGTTGCAGCCTTTGGCGCGCACCCGCTTCATCAATGACGTCAATGGCCTTGTCCGGCAGATGACGGTCGGTAATGTAACGGTCGGACAGCTCTGCGGCTACCCGCAGGGCCTTGTCGGTGTATTTGAGATCGTGGTGCTTCTCGAAATTCGGCTTGAGGCCTTTCAGGATCTGATAGGTGTCCTCAACGCTAGGCTCATTTACATCAATCTTCTGGAAACGGCGAGCCAGGGCGCTGTCCTTCTCGAAAATTCCCCGGAACTCCTGGAACGTGGTTGAACCAATGCAACGGATCTCGCCCGAACTGAGCATGGGCTTCAGCAAGTTCGACGCATCCATCACGCCACCGGAGGCAGAGCCTGCTCCGATGATGGTGTGGATCTCGTCGATGAACAGAATCGCGTGGTTTTCTTTCTTGAGTTCGGCAAGCAGACCTTTCAGACGCTTTTCGAAATCACCGCGATACTTGGTTCCGGCAAGCAGAGCACCCAGATCCAGCGAGTAGACCACCGCGTCGGAAATAATATCGGGCACCTGTCCGTCGACAATACGCTTGGCGAGCCCCTCCGCGATGGCGGTTTTGCCAACACCGGCCTCGCCGACCAACAGCGGATTGTTCTTACGCCGGCGCACAAGGATCTGCACCACCCGCTCGACTTCGTGTTCACGACCGATCAGCGGGTCAATGCGGCCCTGACGGGCCTGCTCGTTCAGGTTGGTGGCGTAGCTTTCAAGGGGCTTGGACTGACCGCCTTCTTCGCCAGCCTCATCATGAGATGCCTGGTCAGGGCTCTCCTGGTCCTCAGCGCCCTGTACCCGGGAGATACCGTGGGAAACAAAGTTGACTACATCAATGCGGGCAATACTCTGTTTCTTGAGCACATACACCGCCTGACTTTCCTGTTCACTGAAGATGGCTACCAGCACATTAGCGCCGGTTACCTCTTTCTTGCCCGAGGACTGCACATGGAACACAGCCCTTTGCAGTACACGCTGGAACCCCAATGTTGGCTGGGTTTCACGCTCGCTGTCGCTGCTGGGAATCAAAGGTGTGGTGGAGTCCACGAATTCGACAAGCTCTTCCTGAAGCCGCTTGAGGTCTGCACCACAGGCTTTCAGAACGCCCACTGCCGATTCATTATCCAGTAGGGCCAGCAACAAATGCTCCACAGTCATGAACTCATGACGCTTGTCCCGGGCATTCTTGAAGGCCGTATTCAGCGTAATTTCTAGATCTTTGCTCAGCATGGGCCACCCCAACGTCTATCAGTCCGCACGTTCAATCTCGCAAAGGAGCGGATGTTCGCATTCCGAGGAATACTGGTTCACCTGTGCCGCCTTTGTTTCCGCGATGTCCCGGGTATATACCCCGCATACAGCTTTTCCCTGTGTATGGACGAGCAGCATCACCTGCGTCGCCTTTTCTTCATTCATTCCGAAGAACTTCATCAACACATCCACCACAAAATCCATGGGCGTGTAATCATCGTTCAGAAGCACCACCCTGTAACGCGCCGGGCGCTTGAGAGCAGGCTTCTCGGGAGCAACGCTGAGGTCATCCTGTCGCCCCGGTTGTTCGTCCTCCCCCTGATTGAATACTAGTAGAGAATTTTCGATAGTCCGCATCATTCCTTACCGGTTTATCGGTGCTCCTGTTAAATGTGGATGTCCGCCCCGGGGTTTTCAAGCGGGGCATGCGATATTTATCAATACGAACATGATACCGCTTCCAGACTGCGTTCAACCACACATTCCCGGCATAGAAACTATTGACTCATCGCCATGATTGGTCGAAAGTTAAGTTGCAATGTAAAATAATGTAAATCCATGCAAGATTTGTGTAACAGGATTCGGACCGGCTGTGCGACGGCGCCGATAGGCACACAAAGAACCAATAAGAACAGAGACAGCAAAAGAACAGGGGAGTTCATCATGCCAAGAGGCAAGGTCAAGTGGTTCAACAATGCCAAAGGGTACGGATTCATCATCGAGGATGGCTGCAGTGACGACCTGTTTGCGCACTTCTCTTCGGTGCAAATGGACGGCTACAAGACCTTAAAAGCCGGCCAGGCCGTAACCTTCGACAAAAAGCCCAGCGACAAGGGCATTCACGCAGTCAACATCGTTCCCGACGAGTTGCCTGCCAGCAAGGCACAAACTGACGCCAGCAGCGACTCTGCCGGAAAATCAGGCCAGCAGGAATCAGGCAGGGACGGCTATCCGCCCCGTGCAGTCAACGCCTGATCTATCCTGGTAACGCAAAATCACACCCACCGGTCGTCTGCTGGTGGGGCTCTTTTTTTTTGCCCTTCAAAAAACTTCGCATAACAGGTTTCCTCGGTCGCTGGCGTCCGCTCGACTTTGCCAGCCTTCCTGTTTGCAGTACGCTGCACTGCTCAAAGACAGCGGATATCCGGGAAAAGACCAGCGCATGGCCGAACTCGTGCTTTTCAACAAACCCTTTCAGGTTCTGAGCCAATTTACCGACGATGGCGCTTCCGGAAGCAAACCACCTCGCGCCACCCTGGCGGATTACGTGCGCATCCCGGGTATTTATCCAGCCGGACGCCTCGATTACGATTCCGAGGGTCTGCTCCTGCTGACCGCTGAAGGCTCCCTACAACACCGCATAGCGTCACCATCGCTGAAGATGCCAAAGACCTATTGGGTGCAGGTAGAGGGAGACATTTCTGAAGAAGCACTGAGACACCTGGCTGCCGGTGTGCAGCTCAAGGATGGTCTGACCCGGCCGGCAAAAGCCGACAGAATGGCTGCCCCGGCGGTCTGGCCGAGAGTGCCTCCGGTGCGACATCGAGATACCATTCCGACGAGCTGGATTGAACTGACTATAACCGAGGGCAAGAACCGGCAGGTACGTCGAATGACTGCTGCCGTGGGGTTTCCGACACTTCGCCTGATCCGGTACCGGATCGGTGACTGGACCCTTGACGGTCTGGAATCCGGGGCCCATCGAACGGTCACCGTCAATCTGCCCGCTCCGCCAAAACCAACCCGCCGCGGCAACGCCGCCGGCGCCCGAACCAGGAGAAACCGGAAATCATGACCTGGACACCCCATGCTACCGTGGCCGTTATAGTCGAGGATGAATCCGGCCGTTACCTGATGGTTGAAGAAGTCAGCGGCGGCAAGGTTGTTTTCAACCAGCCTGCTGGCCACATCGAGGAAGATGAAGCCATTCTGGATGCCGTTCGGCGGGAAACCCTTGAAGAGACGGGCTGGAACATAGAACCCTTACACTTCCTTGGCATCTACACCTACAAGGCTCCGGCCAACGGCGTTACCTACTATCGTTTCTGCTATGCCGCTCGTGCTCGCGACCGGGTCACTGAACAACTGGACGATGGCATCATTTCTGCCCACTGGCTAACCCTGGATGAAATCCGCGCGCTGGGGGACAAACTGCGCAGTCCGCTGGTCATCCAATGCATAGAAGATTACCGAAACGGCCGGCAATACCCGCTGGACGTGGTGGTGGACGCGCAGACGGCGCCCTCAGAAAGATGATAAACTCGCGGTTTTTTAGCCGGTAACGAAGCTGTCATGACCAACGCACCCGAAGCCTCCTCTCCAAACAGCAACGCCAGCACGCGCGTGATCGTCGGCATGTCCGGCGGCGTGGACTCTTCAGTGGCCGCCTGGCTTCTGAAAGACCAGGGCTACCAGGTTGAAGGCCTGTTCATGAAGAATTGGGACGAGGATGACGGCACCGAGTACTGCACGGCCATGACAGATCTGGCCGACGCCCAGGCCGTAGCCGATGCCATCGGCATCAAACTTCACACCGCCAGTTTTGCGGCCGAGTACTGGGACCGGGTTTTTGAGCACTTCCTCTCCGAATATCAGGCCGGACGAACCCCCAATCCGGATATTCTTTGTAACAAGGAAGTGAAATTCCGGGCTTTCCTGGACTATGCCATTACCCTTGGTGCCGACTATATCGCAACGGGCCACTACGCCCGGCAACGGCCGATTGCTGGTTCCGCGGGCAAGGCCCAACTCCTGAAGGGACTGGATCCGAACAAGGACCAGAGCTATTTCCTGCATGCAGTCTCCGGCGACCGCATAGCGCGGACCCTTTTCCCGGTCGGCGAGCTGGAAAAACCCGAAGTCCGCCGTATTGCCGAACAGCAGGCTTTCGTTACCCATGATAAAAAAGACTCCACCGGCATCTGCTTTATCGGAGAACGCAAGTTCAAAGACTTCCTGAAGCAATACCTTCCGGCCCAGCCCGGCGATATCGAAACACCGGACGGCCAGATAATTGGCCGGCACCAGGGTCTTATGTATCACACCATCGGCCAGAGACAGGGCCTGGGCATTGGCGGTCTCAGTGAATTCGGGGACGAGCCCTGGTATGTGGCGGAGAAAGACCTCAGCCGCAATGTGCTTGTTGCGGTTCAGGGCAAACACCATCCCCTGCTCTTTTCCCGTGGCCTGGTATCCGGCCCGATCGACTGGGTTGCCGGAGCAGCACCTGCTGGACGTTTCCGCTGCAAGGCCAAGACCCGTTACCGCCAGCCGGATCAGGATTGCCAGGTTCTGTTGATCGACGGCGGTGTCCGCGTCGATTTTGACGACGCCCAGCGGGCTGTCACGCCCGGGCAGTCCGTGGTTTTCTACGATGGCGAGGTATGCCTCGGTGGCGGCGTTATTGAGCAGACCTGGCGTGACGGGGAACCGCTTCCAGCCCGTCTGACCGGCACCCGTTCCGAGGAACAGACCGTATGAGCCGCTCACTCAAGGATCAGACCCTGGCGTTGGCCGGGGTATTCCAGGCCGCCAACCTGGTCCAGCAGATTGCCCACAATGGCCAGTGCAACGAAGCCAGCCTCGAAACATCTATCCAATCCCTGTTTGCCACCAACCCCGAGAATACACTGGACGTCTACGGAGGCGAGCTTCGCGACATCCGTGAAGGCCTCGTCACCCTGTCGTCGGTGCTCAGCCAGCAGTCACGGCAGCAGGACATCGAGGTTCTTCGCTACGCTCTCAACCTGATCCAGCTCGAATCCAAACTGAATCGCCGTTCTGACATGCTGGACGTGATTGGCAGCCGCATTGATCAGGCCAGGCACACCGCCAGCCACTTCGGGTACACACACACAAACCTGATCAGCAATCTGGCCTCCGTCTACGCCGATACCATCAGCACATTTCGCCAGCGTATCCAGGTGAGCGGCAACCCCTCTGTGCTCCAGCGCGAGGAGAATGCGGCGAAAGTCCGGGCACTGCTGCTGGCGGGTATCCGCTCTGCCGTGCTCTGGCGCCAGACCGGCGGCCGACGCTGGCAACTGATCTTTGCCCGCAAGAAAGTGATCGGACTTGCCGGCGAGCTGGCCGAAGAAGCCAATCGCTCCCTCTACCACTGACGCGCTGATTCAGAGCCAGCGGTGGTGTATGATGTCCACCCCTATTTTCTTTTTGATCCGATTCTTTGATGACTTGAGAGGTTTTCGATGGAACTCACCGCCCTGACCGCCATTTCCCCGGTCGATGGACGCTATGGCAACAAGGTCAGCGTCTTCCGTGAAATTTTCAGTGAGTATGGCCTGATCAGGAACCGGGTGACCGTCGAGATCCGCTGGCTGCAGAAACTGGCTGCTCACCCCGGCGTGACCGAGGTTCCCGCGTTTTCCGCCGACGCCAACGGCTTCCTGGACCGTCTGGTGAGTGAATTCAGCCTGGAGGACGCCGAGCGCATCAAAGACATCGAACGCACCACCAATCACGATGTGAAAGCGGTGGAGTACTTCATCAAGGAAAAAATCGCCAGCGTTCCCGAGCTGCACGCCGTCACGGAATTTGTTCACTTCGCCTGCACCTCTGAAGACATCAATAACCTCTCCCATGCACTGATGCTGCGGGAAGGCCTCGACCACGGCCTGCTCCCGGCCATGGACCGTGTTGTCGATAAGCTGGCGCAGCTTTCTCATGACCACGCCGAACAGCCGATGCTGTCGCGCACACACGGCCAGACCGCCTCCCCCACGACCGTGGGCAAAGAGCTGGCGAACGTCGTTCACCGTCTGCGTCGCCAGGTAAAACAGATCCGGGAAACCGAGCTGTTGGGCAAGATCAACGGCGCCGTGGGTAATTACAACGCCCACCTTTCCGCCTATCCGGAAATCGACTGGGCCCTGAACGCACGGGAGTTCATCGAGAGCCTCGGGCTCGACTGGAATCCTTACACCACCCAGATCGAACCGCACGATTACATTGCCGAGCTGTATGACTCTGTCGCTCGCTTCAACACCATCCTGATCGACCTGGACCGTGACATCTGGGGCTACATTTCCCTAGGCTACTTCAAACAGAAAACGGTGGAAGGCGAAGTGGGCTCTTCGACCATGCCCCACAAGGTCAACCCCATTGATTTCGAGAACTCCGAGGGCAACCTCGGCATCGCCAATGCGCTGTTCAGCCACCTCTCCGCCAAACTGCCGATATCACGCTGGCAGCGCGATCTGACCGACTCCACCGTGCTGCGCAACCTGGGTGTTGGCTTTGCCCACAGCCTGATTGCCTACGAAGCCTCCCTCAAAGGCCTGGGCAAACTGGAAATCAATCCGGCCAGACTGGATGAAGACCTGGACCATGCCTGGGAAGTGCTTGCCGAGCCGATTCAGACCGTGATGCGCCGTTACAACATTGAAAAGCCCTATGAAAAGCTCAAGGCATTGACCCGTGGCAAGGCAATGACGCCGGAAGTGATCAAGAATTTCGTTGAGAGCCTCGATATTCCGGAGCAGGCCAAGGCCGAACTGATGGCTTTGACGCCGGGCCGTTACATCGGTAACGCAGTCGATCAGGCACAAAACATCTGAAACCGGGAGTAACACCCATGGACATGCTTGGCGGACTAACACCCTCTGAATTTCTGCGGGACTACTGGCAGAAAAAGCCGCTGGTTATCCGTCAGGCGTTTCCCGATTTCCAGTGCCCGGTCAGCGCCGATGAGCTGGCCGGCCTGGCCTGTGAGGAAGGCGTGGAATCCCGGATTGTGATCGAAAATGACGATGGCAAGCCCTGGCAGCTCCACAACGGCCCCTTTTCGCCGGATCGGTTCAGCAGCCTGCCCGACCAGGACTGGACGCTGTTGGTGCAGGGACTGGACCACTGGGTGCCTGATATTGCAGATTTGCTTGAACACTTCCGCTTCATTCCCAATTGGCGCCTGGATGACATCATGGCCAGTTTTGCCCCGAAAGGCGGCAGCGTTGGCCCCCATTATGACCAGTATGATGTATTCCTCCTCCAGGCCCAGGGCCACCGCCGGTGGACGTTTGGAGGCCATTGCGACCATAGCTCGCCCCGGGTGGAGGGCACTCCGCTGCGCATTCTGAGCAGCTGGGATGGCGAAGAAACCGTTACTCTGGCACCCGGTGACATGCTGTACCTGCCGCCGGGTATCGGCCACCATGGAGTGGCCGAGGATGACTGTATCACGCTGTCGGTGGGCTTCCGTGCACCCACCATGGATGACATTCTGACCGGGTTTACCGACTTCCTCTGCAGCCAATCAGACGCCTCGGCTCACCTGAACGATCCGGACCTGGAGGTACAGGACAATCCGGGCACGATTCAGCCGGATGTAGTTGATCGCCTAGAAACCGTTATCCGGGAAAAACTTGAGGACCGCCGGCAACTGGCCCTCTGGTTTGGCCAGTTCTCAACGGCGCCCAAGAGCATGGATATTGTCGTGCCCGCGGAGGAGCCAGCGTCCACAGGAGACGTCGCCGAAGCAATACACGCGGGCGAGCAGCTGCGCTGGAACGAAGGCTCCCGTTTCGCCTACTATGAGTTTGCCAGTGAAACCGCCCTGTTTGTGGACGGCGAGCAGTTCCTGCTCAAGGGCGATGCCCAGCCGTTTGCTCCGCTTCTGTGCTCGGGGGCCCGCGTCGATATGGCGACCCTCGCCCGGCTCTCCGAAGACGAAGCATTGCTTGGGCTTCTGACCACGCTCTACAATCAAGGCTCGGTTTACTTCGAATAGGCGTTATGAGCATCCGGTTTCGCAAATACAGCTGGCAACTGGCCCCGGCATCCATACGGGATATCCGCCAGCAGGTGTTTGTTGAAGAACAGAAAGTCCCGCCGGAGCTGGAGTGGGATGAAACCGACGAAATTGCCGATCACTATCTGGCAGTGCTGCCAAACAACACCCCCGTTGGGGTAGCCCGGCTGTTTTCGACCCTGGAAGAAACCGGCCACATCGGTCGCATGGCGATTTTGCCTCGGTACCGTGGACAGGGTATCGGGGAAGCATTGCTTAGACACCTGATTGCAGAATCCGCCGACCGGTTTTCCGAGCTCAGGCTGTCTGCCCAGGAGCACGCCATCCCCTTTTACCAGCGCTCAGGCTTCCACATCTGTTCGGGCGTTTATGACGACGCTGGCATTCCCCACTTTGACATGCGCTGCCTGGCACCGGATCTTGCCGCCGAGAGTCTCGGGGCCAAGGACCAGCCGATGATTCTGGGCAGCGACACGGACTCCTGGCTGTTTGATACCGAGGCGAGGCTTCTGGGGCTGATGGATTCGGTGGTTGGCCAGGCCGGCCAGCGTATCTGGCTGTATGACCGCCTGCTCGAACATGATCTGTATGACCGGCATCGTTTCCGGGAGCTGATCTCCGCCCTGGCCCGTCGGCACCGGCTCAGCGAAGTCAGGCTGCTGATCCATGACGACAAGCCGCTGGTGAAACGTCGACACACACTGGTCGAACTGATGCGACGGCTGCCGAGCCGCATGGAACTTCGACTGGTCAACGAGGACTACCCGATTGAGGACCAGCCCTTCATTATCGCGGATCGTGAAGGCGTGGTGTACCGACACGACTTCTACAAGCCCGAAGGTTTTGCCAAGTTCTCGGACGGTGGCCGCGTAAAGCTGCTGTCGGAAAGCTTCCAGCGCATGTGGGATGCGGCACGCCCTTCCCTGGAACTCCGGGAACTACCGCTCTGAGTGATGGGCCTGGGGCGCATCCGGCGCTTCGAACCTGGCCCCGAACGGAGCAAACTCGGTATCTACCTCGGTGGCCACCTCAGCAATCAGTTTGCGCAGCCATTGGTGATCTGCATTGTGCTGCAACAACGGGCTCCAGGCCATTTTCAGTTCAAACGGCGGAATCTCGAACGGCGGTACCTTGACCACGAGGTTCGGATTGTCTTTTTGCAGCCAGGCTGCCCGGGATGGCAGCGTGGCAATCAGGTCGTGTTGCTCGGCAAGCAGCATCGCAACCTGATAGTGACGGGTGAATACGGAAATCTGACGCTTGCGACCCATTCTGGAAAGCGCCTCATCAACCCAGCCCAGCCGCTGGACATCCTTGGGGTTTACACCAACACCAACACCAAACCCGGTCTTGCTGACCCAGATGTGACTGGCGTCCAGATAGGTATCCAGGGTAAACGGCTCTCTCAGTACCGGATTACGGGCGTTCATCAGACAGGCAAAGTACTCGGTCCAGAGGGTCTTCTGGTGAAAGGACTGCGGGATCTTGTCGAACCGGTTGATGGCCATGTCGAGGCGCCCCTGCTCGACATCCAGAAAGCTGACGTCACTGGGCGTGAGCACGTCCAGGGTTACATGGGGCGCTTCCTGGCGGATCCGGCGCAGAACCCGTGGCATCAGACAGGATTCGGCATAGTCACTGGCCATGATCCGGAACACACGCTGGCTTTCCAGAGCCGAGAACGGTGTTTTCTCCTGCACTGCCTGTTCAATATCCGACAGGATTCCCCGCACCAGCGGTTGCAATTCCCGCGCGCGCTCTGTGGCCGTCATACCCTCACTGGTGCGAACCAGCAGAGGGTCACTGAACAGGTCGCGTAACCGCCTCAGACCATTGCTCATGGCGGGCTGGGTAATACCCAGGTGGTTGGCGGCCTTGGTCACATTGCGCTCACGCAGCAGCACGTCCAGGTAGACGAGCAGATTCAGATCAACACGGGAAATATCCACAAAAACTCCGGAACGCCAAAAAAACAGGAAAAGCGAGGCTCATTCACGAGAGCAATATACATGATAGCGAGGATTCACGTAATCAATCAGCAACACGAACTTTCACATTTGAAAACGGATCTGGAGCGGTATTTCTGCTAGTCTTTCGGATACTTGCTGAATAATATCGGTGATTTGAGGCCGGTTGATACACCCGCCATCATTTGATCCTGAAGCCGGAGTCGTTACTGACAAAATGAATACCACTACGATCGTCCTTCTGCTGGCGGCCATCGTTACCGTCTCGATTGTCGTTATTGTGCTCAGCCAGATGCGAGAGCGCGCCCGTATTGAGCGGACGCGCAAGATTACAGCCCAGGAAGATGCTTATAAAAGGGCCAACCGACTGCTGACCGAAATTCCGGGCCAATACCTGACGGCCGATCTGAAACTGCTGTTGATCAAACGCATGGAAGAGGCCTGTGCGGCGCTGGCCAGCCTGAAATCAGACCTGCCGGTCAAGGATTGGCAGAACTCCGCCGCCGAGCTGAAAACACAGATCCTTGAGAAACGAGACACAACCACCCCGGTTAAAATTGATTCCGCCGAAAAGTCCAATTACGTCAAGGAATTGCTTCAGAATCTGTTCAAGATGATCGAAGCCATGCACAAGAGCGGGCGGATTGATTCGGCCAGCGCCAAGAAAAACCTCAAGTATGTGCTCTTCCTGGTCCACAAGACCCACGCGGATCTGCATGTGTTTCAGGCCAGGGACTATGTTCGTCAGAACCAGATCCGGAAGGCGATCCATGCCTATCATCTGGCCAGTACCGAAATGGGCAAATCCCGCGACAATCCCCTTGCCATGAAAGCAGTGAAGAGCTTCCGGACGCGCATTCAGGAACTTGAGGCCATAAGTGCAGAGGGTAAGGAAAGCCCGCAGGGAGAGTCCAAACTGGACCGTGAGTGGGATACTTTTCTCCACGACGACGAGTGGAAGAAAAAGGCCGATTACGACGACTGAAGGTACCGAACGGGTCGCTATAAAAGGCCCGTCAACAGGGACAGTGCAAACCCGTGAGCAACGGCTTCAAACAACGGCTTTCCTATCGACTGACTCGAGACACGGTACTGGTTGCCATGGCCCTCGGGCTGGTGCTGAATGTGGTCCAGATTACCCTGGACTACTTTAGCGCGAAGGATTCCATGGAGAAGGAAATCCATGCGCTGATCGACATCAGCAACAGCCCGGCTTCCCAGATTGCCTACAACATCGACGTCCGTCTGGCGGAAGAATTACTCGACGGCCTGCTTCGCCATCCCGCTACCATTGATGCCCGGATTACCGATAATGACGACGAGACCATGGCAGCATCCAGCAAGAGCAGCCCGGTCTCGCCCTATCGATGGGTCAGCGATCTCCTTTTCGGCCCGGATCGCGTATTTCGACAGGAGCTCCGGGTTCCTCAGCTTGAGGATCTGCCACTTGGGCATCTGATCGTCACCATTGACACTTATCACTATGGGGCGCTCTTCCTCCAACGAGCCGGATACACTCTGATCAGCGGGCTACTGAAAAGCCTGACCCTGTCTGCAGCACTCCTTGCCATTTTCTATTTTGTGCTTACCCGCCCCATGCTTAATGTGATCAGTGCACTGAGCCAGGTGCGGGCTACCTCTCCGGAAAAGGTAAGACTTCCGATCCCGGCAAACCATCGGGAAGATGAGATCGGGACCATGGTAGGTATCATCAACCAGCACCTCGAAACCATCGATTCGAGCCTCGCCCAGCTCCGGCACGCCGAGAGTGCCATGAAGAACTACTCCACCCAGCTTGAGCAGGAGGTGGCAGACCGTACCCGGGAAATCTCCGAAAAGAACGACGCTCTGCAACGTGGTAATCGCGCCCTGGTCAAAGCCAAGGAAGATGCGGTTCGCCGGGCACGGGCACGCGCCAATTTCCTGGCCAGCATGAGCCACGAGATCCGAACCCCGCTCAATGGCGTTCTCGGGATGCTTGGCCTGGCACTTGAGGGCGAGCTGGACCCTGCCCAGCGCAACAGGATGGAAATTGCCCTGAACGCCGGTGAAAGCCTGCTCGGGTTGCTTAACGACATACTCGACATCTCGAAAGTCGAGGCTGGCAAACTCAGCCTGGAAAACATCCCCTTCAGTGTCCGACACCTGATCGAGGAGTGCGCGACACTCCATGCCCAGCAGGCGGGCCTCAAGCGCATTCACCTGGTCACCGAAATCGATCCGGACCTGCCTGAAGACTTTCTGGGAGATCCAACACGGGTACGCCAGGTGCTCAATAACCTCCTGAGCAATGCCATCAAATTCACGGACGAAGGCAGCGTGAAATTAAAGGCAGCCTACTCCGGGGGTAGCCTGAGAGTCGATGTCGTTGACACCGGGATCGGTATGTCCACCGAGGGCCTGCACCGAATTTTCTCCCCCTTCTCCCAGGCTGATGCAGAGACTACGCGGCTTTATGGAGGCACAGGTCTTGGCCTGACTCTCTGCCGTCAACTCGTCGAACGCATGCATGGCCAGATTCTGGTGGACTCCCGGGAGGGCAGCGGCACCCACTTCACCGTTACCTTGCCACTGCCGGTTCATGAAGCCGGCGCAGAACGCGATCTGCCCCGCATGGATTCCCGGCTCAAGGACATTGGTATAGCGATGGCAATACCACCGGACAACCCACATCGGCCTGTGATCGAAGCCCAACTTCGCAAGTGGGGCATCCCGATACGCGGCGCGAGCAGACACCCGGATGGAATTTTGCTTGCACTTGCCAACGCCGGGGATGAAGAAACCCTGGCATTCGTCGGCAACTGGCAAGGCGCCGGCGTCGTGCTTGTGGACTCTTCCGGCACCATGCCCCCCGCCTTGGGCCAGCAACAGCTGCTCTCGTTGCCATTGCGACGGGATGAATTGCTACGCTGCCTCCTTATGGCCGCGGGGCTGCTGAACAGCGACGAACAACCTGCTAACGCCGTGGAAGACCTTGAGCAAACCGGCACGGAGGCTTCCTTGACCATCCTTCTGGTAGAGGACAATCAGGTCAACCAGATGGTGGCCGCCAGCCTGCTCAAGAAACTCGGCCATCGCACAGATCATGCAGAGAACGGCCTCAAAGCCATACAGGCACTGGAACACAATCACTATGACCTGGTGCTGATGGATTGCCAGATGCCGGTTATGGACGGCTACGAAGCAACACAGAGGATTCGGCAAAACCCGGAATGGAAAGACCTGCCAATTATTGCTGTTACCGCGAATGTGATGCAGGGCGACCGCGAGGACTGCCTTGCCTCAGGCATGAACGACTACATTACCAAGCCGTACAAGCGCGAAGAGCTTCGGACGGTCATCGACCGCTGGCGCCCCGCGATTTGACCGTGGCCTTCAGGCCGGTAACAGTTTCTCGATGTCGGCCCGAATGTCCTCCGGCTTGGTGGTGGGCGGATAACGACGTACGACCTTGCCATCGGGAGCCACCAGGAACTTGGTGAAGTTCCACTTGACCTTTTCCGACCCCATCAGTCCCTTGGCCTCATGCTTGAGAAAGCGAAACAGTGGGTGGGTGCCATCACCGTTGACTTCGATCTTGGAGAACATGGGGAAGTCGACCCCGTAGTTAAGACTGCAAAACTGGCTGATCGTATCCTCGTTGCCCGGGTCCTGATTAAGGAACTGGTTGCAGGGAAAGCCCAGAACCTCAAACCCCTTACTCCCCAATTCGTTGTGAAGGGACTGCAGGCCTTCGAATTGTGGCGTGAAACCACATTTACTGGCGGTGTTCACGATCAAGAGCACCTTGCCCCGGTACTCTGCCATGCTTTTCTCATTACCCTTGATATCCCTTACCGTAAAATCGTAGACCGTCTCACGTGCCATGGGGACTCTCCCTTTGATGTTTGCGTTAGTCGTAACTCCATTGTTCACAACACAGACCAAAAAACCATGGCAATGCAGGCACCACGGCGATCATTTTTAAAAACCGGTTCAGGTTTGTGGGCTAAATATGCCTTAACACGACACAATTCATCATAATTCCCCTGTTGCCGCCGGCCCTCGCTCCGCTAGAATAAAGGCCTCTCGTATTGGCAGGTGCCATTTTTCGATCTCAAAAGAAGGACGTCCGGGTCTTATGCAGAACTACTACAAATCCGCCAAGCTGGATAACGTGTGTTATGAAATCCGTGGCGTGGTTCTGCGGGAAGCACGCCGGCTCGAGGAAGAGGGTCACCGGGTACTCAAGCTCAATATTGGCAACCCTGCAGCGTTCGAGCTGGATGTCCCGGAAGAAATCCAGCAGGACGTCATCTACAACATGCACCAGGCCCAAGGCTATGTGGAGTCGAAGGGGTTGTTCTCCGCCCGCAAGGCGGTCATGCACTACTGCCAGCAGCGGGGTATCGACAAGGTCGATATTGACGATATTTTCCTGGGCAACGGCGTCAGCGAGCTGATCGTCATGACCATGCAGGCCATGTTGAATACCGGCGATGAAGTGCTGATCCCGGCGCCCGACTATCCCTTGTGGACCGCAGCGGTCACACTTTCCAGCGGCAAGCCCGTACACTACCGCTGCGATGAACAGCAGGACTGGTTTCCGGATATTGACGATATCCGCAAGAAAATCACCCGGCGGACCCGCGCCATTGTGCTGATCAACCCCAACAACCCGACCGGGGCGGTGTATTCAAAGGAGCTTCTGGAACAGGTCATTGAACTTGCCCGCAAACACAACCTGATCATTCTTTCGGACGAGATCTACGACAAGATCCTCTACGATGGTACCCAGCACATTTCCACCGCCTCACTGGCCGACGACGTGCTGTTCTTTACCTATAACGGCCTGTCCAAGAATTACCGTGCAGCGGGTTACCGCTCTGGGTGGATGATCGTCAGTGGGGCAAAACACCGGGCGAAGGATCTGATCGAGGGCATCGACATGCTCTCCAATATGCGCCTGTGTGCCAATGTTCCGGCGCAACTGGCCATTCAGACAGCGTTGGGAGGCTATCAGTCCATCAACGATCTGGTGGCGCCGGGCGGACGTCTTTACGAGCAGCGGGAAACCGCCTGGCGTATGCTCAACGACATTCCGGGGGTGAGCTGTGTCAAACCCCAGGGGGCGCTGTACCTGTTCCCGAAACTGGATCCCAAGCACTTCCCCATCGTGAACGACGAGAAACTGGTTCTGGACCTGTTGTTACAGGAGAAAATCCTGCTGGTGCAGGGGTCTGCTTTCAATATCGATGACAGGCAGCACCTGAGAGTCGTGTTCCTGCCCAGGGAAGATACCCTCGAGGACGCCATGGGCCGGCTCGGCAATTTCCTTGGCCAATACCAGCAATAACGGGGAAAACCATGGCGGATATTCACGTCGAGGAATTCTACAAGGATGCGGCCATTGGCCTGGTGCAGTTATACGGCGCCTTTCCCAGGCGCATCAACCTGTTCGTTGAGGACATTGCCGGTCCGGATGAGCCGGACGAATTTGGCCTGCACAGCAAGCGACACATGGCCTGTTTCGGCGCCCTGCTCTGGCTCGCAGAGGAAGGCCTGCTCCGGTACGTCGACACCATCCGTCAGGAAGCATTGGACCAGGCGGTTCTTACAAGAGACGCCTTTATCCGCCTGAGCGCGCCGGCGCCAAAGACTCTGACCAGCGAATTCGGAATCCCCGAGGAAACTGCTGCCAGTAATCTGCCTCCTTCCGTTCAGGAGGATCTTTCTACCCACATCCACCTGATCCGCAAGGCGCTGCGCGGGGGGAACTCCGCCCGAATCAGCCAGATCATGCAGGCAACCTTTTTTGCCGACCGCGACAATTATTAAATCACCGTAAACTCGTTGATTGATTGAACCGCGACCGCATATAACGGTCTGAATAGCGGCTTTATTTTCTTTGACGAACTGATCAGGGAACCAACATGCGTATTCTGCTGTTTCTGGCAACCAACCTTGCTGTCATCCTTGTCGCCAGCTTTACACTGCGACTGTTGGGCGTGGATAGCTACCTCGCCCAGAATGGTATTCAGTATGGCTCTTTGCTGGCCTTCGCGGCGGTCTTCGGATTTGCCGGCGCCATCGTGTCTCTGCTGATATCCAAACGAATGGCCAAGTGGAGCACCAAGGCCCGAGTTATTGATTCCCCGAGAACACCTGCCGAGCGCTGGCTGGTGGATACCGTAGCCGAGTTGGCGAAGAACGCCGGTATCGGGATGCCGGAGGTGGCCATTTTCCCGGCGTCCCAGTCCAATGCTTTCGCAACAGGCTGGAACAAGAACGATGCGCTGGTGGCTGTCAGCGAGGGCCTTTTGCATCGTTTTAACAAGGATGAGATCCGGGCGGTCTTGGGCCACGAAATCGGCCACGTTGCCAATGGTGACATGATCACACTGGCTTTGATTCAGGGTGTGGTGAATACCTTCGTCATCTTCGCGTCCAGGGTCATCGGCTCCTTTGTCGACCGGGTGATCTTCAAGAATGAAAGCGGGCACGGCCTTGGGTTTTTCGCCGTCAGCATCGTTGCCGAGATTGTCCTCGGCATCCTGGCCAGCACGATCGTGTTCTGGTTCTCCCGTCGCCGGGAATTCCGGGCGGATATCGCCGGTGCCCAGCTGGCGGGCCGTTCAGCCATGATCAGTGCACTGGCGAGGCTGAAGCAGGAAAGCGAGGTGCCGGATCAGATGCCGGACTCCCTCCAGGCATTCGGCATCAATCGCGGAGCCCGGGGCGGCCTGAGTGCCCTGTTCATGACGCACCCGCCCCTGGAAGACCGGATACAGGCATTGCAGCACGCCAGGTTATAAGAAAAACGGGGCCCTGGGGCCCCGTTTCCTGTTGTACAGTTGTGACTTGTTCAGATCTTCAACTTGAATCCAATGGCCCGGAAACTGTCCTGCAGCGATTTGCTGGTTCCCTTGAGCTGAATCTTGAGACTGGAGCACTCCCGACGTACCGGGTAATCACGACGCAGCCGGTCAAAGGCCGCACCTCGCTCTTCAACGGATCCCGTCATGGCATTACGCAGCCGGGCATCGTCGGGACGAGGGTCATAGCAGGCCCTCAGCGCAATGCGGATAGCATCTTCTTCGTCGGCCGAGCTGGTAAAGGAAATCTTGCTAAGCGCCGGCTCGGGTAGAAACTGGCCGGCTTTTTTGCGAACCGGCAAGCCCAGAAACTGGCTCAGAGCCTGGTAGATCATTTCCGTTCCCTGAACCTTGCCTTCCAGGCTGTACCCGGCGATGTGCGGTGTCGCCAGCCAGACCCGATCAACCATTTCGGGCTGAATCCTCGGCTCCTGTTCCCAGACATCCAGCGCCACGGCAGGCGCATTGCCCTGCTCCAGCCGGGCCAGCAATGCTGACGAGTCGATGACTTCTCCACGACCAGCATTTATGAGGAGCTGGTTTGCACCCAGAGCCTCAAGCTCGCGATGACCGATCATATGCAGAGTGGGATGGTCCCCTCCCCGGGTCAAGGGTGTGTGCAGGGACACCACATCACACTTCATGGCTTCTTCCAGCGACACAAACTCCTGGTCGTCGTCTTCCCGGTCCGCCCTGGGTGGATCACAGAGGCGCACATCAAATCCAAGGCGCTCCAGCTTGTGGGCCAATTCGCAACCAACATTACCGACCCCAACAATACCAACGCTGAGCTGGGACCAGTCAGCCAGGCCACGCCGCTCGGCATGCAGTGAAAGCACGGACAACACGTACTCGGCAACACTGTTGGCGTTACAGCCCGGCGCCGCCGAGAATCGAATACCCGCACCCTTGAGCCAGTCGAGATCGACATGGTCGGTACCGATGGTGGTTGTGCCGACAAACCGGACCCGACTGCCCTCCAGGAGCTCACGGTTTACCCTGGTGACGGAACGAACCAGCACGATATCGGCATCCCGAACATCCTCATTCGACATGGAACGGCCGGATACCCGGCGAATCTCGCCGATATCGCCGAAAAAGGAATCCAGTAAAGGAATGTTTTCGTCTGCTACGATCAACATGGTGATATCCGGCCCTGTCAGTTCCTGCGCTGACGCTGATTGCGCCCACCCTGACCACGTCCACCGCCCCCCTGCGGGCGACGACCGCGCTTGCGGGTAATTGGCGGATTGTCCATCGGCGCCATGAGCGCCTCATCGGGCACGGCAGTCTTCAGCTTCTGGCTGATGTAGGTTTCGATGGCTGGAAGCGCGAACGAGTCATCCTCACCGGCGAAACTGATGGAAACCCCATGCTTGCCAGCCCTGCCTGTGCGGCCAATCCGGTGCACATAATCTTCGGCATTATCAGGCAGATTGTAGTTGAAAACGTGGGTGACGCCGTTGACGTGAATGCCTCGGCCAGCCACATCAGTGGCCACCAGGACCTGAATGCTGCCTTTTTTGAACTGGTCCAGGGTTTTGAGGCGTTTGTTCTGGGCGATTTCGCCCGACATCAGAGCCACCTTGACGCCCTGATTCCTCAGGTCTTCTTCCAGGTCGCGGCACTGGTCCCGGCGGTTGGCAAATACCAGCGCCTTTTCCACTTCCGGCCGCTTCAGGAAATTGACGAGCACCGGCAGCTTTTCATCGTCGCCCACCAGGTAGACGGTCTGCTCAACCCGCTCCGCCGTTTTTTGCTCCGGCTCAATTTCGACAAACTCCGCGTTGCTCGTCCACATGGAAGCGAGGTTCAGCACGTCCTGGTTGAACGTGGCACTGAACAGCAGGGTCTGGCGTTCCTCTTTGGGTGTGCATTTGCGGATAATCCGCTTCACATCGGGAATGAAGCCCATGTCCAGCATGCGATCAGCCTCATCAAGGATCAGGATGTCGAGCTGGTCCAGAAATACGTCCTGGGATCCGAGGAAATCGATCAGGCGGCCCGGGGTGGCAACCAGAATGTCAACGATCTCATTCTGCAACTGATCGCGCTGCTTGTCATAGTTCATGCCACCCACAACTGTTACTACGTTGTGACCGGTATGCTGACACAGTTGCTCAGCGTCTTTCGCGATCTGCATCGCCAGCTCCCGGGTTGGCGCCAGGGCCAGAACCCGAGGCTCAGAGGCAAAACGGTCCTTTTCGGGAATCGGGGTTTCCAGCAAACTCTGGATCGCCGTAATCAGAAACGCAGCGGTTTTGCCGGTGCCGGTCTGCGCCTGACCAATCAGATCTTCGCAGGCCAGTGTCCAGGGCAGTGTTTCCGCCTGAATGGGTGTGCAGTATTCAAAACCAATGGCCGTAATGGCATCCAGCAAACGTTTGTCGAGGTTCAGATCGCTGAATCTCAGATCGCCGGTGTGTTTTGGGTCAGATGTCATAAAGTCTCAGTTTTCCTGGGAATGTCCTGATTCAGAATATAGCGGAGCGATACGTCGGGCATCTTCATGCCAGCGTTCTTCTAGGATTTCTCCGGTACCGTAAAATGTGGCCAGCGAGTCAAAAAATCTTTGGGCCCGGGGCGGCAACCCCCGTTCCAGATACTCACTTGCCTGGTCTCTGACGCCCTGCCGGAACCGCTCTTCATCGGCGGCGCCAACGCCGGAGAGGTTGTCCACGCTGATGTGAAAACGGGACCCTGCAGCCACCGAAAACAACCACTCAATGGCCTGGGGCTTGACCTCAACCTGCTCGAACGCCTGTTGCTGCTGCAGTGTCCGGCCATCCGGACAGTACCAGTAACCATAGTCACGAAGTGTGCGCCGGTGCTCACCAGCAATACACCAGTGGCTTATTTCATGCAAAGCACTGGCATAATAGCCATGAGCGAAAACGACCTGTGCGAGACCTTCCGGACCGCTGGCAGGCAAGTATTCAGGTTCATCACTGCCTTTGACCAGAACTGTCCGGTATGCTTCCCGGAAAAGGTCATTAAACAGCATGATAAGATCATTTGGACTGTGATTCATTGGGTGGCTATTGTGCGACTTTACCGCCCCCAATACCAGAGGGAACTTTGACAGTCACGTCGTGTCCATGGCTGGCGTGCGCCGGCGCCGATTGCGGTGTAACAGTCCCACTTGAAAAGACTCTGAACAGAGAGACACCAACCGGGAAATCTTACAATCAATGATGGCTTTTGCTGCAGTAACGACGATAAAACGCCAATGGGTAAATCCACTGAGCCTGATTCTGGCACTCACCCTGGTGTGTTTGACTTCTCCCTCCGCCTGGGCACTCGGCGGCAATGGGGGCTCGCTTTTCGGTGGCCAGGGTAGCGACTTTCTGCCTGTCGACGAAGCGCTGCCCTTCAGTTTTTCGACCGACGCTGACACTGTGGCTCTCTCCTGGAATATCACGCCCGGGCACTACCTGTATCGCGACCGGATCAGTATCACCGCTACGAATCCCGATGTAGGCCTGGGCGAACCGGCTTTCTCGGCGCCAGGCACAGTGACCGAAGACGAGTTCTTCGGCAAAACCACCGTTTTCTTTGATCCCGTTGAAGCCCGCGTGCCGGTCACACTTCCTGCTGGCATCGGGGAAGCCGAACTTCAGGTAACCTACCAGGGCTGCGCCAAAGCAGGCTTGTGTTACCCGCCCCAGACCCGGGATGTACTCTTCTACCGGGGTAGCGGCGGATCCGGCTCTCAGACCGCCGCAACAGCGGGTTTTGCGTCAGGCGACAGTGTTTCCGTCGACACGGAAACCGCCACCGGCCTGGCCGGCTTTCTGGCCCAGCAATCCACCCTGGTCATTGCCGGTGTATTTTTGCTCCTCGGGTTGGGACTCACCTTCACCCCCTGTGTACTGCCCATGGTCCCGATTATTTCCTCGCTGGTTTCCGGCAGAAACACCCGGACGACCGGCCATGCCCTGCTCCTGTCCGGTAGCTATGTGTTGGGCATGGCACTCACATACGCTGCGGCCGGCGTGCTGACTGGCTTGCTGGGGGCCAGCTTCAATCTTCAGGCGCAATTGCAGTCACCCTGGGTTCTGAGCGTCTTTGCGCTGCTGTTTGTCGTTTTCTCATTGTCTATGTTCGATCTGTTCGAAATCCAGCTGCCTCGCTTTATTCGCGAACCACTGAATGATGCCAGTCACCGGCTTACGGGGAGTCGGGTATTCAGTATTTTCGGTATCGGCGCCCTGTCAGCGCTGATCGTATCGCCCTGCGTATCGGCGCCACTCGCCGGCAGCCTGCTGTATATCTCGACGACCCAGGACGCCGTAATCGGCGGGGTTGCTCTGTTTGCGCTTGGACTTGGAATGGGCATTCCGCTGATTCTGGTGGCGGTGGGTGGCCGGAAACTGCTACCAACGACCGGCCACTGGATGACCGCCGTGAAGCACTTCTATGGTGTGATGTTGCTTGCCGTAGCCATCTGGCTGGTTGAACGCCTGGTGCCGGGTTGGCTGGCACTGACCCTGTGGGGTCTTCTCGTCGCCATTACCGGCGTTCAACTGGGAGCCTTTGACGCTGCCAAGGCGGGCTGGGAGCGCACTCGTAAAGGTCTGGGCCTGGTCCTCTTCGCCTATGGTCTGGCGTTGCTGGCGGGCGCCGTGGGTGGCGCCAATGACCCATTGAAACCTCTGGCGCCATTCACCATCGCTTCAGCGTCGTCAGGTGGCATCGGGACCGCTGGGATCCAGCACGCGGATTTCGTGCGGGTCGAACGGCCGGCGGAAATTCAGGCGATGCTAGAACAGGCTCGTGAGCAGGGCCGGCCCGTGCTTCTCGATTTCTACGCCGACTGGTGCATCTCCTGCAAGGTGATGGAACGCAATGTGTTCAGCAAACCGGATGTAATCCAGGCGCTCAGCCCCTTCACCCTGCTTCAGATCGACATGACGGATAACACCCCTGAACAGCAGGCCATGCTGGACGAACTGGGCCTGTTCGGGCCGCCAGCCATACTATTTTATGGCAGCAGCGGGGAAGAACTCGCCCAACGACGAGTGCTGGGCGAAATGGATCGGGAGGAATTCCTTGGTCACCTGCAGACGCTGCGGCCGGAAGTGTGACCGGCAAGATCGCTATTGCCCCCGACGTATCAGGTAGATAAACAGGTCATCTTCCTCCACCTGTTTCACCAGTTCGTGGCCTAGAAACTGGCAGAATCTGGGTATGTCTCGGGTGGTAGAGGGGTCGGTCGCCACAACCCGCAACACGCCACCGGGCTGAACATCGTTGATGCGATTGTGAAGCATCATGACCGGTTCCGGGCAGAAAAGGCCGCGGGCGTCCAGCTCAAGGTCGTAGTCGGTTGCGGTCACACTTCGTCTCCTGTCAATGAACCTGATTTTTCGTGAAAACCTGCTAAATTATTGTTTATAACAGTTAAACCACTTGGAGGTTTCTCATGATCCGGGTTCTGATCGAACGCCATATTGCCGAAACCCTTGAAACAGCCTACGAAGAGCGGTCGCGCAAGGTTCTGCAGCAGGCTGTCAGTGCCCCCGGTTTCATTTCCGGCGAAACCCTGCTCGACAGCCACGACCCCAATCACCGGATAACACTGGCGAACTGGCGCTCCGAAGCAGACTGGGATCGATGGTTTCACTCCGATGAGCGCCGTGAGCTCATGCTGGAGCTTATCCCCATGATGGACGAAGAAGAGCACATTACAGTGCTGGAGCAAAGCGCCTTTTAACCCGTCCGCTCGATGAAACAGGTTATTTCTTCCCTGTCATGGTAAAGGTGGCGGGCTTTAAGGCGAAAACCAATGCCCGCCTCTTTCAGGCCGTTAACGAGAATGTCCCGGCAGATCAGCCACTCGTCATAGCGCTTTTTCATGGGCAACTTCAGGTTGAAAACCGTGTAACGGCAAAGACCTTCACCAAGCCAGGTCACAGCCAATTTTGCCGTTTTCCGGGGCTGATCCACAATGTCGCAGACCATCCAGTCTATGCCGCGCCTCGGCCGCCAACCATAGCCATCCGCCTCCACATGCTCCACCTGCCCAGAGGCCATCAATTCGGGATTCATTGGGCCATTGTCGACTGCGGTTACCATCATCCCCTGACGCACAAGCTGCCAGGTCCAGCCGCCCGGGGCGGCTCCGAGATCCGCGGCCTTCTTGCCACCTCCGAGGTAGTCCAGTTCCTGTTCCGGAGGCAGAAACACCTTCCACGCCTCTTCGAGCTTGAGGGCAGAGCGACTGGGTGCTGATGCCGGCAGCCGCAGGCGCGGGATGCCACCGACATACCGTGCCCGGTTATCCGCCAGACTGAAACCGACGACCGCCGACGTAAAATCCGGGAGAAAAACCTCCAGACGCGCCGGCGCAGGAGCATTCTGGTCAGCCTTCAGGAGGCCGGCTCCGCGCAAACCGCGGGAGAGCGGAGACACCCACTTGCGGGCAAAGTTTCCAAGGTCTCCATCCGCGTTGTTTTCCGGTAGCCGGACTTCCAGCCGCGCACAACCCGGAAAACCGCGCCCAAGTCCACGGATTCCCTCGATAACGGCACCGACCCTGTCAGTCTCTGGCAAGCTGAATTGCCCGAGAACGACAATCCAGTCACGGACGAAGACCAGTTCCTCGAGAGGCAGACGAGCCATTACATCATCGGCGGTTTCCGGAGCCGCCGGGTAGAAGCGCGCCAGACCCTGGTCTTTCAGGGGCTCGAAATACCCGAAAATACCTCGCTCCGAGGCTGAGTCGGTCATTTCACGGCCGGCTTCGGTTTCAAAGCCTGGCCTGCAAAACACAAGAATCTGTTCCATGCATGTCCTGAATCAGGGTCGGAAACCAACCCGTAAAAGTTGAAACTGTTTAACAGCTTAGATTGTCTTCTCTGGCTACACTTCCCGCTCTGATAACCGCGGGAAGCCATGAATGTCGTTCGTTTTGCGCTTGATTGCCATTCTCTGCCTTTTGCTGGCCCCTGCCCTGGCGCTGCCAGACACGGGTGCGGTGCCGTCGGACTGCCCTGTGCTTGAGGCCACCGATACTGCTGCCCGCGCCTCCCTGATGCAGTACGTGTGCTATTACAGTGCGCCGCCGGGGGCGCCCGGACATGAAGCAAGGAATCCGGACCAACTCCCCCGAAATATCGAGTGGACCGCGGCAAACGGCCGGGACCTGGTATTCAGCCACACCAAATCCGTTTACTGGGTACACCTGCACGTCAGGAACTCAGGCGCTGAGCGGGCCGCCTGGTACCTGAAACTCAACTACCCCCTGCTGGACGAAGTCACATTCTGGCAGGCGGGTAATGATACTACAGAGACACTGGTTACCGGAGATCAGCGGCCTTTCCGGTCCAGGGCGGTAGACTACCGGTACTTTCTGCTCCCCGTCACACTGGATGGCGGTGAAACCCGGTCTCTGACGATCCGCATCCACAGCAATGGCGCACTGAACGTGCCGCTCAGCTTTGAAACCCCGGCGGAGGTCATTGCCCGCAGTAATCATCTGACGCTGACCCACGGGCTATTCTACGGCGCGCTCCTGGTATTTGCGGTCTTCAACCTTCTGCTGTTTTTCAGCTCCGGGACCGGCTATTACTTCTACAACGCGTTTTACCTGGCAGCACTCGGACTCTTTCTTTTCGCCATGGGCGGCTTCGCAAACCAGTACTTCTGGCCAGACAACCCAAGCTTTGCCAATACATCCATCCCCCTGTCTTTGTCGCTTTGCGCCCTGGCCATGATCCTTTTCGGCCGGTCCTTTCTGGAAGTAGATCGCGGAACCATCTCGGAAACGGTCCTCAAGGGGCAGGCCTGGTTCTGCATTGGCTTCCTGGGGCTGACACTGATTCTGCCCTACAACAAAACCATTCTGCTCAATACCGTTCTTGCGCTGACGGTTATTTCAAGCCTGTTCATCATCGCAGCGGTTAGATGGAAACAGGGGTATCAGCCGGCCATGTGGTATCTGCTGGCATGGCTGATCATGCTGGTTGGTGGTCTGATCTATGCACTGGCGGCTTTTGGCTATCTGCATGACTTTCTTGCACGGGAGGCGCTGATGCAATCAGCAGTGGGGGGACAGGTGATCCTGCTGAACTATGCGATGGTGCAAAGATGGCGCCTGCTGAACCAGAAGCTTCTGGACGTGGAACACAATGCAAGGACAGAACTGGAATTCAAGGTGCATGAACGCACCGCGCAGCTGCGGAACACCATGCGGGAACTGGAAAAGGCCAACCGCAAGCTATCGACACTGAGCCTGAATGACGCCCTGACCGGCCTTTACAATCGCCGGCACCTGAACAACATATTCCCCGAGCTGTGCGCCGAAGCGCGGCGCACGTCCCAGCCACTAACCCTGGCGCTGGTCGATGCCGACCATTTCAAGAACATTAACGACACCTGGGGCCATGGCTTTGGGGACAGCTGTCTTCAGTTCATCGCCGAAATGCTGACCCGGCACGTAAAACGCCCCCGGGATGTCGCCATCCGATTCGGTGGTGAAGAGTTTGCATTACTCTTGCCCGGAACCGATGCGACTGGTGCTTTCAATGTCTGTTCCGCACTTCTGCAAGACATCGCCAAGAAGCCACTACTCTCCCCGGACGGCAACAAAGTGAGAATAACCCTCAGCGCAGGTATCGCATCGCTCAACTCCGGCGAGACCCAGAACCAACTGTTCGAACGAGCAGATGAGGCCCTGTACTGTGCAAAAAGCAAAGGCCGCAACCGGGCTGAGCTCTCTGAGGCTATCGGGGTCCAGTAGAGATCAGGCTCAAAGCCGCTCATCCACAAAGATCCGGGTTTCCCGGGCAGCCGCCGCGATCAGTTCACTTTGAGTCTGTACCTGGCTTTTCAGCGGCTGGAAATCGTGATTGCCCCCTTCCAGCCAGTGCAACCGGATTCCCTCCAGCTCCTGCTCATGGCCGGCCATCTCGGAAGGCTTCCCAAAAGGATCCCGGGTTCCCTGAAGCACCAGCATGGGGCAGCTCACATCCTGGAAATGTGCGGTACGCCAGCGGTCGAGCTTCCCGGGCGGATGGAAGGGATAACCAAAGCAGGCGACACCATCAATACCTTCCCGGCGGCTGGCCAGGATGCTGGCCATGCGTCCACCCATGGATTTGCCACCCACCAGAACCCTGCAGGCAGCTCCGCAATCTGATCGCACCTGGTCAACCACCCGGGTAAAGCAGTCCAGCAACACGTGCTCTCTGTCGGGCGGTCGCTTCTTTCCATCCAGACGCCTTTTCTGCATGTACGGGAACTCAAAACGTACCGTCGCAATGCCCTCACGCTCCAGCGCTGCCGAAAGCTCTTCCATGAAAGCCGAATCGGCCGGCGCACCGGCGCCGTGCGCCAAAATCAGTGCAACTTTGGACCCATTCCCATAGCCTTTGGTCTTAATCAACTCCACAGAATTCACCTCATCCAGTTAAGCGACTATCATTGCTCTCAGGCAACACACATTCCCTACGCTGAAATAACTCCAATAACGGCACTGAAAAGGAAGCCATGTTGCTGATTTCGGCGCATTTGACGGATGTCAGGAGTTGACCTGAGTCATTGCAAACAGCTAATCCTTTCTCCATACTTGCGCCCGCATATTTCCCCACTTTAAACCCATTGGTAAGGCTATGAGCACAGTAAATGCAAACCTGACATACAACTACAAGGTGGTGAGACAATTCGCCATCATGACGGTGGTATGGGGTATTGTAGGTATGTCGCTGGGTGTGCTGATTGCAGCGCAACTGGTATGGCCATCCCTCAACCTCGACCTGCCCTTTACCCACTTCGGCCGAATCCGGCCGCTGCACACCAACGCCGTCATCTTCGGCTTCGGTGGAAGTGCCTTGTTCGCTACCTCCTACTATGTTGTGCAACGGACCTGTCAGGCGCGCCTGATTTCGGATGGCCTCGCTGCATTCACATTCTGGGGTTGGCAGGCGATTATTTTGTCGGCCGCCATCACGCTCCCGCTCGGCCTTACCTCCTCCAAGGAATACGCTGAACTGGAATGGCCAATTGATATTGCCATCACGGTTGTCTGGGTAATCTACGCTCTGGTGTTCTTCGGAACCATCACGAAACGTAGCACCCCACACATCTATGTGGCCAACTGGTTCTACGGTGCTTTCATCATCACGGTTGCTGCCCTGCACATCGGTAACAACCTGGCGTTGCCAGCCACTGCATTCAAGTCCTATTCCGCCTATGCAGGTGTCACCGATGCCATGATGCAGTGGTGGTATGGACACAATGCCGTAGGTTTCTTCCTGACCGCAGGCTTCCTGGGCATGATGTACTACTTCGTCCCCAAGCAGGCCAACCGTCCGGTTTATTCCTACCGCTTGTCCATCGTTCACTTCTGGGCGTTGATTGCGACGTACGTCTGGGCCGGCGGTCACCACCTGCACTACTCTGCCCTGCCAGACTGGGCCCAGACTGCAGGCATGGTTATGTCACTGATTCTGCTCGCGCCTTCGTGGGGCGGCATGATCAACGGCATGATGACCCTGTCGGGTGCATGGCACAAACTGCGTACCGATCCAATCCTGCGGTTCCTGGTGGTTTCTCTGTCCTTCTACGGCATGTCTACCTTTGAGGGTCCGATGATGGCCATCAAGACGGTTAACGCGCTGTCTCACAACACTGATTGGACCATCGGCCACGTTCACTCCGGTGCTCTGGGCTGGGTCGCCATGATCAGCATCGGTGCCATGTATCACCTGATCCCCAAACTGTGGGGTGTGCAAGCCATGTTCAGTACGAACCTGATCAACGTTCATTTCTGGCTCGCAACAGTTGGTACTGTGCTCTACATCGTAGCGATGTGGGTCAACGGCATCATGCAAGGCCTGATGTGGCGGGCTGTTAACCAGGACGGCACTCTGACCTACAGCTTTGTAGAAGCGCTGGAGGCCTCTTATCCGGGCTATTTCGTTCGGTTCATTGGTGGCGCCATCTTCCTGAGCGGTATGCTTATCATGGCCTACAACGTGTACATGACCATACGCCAGAAGGAAGCGGTTGCGCAGGATAATGCGGCGACACAGCCTGCGTAACGGGAGAGAGATCAAATGAAGCACGAAATTGTTGAAAAAAATATTGGTCTGATGATCGTCTTGATCATCCTGACTATCAGCGGTGGCTTTCTCGCAGAGATAGTGCCTCTTTTCTTCCAGAAAAGCGTGAATGAGCCTGTGGAGGGCCTTGAGCCTCTCTCGGCTGTTGAACTGGAAGGTCGGGACATTTACATCCGCGAAGGCTGCCACGTGTGCCATACCCAGCAGATTCGTCCTTTCCGGGCGGAAACTGAGCGGTATGGTCATTACTCCGTTGCGGGCGAATTTGTTTATGACCGTCCGTTCCTGTGGGGATCCAAGCGTACCGGCCCGGATCTGGCTCGCGTTGGTGGTCGGTATTCCGATGCATGGCAGCGCCAGCATCTGTACAACCCACGCAGTGTAGTTCCCGAGTCAAACATGCCGGCATTTCCCTGGCTGTTTGAAGATCGGGTAGACCATACCAAGACCGCCGCGAAGATGGAGACCCTCCAAACACTGGGCGTGCCCTACACTGACGAGCAGATTGCAGAAGCTTCGGCTCAGGTTGAAGGCAAATTCGAAATCGAGGCTCTGGTCGCGTACCTGCAACAACTTGGTACCGTGATATCAGAAAGACGGTGAACTAATGGATATTAATGAGTTACGCGGCATTCACACACTTCTGGTAATGGCGGTTTTTTTTGGAATCGTCTGGTGGGCCTACAGCGCTCACCGCAAGAAAGCCAACGATGAGGCAGCGCACCTGCCTTTCGATGACGATGACGTGGAACAGCGTACGCTCGAACAGGAAAAAACGGAGAATAAACAATGAGTACCTTCTGGAGCATCTGGATCAGTGTGATCGTGCTCGGTACAGTGTTTGGCTGCTGGTGGCTGCTGTGGGCGACTCGAAAGAGCCAGACGACCGATTCCGAGACCGATCGCACAACAGGCCATTCCTTTGATGGCATCGAAGAGTATGACAACCCGCTGCCAAAGTGGTGGTTTTACCTGTTCCTCGCAACCTGTATTTTCTCGCTTGGCTATCTCGCCCTCTACCCGGGCCTTGGCAACTTCAAAGGGCTTCTGGGCTGGACTTCCACGAATCAGTGGGAAGCCGAGGTTGCGGCAGCCGAGGAGAAGTATGGCCCCATTTATGCCCAGTACGGCCAGACTCCGGTTCCCGAGTTAGCAGAAAACGGCGATGCCATGAAAATTGGCCAGCGTTTGTTTGCTAACAACTGTGCGGTCTGCCACGGCTCGGCGGCTCGTGGTCAGGTTGGCTTTCCCAACTTGACTGACGACGACTGGCTTTGGGGCGGCACGCCGGAAGCAATCCTGGAGACCCTGCACAACGGTCGTATGGGCAACATGCCTGCAAAAGGCACCATGCCCAGCATGACCAACGAGCAAGTCGATCAGGTTGTTAACTACGTTTTGAGCTTCAGTGGTCGGGAAAAAGACGCCGAAGCCGCCAAGGCTGGCGAGCAGGTCTTCGCACAGGCCTGCGTGGCCTGCCACGGTCCTGAGGGCAAGGGTATGCAGGCCCTGGGAGCTCCCAACCTGACAGACAATACCTGGCTTTATGGTTCGACCTATGAATGGATCAAGGAGACCGTGATGAACGGTCGCCAGAACCAGATGCCTGCCCAGGATCGTCTGCTTTCAGACGATCAGATTCAAATTCTTGCGGCTTACGTATACAGCCTCTCGAACTGAGTCAGCCGGCCGGGATATAGCCCCGGCCCGGTCTTTTCAACCCTGTGTCTGCGATGCGGGCACAGGCTTAAAAAGATCAGCAGCCTAACGGCCTGTTGCCCCGCATTATCATTTTTCTGGAGGTAACGATGAGCAGTGAGATTCCGGTCAAACAGGTTGACCCATCCTCTGACCCCTCCGACAACAACAATAAATCCGGAACCGTCGAGCTATACGCCAGCCGCAAGAAAATTTACGTGAAGGAAGTCAAAGGCTTCTTTCAGCGTATCCGTAATGTCAGTCTTTTACTGTTGATGGGCATGTACTTTGCCTTTGTCTGGTTCACCCTGGACGGACAACCGCTGATTCATTTCGACCTTCCTGCCCGTGAATTCCATCTTTACGGAGCGACTTTCTACCCGAAAGATTTTATCTTGCTCTCGGGAATGCTGATCATCAGCGCTTTTGGTCTGTTTTTTATTACCACGCTATTTGGCCGGGTCTGGTGTGGCTACACTTGCCCCCAGACCGTGTGGACCTTCATATTCATGTGGGTTGAAGAACGGATCGAAGGAAGCCGAAACAAGCGTATGAAGCTGGACAAGGCCCCGCGATCCACTGAAAAGGTTGTCAAAAAATCCGCCAAGCATGCGGTATGGCTGCTGATCGCGTTGGCCACTGGTCTGACTTTCGTCGGCTATTTCTACCCCATTCGCGAATTGATTACCGATCTGTTCACCCTACAGGCCAATGGCTGGGCCTATTTCTGGGTTGCCTTTTTCACCGTAGCCACCTACCTCAATGCCGGATGGATGCGTGAGCAGGTTTGTCTATACATGTGCCCTTATGCACGTTTCCAATCGGTGATGTTTGACCCCAACACCCGTGTGGTCTCCTACGATCCCAACCGCGGCGAGCCCCGGGGCGGACGCAAGAAAGGCGTGGATCCGGCGGAGGCCGGGCTGGGCGACTGCATCGACTGTGGCCAGTGCGTTCAGGTATGTCCGACTGGTATCGACATCAGAGACGGGCTGCAGTACGAGTGTATCGGCTGCGCCCTGTGCATTGATGCCTGTGACGAAATCATGGACAAAATGAATTACCCCAGAGGGCTGATCCGTTACACCACAGAGAATGAGTTGGAGGGCAAAACCTCGAAGCTCCTGCGGCCCAGAACCTTTGGCTACGGCGCCGTGCTGTCGGTTATGATTGCTGCGATTATTTTCACGATTGCCACCCGGGTTCCCGCCCAGATGGATGCTCTGCGTGATCGCGGCGCGCTGTTCAGCTTCAACGGTGAGGGTCGTATCGAGAATTCCTACACCCTCAAAATCGCCAATATGACAGAGGTTCCTCAAACCTTCTCCCTGTCGGTAACCGGACTGGAGGGAATTCGTATCCTGACTGACAACTCGGTGACCGTAGAGAGTGGTGAAAACCGTTCGTTGCCGACTGTTGTCGATGTGCCACCGGAATCCATTGCCGAATCCAATAACGACATTCTGTTCAGGGCTCAATCAGAGTCAGATTCTTCGCTGAACCTGGAAACCGAAAGTCGATTCGTCGGTCCAACGCGCTGATCAGCGATCGCGTGCGGATCCGAACGTTTAAACGAGATAGAGATATATGACTACTGAAACACCCGTTGCCCCGTGGTATCGCCAGCCCTGGTTCTGGTTCCTCCTGATTTTCCCGGGTGCGTCAATTATTTATTGCGCCATTGCAATCACCATCGCTATCAACACGGAAAACTCAATGGTGACGGACGACTGGTCCAAGGAAGGCCGCGGGATCAATATGTCCATCGCGAGGGACCAGAAAGCATTGGACCTTGGCATGGAAGCTCAGATTGACTTTCAGAACCGGAACGTCACGGTCAACCTGAATACCGTGGAAGGTCCGGCTGACTTCCCATACCTGATTCTCAACCTTTTCCACCCGACACTCTCGGACAAAGACCGCACTATCCAGTTCCAGCAGATCGCCCCAGGGCGATTTGCCGGGAAACTTCACAGCGACATCGACGGCCGTTGGTACTATGACCTCCGGGGCCCGGCCAATGAATGGCGCCTTAAAGGTGAAACCTGGTTACCCACTGAAAGCGGCATTACCATCAAGGCCGGGGAGTCTGCCCAAGGTTGACGCACCTGGATTGCTTCCACTGCGGTGAACCGGCAGACGGTGAGCCGCCCATCACCCTTGAGCTCGATGGCGCAATCCACCACTTCTGCTGCCAGGGCTGCAAGGCGGTTTGCCAGACCATCCATAGCGAGGGTCTGACCGGTTTTTACGATTTCCGGACCAAGCCGGCTGTCACACCAAAGCAACTGACAAACGCCGAAGTGAACCGCCTGAGGGAGCTGGACCATCCCCTGGTTCAGGAATCCTTTGTCGCCCCTGTCAAAGGCGCACAGGAAGCCCAGTTGCTGATTGGAGGTATCACCTGCGCTGCCTGTATCTGGCTGCTTGAAAATCACATGAAGCAGCAGCCGGGTGCCGTGTCTTTTTCGGTGAATCACACCACACAGCGTGCCCGTCTGATCTGGTCCCAGGACCAGGCGCCGCTGAGCGACCTTCTGATTGCCATCCATGAGCTCGGCTATTCGGCCCGACCATACCAGGCAGACGAGGCAGAACAGGCTCTAAAGGCAGAGCACCGTTCCATGCTGATCCGGGTTGCCATCGCGGGCATAGGCTCGTTCCAGAGCATGATGCTGGCATTCCCATTGTACTTTGAACTGGTCAATGACCTGTCAACGGAGTTTATAAGCTTTTTCCGCTGGTTCAGTCTGCTGGTCGCTACCCCTGTGGTTCTTTATAGCGCCGCCCCCTTTTTCCGCAACGCCCGCCGGGATCTCCTGAGCCGGCACCTGACCATGGATGTACCGGTTGCCATTGCAATCGGGCTTGCCTACCTCGCCAGTGCCTGGGTTACGATCGTTGGTGGGGACGAAGTCTACTTCGAGTCCGTGTGCATGTTTACGTTCTTCCTGCTGCTGGGTCGTTATATCGAAGTTCAGGCCCGCTACCGTGCCGGGCTGACCGGTAATGCCCTTGCGGGGTTCCAGCCGACCGTTGCCACACTGGTGAGCGGTGATGATACGGACATCGTCCCGTCCCACCAGATTCGGCCCGGCGATGTCGTTCGGGTTCGGCCCGGTGAGACTCTGCCAGTGGATGGAGAGATCGTCCGGGGAGAGTCCACCCTGAACGAGGCGGCGTTGACGGGAGAATATCTGCCAGAAACCCGTTATCCCGGGGACACGGTTCATGCCGGCAGTGTGAACGGCGAGAATCCTCTCGATGTCCGTGTGGTAAAGGCGGGCGCGCAAACGCGGCTTTCAGGCATTCTCAGGGTATTGGACCGGGTACAATCCGAAAAGCCCCAAGTCGCGATGATGGCCGACCGGATGGCGGGGAAATTTGTCGGACGGGTACTGATACTGGCACCCGTCGTCTGGATCGGCTGGTGGCTGGCCGGCGCCGACAACGCCTTCGATATCACCCTGTCGGTACTGGTGGTAACCTGCCCCTGCGCTCTTTCGCTGGCAACGCCGACCGCGATCACCTCCGCTACCGTCAGGCTGCGCCGTCTCGGGTTTCTGCCCACCCGGGGCCATACCCTCGAATCAATGAACACCATCGATACCGTAGTGTTCGATAAAACCGGAACATTGACGCGCGGCGAACTCAGCCTCACCGGTGTCGACATTGTTGGCAGCATGGATAAACCAACCTGCCTGAAGCTCGCCGCCGGGCTCGAGAAATATTCCGAGCACCCCATTGCCCGTGTATTCCATCGGCGCACCACTGCCGCCGTCGAGAACGTGCAAAACCACGTCGGTGGGGGTCTCTCTGGCCAGCTGGAAGACAGGCCGGTTTTCATCGGCCACCGGGGTTTTGTCCAGCAGCACATCAGTGCACCCGCGCCCAGCGCCGAACCTCATCAGGGCATGGAGATCTGGCTGGCATCGGATCGCGAATGGCTGGCCTGCTTTCGGTTGGACGACCAGCCCCGAGCCGACGCCCGTGCGGCGATCAGAGCTCTTCAGGACGCTGGTATTCGCACATTGCTCCTGAGTGGCGATCGGTCCGGACATGTTGAGCAGGTAGCAGGCATGCTGGGCATTGACGAAGCGATAGGACAGGCCTCTCCGGAGGAAAAACTGGCGGTACTTCAGAATTTTGAATCTGAAGGCAGGCGCATCATGATGGTCGGCGACGGGCTGAACGATCTTCCGTCCATGGCCGGGGCGGGAATCTCGGTCGCCATGGGCACTGCTGCGGATCTGACCCAGCTCAAAGCCGATGCGGTACTTTTGAATGGCCAATTGCTGCAGTTGGTTGAGGCTCTGAAAACCAGCCGTCAGACCCGGCGCATCATCCGCCAGAATCTCTGGTGGGCCCTTGCCTACAATGTCTGTGCGCTGCCCCTGGCTGCCGCAGGCATGGTGCCACCCTGGCTGGCAGCGATCGGGATGTCCCTCAGTTCCCTGGTGGTAGTGTTAAATGCGCTTCGGCTTGGCAAAGCGCCTGACCAACCGCATCAGGATAATCCCCCGGTTGGCGCACAGGCCTTGTCCTGATACCGTAGTTTTATACTCATTTTTTGAGGGTTCGCTGTGAAAATCGTAATGTTCCTCGTTCCGGTGATGCTCATCCTGGTAACTCTGGGCGTCGTGCTTTTTTCATGGGCGGTCAAGAACGGCCAGTACGATGACCTGGAAGGCCCTGCCCATCGGATACTTTACGATGATGACAAAGATATGATTCCGGACGATGCTCGCACTGACAAGACGGCCACAGAGAACTCATCCCCAGAGCAAGCCGTTCACGTCAGCGAGGCTGACAAGCCGGATGAGGATAAACCGCAAAAAGGATGAGCCCGGAACTTTACCTCAGCTATCCGAGCGCCTTCCTCATAGGACTCCTTGGCAGCACGCACTGCCTTGGCATGTGCGGTGGCATCAGCGCTTCCCTCTCAATGGCACTGCCTGTAGGCCGGGGTTTCCGGTTACGACAGACGGTCATGCTGCTGGCATTCAACTTTGGGCGCATCGGTAGCTATGTGTTGATCGCCACACTGGTCGCGCTGGCCAGTACCACGGCGGCCAGTCAGTGGAGCACGGCCGGTCTTGTGCTTCGTAGCCTGGCCGGGGTTTTGCTGATCTTCATGGGATTGTCCATGGGGCAATGGTGGCAGGGGATTCGTTACGTCGAACGGGTCGGCGCTCCAGTCTGGGCTCGTCTCTCTCCACTGACGCGTCGCTTCCTGCCGGTAAATCACGGAGGACAGGCGCTTGCCCTCGGAGCGCTCTGGGGCTGGCTGCCCTGTGGTCTGGTCTACAGCACTCTCGGGTGGGCTGCGCTACAACCGACGGTGGGCTCGGCCGCACTAACCATGCTGTTTTTCGGGCTTGGCACCCTTCCTTCCATGCTCGCAACAGGTTTTGCGGCCAACTGGATCCGAGGCTTGCAGAGCCACCAGTTGTTCCGGAAGGTCACCGGTGGGCTGCTTATCCTCTTCGGGCTATGGACCCTGCCTTTCCTGCATCTGTTCGGACACTAGTGTCCCGTCTGGTTAATTCGCTGACCTACTGAGCCACTGAGAGCCTTGAGAGCAAGGCGCGATGGCGAAGGTTTGGTGGTTCCAAATCGAGTCAGCGCAACGCGGCTATCAAGGCTCTCAGTGGCTCCCGAAGGGCGCGGCGCTGAGGCCCCTGGCCGGGTGTTGCCAGCACTTGATGTGGAACCACCACACCTGCGTACTGGCGCCTTGGCCAGGGGCCTCAGCGCCACGCAGTAGGTCAACGAATTAACCAGACGGGACACTAGCTACCTAGATATTCAACACGTCCAGGCGACCGAAGTCAGCAGTGGCCTCAGGTTCGGCAGTGTGAACGGCCTGGCGTTTACCGCCGAGGCGCCTTCCTTCCCGAAAATCGTAGAGGTTGGTATCAGCCAGGTGCGACGGCTCCACATTGCACATGGCCCGGAACATGGTCTCCAACCGGCCGGGGTGCTGCTTGTCCCAGCTCTGGAACATGTCCTTGATAACCTGGCGCTGCAAATTCTCCTGTGAACCACACAGGTTGCAGGGAATGATGGGGAACTCTCTCAGACCGGCGTAGCGGGCGATATCCTTTTCGCGGCTGTAAGCCAGCGGCCGGATAACAGTATTGCGGCCATCATCACTGTGCAGAACTGGCGGCATGGACTTCAGTTTGCCGCCATAGAACATGTTCAGGAACAGGGTTTCCAGCATATCGTCCCTGTGGTGACCCAGCGCAATCTTGGTCACTCCGTGCTCTTCGGCGAAATTATAGAGAATTCCGCGACGTAGCCGACTACACAGACCGCAGGTAGTCTTCCCTTCGGGGACTTTTTCCTTAACAATACTGTAAGTGTCCTTTTCGATGATGTGGTACTCGATACCCATGGCAGACAGGTATTCGGGCAACACCTCTTCCGGAAAGCCGGGCTGTTTCTGGTCAAGGTTGACGGCAATCAGCTCAAAAGAGACAGGGGCGCTCTTCTGCAGGTTCAGCAGGATATCGAGCATGGCGTAAGAGTCTTTGCCGCCGCTGAGGCAGCACATGACTTTGTCACCGGCCTCAATCATCGAAAAATCGGCAATTGCCTGCCCGACTTCGCGGCGCAGACGTTTCTGCAGCTTGTTCAACTCCAGCTTCTGGCGGCGCTCCCGCTCTGGGTTGAGGGATTGTTCGGCACTGGCGATCATTGCTTCGGACATACCAACTACGTTCATAGGTTAAATGGACGTGGGATTATACGCGTCACATGGATTCAGGGACAGGATACCAACATGGATACGTTGCAATCGAGTGAAGAGGCCGCAGGTAAACGGGAACAGAACCGCATCCGGAACCGGAGAGCTATCCTTCTCGCGGCAAGGGAATGTTTTCGCGAGCGGGGGTACGAAAAATCGACCATCCGCGACATCGTACGCCGAACCGGTCTTGCCGCCGGTACCTTCTACAATTATTTCTCCAGCAAGCAGGACATCTTCGCCGCCCTGCTCACTGACTTCCTGACCAATCTGAACGACAACCTCACCCGCCACCGACGTGCTGCGGACACCACAGAAGATTTTATCCACTACGCCTACATGGCTTTATTCACCGCGACCGCCCGGGATCCACTGGTTTACGAGCTCGCGCACCGAAATGATCGAGCGCTACGGGAGCTGTTTGGTTCGGATATTCTCGGTCTGACCATGCTGTCACTGGAAGACGATGTTCGCGAGGCGATGGCGCGGGGGCTACTTCCCCGGATCGATCACGAATACCTGTGCGCCGCTTTCTTCGGCGTCGCCTATGAGACCAGCCTGACGCTTGCCAGGCGAGCCCACAGGAACCCGGATTCAGCGGAGGCTGAAGCGATGACCGCAACCAAATTCTCTACCGCCCTGTTTATGGGCGGGCTTCCCCGACTGGCTGCACTTCCCTGATGGCCGGGAGTGCCCTACCATGGACTCCATGACCGAAAGCCAAGCCCCGATCAAAACGTCTTACCCTGGAGCGGTGAACGAAGATGACTGCCTGGAGCAGCAGATTCAGCACCTGCTGGTGGCCGTTGAGCATGAAATCCGGTCAACGCCAGCGGGTATGAACGAGCTATCGCTGATCAAGGCGCTCCAGGGGCAACCGTGGGAGCTGCTCGGAGACGTTGTTTTCAGCGAACCCGAAAAACTCTATCCGGTTCATTTTCTGCTATTCCACGTGCTCTACCGTCTTCGGGACCAGTTGTCCGAGGCCGGCGAAAGCCTCCAGATATCGCCTCTCAATATACGTATCGAAGAGCAGACTGTGGTCAGTGGCGAGGGTGTTCCGGACAGTATCGACACGCTTCGTCAATTCTACCTGGATCTCTCCCAGTACCGTCTGCCGGAGGAAGCGATCCAACAGATGATGAATGATTTCTGGGCCGGCGCTCCCGGGCAGGCACCGGCGCAGGCCGAAACACGGGAAGCAGCGGAAATACTGGGCTTCCAGGCTGTTCCTTCTGATTTCCCGACCGTCAAGAAGCGTTTCCGCCGGGCAGTTATGAACGCTCACCCGGACCGCGGAGGCAAGACCGAAACCATTCAGGATCTGAATCAGGCCTTTGCCGTACTCAAAGCACACTTCCGTCACAGCATCTGACCGGCCGGTTTGATCGGGCCGGAGCGAAGAAACACAGGAGACGATATGCCGCTCAAAGCATTCCTGAAAATTTCCTTGGCCGTCGTGGTTATGTCGACCGCGACCTCAGCCCGGGCAGACCTCGTTGTCCTTCAGTATCATCATGTCAGCGATTCCACACCGCCAGCGACCAGCACGTCTGTGTCCCTGTTTGAAGGCCAGCTGGACATGATTTCGGATCTGGAACTGGACGTTGTGGATCTGCAGAAAGGTACTGAATCAACACTGGCTGGCGCAGGTGGAAAGGGCAACCGCATTGCGATTACGTTTGATGACGCCTATGACTCCGTCTACCAGACCGCGGCACCGCTGCTTGCTGAAAAAGCCTACCCTTACACAATTTTTGTCAACACCGAAGCGGTTGGCCGTAAGGGCTATATGACCTGGGAGCAGATCAGGGAACTCGCCGAACGACCGGGCGTAACCATTGCCAATCACAGCGCCGACCACGATCATCTGGCGCGTAAACCGAACGAAAGCGAAAGCCACTGGCAAGCCCGGGCGACCAACAGCCTGGATGCGGCCCAGGAGACCCTTGTCCGTGAGCTGAAGGCGCCTGCGCCCATGTTTGCGTACCCTTATGGAGAGTTTGATGCAGCTTTGGAGCGGAAAGTCGCAGAACGCGGCTGGTACGGTTTCGGTCAGCAGTCAGGCGCGATAGGGCCCAAAACCGCGAACACGCGATTGCCCCGCTTTCCGATGGCGAACGCCTACGGCCAGTTGGGAAGTCTTGAAAACAAACTTCGCAGCAAAGCATTTCCGATTGATACGGGAAAGCTGCCCGACGGCGTGATCTCCGAGAATCCGCCCACCCTTACTTTCCCGCTGGTTGAATCCATTGGAGCCGACCGGCTGACGTGCTTTGCCTCCGGTCAGGGACGCATCGACTTTGAGGTGGTTGATGGCGCCGTTGAAGTGCAGGCACCTGCGGCGTTCAGCAGCCGTCGATTCCGTTACAACTGCACCCACCCTGCAAGCGATGGTAGCTACTACTGGCTGTCGCAACAGTGGCTGGATCTTAGCAGGCCAGAGGACTGAAACCTCATTCCTCCGCCTGCATCAGGCCGATTTCACCGTGCCTGCTGTGGGGGATTTTGCGGGGGCCGGCGTCGGTTTCGATAACGGTCTGACCGTTCAGGTCTTCATCTCGTGTAAACAGAACCAGCCAACGCTCTTCCTGGCCCGGGAAAGCGGGAACCCATGCTTCCAGGTAGCCCCGCCGATGCCAGTTTTCCGGGGTAAAATCCATCACCAGGTCTGTTACCAGCCTCAACGGCGCCATTTTCTCATCCAGAAACACCAGCGAGGGCACGAACACACCGTCTTTGGCATAGGAGCGCAGGCGGATGACCAGACTGCGATGCATGTCCGCGTCCGGGAGTTCAATCAATTGATAGGGGCTGGTGCCGGTGACAAACGGGTGGCTGGCTGAGTCGTCAGAGAGGGTAACGCCGAATTCCCTTCCCGATTGCCAGCTTTGCCGATCAGGGACGTCCATGGATTCACAACAGCTGGCTGAAAACCGGGTAAAAAAGTCATCGGTTTGAGCTTCAATACCCAGTATCGCGAAGGCGTCCGGGTCATACCCCTCTACTGGAGCTGCGCCCTCTCCAGCGGGGCCTGCCTGGTAAACGCTGGCTTCAGTGATCTGAACCGGTGGTTCAACCAGCCCTTTCTCAAGGTCAGAGCGGGTATCCGGCCGGTAATAGCTGACCCGGACATTGCCCTCGGCGTCACGCCAGGTGAAATAGGGTTGCCGCTCTCCCGGCCGAACGTAGCCGTCTTTTTCAAGCTCCCCGGCATCCGGATAGTTTTCAAGTGTGTACTCGTTTTCTTCCTTCAGGCCCGACCCAGGGCTGGCCCCATCATCTGACTGCGTTGGCTCTTCCGCGGACCCCGAATCGCTGAGCGCTCCAGCATCCTTGGCAGTCTTATTATTCGCGGCTCCTGCGATGGGGGAATACCGCACCCTGCCCTGCTCGTCTACCCAGGTAAAATAGCCCTCTCGCTCGGATACCGTGGACCCGCCAACCTGGCAACCTACCAGAACCGCTACCAGAAAAAGACACAAGGCTAATTTCAGTAAAGAGCCGCTAATCACTGCGAATGACTACCCTTTGGTTAATGGCACCACTCAGAACTTGGTCCGGAAACTGAGGCCCGCCATGACAACCCGTAGCGAGGTTTTGACATCCAGACCTGCATAGGGGTTGTAGATAATGTTAGTGATGTTGTCGCAGTTCAGGTTACAGCTGGTGTCCGCGGGAATCGACTCTACCGAGTGAAGGTAGCTGAGATTCATGTCAATTTGAGTGTCCTTGTCCCACTGGTACCCCATACCGATGCTGTACAGATTTGCCCCACCGAACGGCGCCATTACCTGTCGCTGATCATCCGGGATAACGGAATCCCGGATTTCCACACCGGCACGCAGGTCCAAACGGGAAGACGCATGAAACTCCATGCCAAACGCCCAGTTCCACTGGCTCTTGAAACCCAGCGGCAGCCTGAGGGTATTCGGCGTGGCATTGTCCGGTGACAGGATCCGCGCCGCATTGAGGAACTCCAGGTTGCGGTCGAACCGGAAAACGAAGGCATCCCACTGTTCGTAATCGGTCCAGCCGATGTCGGCGTTTAGGGTCAGCTTTGGATGCACATCAACGCTGATGCCGGTCTGGAAGTGTTGAGGGTACACCAGATCCATACTGACGTTGCCGGATTCCTTGGGCGCACCGGACGGAAGACTCAGGATCGCCGAGGTAATCGCACCCAGTACGGATCCGTTGACGCTCTGCCAGAAGCCAGACCAGTCGTCGGTGTACTGGATTTCGAAGGTGCCCTTCATGTTCATTTCAGCTTCTGAGGTGTAACTTGCGCCCCAGCTGAACCAGTCCGTCGGCTCCCACATGACGCCCAGTGCATAGGTGGGGGACAGGGTTTCCTGGACGTTGATACTCAGAGCACCGATATCATCCCAGGGGCCGACGTTACCGCCGCAAAGCGCCAACCAGGGCTGGAGGGGCTCGTCGCCGCTTTCACAGTTGAAGGCGTCCTGAAGCACTTCCGCGACACCCAACAGCAGGTTGGGCGCGCGCATGTATTGGTCTGCCGCGATACCCATATGGGACAGGTGGATACCGGCACCCACGGACCAATCGTCGTTGATCTCGTAACCAACCGTGGGTGAAAGATAAGTCGTACGTTGCAGCGCCGTGGCCTGGGGCTGGTAACGGCCAGGGTCGTCCTTGTCGCGATAAAAGCCGGCCGCCAGCGGCAGGTAGAACGCGTTACCAAAGGTCAGTTTCGAGCCCGGCGGGTTGATACTGATCCCCGCTGAAGGGGCCAGGGCCGGTCCGGGAGGCGCGCGAAGAATACCGTATCCGGGCAAATACAGAGCGACGTTGTTGGTGTGGCTGTGAGTATTGGCAACCGGGTCCCGTTGCTTTCCGGTCAGTGGATCCGTTTCGAGGCCATCGATACCGAAAATTTCATACCCTTCCGGCGCTGTGAAGTCCGCGTCAATGTCGAGATAGACGCTCATCAGGTTTACTTCCAGCTGGCGCCCGTCCAGTTTGGTCAGGCCCGCTGGATTGTAGTGAATCGCCATGATCCCGGGCGGATCGGCTGTGACGGCATTGCCGAGCGCCAGCGCCTTGGGATGAATGGTCAGGTTCTGCGCCAGCTGGGCCTGGGCACCACACGATAGGGTCGTGGCGATCAGCGCCGCGAGAATCTGACGGTTGTGGCTTCTCTGTCCCATGAAATCCTTCCCTTCCCGTAGATCGTTAACGACACCAATCACTCTTTGAGACCGGAGAAGTTAATGGGTAGGGAGACCCCGAGGGAAAAGTCCGGAGCGTCCTCGGTGAGACCAATCCCGAGACTGGTATTCACTATGGTGGTATCGCTGACACGGGTACCCAGTGACATACTCAGGAAACCGGTCATCTGGTCCTGGGCAACGGCCTGGTCGCCATTAGAGAAGGTCAGAATGGTTTCATCGCTGTAGCTGAGCTGAGCGGAAATACTCAGTGAAATATCGTAAGACAGGGAATAGGCAAAACCCGCCGAACCGGACAGCCCGAACCCTGGATCCACCTCTTCAAGAAGCCGTGCGCCCCTTACCTGCTGCAGGTTTTCGGCCGGCAAGTTATAGGTGGCACTGACCGATCCGAAGATCACCACCGGATCGAGGACTTTGGAAAGGCTTGCGCCGCCACCGATCGAATAGTAACCGCTACCAGTAGACAGCTGCTCGTTGATATCGATCTCGTAGGGGCTGACGCCGGTCTTGGTGGACAGGGTTCCAAACAGCGTGGTCGACATCTTGCCGGGGACATAGGCGAACGGCTGCCAGCGCCCGGTAAATGAGATATCCCCAAAGTCATAGACGTTGAGCTCATCCTGAGTGTCGTATTTGACCACCAGCGGAATTCGGGTTCCGACCGTCAGGTTGTCCAGCAGGCCATAATCGTAGGAAAAGGAATTCGTAAAACTGTGGGTCGCCGATGGCACCACATCCAGATTTCTCACCGATCCATTGGTAATGGCCAGGTCAAGGCGCTGGTCCGCGGTGTAGGAATAGTCGAACGAGTAATTCAGGGAATGAGAGCCCTTTTTCTGCAACGAATAGTTCTTCTCGGCAGCCTGGAACACTTCCTCCAGTTGTTGCGAAGCATCTTCGTCGCCTTCTTGTTTGGCCAGGGCTTCCCGCGCCTGATCCACACTCCCTTCCTGCGCCAGGGCCATGCCCGGAAGCAGACCTGCCGTGGAAACAAGGATAAAACCTCGCACAAACCAACGATTCATCCTGACTCCCTTATTTTATTTGTAGTGTTCCTGACCCGGGACTACCCGGTGAATTAGTTCCGACGGTAGTGCAACTGCTTGCGGGTGTTTTCCACACTGCCGTCGGGATTGTTTTTCTGGCGTTCGAGCAGATTCTGGATCCGCCGCTGGGTGGACTCGTGAAACGCCGGTATTCTTTCCAGCGCCAGAAGGGTCATTGTCTGGTCATCCACAAAGCGAAGGTCTTCTTCCTTCAGCTCGAGATTGTCCAGTGGCTTATCGCTGCCCGGGAAGACGATGAAGAGCACATTGTCGTCCCACTTCTCCTCGAACTGGGCCAGCGTGAAGGAGATGTTGCCTACCGAGGGGTCTGCCAGATAGGCACGTCCGTCACGAATCGTCCTCAACACCACGAAATGTTTGAAACCCGCGTGATGGATGGGCACGATCGCCGGGTGGTCAAGATCCTTGAGGTCATCAATCGTCGCCCGGAAGCCGCCTGAGGGATAACCGAGCGCTGTCACCAGTCGCTTCATATCCAGCATGGAAAACGCGCGACGTTCCACGATGCGTTCGCTTTCGCCGTAATGAAGCAGCCCCTCCATGACCTGACGTTCCGACAGGGTCCGACCCAGGTAGAAATTCAGCACGGTGGTCAACGCCGCACTGCCGCAGCTGTAGTCATAGGCCTGACGAACGATGTTGCGGAACTTCTGCTCCACCAGGGGCTCGACCCTGGCATCCGATCGCAACTTTATCGGGCTCGAATCTACGTCCTGCTCAATAACAATCTGACCCTTCTCAAAAGGCTCCACCACGGTGGCTTCCTGCACCATGGTGAATGTAAGAATGGATCCAGCGAGCACCAGCAGCATGTCAGACGAAGTCCCTGTTTTTATTGGCCACGTTATTGAGCGGGTTACATGTTGTTACGGTAAGATACCGAAAAGCCTGCGCCCTTAAAGATAACTGTGCCTCAAATCTGTCGCTGCAGGAGGGGCCTTACGGAGGGGAATTGAGAACTGTTTCATGACATCGGTGGGAATCGGGATGCAGGCCCGGTTGCCGGGCCTGCCACTCAGAGGGTAAAGACTGCCCCGAGTAACAGATAGCTCAGGACAGTCACTACAACTATACCCGCGAGGTTCAAAGCAAAACCGGCTCTGATCATGTCACTGATCTGCATATGGCCACTGGAGAACACGATGGCATTGGGTGGCGTAGCCACCGGCATCATGAAGGCGCAACTGGCGGCAATTGCAGCCGGCACTGTCAGCAGCAACGGCGACACCCCCTGACTCAGGGCCAGCGCCCCCAGCAACGGCAGAAACGCCGCTGCAGTCGCCGTATTGCTGGTAACTTCCGTCAGAAAAATGATCACGCCCACCACCAGCAAGATCATGACGAGAGTCGGCAGGGTGCCGGCCACTCCAAGACTTTGGGCGATCCACTCTGCAAGGCCGGAACTGCTGATCACGCCCGCCATGGCCAGCCCCCCGCCAAAAAGTAGCAGTACGCCCCAGGGAATACCCTTTGCGGTTTCCCAGTCCAGCAGAAACTCACGGTTGCGGGTATTCACCGGGATCATGAACATGGCGATGGCCGCAGCAATGGCAATGCCGGTGTCGCTTAGCCAGGGCATCAATCTGTCGGATAATAAAGGCCTGAAGATCCAGGCACTTGCAGTGATAAGGAACACCAGCGCCACAAGTTTTTCGCCCTTGCCGAGCGAGCCCAACGCATCAAGCTCTTGCCGTATGGCCTCGCCACCATCGCCAGAGCTGCCAAGACCGAAGTCCCGGCGGGTCAGCCACCACCATGCCAGCACCAGCATTACGATCGTTACCGGAACGCCAAGAAGCATCCATTGGGCAAAGCCCACGGAGACCCCCTGATTTTCGCTCAGGTAGGCGGCCAGCAAGGCATTTGGCGGTGTGCCAATGAGTGTGGCAATGCCACCGATGCTGGCAGAATAGGCGATAGCCAGCAGCAGGGCCGTGGCATAACGCCGAACGCCCTCGGGGTTATCATTGGTATCCATCATGGCTACCACCGACAGACCAATCGGCAGCATCATAATGGCGGTTGCCGTATTGCTGACCCACATGCTCAAAAAGGCCGTGGCCAACATGAATCCGGCAATCTGGCGTCGGGGCTTGCTACCCACGGCCTTTAGCGTCATCAGGGCGATTCGCCGGTGCAAGTTCCACCTCTGCATCGCAAGCCCGAGGGTAAATCCCCCCAGGAACAGGAAAATGATTGGATTTGCATAGGGCTCGGTGGCTTCACCAACTGTTCCAAGCCCGAGCGCGGGAACCAGCACGATCGGTAACAGGGCGGTGGCGGGGATCGGAATGGCCTCGGTGGACCACCAGGTCGCCATGAGCAGCATCAATCCCAGGGCGGACCATGCTTGCCCAGACATGGTTTCAGGAGGTGGAAGGATAATAGTCGCCAGAAGAAACGCGGCTCCGAGGGTGAGCCCGATCACCTGGCTGCGGGGCAATCCCTCCGATTGGTTGTCAGCATTGAGTTCTTCCGACATACAGTTCTTTTCCATTAATCAGGCTTTCCACTCCAGCTGGCGGCACAGCGTTATAGCTCCTGAAGCTGACGATCATGAAAACGCCCGAGCAGGATAAGGGCCAGGATGGCCCCGGACAACGCCCAGGCCATATCCGACTGAGTGTCCCAGACATAACCCTGGGTGCCCAGAAATGCCTCGGCGGCTTCGTCGCTGAGCAACGCCACCCACCATTCGATCAACTCGTAAAAGGCGCTTACCGCGAGACAGAAGCAGACAATAAAAAACGCAGCCCAGCGGCGACTCGAGAACACCTCGAAACGAATGACCACTTCCCTGGCGACCATTGCGGGGATAAAACCCTGCGCCAGATGGCCAAGCTTGTCGTAGTTGTTACGCTCCCAGTCAAACCATTCCCGAAACCAGTCGAACAAAGGTACTTCCGCATAGGTATAGTGCCCGCCAACCATCAAAATGATGGCATGCACCAGAATCAGGCCATAAACCAGCGGCGTGAGTGGGTAACGGAAGAAACACCAGACAACCGCTGCGAAACCAATGGCGGCAGGCAGCACCTCCAGAACCCAAGTAGCCCGATCTTTTGGCTCAATCGCGGACCAGATAAATACCGCAAGGAAGACCAGTACCCAGGCCGAAGGCGCTAATCGCAGGCTCATGCTTTTCCTCTCGTGCACAACGATCAAGCCGTGCCGGATCGAAGGAAACGACCGTAGCCGGGCTTCCTGCCCAGATCGGGTTCCACCTCGCCGCCCGTCACTGCCGGCCGTCCATTGATCAACACCTCTCTGACACACCCGGGCACCCGGTTAACCATTCGTTCCAGCCCGAAGTTTTCCATCTCGCCCCATTCAACCTGTTCCAGATCCTGATCAAGGCCACGGGGGTCAAGTATCGTTATATCGGCCCGGTCCCCTACCCTGATATGACCTGCATCAACACCAAGCCAATCTGCCTGTTCGCCGGTCAATCGGTGCACGGCACGTTCGAGGGACATGATCGGCTCGCCCTCGCCGTGGCTTTCATTAACCAGCTTCAGAAACCGAAGCGGCAGGTTGTAGAAGGCCATATTCCGGATGTGCGCGCCGGCATCGGAGAAGGTGATCAGCGCGCCCGGATTGGTCACCATTTTTCGGAGCCTATCCTTTCTGTGATTCCCCACCGTGGTAAACCAGCGCAGCGAACGTCCATGGGCGACCACCATGTCGAGGAAGAAATCGACAACATGGATGCCGCGGTCTGCCGCCAGTTCAGCGAAGTTTCGCCCGACGACACTCTTGTCCGGGCAATCGAGAATGACAGCATCACCGAAATCCCGCTGCCAAACGCGCGGAGAGAGCTTCTCCTTATAAAATTTCCGGAATTTCCGGCGGTACTGTTCGTCCTTGAGGAGTTCGTTACGCTCGAGCTGATCCCGGATATCCAGGGCCATTTCACCGGCACCGAATTCTTCGAACAGCACGATATCCATGCCATCGGCATAGACCGTGAACGGTGTCGGCAGCAGCTGCCAGCGAAAATTACCGCCAAAGCTGTTGGCCAGCCATCCCACCAGACTGGCCATGGGTTTGACCGTGGGGTTACCCTTAAGGTCGATCATCGCAATCAGGGTTGTTTTCAGGGGCTTTCTCAACCAGCCCAGGGTTTCTTTCAGGTATTGAGTTACCTGCAGCGGATTGGCCGCATTGGGGGCGCCCTGGTGCACCCGCCCGTAACGGCGCAAGATGGCATTCAGACGGCTGACCTCCCGCCAGCGGGCGTAAGTGCTCGGCAGGCTCTTGGACCACTCCCGATCACCGTCCACCTTGTCCCATTTAAGGCACATGGTGGAAAGACCGAGGAACCCTTCCTTCAGGGCCTCCTCCAGCAAAGCCTCCATTTTTTGCTGTTCTTCGGCAGTTGGCGTCACGTTCCTGTCGGTGGCGCGATGAAGACCCATGACGGCGGTTCTCAGATCACTGTGGCCAAGAAAACTGATTACATTAGGCCCCAGTGGATGCTGATCCATGAACGCCACCCACTCTTTTGGTGTCTGCCAGGACTTGTGCTGCTTCAGAATGGGTAGCACTTTTTCTCTCGGGACCGTTTCCACCCGGGTAAAAATATCCGAGGCGTCCTCCGGATCGGAACAGATCATGCTCAGGGAACAACTACCGATCAGCACGGTGGTGACACCGTGACGCACGGATTCAGACAGGGACGGCGCTACCAGCAACTCGGCATCGTAATGGGTATGAGTATCAAGAAACCCCGGCGTCACCCAGCAACCGCTGGCGTCAATCGTGCGCGTCGCAAGGCCGGGGTCGGGCTGCTCATCAAAGACTCCGGCAACCCGCCCATCTTTGACGCCAACATGGGCTATGCGTGAGGGTCCGCCGGTACCGTCAAAGTAGCGACCACCGACAATAAGAGTATCGAACTGGTTCACCGTGCCAGTCTCCTTTTTGTTTTTATCTGCCGTCAGTCTAGCCAGCCAAACGTGATATGTCCTCTCATTTTAGCCCGCGGATCTTGCAATGCAGGCCATTAACGAAGTCGGATTCGGCTGCCGTCTTCAAGTTGACGGTCCGGGTGTCGGACGACGCTGTCTGCCTCGGTCAATCCTTCCTGGATCACTGTATGAAACCCGTTTGTGCGACCGACCGACACGTCTGTCAGAACCGCAATGTCATCGACAACGCGGAATACCTGATGCTGCCCATCAGTGACAAAGATGGCGGATTCCGGAACCTGAAGGACATTGTCGGAACGCCAGAGCAGAAACTCGGCGTCCACCCGATAGCCGTCCCCCAGGCTTTGCCAGGCATCAGCGGGACTGGTGATATCCGCGACCACCTGTACCCGTCTTTCTTCCACGCCCAGAGCCGACACGTCCTCGAATCCAACCGGCTCAACGCGCCGGACGGTAGCGTCAAGAGTGCCGCCACCCCACCCAGTGAGACGCGTCGCCATACCGGGTTGGAGATTCACGGCATCAAAACTCAGAACATCCACAACCACCTCTAGCGCCCCGGGATCCCCCAGTTCCAGAATGGCTTCACCGGCCTGAATCACACCCTCGCTTTTCCTCACAACTCCCAACACAGAGCCGTTTACAGGGGACCTGACCGACACACGTTCAACGGGTCCATCACCATTCGCCCGCGCGGCAGACACCTCAAGGCGGGTTCGGGCCGCTGCCAGTTCGTGGGCCATCACTTCTTCGTCAAAGCGTGCGGAACGCAGAATGGCTTGGGTTCTGGCCGCAGCGGCCCGGGCCTGCTGCAGACGCTCGTCGGAAACAAAACGATCATCACTGAGAGCCTGTAGGCGGGCCAGCTCACGAACGGCGAGGTCTGCTTCAGCCTCGGCGGCCGCCACTTTTTGACGAGTGGAGTTCAGCGCCGAACGGGCCGACTTTACCTTGGCCTCCGCTTCGGCCCGACTTCGGGCATCAAGGGTACTGGCAGGCATGGGGTCTACCTCCGTCAGCAGCTCTCCCGGAATCACCGGATCCCCCACTTCCATCAATACCCTATGTAAATAGCCGGCAACCGGTGATGAAACCACATATCGGTCACGCACCCGCGTTTTGCCTTCCTCCTTGATGGTGATTTCCATGGGTCCACGGGTTACCGGCGTCAGATCCACCCAGACCGGATCGGGTCGGATCGTGACCACAACTGCAAGACTGGCGAACAGAACAAACACCCCCCAGAACAACCATTTTCCGGCAAACCCTTTTTTCGCCATAATCCCTGTTCACTCCCCGGTTGCTCTCGCACCTATTCCCGTGTTTTCAACACCGCTACCAGATCCAGCGCTCTCAGGCGCCACCAGGCAATAACCCCGGAAGCGACCGCCGATACCACCACGACCAACGCGGACATGCCAAGCGTCTGGCTGGTGATCGTCAAGGGCACCCGGTACAGCTCGGTTTGCATGGCAGTAACAATCATTAGCGCCAGACCCTGGCCTATCAGCCAACCGAGAGGAATACCCAGAAACAGCAAGAGCGCAACCTCTCCCAACAATATATGCGCAACTTCGTTATGGGTGTATCCCAGCACTCTCAGGCTCGCCAACTCCCGACCTTTTTCCGCCAGGGAAATCCGGATGGTGTTGTAGACCACTCCAAAAGCGATGATTCCGCCCATCAGGCTATTAAAAAAGGTGAACGTCAGGAAGGTTCTCGCCAGGGTGTCGTAGAAGCTGTCGAGCATGGCCTGCCGGATGCTCAGGCCAAGCACTCCCGGGGTTTCACGAAGACTGTTATAGACTTCCGAAGCCTTGTTTTGGTCCAGGTTTATCAGGACCTGATTGATCAGCGGCCCGTCCCCCAGTGCCCGGTTCAGGGCATCCAGATCCATGTAGGCACCGACCCCGAGAAACTCGCTGGTGATACCGGCGACCGGAACCATAACCGTTCGCCGGTCACCTTCGAGCAGCTCCAACTGCAGAACATCCCCTGGACCGACACCAAGCTCATCGGCCAGGTAGTCGGTTAACAGCAGCCCTTCGTTTGGCAGCGGCACCGGTTGAAGATCACTGTCGATGACAAATTGCAGCCGGGCATGGGCGGGTATTCCCGTGACCGCACTTCGCCACTCCCGATGGCCGAAAACCAGACGTGCCGGCACCGAGCGGCGACCCTCAACGTACCGGATCCCGGCCTGCCTCTGTAAGCCAAACAGAGCTGCGCTATTCACCGGTTCAATAAAGGTCGCGGCCAGATCCTGCTGCTGCACCCGTGCAAACTGCGTGTGCACCATCAGGGATACCGAATCGAACTGGAAGTTACCCACCATCACGATAGCGGTGGCCATGGCGACCCCACTCATTGATAACAGGGTCCGGACCGGACGACGGGAGAGTTGGCGCACGATCATTCGGGAGGGCTGGGCGAAACGGATTCCCGAGAGCAGCTTTTCCACTATGGTCACCCGGTATCTGGCCGGCCCCTCAGGCCTCATGGCTTCAGCGGGAGGCAGTGCCGCTGCCTGCCTGATGGCTCGCCAGGCACCGAGCCAGGCGACCACAATCGTCATCAGGCCCAGCAGCACAACCCATACGGGGTCAATGCGAAACAACAGCCCCGGAAAGCGGTAATAATCCATGTAAAGTTCACCGAGAGAGCGTCCAAGCCATAGGCCAAGGGCAAGCCCGGCCAGCAAACCGATGACGGCGATCACGATGACCAGTTTGCTGTAATGCCAGGCAATCTGACGGTTGCTATAGCCGAAGGCCTTGAGTACGGCGACGATATCCCGTTGGGTGCTGATCAGACGACCAATCACCACATTCAACAAAAACATGGCCACACTCATGAAAATGAGGGGGAAAACCGTCGCCATGGCTTTCAGCTGATTGAGCTCGTCACTCAGAAAGCGGTGGGAAAACTGGTCGTCCCGACCAAAAGCCCCCGTTGCCCCATACCGGGCCAGCAATCGATCCAGAGCGTCAATGACAGAAGCAACAGAATGGCCCGGTTTGAGCGTCACCACCAGGCTGTTGAAAGCGCCCCGCATATCCATCGCGGATTCCAGGGCCTCCCTGTTCATCCAGAGCACGCCATACCGCTGATAGTCCGGCAGCATACCGCCCGGAGGAATGACATAGATAAATTCCGGTGACTCAACAATGCCGATTACCGTGAGAACCTGCCGACGGCCGTTGATAATGGCTTCAAACTGATCCCCCAGAGCCAACTCATGCGCGTCGGCAAAGCTTCCGATAACTGCGACCTCCTGGCTTCGACCAGTAGCCGGGAGCCGTCCCTGACGAATAAAAAGGCGGTTGACTTCAGGCTGACCTTCCGGCGGAACAGACACCAGGCGAGCCGACACCGGATCCGGGAACCCGGGTATTGCCAGTTTCGCAGCGCCTTCGACCCTCCCCTCGTACCTGGCGATACCAGGCAGCGCAGCGATGTCCTTGAGAGTATGACGTGGAGCCCGTTTAACCGGCGCAAAGACTTCGGCAAACTCGTGTTGGTCGTAATACTGGGCTCTGGTTGCCAACAGCGATGAATAGTTCACAAGAGACATCACGCACACGCCCACGCCTCCGGCAATAACCAGTGCGATGGCCACTACTTGACCGCGCATCTGCCAGAGTTCCCGCCGTAACTTTACGTTCAGAACCGTGTTCAATCCCTTCGGGAACATCGCTGTTTCTCTTCAGTGCCGTTACCAGGACAATGTGCGAGGATCCTGACGACATTCATTAAGGCGCTCACCGCTGATATTGCCGTCCGAGAGCGTTATCACGCGATCCGCCATGCCGGCGATGGAAGCATTGTGGGTAATGATGACGGTAGTCGTGCCCGTCTCCCGGTTGGCTTTGTCCAGTGCCTCGAGCACCAGTACGCCGGTGGCGGAATCGAGGGCGCCGGTTGGCTCGTCGCAAAGGAGTACATCCGGTCGTTTGGCAATAGCCCGGGCAATGGCAACGCGCTGCTGTTCACCACCGGAAAGCTGGGCCGGAAAATGGTCAATGCGGCTCTTGAGCCCAACCAGTTCAAGTGCCTCTTCCGGTGTCATTGGATTGGTCGCTATCTCGGTAACAGCCGCTACATTTTCCCTGGCGGTAAGGCTGGGAATGAGATTGTAGAACTGGAACACGAAACCAACGTGTTCACGGCGGTAACGGGTCAGTTCGCGGTCGCCGGCAGCACTGAGATCAATATCCCGATACCGGACCTCGCCGGTCGATGGCACATCCAGCCCGCCAAGAATGTTAAGAAGTGTGGATTTACCAGAACCGGAAGCGCCCAGCATGACGACCATTTCGCCACCATAGAGATCCAGATCCACGCCACGAAGCGCATGAACCTGAACCTCCCCCTGATCATAGGTTTTCGTCAGGCCCCGGGTCTGGAATACGGCTGAGCCGGTCCTGGATGCCTGCAATGGCTCCATGGTGTCACTCAGTCTGCGGCACAGTCCACGCAAACCGTGGTATACGGCAGAACCTGCAAGCGGCGTGGGTCGATGGCCTCGCCGCAGGATTCGCATTGGTCGCCCACGCCGTTATCGATCCGAGCCAGTGCATGTTCAATCTGAGCGAGTTCAGAACGGGTTTCGGTTTCCAGCGAGTCGACCACTTCGTCGTTCTGGGTCTGGGTAGCCTGCTCCTCGAAATCCTTGTCTAACGCGCCCCCTTCCCGATGCTGATGCGCCTCATAACGGGAAAGCCTGGCCGTCAGGTCGGCTCTCAGTGTTTCAAGTTCGGATTTCCGGTCAGTCATATGGCGCCTCCTGCCTTGCCGGGAAAACATGTTCCTACAGTAAAGCATAAGCTGAACCCGGGATTGATGCTTGTCAAAATTGCGTCACGCAGGATGAGGCAGAATAGAATTCCATCAAACCTGTACGCAAAGGAGTTGTGACCATGAACACCGAGCTTTTCGAAAAAGCGACCCGCCTGAACGAGACCCTGTTCGAGCAGTTTGGCAAGGCTGCGGAAATGCAGATGAACGCCTTCCGACGTTATGCCGATGTCACCATGGAGCAGGCTAAAAAGGTGTCCGAGGTCCGCGATCTGGAGAGCCTGAAAAGCGTGACCGGCGACCAGGCGGAAACCCTGAAATCACTGAGCGAGCAGTTCACCGCAGACTGGAAAGCCTGGCAGGATTACTTCAACGAAAGCAGGGAGCAGATTCAGAAGGTGTTCGAGAAAGCACCTGAGGCATCGGCCAAAGCCGGCCCGAAAACCGCCAAATAAGGGATAGTCATGTTCGGTCTGGATACGCTCGGGAAAGCCGTTGGTCAGCTCGTCAACGGCTTCGAAACCAACGTCCGTAAGGGACAGCAACAACTGGAGAAAGCGTTGGGAGATGCAGGCGTCCTGGATGCTGCAACGCTCTCCACGATAACGGAAATGTCCGATGCCTACCGCACGATGGCGGAGGACCTGCTACTCCACCCGCTCCGATTTGCAGGAGCGGAACTCGATCTTGCCCGCAAACATTCCGCGCTGGGGTATTACACCCTTGCCCGGCTCGTGGGCAAGGACAAGAAGCCCGTTGTCGAACCAGAGCCCGACGACCGACGTTTCCAGGCCGAGGACTGGCACAAGCATCTGCCTTTTGATGTTCTCCACCAGGCCTATCTGATCAACTCACAGGCCTTTCTGAACTGGGCGGCCGGCATGGAAGGGATTCCCCCGGCAGGACGGGACCAGATGCTGTTCTACGCCCGGCACCTGACCAGCGCACTGTCGCCGTCGAATTTCCCCGCCACGAATCCGGAAGTGCTCAGGATTACCTGGGAGCGCAAAGGGATGAACCTGATCGACGGTGGACGGCAGCTGATCGAAGACCTGCGCCAGAATCCTTCCTTGTTCAATGTTGGGATGACCGATCGCTCTGCCTTTGAGGTAGGACGTAACCTGGCAACCACCCCGGGCAAGGTCGTGTTCCAGAACGAACTGATGCAGTTGATCCAGTACTCGCCAACAACAGAAACCGTCAGCAAACGCCCGTTGCTGATTGTTCCGCCCTGGATCAACAAGTATTACATCCTGGACCTCACCGCCAGGAACTCCTTTATCCAGTGGTTGGTCAACCAGGGACAGACTGTCTTTATTATTTCCTGGCGAAATCCCGGGCCCTCCCTGCGGGACAAAGGCTGGGAAGACTACATGGAACTCGGGCCACTGGCTGCCATGAATGCGGTTACCGAAGCCACCGGCGAAGATCAGATGAATGTGATCGGCTATTGCATCGGTGGCACCCTGCTGGGCTCAACACTGGCCTGGCTCAAGAAAAAAGGCCGTAATCCGGTAGCCAGTGCTACCTACCTGACGACACTTCTGGACTTCTCCGACCCTGGCGGAATCGGTGTCTTCATCAACGATCACTCGATCCGGGGCATTGAGAAAATGCTGGAGCGCAAGGGCTACCTGGACGGTCGCGCTATGGCGTTCACGTTTAACCTGTTGAGGGAAAACGAGTTGTTCTGGTCGTTCTGGACCAATAACTACCTCAAAGGCCAGAAGCCTGCGGCTTTTGACCTGCTGTACTGGAACACCGATGGCACCAACCTGCCAGCACGAATGCACAGTTACTATCTGCGCCAGATGTACCTCAACAATCGTCTGGTACAGCCAGACTCCCTGAGCCTGCTCGGCGAGTCCATCAATCTGTCCGAAATCGATGTGCCCTCTTTTTTCCTGTCCGCCAGACAGGATCACATCGCTAAATGGAAAACTACCTACAAAGGGGCGCTGGCCCACGGCGGTGATGTCCGCTTTGTGCTCTCCGGCTCCGGACATATCGCTGGCGTAATCAACCCGCCCTACAAGGAAAAGTACGGCTACTGGACCAATGACACCCTGGTGCCGGATGCAGACGCCTGGTTCGAGGGGTCCGAACACCATCCGGGATCCTGGTGGCCCCACTGGCTCGAATGGATTGCTCGCTTTTCAGACGGCGACGTGGATGCTCGCATCCCCGGCGAAGGGAAACTTCCTGCGATTGAGGACGCACCCGGCAGCTACGTCAAAGTCAAAGCTTCGGAGGCTCTGAAGCAGTAGACCTCTGGGTGGCCCGCGTTCCTGCGGGCCACCGGATCTCGCCCCGCCTCCGCCGTTGTGGCACTATTGCCCGCTCGATGAACGGCGGAGAACCTCCCGATGTTTTATACCACTCTCGCGGCGATTGCGGTCGCCATGATCCTGTTTGCCTGGCTCGGACTAAGAGCCCGTCTCGCCGACGGCGGACTGGATGACTATGTAACGGCAAGGAACAGTCAGGGAGCCAGGGCCCTCGGACTTTCTTTCCTCGCCTCCGGCATGGGCGGCTGGATTCTGTTTGCCCCGCCTGAGGTGGGCGCACTGGTCGGCCCGCTGGCTCTGGCTGGCTATGCCCTGGGTGCCGCGTTGCCGTTTATCGTGTTCGCCTTCTGTGGCCCCGCTATTCGCCGCTTCCTGCCCGAGGGACGCAGCATCGGCGAGTTTGCCAACGCCTGTTATGGCAATGGCGTACGTCGCTACGTTTCGATGATCTCGGTGCTCTATATGCTTTGCTTTCTCACCGCGGAGCTCACTGCCATTGGTGCCATAACGTCGTTGCTTTCCGGTATCGACGGCGGCGTTGTGGTCATTGGCGTTGCCATAACCACACTGGTGTACACCGCTGTCGGTGGTCTCAGGGCCAGCATCGTCACCGACCAATGGCAGGCGCTGTTACTGATTGGCTTGCTGGCTATCGTCAGTTTTGTTGCCGTAGGCAAGCTGCCGGACGCAGCACCCGCAGCCCTGCCGGATATCCCCGCGTCGGCGGCCCTGAGCGTGGCGCTGACCCTGGTGATTGCTGTCACCGCCGCCAACCTGTTCCACCAGGGATACTGGCAGCGTTTATGGTCGGCTCGCGATACGGACGCTCTGAGCCGCGGAGCGTTGCTGGGCGGCGTGGTTACCATCGCCGTTGTCGCTGTGGTTGGCGGGCTGGGAATACTGGCGGCCATGAGCGGCGCCGACCTTGGCAGCCCGCCAATCCCCTTCTTTGCCTTGCTCGCGGATGCCCCGGCCTGGCTGGCTTTACCGGCCCTGATCCTGGCCATCACCCTGGTCGCTTCCTCGGTGGATACCCTGCAGAATGCGCTCGCTTCCCTGGCGGTTACCGAAAAACAGGGGTTGTCCATTGTCAGTGCCCGATGGTTTACCGTGCTGCTGATGATTCCTGTGGTTCTGGTGGCACTTCAGGGGATTTCCGTACTGCGGCTATTTTTGATCGCCGACCTGCTTTGCGCCACGGCGGTTCTGCCTGTACTGATGGGGCTTTGGGGAAAAATATCCACGAGGGCGGCGATCCTGGGCTGTCTGGCGGGACTTTTCGGGGCGATTCTGCCCGGATGGATTTCCGGTGGCAGCCTGATAGCCGGCCTGGAAGCTGCAAGCTTCCCCGGCAGCATTCCCACCCTGATGCCTTTCGTTGGTGCCCTGGCGGGCTCCGGACTGGTCAGTGTCGTGGTCGTGGTCGCGGCCACGACCCGGAAACGCTAAGCGGCATCCTTGCTGTCCAGCTCTTTAGCTGGACAGCAATTCTATCGGATAACGGATCTTGGTTTGGTCAACGCCCGGTCGGGCCCCGAAATCTACCAGCCTCAGACGATTGCAGATCTTGCTCTCCAGTGCTGGCTCATTGAGTGTAGATTCCACCACCGAGCAACTCGATACCGCACCGTTCGGCTCAATAACCAACTCCGGGGTAATACTTCCCTGCAGCGATGGTTTGCGCCGAAGCTCCCGGTTGTAGATGCTGTAGATGGCGGATTTATTGGCATCCATGGTCCGGCGCAACTCTTCCTTGCTCCGGGTTCTGGCAGCGGTTTCCTGCTGTTCCTTGCGTGCTGCCTCTTTGACCGCAGCAACCCTCTCTGCTTCCGCAACTTCCGCGCGCTGGCGCTCGGCCAGAGCAACCTGACCGGCCTCCCGATTGAGCACTTCCTCGTTCACCCCACTGCTCTTCGCGCTCGCTGTTGCGCGGGAGGCCAAAGTATCACCGGTTTTGCGGGCAATAGGCTCCGCTGTATTGGCAACCGGGCCATCCAGCTTGACCGACTCCGCCAGCGAACTGAGTTTCTTCAGTTCGTTTCCCATTGCCAGAATACCGGTGTTCTTTGCCTTTTCCCGCGCCTTGGCGACCTCTTCGGGCTTGGGTTCTGGCTTGGGCTCCGGTTTTTCGGCTACCTGAGGCTCCGGCTCGGGTTCCGGCATCACCGGTTCAGGAACCGGCTCCGGCTTGGGCTCAGGTTTAGCCTGTTCCACCGGCTTCTCCTCAGGCTTCGGCGGTTCGGGCTCCGGCTCGGGCAACACCGGTTTTGGCGGCTCCTTTTTCTCGATGATCAGCTTGGCCAGCTGAGGCGGCAGGGCTTCCTGTTCCTGCCTGTCACGTTCTGGCAGCTCTATCCAGCTGACATAACCTGCAAATACGAGGAATAATGGCACCACAAAAACAGCGGCGACCAACAACCGCCTACGTTCACCACGCTCCTGATTCCAGGGCAATCCGTACCGATAATCCATCATGATCAGGCTCCCTGTTCCGCACGCTGATTAACCGCCAGGGAAATACTGGCGTAACCGGCATCCACACAGGTGGACATGATTTTTTTCAGCAGCTCATAGGGCAATTCGCGGTCTGCAAGAATGGTAATGGGTCGCCCCGCATCCGGCGCAGGTGCCGACGAGCGACTGGCCTGATAGTCCAGTTCCTGCTTCAGGGAAGGCTCCACCTGTCCGTCAAACGTCTGGAACGCGTCGCGTTTCACGACCAGCCGACCGTTTACCAGGATATCCCGGTCCGTGACGGTCAGGGCCAAGACATCACCAGGAGGTTGCTGAGCGGTGGAATCCGGCAGTTTGATGGTGTTGTTCTGGTTCAATACCTGTACGTCGGAGGAGGAGTTCACCATCAGGAAGAACACAAGGATGGTGAAGATATCCATCAACGAGACCAGGTTCATCTTTCCCTGGCTTTTATTGCGCCGGTAATGGCGTTTCTGGCGGCGGGCCTTGGCAGATTCTTTCATGAACTCACCTCCGCGGATCCCGAAGGCTGGGCGGGCGCATCGCCGAGAGAGATCTCTGGGAACAGCTCCGCTTCCACCACACTACCAGCCACCACCGCCTCGTATGAGCGCACCGTGTCCATTACCGAGACCAGAGACTGATAGGACGTCTGCCGGGACGGCATAATAATGACATCCTTCTTGTCCGGCACACGGCTCTTGATTTCCTTCATGACATCCTTGAGCAGAACGAAATCATACTCGCCCTCGCGCTGGGGGATATTCTTGATAACGCCGCCCTGGTTGTCCGCAACGACCAGGCGATCCTCATAGATCACCACCTGGATCTGCAGCTCTTCCGCCTGCTCGGCCGACAGGCTCTCACCGGTCGGGAAGTTGAGTTCCAGAACGCTGGTGTGGGCGAACACCATATTCAGCAGCAGTACCGGCACCAGCACAATCATGAGGTTCATGAAGGGCGTGATGTCGAGATCGGCCTCACTTTGTAGGCGACGATGTTTCCGTCTCATGGCCTGACATCCTTCTGGCTGGTTATCAGGCCGGGCTACCGGCCGGAGTCGCTACCTGTGCCGGCGCAGCGGCATTCTGTCCCTGTGGTTGAGCTCCGGTCTTACTGCCGGAACCATCGCTGAGGAGGTTCAGGACCTTGATGCCCGCCATCTCAAAGCTGTCGACGATCTCATTGGTCTTGGTCTGCAGCAGTGAGTGGATCAGCAGCATTGGAATAGCAGACATCAGGCCGAAGGCGGTGGTGTTCATAGCAACCGAGATACTCTGGGACAGGAGGCTCGCCTTCTGGGCCGGATCCGCTGCAGCTACCGCCGTAAACGCTGCAATCAACCCGATAATGGTACCCAGCAGACCAAGCAGCGTGGCAATGTTGGCCAGCGTTGCCAGATACTGGGTGCGCTTTTCCAACCGCGGCATCACATCCAGCAACCCCTCTTCCATCGCGTATTCGATCTCTTCACGACCCTGGCGGCGGGCCAGGCGCTGGAGGCCGAAGCCGATCATGGTCGACATGGCACTACCGGATTCCTGGGTGTAGTTCAGGGCGCCCTTCAGGTCACGCTTGGCGATCATCTGATGCAGGCGGTTGAAGTCCCGACGGTTGGTCAGTTTCTGGGCGGAAAGGTAAACGTAACGTTCAATGGCAACAATGAGTCCGACAATCAGCACAACAGCAATCGGAAACATAAAAAAGCCACCTTCCTGGAAGAAGCGAACGGCGGTATCGATCATTTTCTGGGCACTCCATGGTCCGGTTTTCAGATCAGTTTAAGCGCGTCACTCCCCTGCAAGGGTAAGTTCGCGAAAGTCTGTGTGAGGGTTTGTTTAATCTTGCGCAGGAACACACTCAGGACGTGACAGGCATCACACTCTACTGCCCTGTGTTGGCCTGGGTCTGTTTGATGAACGCTTCGTGATACTTGATAAAACGCTGGAACTCATAGCGCTCCAGTGGCCGAAGGCCCTGATCAACCATCAGGCGCTCTTCTGGCGCACGCAACTCGTCCACTTCCGGTGGCTGCCAGGGCACCAGATACATCACCGTGGGCACTTCCTGATCACCACGGATTCGCGTGCCCTCAATAGTAACCACACCCGGGGCGTCCTGGGCGAAGACCATCGGCGCCGTGGGCAACAGCGCGGAAACTGCCAGAGCGATCAGCGCAAGACGTTTCATATCACATAGTCCACATCAGATTCTGTTTTTGGCATCGAAGATCCAGTCTTCCAGTCTGGGGTGCGGCTCGCTGGCCGCCGACTGATAACGCTCATAAAGGTCAACCGCCTCGGCAGGTTTACCCAGGTAGATATCAAGCAGGAAGGCCAGATTAAGGATCGCAGGCGCGTAATTCGGATCAGCAGACAGTGCCGCGCGATAATACCGTTCTGCTTCATCGAATTCTCCGGCGCTCCGGGCAATCACTCCCAGATGATTCAACGCCTGGACATGTTCAGGACTCACCGCCAGCGCGCGTTCAAACCAACTTTTCGCGGTCTCGGTATCCTCTTCCTGGAAAGCAATAATGCCAAGGTTGGCCATGGGGCCGGCTTTTCCGGGATAGTCGCTCGCCAGTTGCTCGAACCGGGTTTTTGCTTCGGCAAGACTTCCCTCCTCCATGGCACTCACGGCCTTGGCGAATGACGCTTCCAGTGCAGCCTGCTCAACTTCTGCCTCAGACTCCGGCGGCGCCGGCGCCGTCACACACCCTGAAAGCGACAACATCACGAAAAGACAGAGTCCGCAGGCCTTAATCGAGCTCATAGACAACCCCCTGGGTAACTTCTTCTTTCCGGTAACGTCCGGGCAACAGGGCTTTCAAGGCCTCGTAGCTGCGTTTGACCCATTCATCGAAAATGCCCTCCCGGGCCCGCCGGATATTCTGCTCGTGGATGTCGATGGCGTTGTCTTCAAACGGGTAGGCCTGCTCTTCCAGGAGAAGCTCGTACTGCGCGAGTTCAAGCTCGCTCAATCCGGTGGGCCGCTCCGAGTCCATGAGATCGGCACCCAGGCGCGCATAGATGTGGGCGATCTGGTAACCGGCTTCGGTTGCAAACGATGAAAGGCCATAGCTGGCCGTCTTCTTGTAAGCGTTGACCGCTCTTTCAAGTGCATTGGTCTTCGCTGTCATACTCTGGTTGAGTGGCAAAGTCAGCCTGATGCTGTCATACCGGGCAAGGGCATCGCGGGCGAGGATTGCAGAGGCTGACGCCGCAAGGTACCGCATGCGATCGTCCGCGGCGTCCGGGTCCCGGTCCACCGTTTCCATCTGCTTTCGCAACCAGTAATCCCTGCTTTCGGCATCCCCGTCTTCCTGATAGAGCTCAGCCAGCCGATTGGCCGCTTCCATGTAGACGTCCGTCGGCTCGGGGTGGCTGTTGGCGTAATTTCGCCAGGTATCAATCGCCTTTTCCCGGTTACCGGCCTGATCGTAGAGCTCTGCTGCAATCAACAGATTTTCCCTTCGCTCTTCCGGCGTTTTAGCGAGGGATACCATTTGCTGGAGTTCGTCGGCGGCTCGCTCCCACTGCTCAGTTTCACGGTAGGCCAACGCCAGTTTTGCAGGGACTGTGTCAATCAGCTCGTGGTCCGGGAAAGACCGCCTGAAACTGGTCAGCACACCGATGGCCTGCTCCCAAAGATTGGCAGTGATAAGAAGCGAGGCAGCATCGTATTCGGCGTTTGCCCGCAGAGCGGATTCTGGAACGGCCGTGCCGACTCGCAGGAATTCGCTCACCGCAGCCTCCACATCTCCGGCATCAGCTAACTGCTCCGCCTGTCGATAGACCGCGGCGGCCAGATTTTCACGCACGCCGCTTCTGCGTTCATCGTCTTCGGCCATTGTTGCGAGGGCGTCACGATAAGCCTGTTCCGCCTCGGCGTATCGGGCCAGTTCGGAGAGGCTGTGCCCGGATAACAGCAAAGCTTCCGTCGTCAATTCAGCCGGAGGAGTGGGCTGCCAGGTAACAAGTCGCGCCGCCATATTGACGGTCTCTTCCCAGTTGTTCAGGTCAAATTCACGCTGCAGCGCAATGTAATACACCGCAGGTGCCCGGGCGTCGCCGGGGAACGCATTTGCAAACCGCAGCCGGTTCAGTTGTTGCAGCTCCTGATAGGCCATCCACTCCGATACCGGTTCACTCTCCCAGGTTTTCGAGTACTCACGGAATGCCAGTACCGAGGCATACCCGGCTTCAGCTGCCCGCTCGGCCACAGCGTCCTCAGGGTAGTCATAGGCCACGCGTTCGAAAGCTGCGATTGCTGCCGGCCAGTCTTCCAGCTCCAGATAAGTCTCACCCAGAAGGAACAGACGCTCGGGTGTGCGGGGATGGTCCGGGAAGGTAGCCGCAAATTCGGCGTAATAACTGGCGGCATTGCGGTAATGATCGTCCGCCTGCTGATCATCCGTCGCCTCTCCTGCCAGCAGGTACTGGCGGTCCGCCAGTTCCGGCAACAGTTGTTCCAGTTGTTGCTCGATAAAGCCAATCGCGTCGGGGCCCGCTGACTGCCAGTAATCGCTGTAAATTCCGTAAAGGCTGACAAAGCCGGCCTTTCGTTCAGGGATCGTACGGGTGAAACCGGCCAGCTCAAGGGTATCGATGATCCGGATGTGGTAGCGCGGCGCCCAGGGACTCGCCGGATGGTCTTCTATGTAAGCCTCGAAGACATCGATGGCATCACTGTATTGCTCTCTCTCGAGCAATAGCTCGCTATAGCGGTCGTAGACCAGTATTTCGTATGGGCGACCACCCGTTTGGCGGAAAAGCGCCTGGAGGGTTTCCGCTCCGTCAAGGTACGACAGGGACAGCCCTACTACCCTGAACAGATCCTCGATCAGCGTCTGGCTCCGCTGATCCACGTCCGCCACCGGCTGCCCCTCAGGCATCACAAGATCAAGCACTTCTACGTAACTGAAGAGCGCTTCCTGGTATTGCGCCTGCTTAAACAGACTCCAGCCTTTCATGTAATGCGCGTTCACCAGGAACGAGGCATCGGCCCTGCGTTCCTGGCTGGCGAGGGTGACCTCGTCGAAGGCCTGCTCCGCTTCCCGGTATCGGCCATCGATAAACAAAAGATCGGCGCGGCGGAATTGGGCCTCAATCCAGTATTCCGAATCCGGGTAGCGGCGGACCAGTGTATTCAGGGCATCGAGCTGCTCGGGTGTCGCACCCCTAAGCTCCCAGGCTCTGGCAAGCTGATAATAGATCTGGTCATTGCCCTCGCGCTCTGGGTATTCCGACAGAAGACGCTGGTAGGCATCGATGGCTCCGGAAAGTTCATCGACAGCCGTATCCGCCATTTTCCGCTCCGCCCGCTGGAATTCCAGATCGGCCAACCGATGTCTGATGGTAACCTGCTTCCGGGGATCCTCTACGAGTGGGAAGAGCGCCTTGTAGCTGTCCATCACTGTTTCAATGGAAACATCTTCCGCGGGGCCGCTGCCGGCCTCTACATCTGGACTTTCCTGCCGCGTTTCGATCGCCGGAAGCGCAGCCAGAGTGCCCTCACGGACTCCCGGCATTTCTTCGCCACCGGCAGGCATCATCGACTGCAACATCTGGCAGCCACTGGCCATTACAAGGGCCCCAACAATGAGAAGGCCTTTGACAGTCTTACCGGCCATCCGATTATTCATCACCGGCACCTGCATTTTGCGATGCGCGGAACAACTGGTCTGCCAGCCTCGCCTGGGCGTGGCGCGAGGCCAGCAAGTATCCATTAAGCTCCTTTTGCTGGGCCGCCAGCATCCCGTCGACCTGAGCCAGGAGTATTTGCCGGGCACTGCCTAATGCCTCGGACACCTCTGTTCCAAGGGTCGCGAGCTCCCGTTCGCTGGCAGCGATGCGCCGAGCCAGTTCCGCATGGCGGGCATCATCGGCCATCAGGCTTTCAACCCGTTGCCGCTGGGCCTGAAAGCGCTCCATCTCGCGATCCAGTTGCATGAGCTGTTTTTGCGCCGCCCAGCGATTGATTCCATAGTCATCCGCAATCCACCAGTCGAAGTAGGCACGCATCCGTCGATAGGTCGCACGCTGGCTGGAGGTCGTCGCGTCGTCGGGCAAATCCGCCAGAGTTTCCTCAACCTCATCGAGCTTGTCTCTGAGCGCCTTTTGTTGCGAGGTCATGAAGAACCCCGCATCCTCGTCTGCCAGCGCCGAGGAAATCCTGTCCGTGAAGCCCCCATGCAACTGCTGCCACTGGTCTGCCTGTTGGGTTTCGAGGGCCCTACGGGTCTCGGCAATACGAATCTGCCGTTGCTGCTCACGGGTCTCCAGCATGATCCGGAACGATTCGAACCTGGACTGCCGCTCGGCGATGAAGGACTGCATTCGGTAGAGTTCGTTCAATTCAGCAAGCGCCTGCTGGAACGTCTCCGAAGCCAGCACTTCCGCCATACCAGAATCGACGGGCTGCACGCGCAGCCGCCCATAGGAATCTGTGAGAATCCCGTCGCTGTCACGGCTGAACTCGAGCTGGGCCATCAGATTTTCTTCATTGAGCCGATCCCGGATATTGTCGAGCTCCTTGATACGGGCCTCGTAATGGTCGGCTGCCTGTTTAAACGCGGGCAATGCTCGCTGCGGAGTATTCATCTGCTCAAGAACATAGGCCCGGGCAAAGGGAACCTGCTGGCGCCAGGGCAAAAACAGATCACGGCTCGCGAGAGTATCAAGGGCGTCGAGTGCCCTCTCCGGCCTGCCCTGGCCCGCCGCGGCAACGGCGTAGTCAAAGAGAGCCTGATCGGCGAACACTCCGGTCAGGGGCATGGCTCCCAGGACCTCCAGAGCTGCCTCAAACTGGTTATCACGCAGATACAGACCCGCAAGCGAGAGGCGAGCGCGGCCCAGCAGGCCCTCCCGTTCGGCATCTGGCTCGACGGAGTCAATGGACTCGTCGAGGATGGCGATGAGCTTTTTCAGTTCCTCTTCGGCGGCAACTCCGTCTGCCGCATCGAGAGCGGAGACCGCTGAATTGTACCGGAGGTAAAGGGACCAGATGTCCGTTTCGTCCAGCTGCTCCCTAAGCGAAGCCAGTTCGGGTTCATCATCAGGGCGGGCAGACATCATGACCAGCCGGGAGCGCAGATAAATCCATTCGCGAAAAAGATCGTGGTCGGCCTCGGCCAGTATCTCGCCATCGACACGATCGAGGTTCTCACGTGCGAGCGCCTGATTCCCCTCGAGGTAGAACACCTTACCGAGATAGAACCAGGCCTGGTTGCGAACATCAGGGGACAGATTACTGCCGGCGCCATCGGCCCCGAGTAGCTGCCTAAACAACCTGCTCGCCTCTCGGGTCATCCCCCAGGACAGCATGAGCCCGCCCTCGACGAGAGCCGGATGATCTCCGTGTCCTTCGATGCCGCCCCGTTCGCGCGCCACGGCCAGCTGGGTCAGAGCCTCGAAGGCGTTACCCTGATGGTATTCGTACAGCGCCCAACCATAACGAAGGTCCTTCGCCCGCTCGGGTTGCGCCTCGTCGGCATGGACCGGGGCTATCATCATCAGCCACAGTAGGGCACCCGCGTAAATGAACGGGCGTCGAACTGACGGCTGGCTTGCTTTCAATCCCACGACGCGGCTTACTCCCACTCCACGATGGATACGGAGGGTTGGTAGTTGGAGGAGCGATCTTCAACACGGATTTCCAGAGCGGCTGTTCCAGTGCCCTTCTCAAACTCCAGGGAGGCCGCCTGCTTGTATGGCCGCTGATCCGGCCCGATCCCTTCAACGAACGCCGTCATCTCATGGACTCCGGTTTTCAGGTTGCCGACGTATAGCCGCTGCATGCCGCCGCGCTCCAGGGCGGTCACCTGTCGCTCCGTATACAGGTGGGAAGCAACAATCTCGTCGTCGACTTTCAGTTTGACCGCATTCAGCTTCAGAAACTTCCCGGCATCAACGCTTAGAAACACCGCGACCTGGGTATTGGCCGGAAACAGCAGATCCTCCTCGAGGATAAACAGATCCCGGTTCAGGCGGATCACCTTCTTTTTGAGCGCCTCCACCTGCTCGGCGACTGCGGAGTCATCGGTCTGCGCCTCAGGATCCGTCTGGGCAAAAGCGGAGGCTGTTAAAGCGAGGGTCAGTGCCGCCAAAAACGCCGGAAATCGATGGGTCAAGCAAGTGGCCATGGTCGTTCTTCCTGCATGCTCAGTATTCAAGAATCAACGACGCCCGGGTTACGTAGGCATCGAAGGAATAAAGGGGTTCTTCGCCAGGGAGAAAATCCCCGGCTGCGGTGACATCCCGGAAGTTGTCATATTCAAAATTCAGCCAGTCCACCAGTAAGCTGAACTGCAGGCGATCGATCCCGGGAAGCGACGTCTGCTTCCATTCGTACACCGCGCCCACCGCCAGGGTTGTCCCGGAAAGGGAGCTGAGTTCCTTGTCACGGGCCAGGTGTGTCTGGGAGTTCTCGAATGGGAAAAGATCGCTGTAAAAGTCCGCCTCGCTCTGGCTGTAGTAACGAATGGAACCCTCAAGGGTCCAGTGCTGGTTCAACCCGTGCACATATCCCAGCTCGACCGTATGGGCGTTGATGCCCCAGGTATCGGAAAAATAGCGGTATTCACCGCGTATTGAGGCGCGATACGGCAGATAGTAAAGGGCGCGCAGAGCCACGGAGGTACTGGTTCGGGTTTCCGGATAACGCTCCGGTTGATACAGGAACGCCGTGGAATCGTTGGGATCGATGTAGCGGTTTTGTCGGTAAGGGTTCTGCAGGAAGCCCTCATCCGTAACCACCTCAAGATCCAGGCCTACCAGACTGTTGCGGGTGACGACCTGGCTCAGTCCAAGCTGATAGTTCCGACGATCGGCTTCCTCGCTGAAGGAATCGTTACCAACCCGGCCCACTTCGTCCCAGCCGCTGGCATAGCCCATGGTTACTGTGGACATCCCTCCGAAAAACTCCTGGCTGAGCGAGAAGTAAACGGTATTGGCTTCATAGTCGTTTTCGGTGCTGTTGGTGAAGCCCAGGCTCAGAATGGATTTATCGTGCAGGTAATCGACGCCGAAGGTGTACTCGTTGCGCTCTTCCTCATAGGGGCTCGCCGTGGCCAGAACGTCTACCGAGGCAGCCGAAACGGAGTCGACATAGTACTGGCCGGAAAACGAAACCTGGGAGCCGATACCCTTGCGCACCAGAACTGATGGGCCGTCAATGACCATGCCACCGCCATCATAGCGGTGGTAGAGAACATCCACGTTATCCACTGGCAAGGTCGCCGCAATCGCCTGTTGCCCGATCACCATCAGCGCGAACAGAACGCAAGCGGAGCGCACTAACCTTTTGCCGTCAGTTACAGCCACAACCACCCCCAGAACCGCCTTCTGCTCCCCGCGCAGACTCCCGGGACTGATAGACGTGATGCATGTAGGAATCGGCTTTGCCATGACGGCTGAGACTCATGACCGGATCCGCCAGATTATCCCGTTCATAGGGTTTCACCCACGGCTTGATTGAGCTGCATCCAGAGATCGTGAAGGTCGCGACCAAAAGAGCAGAGGCAGTGACGATCGACAAATTACGCATAAACGTTCCGTCCGAAAATTACTCGCGCACCAGCTCGCGAATCTGCTGTTCGTACTCGTCTTCGTAACCCGGCTGATAGCCGTAGTGGAGATACCGGGCATTACCATCGCGATCGATCATCACGGTCGTTGGCATGGCCTGCACTTCATAAAGCTCGCTCACCGAACTCTCCGGATCGTAGAGAATCGGGTAATTCACGGGCACCTTGTCCAGGAAGCGATGAGCCTCTTCCCGATTTTCATCCACATTGACCGCCAGAATCGTGAAGCCGAGATCCTTGTACTGGCTGTACAGCTCATCCATCAGCGGCATTTCCTGGCGGCAGGGACCACACCATGACGCCCAGAAGTTCAGCATCACCACTTCGCCACGATGGTCCTCCAGCCTCAGATTTTCGCCGGAACGGCTCTCCAGAGTGAAATCCGGGGCCGGCACATTGATGGCCTCGGCGCCCGCCATGGGGCTAAGACAGGCCAGGACGCCCGCCACCGCCAGTGATTTTATGGATGCTTTCATAAACAATGCTCCTGTAATCAGAAAAAGACCGACAGGCCAGTGCTGACCTCGGTGTTCATGGAGGTTTTCTCGGCCCCAAGAACATCTATTCGGTAATAGTGCTGCCGCACACCAATCTGAACTGCAACGCTGTCCGTCAATAGAACCTGATAGCCCGCACCGGCATTCAGTGTAAACCGGGTATCTCCCGCAAAATCGGTAGCGCCAGCACCTGCGATCAGGTAGAAATTGGTGTTGAACGCATAGTTCTCGGTGAGGAAGGCCTCGCCCGGAAGCACGTTGTAACCCAGGTTGATGTTGTAATAGCTGTAATCCCGCTCACTGTCGGTGAGCACCTCGACGTTACCGGCCAGCTTCTCGAAACTTGTTTCGCCGCCCTCCGCGAAGCCGACTCCGGCCTCGAAAAAGAAGGACTCGCTGAGGTGGTAGGTGAGCTTGCCGCCATACAGCAGCGACGACTCGAAGTCCTCGATATTGAGCACGCCCATAAAAGCGCCGATTTCAAAGTTCTCGGTGTCAATCAGCGCCTCGGTGACCGGCACCGGGGTAACATCCGGCTCGATCAGCGGCCGATCATCCTGGGCCTGGGCGGCCGCGGCTGCGCATAGCCCTGCCCCGAGGCACAGCGTTTTCAGAAAAAGATGCTTAGTCCGATTTTCCATTCTGTCGCTTCTTCGTTGGTGGACCGGGTAGTGAACACTTTGTAGTCCTTCACTTCGGCACGGATGAAATATCGATCGGTGATGTAGGCGCGGATACCAAGCCCTGCATGGCCAATACTGTTATCCCGCTCTTCGGGCTGAGCCAGAGTGGCCTTGGGATCAACCCAGATATGCCCGACCCCGAGGGTAAAAAAGGGAGATACCCGCCAGTCAGGAAATGGCTGATGCACCAGATTCGCATTGACCATTCGAATTTCCGAGGCGCTGCCCAGAATCTGAGAAGCCCAAAGCTCGGCGGACAGGTTCCGGGTCATCCAGAAGCCGCCGTAGCCTGCCGTTACAGCGGCACCATCAAATTCTCCCATCATCAATCCGGCTTCCACCCGCCGGCTTCCAAAGGACTCAAAATCGGGCACCTGAAGATCCACACGATTACCCGTGGCATCCACCGTTTGTGCAATATCCGCAACCGCTATCCAACCCTCCCGGCCACGGGTATCCGTCACTTTGATCCAACTTGTCTTGCGCTGAAGAATGGTCAGCCATTCCCCTTTTTCGCTGGTATGAAAAACCGGATAGCCCGTTGCCGGTCCGGTTCGCCAGGAGACATAGGGCTCCATTACCTGCACTTGCAATGCATCGTCTTCGGCCTGCCCCCACAGCCAGCCAGCCCAGCTCTGGGTCGGTAGGAACAAAAGAAACATAAGAATGGCGATGGGCATGGCGCGAGTTTCAGTCCTTGGATCAGTCTTCCGGGGCGTCGAACGGATTGTTGAAATACTGGCCGCCGATATCCAACCACTCTGCGATCAGTCGCAGTTCGGCGGGCGAGAGGAAATCCCTGTGTGAACCGTCGTCGGCGAATACGTCGAAGAAACTACTGGCACCGGCGCCGTTGACGGACATCGAGGCCTGCACCGGCACTGTTACCAGGATCGGTTGCTCGTCTCCGTTGGCATCCAGAATGGGATTGCCTTCTTCGTCCCTCAAAACCTCCCCGGAGTCCACGAGCACATCGATCAGTGCGCCGTTCACGAGTTCCTGCTCGCTGTCCGGGAAGAGCAGTTCTCTGTAGGCGTTGAAGTGTAGCGGTTCATCGGGTGACGGGCCATCGCCCAGATCCAGTTGTCCAGCCGGCACTTGCTGAGCGTCTGCCGCATCGGTGTCGGTATGGCAACTGGTACAGGTGTAGTCATCCACGACCGCCATGGTGTCCGGGTCCAAAACCTCCCGATTGACGCTCCACAGCGGATGAATATGCTGCTCGTAGTTAATCACGATCCGGCAATTCGGCGCCCAGTCGGTGGCACAAACGCCGGATATAGGGGGCGGAGTCTGCAGATCGGCGTAGGCGTATGCAAAACCCTCTGGTTTGGGGTCTACCACAGCACCGGACCACTCATCGGCATAGATCACATCCGGCGTCGGGCGACGAATTTCGTTGATGCGGGCGAACACCTCGGCCATGGTTTCACCCATGTCGGTAAAAAGACTGGAGTCGGTATTGGGGAACGCAGTACCCGTAGTTGCTGCCCCGCCCCACACAGGTTCCGGGCCAGCATCTGGTCTGCCGTGCGGTGTCGGATTGTTCGGGTTATGGCACCCTGAACATTCGAGGGTCTCGCCCGGGCGCACCGTGAGCCAGTTCTGATGCCGGTTGCCCATAGCGCCGCCAACACGCTGCCCCTTCTCATCGAGAATACTAATGGCAAAAGCAACATTGGCGGGCACCGCCACCTTCACTGAACCATCGGGCTCTATCGGCACATAGCCCAGTATCTCCCGCATTAGCTGAGCCCGGCTGCGGCCAAAGGCGCTGTTGTCGAAATCCCGGACGTTCTCATCGGGGATGGCCACGGGCTTTTCCAGTCGAAGGAATCTGGCTGGGCGATCCTCCGGTGGCGTTTGCAGCGGATCGGCCATTGCAGCAATACCAGCCGGTGTGGTGTCCAACCCGTCAATATCGTAGACACTGCGAATGTGCAGAACTCCGTAGCCGGCATCGCCGAGGGCCCCCTCATCACCCGTGAACTGAGATTCCGGAATGAACCCTTCCAGGGGCCGTTCCTTCATCAGGACTGCCTCATCAAACTGAACGCCCTCTACCGGCGGGACCACCGGCCGCTGGGTTTCGCTGTTGATATCCAGAAGCCACAAACCGTAAACGGGCTCTGCGGGTTGATAGTCTTCGGATTGCAGGCGATCTTCCGTGCAGTTCACAATCCGGTCGGTCGCTGTTTCACGCAACCGGCAGGGTGTCCAACTGACCAGGTAGCGGTTGGTACCATCAAGCAGTGGTGAAATCGATGCGTAACTGCCTTTCAGCGACAGCTGCCCATCCAGGCCTACACCGGGCACAAGCGAGCGCTGACCAGAACCTTCGGTCCCATCAATGCGCAGATTCGCCTCAACAAACTGCTCAATATCCACTTCCGCCAAGACCGACGCGTAATCGTCGGTCTCGAAGGGCCTTAGCTGCACCAGCAGATTACCGCTGTCTGATTTGCGTGGCTGCAGATACTGGATGTCGTTGGATTCCGGCACCGAATCGTGGGAGTGCCGACCGTAGAGATAGCTCAGGCCGGTGCCATCAGGGTTCACGCGATAGAGGTTTACACCGTTGTTGCGGGTCTGGCCCGCATTGTCCCAGCGACTGAACACGATGGTGCCGTCGTCTGCCACCATTGGGTCGAGGTCGTGGCTCTGGTTAAACGTGATCTGCTCAATGTTCTGGCCATCGTCGTCCATCACATGCAGAACAAACCCGGGGCTGTCACCCTCCTCGTCCAGACCGGAATACTGGGGCTTGCCTTCATCAAGCAGCACCGCCTTGGAAATCCGCTGACGGGTTGAGGAGAAAACGATCCTGCCATCGGGCAGATAGGCTGGCGCAACGTCCTGCCCGGCCCGGGCAGTGACGTCTGAATCGATGATCCGGCGCAGGATGTCGGTACTAACGTCGTATTCCCAGATATTCCAGGTTGGCTGATCCTCGTCGTCTGCGTCCTCGATTTCCGGCGCACGCATGGCGAAAAGCAGTCTGGAGCCGTCGTGGGAAACGTGGAGATCTTTCACGTCGTAACGCAACTGGCCACTGTCATCGAGGAATTGCGGCCCCGCGAATGCTCTGGAGGCAATATCCCGCGTCTCGGCGTCTGCAGTGGCACTGGCCTTCAGAAACAGCCGCGCTCCGGGGCGGAAAGCGCTCGGGTCGGCCAGGTTGTCCTCGACCAGGGCCCCGGTGTTTTCGTCAAAAAGCAGAGCCCGTTCGACATAAGCCACAGGGTTCTCGACGACAACCGGATCCGCCTGCTGACTGTCGCTGCTCGAAAGACAGCCAGACAGAACAGCAAGCGAGCCGAGTGCGATAGCCAGGCGAGCACAGCGGGAGATGTTTAGATTGGGCGACTTAATTTCCAACGTGAGAAACCCTGTTTCGGATGACATTCCATGACATAAATTAAGTCGGTTCCGCTGGCAGGCTCCAAGGGTTTTACGTAACGCAATGTAATAACGTGGCCCACGGCTCAAAACGAAGGATATAGCAAGCCGTAAACTTTTAACAATTGTCAAAAAGCATTAATGTGCACATGCTATCGATCACCGAGGGAAAGGACATGACCGCCCGGAACAGGATCAGAAGCCTGCTTTGCAAGGCTTGCAGTACCGCAGTTCTCGTCGCACTGATATCTGGACAGGCAAGCCTTGTTCAGGCCGGGCCCAGGGAGCAGGCCAAACGAATTCACGACCGGATCGCCGGCGTGCCCCCTTCCGGCGACGTTCTCGACGAAATGGAAAGCGATATCATCTCGGGCAACACGATTGATGCCGCCTTCACTGCCATGGAAGACAGCGCTTTCTATGACGTCACCCTGAAGAATTTTGCAGCACCCTGGACCAACGAGGCGATGTCAAAGTTCGTGCCCCTTAATGATTACATCGCCACGGTTATTGGCCTGGTGCGAGACGGGGAAGATTTCCGCAAAGTTTTGTATGACGATATCCTGTACATCGGAGATCCTGCCCTGAATCTGCCAAATTACTCCACGAGCAACAACAATCATTACGAATCTCTGGAGAACAGCGGCGTCAGCCTCAAAAACAACCTGGTGAGCGTAAATCAGTCCACCTACACCGGCCTTCCCCCCTCTGCTACCGCCGGCGTGATCACATCAAGGGCTTCAGCCCGGGCATTCTTCAGTGCCGGCACCAACCGGGCGATGTTCCGCTTCACACTGATCAACCACATGTGCAACGACCTGGAGCAGGTTGCAGACGTTACTCTGCCGCCGGACCGCATTCGCCAGGATGTTTCCCGCAGCCCGGGTGGTGACAGCCGGGTATTCCTGAACAACTGCGTTGGCTGCCACACCGGCATGGACCCCATGACCCAGGCGTTTGCCTACTACGACTACGAGTATGACGCGAATACCGACCCCGATGGAGAACTGGGTAGGTTGGTCTACAACGCCATTGGCGAAACGGACCCGGAGACCGGCTCCAGGGTTCAGGCCAAGTACCACATCAATTCTGCAACCTTCGAGCAGGGCTATGTGACACCCGACGACAGCTGGGATAACTACTGGCGCCAGGGCGCCAATCGCCGCCTGGGATGGGATTCCTCACTCCCGGGCTCCGGCAGCGGTGCCAAGAGCCTGGGTATGGAATTCTCGCATTCCGAAGCCTTCGCAGAGTGCCAGGTCAAGAAGGTGTTCGAGAATGTCTGCCTGCGACCTCCCTCCAACAGTGCAGACCGTTCGCAGGTAAGCAGTATGGTTGCCAGCTTCGCAAGCCAGGGTTACGACCTGAAGCAGATATTCGCAGAATCCGCCGTGTATTGCATGGGGGAGTGAGGACGCTATGAAAACACTTAAAGGAATTTCCATGAGCTCCCTCAAATCAGCCATCGCAGTCACTGCCCTGGCTTTCCTGCTTTCAGCCTGCGGCGGCGAATCCACGGAACAACTGCCGAATACCTCACAAAATTCAGGCACGGTTACCTACAACGGGCCGGTTCCCTCGACCGATGACGTGGCCAACTTCAAACGCACGGTGTGGGACAACCTGGTCACCCAGGATAAATGCGGCGCGTGCCACGGCTCCAACGGCCAGGCACCGACATTCGTCAATGAGCAGGACGTGAACCTTGCTTATGCCCAGGCGGGCTCTATTGTAAACCTGTCTGATCCATCCCAGTCCACAATGGTGACCAAGGTAGCCGGTGGCCACAATTGCTGGCTCCAGAGCACGTCAGCTTGTGTGGACATTCTCACCACCTATATTTCCAACTGGGCAGGCGGCTCAGAAGGCTCTGCCAAAACCGTAGAACTGCGCGCTCCAGCGCTCAAAGAACCGGGCGCCACGGTTGCCCTACCCGACGACACTGGCCTGTTTTCCACCACGGTATACCCCGAACTCAGAGAGTATTGCAGCGACTGCCATGCTGATGGTGGCCAAACCCCTTACATTGCCAGTGCCGATGTCACCACTGCCTACGATCAGGCGAAAAGCCGTATTGACCCTATGAATCCGGGCGCATCCCGACTGGTTGAACGTCTGCGCTACGACTTCCACAACTGCTGGGATGACGACTGCGAAGCCTCAGCCGATCTGATGGAGCTGAAGATTCTTGAAATGGTCCAGGACCTGAGCGCCCAACCCGTAGACCCGGCAATGGTTGCCAGCAAGGCACTCAACCTACAGGCAGACGGCCTCCTCGCAAACTCCGGTGGCCGGTTTGAAGACAACGTGATTGCCCTCTACGAATTCAAGTTTGGTGAAGGTCAGACCGCTTTCGATACCAGCGGCGTATCCCCAGCGCTGGATCTGACCCTGAGCGGAAACGTTGACTGGGTTGGCGGCTGGGGCATCGACCTTGGCCCGGCGGGCGAAAACGAGCAGGGCTTCATGATCCCTGCCGGCAAAGCCCAGGGCAGCACCACCGCCAGCCGAAAACTGCATACCCTACTGACAGGCTCTGGCGAATACAGCATCGAGGCCTGGGTTGCCCCTGGCAACATCACCCAGGAGGATGCCCGGATCGTGACCTATTCGGGTTCATCCACCACCCGCAACGTCACGCTCAGCCAGTCGCTCCAACGTTACGAGGTACTGCATCGCAGCACCACCAGTGACGAAAATACGCCTTTCGCGACCCAGGACGCCGACATGCTCCTGCAGGCAACCCTCCAGCACGTGGTGGTTAACTACACCCCGGCGACCGGGCGCCAGATCTTTGTGAATGGCGCTCCGACTGGCGATGTCGACCCGGACGACGGCGGACTGCTGACCGAATGGGACGACAGTTTTGCCCTGGTCCTGGGCAACGAGACCGATGGCAACTCGCCCTGGCAGGGCGCGATCCGGATGGTCGCCATCCACAATCGCGCGCTGACACCGGAACAGGTCCAGGCCAACTTTGAGGTGGGCGTTGGCCAGAAGTTCTATCTTCTGTTCGGGGTCTCTCACCTGATCGACGTGCCCGAGAGTTTTATCGTGTTCGAAGTCAGCCAGTTCGATAGCTACGCCTACCGATTCACCAGCCCCTTCTTCATCAGCCTTGATGACTCCGCCGAGCCATCGAACATCCCGCTGCGTGGCATGCGACTGGGCATCAATGGCAAAGAAGCGACCGTCGGACAGGCCTGGGCCAACCTGGACGTTGTCCTCGACAGCGGCAGTTATGAACCTGGCACCGGACAAGCGCTCTCCTCTCTGGGTACCATCATTGCGTTGGAAAACGGGCCCGGGAACGACGAGTTTTTCCTGACGTTCGACCAGCTGGGCGGCAACAACTTTGCCCGCTCCGAGCCGTCGCTGCCGCCTCAACCGGAGCCAGCAGACCTGCCACCGTCATCGGAGATCGGCTTGAAAACTTTTGACGAGATAAACGAGTCCATGTCGCGGATGACCGGTGTTCCCACAACCAACCAGGCTGTATTCAACACATACACCACCGTAAAGCAGCAATTGCCCACGGTAGAGACTATCCAGGGTTTCCTGTCTTCCCATCAGATGGCGGTTACCCAGATGGCCATCCAGTATTGCGATGCTCTGGTCTCAAACCCGCAGCTTCGGGATCAGATGTTCCCTGGGTTCGATTTCTCCGCCCCGGCCAGCACCGCCTTCGACCACGGTGGCAAGAGCCTGGTTACCGGGCCATTGCTGTCGCGGTTCGTAGGCAGCAACCTGGCATCACAGCCTGGTGACAGCGAAATTGAAACGGAGCTCAGCGAGCTCGTGGATAGGCTGACCAGCTGTGATGCAGGGTGTGAGCCTGACCGCACAGAAACGGTCGTGAAAGCAAGCTGTGCCGCCGTGCTTGGCAGCGCCACCACCCTGGTTCAGTAGAGGAAGCCGATCATGTTTATACGCAAATCACGTAAGAAGCCTCTGGCCAACGGCAGCCCTCTGCTCCATGACGACCATGGCAAGCCGAGGACACGTCGCGAGTTTATCGCGCAAGGCCTGATGGCTGGCTCTGCAACTGTGTTCGGAGCCTCTCTGTTCAGTCTGTTCGGCAATCCAAGAATGGCGTCCGCGGCGCTCTCCTCGGACCTGGAAACGCTGAAGTCAAGCTGCGGTATCGCTGTTCAGGGTGCCGGCAAGATTCCTTTTATCTGCTTTGACCTGGCAGGGGGGGCCAACATTGCCGGCTCCAACGTGCTAATGGGCAAATCTGGCGGGCAAATGGACTTTCTGAGCACCGCAGGCTACAACAAGCTCGGCCTGCCGGGTGACATGCTGCCCAACGATCCCTCGTTCGTGAACACGGAATTGGGCCTGGCGTTTCATTCCGACAGCGCCTTCCTGCGAGGCATCCTGCAGAGCACCAGTGCCGGCACTCGGGCGGCAACCGATGGCGCCATTATTGCCGCCCGTTCGGAAAACGATACCGGCAATAACCCACACAACCCGATGTATGGCATCCATCACGCCGGGGCCGACGGCTCCCTGCTCTCTCTTGTCGGCTCCCAGAGCTCAGAATCCGGCGGTAATTCACTGGCACCGATGAACCTGATTAATCCAGAGGTACGCCCCACCAAAATTGACCGGCCATCGGACGTTACTGGTCTTGTGGACGTAGGCGACCTGATAGGCATTCTGGATCAGCAAGATGCTGTCGCCGTCATGGAATCCATCCAGCGCATCAGCGACGCCAAGATGAACCAGGTCAATACGGGCATCTCTACGGATGAAGTCGTCAAAGACCTGGTTCGTTGTGGCTACGTAAAGAGCGCCGATCTCGCCGACCGATTCGGCAACCCGGCGGATCTCGATCCGGAGCTGGATCTCGAGATCGTTGGCCCCACCGGCATCTTCAGCCGCGATGAATTCAACAACAACCGCGAATTCCGCAAGACCGCATCCGTGATGAAGCTGGTGCTGAGCGGCTACGCCGGTGCTGGCACAATCACCATGGGCGGCTACGACTACCATACGGGTGAGCGCGGCACCGGCGAACGTCGCGACGAGCAGGCAGGCCGCTGCATGGGCGCCTGTCTGGAATACGCAGCCCGGGTGGGCATGCCGTTGATGCTCTATGTGTTCAGCGACGGCTCGGTGTCGAGTAACGGCCGGATTGACGATTCCATGGACGGTCGCGGCAAGGGAGAATGGACTGGCGACAACCAGCAGACGGCTGCCTCCTTCTTCATGGTTTACAACCCGGCGGGTCGCCCTACTCCGATTCGCAGGCAGATCGGCTTTATGCGCTCTGATGCGTCCGTGGAAACGGCCTCCAGCCCTGCGGCCAACAACGTCAACCAGCTGGTCCAGACCGTGTTGCTCAACTACATGGCATTGCACGGTGAACAAAACCAGTTCGGCACCCGTTTCAACGGGCACGGGCTGGGCAATGGTACCTCCCAGGACAGCCTGATTGCGTTCTCCAACGTGGTGAACGGCACTATCGGAAATTGACCGAAACCACTCGTTCCGCCCCTAGTCTGATTGGGGCGGAATGAGGCCCTCTGAAACGTGCATCATCCGCTGATCATCGATAACCACAACATCGATACCTTTTAAACGCTCGATCATCTCCAGTCCCTTTTGGGGTCCGAGCACAAAAACCGCCGTGGAAAGGCCGTCGGTTGTCAGCGCATCCTCGCCGATAATGGTTACGCTTTGAACACCCTGAACCGATTTTCCGGTCTCAGGCGACAGAATGTGATGGACCCTTTCTCCCGCTTCATCCACGAAGAACCGCTCGTAGTCGCCGGAGGTGGAAACCGCCACGTCCTCCAGCGGCAGAACCACCGCATTGCGCCGTTCTGAACGGGGGTCCCTGATACCCACGTACCAGGGGCGGCCCCGCTTGTCACCCAGCAGCCGCATGTCGCCGCCGGCACTCAGCCGGGCATGGCGAATGCCAAAACTGACCAGACGCTCGATTCCCAGATCAACTGCGTACCCTTTGGCGATGCCACCGAGGTCAACCAGAATCCCTTCTTGCCGGTATACGATCGTCTGATCATCCTGATCGAGAATCACATCCCGGAAATTCACCCGCGGCAAGCCGGATCGAAGCTCCTCGTCCGTGGGCTTTTTGCCGGCTCTGAAGTCATACAGGTAACCCACTGAGCCAAAGGTAATGTCGAAGGCGCCGTCGCTGAGTAGCGAAACCTCCCGTGCTTTCTCGATCACCTCGAACAACCCGTCACTGACTTCTACTGGCCCGCTGGGGGCATTGCGGTTGAGCCTGGAAACCTCCGAATCCTCCCGGTAGCGACTCATCTGTTCATCAACCTGATGAAAAACCGCCAGTACCTCTTTCCCAACCCGGTCCGCCAGCTCTTCATCTTCCGCCCAGAACTCCAGTTCGATAGGCGTGGTCATTGCAGTATCCGAAAACCGATACCACTCGGCGCTCGCCGACATCGGGACGATGACAAGCCCCATTGCCGCCACGAGAGACGAAAGAGTCGATCCTAGTTCGAATTTGCAATGCTTCATAGTTACCAAAACCCACAAAACTTCATTGGCTGCAGCGAGGCCCAAACCGGGCAATTCCGGAAAGTATATCCATTTCTTCGACTGCAGCCGAACCGATTCGTCGGGGCAACATGGACCAGACTAGATCCAGATCACTAACCTACAATTTGTTACCCAAAATTCCACTTTAGTCCCATTGTTGGCTCCATAATCAGCAGGGACACTAGCTGTGCTTAACAAATAATCAAAACAATGATTGGCAGCCCTTTTCTCCATTGGCGCTGCAATTCCGGAGGCCAACCTGAATGAACGTCAGAAAAGTGCTCTTTTCTGCTTGTCTGCTGTTGCTGGCGAGTACCACTGTGTATGCCGAAACTCTTAAAATCGGCCTGAATTATCCACAAACCGGTCGTTACAAGGATCAAGGTCTGCAACAGCGTCTTGGTGCCTTCCTGGCGGTTGACGAAATCAACAAGGCCGGTGGCGTGATGGGTCGCCAGCTGGAACTGGTGATCAGGAATACACGAGGCGAACCGTCCCAGGGCGCGGAAAACACTGCAGAGCTTATCGACCGCGAAGGCGTCCAGATGGTGTTCGGCGGAGTCTCCAGCGCCGTTGCCATTGCCTCTGGCAAAGCTGCTCGGGATCGTAACCGGATCTACTTCGGCACGCTCACGTACTCGAACGCCACCACCGGCGCCGAAGGCCATTCACATATGTTCCGTGAGCCCTACAACGCCTGGATGACCGCAAAGGCACTGAGTCAGTATCTGACCACCAATCATGCAGACGACGACTACTTCTACATTACCGCCGACTACACCTGGGGCTGGTCTGTGGAGGAGTCTGTTCGCAAGTTCTCGGGAACCGAAGACACCGACCGCCATCAGGGCGTCAAAACGCCTTTCCCCCGGGCACTCATTACCGATTTCAGGGAGGCGCTAGAGCAGGCAGACGCCAGTAATGCCAAGGTCCTGATGATGGTCCTGTTCGGCGACGACATGGTGCGAGCACTGAATGTTGCCTACGAAATGGGCCTCACCAAGAAAATGCAGATTGTTGTGCCCAACCTGACCCTTGGCATGGCTAGGCAGGTCGGCCCCACCATTATGGAAGGCATAATCGGCGGATCGCCCTGGGTCTGGAACGTGCCCTACGAACTCAACTACCCCCGGGGCAAGGAATTTGTCGAGGCCTTCTCAGCGCGGTATGAAATGCGGCCCTCTACCGCTGCGGCCTCAGCCTACAGCATCGTCTATCAATACAAGGATGCAGTGGAACGTACCGGCACCACCAATACCGCCAGCCTCATCAGGGCTCTGGAGGGACACAGATACACGTTCCTGAAGGATGAGCAATACTGGCGGGAATTCGATCACCAGAATGTTCAGACGGTGTATGTGGTCAAGGTGAAACCACGCAACACCATCATTGCTGACGAATACAGTTCCGATTATTTCAGCATCATTGATTCCATGCCCGGTGATCAGGCCGCCCAAACCCGGGAAGAATGGGAAGAGCGGCGCCAGGAGGCTGGCAAGCCCCTCCGGCTCTGAACCCGTCAAGGAAGATCCGGCAATCAGAACAGGTAGTCGGTTGTCAGGATCTTCGAGCATCTTCCGCGGACGATACCGGTCACCAGGTCCCTGTTGCTGTCACTGGACTTGGTGGCCACCGTTGTGCGGATTGAGAAAACCCTAAGGGCATCCGATACCGACAGCGTACCCTCAGCGGAATCCTTTCGTCCGTTAAACGGCAGGGTATCCGGCCCCCTCTGGCACTGGGCATTCAGGTTGATCCGGCCGACCTGATTGGCAAGCAGATCAATCAGCCTGCCCACTGTGTCGGAATCCGAACCGAAGATACTTAGCTGCTGGCCGTAGTTGGAATCCCGAACGTGCGCAATTACTTCCTGCTCGTCGGAGAAGGCAGCAACAGGAATGACCGGACCGAACTGCTCCTCATGAAAGATGCGCATATCGGCGGTTACCGGGTAAAGGACGGCAGGGTGAAAATACGTGCCGTTGACCTCACCACCGCCCTCATTGATCACCGATGCCCCCTTGGCAACGGCGTCATGCACCAGTTCCCTGAGGAACCCGATCTTGCCCGGCTCAGGCAATGGCGTTAGCGATACGTCCTGCTCCCAGGGCATTCCCGCAACCAGATCGTTAACGCCTACCGATAGCTTCCTGACAAAGCTGTCCGCAAGAGACTCGTGAACAAACAGCAACTTCAGTGCGGTGCAGCGCTGGCCATTGAAAGACAGCGCGCCGGTAACGCACTCGCTGACGGCAAGCTCCAGGTCCGCATCCGGCAGCACAATCGCCGGATTGTTGGCATCCAGCCCCAAGACAGCCTTCAACCGATGCGGCTTCGGATGCATCTGTTTAAGCGCTGACGCGCCCCGGTGTGTTCCGATAAAGGCGAACATGTCGACTTTGCCGCTTTTCATCAACGGCCCAACCGTATCCCTGCCCCGCCCGAAAATAATGTTGATCACTCCGGGCGGAAACGACTTCCGGAATGCTTCCATCAGAGGGCCTATCAGGAGCACACCGTACTTGGCGGGCTTGAACACCACGGTGTTGCCCATGATCAACGCCGGAATCAGCGTCGTGAAGGTTTCATTCAGCGGGTAATTGAACGGCCCCATGCACAGGGCTACACCTACCGGTAAGCGACGCGTCTGCGCTACCACGCCACCGACGATTTCGAATCTTGATGACCGGCGATCGAGCACCTTCAGCTCATGGATCGTATCGTTGATGTAGTCGCAGGTCCGGTCGAATTCCTTGCAGGCATCTTTCCGGGTCTTGCCGATTTCCCACATCAGCAGTTCTATCACGGCCTCTCGATGGTTGCGCATTTCCACGAGGAATTGCTCCACGTGTTCGATTCTCCGTGCAACGGAAAGACTCGGCCAGTCGCCGCTGCCCTGACCGTAGGCCTGTACCGCCGCATCGAGGGCTTCCAGTGCTGCGGCCTCCTCCATCAGCGGCGTTCGGCCAATCAACAGAGGCTGAGGCGCGTCTTCTCCCGGCACCGTTGTGCAGATCGGACTTCTAACGTCCGCATAAGCCCCTTTCCAGGGACGCAGTTCACCACCCACGAGAGTGTGATTCAGTTCCACGCCGCCCTGGCGGAAGTGTTCGGGCACGTGAGCGTCTTCGGGGAAAAACTCCCTTTGCATCCAGCGTGTTTGCTGCATCTACATCTCCATCAATTAGTTTCACATTCGCCGGCCAGAATGCCGGAAGCCTCAGCCAGGGCTCCGGCGATCGTTCCGAATTCATCCGCGTGCAATGAGGCACCGCCAATCAAGCCACCATCAACGTCGGCAAGACTGAACAGCTCATAAGCATTGGCAGCCTTGACGCTGCCCCCGTATATCACTCGCAGCTCCTTGCTGATGTCGTCGGATGCCTCAGGTGCGCTTCTGGCAATGAACTGGCGGATTTGCTGATGCACCTCGGAAACCTGCTCCGGCGTTGCGGTTTTGCCCGTTCCGATAGCCCATACCGGTTCATAGGCGATGACTCCGTTCGCCATCGCCGCCAGGCCGACCTCGTCAATCACCGCCTGAAGCTGCTGTTCGATAATCAGACCGGTACGGCCGGACTCTCTGTCTTCAAGAGTCTCACCAACGCAAAGCACCGGTGTAAGCCCGGCGGCAAGAACCGAGCGATAGCGCGCTGCGACCTCCTGGCTGCCTTCTCCAAACAGTAACCGGCGCTCGGAGTGCCCTACCAGGACATAGCGGCAGCCCATCTCCTGGAGCATGGTGGCGCTGACCTCGCCGGTGTAAGCGCCGGAGACAAATCCGGACGCATTCTGGGCACCCAGCATGATGCCGGTGTAGCCCAACAGATCCCGAACCTGAAACAGGTACGGATGTGGGGGACATACGGCCAGATCAATGGACTTTCGGAACATCCTCAGACGGGGCAGCACACGGACCATCAGAGCCTGGTTGGCCTGCAGGCTGCCGTTCATCTTCCAGTTTCCAATCAGAATCGGTTTTCTCATGATGTTTCTCCCGAAAAGCGGTTTCAGGTGTCCAGGGCGCAACGAATCGCGCCGACACCGGGATAAAACGCGTGAGCGCCAAGGTCCTGCTCGATACGCAGCAGGCGGTTGTACTTGGCAACCCGGTCTGATCGGCAGAGAGAGCCGGTTTTTATCTGGCCTGATCGCGTTGCCACGGCCAGATCGGATATGAAGGTATCTTCGGTTTCGCCGCTACGGTGGGAAATCACCGTGGTGTAGCCGGCATCCTGAGCCATGCCGATAGCGTCCAGGGTTTCGGTCAGGGTCCCGATCTGGTTGAACTTGATAAGCACCGAATTGGCAATGCCCTTCTTGATACCCTCAGTGATGATCGCGGTGTTGGTCACGAAGAGGTCGTCGCCCACCAGCTGTACCCGTTCGCCGAGTTTCTCGGTCAGCAGTTTCCAACCGTCCCAGTCGCTTTCATCCATGCCGTCTTCAATTGAGGCGATGGGGTACTTCATGGCCAGGTCGAGCAGGTAATCCGAGAACTCTTCGGACGTAAACTGCTTTCCAGCGCCCTTCAGGTTGTAATGGCCGCCTTCATAGAATTCCGACGCGGCGCAATCGAGGGCAAGGACTACATCGGATCCGGGCCGATAGCCCGCCTTTTCGATGGCCGCCAGAATCAGATCGAGGGCTTCCTCGCTGGAACGCAAATTTGGCGCGAAGCCACCTTCATCGCCAACCGCGGTGGAAAGGCCGTTTTTGCGGAGCAACGCCTTCAGGGCATGGAAGGTTTCCACTCCCATGCGGAGCGCCTCACTGTAACTGGGCGCCCCGACGGGCTGAATCATGAACTCCTGGATATCAACGTTGTTGTCTGCATGGGCGCCGCCGTTGATGATGTTCATCATGGGCACCGGCAGGATGCTGGGGCCGTTGCAGCCGTATAGCTCGGCAAGATACCGGTACAGAGGCTGTTGCCGGTAATTGGCCCCGGCGTTGGCCGTGGCCAGGGACACGGCAAGAATCGCATTGGCGCCAAATTCTGCCTTGTTGGGTGTGCCATCCATCTCGCACATGAGCCGATCCATTACCAACTGATCAAACACCACGCGCCCCTCAAGGGCCGGTGCGATGCGCTCGTTAACAATCCGAACAGCCTGCAGAACACCCTTGCCATTGTACCGGCCGTTGTCACCGTCCCGCTTTTCCAGCGCCTCCCGGGTACCCGTGGAGGCCCCGGACGGCACCCGGCCCTGTCCGACCACGCCGTTACGGAGTTCAACGTCCACTTCCACTGTGGGAAATCCCCGGGAATCCAGAATTTCCCGGGCCGTCACTTTCTTTATATGTTCCATAGTGTCGTTCCTGTCACGTCATTGTTGTTTGCGAATTTATTTTTTGATAACGAACATTAATTCCATCTTAATATTCGTAAACGAACATCTTCAAGCGAAAACCACCGACCAATCAGACAATTTTGTTATATGGAAACGAAAGTTACTTGGTCAGGGGGTTGGTCAATAAATGACAAAGAAAGCCGTCAGTGACTTTAGATTTGTGGAGCCAATGCCCGACAAAAGACTTTCAGGGATTCAAAAAGGGCCGGCAGGGTTGGCCCCGGGAGGGGCTACCTTGAAATGCTTGAAAGGGGGGAACTAAAAGCAACCGGCCAAAACCCACCGTGACAACGGCGCTCTGCCTGCCGCGACCAAAGGGGGTCCTGTTGCGGCAGGCATTGCTCTTCAGGAACTCAGCTCGCCTTAGCGCGCCTCTTCCCAAGTTTTCAGCAGCTCGTCATAGGCAACGGTTTTGCCCTGCGGCTTCTCGTTTGCCAGCTTCGGCTTGGGCGCACCCGGCTGGTCCAGCCAGTACTGCGGATCGCGCGGATCGTTCAGCTTCGGACCACAGGTCGGCTGCACGTTGGCCCGCTCAAGGCGCTCCATGACCCGGTCCTGTGCCTGGGCAAGGCCGTCGAGGGCTTCCTGCGGAGTGGCTTCACCACTGGCGGCCTGGGCGATGTACTGCCACCACAGCTGAGCCAGCTTCGGATAGTCCGGCACGTTGGTGCCTGTCGGGGACCACTGCACCCGGGCCGGGCTCCGATAGAACTCAACCAGACCACCGAGTTTCGGAGCCATTTCAGTCATCGCGTCAGATTCGATATCAGACTCGCGGATCGGAGTCAGACCGGCGATGGTTTTCTCCAGGGACACGGTCTTGGCTACAGTGAACTGGGCGTACAGCCACGCTGCAAGACGACGCTTCTCGGGCGTTGAGTCCAGGAAGGTCCAGGAGCCCACGTCCTGATAACCAAGCTTCATGCCTTCTTCCCAGTAGGGACCACGGGGAGACGGTGCCATGCGCCACTTGGGCGTGCCATCTTCATTCACAACCGGCAGTCCGTCCTTGATCATGCTCGCGGTAAAGGCGGTGTACCAGAAGATCTGCTGGGCAACATTACCCTGGGCAGGAACCGGGCCGGCCTCGGAGAAGGTCATGCCCTGGGCTTCGGGTGGCGCATACTCACGCAGCCAGTCCACGTATTTCTCGGTGGCATAAACGGCAGCGGGACCATTGGTTGCACCGCCACGGCTGACGCTGGAGCCGACCGGGTGGCACTCTTCAACCCGAATACCCCATTCGTCTACCGGCAGGCCGTTAGGCAGGCCCTTGTCGCCAGCACCCGCCATGGAGAACCAGGCATCCGTAAAACGCCAGCCCAGAGACGGATCTTTCTTGCCGTAGTCCATGTGACCGTAGACGCGCTCACCGTCAATTTCCTTCACGTGAACCGAAAAGAACTCGGCAATATCCTCGTAGGCTGACCAGTTAACCGGCACACCCAGATCGTACCCGTAGATTTCCCTGAACTGCTTCTGCAGGTCTTCACGCTCAAACCAGTCGGCCCGGAACCAGTAGAGGTTGGCAAACTGCTGGGAAGGCAGCTGGTAGAGCTTGCCGTCAGGCCCGGTGGTGAAATCGAGCCCGATGAAATCGTCGAGATCCAGGGTGGGCAGGGTGAGATCTTTACCGGCACCATTCATGATGTCCTCAACCGCCACCACCTTGCCGTAACGGAAATGGGTGCCAATCAGGTCTGAATCGTTCACGTAGCCGTCGTAGATGTTACGTCCGGACTGCATCTGAGTCTGGAGTTTCTCGATGACATCGCCTTCCTGAATCAGCGTGTGGGTAAGGTTAATCCCGGTGATTTCGGAAAACGCCTTGGCCAGAACATTGGACTCATACTCATGAGTCGCTATGGTTTCGGAAACCACGTTGATGTCCATGCCACGGAACTGCTCAGCGGCTTTGGTGAACCACTCCATTTCCTTGAGCTGCTCTTCCTTGCTCAGAGTAGAGTTCTTGAACGCTTCATTAACCCACTTTTCAGCCGCTTCACTGTACTGATCGGCGCTGACATGCAGGCTCAAACCCATGCTCGCTACACCAACGGCGGCGCTCAGCAACAGGGTTCTCGGATATTTATTGTTGTTGAACATATCCAACCTCGTTCGTCTTTTTATGAATGGAACGAAACAGCCGGGTTTCGTTTCCGCATTTATAGCGCTCTGGTCGCTATTCTCTTCACCGGAATCATCGATGATCGATTCCGATCATTAAAGTAAAAATAGTTCGTTTGCGAAATCATTACAAGTTTCTTGGCGATTTTTTAGAGCCAAATGTTCGCGAAAAAAACATAACGAACATCCGGTTCCAGATTCACCCCCAGCGCAACAACACCAGTAGCCAGGCCACCGATACCGCAAGCGCCACCCAGAGGGTGATATCGCTGACCGCCAGGAAGGTCAGATGTATGTACGCAGCCGATAGCAATCCGATAAACAACCGGTCACCGCGAGTGGTGGCAATCGGCAGAAAGCCCTTCCTCTCGGTGCACGGGGAGACAATTTCGAAAACCGTCATTACCGCCAGAATCCCCGCAATCACTGCAAAGAAGATGGCGACGGTGGGCGTCCAGTTCATCCAGGCAATCATAAAACGTCTCCTTACACGCGTCCGAGGGCGAAACCTTTGGCAACATGGTTACGAACAAACCAGATCACCAGCAGGCCGGGAATGATGGTGAGCGAACCGGCGGCAGCCAGAACACCCCAGTCGATACCACTCGCCCCTATCGTTCGGGTCATGATCGCTCCGATCGGCTGGGCATCCACGGACGTCAGCGTCCGGGCCAGCAGCAGCTCCACCCACGAGAACATGAAGGCAAAGAACGCCGTCACACCGATGCCGGAGCGAATCATCGGCAGGAATACCTTCACGAAGAATTTCGGAAAACTGTAGCCATCAATATAGGCCATCTCGTCATACTCCCGGGGCACCCCGGACATGAACCCTTCCAGAATCCAGACAGCCAGGGGTACGTTGAACAGGCAGTGAGCCAGTGCCACCGCAATGTGGGTATCAAAAAGGCCAATGGATGAATACAGCTGGAAGAATGGCAGCAGGAAGACGGCCGGTGGCGCCATCCGGTTGCTCAGCAGCCAGAAGAAGAGGTGCTTGTCACCCAGGAATTTGTAGCGGCTGAACGCATAGGCCGCTGGCAACGCCACGAGCAACGTGATGACCACGTTTATGGACACATAGATCATCGAGTTGATGTAGCCGTTGTACCAGCTGGGATCGGTGAAGATCACAGCATAGTTATCGAGGGTGAAATTCTGGGGCCACAGGGTGAGCCCCCCGAGAATTTCCTGGTTGGTCTTGAACGACATGTTCAGCAACCAGTAGATCGGTGTCAGGAGCAACAGAATGAACAGTGTAATCCCGACATTTTTTGAACGTGTCTGTCTCATCACACTCTCCTTATTTTTCTTTGTCGGCGTGCGTAATGGCGGTAAAGAAGAGCCATGAAATCAGCAATACAATAAGGAAGTAGATCATCGAGAACGCAGCCGCGCGCCCCAGATCAAACTGCCCGATTGCCATAGTCGTCAGGGTCTGGCTCAGGAAGGTGGTGGAGCTACCCGGGCCGCCACCGGTTAGCACGAACGGCTCAATGTAGATCATGAAACTGTCCATGAAACGCAGCAGCACCGCGATGATCAGAACACTTTTGAGCCTCGGGAGCTGAATATACCGAAACACCGCCCACTTTGAGGCGCGATCAATTTCCGCCGCCTGGTAGAAAGCTTCCGGAATTGCCCGCAACCCGGAATAGCAGAGCAAGGCAACCAGCGGCGTCCAGTGCCAGACGTCCATCAGCAGAACCGTCAGCCACGCATCGAGGGTGTCGCCGGTGTAGTTGTAATCAATCCCCAACTGGTTGATGCCCCAGCCGAACAGACCGATGTCGCCACGGGCGAAGATCTGCCAGATGGTGCCAACCACGTTCCAGGGAATCAGCAGCGGGATGGCCAGCAGAATCAGGCAGAGCGATCCCTTGATGCCGGATTTGGGCATCATGAGGGCAACTCCGATCCCGAGGGGGATCTGAATCAAGAGGACCGCGCCAGAGAATATGAACTGGCGAATCAGGGAATCCTGCAGGCGCTCGTCGGTCAGCACCTCCCTGAACCATTCCGTGCCTACGTAGAACGCCTGGCCCGGGCCGAAGATATCCTGGACCGAATAATTCACGACCGTCATCAGCGGAATCAGTGCCGAGAAGGCAACGAGCAGAAATACCGGCAGCACCAGCCACCAGGCTTTGTTGTTTTGTACCTTTTGCATCACTGTTGCTCCTGTACCAGGAATTCATCCACATACAGCTTCAGCCATTGCTTCGGGAACGAAAGATGAACCCGGCTGCCGATCGATGCGGCGAACTCCTCGCTCTGCCGGACTTTCATGTTCTCGTGGTCAAGCTGAACGGTAACAATCTTGTAGGTGCCAAGATCCTCCACATCCAGAACCTCGGCCTCGAAGGTGTCATCCGAGGCAACGGATGACACTTCCACAAACTCCGGCCGGATGCCGATCTTGATATTGGTGGATTTGGTCCGCTGGAGGACATCAACCTGCCAGGGCTCAAGTGCCACAACTGTGCCCCCGAAACACACGCCCCGGGGACAGCGCTGCACCTCGATGAGATTCATGCCGGGGCTGCCGATGAAGAACCCCACAAAGGTGTGGTTGGGCTGCTCGAACAGTTCGGTTGGGGTGCCAAACTGGACAATTTGCCCGCCGTACATCACGGCTATCTTGTCGGCAAAGGTGGAGGCCTCGAGCTGGTCGTGGGTGACGTACACCATGGTGATGTCGAACTGCTCGTGAATCTGCTTGAGCTTGCGACGCAGCTTCCACTTGAGTTGCGGATCGATCACTGTCAGGGGCTCGTCGAACAGAATCGCCGAAACGTCTTCCCGAACCAGACCCCGGCCCATGGAGACCTTCTGCTTCTCATCCGCGGTCAGATTCTTCGCCTTCTTGTAGAGCTTGTCCTCGATTTCCAGCACTTCGGCGATCTCGTGAACGCGGGCCTTGATCTTGGACGCGGGCACCTTGTTGTTCTTGAGGGGAAACGCCAGATTGTCGTAGACGGTCATCGAGTCGTAAATGACCGGAAACTGGAAAACCTGGGCAATATTCCTGTCTCTCGGCGACAGCTCGTTAACACGCTTGCCGTCGAACAGGACATCCCCCTCGGAGGGCTGAACCAGGCCGGAAATGATGTTCAGCATGGTGCTCTTTCCGCAACCGGACGGCCCCAGCAATGCGTAAGCCCCGCCCTTGTGCCAGACGTGGTCGAGCTGACGGATGGCGTAATCATCCGGCCCTTCCGGCCTATCACTGTAACTGTGGGCAAGTGACTTCAATTGAATTTCAGCCATCAGACAGACCCTCCTGATACCTGGGACGGTGTGTGCACCAGTTGCTCGTCGTTGTCGAAAACGAAAAGCTTATTGATTGGCAGGTAAACCTTGATGGGTGAACCTGTGTGGTACTGATGCACGCCCATCAGTTGCAGCACCATTTCAAAGTGGCTGTTCTCAACGTGCATGAAGGTCTCAGAACCACTGATCTCACTGAGCTCCACCTCCATGGACATCTCCAGATCATCATCACTGGTGGGCACCAGACCGATATGACTGGGACGAATCCCGAACCAGTAGTCACCCGGCTTCAGCTTCGCCAGTTCTTGCGTCAGTGCGTGATGGGAGTATTCGTCGAAGGTCACCTCGGTTTCGGAAACCCGGCCCCGAATCATGTTCATCGGAGGCTCGCTGAACAACTGTGCAGCCAGGGTGTTCACCGGTGCCCGATAGACATCCATCACCGGGCCGGTCTGCACGACCTGCCCCTCATGTAGCAATGTCGTCGTACCGCCCAGTGCGAGGGCTTCATTGGCCTCAGTCGTCGCGTACACCGCTATACACTGACGCTCGCGAAACAGATCCCGAAGTTCCGCCCGAAGCTCTTCCCGCAGTTTGTAATCGAGGTTGACCAGCGGCTCATCGAAAAGCACCAGGGTGGCATCTTTAACCAGCGCCCGGGCCATAGCGGTTCGCTGCTGCTGACCACCTGACAGCTCCAGGGGGTAGCGTTTCAGCAGCGGGTCAATCCGGAGCATCGACGCAGTTTCCTTTACCCGGCGATCGATTTCGGATTCGGTCATCTTCGCCAGTCGCAGGGGCGAGGCAATGTTCTCGTAAACTGACAGATTGGGGTAGTTGATGAACTGCTGATAGATCATCGAAATATTACGGCTCTGCACGCTCTGCCCTGTGACGTCCTCGCCGTTGTAGATCAGACGGCCGTTATCGGGCTTGTCCAACCCGGCCATCAATCGCATCAGCGAGGTTTTTCCGGCCAGTGTCCGGCCGAGCAGAACGTTAAAGGAACCTGCCTCAAAGGTGAGGTTGGCATCCCGTATGTAGTCGACACCGTCGACCTCACGGGAGAGATTCTCCAGTGTTAAGGACATAGGCTTTCCTTTTTGTTCTTGTGGAAACGCGCTTCGAGACCGGCGTACACCGACCACGAAAATTCGATTTCGAATCCACTAACGCAAACGGTATACCAGTTCTTTATTGTTCATAAGCACCTCTACCTATAACACTGTTTTTTAAGTATTTTTATTTATCTCGCGATTTCCTATCCGAAAAAACAAATGTTCGTTTACCAATACTTTGTTCAAAATGAACATTGACGTGAACAGCATTTGCACAGATGATTGAGCAGCAGAAAGGACACATTTGCCCGACTTAGCCGCTCGAATCGTCAACCAGAACAACAAACGAAAACCTGAGTGACGCCTGATGAGAAAAAACGAATATTCGGATTATCGAAGCGTGATTGCCGATTCCTGGAACCGCTGTATTGCCTGGGGCCTTGATCACGATCATGAGCCGGCACCGTTGAAACCGGAGCCGGCCAGGCTGGAGGAAATAAACCGACAGCACAGCGAACTGCTTTCGGTGACCGAAGCGGAAGTCTTGCCCTATTACCGGAACGTACTATCCAACAGTCGGTGCCTCATCCTGCTTGCCGATCAGCACGCAACCGTACTCAACAGCTGGGGTGATGAACGCATCACCGAGACCCGCCTCAAACCCTGGTTCCAGACCGGTGCAAACTGGCAAGAGCAGAACTGCGGTACCAACGCTATTGGCACATCGATTGCCGTGGGGGCCCCCGTTCAGATTCAGCGTAATGAACATTTCCTGAAAACAAACCGGAGCATCATCGGCTCTGCCGCACCGATATTCGATGCTCACCGGCAGATAGCCGGTGTTCTGAGCGTGTTCAGCGACGCCTACCTGCCTCAGGCCCACACATTAGGCATGGTGCGACTGCTGTCCCAATCTGTGGAAAACCGCCTGATCAATCGTCAGTTCGGGCCGGATCACTTCCAGATCACCCTGAATACAACGGCGGACAACTTCGATAGCCCCTGGTCCGGCATTCTTGTGTGTGATGATTCCGGTCAGGTGATCGCCAGCAACCAGAGGGCAGACCAACTGCTGGGAATGAACACCGTCGAAGCCAGGCTGGATGAGCTATTTACCCGCCACCGGAATCACATCCTCGGCCACCCTGAAACAGAAACCCTGCAACTGACCACCCGGAGCAAGGTCCGTCTTAGCGCCCGGATCAAACGCCCCACCCGAATCCCCGAGGCCAACGGAAAAACAGAGCCGTCTCCAGTACCGGAGGACCTCCGACAATCCGCCCAACCGCTCGATATCGACAACCTTGATTACGGCGATTCCGCGGTCAAGCGCTGTGCTACGCAGAGTCTCAAGGTTCTGGAGCGGGGTTTACCGGTACTCATCACCGGCGAGACGGGGGTCGGCAAGGAAGTTCTGGTGAAAGCTCTTCACCGCGAATCCCACCGCAAGGACCAGCCGCTGGTCGCGGTAAACTGCGCAGCCATTCCACCGGAGCTGGTCGAATCGGAATTGTTCGGTTACGAAGCTGGTGCTTTTACCGGCGCAAGAGCGCAGGGATCACTGGGGTTCATACGAAAAGCGCACAAAGGCGTTCTGTTTCTCGACGAGATCGGCGAAATGCCTCTTTCGGCGCAGTCACGGCTATTGCGGGTTCTCCAGGAACGGGTCGTTACACCGGTGGGATCCACCGACAGCGTTCCGGTCGATATCCTGTTGGTTACGGCAACCAATCGACCGCTGACTAACCGTATCGAGAACGGCCACTTTCGGGCCGACCTCTACTACCGGATCAACGGGTTGTGCGTGGAACTCCCGGCCCTTCGAAACCGCGCGGACAGACGCATGCTGATACAAAGCCTGTATGCCCGGCATCGCGACCCGGGGCAGTCCGCGCAGCTATCGCCCAAAGTCCTTTCGGCTCTGGAGAACCACCCGTGGCCCGGTAACATCCGCCAGCTGGTGAATGTTCTGAGGGTCGCCATCGCAATTGCGGACGGCGAGGAGGTGCAGGTCTGGCACCTGCCGGAAGATTTTCTTGCAGAGTTCGAGGCCAATCCGGTTGAAGAAAGAGATCCACCAATCCCGGAACAACCTGTTTCCGGATTCGAAGTAGAACCTGAGGACACCCTCGCGAGAACCCTGCAGGTTTACCGAAAATGCACCGGCAATATCTCGCAGGCAGCCAGAGAACTGGCCATCAGCCGTAACACCCTTTACAAGCGCCTGCGAGAGCTGGGCGTTCGTTAACGTCCGTTGCCGCGATGGCCCTGTTGTGTCAAAGCTTTTGAACCGCCTTGCTCCAGCCGTCGTAGAGCTTGTCCCGATGCTCTTTGGTCATGACGGGCTCAAAATTCCGATCGCACCGCCACAGGTCCGAAAGCTCCTCAAGAGAGCCATAGACCCCGGCTTCCAGACCTGCCAAGTAGGCGGCGCCCAGTGCTGTGGTTTCAATCAGTGACGGGCGATCCACCCGGGCGCCGAGAATGTCTGCCAGGAACTGGAGTACCCAGTTATTGGCCACCATACCACCGTCGACTCTCAGGTTGACCGGGCGAATGCCGTCCTTTTCCATGGCTTTTTGCAGATCCTTGGTCTGATAGCAAACCGATTGCAGACCTGCCGTGACAATCTCTTTGATACCGGTGTCACGAGTCAGGCCGAATATCGCGCCTCTCGCATTGGGGTCCCAATACGGTGCCCCGAGCCCGGTAAAGGCAGGCACCAGATACACGCCGTGATCGACCGGGGTCCCCTCAGCCAGAGGCTCCGTTTCGCAGGCATCCCGGATTAGCTGAAGTCCGTCCCGCAGCCACTGTATGGTGGCCCCGGCGATAAAAATACTGCCCTCGAGGGCATAAGTAGGCTTGCCATTCACCCGGTACGCCACCGTCGTGAGCAAACGGTGTTTTGACTGCAAAGCCTTGTCGCCCGTATTGAGCATCAAGAAGCAACCAGTGCCGTAGGTGCTCTTCGCCATGCCAATACCAAAGCAGGTCTGACCGAACAGGGCCGCCTGCTGATCGCCGGCCACGCCCAACACCGAAGTACCGTTGAGTGCCCCGCCCTCGGTAATCTGCCCGAACTGATCGGCGGAGTCCATCACCTCCGGCAACAACGATTCGGGAATGTCAAAGAGCTCCAGTAGTTCTGGATCCCATTTCTGGTTGTGTATGTTGAACAACAGCGTACGGCTGGCATTGGTAGCGTCAGTGCGATGCTCACGGCCACCGGTCAGTCGCCACAACAGAAAGCTGTCAACCGTCCCGAACGCGAGCTCTCCTCGCTCCGCCCGCTCCCGCACTCCAGCGACATTCTCCAGTATCCAACGGAGTTTGGTAGCGGAGAAATAGGGATCAATGAGCAATCCCGTCTTGCTGCTGACCCACGGCTCAAGCCCCTCACTCTTAAGGGATTCGCAGTAGGATGCAGTTCGTCGATCCTGCCAGACGATGGCGTTGTAAACGGGTTCTCCGGTTTTACGATCCCAGACTACGGTGGTCTCGCGCTGGTTGGTAATGCCCACGGCAACCACTTCACCGCGATCACCGCATTCCTTGGCCATGACCTCATCGCAGGTCTGCTTAACGGACGACCAAAGGTCCTCCGGGTTATGCTCAACCCAGCCACTGGCCGGGAAATGTTGCGGAAACTCTTGCTGGCGGGTGGCGTGTATGTTGCCCTGCAGGTCAAAGAGTATGGCTCTGGAACTGGTGGTTCCCTGATCAATCGAGAGTATGTACTGGCTCATAGAGTTTCGACCTCGGTTTCTTATTTTTTCGTATTTTTACTTTTTTGAACATAAATGCCAAGTGATTTTCACGACAAGCGCGCATACGCTCAACCAATCCGTGCAAAAAAGCTGCATAACCCGCTGAAAACCACTAAACTTTGGGATTGTTTTCGGACGCACAGTATTTCGCATGAGAAAAATGACAGCGCGGAGGAGGTTTTAATGGCACAGCGCCGCCGACAGGATCTGATCATGGAGCTGATCCAGCAGAACGGTTTCGTCACAACCGAACAGCTGGTAGACCAGTTCAAGGTAACGCCCCAAACCATCCGCCGGGACCTGAACGAGCTTGCGAAACACAAAAAGCTCCGTAGACACCATGGTGGCGCAGGCATCGACTCCAGCACGGTCAACACCGCTTACCAGGCTCGGAAGATCATGGACCTGGAAGCCAAGGAGCGGATTGCGGAAGCACTGGTAGCGCAGATTCCGGATAACTCTTCGATGTTCATCAATATTGGTACCACCACCGAGACCATCGCCAAGGCTCTTCTTGAAAAGAACAACCTGCAAATCGTTACGAACAACCTCCATGTGGCATCGATCCTGTCGGCAAAAGAAGACTTCCATGTAATCATTGCCGGCGGTGAAGTACGCAACCGGGACGGCGGCATTGTTGGTGAAGCCACGAGGGACTTCATTAACCAGTTCAAGATGGACTTCGGCATCATCGGCATCAGCGGCATCCATAACGATGGCTCCCTGCTCGATTTCGATTACCGCGAAGTCCGCGTCGCCCAGGCAATCATTGCCAACTCCAACCAGGTTCTTCTTGCCGCCGACCACTCCAAGTTCGGGCGCAACGCCATGGTGCGCCTCGGTAGCATTTCCCAGGCTGACCACGTGTTTACTGACCAGCAACCCCCGGTCGAGATCCGCCAGTTGCTAACCGAACACAACGTACAACTTCATATCGTCTGATTTCTTTTCGATCCCCTCCTATCCGAAAACGTGAACGCCTCGCTCTTTTCGTTTTTTTTCTATTTTTTCCTTTACGAATATCTTTGCCTTTCGCATAATAGTTCTATACCGCATATTGAACATTGAAAAGTGCGCATCACAACAAAGCGTCTTTTCCAGTGGCGTCAGGAGATGACCAACAATGACTATGGAGCACGAACAGTTTGACGTTATTGTCGTTGGCGGCGGAGTCAACGGCACCGGCATTGCAATGGACGCAGCCGGGCGAGGTCTGAAAGTCCTGCTTTGTGAAATGAATGATCTGGCTTCGGCCACCTCATCCAGCAGCAGCAAGCTGATACACGGCGGACTTCGGTATCTGGAGCACTATGAATTCCGACTGGTCCGGGAAGCACTGGCCGAGCGCGAATCCCTGCTTCGTAATTCACCCCACATCATGTGGCCAATGCGCTTTCGGCTGCCCCACCGCCCTCACCTGCGGCCGGCCTGGATGATCCGCACCGGCCTCTTTCTCTATGACCATTTGGCAAAGCGCGAAATCCTTCCGGGCTCACGCTCGATCAAATTCGGGGCAGACGATCCGCTCAAACCCGATATCACCAAGGGCTTTGAGTACTCAGACGGCTGGGTCGACGATGCCCGCCTGGTGGTTCTGACCGCAAAAAAAGCCCAGCAGTTCGGGGCGCAGATACTTACCCGCACCAAATGCGTTAAGGCAGAACAGGGCGCGAAGGAATGGAAGGTCACCCTTCGTGACATGACCACCGAAACCGAAAAAACGGTGTCGGCGAAGGCCATTGTGAATGCCTCTGGCCCCTGGGTAAGCAAACTGTTCGGCGAGACTCTCTCAATGCCGGCGCCCAAGATGATTCGGATGGTGAAAGGCAGCCATATTGTGGTTCCGCGCATGAACAAGGGTACCGAGGCCTATATCCTTCAGAACGAGGACGAGAGGATCGTTTTCGTCATTCCCTACGAGGACGAATTCTCACTGGTAGGCACCACCGACGTGGACTACGAAGGGGATCCGAAAAAAGCGAAGATTTCGCCGGAAGAAACTGACTACCTGCTGAACATCGTGAATTCCCACTTCAAGCGACAGCTGGAACCATCGGATGTTGTCTGGTCCTATTCTGGCGTCCGTCCCCTGATGGACGATGAGCAGGAGAATGCCCAGAAAGCGTCACGAGACTATTCCTTTGAAGTCAACAGTGAAAAAGGCAAGGCGCCGCTCATTTCCGTTTTCGGGGGGAAAATCACCACCTATCGGAAGCTGGCCGAAGCCGCCACTGACAAGCTGTGCCAGTTTTTTCCCGAAGCCGGCGGGCGCTGGACCAAGAAAGGGGTTCTACCAGGCGGCGACTTTGCCGACCACGAGGCCCTGGAGGAAACCCTTCATCGCGAATTTCCATGGCTCTCCGAGAAGGTCATCAGCCGCTATGTTCGCACTTACGGCACAACCAGCTATGACATTCTCCAGGATTGCACGTCTATGGAAGACCTCGGTCTTCATTTCGCCGGAACTCTCTATCAGCGTGAGGTCGAACACCTGATCAAGAACGAGTGGGCCATGACGTCGGAGGATATTCTCTGGCGCCGGACCAAGCAGGGGCTTTACGCAACCGAGTCCAATGTGGAAGCCCTGGAACGTTTTCTGATGAAAACGGTCACTACCGATACCCGCAAGACTGGTCTCCACCACAGCGCCTGAAGCTCTCTCAGGCATCTTTGCTCCGGCCGGATAAGCTCCGCCCGGAGCTTTTTTACGTTGGAGTATACGGACAGGGGGAGGAAGCTTTGTGCATAACCTCAACAAAAAAAGGTCGAGGGAGTAAACCTCAACCTTTTTTGCACCGGCTTTCGAGGGTGCTTGCCTCTGTTTGAGACAATCAGAACGTCAGCTGCGAACCAAAGATGATCGCATCGTATTCGCCCTGCCCGTTACCGGTACCCAACGTGGTGTATTCAGCCATCAGGGTCAGATGATTGGTTGCCGCATAGCGGGCAAACAGCATGGTCAGATCGGTATCGTCACCGTCGCCTGCGATGAAGTCATCCTCGCCTTCACCATAACTGACACCCAGTGTGGTCCGGTTGATCTCATAGGTGGTTTCAACATACCACTGGCTTGCGTCTTCTTCGTTCGGGTCCAGGCGGGCGGCAAACACACCGTTGCCTGTGCCCTGGGTGATGCCGTAGTTGCCACGAACACTCAAACCACCGAGCGAGACGGAACCACCGAAATCGATACCGGACATGGTGTAGTTATCGAAGGTGCCGGTTTTTGAGTCCACATCCTGGGTAAAGCCACTGGACCAAAGGGAGAAGTTGTCGCCGGAATAGACCACGTTCGCTTCGATGCGGGGCATGGTGTACTCGGCATCAGTAACGCCGTCCACTTTTGAAGGGCTAAACAGACCAACCTTGAATTGCAGGCCACCCAAGTTGTTGGAGGTGTACATCACGCGGGGTGTGAAGTCGGCGTAGAAGTAGCCGTTACCGATGCGCCCGGCAGTGGCCGCCACCTGGTCAGGGCCGCCGATCAGGCCGACACCCAGTGCGCTGCCGTTATCGCCAATGGCGGGAACCCCATAGATACCGAAGCCTTTACCGATATTAACCTTGCCAAACTCACCGGCTACGGCAATCTCCGAGACCCGACTGCGGAACTCCGTATTGGCATCACCGGGCGCAATATTGGCATTCATCTGGAAGTGGCCTGACACCTCCAGGCCGTTCTGGGTTGGCGCATAGATGTTCGTTTGCAGTGTTGCGGGGTTAAAACCGGTCGTGATGGTGAAAGAATCCTCATCGGTTGGCTCGTCATAGTTTCCGAACACCGCAAAGATCGGAATATGGCCGTTGAAGCCGGCCTTCCACCCATTGTCGGACTCGAAAGAAACTTCCGCCATGACTGGCGAGGAGACGCCTGCCACCAATAGCAGTGCGGCTGCCAGTGGAGCTTTCCGGAAAGAACGGTTGTTGGACGACATAAAAACGTTGTTATTTTCGATCATGTTAGTTTCCTGTTTTTGTTAGCGCTGAACTTTAGCCAGCCGACCGAAACGCCTCACCAAAAGCCTTGGCCGCGGCCAGGCGCGTGGCAGCCAACTGCGTTAACGAACCGATTTATTTTCGCTTTAAGCCAAAACAGTTCGAAACAGCACAAATCTAGCGCCGAAAATTCCAAATGAAAAGTTTATGATCGAAAAAATTTTCGTTTAGTCCAAATAAATAAAAGCAAAAAACTGACAAAAAAATGCTAACAAGCTGTCTTTATTGGTCTTTTAACCACTTAGAGTAATTTCTAAATTTTTCGTTGACGAACCTTTAAACGAACCATATGATCGTAAATTGTACGAAAAGCAACAAAAACAAGAGACGATCATGAACAAACTCGCGTTGTTAATCGGCCTGGCACTGCTGATTGGCCCACCGTTAACCGCCGGGCCTCTTTTCGAATCGCTTTCTGTGGAGAAGCAATCGCAGATCCGCGCGCTCATCGAAGACCATTTCCCGGATTCGACCCTGTCCGAGGATGAACAGGCGGAAGAGCTGGCCTGGTTTGCCCATGCGGCCTCTGAGCTACAGGGAACAAAGATCTCGGTTCTGTCCGAACAACTGCCGACCCATGACTACGAGGCAGAAGTCCTGGCACCTGCATTTTCCGAGCTGACGGAGATTCCGGTAACACACGACAGAAAGCCAGAGGGCGAAGTCATTCGCCAGATCAACCTCCAGCGAATCATGGCAGCCAAGGGCCGATACGATGCATTCGTTAACGACTCAGACATGATCGGCACTCACTCCCGCAGCGGCTGGGCTCTCGCGCTCAGCGATTACATGGAAGACGCTGGCAAGGCATTTACGCTGCCCACCCTGTCACTGGAGGATTTCATTGGCCTGGAATTCGTCACTGGGCCGGATGGCAAGATTTACCAGCTACCCGATCAGCAGTTCGCCAACCTGTACTGGTTCCGATACGACTGGTTCCAGCGACCGGAACTGAGAGCTCGGTTCATGGAACGTTACGGTTACGAGCTTGGCGTGCCCGTGAACTGGTCCGCCTATGAAGACATCGCGGAGTTTTTCACGGTACATGTACGGGAAATTGATGGTGAACGGGTTTACGGCCACATGGACTACGGCAAACGTGATCCCTCCCTGGGATGGCGCTTCACCGACGCCTGGTTTTCAATGGCGGGCGCGGGTGACCGGGGTATTCCCAACGGACTGCCCGTCGATGAATGGGGCATTCGTATGGAGGGCTGCCATCCTGTTGGCTCTTCTGTCAGTCGCGGCGGTGCCACCAATAGTCCTGCGGCGGTCTACGCACTGGAAAAATACATTGACTGGTTGCAGCGCTTCGCGCCTCCGGAAGCCGCGAACATGACGTTTTCAGAAGCCGGGCCCGTACCGGCCAGAGGCCGGGTAGCACAGCAGATTTTCTGGTACACCGCCTTTACGTCCGACATGGCGAAAGAGGGCTTGCCCGTCGTTAATGAAGACGGCACACCGAAGTGGCGCATGGCGCCCTCACCTCGCGGCGCCTATTGGCAAGATGGAATGAAACTGGGATACCAGGACGTTGGCGCCTGGACCATCCCCCGGGCCATGGGTGCGAACCAGCAGAAAGCAGCCTGGCTTTATGCCCAATTTACCGTCTCGCGTACGGTGTCACTCCAGAAGACCCTCTACGGGCTCACCCCGATTCGGCTCTCAGACCTGGAATCGCCGCAAATGCAGAAAAAAGCGCCGGCACTGGGAGGCCTGGTCGAGTTCTATCGGAGTCCTGCGAGGACAGCCTGGTCGCCGACCGGTGTGAACGTGCCAGACTACCCTCGCCTTGCCAAACTCTGGTGGCCAAACATCGCCGATGCGGTAACAGGCAAAGTCACCCCTCAACAGGCACTCGATAACCTGGCCGCGGCGCAGGACAGGACCCTTTCGGTCATTGAGCGTAATTTCCTCGCCGGTGATTGCGGCCCGAAAATGGCAGAGGAAGAGCAGGTAAAGGGTGCTGACTGGTGGCTGGCCCAGCCCGGTGCGCCCAAGCCACGCCTGAGCAACGAGAAGCCACCGGGCAAAACCATCCGCTACGAAGATCTACTCAGGCAGTGGAATGTTGCTGCCAAATGATCACGGGCCAAATGATGGCTCCTGCGGACGTTGCCAGCTGAGAACGCCGGCTATCCGCATTCGGGCTCAAGAAGACGAGCCACCCGGCGCTGAAGTTCGGGCACGACCTCACTTTCGAACCATGAGTTGCGACGCAACCACAGGTTATTCCTGGGGCTCGGGTGAGGCATCGGCAGAACGTCCGGCCAATATTCCCGCCAGTGCTGAACATTGGCTGTTACTGACTTACGACAGTCAGGAAGGTGCCAGGCATGGGCATACTGCCCAATAACCAGCGTAAGCCCAACATGCGGCAGACGATCCAGCAGCAGGTTACGCCAGGCTGGCGCGCACTCCGGCCGCGGCGGAAGGTCGCCGGACTTGCCTGTGCCCGGATAGCAAAATCCCATCGGCAGGATCGCGAGCTTCTGCTCGTCATAGAAGGTATCCCGGGTAACCCCCATCCATTCTCGAAGCCGATCGCCGCTGGGATCGTTGAAGGGTAGCCCGGTTTCATGCACGCGCCTGCCCGGAGCCTGCCCGACTACGAGAATTCCGGCGCTTTCAGATATCTGTATGACCGGCCTCGGCCCGCGTGGAAGAACGTCGGCGCAAATCGTACACGCCCGCACGCGCCGAACCAGGTCATCGAGGGGAAGCCGGGAAAGGTCCTCTGTCATGAGCGTTCCGTTATAAGGGTGATTGCATATACCGTCATTTCCCGTAACGATAGAGGCACAATCACGACACAACAAGTCTCGAAGGAAACATCATGAATGCGAAAGCAGGCTCTCTCCCGCTGCCGGAAATCGATATCGAAGAGTTCCGGAAAGTTGTTCGCACGCGCCGCTCCATCAGGCGCTTCACCGATGAGCCGATTCCTGAGGCAGTGCTTGAAGATTGCCTGGAACTGGCAACCCTGGCTCCCAATTCCAGTAACCTTCAGCCCTGGGAATTTTTCGTTGTTCGCACTCCGGAGCTCAAGGCAAAACTCGCCCACGCCTGTCTTGGCCAGAATGCAGCGAAAACCGCCGCTGCGCTGATCGTAGTGGTTGCCCGACCGGATAGCTGGCGGGCTCATGCACGGCAAGCGCTGGAGGACTGGCCGGAAGAAAAACTGCCGCCGATCGTTGAAAAATACTACCGCAAAGTCGCCCCCATTCATTACAACCAGGGACCGCTCGGTATTCTGGGTTTAGCGAAAAAAGCGGCAGGCCTTGCGGTGGGAATTACCCGGCCGGTGCCCCGGGGGCCCTACTCCAATTGCGAGATGAAAATCTGGGCTACCAAATCCACAGCTCTGGCTGCCCAGAACCTGATGCTCGCGCTCCGGGCCCACGGCTATGATTCCTGCCCCATGGAGGGTTTTGACGAGCATCGCGTTAAGAAGCTGATTAATCTGCCAGGGAAAGGACTGGTAACCATGGTGCTGGCAGCAGGCCGACGGGCAGAAAACGGCGTGTATAACCTCCAGTACCGTTTCGATCAGCGCCAGCTGGTGCATTACCTCTAATCCGGCAAGGGCAATCCGGCGTCATACCTCCGGATTACCCAATGCCTCAGCAGCCCCCAGCAGACCGGTGTAGGGCTCACTGACCACGTAAACCGGTGTAAATTCCAGCAGCGGCCGCATTCTTCCTTTATCTTCGAAGCCGTTACGGAACGGGCTTTCCAGAAAAAACTCGAGGAAGCGCGGCAGGATTCCGCCGCAAAGGTAAACCCCGCCGGTGCTCCCGAGGGTCAAAACCCCGTTGCCGGCTACCCGGCCCAGGATTTCACAGAAGTGGCGCAGCGTGTGATGAGCCAGGCTATCGGTGTTTGCTACCGCAGCCGCGGTGATTTTCTCCGGTGCATCCAATGGAGCGGCCACACCCTGAATTTCTGCGTGGGCCTGATAGAGATTGAGGAGGCCCTGGCCACATAGAATCCGCTCTACCGAAACCCGGCCAAATCGCGCCTTCAGAATCCGAAGAACTGCCATTTCGGTTTCATCTGTCGGGGCGAAATCCACATGGCCACCTTCAGTCATCAGAGGTACCCAGCCATGCTCGATGGGCACCAGGCCTGAAACACCGAGCCCGGTTCCAGGACCCATAACCAGTCGTGGTCGACGGCTGTCACCCGGGCCGCCACAAACATGAACCAGATGGTCGTCCGCAACGTGGGGGACGCCGAGGGCCATAGCGGTAAAGTCATTGATCACCTTGAACCTGGACCAGCCAAACTGTGCCCGGACTTCTTCGGTATCAAAACGCCAGTGGTTGTTGGTCATCCGAACCTGGGTACCGCGAACCGGCGAGGCAACTGCCAGGCAGGCCCCATCCACCTCCGAAACCCCAACCCGAGCCAGGTAATCTCGCACGGCGTCATCAAGATTCGTGTATTCCCCGCACGGGAGAACCTCGATAGCACGAGGCTGCACGTTGCCCTGCTCTACCAGGGCAAAACGCGCATTGGTGCCGCCAATATCGCCGACCAGTGAGTACTGCGCTGCTGTCATGCCTCATGATTCCAGAAAAAGCTGGCCCCTTCCTCGGGATTGCTGGCAGCGCGACGCATCCAGCCAAACAACTCCCGACCGTAGCCGTGATGATAACCGGTCAGGTCGGCTTTTTCAGATTCCCGGCCGGCGAACTCCTGTTCATCCACGCGGATGGCAAGAACACCGCTTTCGGCATCCAGACAGACCGGATCACCATTCTTGACCTTCGCCAGGGGACCGCCATCCAGTGCCTCCGGGTACACATGGATCGCCGCGGGTACCTTGCCCGACGCGCCGGACATCCGACCATCGGTCACCAGGCCCACCTTGAACCCGCGATCCTGCAACACGCCAAGGTAGGGGGTGAGCTTATGCAGTTCCGGCATGCCATTACTCTTCGGGCCCTGGAAACGGACGATCACAATGCAATCCCTGTCCAGGTCGCCAGCCTCAAAGGCTGCCTTGAGTTCGTTCTGGTCGTTAAACACCACGGCCGGTGCTTCAACTTTTCGATGTTCCGGGGCAACGGCAGAAACCTTTATGACGCCACGACCAAGATTGCCATCAAGCACCCTCAGCCCCCCATCCGGTGCAAACGGTTCCGCGACCGGGCTGAGTACATCCGGGCGAAGGCTTTTTTCCGGCGACGGCTTCCACACCAGCTTCTCATCCACCAACTCCGGCATCTCGGTGTAGCGCTCCAGACCATAGCCAACCACCGTGTTCACGTCATTGTGCAGGTACCCACCGCTCAGCAGCTCTCTGATCAGGAACGGGGTTCCGCCGGCCTCGTGGAAGGCATTCACGTCTTCCTGTCCGTTGGGGTAGATCCGGGTCATGGACGGAACCACGGAAGAAAGCTCGGCATAGTCGTTCCAGTCGATGATGATCCCCGCGGCTCGGGCAATAGCGATCCAGTGAATGGTGTGATTGGTGGAACCACCAGTAACCAGCAACGCCACCAGGGCATTGACGATGCTCTTTTCATCAACCATGTCGCCCAGGCCGAGCTCGCCACCGTGAGGCTTCGACAGTTTGATCACCTGCTCGGTCGCAGCACGAGTTAGCTCATCGCGCAGCGGCGTATTGGGATTTACAAACGCCGACCCCGGCATGTGCAGACCCATGACCTCCACCAACAGCTGGTTGCTGTTGGCCGTGCCGTAAAACGTACAGGTGCCCGGGCTGTGATAGGACTTGCTCTCGGCCTCCAGCAGTTCGTCCTTGCCAACCTTGCCCTCGGCGTAAAGCTGGCGAATCCGCTGCTTTTCCTTGTTCGGCAGCCCTGAAGGCATGGGGCCTGCAGGAACCAGGATGGTGGGAAGGTAGCCAAAGCTCAGCGAGCCAATAAGAAGGCCCGGCACAATCTTGTCACAGATACCCAGGAGCAGCGTGGCATCAAACATGTTGTGACTCAGGGCCACGGCGGCACTCATCGCGATGGTGTCCCGGGAAAACAGGCTCAGCTCCATACCCGGCTGGCCCTGGGTTACACCATCACACATGGCGGGCGTGCCACCGGCCACCTGAGCCACGGATCCCATGCCCCGGGCCGCATCCCGAATAAGATCCGGGAACTTTTCGTAGGGTTGGTGGGCCGAAAGCATATCGTTATAGGCCGTTACCATGGCCACGTTGGCCTTGTTCATGAACTTCAGGGTGTCTTTGTCGCCCTGATTACAGGCCGCAAAACCGTGGGCCAGATTGCCGCAGGACAGAGAACTCCGGTGCGGGGATTGGGCTTTGAGAGCATTCATGCGGTCCAGGTAGTCCTGCCGCGTTGAGCGACTGCGCTCGATAATTCTCTGGGTAACCTTGTCTACGGTCGGGTGCATGGTGGGCTCCATTGCATGATTTATTAGAGTGGTCGCTTTTAGACGTAATTTTACTTCCTTTTTTTGGTATTTCCACCGTTGAATCGTTCATTTCTTCTTTTTTTGTTGTTATATTTACTACATTACTAAGGTTGAACGAACAAAAAACGACCACCCAAGGAGTCAGACGATGACAATCCGCATCGCAATCAACGGTTTTGGCCGCATCGGTCGCAATGTTCTCAGAGCATTGTATGAAAATAACTACCGGAGCCAGCTCCAAGTTGTTGCTATCAACGACCTTGGCGACGCCGAGACCAACGCCCATTTGCTCAAGTATGACAGCGTTCATGGCCGATTTAATGCCGACGTCAGTCACGACGCCGAATCCCTGACCGTCAACGGGGACAGGATTGCCATTACCGCTCTTCGCAATCCCGAAGAACTGCCCTGGAACGATCATCGTGTTGATGTTGTTTTCGAGTGTACCGGCCTTTTTACCAAACGCGACAAGGCAGCGGCACACCTGAAGGCCGGCGCCCGCAAGGTCATCATCTCGGCGCCCAGCCCCGATGCGGATGCAATGATCGTTTACGGTGTGAACCACGAAACATTGACCGCCGACCACGACATCATTTCCAACGCGTCCTGCACCACGAACTGCCTGGCACCGGTTGTTGAAGCCCTGCAAAAGACCATTGGCATCGAGAGTGGCCTCATGACCACGATCCACTCCTACACCAACGATCAGAAGCTGAGCGACGTTTACCATTCCGATCTCTATCGGGCACGCTCTGCCACCCAGTCGATGATTCCAACCAAGACCGGCGCTGCCGCCGCCATTGGCAAGGTTATTCCGGAGCTCGAGGGCAAACTTGATGGCCTGGCGGTTCGGGTACCCACCATTAACGTATCACTGGTGGATTTCGGCTTCATTGCCAGCCGGGAAACAACCGCAGACGAAGTGAACGAAGCGGTCAAAGCAGCCGCCGAGAAAAGCCCGGTTCTTGGCTATAATGTGGAGAAACTGGTCAGCGTCGACTTCAATCACAACGCGCTGTCCAGCATCTATGACGCCAACCACACCCGCGTTCTGGGTCGTCACGTAAAAGTCATGGCCTGGTACGATAATGAATGGGGCTTCTCGAATCGCATGCTGGATAATGCCCTCGCCCTCATCAAGGCCGGCCAGTAAATCTGGCCGTTTCGGCTGATTCCGCTACTCTGTTCGAGACCATTTTTAAGAATCAAAGGACACCAACCATGCTCAGGCGTACCAAGATTGTCGCCACCCTCGGCCCGGCCACCGACTCACCGGAATCCCTCGCGGCTATTATCGCCGCCGGTGTGGATGTCACCCGACTCAACTTTTCCCACGGCAGCGCCGAAGAGCACATCGGCCGAGCCCGCCGCGTTCGAGAAGCCGCAGCGGCTCAGGGTCGGTTCGTCGCACTGCTGGCCGATTTGCAGGGCCCCAAGCTGCGCATCGCACGGTTTTCGGAGAACAAGGTCACCCTCAAGGCAGGCCAGACGTTCATACTGGATGCCGCTATGGACAAGGAAGCGGGTACCGAAGAACGTGTTGGTATTGACTACGAGCAGCTGATACAGGATGTGGAACCAGGAGACATTCTGGTTCTGGACGATGGCCGCATCGAGATGGAAGTTCAGTCGGTCAGCGACCACAGCATCACCTCCACCGTTCTGATCGGCGGCCCGCTCTCAAATAACAAGGGTCTGAACAAGCGCGGGGGCGGCCTGTCCGCCGAGGCGCTGACAGAAAAGGACAAGCAGGACATCGTCACGGCCGCCAAATTGGGCGCGGATTACGTGGCCGTCTCTTTCGTCCGCACCGCCGAGGATATGCACATCGCCCGGCGCCTGCTGAAAGAGGCAGGCTCCGACGCCGGTCTGGTCGCAAAAATTGAGCGCGCGGAACTGGCCGACGATGTGGAAGCCCTGGATGCGGTAATCGAGGCATCCGATGCGGTCATGGTTGCCCGTGGCGACCTGGCCGTGGAAATCGGCGACGCCCAGCTGGTTGGCGTACAGAAGCACATCATCTCCCGGGCCCGCGTGCTTAACCGTGCGGTAATCACAGCCACGCAGATGATGGAGTCCATGATCACCAGCCCTATGCCAACGCGAGCCGAAGTCTCAGACGTTGCCAATGCGGTGATGGACTACACGGATGCGGTGATGCTGTCTGCGGAAACCGCTGTGGGTGATTATCCGAAAGAAGCCGTGGAAGCCATGGTTCGGATCTGCCTGGGTGCAGAGAAGCATCCGTCCATGCACCAGTCCAAGCACCGGATTCACGAGAGCATGGAAGCGGTGGACGAGGCCATTGCCCTGTCGGCCATGTACGCGGCCAATCACCTTGAGGGTGTCTCGGCCATTATCTGCATGACCGAGACGGGTGCCACACCGAGGTTGATGTCCCGCATCAAGTCAAGCCTGCCAATCTTTGCGTTTTCGCGCCATCACTCCACTCAGCATCGAGTTGTCATGTTCCGTGGCGTTCAGACGGTTCCTTTCGATTCAGCGAAGATTCCGAACGAGCGGACCAATGCGTTGGCGGTGTCGGAATTGGTGAACCGTGGGGAGGTCAAGGACGGTGATCTGGTGGTGATTACCAAGGGTGATTATGTGAATGCCCAGGGTGGTACCAATACCATGAAGATTGTTCGGGTTGGGTCGGATATTCGCTGATTGTAAGCCTTCTTTCCAGCCCTTAGTCGATTGGCGCATGGCCTTTTAGCCTGCGGCAATGTGCGAATCGGCAGTGGGGTCTCCCTTTCCAAAAACCGCTACGAGCACATCCATGTGCGCTTGGCTGTGGCCATCCCTGGCCACAGACATTTTTGGAAAGGGAGACCCCACTACCTCCTTCAGAATGTTGCAGTTATCTCAATCTGACTGCTTCTCGAATATTAAGACAGTAGGATGTAGGTCGGATTAGCCGCAGGCGTAATCCGACGGACGTCTCTTGGCTTTCCGAGATTGATTGTCGGATTACGCCTGCGGCTAATCCGACCTACGAAGTTACGACGAATACTCGCGTTATCGGTAGTTTTGCCAAGCCCTGCCCCAAAGAGCGAAAACTCCCAAGAAGCAGGCTACGCGGGCAATTAACACAATCAGAGGTCAGCGAGGCTCCCCCGCGCAATCTCCGTAACCTGCGACCAGTCTTTAGCCGCCACCACATCCGCAGGGGTCAACCAGGTGCCACCAACGGCCTGGACGTTGCCCAGGGCCAGATAGTCTGCCGCGGTGTTGCGGCGGATGCCGCCGGTGGGGCAGAAGGTGACGTCCGGGAATGGTCCGCTGAAGGCTTTGAGGGCCGGGATGCCGCCGGCGACTTCGGCGGGGAAGAATTTGAAGTCGCGGTAGCCGAGATTGTAGCCGACCATCAGTTCAGAGATGGTGGCAATGCCCGGCAACAGCGGGGCTTCGGAGGTTACGCCGAATTCGAGGATGGCTTCGGTCACACCCGGGGTGATCACGAACTGAGCGCCCGCGGCCTCTACCTCGCGGTATTGGGCAATGCTGGTGACGGTTCCCGCTCCGACCCACGCATCCGGGATGGCCTTGCGGACTTTTTCGATGGCTTTAAGGCCGTGTTCGGTCCGCAGGGTGATTTCCAGGACGTTGATGCCGCCATCAACGAGCGCCTGACACAGCGGCACGGCGTCTTCGAGATCTTGAATAGCGATCACAGGCACCAGGGGTGAGGATTGCAGTACTGCCCTGACGCGCTCACGATGGTAATCGGAAAGTTGGTTCATGATTTTCTCCATAACAAAGGTCAGGCGTTTCAGGGGCTCCAGAACACCTGGAGGCCAGGCTTCAGGAAAGCTCTGATGGGCATTTCGAGCACCTTGTCCGGTTCGGACATGGCCCGCTCGAGCGTATGCAGCTTGTCCTCGCCCTTCAGATGCAAGGCGGTGAAGCTGGCATCTCTGAGTGGTGGCCAGGTCAGGGTGATGCGTTTTTGGGGTTGCGACACGGGCGTGGCGGCCGCAACGATTTCCTGACATTCCGGATCCATGGCACCCTCCAGCTCCGGTGCGTCCGGGAACAGCGACGCCGTGTGGCCGTCGTTGCCCATGCCCAGAATAAGCACGTCGATGGGCAGGGCCAGATCCGCTAGCTCGGCCTTCACCCGCTCAAGCCCCTCGGCAGGCGTAGCGCCGGGCTGTTTGAGGGACAGGAAGCGGGCCGACGCAGCCTTGTTCTGCAGCAGATGCTCGCGAACCAGGCGGGTATTGCTGGCGTCGTCGTCTTCATCCACCCAACGCTCATCCGCCAGCAGAACGTCTACCCTGCCCCATTCCAGATCCTTGCCCGAGAGCGCCTTGAAAAATGGCAGCGGCGTAGAGCCTCCGGATACCACCAGGCTCGCCCTGGGCGCCTCTCTCAGGCGGACAGCCAGGAACTCGGCGACCGCATCCGCAAGATTCAAGGCCACGCTCTCGGGCGTTTCTCCTGAACGGTCGCTGACCCCCTCTGGCAAGCGAAGATCAAACATCTTCATACCAGCTCCTCCCGTCCCGGGTAATCATGGCAATGGAGGCAACTGGCCCCCAGGTTCCAGCGGCGTAGCGCTTGGGTGGTTCGCCGCTGTCTTTCCAGTTCTGGATAACCTGGTCTACCCAGCGCCAGGCATATTCCACCTCATCCCGGCGGACAAACAGGTACTGGTTGCCCTTCATCACCTCCCACAGCAGACGCTCATAGGCGTCGGGAATTCGGTCGGTGGCAAACGTCTCTGAAAAAGTCAGCTCCAACGGGCCCTGGCGAAGGCGCATGCCCTTGTCGAGACCCTGATCCTTGGTGAGAATCTTCAGGGCCATGCCCTCGTCCGGCTGCAGACGGATGATCAACTTGTTGTTGGCCAGGTGTTTCTGGTCCGGATCAAAGATGTAGTGCGGCGCAGGCTTGAAGTGGATGATAATCTGCGACAGTTTCTCGGGCAGGCGTTTGCCGGTACGGATATAGAAAGGAACCCCGGACCAGCGCCAGTTGTCGATCTCGGCCTTGAGTGCCACAAAGGTCTCGGTGGCACTGCCCTTGTTCGCACCCTCCTCTTCGAGGTAGCCGGGTACCGGTTTGCCGTTGCTGGTCCCGGCCGTGTACTGACCGCGCACAACATAGCTGTCCATCATGTCCGGCGTTACCTGCTTCAATGCCTTGAGCACTTTTACCTTTTCATCGCGAATGCTGTCGGCGGATAGATCCGAGGGCGGGTCCATGGCAATGAGGCACAACAGCTGCAGCAGATGATTCTGGATCATGTCGCGAATCTGGCCGGCCTTGTCGAAATAACCCCACCGGCCCTCAATGCCAACACTTTCAGCAACCGTAATTTCCACGTGTGAGATGTGGTTCTGGTCCCACTGGGAGGCAAACAGGTTATTGGCAAAACGCAGAGCGATCAGGTTCTGGACCGTTTCCTTGCCCAGATAATGATCAATACGGAAGAGCTGGTTCTCGTTGTAAACCTCCCCCAGCTCATCGTTGATAACCTTCGACGACTCCAGATCGTGACCGATCGGCTTCTCGACCACCACCCGTGTCTTTTCGGTACAGCAACTCGCGGAACGCAGGTTCCGGGCTATGACGCCATACATGGACGGCGGGGTTGCCATATAAACAATAAGCTGATTATTGGCGTCATCACGCCACTCGTTGAGCACACCGAAAGCGTCGGGTTGGTTAAAATCCAGAATCTGGTAATCAACCCGCTTCAGAAAGGACTTGGCCAGCTCGGCATCAAACTCTTCCGGCTTTACATGCTGCTTCAGCCTGTCAAACAACTGCTGGCGCACAGTCTCGGTATCGGCCTCTGTGCGGGCAATGGCAAGCACCCGGCTGCCATCGGCCAGAAGGTTGGCGCGCTCCAACTGGTACAGCGCCGGAAACAGTTTTCGCTGGGCAAGGTCACCCAACGCTCCGAATAGCATCAGGTCACAACGGGTGTTGATCTTGTTGACCATTGGTTCCTTCTCTCTGGTGGGCAGTCCGTCGCAAAAACTCGACGACAGGACTCAATGTAGTAATTTTAAACAAATAATGACATCCAAGAATCGATTTTCCAAGAAAAAACTGCATTTTGTGATACTTTTACTACCCCAAAACCGGTAAAAAAGCGGTATAATCACCGCGTTTTCAAGACAACGACCGCCCATGATTCAGGGAGTACCATTGATGGCCGCGAACCAGGCGCACCGTGACGACAATCTGCTTGAGGACATCCAGTCCAGGCTGGAGACCCTTAACAAATCTGAGCGGAAAGTGGCCGAGGCCATTCTCCGCGATCCAAGTGCAGCCACCCGTTACAGCATAGCTGCCCTGGCCCGCGCCGCCGACGTCAGCGAACCCACAGTCAACCGTTTCTGCCGTGGCTTTTCAGCCACAGGCTTTCCGGATTTCAAGATACGCCTGGCGCAGAGCATTGCCACCGGCACCCCCTATATCGGACAGAACGTAGAGCCGGACGACACCGTTGCCGAATTCGCCGACAAGATCATGCTCAGTACCATTGCCAGCCTGGATAAAGCACGGCAGGCGCTCGACCCGAAAGCTCTGGCCACCGCGATCGATTACCTGATCCAGGCCAAGCAGATCAACTTCTTTGGCATGGGCGGCTCTGCTGCTGTGGCTATGGACGCCCAGCACAAGTTTTTCCGCTTCAATATCCCGGTTATGTCCTACGACGACGCTCTGATGCAGCGCATGGTTGCGGCCGGCGCAAATGTGGGTGATGTTATCGTGCTCATTTCCTACACGGGCCGCACCCGGGAAACCGTGGATATCGCGCAACTGGCGCGAGCCAACGGTGCTACTGTGATTGGCATCACCAACCCCGATTCCCCCCTGGCGGAAAGCTGCACGGTGGTGCTGGGCGTCACCGCTCCGGAGGACACTGAAGTCTATATGCCAATGTCCTCTCGCATCATTCACCTGAGCGTTATCGACATCCTGGCAACCGGGGTAACCCTCAAACGCGGCGCAGATTTCCTCGGGCACCTCAAGAAGATCAAGGAAAGCCTCAAGCCTACCCGCTTCCCGCCTATCTGAGCCTCAGTGTCACAATAGAAGGGGGACGCAGATACAAGAAAGCCCGGGCAGTCGCACCGGGCTTCTCGTTGCTCGCACGGCGCCATTCGGCGCCTTTTTCATGAGGCGGATATCAGGGTCTCTCGACCTCCGCACGATTTCGCAGGAACTGCTGATAAGCGGCGTATTCCCTTTGCCCTTCAAGAGATGCCAGGAATTCGCGAAGCTGGTTCAGTTCGGCGCCATCTTCTGAGACCTGCCCGTCCGTGACCGCGTCCAGCGCAATCACCGCGGCAGAATCGGCCGTCACAGCTTTGCCAAACCGGGCGCCATCCGCCGGGCGCGGCAAAGAAAACACCTGCTGCAGAATGGCGGGACCTGCCTCGGAGGCATTCCTTGCCAGCCCTTCATAGCTGGACCACTCACCGAAACCCTCAAGACTCTCGCCTGACTCAAGGTCAGCGATAATCGTGTCAGCCCTCTCAGAAAGAGCTTCCCGTGTCTTGCGCTGCTCCAGCGTCGCCCGGATCTGAGCGCGAACCTGATCCAGCGGCAGCTGCTCGGCCTCATGGTATTCGCGAACCCGCGCGACAACGGACACATTGTCACCAACATCAATCAACTCGGTATTGTAGCCGGCTTCCAGCACATCCTCGGAGAACAACTGACGTACCAGACCGGCGTGGTCGAACGGGGCCTGGCCACCGTCACGGGTAACGCCGCTGGCCTCGCGCACCTCAAGCCCGAGCTCTTCGGCAGGGCCGGCCAGATCATCGGCGGCATACGCGGAGTCGGCAAGCTCTGCCCGGACTTCTGCAAACTGTTCACGGGCTTTTTCACGGGCCAGCTCACGACGTAGCTGGTCTTCCATTTCGTCCAGAGACGGCACCTCTGACTCCCTGACATCCTCCAGGCGAATAAGATGAACCCCGAAAGACGTTCGAACCGGCTCGGAAATTTCACCTTCCTCAAGGGCAAACAGAGCGTCCTCGAAGGGCTCGGCGTAAATTCCACGACCGGCATAGCCCAGGTCGCCGCCGTCCTCGGCCGAAACGGTATCAATGGAATACTCCCTCGCCAGGTCAGCAAAGGACTCCCCGGCCGCCAGACGTTCCTGGATCGTTGCCATGGTGTCGTCCGCGTCACTGCCCTCTTCGATCAGGATGTGGGACGCCCGACGCTCCTCACTGGCCAGATCAGAGGCCTGCTGCTCGTAGTAGGCCTGAAGCTCCGCATCGTCAATTTCAATGCTCTCGGCAAGGGCACCCAGCGAAAGCGTGATGTAGGCAGCGTCTACGCGCTCTGGCTGCTGAAACGCACCTGAGTTCTCTTCATAGAAGGCTTCAACGTCCGCATCAGTAACCGATACCGTGTCCGCCACTGCGCTGGCAGAAATATCCAGCACCCGGAAACTGCGTGTCTGGTTCTGAATCTGGAGCAGCTGCTCGGCATTCTCATCGGCGACCAGGCCACTCTGAACAATACCTGCACGGATCTGGTTTACCACATATTGCTTTCGCATGGCCTCGCGAAACTCGCCTACGCCCATGCCCATATTCCGGACTGTGGCCACAAAGCGGTCGCGATTGAACTGGCCGTCCACCTGGAACTGCGGCATCTGGGTAATCAACGCATCGATATCAGCATCATTGAGTTCCAGTCCCTGAGCGTTGGCATCCTGAATCAGGACCTGCTCCTGGATCAGAGAATCCAGCACGTCTGTGCGAATCTGGTCTTCGTCAAGCATCGAGGGGTCCGGGTTTTCCATTCTGGACAGCCGACGCTGGCTCTCCATCTGGACCACGCGGAGAAACTCCCGCTCGGTAATATCCTCGCCGTTGACGGTTGCCACCTCGGGCTCGCCGGAGAAGCCGCCAACAATGGCGTCCATCCCCCAGATGGATAGCGACACAATGAGAAGACCAATGATGACCTTGGCGATCGTGCCCTGGGCATTGTTCCGAATATCTTGAAGCATGTTTCTCCCGGATCCCTGTTCAAGGTGGTGCAGTGTTATTCGTTTCAGCGCGCGGCGACGGGCGGACCTAACGTAAAAAGGCGCACCCGGTGTGGAATGCGCCTTGAATTCTTCTTGGGTGGCTTCCTGCGACAGAAGCCACCGGAGAAAGAACCGTTACTTAACGGCGTCTTTCAGGGCCTTGCCTGCTTTGAACCCAGGCACTTTGGAGGCCGGAATCTTGATCTCGGCACCAGTCTGCGGGTTACGACCAGTACGAGCAGCACGCTCTTTAACGGAGAAGGTACCAAAACCGATCAGAGTTACCTGATCGCCTTTTTTCAGGGCACCGGTGATGGAGTTGGTCATTGCGTCCAGAGCACGGCCAGCGGCGGCTTTGGAGATATCTGCGGACTCTGCAATTGCATCGATAAGTTCGGACTTGTTCACACTAAACCCCTTCGATTTCAGGTTGAAGATGTTATAGGTTGGTTTGTTTTTTCTCGGACGTTCTCGACTATCGCATAAGCGGTCGGAGAATTCCATTCTTCACTTTTCTTATTCCTTTCGGCTTTAAACCGGCATTCGGAATAGGCACTAACTGCGCGGGAGCCCTTGGTATTGGCTGCTTCACGGCGAAACAGTTATACCAATGGGCTCTCAGGCATGTCAACAACTCATCAAGGCTTTAATGTGTATTTATGCGCTCTGCCCCGTCGCCTTCTTCATCACGCGGCTTGCCAGAACCCGTTTCCGGAGAGGAATCCTCGGTCCTGGGCTCGGGTGGGTAGGCCAGTGCAATATCCAGCACTTCGTCAATCCACTTCACCGGGCGAATCTCCAGCGATTCCTTGATGTTTTCCGGTATCTCTTTGAGATCCCTGACATTTTCGTCCGGGATAATCACTGTCTTGATGCCACCGCGATGCGCCGCAAGCAGCTTTTCCTTCAAGCCACCGATGGCAAGAACGCGGCCACGCAGGGTAATTTCACCGGTCATCGCAACGTCGGCACGAACCGGAATCTTGGTCAGTGAAGAAACCAGCGCTGTGCACATACCGATACCGGCACTGGGGCCATCTTTCGGTGTCGCACCCTCCGGAACGTGCACGTGAAGATCGTGCTTCTCGTGGAAATCATCAGCAATTCCAAGGCCGGGTGCCCGGCTACGTACCACCGTCAACGCCGTCTGGATGGACTCCTGCATGACATCACCCAGAGAACCGGTCTTGACGACCCGGCCCTTGCCCGGCGTGAGGGCGCACTCAATGTGCAGCAATTCGCCACCCACCTGGGTCCATGCCAGACCGGTCACCTGACCAATCTCGTTCTTTTCCTCGGCGAGGCCGTACTTGAATTTCTTGACCCCCGAGTAATCTTCGAGCATGTCCTGCGTGAGGGTGACCGAGACCTTCTCTCCACTCTCCACATGGTCACGTACCACCTTGCGGCAGATCTTCGCAATCTCGCGCTCCAGACCACGCACACCCGCTTCACGGGTGTAATAGCGGATCAGGTCGCGAAGGGTGTCCTCTGGCAGTTTGAGCTCGTCCTTGCGCAGGCCGTTGGCCTTGATCTGCTTGGGCAACAGATACCGCAGCGCAATGTTGACCTTCTCGTCCTCCGTATAACCCGGGATACGGATGATTTCCATCCGGTCCAGCAGGGCTGGAGGAATATCCATGGAGTTGGAGGTACACACGAACATCACATCAGACAGATCGTAATCCACTTCCAGATAGTGATCATTGAAGGTGTGATTCTGTTCCGGGTCGAGAACCTCCAGCAATGCTGAGGCCGGATCACCACGATGGTCCATGCCCATCTTGTCGATTTCATCGAACAGGAACAGCGGGTTCTTCACGCCCACCTTGGACAACTTCTGCAGAAGCTTGCCCGGCAAGGCACCAATGTAGGTTTTCCGGTGGCCGCGGATCTCGGCTTCATCCCGAACGCCGCCGAGGGCCATGCGGGTGTATTTCCGGTTGGTAGCACGGGCGATGGACTGCCCGAGAGAGGTTTTACCAACACCGGGAGGCCCAACCAGGCAAAGAACCGGGCCTTTGACCTTCTTCACACGGCTCTGAACCGCAAGGTACTCCAGAATACGCTTCTTTACCTCATCCAGACCGTAATGGTCCCTGTCGAGGATTTCGCGCGCTTTCTCTATGTCGTGACGGACACGGCTGCGCTTCTTCCAGGGAATGGCCAGCATCCAGTCGATGTAACCACGTACCACGGTCGCTTCCGCAGACATCGGCGACATCATCTTGAGCTTGTTCAGTTCCGTTTCGGTCTTCTTGCGGGCTTCTTCCGGCAGTCCGGCTTCTTCGAGCTTCTGCTCGAGTTCCTCGAAGTCGTTGTTGCCCTCACCCAGGTTACCCATTTCCTTCTGGATGGCCTTCATCTGTTCATTCAGATAGTACTCGCGCTGGCTGCGTTCCATCTGCTTCTTCACGCGGCCACGGATGCGCTTCTCAACCTCGATCAGGTCGATCTCGCCATCCAACTTGCCCAGCAGCAGGTCCACGCGCTTGCGGATATCCAGCGCCTCAAGAAGCTCCTGCTTTTCCGGAATACGCATTTCCAGGTGAGCGGCCATGGTGTCGGCCAGGCGCTCAAGCTCTTCAATACCGGTGAGCGCATTAGAGACTTCGGAAGGGACCTTTTTGGACAGTTTCACGTACTTCTCGAACTCGTCCATCAAGGCCTTTACAAGAACCTCCTGCTCGCGATCTGGCAGCCCTTCTTCATCCATCAGGACAGCGCCGCCAGACAGGTACTCACCCTCGGAAATATCGCTGATGGTGGCTCTAGCGTTGCCTTCTACCAGCACCTTGACGGTGCCATCGGGCAGGCGAAGCATTTGCAGGACCGTAGCCAGGGTGCCCATATCGAACACATCCTTCGGACCAGGCTCATCAGTAGAGGCGTCTTTCTGGGCTACCAGGAGGATTTCCTTACTTCCTTCCATCGCGGCTTCCAGAGCCTGAATGGATTTTTCTCGGCCCACGAAAAGCGGGACCACCATGTGCGGAAACACCACTACGTCACGCAGCGGGAGCAGCGGGTATTCTTGCACGGCATTTTCGGGTATACGGGTCATTGGGAATCCTCTGACGGTATTTACTTCAGCATATCACCCTTCATTGGGGCGCCCGCAAAAATTGCAATCTTTTTACCAAACGAAACAGGGCGGGAATATCGCGATACAAAACGCGAAAAGGGGCGTTGCCGCCCCTTTTCATTTCAACCGCTAACCTAGACTCAATCCTCGGGCACAGCCTTGGCGTGATCACTGCTGGCGTAGATCTTGAAGGGCTCGGAGTCCCCGCTGATCACGCTCTCGTCGATCACCACTTTGGTCACGTCATGCTCAGAGGGAATCTGGTACATCGTATCCAGAAGCGTCGCCTCCATAATGGAACGCAGACCACGCGCGCCTGTCTTCCGCTCCATAGCCTTGCGGGCGACAGCCCGAAGCGCATCGTCGCGAAAATCGAGCTCGACCCCTTCCATATCAAACAGTTTCTGGTACTGCTTGGTAAGAGAGTTCTTGGGCTCGGTCAGGATCTGCACCAGCGCCTCTTCATCAAGTTCGTTGAGGGTTGCCACTACCGGCAAACGACCAACAAACTCCGGAATCAGACCGTATTTCACCAGATCCTCGGTCTCGACGTCCTTAATAACGTCGCCGGTGTTCTTGGCATCGTCCTGGCTGGCCACCGAAGCAGAGAAACCAATGCTGTTCTTCTCGGTACGCTCGCGAATCACCTTGTCCAACCCTGCAAAGGCACCACCGCAGATAAACAGCATATTGCCGGTATCAACCTGCAGAAATTCCTGCTGCGGATGCTTGCGACCACCCTGCGGCGGAACCGACGCAACGGTACCCTCGATCAGCTTCAACAGCGCCTGCTGAACACCCTCACCCGAGACATCCCGGGTAATCGAAGGGTTGTCAGACTTGCGGGAGATCTTGTCGATCTCGTCAATGTAGACAATGCCCCGCTGGGCCTTGTCTACATCGTAATCGCATTTCTGCAGAAGCTTCTGGATAATGTTTTCGACGTCTTCACCAACGTAACCGGCTTCAGTCAGCGTAGTGGCGTCGGCGATCGTAAAGGGCACGTTCAGCATCCGCGCAAGAGTCTCGGCCAGCAAGGTCTTGCCACTACCGGTCGGACCGATCAGCAGAATGTTACTCTTGCCCAGTTCAACATCGCCCTTTCCTTCTCCGTAACGGAGACGCTTGTAGTGGTTGTAGACCGCCACTGACAAGACCACCTTGGCGCGATCCTGACCAATCACGTATTCATCAAGGGTATTGCGGATCTCGGCCGGTGTAGGAAGGCGATCGCTCGGCTCTTCCTGTGCATTCTCCTGGATTTCCTCCCGGATAATGTCGTTGCACAGGTCGACACACTCGTCGCAGATGAAAACCGAGGGCCCTGCAATGAGCTTTCGGACTTCATGCTGGCTCTTTCCACAAAACGAGCAGTAGAGCAACTTGCCGTTATCGTCGCCCCTGCCGTTTCTTTCATCTGCCATTGAAATACCTCTGATCTCGTTTTGCCGGCGTCACTGCCTGATACGCCGGCCAAGTATGATGCGATTACTTCCAGTATTATTTATTCGGTACGCGCTTATCAAGTATTGAATCAATCAGCCCATACTCTTTCGCCTGAGCCGGATCCATGAAGTTGTCACGGTCCGTATCCTTGGCGATAGTCTCAAGATCCTGACCGGTATGATGGGCCAGGATGGAATTCAGGGTATGCCTGATCTTCAGGATTTCACGGGTGTGAATCTCGATATCCGTTGCCTGACCCTGATAGCCACCCAGCGGCTGGTGAATCATCACTCGGGAGTTTGGCAGACACGCCCGCTTCCCGGCAGCACCACCAGCCAGCAGGAAGGCACCCATGCTGGCCGCCTGGCCAACACAGAGGGTGGCTACATCCGGTTTGATGAACTGCATGGTGTCGTAGATAGACATGCCTGCAGTGACCGAGCCGCCCGGGCTATTGATGTACAGATGGATATCCTTGTCCGGGTTTTCAGACTCAAGGAACAGGAGCTGGGCAACGATCAGGTTCGCCATGTGATCCTCGACCGGACCGACCATGAAGATAACCCGCTCTTTGAGCAGACGGGAGTAAATGTCGAACGACCGCTCGCCGCGAGCTGTCTGCTCGATAACAATCGGTACCAGTCCGGAATTGGTAACCATTGCGGGACCATCGATTGGTTTCTGCGTCATGATGCGCCTGAACTCCTTATGGACAATGGGTCGTGGACTCGCGCCACGGCAGTTTCAATAATGTTGCACCCCATACTTTGCCAGCAGCGGCCCCAGATGAAAACAGCCGGGCATGCCGGCTGTTCTCGGGGTCGGCCTTCGGGACCGGCTTCTACTCCGATCCCGGGCAAAATCAGCGCTGGGGCTGACCGGCCTGAACGGCCTCTTCGTACTTGACCTTTTTCTCTTTGACCTCGGCCTGCTCCAGCACATGGTCAACAACTGCATCTTCCAGGACTGAAGACTCAATCTGGGACTTCTGCTCCGGATTGCTGTTGAAGTGTGCAACAACTTCCTCAGGCTGTTCATACGTAGACGCGATCTCCTGGATCTTTTCGTCTACCTTCGCCGGGTCGGCTTTCAGGTCGTTCTTCTTGACCACTTCCTGGAACAGCAGGCCGGTCTTCACGCGGCGCTCAGCTTGCTCCTGGAAAATTTCCTTCGGCAGCTGCTGGAAATCAACCTGGCCGCCGAAACGCTGGACGGCGTCCTGACGTAGACGATCGATTTCCTGGTCAACCAAAGCAGCCGGAATATCCAGCTCCGTGGTTTCCAGCAGTCCGTCAACAACGTCGTTCTTGACCTTGTTGGAGACCGCCTGCTTGAGCTCGCGCTCCATGTTCTTTTTGACTTCTTCACGGAAAGTCGCTTCATCTTCGGCATCGATACCGAACTTCTTGAAGAATTCGGTGTCGAGTTCCGGCAACTGCGGCTCTTCGACCTTGTGAATCTTGATCTCGAACTTGGCCGGTTTACCTGCCAGATCTTCGTTGTGGTAATCCTCCGGGAAGGTAACCTCGATTTCCATGTCTTCGCCGGCCTTACCACCAACGATGGCCTTCTCAAAGCCTGGAATCATCTGATCAGAGCCCAGGGTCAGACGATGGCCTTCAGCGGCTCCACCTTCGAATTCCTCACCGTCTATGAATCCTTTGAAGTCAATGGTCAGCACGTCCTTGTTCTTGGACTTGCGCTTGACTTCTTTCATCGTGGCCTGCTGACGACGCAGGTTGTCGATCATGTTGTCGACGTCTTTATCGGTGATCTCGGAGGTCAGCTTTTCAACAGAGATCTTGCTCAGATCGCCCAGCTCGATTTCTGGCAGTACTTCGAAGATGGCGACGAATTCGAGATCCTTGCCCTCTTCCATGGTCTTAGGCTCAAACTTCGGCCAACCTGCCGGATTGATATCCTGTTCCTGCAGTGCCTTGATGTAGTTGTCGCGCATAACCTCGCCGACGATTTCCTGACGGACGCTGTCACCGAAACGACGCTTGACCACGCTCATGGGCACCTTACCCGGACGAAAACCGTTAAGGCGCACGGTACGCGCGGTTTCCTGCAGGCGTTTCTGAACCGCCTGATCGATTTCTTGGGCGGGCACACCAATCGTCATGCGACGCTCGATGTTGGAGGTCGTTTCAACAGACACTTGCATGGAAGATCCTCAAATTACAGGTTCAGTATGTGAATGAATTTAAAATAAAAGTCCGTTTCCGGGCGAATTCCCGCAAAAGGACCGAAAATTAAAAGGCGGTAGTTTATCACGGTTTGACCCGCTGAGAGAATCACCAGCTACAGACGGCATCGTTGGATTCTTATCACACCGCTTTATCATCCGGAAAAAGAGATGGGGACTAAAATCAAAAAAGAAAGGGGCGGAAACCCTCAATGCCCCAAGGTATGCTCTTGGACCCTTCCATTAGCCACAAAAAAACCCTCTCAGGGATACTGAGAGGGTTTTCGTATTGGTACCTCGGGAGGGACTTGAACCCCCACGCCTTGCGGCAACAGGACCTAAACCTATCGTGTCTACCAATTCCACCACCGAGGCTTTTAACCAAAATTCTAAACTTGTCGCTGAACAGACTCAACAACCAGCTTTACCGATTCCCATGCTTGTTCATGAAACGTCGCAGGGTTACGCCGTTCTGAAATTCAACAGAGTCGCGAATCAAAACAAGGGGAAAGTGGGGTGGACGAAGGGGATCGAACCCTCGACCGCAGGAGTCACAATCCTGAGCTCTACCAACTGAGCTACGTCCACCACATCAGGACATACCTTTCGGTATTTTCATAACATCAACTTTGCTGGTTACGGTCGCTCCGGCGCGGACCAAGCCAACGACTTGATGGCGCGCCCGGCAGGACTCGAACCTGCGACCACCCGCTTAGAAGGCGGGTGCTCTATCCAGCTGAGCTACGGGCGCTTGACCGTTCGCCCACCTGAACATTCAGAATTTTGGTCGGGGTAGAGAGATTCGAACTCCCGACATCCTGCTCCCAAAGCAGGCGCGCTACCAGACTGCGCTATACCCCGTCTGAACTGAACAACAAGTGCCTCAGCAAAGTTGGCGCGCATATTACCGGCGGCGGAGGGTCCCGTCAACACGTATTTCGAAATTCCCTGAAACAACAGCCTTTTCAGTGACAAAGCGCCCTCACGAAAGCTCCGGCGCACCCCGCCCAATCAACCGTCCAATTGGAGTTCCGATGGAAGCATGAGACAATGCCCAACCTTCAATTTACCGACGCCCAACCGACAAGACGAGACATGACCGCCAAACTGATCAACGGAAAAGAAATTGCCGCCGAAGTAAGACAGCAGGTCGCCGCCGGGGTAGAAGCACGAACACAACAAGGATTGCGCGCTCCCGGACTGGCCGTGGTACTGGTCGGCAACGATCCCGCGTCCCACGTGTATGTAGGCAACAAACGCAAGGCCTGCGACCAGGCAGGCATCCTCTCTCTCTCATACGATCTGCCGGAGGACACCTCCCAGGAAGCCCTGGAAGCGCTGATCGATGAACTGAATGAAAATCCGACCGTGGACGGAATCCTGGTACAGCTTCCATTGCCCGCTCATCTGGACGCAGATCCGATTCTGGTCAAGATTCGCCCGGACAAGGACGTTGACGGCTTCCATCCCTACAACATTGGCCGCCTGATGCAGCGCAAACCGACCCTGCGCCCCTGCACACCGGCTGGTATTATCACCCTGCTGGACAGCATAGAGACTCCCTACAAAGGCCAGCATGCGGTGATCGTGGGCGCTTCCAACATAGTCGGGCGCCCCATGAGCATGGAGCTGCTATTGAAGGGCGCGACCACAACGGTCTGTCATCGATTCACACCGGATCTGGAGAAATTTGTTCGTGAAGCGGACATTCTGGTTGCTGCTGTCGGCAAACCGGGCCTGATCAAGGGAGACTGGGTAAAACCGGGGGCAACCGTCATTGACGTAGGTATCAACCGGATGGAAGACGGGAAACTGCATGGCGATGTGGACTTCGCAGCCGCTTCTGAACGCGCCGCCTACATAACGCCGGTTCCCGGCGGCGTAGGGCCGATGACCATCGCCACCCTGCTGCAGAACACCCTGTACGCTGCTGACGTGCTGCACAAGGACTGAATTCGACAAGCCACAAAAAACCCCGCCGAAGCGGGGTTTTTTATGCGCAGAGCTTACTGCCCGTACTTGGCTTTCGCCTTCAGACGGTAAGCGTGCAGCAGCGGCTCGGTGTAGCCGTTCGGCTGCTCGCGACCCTTGAGGACCAGATCCAGCGCTGCCTGGAACGCGACGCTGTCATCAAAGTTCCCGGCCATTGGGCGGTAGGCCGAATCACCGGCGTTCTGTTTGTCGACCACTGCAGCCATGCGCTTCATGGTTTCCATGATCTGCTCTTCGGAGCAGATACCATGGTGCAACCAGTTGGCCAGCAGCTGTGACGCGATACGCAGAGTTGCACGGTCTTCCATCAGGCCGACATCGTTGATGTCCGGCACCTTGGAGCAACCAACACCCTGGTCGATCCAGCGCACAACGTAACCGAGGATACCCTGGGCGTTGTTGTCCAGCTCCTGCTGGATCTCTTCGGCGCCCAAGGAAGCCGGATCATCCATCACTGGCACTGCCAGGATGTCTTCCAGCGCTGCACGGGTGCGGCTTTCCAGCTGCTTCTGGACGTCAGCCACGCTCACCTGATGGTAGTGAGTGGCATGCAGCGTGGCGGCAGTCGGAGACGGAACCCACGCGGTGTTCGCACCGGCCTTCGGATGACCGATTTTCGCCTCCAGCATGCCGGCCATAAGATCCGGCATGGCCCACATGCCCTTTCCAATCTGGGCAACACCACGGAAACCAGTTTCCAGGCCGATGTCCACGTTCCACTGCTCGTAGGCGTTAATCCAGGTCGCCTGTTTCATCGCACCTTTGCGAATGAACGGTCCCAGTTCCATGGAGGTGTGAATCTCGTCACCGGTGCGATCCAGGAAGCCGGTATTGATGAACACGGCGCGCTCTTTCGCGGCGTGGATACAGGCTTTCAGGTTAACTGTGGTGCGACGCTCCTCGTCCATGATGCCGACCTTCAGGCTGAAGCGCGGCAGGCTCAGTGCATCCTCTACACGACCGAAAAATTCGTTGGTGAATGCCACCTCTTCCGGCCCGTGCATCTTGGGCTTCACGATATACATGGAGCCTTTGGTGCTGTTCTGGAACTTGCCGTTACCCTTCATATCGTGGATGGCGATCAGTGAGGTGATCAGACCGTCCATCAGACCTTCCGGCACTTCGTTGCCGTCTTTCAGAAGGATGGCCGGGTTGGTCATCAAGTGACCAACGTTACGGATAAACATCAGGCTCCGGCCTTTCAGGCTAAGCTCGCTGCCGTCTGCCGCGGTGTAGGTGCGATCCGCATTCATCTTGCGGGTCAGCTGCTCGCCACCTTTTTCGAAGGTTTCCTGCAGGTCGCCCTTCATCAGGCCCAGCCAGTTACGGTAAGCCAGCGCCTTGTCGTCGGCATCCACGGCGGCTACCGAATCTTCGCAGTCCATGATGGTGGTCAGCGCAGACTCCATCAGTACGTCTTTGACGTTGGCGCCGTCGTCTTTGCCAATCGGGTGACTGGCGTCAATCTGGATCTCGAAGTGCATGCCGTTCTTGACCAGCAGCACGCCGGTAGGCGCATCCGCGGCACCGGTGTAGCCAACAAAGCCGGCCTCGTCTTTCAGGCCAGTGGACTCGCCGTTCTGCAATTTGACGACCAGCTTGCCACCTTCAACCACATATTTGGCGGCGTCTTTGTGACTGCCAGACGCCAGCGGCGCTGAGCTGTCGAGGAGATTGCGGGCCCACTCGATGACTTTGGCACCGCGCACCGGGTTATAACCACGCCCTTTATCAGCGCCGTTTTCCTCTGAAATGGCATCGGTACCGTACAGGGCATCGTACAGGCTACCCCAGCGCGCGTTCGCCGCATTGAGGGCAAAGCGGGCATTCATGATCGGAACCACAAGCTGCGGGCCGGCCATGGTTGCCACTTCCGGGTCGACATTGGAGGTGGAGATCTTGAACTCGGAAGGCTCGTCAACCAGGTAACCGATGTCTTTCAGGAAAGACTTGTACCCGGCCATGTCCAGCTTCTGGCCCTTGTGGTCGCGGTTCCAGCTGTCCATTTTTTCCTGGATAGCATCACGCTTGGCCAGCAACTCACGGTTGCGTGGCGCCAGCTCGTTCACGATCTTGTCAAATTCTGCCCAGAATTTATCGGCATCGATTCCGGTGCCCGGGATCGCTTCGTTGTTCACGAAATCATACAGATTCTTTGCGACCTGAATGCCGCCGACTTGTACGCGTTCTGTCATCGTTGTCTGCCTCAGTGGGTTACGTTTCCCGACTCCCCCTTCATCTTGAGGGGGCATTCTAATTTGAGCGCCGCATTGTAAGGGAAAATCCTTACAAGATCATGCCTGCAGCCGCAAAACTGGTCTGACCAACCAGCAGCTCCCCGAAATTCAGGCCTTACGCCAGGTCGTCCCCTCCCGGGAATCGTCCAGAATAATACCTTTTCCGAGGAGCTCGTCGCGGATCCGGTCGGCCTCGGCAAAATTCTTCGCCTTGCGGGCATCAGCCCGGGCCTGGATCAGCGCTTCAATGTCCTCGGCACTGAGCTCGCCACCCGTATCCGCCTGGAAGAACGCCTCGGGGTCCTGCTGCAGCAGGCCAAGCACTCCGCCAAGTCTTACCAGAACCGCGGCACTGCGCTTCGCGTCTTCTTCACGACCGTCCCGACGATGCTGATTGATCTCGTTGGCCACAGCGTGCAAGACGGCAATGGCACCCGCGGTGTTGAAGTCATCGTCCATGGCCTCGGCAAACCGCTGGTCGTGCTCGGATTCCGGCACATCAGCTGCCTTGGCAGGCACAACTCCGCGCAGCGCGTGATAGAGCCTGGTCAGCGTGCGGCCAGCCTCAGCCAGGTTTTCCTCGGAATAGTCCACCTGGCTGCGGTAGTGGCTGGATACCAGGAAGTAGCGAACCACCTCCGCCGGGTAGGTCTCCATGATTTCGCGAATCGTGAAGAAATTGCCCAGAGATTTGGACATTTTCTCCTTGTTTACCCGGATGGCACCCGCGTGCATCCAAGTGTTCACGAAGGTATGGCCGGTGGCGCATTCGGATTGGGCAATCTCGTTCTCGTGGTGCGGGAACAGCAGATCCGGGCCACCACCGTGGATATCAAAAGTGTCGCCGAGGCAGCAGGTGGACATAGCGGAGCACTCGATGTGCCAGCCGGGACGACCATCGCCCCAGGGCGAGGGCCAGCTGACCTCGCCCGCCTTTGCCGCTTTCCACAGCGCGAAATCCGCCGGGCTACGCTTGGCTTCCTGGACGTCTACCCGCGCACCCGCCAGCAAATCTTCCAGCTTTTTCTTGCTGAGCTTGCCGTAGCCATCAAAGGAATCAACGGCAAAGTAGACATCACCGTTATCCGCCGCGTAGGCGTGGCCGCTGGCAATCAGCCTGTGGATCATCGCAATGATTTCGTCAATAAATGCGGTGGCCCGGGGCTCGTCATCCGGAGACAGCACGCCGAGGCGGGCTTCATCCTCATGCATGGCCTTGATCATACGATCAGTGAGCTCGGTGTACGGCTCGCCGTTCTCATCGGCACGACGCAAGATCTTGTCATCAATGTCGGTGATATTGCGGACATAGTTCACTTCATAACCGTGATGGCGCAGGTAACGTGTGATCACGTCAAATGCCACCAGAACCCGGGCATGGCCCAGATGACAGTAGTCGTAAACCGTCATGCCGCAGACATACATCCGGACCTTGCCCGGCTCGATCGGCCGAAACTCTTCTTTCTGCTGGGTCAGCGTATTGTAGATGCGGATCACTTGCCCCCCTTACCCCAGGAATCCCTGAGCGTAACCGTGCGGTTGAATACCGGTCGGCCAGCGGCTTCAGTATGAGCCTCATCACAGAAGAAGTAGCCTTCCCGCTCGAACTGATACGGCAGATCCGTAAGGGGTGAGGCCAGGCTTTTTTCGACCCGCGCGCCTTTCAGAACCACCAGCGATTCCGGGTTCAGATGATCCATCAGATCACCTTCCTTGTCGCTGTCCGGCGATTCATGGTTGAACAGGCGGTCATACAGGTTGATGTCCGCTTCCACGCTATCGGTGGCCGAAACCCAGTGGATAACACCGTTGGGCTTATAGCCTTCAGGATTGACGCCCAGAGTGTTCGGGTCGTATTCGCACTTGAGCTCCACAATCTCACCGCTGTCGTCGCGGATCACTTCCCGACAGGTCATTACGTAGCCACCCCGCAGGCGCACCGCCTGATCCGGTGCCAGCCGCTTCCACTTGCGCGGCGGCTCCATTTCGAAGTCCTCCCGATCAATGAACAGGGTCTGGGTCCAGGGCACTTCACGCTCGCCCATCTCCGGGTTTTGCGGGTGAACCGGCAACGTCAGGGTTTCGCCCTGGTCAGTCGGGTAGTTAGTCAGCGTCACCTTCAGCGGGCGCATTACACACATGGCCCGAGGCGCACGACTGTTGAGATCTTCCCGGATGGCATGCTCCAGCATGCCCACATCCACGGTACCACCAGCCTTGTTCACCCCGATCATGTCGCAGAAGGTACGAATGGATTCCGGCGTGTAGCCGCGCCGGCGCATGCCGGAAATGGTTGGCATGCGCGGATCGTTCCAACCATCAACCACACTTTCATCCACCAGCTTCTTGAGCTTCCGCTTGGAGGTGATGGTGTAATTCAGGTTCAACCGGGCAAACTCGATCTGACGCGGATGGCAGGGGCCGGAGATGTTATCCAGAACCCAGTCATACAACGGCCGGTGATCCTCGAATTCCAGGGTGCACAGGGAGTGGGTAATCCCTTCCATGGCATCGGAAATGGGATGGGTAAAGTCATACATCGGGTAGATGCACCACTTGTTGCCAGTCTGATGGTGTTCCGCGTAACGGATGCGATAAAGAATCGGATCCCGCATGTTGATGTTGGGAGATGCCATATCGATCTTGGCCCGCAGCACCAGCTCACCGTTCTGGTACTTGCCGTCCCGCATATCGCGGAATAGCTGCAGACTCTCTTCCACCGGCCGGTCCCGGTAGGGGCTGTTTCTGCCCGGCTCTTTCAGGCTGCCCCGGTACTCGGCCATTTCATCGGCCGTCAAGGCGCACACATAGGCCTTATCCCGGGTGATGAGCTCCTCGGCAAATTCATAGAGGGCATCAAAGTAATCGGAGGCGTAACGCACCTCTCCTGCCCACTCGTAGCCAAGCCACTCAACATCCTGCTTGATCGCGTCGATGTATTCCTGGTTTTCCTTTTCCGGGTTGGTGTCGTCAAACCGCAGGTTACAGTCGCCGGAAAAGGTCTCGGCGATGCCAAAGTTCAGGCAGATCGATTTGGCGTGACCAATATGCAGGTAGCCGTTGGGCTCCGGCGGGAATCGGGTGACCACCTTGCCGGTATGCTCTCCGTTGGCGATGGCGTCTTCGATCAGGCTCTGGATAAAGTTGTGGGCTTTCTTCGACTCGGCGCTCATACAATCTCTGTTAAAAGGGGAGTGAATCTTAAACCGCGTATTATACTCACAAATCCTTGCCGGACTCATGCATAGCGGGAAACTCTTGAGTACAATGGGCGCGTTAACGTACCTAACCTTTCTGAACAGGAAAACCTGATGATTCTGCTGACAACGAACTACGGTGACATCAAGCTGGAACTGGACTACGACAAGGCACCGGAAACCGCCAAAAACTTTGAACAGTACGTTCGCGACGGTTTTTACGATGGCCTGATTTTTCACCGTGTGATCAGCAATTTCATGATTCAGGGCGGCGGCTTCGAGCCGGGCATGACCCCACGCAAAACCCGCGATTCCATCCAGAACGAAGCCGATAACGGGCTGAGCAACATGCAGGGCACCATCGCCATGGCGCGCACCATGGACCCGCATTCTGCCACCGCGCAGTTCTTTATCAACGTCGAGAACAACGGCTTCCTGGACCACACCGCCAAGAACGCAGAAGGCTGGGGCTACTGCGTGTTCGGCAAAGTGATCGAGGGCATGGACACGGTCAACGCAATCCGTGCGGTTCGCACCACCATGCGCGCCGGCCACCAGGATGTGCCCGCCGATGACGTGGTCATCGAGAAGGCCGAGGTTCTGGAGGACGCGTGACCACGCTGTTTATTTCAGACCTCCACCTCGAAGAATCCCGCCCGGATATTACTGAGGCGTTTCTGGGATTTCTCGACGGAAAAGCGAGCGGTGTTGAACAGCTGTATATCCTCGGCGATTTTTTCGAGGCCTGGATCGGCGATGACGAGCGCACGCCGCTCCAGGAGCAGATTGCGGCTGCCCTGCGAAAACTGAGGGACAGCGGCACCGGGATTTTTCTGATGCACGGCAACCGGGACTTTCTGATCGGCCAGGACTTCTGCGACCGGGCCGGCGCGACGCTGCTGGACGACCCGACGGTGATTGATCTGCACGGCACCCCTACCCTGCTGATGCATGGCGACAGCCTTTGCACCGCCGATGTGGAATACCAGAAGTTCCGGGCCAACATGCGCAACCCGCAGTGGCAGCAGATGATACTCCAGCGTCCCCTTGAAGACCGCCAGCAGATGGCCCGCCAGCTTCGGGAAATCAGCATGGCGAAAAATCAAGGCAAGGAAGAATTCATCATGGACGTAACGCCCGAGGAAGTGGTCAGGGACATGGAAACACACGGTGTCCAGCGAATGATCCATGGCCACACCCATCGCCCCGCGGTGCATGAACTGACTGCTAACGGGGCGCCTGCGAAGCGCATTGTTCTGGGGGACTGGGACAAGAATGTCTGGTGGCTGGAGGCGAAGCCGGGCGAAGAGCCCGAGCTGAACAAGCAGCCGTTGTAAAAAAGCCGGGCAAATGCCCGGCTTTTTTAGCCTTGGCTTCAGTGCGCCAGTATCTGCTGGAGGAACTTCTGAGTCCTGGCTTCCTGTGGATTTGTGAAAAACTCGTGGGGTGGCGCCTCCTCCACAATCTCACCTCCATCCATAAAGATAACCCGGTCAGCTACCGTCTTGGCAAAACCCATCTCGTGGGTTACGCAGAGCATGGTCATACCGCTTCCCGCCAATTCAATCATTACGTCCAGCACTTCCTTGATCATCTCGGGATCCAGCGCTGACGTTGGCTCATCGAACAGCATAATCTTGGGCTTCATGCATAGCGCCCTGGCGATCGCCACACGCTGCTGCTGACCGCCCGAAAGCTGCCCCGGGAATTTGTTGGCCTGGTCCGGAATCTTGACCCGCTCCAGATACTCCATCGCCGATGCTTCCGCTTCCTTTCGGGGCGTTTTGCGCACCCAGATGGGCGACAGGCAGCAGTTCTCGAGAACCGTCAGGTGTGGGAACAGGTTGAAGTGCTGAAACACCATGCCGACTTCCCGCCGAACCGTATCAATATGGCGGACATCATCGGTCAGCTCGATACCATCAACAATGATTTTGCCCTGCTGATGCTCCTCCAGCCGGTTGATGCAACGGATAAAGGTGGATTTTCCCGAGCCTGATGGCCCACAGATGACAATTCTCTCGCCCTGATCAACGGTCAGGTTGAGATCTTTGAGAACATGGAAGTCCCCGTACCACTTGTGCATGCTCTCAACCCGGATGATGCCAGGCTTTTTATCCGACTGGTCCTTTGGCGGGGTCTGCATTTCTGAGGTTTGTGTTTGGTCTGTCATAGGATTACCCATCAGGTCTTATGACCAGTGTCGAGTTTTCGTTCAAGGTTCTGGCTGTATCTGGAGATGCCAAAGCAGAAGACCCAGAAACAGAACGCCACAAATACATAGCCTTCAATGGCAACATTCTGCCAGGCGGGATCGGTAACCGTGGACTGGACTGTGCCGAGGATATCGAACAGGCCGATAATCAGCACCAGCGTGGTGTCCTTGAACAGGGAAATGAAGGTGTTCACGATACCCGGAATAACCATCTTCAGAGCCTGTGGCAGGATGACCAGCCCCATTTTGCGCCAGTATCCCAGACCCAGAGCATCGGCAGCCTCATACTGGCCCCTGGGAATGGCCTGCAGGCCACCGCGAATCACTTCCGCCATGTAAGCGGACTGCCACAGGGTTATACCGATCAGCGCCCGTGCCAGTTTCTCGAAGTTCACACCCTCCGGAAGGAACAGTGGCAGCATCACCGAGGCCATGAACAGAACCGTAATCAGCGGCACCGCCCGCCATACCTCGATAAAGACCACACAGATCCCACGGATGATCGGCATCTCGGAGCGACGACCCAGCGCCAGCAATATGCCAATGGGCAAGGACGCAATGATACCGATGTAAGCCAGGATCAACGTCAGCATCAGGCCGCCCCATTTCGAGCTCTGCACTTCTTCCAGGCCGAAACTGCCACCGGGAATCAGAAAGTAGCCAACAATGGGTAGACCAAAGATACCGAAAAGCCCGAGCCATTTGCGGCCGGGGAATCGCTCAATGAACTGGGGAATAAAGGCAACGGCCAACAGCAGGAACATCGTATCCACACGCCACTGCAGTTCATCGGGGTAGAATCCGTAGATAAAGAAGTTCAGCCGCTGACTGATAAAGAGCCAGCAGGCACCAGCGCCCGTGCAGTCGCTCGCGTCACTGCCAACGAAGTTCGCGTCGAGGAAAAACCAGTTGAGCAAAGGCCCCACACTGGTCACAAGCAGATAAGCCACACCCAGCGTCAACACCGTGTTGAACCAGCCTGAGAACAGGTTCTCCCGCATCCACTTGACCGGCCTGAGCGCCTTCTTGGGTGCTTTCATGGTTGACTCGGTCATCATCGCTCCTTAATGGCCACAGCCCGGTTGTAGATGTTCATGAACAGCGAGATCAGCAGACTGATGGTGAGATAGACCGCCATGGTAATGGCGACAACCTCTACTGCCTGCCCCGTCTGATTCAGCGTAGTGCCCATGAATACCGCCACGAGATCCGGATAACCAATGGCGGTGGCCAGCGACGAGTTCTTCACCAGATTCAGATACTGGCTGGTGAGAGGCGGAATGATGACCCGCATGGCCTGTGGTATCACCACCAACCTGAGGGTAAGGCCGTTGGGCAGTCCCAGAGCCTTCGACGCCTCGGTCTGGCCCTTGCTCACCGAGAGAATACCGGAGCGCACAATTTCAGCGATGAAGCTGGCCGTGTACAGAGACAGTGCAATCCACAGCGCTGCCAACTCGGGAATGATGGTAATGCCGCCACCAAAGTTGAAGCCCCTGAGTGCCGGCAGATCCCACTCCAGAGGCCGACCGGCCACGAGATAAGAGATCACCGGTGCGAGCACCAGAATAGCCACGCCAACCTTGAAGGTCGGGAAAATCTGCCCGGTCGCCAACTGGCGTTTTTTGGCCCATATCCGGATACCAACGACAGCGGCGATGGCAAGCAGAATACAGCCCCAGACAAAGCCGAACCCCTCCTGTGTGACAGGATCAGGCAGGTAAAGGCCCCGGTTATTCAGGAACAGTGCGCCGCCGACATCAACACTCTGGCGCGGTGACGGAAGGTTGCTGAGTACGGCAAAGTACCAGAAGAAAATCTGCAGAAGCAGCGGTATGTTGCGAATCACCTCGATGTAAACCAGCGCCATTTTGGCCACCAGCCAGTTACTCGAGAGTCGCGCAACACCAATGATGAAACCGAGAATGGTGGCGGCAACGACACCCATTGCGGAAACAAGCAATGTATTGGTCAAACCGACCCAGAAGGTTCGGCCATAAGACATGGTTGCATCATAAGGCACCAGATTCATGATGATCCCGAACCCGGCGGTTTCATCCAGAAAACCGAAACCGGTGCTGATGCCACGGCTTTCCATGTTGGAAAGCGTGTTATCGACGAGAACCCATCCGCCCCAGAACACGAGGGCAATGGCTACCGCCTGAAAGAAGAGTGAGCGGACCCGGGGGTCGTACCAGGGCTTGGGCCCTGCAGGTCGGGTATCGATTGTTTGTTTTTTCATGGAGTATCCTGAAGAGCTTCCCTGTGGTTTACAGCATCAGAGATAACGGCGAAGCCTCCCTACAGGAGACTTCGCCGTGTGCCTTCAGGTCTTATCGGACCGGCGGCGCATACAGAACGCCACCATCAGTCCATAGCGCATTGATTCCGCGATCCAGACCCAGCGGGGTATCCGGTCCTACGTTGCGCTCATACATTTCGCCGTAGTTACCTACCAGCTTGATTGCCTGATAACCAAAGTCATCCGGCAGTCCAAGCTTGGCACCCATGTCACCATCAGTACCCAGCAGGCGCTGGATATTCGGGTTGTCGGACTTCAGCATGTCATCGGCATTGGCGCTGGTCACGCCCAGCTCTTCGGCGTTGATCTGCACGGAGAGCACCCACTTGACGATGTTGAACCACTGATCGTCACCCTGGCGAACGACCGGACCCAGCGGCTCCTTGGAAATGGTGTTCGGCAGGATCTTGGCTGAATCCGGATCAGAAAGCTTCGACCGAAGTGCCGCAAGCTGCGAACGGTCCGAGGTCAGAACGTCGCAACGACCCGCTGCAAAGCCCTGAACGGTTTGCTCTGAGGTATCGAATACGATCGGCTTGAATTCCATGCCCTTGGCACGGAAGTAGTCCGACAGGTTCAGCTCGGTGGTGGTACCGGCCTGGATACAGATGGTGGCACCGTCCAGTTGGGTGGCATCGTCCACGCCAATACCTTTGTTGATCAGGAAGCCCTGACCGTCGTAATAGTTCACGCCGGCAAAGTTCAGACCCAGGGAAGCATCTCGAGTCAGCGTCCAGGTGGTGTTACGGGAGAGCATGTCGATTTCGCCGGACTGCAGGGCGGTGAAACGCTCTTTTGCAGTCAGCGGTGTGAACTCAACCGCGCTTGCATCACCGAAGATGGCTGCGGCTACCGCTCGGCAGGTATCGACGTCGATACCGGTCCAGTTACCTTTTTCATCAGGCTGCGAGAAGCCCGGCAAACCACTGGTCACGCCACACTGCAGGTGGCCCTTCTCCTTGACGTTCTCCAGAGTCGTGGCTGCCATGGCACCAGTCGCCGTGAACGTACCTACGGCCAGAGCAATCCCCAGGGCAATCGATTTCGTCTTTCTCATTGTCTTTTCTCCGAACATCAGTTGGTTTTATCGCGACGAGTGTAATCAGCAATTTGCAAGCCACTCGGCGTAACCCGATGATTTATATTGTTTTTATCAATCACCGGTGCGTTTCAGGCGAATCTGGAACGAAGTAATACCACTTCATGCACCAACTCGGCGCTTTCGCTCCAGGCCCATGCGCCAAAAAAAGGCAGACCAAGGGCCGCGCCTATTAAAAGTAGAACAAGGTTCGGGAAATGAACTAGTTTTTATGCAAAATTATTTGGAAATTTTGAAGACGGGGGGCTCTTTGTAGGTCTCGAGGCGCTTCAGCCAGCCCGGCAGCCAGCGCTCCCGCTCGATCGGATTCTCTGCGTTTTCAGCTCGCCGCGTCAGAACGTTGCCGGCGGCTTCCCGAAATTGCACGAGGGCGCTCTGATCTGGCGAACCAGACATTTCCAAAAGCACCTGCAGCAGACCCCAGCCCTGATCGTTGTAGCGCTCCGTCGGCGAAAGCCCCTCGCCCTTGAAATTCACATAGTCGATGATGGCGTAAACGCCGCCAGGGGTCTGACTCAAAGCATCCAGCCTGTCAGCCACTTCTGAGGTTCGACCATCCGGAGCCGCCTCAACAATGCTTCCGAGCGATTGCCTGGCGCGACGGAAAATAAATTCGGCCTGGATACCCTGAGTTCCTGCCAGAAACTCCCGCAACTCTGCCACTCGGGGCGAATCGTCTACGGCCAGAAAGTCTGCTTTTTCACTCCAGGGAGCATCAAAGGGCTCCAGCGCTCGCAACCACTCGGGCATGTTAACCTGACGTTGCTCCATGTACTCCATCAGGGCCGGGAAGCTCTCGACGAATCGCCCCTCAACGCCCTCCGGATACCAGATGAAGTGCCCAATTCCAAGCGACGGGAACGCCTCACCATCGTTCCAGTGGACCAGGCACTGGAAACGACTGGCACACTCGTTCCGGAAAATCTGTTGGCCTACCCAGTCCAGTTGGGCGGAAGTCAGTGCCAGGGAGACATCGACATCCGGGCCCGTGGGTGAAATAAGATGCGGGCTTTCTGATCCGGCTGCCTTGTCCTCATCGGTGGAATCACAGCCAGTAAGTGCGAAAACACCCATCAGAGAAAACAGTACAAAGAATTTTCCAAACACCGGCGCCTCCGGGAGAGTCAGAATTGTGCGCGATCACTCTACCGCATGTTCGGTCAGCCTGGCTTTTATGTCCCCCGGGATCGGCAGCGCTTTCTCGGTTTCATAGTCGAAATGGATCAGCACGGCAACACCCCGGGCAATCTGCTTACCCCCCTGCCAAGCCTCCTGAACCACATGAAACGAGGAATTACCGATCTTACCGATGCCTGTTTTGATCTTGACCGGAATATGCCAGTAGCTCTGTGCCATCAGATCAATCTCCAGCCTGGCAATGATCAGCGGCCACGTCTCGGCTTCAAGAGTCGGATGAAAAATACGGAAAACCGGCGTCCTGGCCTGCTCGAACCAGACCGGCAGAGTGGTATTGCTGATATGCCCGAGGGCATCGGTATCGCTGAAACGTGGTTCCAGTTCCAGATGAAACATAGCGGCTTCCCTCTTTCTGAAAACCGCCTACTATACACCGGCCGGGCCCAAAGACCCCAGAACTGAGACTAAGGCAGGATACGCAGAATCCGTCCATCCGCACTGTCAGTGAGCAGATACACTGCGCCATCAGGCCCGGTAGCCACATCCCGGACCCGTTCGCCAAGCGCTTGGAACAATGTCTCCACGTCGCTTGCCTGGGGGGCTTTCAGCATGACGCGGTGCACGCTTTTATCAGCAAGGGCGCCTACCAGGAGGTTTCCCTGCCAGTCCGGAAACAGGTCACCCCGATAGCGGGTCATGCCTGAAGGGGCAATTGAAGGAGTCCAGTGCAACAACGGTTGCTCCATACCCTCCCGCTCAACAAACGGCGTGATCATCGCTCCGGTGTAGTCGATGCCGTGAGTGATCACCGGCCAGCCATAGTTGTGACCCGGCTCGATAATGTTGATTTCATCCCCACCACGTGGCCCATGTTCATGGGCAATCAAGACGTTTTCGACGGAATCGAACACCAGCCCCTGAACGTTGCGGTGCCCGTAACTGTAGATTTCCGGCAGAGCGTCTTCCCTGCCAACGAAGGGGTTGTCGGCGGGAACACTGCCATCCGGGTTCAGCCTCACGATCTTGCCCAGATGACTGGACAGGTTCTGCGCCTGCTCCCGATAGTCAAATCCGTCTCCCAGGGTCACGATCAGCGTACCATCCGGAAGCCAGGCCATTCGGCCACCATAATGGGCGCTGCCTTCCTTTGCAGGCTTGGCACGGAATATCTCGACAACGTCCGTCAAGGCGTCCGCCTGCAGCTGACCACGGGCCACGCACAGGTGATTCGCAGAGGCAGTTCCGCATGCGTAGGCGAGAAAGACCAGCTGATCATTCTCAAAGTCCGGCGACAGCAGCACATCGAAAAGGCCTGCCTGGGCATCATTGAAAACGGGCGGAACCCCAGTAATCGGCGCCGGGCCCAGCTCCCACTCCCCTGAAATCTGCCGCAATCGCCCTGCCCGCTCCGTCACAAGGGCGCCACCGCCGGGAAGAAACGCCAGAGACCAGGGATGCTCCAACCCGGAGGTCAACGTCTCGACGATATAGTCGTCCGAAGACTGGGCCTGTGCCGGACCTGGCAGCGAGCCGAGGCCCGCTGCCAGGCAAAAGACCAACAGGGGGCCCGAGGCGCGGCTACTGACCCAGGTGACCGGCCTGGCAGTAAGTCTGGCGAACAAGGCGCCGGCAAATGCCGCAGTTAACAGCATAGCGAGCAGACCTCCCTCGGTTCGGGTCGCCGCAATAAGCGTTGGCATAGGTGCCAGGGCATTGACAGTCATTAGCGAAACCCACAGCCCGGCGGCCCCAGCCAGGGCGAACAGTGTTATCCGAAGTCCACGACCCACAAAACGGGAAACGGCCGCGGCGGCGCCCTGGGAAACAAGGAAACTGACCCCGAAAAGGATCAGGTAGAGCGGCGCAAAAGAGACCAGATCATGCCCGGTGGCGGAAACGCGGGCGTCAAGCCCAACCGCCACCCCCATAGCCTGAAGGGCCCACAGGTTTAGCTGGGTCTGAACCACGGTGCCAAGAACCACCCCGACCGCCAGAGCCACCAAAAAGCTGATGATGTTTTTCTTCGTTAACTGCCGCCCTGTCATTGCTCCGCCTCCAAAACCCTTTGCCGTTTATACGACCAATCCTTCCAGATACAAACATAAAAAAGCCGGAGCATCACGCTCCGGCTTTTCTTCGAGGCGGATTCAGCCCGCAAACTCACTGCTCCACAAAGGCCCGCTCAATCACATAATGGCCCATGTCGCCACCGCGGGCTTCCTTGAATCCCATATTGTTCAGGATGGCGCAGGTGTCCTTGAGCATACTTGGGCTGCCGCAGATCATGAAACGATCGGTCTCCGGATCAAAATCCGGCAGGTCCAGATCACGGGTGATTTTTCCGGTCTCCATGGCATCGGTCAGCCTCCCCTGGTTGCGGAACTCTTCCCGCGTCACAGTCGGATAGTAGACCAGCTTGCCTTTGACCATTTCGCCGAAGTATTCGTTCTCCGGCAGCTCCTCGATCTCCGTCTGATAGGCCAGCTCGGAGACGTAACGAACGCCGTGGGTCAGAATAACCTTGTCGAACGCCTCGTATACTTCCGGGTCCTTGATGATACTCATGAAGGGCGCCAAACCGGTGCCGGTGCTGATCAGCCACAGGTTCTTTCCGGGCAGAAGGTTGTCCAGAATCAGGGTACCTGTCGGCTTGCGGCTCACCAGAATTTCATCGCCTACCTGAATTTTCTGAAGACGGGATGTCAGTGGGCCGTCCTGGACCTTGATCGAGAAAAACTCAAGCTCTTCCTCATAATTGGCACTGGCGATACTGTAGGCGCGCATCAAAGGCTTACCCTCGGTTTCCAGGCCGATCATGACAAAGTGCCCGTTCTTGAAACGGAACCCCGGATCCCGGCTCGTGGTAAAGCTGAACAGGGTATCGTTCCAGTGATGGACGCTGGTAACTTTCTCTTTGATCAGGTTGCTCATGTAAACCTCTTGCCTGTTCGTTACGCTTTTTTACGGCGAATGATTCAACTTTGGATTGCGCTCAGTCTAACCCGACACTAACCTATCGGGAAAATGGGATATTCTCATAACCTTATTCGAGTGAGCCGATTAAGAGCGAAAAGTTATGAAGTACAGTTTTCGACAGCTGGAAGTTTTCCTGGCAGCCGCCCAATACCAGAACATTACCCGTGCTGCCGAATCGCTGGCCATGTCGCAATCGGCGGCCAGCAGTGCGCTGAAAGAACTGGAAAACCAGTTCGATATCCAGCTGTTCGACCGTGTTGGCAAACGACTCCAGTTAAACGAGCTTGGGCGGCTTTACCGCCCCAAGGTGGAGGCCGTCCTCGCCCAGGCCAATGAACTGGAGCAGGCGTTCAGCAAGCACACCGAAGTGGGCGCCCTGAAAGTGGGTGCCACGCTTACGATAGGAAACTATCTGGCCGTAGGTGTCATGGCCCAATACATGAATACCCCTACCCGCCCCAGAGTCTCCCTCGAAGTCGCCAATACCAGCACCATCGCAAAACGTGTGAGGGACTTCGAGCTGGATATTGGCCTGATTGAGGGGGAACTTCAGTCGTCCGAGCTGGATGTGCTGCCCTGGCGAGGTGATGAATTGGTGATGTTCTGTTCACCCAGCCATCCTCTGGCCAGCAAAGCGTCCCTTTCAGATGAGGACCTGCGCAACGCCACCTGGATCATGCGTGAGCAAGGCTCAGGGACGCGCCAAAGCTTTGAGCGAGGCATGCACGGCCTGCTACCGGATCTGAACGTGCTACTGGAACTGGAACACACCGAAGCCATCAAGCGGGCGGTAGAGGCAGACCTCGGCATTGGCTGCCTGTCGGAGGTAGTCTTGGCCGACGCGTTCAAGCGAGGCAGCCTGGTTCCGCTCACGGTCCCTGCGCACCGACGGTTTGATCGCCAGTTCTACTTCATCCTGCATAAACAGAAATACCGCAGCGCTGGCATTGATGCGTGGATAGAGCTGTGCCGGCAGCTACGCTGAAATCGGCCCACTGTGGAACCGGAACTCGGTATCCGGATTCTCGATCAACGCTTTCTCAAGCGCCAGAAAATCACCCACGCGCGCCTCGATCGGCCCACCGGCGGCCTGCTCTGCCAGAGTCAGATAATCCTGATAATGCCTCGCTTCAGATTTCAGCAAACTGGTGTAGAAATCCGCCAGCTTCTCATCCAGGAACGGAGCCAGGGCGGCAAAACGCTCACAGGAGCGCGCTTCGATAATGGCGCCCACAATCAACACATCCACCAGACGCCCGGGATCTTCTGCGCGGACTTCCTGTCTCAACCCTGCGGCGTATCGGGCCGGGGTAAGGTGACAATAGTCCACGCCGCGCTTGTTCATGATCGCGAGCACCTGCTCGAAATGCCGGAGCTCCTCACGGGCCAGCCGGGACATCTTGTTCAGCAGATCGGTGTTGTCCACGTACCGGTACATCAGGCTGAGCGCGGTGGAGGCGGCCTTTTTCTCGCAATGGGCATGATCGATCAGCATCAGGTCCTGGTTCGCCAGGGCATTGTCGATCCATTGCTGTGGGGTCCGGCACGGCAGGAAGTTGTGAATCTCTTGCAGGGCGTCGTTCATGGTCGAATACAGTTGTTGGTTTGCGGCCGGCGAGTATAGCGCACCTAACAGATCTCTCCGACCTCTGTCCAACTTAACTTTATAAGGGGTTTCCTATAGAATGCAGCGCCAGAATAAGGAGTCTCTGAATAAACCCTGAAACCCCATCGGTGATTTGAGGCATTATTCAGAGGCTCCTGCGGCCTTTCCGCCAAAACCTCCCGCCAAGGCATGAAGCCAACGGCGCGGGACATTCCAACTGATGAGGGTCCATATCGTGTTAGAAGCCTATCGTGAACACGTTGCTGAACGTGAAGCCCTGGGTATTCCTCCCAAGCCCCTGAACGCCGAGCAGACCGCTGCTCTGGTCGATCTGCTCAAAAATCCGCCGGCCGGCGAGGAAGATACCCTGGTGTATCTCCTGGAAAATCGCGTACCGCCGGGTGTCGATGAAGCCGCTTATGTAAAGGCTGCGTTCCTGACCGCCATCGTAAAAGGCGAAGCCTCTTCTCCGCTGCTGGACAAGCAGACAGCGGTCAAGCTGCTGGGCATGATGCAGGGTGGCTACAACATTGAGACCCTGGTTGACCTTCTGGACGACTCCGAACTGGCCGAACTTGCCGGTGAGCAGCTGAAGCGCACCCTGCTGATGTTTGACGCCTTTAACGACGTGAAGGAAAAGATGGACGCAGGCAACCCGGTTGCCAAGGCAGTCGTCGAATCCTGGGCCAATGGCGAGTGGTTCACCAACAAGAAGAAGGTACCCGAGAGCACCAAGATGGTGGTGTTCAAGGTCACCGGCGAAACCAACACCGACGACCTGTCACCGGCTCCGGATGCCTGGTCCCGTCCGGACATCCCGCTGCACGCCCGCGCTGCCTACAAAATGGAACGCGACGGCCTGAAGCCGGAAGAGCCGGGCGTAACCGGCCCGATGAGCCAGATCGACGAGATCAAGTCCAAAGGCCTGCCGGTTGCCTTCGTGGGTGATGTTGTCGGTACCGGTTCTTCCCGTAAGTCGGCCACCAACTCCGTTCTGTGGTTCTTCGGTGACGACATTCCGGGCGTGCCGAACAAGCGTGCCGGCGGTGTCTGTATCGGTAACAAGGTTGCTCCCATTTTCTTCAACACCATGGAAGATGCCGGCGCCCTGGTTTTCGAAGCTCCCGTCGACGACATGAACATGGGCGATGTTATCGAGATCCGTCCGTATGAAGGCAAGATCCTGAACGAGGCCGGCGAGACTATCTCCGAGTTCAAGTTCAAGTCCGAGGTAATCCTGGACGAAGTTCAGGCCGGCGGTCGTATCCCGCTGATTATCGGCCGCGGCCTGACTGCCAAGGCTCGTACAGCACTGGGCATGGGCGCGACCGACCTGTTCCGCCTGCCGAAAGATCCCGAAGCCGGCACCAAAGGCTTCACCCTGGCCCAGAAGATGGTCGGCAAAGCCTGTGGCCTGGAAGAAGGCAAAGGCGTTCGTCCGAACACCTACTGCGAGCCACACATGACCACCGTTGGCTCCCAGGACACCACCGGCCCGATGACGCGGGACGAGCTGAAAGACCTGGCATGTCTGGGCTTCCAGGCCGATCTGGTCATGCAGTCTTTCTGCCACACCGCTGCCTACCCGAAGCCGGTTGACGTGGAAATGCAGCACACCATGCCGGACTTTATCCGTACCCGTGGCGGTGTTTCCCTGCGTCCGGGCGACGGTATCATCCACTCCTGGCTAAACCGCATGCTGCTGCCGGACACCGTGGGCACCGGTGGTGATTCCCACACCCGGTTCCCGATGGGTATTTCCTTCCCGGCCGGCTCAGGCCTGGTGGCGTTTGCCGCGGCTACTGGCGTTATGCCTCTGGACATGCCGGAATCCGTTCTGGTTCGCTTCAAGGGCGAAATGCAACCGGGCATCACCCTGCGCGACCTCGTACATGCCATCCCGCTTTACGGCATCAAGCAGGGCATGCTGACCGTCGAGAAGAAAGGCAAGATCAACGAGTTCTCCGGTCGCATCCTGGAAATCGAAGGTCTTGAGCACCTGACCGTTGAGCAGGCGTTCGAGCTGTCCGACGCTTCCGCTGAGCGCTCTGCTGCCGGTTGTACCATCAACCTGTCTGAAGAATCCGTGGCCGAGTACCTGCGCTCCAACATCACTATGCTGCGCTGGATGATTGCCGAAGGTTACGGCGATCCTCGCACCCTGGAGCGTCGCGCCCAGCAGATGGAAGAGTGGCTGGCCGATCCGAAGCTCATGCGTGCCGACAAGGACGCAGAGTATGCCCACGTTGTGGAAATCGACCTGGCCGAAATCAAAGAGCCGATCGTTTGCTGCCCGAACGACCCGGACGACGCCCGGACTCTGTCCGAAGTGGCCGGCGACAAGGTAGACGAGGTATTCATTGGTTCCTGTATGACCAACATCGGTCATTTCCGTGCCGCCGGCAAGCTGCTGGCGCAGAACAAGGAACCCCTGAAAACCCGCCTTTGGATGTCACCTCCCACCAAGATGGACCAGGCCCAGCTGATGGAAGAAGGCTACTTCAACATCTACGGCACCGCCGGTGTTCGCACCGAGATGCCGGGCTGCTCCCTGTGCATGGGTAACCAGGCCCGTGTGGCAGCCAAGAGCACCGTGCTGTCAACCTCCACCCGTAACTTCCCGAACCGTTTGGGCGATGGTGCCAACGTGTACCTGACCTCCGCGGAACTGGCAGCGGTTGGCGCGGTACTGGGCAAACTCCCCTCCGCCGAGGAATACATGGAGTACGCCAAGGACCTCAACAGCATGTCGAAAGAGATCTACAAGTATCTCAACTTCGACCAGATGGAGAACTACACCAAGAAGGCTGCTGAGGCGAATGTTGCCTGAGCACTAACCTTCAGGGTTTAGCTCCTCGGAAACGCCGGCCTTCGGGCTGGCGTTTTTTTATGCGCCATTGCCTACCCGGGATGGGCCCGTGCAATCCTTCCCGACAATTAGTAAATAATCAGCCTCACCAGAATCGCCGCCACCATGACCAGGGTAATCCCCTTGATCCAGCGTGCTCCGCGCTTGCTCATGTTGACACGGGTAGCAATGAAAGCGCCGGTAATGTTGCCCAGTGCCAGGGTCAGACCCACACCCCAGCGAACCTGATCGTTAAGGGCGAACACCACCAGTGCTGCAAATGTAAACGGCAATACAATCGAGACCTTGAGCACGTTCACCTGGCGCAAGTCGATCTTGAGCATGTGGTACAACACCACAAGAAAAAGTACCCCGACACCGACCTGGATGAATCCGCCATACATTCCAACGACAAACATCGCCAGATAGACAGCCGGACCGAGACGCTCGGGCGTTAATGGACGGGTATTGAGTACGGGCTGTGGCAACAGCATGAAGACCGAGGCTCCGATCATGGCCGACACCAGCACCCATTCGAACACCGTGTCAGATACCCAGGTAGCGACCCAAGCACCCACCAGAGAGCCCAGAACCGCCGGTAACGCCAGGTGCAGGCTGACTATCAGATTGCCATGACCCATCCGGTAGAAGCTGCCGACGGCAGTGATACTCTGCAGGGTTATCGCCACCCGGTTTGTGCCGTTGGCGACCTGTGGCGGCAGACCCAGAAACATCAACAGGGGCAGAGTCAGCATGGATCCGCCAGCTGAGAGAACATTAATAAACCCGGCAATGCCGCCGATCGACAGTAAAGCCAGGATTTCCGGAACAGTCACTCATCGCGCTCCATCGGAGATTGGAGGATTCGAAAGGAGGAGACCCCCGATCCGGAATCATTATGACCAAAAAAAGGACTCCCGGAGGAGTCCTTTTCACTACATTTGACGGGTTTCAATCGTTCGTCTTTACCGCTCGATATGCTGATACTCACCAGCATCGGCAGTGACACTGCTCACCACCAGTATCGCGATCATGGAAGCGATGAAGCCTGGAATGATCTCATAGACTCCGGGGCCACCCATGAACTCGCCGTTCCAGCCCAGTGAAATCCAGATCATAACGGTGGCGGCACCAATCACCATACCCGCGATGGCTCCGGCGCCATTGGTACGCGACCACATCAGCGAGAGGATAATCAGCGGACCAAATGCGGCACCAAACCCTGCCCAGGCATTTGCGACCAGCGCCAGGACCTGAGAATTCGGATCGGAGGCGATGACGGCAGCGACCAGGCCGACGAGGACAACGCACACACGGCCAATATTCACGCATTCCTTGTCGCTTGCTTCCTTACGCAGGAACAGGCGATAGAAGTCCTCTGTCAGCGAAGAAGACGACACCAGCAACTGACTGGAGATGGTACTCATCACCGCCGCCAGCAGGGCCGCATACAGGAAGCCTGTAATCAGCGGATGGAACAGCATGTCTGACAGGATAATAAAGATGGTTTCCGGATCCTGTACGTCCATGCCATTGCGGATGGCGTACGCGCGGCCGAACACACCCAGTGAAATCGCGCCGATCAGAGAAATCAGCATCCAGCTCATACCGATGTTCCGGGCCACCGGTACATCTTTCAGGGTGCGGATGGCCATGAAACGCACAATGATGTGCGGCTGACCAAAGTAACCCAGGCCCCAGGTAACCGCAGAGAGCCAACCGATGAAGGTTAGCCCTTCCGTCCAGGACAGCAGTGTGGGATCCACTTCATTCAGGGTTTGCGACGCCTGGGCAAAGCCCCCGCCGCCTTCACCGAAGAGTACAACCGCCGGCATGATAACCAGCGCCAGCATCATGATACAGCCCTGAACAAAATCGGTCAGACTCACGGCCAGGAAGCCGCCCACCACGGTGTATGCCAGAACCACACCGAGAGTGATCACAATACCTACGGCATAATCGCTCAAACCACCAAAGTTGAAAATTCCGGAAAACGCGCTTTCGAACAGCTTGCCACCGGCAACGAGGCCGGATGCCGTATAAACCGCGAAGAAGATAACGATGACGATGGCCGAAACCGTACGCAGGGACATGGCCTGTGTCGGAAAGCGGTTCGCCAGGAACGATGGAATGGTAATCGCGTTACCGTAGTGAACCGTCTGTTCGCGAAGACGCGGCGCGACCAGCGTCCAGTTGAAGAATGCCCCCACGAGCAGACCAATACCGATCCAGGCCGACCCCAAACCCGACGCAAACAGCGCCCCGGGCAGACCCAGGAGCAACCAGCCACTCATGTCAGAAGCGCCAGCCGAAAGTGCTGCCACCTTTGGACTCAGGGCGCGACCGCCCAACATATAGTCCTCAGATGAAGACGTCGCTCTGCGCATTGCGAAAACGCCAATGGCAATCATGAGCGCGAAATATAAAAAGAGACTTATCCAAACACCAATAGCCATAGGGGCTCCTCCGGTTTAATGAGTCGGACTAGGTCCGCTCGCAAAGCACATGGCTGACCTGACGCCAACTCGCTGTACTGTTCTTCTTTTCTTTCCGAGGTCCATCTCGATTGAAGCAGGAATTTTCCATGTAACAACTTCCTGAACCTGAGCACGCAAAGAAGGTTTGCGACTCGCACCCCGCACGCATGGCGTGAGACCGGGCTTCAGTCGCTATAACTTAGTATTAGTACGGATTCCGGGCTTACGAAATCCTACGATTCTTTTGCACAATCCTACGGGACTGTGGAGCCGGCAGGCCAAATCAGGCCACTCGGTCGCCAACCTGCAATCGTGAGGGCGTAGTCCCTTTGTATTTCCGAAGTGCATTTGTCAATGCGCTTTGAGACGAGAAACCGGTTCGGTAACTGATTTCAGAGACCGTAAGGGTCGTTGCAGTGAGGAGGGTGGCGGCCTGATCGAGACGTGTCTGTAACAGGAACTGGTGGGGCGTAATACCAGCCACCTCTCTGAATACCTCATGGAAACGGCTGACACTCAGGCAAGCCTCTCCTGCCATATCTTCAACGGTGATCTTTTTGTGGAGATTTTTGAGAATATAACGACGGACTGCTTCAGGGCTGATGGCATTCCGGTTTGAGGGGAACGAGCGGCTCTCGGTGATACGATCGGCCATGCAGTACAAAATGCTCGAAGCAAGGTGCTGTTGAAGCGTAATATGATCTGGGGCGCGGTCAAACTCGCCGGCCGCAAACTGGACCAGCCCGTGCAAACGACTGTCCATTTGCAGGGTCCGCGGCTTTTCAAAAACCCGCATCATGCGCTCGTAATCGGCGTGTGCTGGCGAGTTGACGGCCGGACTAAGCGGATCAAGATTGATCACAAGAACATGGTTCTTGTCGTTACCGCGATAATCGTGGCAAGCTTCCGTGGGCACCAGATAAGCTCTCCAGGTGTCCAGTTGAGCCCCAGCCCCATCGACGCTTAACTCGGCTTCGCCACGCACCCCAATGACAATCTGGTGGTGTTCATGCCGGTGCTGGTGCGCGGCCATGGGAAGCTTCAGAAGTTTCGCGTTAACCATTAAAACTGCCAGCGTTTAACTGAGAATGTTCCTCAATTAAAGCAGAACATTACAGAAAGTGCACGAATGGAACTGAAACTCAACGGAAAACCCACAGTTTTCAGTCAGCCTCTGAACGGCTTAACCAGTGACTCAACAATCCCGAAACCTGCCCGGAAACCTCGGCCAGCGGGCGGGCAGCGTCAATCACGTGATACCTGGAGGGCTGGGCCATGGCGCGAGCGAGATAGGTCTCCCTGATTCGCTGAAAGAATTCCATATCCTCCTGTTCAAAACGATCGAGGTCGCCCCTCTTTCGGGCTCTGACCATCCCGGTGTCCACGGGGGCGTCCAGGACAATCACATGGTCTGGACGGATATCACCCTGAACCAGTGTTTCAAGCAGGGCAATTCGCTCCTCCGGAACACCGCGCCCCCCGCCCTGATAGGCAAAGGTCGCATCGGTGAAACGGTCGCATAAGACCCACTGGCCCTGTTCAAGCGCAGGCAGGATTCGGGTATGCAGATGCTGGGCCCTGGCGGCAAACATCAGCAGCAACTCGGTGATTTCGTTGACCGGTTCATCCCGGGGCGCCAGCAAAAGCTCGCGAACAGCCTCAGCCATGGGCGTGCCGCCCGGCTCACGGGTGACGATATAATCGACGCCCAGTCCAGCGAGCGTGTCGGCTGCATTCGTCAGCTGGGTCGATTTACCAACCCCTTCCGTGCCTTCGAAGGTTATGAACTGCCCTCGCACTGTCATCCGGCATCCTCATCAGAATCACTGTTTTTTGGCGCCGGTGAAGAGCGGTAGTCTTCACGCCTGTTTAACTGAAACTCACGTACGGCTTTCTGATGCTCTGCGAGCGTGCGCGAGAATTTGTGGGTGCCATCCCCCCGGGCAACGAAGTACAGGGCGTCACCGTCATCCGGGTGCAGGGCCGCATGAATAGCTTCGCGGCCAGGCAGGGCGATGGGAGTCGGAGGTAAGCCATTGATTCGGTATGTGTTGTAGGGCGTGTGCGTGCGCAGGTCCTTACGCCCAATCCGGCCCTGATAGCTGTCACCCATACCGTAGATAACCGTGGGGTCGGTCTGCAGTCGCATTCCCTTCTGCAAACGGCGGACGAACACCCCTGCCACCTGCTCCCGCTCATGGGGCGCACCGGTTTCGCGTTCTACGATAGATGCCATGATCAGGGCTTCGTAGGGATTGTCATAGGGCAGCCCCTCTTCCCGAGCCGCCCATTCCTCGGCCAGTACTGTCTCCATCCGGTTGAAGGCCCGCTTCAACAAATCCAGATCGGTCTCGCTACTGGTAAAGGCGTAGGTATCGGGGAAGAATCGACCTTCGGGATGCTCACCCTCGGCTCCAACAGCCGCCATGACCTGCTCGCTGGTCCACTCGCCGGTGACCTTCTGAAGTCGCTCGGCCTGCGCCAGAGCGGCTCGCATATCCTTGAAGGTCCAACCTTCTATAAACTGGACGTACCAGTGCTTGGTGTCTCCCGACACCATGACACCGATCATGTCCCTGGGGCTCATGCCATCAAGAAGCTCGTACTGACCGGCCTTGATCCGCGTCTGCTCGGGCTCCAGCCGACCGTATAACCTCAGCCAGAGCCGGTCTGAAACCAACCCCTCAGCTTCGAGTCGACCAACGACTTCAATAAATGAACTGCCCTGGGGAACATCAAATAGCAGCGGTTCTTCAAGCACCACCGGCTTTTTCAAGCCTTGCAGCCCCTGCCATACCCACAGCCCGGTTCCCGCAGAGGCGAGGACGGCGACACAAACGCACGCAAGCAATAACTTCTTGAGCAAACGATTTATTCCAGTGTTTCGAGAGGATTAAAGATTGTCGCAAGTCCGCTATCCGCAGGCAAATGATGGCCGGCAATAGTGAGAACCGGAACAATTCCCAGAACGCTGTTCAGGAGAAACATTCCCTGACAATCGGGACCCAGTACATCGGGCACAGTGACGGGACGCTCTGTTACCGGTTCGCCTCTCTGCCTCAGACGCTCCAGCAGCCACTGCCTGAGAACACCTGCAACCGCCAGACTCGACGCCGGCGGCGTCACCCATCCATCAGCCTGCCGCAGCAGGATATTGGTACGAGTGCCTTCGACCAGGTTTCCCTCACGATCAGCCATGATGACCTCGAACAGCGATGGCTTGAGCTCTGCGGCCGCCAGGACCTGCTCCATCCGGTTCAGCGACTTGACCCCGGCCAATAACGGATTAACCGCCAGAGTTACCTTGGAGAAATCAACGGCGACACCATCCGGGTCCGGTGTCGGCGGCAAAGCCGATGCCGAAACCAGCAAATTGGGCTCCATCCCCGGATCAGGGCGATACCCCCGACCGCCACTGCCGCGGGTCAGGGTCAGCTTCAGAACCCAGCCGTCGCCCTTGAAGCGGTCCGCAAAACGTTGCCCCGCCTCGACGCAAACGCTGGCAAGCTCTTTGCGCGACACCTCGATACCCAATCGGCCGGCATCGCGCGCCATTCGTTCCAGGTGGCGGGATAGCAGAACCCCCTTCTGACCGGACATCCGAATGGTTTCGAACAGCCCGTCTCCATAGGCCAGACCCCGGTCATTGGCGGGCAAGCCACCGTCGTCAGCCCAGAAAAGACGAAACACGGCGAGGGTCAGCCTTCGTAGCGACGGAAAATCAGGGTGCCGTTGGTACCACCGAACCCGAAGGAGTTGGATAGGGCTACCCGCACATCCGCCTGACGGCTCGTGTGGGCGACGAGATCCAGATCGCATCCTTCATCCGGATTGTCCAGGTTGATGGTGGGCGGCAGGACGCCATCCCGAATCGCCAGAACAGAGAAGATCGCTTCGACGGCGCCGGCAGCTCCAAGCAGGTGACCTGTCATGGACTTGGTGCTGCTCATGGCCAGCTTTTCGGCATGCGCGCCAAATACCCGACGAACAGCGGCCACTTCGGCCACGTCACCCACCTGTGTGGAGGTGCCATGGGCGTTGATGTAGTCAATTTCTTCCAGATCAAGGCCAGCGTCACGTACTGCGTTGGCCATGGATCGGGCTGCCCCCTCACCATCTTCGGGCGGCGCTGTAATGTGGTGGGCATCATCACTCATACCAAAACCAACAACTTCGCCGTATATGGTGGCGCCCCGCTCCTTCGCGTGTTCGAGCTCTTCAAGAACCACGACTCCGGCACCATCGCTGAGCACAAAGCCGTCCCGGTCTTTATCCCAGGGGCGGCTGGCCTTTTCCGGTTCGTCGTTGCGGGTAGACAGAGCCCGCGCAGCCGAAAACGCAGCCATACCGGTACGCGTCGTCGCCATTTCCGAACCACCGGCCAGCATGACATCGGCGTCGCCATAGGCAATCGTGCGTGCCGCGTAACCAATGTTGTGGGTGCCGGTAGTGCAGGCTGTCACGATCGCAATGTTCGGGCCACGGTATCCGAAACGGATCGCGGCATTGCCGGAGATCATGTTGATGACAGAGGCAGGCACGAAAAACGGAGAGACCTTTCGGGGCCCCGACTTGTCCATGGTCAGGACGCTTTTCTCTATGTACTCAAGGCCGCCAATCCCGGAACCGATAGCAATACCCACTCGCTCCCGATCAAGCTTCTCAAATGACTCCAGGCCACTGCTGTCAACGGCCTGCTGCGCAGCAATCAAGCCATAATGGATAAAGGCGTCAAGCTTTCTGGCATCCTTCGGGGACAGGTAGGATTCCATGTCCAGATCCCGGATGGCCCCACCAATTCTGGTGTTGTAGGCAGACGCGTCAAAGCGGTCGATCATACCGATCCCGCTGCGCCCGGCCTGAATCGCTTCCCAGGACGACTCCACGCTATTGCCGACTGGAGACAGCATGCCCATACCTGTGATGACAACTCGCCGTTTAGTCATAACCTGTTGCACCTGATCTTGTCCGAATGAATCTGAACGCCGATTGAACCTGATTTTCGGCCAATAAAAAAGCCGTCCCTCGCTATTTCACAAGGACGGCTTTTTGCCTGGCTTTCTTAAATGCAGAGTATCAGGTGTGCGCGACGATGTAGTCGATCGCGTCCTGAACACTTGTCAGCTTCTCGGCTTCCTCGTCAGGAATCTCGGTTTCAAACTCCTCTTCAAGTGCCATAACCAGCTCAACGGTGTCCAGTGAGTCAGCGCCAAGATCCTCTACAAAAGAAGATGAGTTCTGAACTTCGGACTCTTTAACGCCCAACTGTTCACAAACGATCTTCTTCACGCGCTCTTCAACTGTACTCATAATGTCCTCACTTTGTGTGTCAACCAAGCAACTCAAGTGCTGCCAGTTTAGTTTAAACCCTACCTGCAAACAAGCAGGGATTCTGATAAACATGTTGTGCGACAAGGAGTTGCGCACAGACCCCGACTGGGGCTTATCCCATGTACATTCCGCCGTTCACGTTGATGGTTTCACCCGTCACGTAACCGGCTGCATCTGATGCCAGGAAGGCAACCACGGCTGCCACTTCTTCCGGCTCACCCAGACGACCCGCGGGTATGATTTCCAGCATAGTCTCGCGCTGCTTGTCGTCCAGTTTTTTTGTCATATCCGTGTCAATAAATCCGGGAGCCACACAATTTGCGGTGATTCCCCGGTTCGACATTTCTTTGGCCAGGCTCCGGGTAAACCCTTCAACCCCTGCCTTGGCAGCGCAATAGTTGCCCTGCCCCGGATTGCCCATACCGGCAACCACGGAACTGATATTGATGATCCGACCCCATTTCGCCTTTGCCATACCGCGAAGCACTGCCTTGCTGGTGCGGTAAACGCTGGACAGATTGGTCTCCAGGACTGACGCCCAGTCCTCGTCCTTCAAACGCATCAGCAGGTTATCACGGGTAATGCCGGCATTGTTGACCAGAATCAGCGGTGCGCCGGATTTTTCCGTCAGCGCCTTCAGACCCGCGTCAATGCTGGCGGGATCTGCAACGTTCATGACCATGCCATAGCCTTTGTAACCGGCCGATTGGAGATCATTGGTGATGGACTCGGCACCGGCCTCACTGGTCGCCGTACCGACGACTTCAGCACCCTGCGCAGCCAGCGCACGGGCAATCGCCTGGCCAATACCGCGGGTTGCACCGGTTACCAGTGCGGTTTTACCTTCCAGAGACATGAATAACTCCCTTTCGTTTCAGGACTGGCCGAAGGCGTCCAGCGCCTTCGCCAGCGAATCCTGGTCTTCGATACTGTGAACGGCCAAAGCCCGGTCGATACGTTTGGCAAGCCCTGCCAGGACCTTGCCAGTACCGCACTCAACGGCGACTTCGACATCATTGGCAACGAGAGTACGCACAGAATCCGTCCAGAGGACCGGTGAATAAAGCTGCTTGAGCAGATTGGCCTTCAGTGTAGCGGATTCGGTCTCGGCGGCAGCGTTAACATTTTGTATAACCGGGATGACAGCATCATTAAAACGCACATCTTCCAACGCTTTTGCCAATTCCTCGGCAGCGCCCTTCATCAAAGCGCAGTGGGAAGGCACGCTGACCGGCAGTGGCATGGCCTTGCGGGCGCCTTTTTCCTTGCAGGCGTCAATGGCGCGCTCAACCGCGGCTGCCGAGCCAGCAATGACGACCTGGCCGGGCGCATTGAAGTTAACCGCAGAAACCACATCACCTTGCGCAGCGCTTTCGCAGGCCGCAACAACGTCATCGTCCTCAAGACCCAGGATAGCGGCCATTTTTCCTTCCCCTGCCGGCACGGCATCCTGCATAAGCTCACCGCGCAGACGAACCAGTTTCACGGCTTCAACAAAGTCGAGGCTCTCGGCAGCAACTAGGGCGCTATACTCGCCCAGACTGTGACCGGCAAGGAAATCCGGCGCACTGCCACCCGCCACAAACCACTGCCGCCACAGGGCTACACTGGCCGTAAGCAGCGCAGGCTGGGTAACCATGGTTTTATTGAGCTCCTCGGCCGGGCCCTTCTGGCAGAGCGCCCAGAGGTCGTAGCCAAGCACATTGGAGGCTTCAGCAAAGGTTCTGTTGATAATGGGCCAGGCTTCAGCGGCAGCCGAAAGCATGCCCACTGATTGCGACCCTTGTCCTGGAAAAATAAAGGCTGATTTCATAAGCGGGATCTTATCGTCATTGGGTGGTTACGTGAGATTAGCCAATAGTACAAGTTAGGCCAATTATCCGCGAACGCGTGACCAAACCGGGACAGACTTTAGTCTCAGGCACTCAAAGCATGAGATCGTCGAGACGCTCATTGATACGGCGAGGCACTTCCAGCTCCACTTCCCTGACAGCCTGGCGAATGGCCGACAGCATAGCGCGTTCGTTGGCGTTGCCATGGCTTTTGATCACCACGCCCTGGAGGCCGAGCAGACTGGCACCGTTGTGCCGGGAAGGATCCATCAATTGCAGAAGCCGACCGATAATCGGCCGGGCAAGCAGGCCAACCAGCCTGCCGTAGAGGTTTCGGGTAAAAGCCTGCTCCATCAGCTCAATCAGCAGTCCGGCAACGCCCTCGCCGGTTTTCAGGGCAATGTTGCCGACAAAGCCATCACAGACCACCACATCGGCCACGTCCCGGAACAGATCACTGCCTTCCACATAACCGATATAGTTGATGGTATCGCACTGGGCCAGCATATGAGACGCCAGCCGGACCTGCTCATTGCCCTTGATCTCTTCCTCACCGACGTTCAGAAGAGCGACCCTCGGTTCAGCCTGGCTGCAGATCGCAGAGGCCATCAGGGATCCCATCAGGGCGTACTGATAGAGGTTCTCGGCGGTTGAGTCGACATTGGCGCCGAGATCAAGGACGTGACAACGCCCCCGAAGCGAGGGAATCAGTTTGGCAATGGCCGGGCGCTCGATACCCGGATACATGCGGATAATCGTACGGCCGAACGCCATCAATGCACCGGTGTTACCGGCACTGACACAGCCTTGGGCTTCGCCATCGCGAACAAGGCTGAGAGCGATGGCCATAGAGGAGTTCTTCTTGTGGCGAAGGGCGTGGGAGGGGCGCTCGTTCATCCGAACCACGTCCGCCGCCTCGACAATGCGAATTCTGGCGTGCCCTTCACGCAACAAAGCCTCAAGCTCGCTCCGGATTCCCACCAGAACGATGCTCAAGGCTTCGTTTTCGCGCACTGCCCGCAGCGATGCGGCAACCACGACGGCAGCGCCGCGGTCGCCACTCATTGCATCAATCGCGATGGTGACCGGCTTCACCGTTCTGCCATCTGATTCGGGGCGGTGCATAGCGGCAACGAGATTACTCGTCGCGTGCTTCGATTACCTGCTTGCCGCGGTAGAAGCCGTCCGGAGACACGTGGTGACGACGATGAACTTCACCGGTAGTCGCGTCGGTGCTCAGAGCAGCGGCGCTCAGGGCGTCGTGCGAACGGCGCATGCCACGCTTGGAACGGGTCTTTCGGTTTTGCTGTACAGCCATGATTATGCTCCTGACCTGTTAACGTAAACTTGTATTGCTCAATAAGTAACGTCTGTTCGTTAAATGTGCGCCGGTCTCCCGAAGGACAACCCACGCCCGGTTAATGCTTTGTCTTCTTGAGATCCGCCAGGACACTGAACGGATTCTCACCCGACTTTCTCACCGGCTCTGCCCCGGAGCTGTCAGGCTCGTAGGCTTCCAGATCTTCCCGGGCAGGACACTGGTCCCGTTCGTGAAGCGGAAAAGGTGGCAACACCAGCAACAGCTCGTCTTCCACCATTGACCAGAGGTCCGCCGTAAAATCATCGGTCAAAAACGGCTCAAGCTCTTTCGGCAGCTGTTGCGCCTGCTCGTCACTGGTAACAAGACCCAGCTTGAACTCGGAGACCAGAGTCACGCTCATGGCGCCCATGCACCGCTGACACTCCAGATCAACCGGAACCGCCAGCTCGCCCGAAACAACGCGACGACGCTCACCATCCATGAAAAAAGACAGTTTGACCCGGCACGCAGCGCCTTCCGAAAACCCGAGGACGGCTTCTCGAAAACGGCCAAGCCCGCTGATGGGAATCACTCCCTCCAGTGTGCTGTTCTGTTCCGCTAACCGGTAAGGATCAACAGATTTGGGCAACTCGGCGTTGGACGCGTTTGACATAGGCGCGCAATTTTAGGGGCGCAGCCCGCCGCTGTCAAAGACTTCGTTGCTTTTTAACGGGGGTTCCAGTGCAGATAGGTGTAATTTACGATAAACGCACAACAGATGCACCGGCCAGGCACTTAAAGGACTCGACCAATGCCCCCAAAACCGCTTTTACTGGCATCTTCATCACCGTACCGGAGAGCGCTCCTGGAACGGCTTGGCTTGCCGTTCACCTGCGCCAGCCCGAATATCGACGAATCACCCCATCCAGGCGAGACCGGAGAAGCCCTGGCGACACGTCTGGCCGAGAGCAAGGCCCGCGAATTGGCGGACCGGTTCCCCGACCACTGGATCATCGGCTCGGACCAGGTCGCCTGCCTGCCCGACGGCTCGGTACTGAGCAAGCCCGGCAACCACGAAAGGGCGACAGGACAGTTACGCCAGAGCAGTGGTCACAGGGTACTGTTTCTTACAGGCCTGGCGCTGCTCGACTCCGATTCCGGCAAAATCGACAGCCTTTGCGAGCCGTTTAACGTCAGGTTCCGGGAACTGGCTGATGAGGAGATAGAAGCCTACCTACTGCGGGAGAAACCTTACGACTGCGCCGGCAGCTTCAAGATGGAAGGCCTCGGTATTACTCTGTTCGAGGCCCTTGAGGGCCGGGACCCGAACAGTCTGGTAGGCCTCCCTCTTATTGCCCTGAACGATCTGCTGAGGCAATGGGGCCGGAATCCCCTGCTGGAAAACCGGCCTGCCTCATAAGGCATTACCGAAGCTCGAGCCGGGACTCGACCAGTTGACTGGCGAAACCCTCGCCAAAGGCGACACCAAGCTGATCAACAATATCCTGGAACGGCGATTTGCGACGGCTGTAGTCCACCAGTTCCTCCTGACCTATGATCTGCCGGGCAACGTGTGATGCGCTGCCGAGCCCATCAGCCAGGCCAAGTTCAACGGCCTGCTCGCCACTCCAGACCAGCCCACTGAACAGGCGCTCATCATCGGCCAGGCGATCACCACGCCCTTGCTTGACCGCTTCGATAAACTGCTGGTGGGTGTTTTCAAGGACACTCTGCCAGAACGTGACTTCCTCTTCCTGCTCCGGCGAAAACGGATCAAGGAACGCCTTGTTCTCACCGGCCGTATAGAGACGGCGATCCACGCCGATCTTCTCCATAACCTCGGTAAACCCGAAACCGCCAGCCACCACCCCAATCGAGCCGACAAGGCTGGCCCGGTTGGCGTAGATTTCATCCGCTGCCGCAGCAATGTAATAGGCACCGGAAGCGCCGATGTCCGAGATCACGGCGTAGACCTTTTTCTCGGGATATTCTTCCCGCAGGCGCTTGATCTCATCGTAGACGTACCCTGACTGAACCGGGCTGCCACCCGGGCTGTTGATGCGCAAAATCACGGCTACCGAGTTTGGCTCTTCGAAGGCTGTTCGCAGAGAACCTACAATATTGTCGGCACTGGCCAGTTCGTCGGCAGCGATCGGACCGTTTATCTCTACCAGCGCCGTGTGTTTTCCGGTTACACCCTCCAGTGATTCACCCAGGGGAAACTTGATCAAAAACAGCAATGCGATCAGGTAACCAAACGTCAGGAACTTGAAAAAGATGCCCCAGCGCCGGCTCTTGCGCTGCTCAGACTGCAGCGACATGACGAGTTTTTCGATGAGCTTCCAGTCACGTCCTGACTCGGGCGGAAGCTTCGGTGACTTGCGCCCGAAAAACGGCTTGCTTTCTTTTTCAGGCTCCACCGGTTTGTCACCCCAATCGGCAGACTTGTCAGATTCCCAGTCACTCATGTGCGCATCCTGTCAGCAACGTCAATGAATTCGGTCTGTTTACAGCCCCAGCACCCGCCGGAGGTCTGGCACGGATTCAACAATGGCATGGGGCGAATAGTCACCCAGCACATCCCGCTTGTGCACACCCCACTCAACGCCGATGGAGGGCATACCAATACGCCGGGCCATTTCAAGATCGTATCGGGTATCGCCAATCATCACTGCTTCGTCGGGCTCAATACGATAGAAACGAAGAATCTCCTCGAGCATGGCCGGATCGGGCTTGGACCGCGTCTCATCGGCACAACGGGTGATCTCGAAGTGGTCACCAAGACCGCTGGAAACCAGGGCAAAATCCAGCCCGCGCCGACTCTTGCCGGTTGCAACGGAACAAATGCGACCGGATCCTCGCAGATCCGCGACCACATCGGCCATACCCTCGAACACGTTTTGGGGTGTTGTCACCTTGCTGAAGAAATAGCGTCCGTAACCGTCGCGGATTCTGTTCATTTCTTCCCGACTAATGCCCGGATAAAGCTTCTCCAACGCCTCGACCATGCCAAGCCCAATGATATCCCGGTAAGCCTCACGCTCCAGGGCCGGAAAGCCCAGCTCGGTTGCTGCCTGATGCAGGCTGTCAGCAATATGCTCAACCGAGTCCACCAGGGTGCCGTCCCAGTCAAAAATTACTACTCTGACGTTCATTGATCGTTTCCTTTAAGACGCCCGGAAAGCTTCCTGAGCACGTCATTGAATGCATCGTCGTAAGGCGCTTCGAGGCGCATCGCTTCACCCGAGACCGGCAAGGTAAATTCCAGGGCCCGTGCGTGCAGCATCAGCCTTTGCCCGCCAATGGACCGGAACGCCTTGAGGCTGACATCATCCATATACTTGTCGTCACCCGCAATCGGATGACCGGCCCAGGCGCTGTGCACGCGGATCTGGTGTGTACGACCGGTAATTGGCGACGCCTCGACAAGGCTGTAGCCCGCATAATGCTCGAGGCAGCGGAACGTCGTCAGGGACGCCTTGCCGGCGGTATCAACCTTCACCCGACGCTCGCCATTGGGCATCTCGTAACGCAGCAGAGGCACATCCACGCGGTCAACGCTTGCCGGCCAGTCGCCGGCAACCAAGGCATGATAATACTTGCGGATTCGTTTCTGCCGCAGCTCATCCTGAAGATAACGCAGCGCCGACCGCTTCTTGGCCACCATGACCAACCCGGACGTATCCCGATCCAGACGGTGAACGAGCTCCAGAAACTTTGCCGAGGGGCGAGCGGAACGAAGCACCTCGATCAACCCGAAACTCAGCCCGCTGCCGCCGTGAACGGCGATACCGGACGGCTTGTTGACCACCAGCATCTGCTCGTTCTCGAAAACAACCGCTGATTCCATCACGCCCTGCACCCGGGACCCGGGCGCCACCTGATCAGGCTTTTCCTTTCGGGTGATCGGCGGGATACGCACCTGATCACCAGTTTTAACCCGGGAATCCGGCTTGACCCGACCTTTATTGACCCGCACCTCGCCTTTGCGGATGACGCGATAAATAATGCTCTTGGGCACACCACGGAGCTGGGCAAGAAGGAAGTTATCCACCCTCTGACCGTCGTTGTCTTCGTCCACAGTCACCCACTGGACGCCCTGACGGACTTCTCCACGAACAGCCTGACTCTCACTGCCGGCCCTGCTGGGTTTTTTTGCCCTTTCGGGCTTTGGTCGGGCTGACTTTCTGCTCGCAGACTTTCGAGTCATGAACTTCCTTGGCTGCTGGAGTGACTGCAGGATTGAACGGCTGCATGAATACTGTTATATTCCGGCGTGATTTGCCGTTTGTCTACGGCCTGACCAACTCAAGTCAGAAGCCGGAGCGGCAGAAGTATACCGACACTATTCGAGAGTTTGAACGCCGTGCACCCAATCACTACCGGGAACGGCGAGAGAAATGCTCCCGGAGGATCAGGACAGATCTTCAAAAGACTGCATCCTGTACCCGGGGGAGAGACAAACCGCGCGGAAAACCGCGGGCGACATCGCGAAGAATCACTGCCACCCAGGGCCGGGCCGTCCAGCATACGAATACGACGTGAGACCCAGGCACCTGAGTGAACCTGAAAACGGATAACATGCGTCAACAGACACGAACCTTACACGACCTCTCCCTGCTCACAGGCAGCCGGATCGTCGGCGTTGGTCTCAGACCTAAAGGATCAAACCCCAGAAGGGTCTGATTCGTCTGGCCGCCGGTCCGCTCTTGAAGTAACAGGGCCCGCGGCACGCACATCCTGCTTCGCTGATGCGATCCCCTCCGGTTTTCTGTCAAATTAAACGACAGGAACTCTTTCTTTCCATGAAAAGAATGCTTATCAATGCAACTCATCCCGAAGAGTTGCGCGTCGCCCTGGTTGACGGCCAGCGTCTGTTCGACCTTGATATCGAATCCAGCTCCCGCGAGCAGAAGAAAGCCAATATCTACAAGGGCCGCATTACCCGGGTCGAGCCCAGCCTTGAGGCCGCGTTTGTGGATTTCGGCGCCGAGCGCCACGGCTTTCTGCCGCTGAAGGAAATTTCCAAGGAATACTTCAAGAAGTCGCCTGGCCAGATCGAAGGCAAGATCAACATCAAGGACGTTGTTTCCGAAGGCCAGGAAGTGATTGTGCAGGTCGACAAGGAAGAACGTGGCAACAAGGGCGCAGCCCTGACCACGTTTATCTCCCTGGCTGGCCGCTACCTGGTGCTGATGCCCAACAACCCCCGTGCCGGCGGCATTTCCCGCCGCATTGAGGGCGATGAGCGGGCGCAGCTCAAAGAAGCGATGAACGATGTGCAGGTGCCGAAATCCATGGGCATCATCGTTCGTACCGCCGGCATTGGCCGTACCACCGAAGAACTCCAGTGGGATCTGGACTACCTGGTGCAATTCTGGGAGGCCATCACACAGGCCGCCGGCGAGCGCAAGGCCCCTTTCCTGATTCACCAGGAAAGCAACGTGATCATCCGTGCGGTTCGTGACTACCTTCGCCAGGATATCGGCGAGGTTCTGATTGACGCCAACGGCGTCTATGAAGACGTTGTGAATTTCGTTCGTGCAGTCATGCCCACCTTCGAAAACAAGATCAAGCTGTACAAGGACGAAATCCCCCTGTTCAGCCGCTACCAGATCGAAGGTCAGATCGAGACCGCCTTCCAGCGGGAAGTGAAACTACCCTCCGGCGGCTCCATCGTGATTGACCCTACCGAGGCTCTGGTTTCCATCGACATCAACTCTTCCCGCGCCACAAAAGGCCAGGATATCGAGGAAACGGCTCTCCAGACGAACCTGGAAGCGGCAGAGGAAATCGCACGCCAGCTGCGCCTGCGTGACATGGGCGGACTGATTGTCATCGACTTTATCGATATGACGCCTGCCAAGCACCAGCGCGAAGTCGAGCAGAAGATGCGCGAGGCCCTGGAAATCGACCGGGCCCGGGTTCAGGTCGGCAAGATCTCTCGCTTCGGTCTGCTGGAAATGTCCCGTCAGCGCCTGCGCCCCTCCCTGGGCGAGACCCGTAGCGAAGTGTGCCCCCGCTGTGAAGGTCAGGGCACCATTCGTGGCATCGAGTCACTCGCCCTGAGCATCATGCGCCTGATCTACGAGGAATCGTCAAAGGACAAGACCGGGGAAGTACGAGCCGTTGTCCCGGTTTCCGTCGCCACTTTCCTGCTCAACGAAAAACGCAAGCAACTGGCCGACATTGAAGCCCGCCAGGAAGTAAGCGTGGTTGTGGTGCCGGTTCCGCACATGGAGACACCACATTTCGAAATCATCCGGATGCGCCAGGATGAAACAACGCCCGAACACATTTCCAGCCATCAGGTGGCCCAGGAATACAGCGAGCGCGAAGAGGAAATCTTTGAGGCCCCGACCCCTGAGAAGCCGGCACGCGAACAGGCTGCGGTGAAAGCCATCCGGCCCAGCGCACCCGCGCCTGCCCCGGCCGCACCAAAGGCTGATGAAACCGTCGAGCAGGAGGAAGGCCTCCTCCGCAGACTCGGTCGCAAGATCTCCGGCTTCTTCAGTGGCGAGGAAGAGCAGAAGATCGAGAAAGGTGAACAGAGCCAGAGCCAACGCGAAGATCTTCGTAATCAGGGCCGTCAGGACCGTCGCAAATCCCGGGTAGCCCGTGGCGATGACCAGCGTGCAGGCGGCAACCGCAGTGGCAACGACCGTCGCCAGGGCGGCCAACAGAGCCGTGGTGAGGACAACCGTGGCCGCGGGCGCAACCGCAACGACGACCAGAACCGTGGCAATCAGAGTCGCCAGGCATCCGAAAACAAAGGCCAGGATAATCGCGGAGGCGACAACAAGAGCGCCGACAACAAAGGCTCTGACAATCGCCGTGACAACCGTCGCGACAACCAGGGCCGAGGCCGCAGCAGGCCCCAGCGGGACCAGAAGGATAACCGCGATCAGACTGACCAGAAGGATCAGGGCCCGCAGGATAATGCGGCCAAGTCCGGGCCAGCAGACAAGACCGGTTCAGAAGAGAAGCGCAGAAAGCCACGTCGCCAGCGCAACCGCGACGGCTCTCCTTCGGAAGCACCGGCGTCCGCTCCAGCTGATCGAAAAGCCGCTCGTAGCGAGAGGCATCAGAAGGACACACAGCCGGAAAACGGTGGTGACGATGCCAAGCCCGAGGTGAAAGCCGAGCAGGCGAAGGAAGCCGTCAACATGGCGTCTGACAAGCCCGAAACCAGAGCCGATACTGCGCCGGCGGCCATCGAAGCACCGAAACCCGCGGCTGCTCAGAAAGAGCCGGCAAAAGAGGCACAAGAGCAGAAGCCCGAGAAGGCATCCGCAGACAAAGCGCCCTCGGCCAGCAAGCCCGAGGCTCAACCGGCAACGGACACAAAACCCGCTGCCGACAGGCCAGCTAAAAAGCAGGAAGCTGTTCAGGCGCAAACTGAAAAAGCCGAGCCGGCCAAGGCAGAACAAAGCTCAGAACCTCACCAGAAGCCTGAGGAAAAGAGCGAAAAAGTTGCCGACCAGGCTCAAGAAGCAGCCGCAGACAAAGGTCCTACCAAGAGCACCGCGGCCACTGATGAGCCAAAGCCGGTGACGGACCAGGCTCCCGAGAAAGAGGCAGCTCCGAGGCCAAAGCCGGAATCCAGGGCCACGGCCGACGGTGAACAAGCGCCGCGGGCGAAGAAGCAGCCGGCGAAGCCCAAGGAAGCGCCAGCCGCCAAGGTAGAACCGGAGGAGGCACCACAACCCGAGAAGGTCGAAAAGCCAGCGGATGAGAAGGTAGCACCCGAGCGCAAGAATCCCGAGGCTCAACCGGAACCAAAGCCGCCGGAAGCAGCTCAGGCCAACCCCGAAAAGGCCGAGCCCAAGAAAGCCGAGCCCAAAACAGCAGAGCCCGCGAAGGAAGAGAAGGCCTCCGCTCCGGAGGCAATGGCCAAGGACAAGCCTGCGGACGCCCCGGCAGTCGACGTTCCGGTAACGCCAGGCCGCGCTTACAATGATCCTAGAGAAGTCCGCAAGCGCCAGAAGGCTGCGGAAGAGGCCAAAAAGGCCGGGAGTAACTAACTGATGCTATCGAACTCCGACATAGAAGCGCTGGAAGACATCCTCTTTGCCGAGCCCTGGGGCGATGATGCCCTGGATTTCTTCGGTTTCCATGGGGTAGTCTGCGCCAGCGTCGTCGGCCCGGCTGAAGTGAGCGCGGAAGAAATCTTCCGCCTCGCCACGGGCACCGATCAGGTGCCCGATACCGGGATACCCGAGGTGTTCAGGCGCTGCTCGGCCCAGCTGGCCAATGACATGGCCCATTCCCTGGACATGGGGCAGGCCCTGGAACTTCCGGAGCCGGAGGATGGCGACCCGATGAACGCACTGGAAAACTGGTGCGCCGGGTTCGTGGACACCTTCCTTGAACACGAAGAAGAATGGCTCGAAGCGGCCAGCGAAGAAGAAGCGGCCGATCTGATGGTGCCAATGCTGACACTCTCAGGACTGTTCGATGACGAGGATTTCCAGAAGGTTCGCAACAGTGACAAGCTATCCAGGCAGATGGCAGAAGCCATCCCGGACTCACTGACGGATCTGTACCTGCTATTCCACGCGCCGGATTAAGCCGGCGCCGAACTCAGAACAGGTTGTCTGAACGAATGCCAGACCGGCTCGAGCCCGTCTGGCATTTTCATGATGCGGCCAAGCTCACACCAGGGAGCGCCGGGAAAGTGGAAATCACTGCCCTGGGATGCCAGCAATTTCTCTTTCCAGCACAGCTCTGCAAGAAAACCCAGATCACCACTGGATTGGCCTGAGGTAGACACCTCAATTGCCTGCCCCCCTGCCCTTCGGAAATCCGCGGTCAGTTCCCTGAGTTTGGTTGCTGTAAGCTGATATTTTCGGGGATGAGCAAGAACCGCAACGCCACCCGCCTCGGTGATCCAGCGTACGACTTCTGGAAGCTCCGGCCAGAAAGCCTTTACATCACCGGGCTTACCGTTACCCAGATATCGCTTGAATGCCTGTGCAGCATTGCGAACCACGCCAGCCTCTGTCAGAACCTGGGCAAAGTGGGGCCGTCCGGGCACGTCGCCACCGGCCGCCTCGGCGGCCTTACCGAGAAGATCATCAACACCAAGCTTGCCCAGGCGCTCCGCGATCATTCGAGCACGAGCCCAGCGATTGTCGTTCTGCTGCTCCAGCGCCTGCCTGAAACCAGCCTGCCCGGCATCAAAATCCAGGCCGACGATGTGGATGGTTCGGCTTTTCCAGAGACAGGAAAGCTCAACCCCCGGAATCAGGACGATACCCTGCGCTTGCGCTGCCGCTTCGGCTTCGGCAAGGCCCGCGATGGTGTCGTGGTCAGTCAGGGCCAGGTGGGTGACACCCCGACCGGCAGCGCGTTCGACCAGCGCTGCCGGTGATAGCGCGCCATCGGAAGCCGTGCTGTGGCAATGCAGATCAATGCACAAATGCGGGTCTTGCGGTATAGTCACAAAATATCCTGAATCTTCAGATAACTGGCGGCTTGCCAGGGTTTAACAGTGTACCAGCCAACCCTTGCACGACACGACCGCTGATTGTCTGATCAACTATCCTGTCTTTGAAAACCAGTTCGGAGAGCTGAATGTACTACGCCATTATCAGTGAAGATGTCGAGAACAGCCTGCCGTTGCGTCAGTCCGCGCGTCCCGCTCACATCGACCGACTTCAGGCCTTGAAAACCGAGGGCCGATTGCTTGTCGCTGGCCCTCATCCGGCGCTGGATACTCCAGAGCCCGGCGATGCCGGCTTTACCGGTAGCCTGGTAATCGCAGAATTTGACTCGCTGGAAGCGGCCCAGGCCTGGGCGGATGCCGATCCTTATGTGGAGGCAGGCGTCTATGAAAAGGTTGTGGTAAAGCCTTTCAAAGCTGTCCTCCCGTGAGCAGGCCTTGGGGGCCCATGAGTTTATTGTAATGATGGCGCGCTTGCACGGCGGGGCATCTGTGACAAAATTGCGCTTTTAATCAGACTCAGATTTCAACCGCAGAATTTCAGGGAACGTAACCAGTGACGCTTTTTCGTCTCGCAATCAGTGTGTTATTCGCAGTGTCCTCCATTGCTGCTGCCCAGGCCAAGACTGTCTGGGTTGACGACCAGTTGTACCTACCGGTGAGGTCCGGCGCAGGTTCTCAGTTCCGGATCATCGAAAACGCGGTTCCCAGTGGCACGCCGCTGGAAGTCATTGAGGCCTCCGATTCCGGATACACCCTGGTTCGCACCCCCAAGGGCACCGAGGGCTGGGTTTCCAGCCAATACCTGAGCGAGACACCCATTGCCGCAGATCGCCTGCGCACGGCCAACCGTCAGCTGGAAGAAACGCGCGCTGAGCTCGCCCAGGTAAAAGAACAGTTGTCTAACGTCGTCAGTGAGCGCAACTCTCTGGAAACCTCCGAGGCCTCGCTTTCTGACCGTTCACAGGAGCTCCAGGAAGAGCTACAGCGGATCAAGAGTATCGCCGCCGATTCCATCAATCTGGAACGTCGCAACCGCGAGCTGCGGGAAGAGAACCAGAAGATTCGCAACGACCTTGAAGTGCTCACGGCTGAAAACGAGCGTCTGGAAGCCAGCAAGGAATACGATTTCATGTTGCTGGGCGCCGGCCTCGTTCTCGGAGGCGTTTTGCTGGCACTACTCATTCCGATGCTCAAACCGACAAGAAAAACCGACAACTGGGCCTGATGCCATGAAGGATTATTCGGAGAAACGCGATTTCCACCGTATGCAGGTGAATTCGGAGATCGAGATCAGCGACAGCCAGGGCAACCGCTTCAAAGGGATCTGCCGTGATCTGAGCGCGACCGGCATGCAACTCTACGTTGAGCAGGCCGTGAGCGTTGGCGAGGAACTTCACACGGTTCTTCACTCCAGCAGTGATCAATTCCCGCCGCTGGAGACTGTGTGCGAAGTCATTCGCTGCGAACCGGAGGGAGACGGATTCCTTCTGGGAACGAACATCAGCGAAGTCACTCGCTGAACGAAAAACGGCGGCCATTGGCCGCCGTTTTTGTCTCTTCCGGGAAAAGCCTCAAACCAGAGGCTTCTCAGAAACAATGATGCCGTTGTTATCGGCATAGACATAGTGTCCGGGGTGGAAGGTAACGCCGTGGAAGGTGACCGGAACATTCAGGTCCCCCAGGCCACGCTTCTCGCTCTTTCTGGGATGGGTACCAAGGGCCTGCACACCCAGGGCGGTGTTGCCAATCTCATCCACGTCGCGCACGCAACCATAGATGATCAGGCCGGCCCAGCCGTTGCTCGCAGCTTTCTCCGCAAGCATGTCGCCCAATAGCGCATGGCGCTTTGAAGCGCCACCATCCACGACCATTACACGACCGTTCCCAGGCTGGCCAACCTGCTCTTTCACCACGGAGTTATCTTCAAAACACTTCACGGTCACAATCTCACCGCCAAACGCCTTGTTGCCACCGTAGTTATTGAAGCCGGGTTCCACAACCAGCACTTCCGGAAATTCATCACACAGGTCCGGGGTAATTATCGTAGTCACGTTGTCGCTCTCCTTATCCTGGAAATAAACTCAGTCGATTTTTTCGTCGGCCAGGAAGAACCAGGTGTCCAGTACCGAATCCGGGTTCAGTGACACGGTATCAATGCCCTGATCCATCAGCCACTTGGCAAGGTCCGGATGATCCGATGGCCCCTGCCCGCAGATACCGATGTACTTGCCGGCCTTCTTGCACGCCTGGATGGCGTTGGAAAGCAGTGCCTTGACCGCATCGTTACGCTCATCGAAGAGGTGCGCGATGATGCCCGAATCCCGGTCCAGACCCAGGGTCAGCTGAGTCAGATCGTTGGAGCCGATGGAAAAGCCGTCAAAGTGCTCCAGGAACTGATCCGCCAGCAGCGCATTGGCCGGCAGCTCGCACATCATGATGACCCGCAGACCGTTGTCACCACGCTTGAGTCCGTTCTCCGCCAGGAGATTCACTACCTGTTCCGCCTCACCCACAGTGCGCACAAACGGGACCATGACTTCCACATTGGTCAGGCCCATTTCATTACGTACTTTTTTCAGGGCGCGACATTCCAGCTCGAAGCAGTCCCGGAAGGTATCGGAGATGTAGCGGGAGGCCCCCCGGAAACCGAGCATCGGATTCTCTTCGTCCGGCTCGTACAGGGTGCCGCCGATCAGGTTAGCGTATTCGTTGGATTTGAAATCCGACAGCCGCACGATCACTTTCTTGGGCGCGAACGCAGCCGCCAGGGTAGAGATGCCCTCCACCAGCTTGTCGACGTAGAAATCCACCGGCGAACTGTAGCCGGAGATGCGCTTTTCGACGGTCTGCTTGATATCACGGGGCAGCCCGTCAAAGTTCAGCAGTGCCTTGGGGTGGACACCGATCATCCGGTTAATGATGAACTCCAGCCGCGCCAGCCCCACGCCCTCGTTCGGCAGCGCCTGAAAATCGAAGGCGCGGTCCGGGTTGCCCACGTTCATCATGATCTTGAACGGGATGTTGGGCATGGAGTCGACGGTGTTCTCCCGTAGCTCGAAGTCCAGGGCACCCTCATAGATCATGCCGGTATCACCCTCGGCGCAAGACACGGTCACTTGCTGGCCGTCGGTGAGCAACTCGGTGGCATCGCCGCAACCAACCACGGCCGGAATGCCCAGCTCGCGGGCAATGATTGCAGCGTGGCAGGTACGGCCACCACGATCGGTAACAATGGCGGAAGCCCGTTTCATGACTGGCTCCCAGTCCGGATCGGTCATATCCGTTACCAGCACATCGCCGGCCTGAACACGGTCCATTTCCTTGATGCTGGTGATGATCTTCACCGGGCCGCTACCGATCTTATGGCCGATACTCCTGCCTTCGACCAGTACTTTACCGGTTTCATTCAGCAGGTACCGCTCCATGACATTAGCGGATGCGCGGCTTTTAACGGTTTCAGGGCGGGCCTGAACGATATAGATCTTGCCGTCATCACCATCCTTCGCCCATTCAATATCCATGGGGCGCTGGTAGTGCTTTTCGATAATCATGGCCTGGCGGGCCAGGTCTTCCACCTCCGCGTCTGTGATGCAGAATCGGTTACGGTCTTCCTGCTCAACCTTGACCGTTTCCACGAACTCGCCTTCACCGGGCTTGGTGTGATAGACCATCTTGATGGCCTTGCTGCCCAGATTGCGCCGCAGGACGGCTGGACGATTGGCTTCCAGAGTAGGCTTGTGTACGTAGAATTCATCAGGGTTTACAGCACCCTGAACGACGGTCTCACCCAGACCGTAAGAGGCCGTCACAAATACCACGTCCCGGAAACCGGACTCGGTATCCAGCGTGAACATCACGCCACTGGCCGCCGTTTCGCTACGCACCATCTTCTGGATGCCCGCTGAGAGAGCGACCATCTTGTGGTCAAAACCGTGGTGCACGCGGTAGGAAATAGCGCGGTCATTGAACAGCGACGCAAACACTTCCTTTACAGAGGTGCGTACCTGCTCGAGGCCCACGACGTTCAGGAAGGTTTCCTGCTGGCCAGCGAATGAGGCGTCCGGCAGATCTTCCGCCGTTGCGGAGGATCGAACAGCAACGGCCATATGCTCGTTACCATCCTGTAGCGCTGCAAAGGACTCTTTCAGCGCATTTTCCAGAACGTCCGGGAATGGCGTTTCAATAATCCACTGGCGAATCTTCGCCCCAACCCGGGCGAGTTCGTTGACATCGTTGATGTCCAGGGCATCCAGAGCCTCGTCGATCCGGCCCTTCAGGCCGTCGGTAGCCAGAAATTCACGATAGGCGTGCGCTGTGGTGGCGAAGCCACCCGGAACGGTAACACCTGCGTTGGCGAGATTACTGATCATTTCGCCGAGTGAGGCGTTCTTCCCGCCTACCCGATCGACATCGGACATTCCCAGGTGATCAAACCAGATAATGTAATCTTCCAAAGCATGTCTCCCTTGAGTCTGTAAAGCTAAGAGCAAAATCGGGCCAGCGGTATCAAGCAGTAAAAGCAGACAATATCCACTGCGGAGTCTCGAACTTGGCGTGTATGATACTGTAACCTGCGGAAATTACCTAGGCCACCAGGCCAGGAATAAAGGAACCAAGGAACCGGACGATACAGCATGAAACGCACTGCTTTTTTCATTTCTGATGGCACCGGCCTGACAGCCGAAGCACTGGGGCACAGTCTTCTGGCCCAGTTCGAAAAGATCGAATTTGAACGGGTCACCGTTCCCTATATTGCGGATGAAGAAAAAGCCCGGGAAATGGTCACACGAATCAACAAGGCGGCCGAGACAGACGGCGCACGGCCGCTGGTGTTCGATACCATTGTAAACAGTGATATCCGGGAAATCATCGCCACCGCCGAGGGTTTCATGGTGGACATCTTCGGTACCTTTCTCAGCCCCCTGGAGCAGGAACTTCAGTCCTCCTCTTCTTATACCGTCGGTAAATCCCATGCCATCAACAATGAAGGCAGCTATGAACGCCGGATCAATGCCGTCAATTTCGCGCTGGATAATGACGATGGCGCACGCACCCGGCATTACGATGAAGCAGACCTGATCCTCGTTGGGGCCTCTCGAAGCGGGAAAACCCCCACCTGTCTCTATCTGGCACTGCAATATGGCGTGAAGGCGGCGAACTATCCGATTACCGAAGAAGACCTGGCAGACCAGCAGATCCCGAAAGCCCTGAAACCTTACAAAGAGAAAATTTTCGGGCTGACTATCGAGCCGGAGCGGCTGGCAACCATCCGCAACGAACGCAAACCAAACTCTCGTTACTCATCCATCAAGCAGTGCATGTACGAGATTGAGGAAATCGAGTTGATGTATCGGCGTGAGCGGATTCCGTACCTGAATACCACGGCCTATTCGGTTGAGGAGATCTCCACCCGAATCATGGTGACAACCGGTCTGAAGCGGCAACGCTAGAGGCAGAGAAGGCTAGAGGGCGTCATCGGGGCAAAATAAGAAATGACTCACGCTAAAAAGAGGCCAGATGAGCATTTCATCTGGCCTCTTTTTATATCGGTTTTACAGTTCCTGAATGGTCAGACCAAGCTCCTCGGCCCTGGCCCGGTTTTCCGGGCTGGTTACCACGGCCGTACTGGCTTTCTCCGGCACCAGCCAGGTTCTCGCCACACGCTTCAGATCATCCAGTGTGACCGACAGCACACGCTCCCGGAACCTCGCCCGCTGTTCCGGGCTGCGGCCAAACAACTTGTTGTGGAAGGCATGACGAGCCGCACCCGCCGGGGAACGGGGCCTGTCGAGTTGACCAATTACACCAAGAATCGACTCTTCGAGCTCCTGATAGTCGTGGTCATTGTCCTGAAGCCACGCAAGGGCCGCGTCGAAATCGTCCAGCGTTTCCTCCAGGCGCGGATCACGGTAGGAGAAGAACCGGAACGTGCCGTTCACGCTGTCCTGCCCGGCGCCGCCGCCGTAGGCTCCACCCTTCTCCCGAATGGCGCGGTGCAGGTAACCATTACGCAAGAAACCACCCAACACCGTCAGTGCCGCCGCATCGGGATGATCGACAGCGACAGTGCTGTAGGCCCTGGAACAGAAGTTGACCTGAGTGGAGGTCAGCCACGCCTCACGGGTTGTGTAATTGACCGGTTCCATTTTCCAGCCTGCAATCCCCGCTTCCGAGGCATCACGCCAGCAGGATTTCAGATCATCAACCATCGCCGGGAGCTGATCCTCTTCTCCAATCACCAGGAACTCCCGCCCCTGTTTGCCGATCTTCTCGTGCAATGCAGAAAGCTTGTCACAGAGCGCCGTCAATTCCTCTGGATCTTTCAGGGCCTGATCCAGCTGCTTGGTGCCGCGAATACCGGCGAGACCACCCAGCCGGAAAGAAAGCCAGGCGCCTGGGCTCATACCCTGTGAAGCCGCGCCCATGGCCAGGGCATGGCCACTGCCGGTTACGGCCTGCTCGCGACGGGCCCGGATCTGCGCAATGATCTCCCGGATTCGCTCTTTCTCATCAAAGCGGGCATTGGTGTAGACATCCCGTAGAAGACGGGTCAATTCACTGCGGTTACGGGCCAGTGCCTTGCCGCTGAAGATGATGTGTCCTGACAACGCCTGAACATCATCAATACGGCCTTTGGCGCTGAACGCTGCGCCGATACCACCAGACTCCGCAGAGATACGGTCCTGCATCTGCAGGTAGTCCAGATCACCGCAGCCCACTTCGGAAATCAGGGTGGTGTAGTAAGGCACAAGCAGCAGCTCCTCTTCGGTCAGAGCCGGCACCGGGACAACTATCTGCTCGTAAACCAGACCATTGGTACCACGTGCATAAACGGTCGCTGAAATGTCGCCGTCATAACGCCCGTCCGGCTCAGGCATCTGCAGAGGCACATCAGATAAATCCACCTTTGGCAGAATGGAGTCATCGTCCTTGTGCATCTGGCGCTCTTCCAGCGCCCTTGCCCGGTCAACAATCATCCGGACCTCGTCATCGGTCAGCTCGGCCTTGCGACGGGCCAGCGCGTCACGGATGGCTTCCTGCCGGCGAGATTCGAGCTTTTCATCCGGCCGCAGGGTCAAGGTGACCCGATGCGGGTTCTCAAGAAGCTTACGGCGGATCAGATCCGGCACGTACTGCGGGTCCCGGATTTTTTCCCGGAGCGTTGCCAGGACAGGCTCCAGATCGAGCAATTCAACAGGATCACCGCCGTGCACCATGGGTGCGATGGCGCTCATGATCAGCTGCAGGCCATATGGGAACTGGTCACCAGCAATTTCCCGCTGGTGCAGTTCGAGCTGATGCAGGATGGCCTCCAGACGTTCCTGGCTGACGCCGTCCTCCATCACCTTGAGCAGCGTGGACTCAAGCAGTGCTTCCAGATCCTTGTGTTTGTCCGGCTCACTACCTTCGATGCCGCAAACAAAGGTCATTTCACGGTTAGAGTCTTCCAGACCACACATGGGCGAAGGTGCATGCCCAAGGTCCGTGGTTTCCAGGGCTCGCATCAGTGGTGAAGCACTGTTTTCCAGCAGTACCGCAGAGAGCAGCTGGCCCTCCAGGTTCTCCTGCAAATCAAAGCTGTGGCCGAGCAACCAGCCAACAACGATGTGGGTCTTGTTGTCGGTATCCTCGCCTTCGTTGACCGCATAGCCCTGCTCTACCCTGACCGGAGCGAACATGCGCTTCTCGTCGCGAACCGGAAGATCGATGTCCAGCCGGTCGAACCGTTTCAGCGCCAGCTCTTCGAATTTCTCATGATGCTCATGAGCCGGGATATCGCCGTAGGTAGCAAATATCGCGTTGCTGGGGTGATAGTGGTGGCGGTAGAACTGCAGCAGGTCATCGTAGCTCAGGTCCACAATGTGATCGGGCTCGCCGCCACTGTTGTAGTGATAGGTAGTGGTCGGGAACAGGTGACTGCTGAGGTTCTGCCACAGCTGGGAAGTAGGCGAACTCATGGCGCCTTTCATCTCATTATATACAACACCCCGGTATACCAGATCCGTGGACGGGTCTTCCGGCTTATCGAACTCAAGGCGGTGACCTTCCTGCGCAAAATCCAGCGGATCGAGCTTGGAGAAAAACACACAATCCAGGTAAACCGACAGCAGATTGTCGAAATCCTTCCGGTTCATGCTCGCAAAGGGATAGGCCGTCCAGTCGCTGCTGGTGAAGGCGTTCATGAACGTGTTCAGTGACCGCCGAATCATCATGAAGAACGGGTCGCGAACCGGGAAACGCTCGCTGCCACACAATGCCGTGTGTTCCAGAATATGAGCCACCCCGGTGGAATCCATCGGGAAGGTACGCAGGGCCACGAAAAACACATTCTCGTCGTTGTCGGCTGCCAGATGCAGATGGCGGGCGCCAGTCTTCTTGTGGCGATACTCCTCGACCTCGAGGTTGAGTGTATCGATCCGGTGACTGCGAAGTTTCTCAAAGGCCGGATGGGTTGCGTTGTCGATCACTGCAGCCATTCAAACTATCCTGTCTTTAAACAATTGGAGAATTGTAGGGTAACACGTAGTATCGCTTATCATGCATCACTCCAGAAGCTATAGGGTACCGCGCCGTACATGACAACACCTGCACCCCAACCTAAGGCCGTTGAGGCCCCGGAAGTAGCCGCCTACTGGGCAGAACGTCGGCGCTACCTTGAGCGGATCCGGAAAGTACCGGAAGTCAGACAGCGCTTCTGGCGGGAAGTTGCGCTTTATCTGCTCCGCCGATTGCTCTGGTCATTCGGGTTCTTCCCGATATTCATCGCCTTCTGGGTGCCACTGGTGATGGCCAGCTTCAACCCCGTTGCGATGGCATCGGATCTGATTCCGGTGTTGCAGAATTTCGTCAACTCGAACCCGGAGGTACAGGCAACGACCATCAGCACCCTGGCCATCGCCTGGGCCTCCATCGGATTTTTCTTTCTCGTCTTCGATTTCGTGCTAACCCCTTTCAAATCGCCTTATCAATACGAAGCCGACGTGTACATGAGATCATGGGAGCAACTCAACCATGACCAGCTTCCGGATAAAGTGTGATTTGGCCTGCATTCTCGGTAACTCCCCGTCACTTTCTGTTACATAGCGTTGCACTCACTGGGTAAGATGAACCGGTAGACAGAATTCCAAGAATGCAGGATCAAGAGGTTCCGTCATGGTCGATTTCAGACCGCTTCTGTTCGTAAATGCCCTGGCACTCATGCTGCTCGTGACCGCCGGGTTCGCCTCGGTTCGGGAAGACCTCCAGATGGCAGAAGCCTTCGAACCACCCTCTACAGATCAAGTTGTTGCCTCTATTACTACCGAGCCCGAGCCGGCCCCTGAACCTGCTCCGGAGGCATCCGCCAGAACCGAACAGGCTGCCCGGGATTCGCGCCCACCCGTGGTGGAGGCCACTCCGTTTACCGTTCCATCCATGCCGGAAAACCCGGAGGTTCTGGCGGTGGCTGAACCGCCATCGGTAATGGCGACCGGAACAGACATCGCCCCGGCAAATCCGCAAAAACCGGAAAAACAACAGCAAACGCAGCCACCGACGCAGGCGCTGCTGGTGCTACGCTCAAACGTTGTCGGCGATCAGGTCACCATCAACGGCAAGGAATATGGCGCGACCCGCCTGGATCTTGAGCTGGATCCGGGCCGCTACGAGGTCACTATCACCAAGCCGGGCTTCAAACCCTGGAACCGCTCCATTGCCCTGGAAGCCGGCAATGAGAGGACCCTGGTGGGCGAACTGGAAGCTTTGACCACGGTGAATTTCCGGGACGGGATCTGGGTCGGCGGCGTGAAGACCGGCGATGGCACCTACCAGGACAAAGAAGGACTGCGCTACGAGGGCCATTTCGTGGACGGCGAATTCCACGGCCAGGGCACCGCCTGGTATCCCGACGGCGGCCGCTACGAGGGAGGCTGGTCTGCAGGCAACCGCGAGGGCGAGGGTGAATGGCGCAGTGCCGACGGCTCGCGCTACTCCGGCGAATTCCGGGACAACCAGTTCAACGGCAAAGGCACGCTTACACTGGCAAACGGCGACATACTGACCGGCCACTGGAAGGACGGACAGCTTAATGGCCACGGTTCCCTGACCACCGCGGATGGCATGCTCTACGTCGGCGGGTTCCGGAACGACGAATTTCATGGCACCGGCACGCTGACCTACCCCGACGGTCGACATTATGAAGGCGAATTTTCCAACGGCGCCTTCCACGGCACGGGGGCCGAGGTCTTCGCCAGCGGCAAGAAATACGAGGGCGAATACATTGAAGGAAAGTTCCACGGCAAGGGCTTGCTCAAAAACCCCAACGGCAGCTCGATCGAAGCCACATTCCGTCATGGCGAGCCTTACGGACAGGTACGACTGACCACAGCGGCAGGGGAGATTTTCACTGCCCGAACCACTGAACCCGGTGTCTGTTATCGGGACAAGAGCTACCGGGCCACAGAGTGCCCGAAACTGGAAGGCTGGTAATCATAACGGCCCGATAACAAACGCGTTTGCAGTAAACGATTGAGGTAGTGACATGGCGATCAAAAACGCTCTGCTGGTAGACGACTCCAAGGTGGCCCGATTTGCCCTGAGCAAACTGCTGGAAAGTCGCGATATGGAAGTCAATATGGCTGGCTCGGCCGAGGAGGCCCTGGATTTCCTGAACAGCCAGGGGCGTCCGGATGTCATCTTCATGGACCATCTGATGCCGGGCATGAACGGCGTGGAGGCTACCAAAGCCATCAAGGGCAATCCGGAGACCGCCGGCATCCCCATCATCATGTGTACATCCAAAAAGTCGTCATCCTTCATGGAGGAGGCCAGGAACTTCGGTGTTTACAACATCCTGACCAAACCACCGCAAACCGAGGGTCTCAAAGACGTTCTGGACCAGCTGGCCAGTGATGTCACAGGTGGAACCTTACCGGAGCCACCGGTCCAATCTGAGCCCTCTGCCGCGGAGGAGGACGAACTGCTGAACGTACCTGCGGATGCATCAGTGGAACTGTCGCCCAAGGCTGGCGATTCAGCAAGCCGGAGCAACCCGCAAGCCAATGTGGTGCCCTTGACCAGCGAGCTGATTGAGCAGATCGCCCGTTCCGCGGTCAAAACCCACATCAACAACCGCCTTCACGAACTACTCAGTTCCCTCTTTGACGAGCAGTTCGATCACCTGAAGCGGGCTCTGGATGAATCCCGCAGCAAACAGGACGCGGTGATCGAGGAACGCCTGAACGCCGTCACCGAGATGGTCGACGAGCGGACCAAAAATCTGCGTGACGAAGTTGCCGCAGAGGTCAACCTGAACCTTGGCAGCGAACTTGCCGTGCTCAGGAAGGAGCTGACAAAGAATTCCGGCTTCACGAGCGAGCATATGGCCGAGCTGAAAGATCACATCACGAGTGTGCAGACGATTGATACCGAGTTCTGGCAAACCCTGCAGTCCGAGGCTATTCAGCAAGCCCACGAGATCTCGAGGGAAACCGCCGAAGATATAGCCCAGCGCACAATCGACCTTTTCGTTTCGCAGCAGCGCTCGGCATCTTCCCGGGTCTACACCATTGGACTTGCCATAAGTCTCGGCATTTTCAGCGTCGGGATTGCCTGGCTGTCTGGCCTGTTCGGTTGAGCAGCGCCCTGATCCTCTGCCAGTCTGCCGGGGTGTCCACATCATCGTGGATCCCCGGAATATCTACCCGGGTTGCCCGCACCTCTGCCAGCAATCGCCCGGCGCCCTTATCCCCCTCCAGATCCAAAACCAGCGGCCAGAGCCATCTGGGCAAATAGGCGGGCACACCCGGCCGGCCACCATAATCTGCGGCAATGGGCTGGTCCGGTACACACCGTGCCGCCTTGCCAAAGGCCTTCAGGGCGTTCAGATCCAGTAACGGCTGGTCCGCCACCAGAACAAACACGCCTTTTACGGCTGGACCCAGGCTGCGAAGACCCGCTGACAGCGACGCCGACATGCCCTCCTGCCAATCCGGCGCCCGCAACCAGGAAGAAGGTTGTCGCCGACAACGAAAGCGTATGAGGGGGTACCAGGCGCCACACACCACCCGAACGTCCGGACTGAGAGTCCGGGCCTGGGAAATGGCGGCGTCCAACAGCGTACGATTCCGGGAGTCCGCATCCGCCCCATCACCAGAAGCCAGCGGCAGGAGGGTTTTCGGCCGACCAAGGCGGCTCGAGGCACCGGCAGCCAGTACCAGTGCCGGAAATTGCTGATCGAAGTGCGAGTCGAGGTTTAAAATGATAAGTCCGATAGCAAAAAGAAATGAAGCAGTGGCCAACCGCCAGACTGCTGTATTCGGTGATTTTTGCTAGAATTCGGCCATCAATCAACCATACCCGCCTGGAAATTTGATGAACCATCTGTTTGTAGACAACCTGACCGTTATCGATTTTGCCTACCTGGACCCCACCCGTGGGCTGGTGGGTGAAAGCTGGATCGCGGATGTGGTGCTTGGCGGGGAGCTGGACGAACAGGGCATGGTGTTCGACTTCAGCAACGTGAAACGCACCATCAAGAGGGTGATCGATGAGCGTGTCGACCATCGCCTGGTGATTCCCCGTGGCTATCAGGGGCTCTCCTGGGCCGAGGAGCAACCGGACACCTTCACCTGGGCACTCACAGACGGCAGCCAGATTGTTCACCGATCGCCCGACGAGGCCATTGTCTGGTTGTCCGCTGACCGGGTTGTGCCCTCGGCCGTGGCATCCCTGCTGGAACGGGAGATCAAGGCTGTGCTTCCGGCCAACGTGATTTCCGTAGAGATCAATCTCCGGGAGGAGGAAATCGACGGCGCCTACTACCACTACGTGCACGGACTGAAGAAGCATCTTGGCAACTGCCAGCGCATTGCCCATGGCCACCGCTCACCGATTCGTATCGACCGGAACGGTCACCGTGATTATGACCTGGAGCGTCGCTGGGCAAAACTCTGGCGGGATATTTACGTGGGCTCCGAGGAAGACGTGATCCGGCGCCACGTGGGCGAGGACGGCGTTCGATACGTCACCTTCGAATACGAGGCCAATCAGGGAGAGTTTGCACTGACCCTGCCAGAAGAGCGCGTATACATGCTGGATACCGACACCACGGTGGAGCTGATTGCCGCCCACATTGCCGATAAGCTCAAGGTGGAGTTTGCGACAGACACCATCCGGGTGAAGGCTTATGAAGGTGTTGGCAAGGGGGCCATTGCTGAGCGATGAGAGAAAACGGGGTCAGATGAACTTTTCATCTGACCCGACATTCAGGCACAAAAAAACCGCCCGAAGGCGGTTTTTTTGATGGCTTTCCGGTGGACTAAACCGTCAAGCCGTATTGGCGTCCCCTAGGGGGTTCGAACCCCTGTTGCCGCCGTGAAAGGGCGGAGTCCTAGGCCACTAGACGAAGGGGACTAGAAATTGGTGGAGCCAGGCGGGATCGAACCGCCGACCTCAACACTGCCAGTGTTGCGCTCTCCCAGCTGAGCTATGGCCCCTCAACGGCTGCGTATATTAAGGATCCGCCCTATGGCCGTCAACCTCTGAAACACACTTTTTTTCAGTTTTCTGAACATCCCTGTTCAAGCCGTTTATTAATTCACCAAAGCGGTCAATGAATACCCAGAGCGCCGTATTCTTTTTCCACCTTCTTGGTTTCCTTCTTGGAGAAACCGCCCATCACTTCCAGCGCATGCCGAAGCCTTGAACGGGTCATGTCCGGGCCCAGCAGTGCCATGGAGTCCATCACGGACCAGGAATTCGGCGTGCCGGCAATCGCCACAAAGATGGAGAACATGAAGTCACCCATCTTCAGGTCCATGGCTTTGGCCAAAGCCTTGATGTCCGCGAAGATAGTCTCCTTGCTCCAATGACGCTGAGCTTCAAGCTTCCAGAGCGTAAACTGCAGAACCCGCTTGATCTGTGCTTCTTCCAACTTGTTGTGAGCAAAGTCTTCCGGCTTCTGGTTGAGCATACCGGAGAACATGAACTGGGCCATGGGTGCCACATCCGAAAACACCTCTGCCCTGCCCTTGATGTGTGGCACCAGAGCACGCAGGGCATCCTCGTTGAACCACCACTGTCGCATGCGTTCCATGAACTGCTCTTCGGTGAGCTCTTCACGCAGCCACTGGCCGTTCAGCCAGCGAAGCTTCTCCACGTCAAACACCGGGCCACCAAGGGACACACGCTGGATATCGAAGTTCTCGATCATTTCATCCAGGGTGAACTTTTCCCGCTCGTCCGGCATGGACCAGCCCATGCGCCCGAGGTAGTTGGTGACGGCCTCGGGCAGAAAGCCCATGCGCTCATAGAAATTGATGCTGGTCGGGTTCTTGCGCTTGGACAGCTTGCTCTTGTCCGGGTTGCGAAGCAGCGGAAGGTGACACAGCACCGGCATATCCCAGCCAAAATACTGATACAGCAGCTTGTGCTTGGGCGCCGAGTTGATCCACTCCTCACCACGCAGAACGTGGGTGATTTCCATCAGGTGATCATCAACCACGTTCGCCAGGTGATAGGTGGGCATGCCATCGGACTTCAGCAGAATCTGGCAGTCCACCTGAGCCCAGTCGATCTCAATGGTGCCCCGAAGCATGTCGTCGATCTCGCAGACTCCCTCATCGGGCACTTTCATACGAATCACATATGGCTCGCCTGCGTCGAGGCGGCGCTTCACTTCGTCCTCGGGCAACTCCAGATTGCCCTTGATGCCCGGATTCATACCCTGGGCCTTCCGCTCTTCCCGAATGGCTTCCAGCTCTTCCGGTGTGCGGAAGCAATAAAACGCGTGCCCGGCCGTGACCAGGTCCTCGGCATACTGGCGGTAGGAGTGCTTGCGCTCGGACTGGCGATAGGGGCCGTGACGGCCACCTACATCGGGACCCTCATCCCAGTTCAGACCGAGCCAGCGCAAAGCCTTGAGAATGTCCTGCTCGGATTCTGCGGTACTGCGGGCCTGGTCGGTGTCTTCGATACGCAGGATGAACTGGCCGCCGTGCTGGCGGGCAAAGCACAGGTTAAACAGGGCCACGTAGGCGGTACCAACGTGAGGGTCTCCAGTGGGTGACGGAGCAATTCGGGTACGTACAGTCATGAAACCTTCCTGAAAAATCGGTGGCCGTTTGATAAAGCGGGCATTATACCGGCCAACGGCAGGTTTCGCATGATCAGGAAGTTAACGAACACACCAGAAATTGCACGTAGAAAGTTTCTTTTGCCGCCCTCGGCCTAATTTGTTACATTATAACATTACACATTGACATCGCAGGATCTCATTTATCATGCGCGTTACCGGAAAAGCACTTACTCTGGCATTCGGCGCCGGCACCCTTTTGTTTCACAGCGCTCTGCAGGCCGAGACCCGTATTGTTACTTCCATCAAACCGGTTGAACTGATCGTCAGTGCGATCGCCACGGAAGACATGCAGACGACGAGCCTCGTACCGCCCGGCTCCAGCCCCCACAACTACACCATGAAACCTTCCCAACGACGGGCACTGGAAAACGCCGACGTCATATTCTGGGTCGGGCCCGATATGGAAACCTTCCTCTATCGACTACTTTTGGGCGAGGAATTCAGCAGTCGAACGGTCGCCCTCATGGATGCCGGGCACGAATCCGGAGAACCCTCGCACGATGAGCCTGCGCATGGTGAACAGACAGAAGACCATCATGAGCATGCTCATGGAGAGGAGGCCATGGAAGAGGAAAGCCACGAAGAAGTACACGGACACGGCCATGATCATGGTGACGGCGAAGACCCGCACATCTGGCTGGATCCCGAGTTGGCTATCGAAATGGCCGAAGAGATCCGCGACGCCCTCTCGGCATTGCAGGGCGTTGATGCTGCCGTATTAAACAAGAACTTCGAGCAGTTCAAAGCCGGCGTTCGAGCAACGGATGCCAATATTCGGCAACGTCTCACACCGGTTGAGGACATCAGTCTGTTCGCCTACCACAACGCCTTTACGCGGTTTGCTGAACACTACGATCTGAAACTCGAGGGCGTTCTGACACTGAACCCGGAGCTGTCGCCGGGGGCACGGCATATCGCGGAAGTGCAGGAAAAACTGCGCAACGCCAACCGCCCATGCCTGCTTACCGAACCGCAGTTCAACCGGCAGTGGTGGCGCTCGATCACGGAGAACCTGGACGTTACCTTCAGCACATGGGACCCTCTGGCCACGGACATTGAAGCAACGCCGGAGGGTTACAACAACTTCCAGCAAAGTATTGTCGACGCGGTACTCGAATGCCTACCAGAGAATACTGAGCATTAACGGTATGGTGACGATGGCCAGCAAGGTCTGGCCACTGATGATGCCCGCCATCAGGGGGGCATCGCCACCAAGCTGGCGAGCCAGAATGTAAGCAGAGGTGGCCGTGGGAAGCGCCGCCAACAGCACCGCCACCTGCACCATCATTCCCTCAAGCCCCAGCAACAACGCCAGCCCCGCAGTCATCATCGGAAATCCGACCAGCTTCAGTGCGGACGAAACAATAAACGGCAGTGAGGCGCCTCTGAGGGCCTTGAGCTGAAGCCCGGCACCAACTGTCATCAGCCCCATCGGTAACGCCAGATTACTGAGAGGCTCGAGAATTCCGCCGATCAACGGATGAAACCCGATCTCGAAGAAACTCCAGACCACGCCAATCACCGAGCCTACAATCAGAGGATTGGTCACAATCGCCTTGAACACCGGCACCAACCTTACCGGCCCTTCCGTGGCCACCAGCGAAAACATCAGTATGCAGAGCAGATTCAGCAACGGCACCATGATGGCAACCGCAATCGCCGTGAGGGACAGACCCTGATCGCCGAGCAGCATGCCGCCAGCCGCCAGACCCACATAGGAATTGAACCGGATAGCTCCCTGGTAAACCGAAGAGAAAACCGGACCAGACCAGCGCCAGAACCACTGGGCAATCGCCAGGACCAGCGTCATCGCCATCAGCATGGAGCCGATCAGCAAAGCAATATCGCCATAGGCGGAGGCTGGCAATCGAGCCTGCCCCAGTTTGAAAACCAGCATGGCCGGAAACAGCACGTAGTAGGTAAACCGCTCCGCCTGTGGCCAGAAATCGCCGCCCGGGAAGTCAATGCGGCGAAACACATGCCCCAGCATGATCAGGACAAATACCGGCAGCAGGGCCTGTATCATCAGCGGCATACGTTCAGACTCCGGGTAAAGTTGATAGGTCCGGCTTTACGGGACTACAGTTAGAGAAGCACAAAAGCATAGCAGAAGGAGTGCCATTGCTTCAGGGAGGTTTGTTCTATGGACGCGCCAAAGCCGAAGCTTTGCAGACTTATTTATTTCAGCAGCGTTTCTCCACATCTGGAGGAGTCCGATGTGGAAAATATCCTTGCGGAATCCGTCAAAAGAAACGAACAATGCGGTATCACCGGCCTACTGGCCTATGACCAATTCAATTTTATGCAAGTTTTGGAGGGTGAAGAGGATGCTGTCAACAAGCTCTATCTCGACATCGCAGCTGACGCCCGCCATTATGATGTTCGGCTCATTCAGTACGAGCAAATAGAGAAGCGCCAGTTTGAAGATTGGGCAATGGCGCTTGCGAAACTTCCCGAGGTTCCCGGCAATTACATCAACAAACTCTATGGGGGATTCAAGCCGCAGCTGTTCACCACCCGCGACGCTCTTATCTACTTCAATTATCTCCGCAACTATTTAAAACGCGCGGCCTGATGCCCTGCATGCTGTCCGCAGGTTTGCTCCAGTTAATTAGTTCGGCACAGTAACTCCCAACCAAGCCGCCCCCCGAACCCCACTGGAATCCCCGTGAATCGCCCGCCTGATCGGGGTCTTGCATTCACCGCCAAACACGTAATCAGATAGGCGACCCGGGAGTTCTTCGTAGATTTGCTCGGCATTACTCATTCCGCCACCCAGCACAATGATATCGGGGTCCAGCACGTTAATAACAGCGGCCAGGCCACGAGTCAGGTGCTCGAGGTAACGGTTCATTGTCTCGCGGGCCCTGGGGTCGCCTTCGCGGGCCTGCTCAACGATTCGGCGCGCTGAATGTTTCTGGCCAGTCATCAGCCGGTGGGTGAGAGATAGTCCGGTTCCGGAGAGGAAGGTTTCATTGCAGCCATTGCGACCGCAGAAGCATGGGCGCTGTTCCAGTTCTTCCTGCGATATCCAGGCCAGAGGGTTGTGACCCCATTCACCGGCCACGCCATTAGGGCCTTCGAGTATCTGGCCGTTGATACTGACGCCAGCGCCACAGCCTGTCCCCAATATGGCTGCAAATACCGTGTTGTGATTCGTTCCCGCGCCGTCTGTCGCCTCGGACAATGCAAGGCAGTTGGCATCATTGGTGAGCGTTACCGGCCGCTGTAGCAGTTCCCGAAGATGCTGCTGCATAGGTTGGCCGTTGAGCCAGGTGGAGTTGCTGTTCTTAATGCGCCCCGTAACCCTGGACACACTGCCGGGTATGGCAATCCCAACGGGCAAGCAGCCCTCGCCAGCTTCTGTTTCGGCCTGAAGCACGAGTGCCCTGATAGTTTCCAGGGTAGCCTGGTAATCACCGGCGGGTGTCGTTAAGCGCGTCCGGAAGTGCTCTGTGCTTTGCCGGTCCATGAGGATCACTTCGGTTTTGGTGCCCCCCAGGTCAACGCCTACAAGCCAGTTAGTGTTCATCCAGCCCTCTGTTCAGAGAATTTGACTAAACATACGGCTTTGTCGGCTCCAAGGAAACTCCGCCACAGACAAGTAGCGTTGCGCAAGGTAACGCATTTCGCCAAAGCCCTACGGAAATCGGAGGCCGATGCCTGTTAAACTACCAGCCACTTTTCGCTGTAACGATTTACGCAACACGTTTTTGGTTGATAACAGGTACCGTAATGTCTGGAACACCATCTCAGGACACCATGCTGCACAACTCCGGCCCTTCACGCCGCTTCTGCGTGGCCCCGATGATGGACTGGACCACCAGTCACTACCGTTATCTGGCGCGCCAGCTTAGCCGGCATACCCTGCTCTACACCGAGATGGTCACTACGGGCGCGCTGATTCACGGAGATACTGCACGCTTTCTGCGCCACGATGAGGCCGAGTACCCTCTGGCCCTTCAACTTGGTGGCAGCGATGCCGGCGAACTTGCCCACTGCGCCAGGCTGGCCCAGCAATATGGCTTCGATGAGGTTAATCTGAACGTCGGTTGCCCCAGCGACCGTGTTCAGAACAACATGATCGGTGCCTGCCTGATGGGCCATCCGGACAAGGTGGCAGAGGGCGTGCGAGCCATGATTGAAGCAACCGATCTGCCGGTAACGGTAAAACACCGCATCGGTATTGATGGGCGGGAGTCCTGGGAGGATCTCTGCGAATTCGTGGAAAAAGTTTCAGAAGCTGGTTGCCGGACATTTATCGTGCACGCCCGGATCGCGATTCTTGAAGGCCTGAGCCCCAAGGAGAACCGGGAAGTCCCTCCGCTTAAATACGACTGGGTCTACCGGCTGAAAGCGAAATACCCGCATCTCGAAATCATCATCAACGGCGGCATCAAGACCTTCGATGAGTGCCACGAACATCTCCGGCATACCGACGGCGTGATGCTGGGTCGGGAGGCGTACCACAATCCCTGGCTGCTGGCGGGGGTTGATCCGGAGTTTTTCGGGCAGGCGGCACCGGTGGAAACCCGACATCAGGCACTTCGTGCCATGCTTCCCTTTATCCGGAGCGAACTTGAGCGCGGCGTATTCCTGACCCACATGTCCAGGCACCTTCTCGGCCTGTTCCATGGCCAACCTGGCGGTCGGCAGTTCCGTCGTTATATCAGCGAGAACGCCCATAAATCCGGTGCTGGCCTGGAAGTGATCGAAACAGCTCTGGAAAAGGTACATGAACCGGCGGCGCCGGAGATTGCCGAAGCTTAATCGCAGGCAATTGCTACCATACCTTTTGTTGTCTTGTTCCTGTCAGAGCGGCCCGTTATTGTAGGCATATAGCCAGAGCCCGGGATTCGGGCGCACCAATAACAGATCAACCGGGACGACAGGACGAATGACCAGCAAGCTCGACCAACTGAAGACCATGACCACGGTAGTGGCAGATACCGGCGATATCGAAGCCATTGCGAAGTGGCGGCCGGAAGATGCCACCACCAATCCATCCCTGCTGCTCAAAGCTGCCGCTTCCGACGCTTACCGGCCGATGCTGGACAAGGCTGTGGCAGAAGCCAGGCGGCATGGCGGCTCAGACGCCGAGCAGCTGACCATGGCCACTGATATGCTGGCCGTACTCGCCGGGCGAGAAATCCTGAACCTGATTCCTGGTGTGGTTTCGACAGAGGTGGATGCCCGGTTGTCCTTTGATACCGCAGGTACGCTCGAGCGCGCCCGCCGCCTGGTTGAGCTGTATGACAAACAGGGCATCGACACCAGTCGCGTACTGATCAAGATCGCGTCGACCTGGGAAGGAATCCGGGCCGCCGAACAACTGGAGAAGGAAGGCATTCATTGCAACCTGACGTTGCTGTTTTCTTTCATTCAGGCCGCTGCCTGTGCCCAGGCCGGGGCGTTCCTGATCTCGCCCTTTGTTGGTCGAATTCTGGACTGGCACCTGGCCAGCACTGGCCGGGACAGCTACCCGGCTTCAGAGGACCCGGGGGTGCTTTCAGTCTCTCGCATCTACAATTACTACAAGGCCAACGGCTTTAAAACGGTGGTGATGGGTGCCAGTTTCCGAAACACCGGCGAAATTGAAATGTTGGCTGGCTGTGACCGTTTGACCATCAGTCCCGCCCTGTTGCAGGAGTTGCAGGATGACCATGGCGATTTGCCCAGGCAACTGGTCGCTGAAACGGCCAGCTCACCGGATCGGTTTGGCACCATCGACGAGAAACTGTTCCGCTGGGAATCCAACGAGGACGCCATGGCGACCGAGAAGCTGGCCGATGGCATTCGCCGGTTCACAGCCGACCAGATCGAACTGGAAAACCGGGTCCGGCAGCTGGCCAAGGCCGCCTGACGCAAAGCTTCAAACCAAACATAGAAGTGGGACTGTCCGATCATGATCGAGAGCCTGAAAAAACTGTTTGCGGCACCGGAAGCTGAGAGCGAGAAACCCGATAACCATCAGCTCGCTGTGGCTGCCACGGCATTGATGGTTCAGCTTTCCCGTGTCGACCAGGATGAAGACGAGCGCGAACTTCAGGCCATCGTTGATGGCGCAGTGAAGGCACACCAGGTAACCCGGGCTGAAGCCGAGGAAATTCTGGAAGACGCCCTCGGCCACGCAGACGATGCCACTTCGCTCTATGAATTTACCGGCCAGATCAACGAGTACCTGGACCAGGAAGGCAAACAGGCCCTGCTTGAGAGTATCTGGCGCGTGGCCTTTGCGGATGGTCGCATCGACAAGTACGAAGAACACCTTATTCGCCGCATGGCAGACCTGCTGCACCTCAATCACCGGGAGTTCATGCAGGCGCGGCACCGGGCGCAGGAAGCCGGTTCTTAAAAGGAGACTGTATGCTAGCCATTCTTCATCCGAACACCGCTCTGGACAGCGAAGAATATCGACAGACCATGCACTACCTCGAGAATCTTCCGAACGTTTCGGTGCGGGTTCACGAGGTTCAGGGCGCCACCCAAAGGCTGACCGAAATCTATCTTCTCGGGGACACCAAACCCCTGAACAAGGAAGAAATCGAAGCCCTGCCTGCGGTCGAGCGGGCCATACGCATTTCGGACGACTACCGTATTCTCGGCCGCCACCGGGACGACCGACGGCAAAGCGGCTTCACCTACAACGGTGTCGAGTTCAGTCAATCCAATCTGAACATCTTTGCCGGCCTGTGCGCGGTTGACGTGCCCGAGCACGTCGACATGATGATGCAGGCCCTGGAAGACAATGGTGAAGTCTGCACACGAATGGGCGCCTATAAGCCGCGCACCAACCCCTATTCATTCCAGGGCCACGGCAAGGGTTGCCTCCCCTGGGTGTTTGAAAAAGCGGGCAAACACGGCATTAAGGTGATCGCCATGGAGATCACTCATGAGAGTCACATTGAGGAAATCGATAACTGCCTCGAAAAGCTCGGCCGTCCCACCGGCGTAATGCTTCAGGTGGGCACCCGCAATACCCAGAACTTCGAGCTGCTCAAGGCCATTGGCCGCCAGAGCACCTATCCGGTGCTGCTCAAGCGCGGGTTCGGGATTACTCTGAATGAATCCCTCAACGCCGCCGAATATCTGGCCAGCGAAGGCAACGCCAATGTCATTTTCTGCCTGAGGGGCATGAAAACCGAGGCCGGCCAACCCCATCGGAACATGGTGGATTTCGCCCATGTACCGGCGGTTAAGCGCCTCACCCGTATGCCGGTCTGTGTGGATCCTTCCCATTCGGTTGGTAGCCGCGAGCAGTCTCCGGACGGCATTCTTGATGTCATGCACGCGACCGCCCAGGGCGTCGTCGCCGGCGCCAACATGGTGCTGGTGGATTTCCACCCGAAGCCGGAAAAAGCCCTGGTGGACGGCCCCCAGGCCCTGCTGATGGACGAACTGCCGGCGTACCTCGAAGACATACGCCTTTGCCATGACACCTGGAAGAAGCGCCAGGCCATTTACCAACGCTTGAAGGATGATGTAGCGGAATGATTGTCTACGGACACAGAGGCGCGAAGGGAGAGGCCCCGGAAAACACCCTTCCGGGATTCATGCATGCCTACCGGCATGGTATCCGGCATTTTGAACTGGATCTGGTGCTGTCCAAAGACGGCAAGCCGGTACTGGTGCATGATCTTTCGGTAGACCGCACCACCAGCCAGAAAGGCAGCATCAGCCAGTACACCGCTGCCGAACTGGCGGCTATGGACGCCCGGCGCAACACCAGCTCTTGGCCCACTCCCACCGGCATTCCGACACTCGAAGACCTGCTGGATCAGTTCGACGACATCGAGCATTTGCAGCTGGAAGTCAAAAAAGACAGTCGCCAGCGGCTCAATATCCTGTGTAACCGGCTGACCGAGGTCATTCAGCGCCGGAACCTCTATCAGACTGCGGCAATCACCTCTTCAGACATCTGGTTTCTGAAGCAGATACGGCGGCGCAACAGGAACATCCGCCTTGGCCTGGTAGCCGAACGAAAATTCCCACGGCCTCTCAGTATGGCAAGCCGTTTGGGCTGCGAGTATCTCTGCATAAACTGGAAGTTGTGTTCAAAAGCGCTGGTGGAACAGGGGCATCGACGTGGCATGCACGTGTCCACGTGGACTGTGAACCGCATTCACGACATGCTGCAGCTGGAAGAGATGGGGGTGGACAGCATCATTACTGACTACCCCACAAGTACCCGTATCTTTTTCGACAACAGGGCGAGGTCCGCCCTGTCCTTGCCCCAGAGCCGAGAATCAACCTCTCTCAACAGTGAAGCAGTGTCTACTAGCTGAAATCGCGGGCTTGGGGTCAGATGAAAACATTCATCTGACCCCGTTTTCGTAGATGGCTCAGAAGATCCGGTTCAGGCCGTTCAGTGCCGCGACCCGGTATGCCTCAGCCATGGTCGGATAGTTGAACGTGGTGTTGATGAAGTAGTTCAGAGAGTTAGCCTCCCCTTCCTGATTCATGATCGCCTGGCCGATGTGGACGATTTCTGCTGCCTGGTCACCGAAACAGTGGATGCCCAGAATCTGGCGGGTCTCCCGGTGGAACAGGATTTTCAGCATACCTACTGCCTCTCCAGTGATCTGTGCGCGTGCCAGATCCTTGAAGAAGGCCTGCCCAACCTCATAGGGCACCTTGGCTTCTGTCAGTTCGCGCTCGGTTTTGCCAACGGAACTGATTTCCGGAATGGTGTAGATACCGGTCGGCACGTCGGACACAAAGCGGAAGTATGCATCGTCCACAATGTCCGAAGATGCAGAACGGCCCTGGTCATAAGCGGCGCTTGCCAAACTCGGCCAGCCGATCACATCGCCCGCCGCATAGATGTTTTCCACCTCGGTGCGGTAGTGCTCGTCAACGGCCAGTTGCCCACGGCCATTGGGTTCCAGACCGATATTTTCGAGGCCAAGCTTCTCGGTGTTCCCACTGCGACCATTGCACCACAGGAATGCATCCGCACGGATTTTCTTGCCCGACTGTAGCGACAGCACCACACCGTGGTCATCACCCACAACCGACTCGTACTGCTCGTTGTGGCGAACCAGAACGCCGTTATTCCGTAGGTGATAGCTGAGAGCGTCGGAGATCTCGTCATCAAGGAACGACAACAGCCGGCTACCCGGGTTGATCAGGTCGACTTTTACACCCAGGCCCGCAAAGATCGAAGCATACTCTGAACCTATGACGCCAGCGCCATAAATAATCAGTGTGCGGGGCGTGTGAGACAGGTTCAGAATGGTGTCGGAGTTATAGATCCTGTGATGGCGGAAATCCACATCGGGCGGCAGATAGGGTCTGGAGCCGGTGGCGATGATTGCCTGCTTGAAGTGCAGAGTCTCGGAGGACTTGCTGCCACGGACTTCAATACGGTTCTGGTCGACGAAAAAGGCTCGACCGTTGATCAGATCAACCCGATTGCGGGAGTAGAACTGAGTCCGGAGCTTGACCTGCTTGCCAATGACCTTTTGGGCATTCTGAAGCACTCGAGGAAAAGAGAACCAGCGGGGTTCACCGATATCCCGGAACATCTGGTTGGTGTTGAAGGTGATGATCTGTTTGACGGAGTGACGCAGCGCCTTGGACGGTATGGTGCCCCAGTGTGTGCAGTTCCCGCCAACGGTAGGCTTGTCCTCGATGATCGCGACACGTTTGCCGTGTTTCGTCGCATTCATCGCCGCGCCTTCGCCGGACGGACCGGCGCCGATAACGACGACGTCGTAATGATGTTCTGCCATGCGCGCAGTGACTCCTTATCTACGTCGTGAAAAGATGGTTCTGGTTGTCAGAAACAGATCAGTGCTTGCTGGTCTGGCTGGCGTCGTAAGCCAGAGCCTCGGGCTCTTTACCTTCACTGGCCAACCGTTCGTTTTCTTCTTCGCACTTCTGGGTATTACCACCGCAGATATCACAGGACTGGCTGATTCCGAGCGCGCCAATCCCACCGCAGGTTCCACTGATGGGCTTACGCCCCAGAATTACGCCGATGGACATGGCTGCAACCAGCAGCACCACAATAAACAAAACCAAAAGAAAGGTACCCATTTTGCCCTCCCCTCATTGAGTCACGTAGGACGAAAAGGCCGGCGTCTGGTGCGTCTCGAAGCCTTCATCCGTCCTGACAATAAAATAGGCCGGGATATTTTCCCTCACCGCGAGCTCATTGGCCCGCTCGTAGCCCATCACATTAAAACCGGTTGCCAGAGCATCTGCTGTCATACAATCGTCCGCGATAACGGTGACCGATGCCAGTTTGTGAGCAATTGGCTCACCCGTTTCCGGATCTATTGTATGGGAATAACGACGCCCTTCCGATTCGTAATAGTTACGATAATCACCGGATGTTGCCATAGCGCGTGATTCCAGCGCCACGACGCGGTTTACTGCGCGCCCCTCGGCCATCGGCTGTTCTATGGCCAGGCGCCACGTGCTGCCATCAGGTTTACGGCCATTGACGCTAACCTCTCCGCCAATCTCCACCAGGTAAGCTTCGACGCCTTCCCTCTCGAGAAAACGGGCAACCGCGTCGACGCCGTATCCCTTGGCGATGGCCGACAGATCCACATATTGCGTTGGTGTCGCACGCACGGCGGGCGGATCCACGCGCAGCTCGAGCTTCTCGAAGCCAGTCGCAGCAAGAGCCCTGGAGAGAGATTCTTCTGATGGAATCTGCTCCGGGCGTGCCTGAGGGCCGAACCCCCAAAGATTTACCACCGGGCCGATGGTCACATCGAAGGCGCCATCGGTCATCGTTGAGATCTCTTCAGCCTTCTGAAGAACCCTGAGCAAGCCCGCTGACACCGGAACCCACCCGGATTGATCGGATAGTTGATTGAAACGGGATAACTCCGAATCCTCGCGCCAGGTCGACATTGACGCATCAACCCCCTCGAGCACCTCATCAATACCGCTGGCCAGAGTTTCAAGCCTCTCCTGATCCTCGGTCAATACGACATTGATGTGGTAACTGGTGCCGAAGACAGGGCCGGAGATTTCCCAGATTTTTTCCTCTGGCTCAAACGAACAACCCGCCAGAACGGCAAAGACCAGCGCTGTAAAAGCGCTGGCCAGGGCCACCCTGGCGGGTCGTACCATGCTGAATGTCATCAGAACTGCTTAGCCTCCAAAGTCATCCAGCATAATGTTTTCATCCTCTACACCCAGATCTTTCAGCATCTTGATGCAGGAGGCGTTCATGATTGGGGGCCCACACATGTAGTACTCACAGTCTTCCGGAGCCGGATGGTCCTTCAGATAGTTCTCGTACAACACATTGTGGATGAACCCTGTGGGGCCTTCCCAGTTGTCTTCCGGCAGTGCATCGGAAAGAGCTACGTGCCACTCGAAGTTGTCGTTCTCTTCCTGCAGCCCGTCGAAATCTTCTACGTAGAACATCTCGCGAACGCTTCGGGCACCGTACCAGAAGCTGATCTTGCGCTTGGAGTTCAGGCGCTTGAGCTGATCGAAGATATGGGACCGCATGGGCGCCATACCCGCACCGCCACCGATGAATACCATTTCAGCGTCAGTCTTCTTGGCGAAGAACTCACCGAAGGGCCCCATCACGGTCACCTTGTCACCCGGCTTCATGTTGAACACGTAGCTGGACATGATGCCCGGATTGTGGTCGGTGCCAGGAGGCGGCGTAGCGATACGGATGTTGAACTTGAGAACACCCTTCTCTTCCGGATAGTTCGCCATGGAATAGGCCCGGATGGTCTCTTCCTTGTTGACCGCCTTGTAGCGCCAGATGTTGTGCTTGTCCCAATCTTCGTGGAACTCTTCCTCGATATCGAAATCCTTGAAGTCGATCTCGTAAGGAGGACACTCGAGCTGAACGTAACCACCGGCCCGGAAGTCAACTTCCTCGCCTTCAGGCAGCTTGAGCACCAGCTCTTTGATGAAGGTGGCCACGTTATGGTTGGAGATAACCTCACATTCCCACTTCTTGACCCCGAAGAACTCCTCCGGCACTTCCACCTTCATATCCTGTTTGACAGGAACCTGACAGGACAGGCGCCAGCCCTCTTTCTCTTCACGGTTGGTGAAGTGGGTCTTCTCCGTTGGCAGCATGGCACCGCCGCCGTCGAGAACCTTGCACTTGCACTGGGCGCAGGTACCACCGCCACCGCAGGCAGAGGACAGGAAAATACCACTGTTTGCCAGAGTACCGAGCAGCTTGCCGCCGGCTTCGGTCTTCAGCGTGTGTTCTGGATCATCGTTGATCTCAATGGTCACATCACCGGTGCTTACCAGCCTGGACCGGGCCGCAAGAATCACTGCGACCAGGGCCAGAACGATAACGGTGAACATGACCACGCCGAGAATAATTTCTGTATTCATGGTCTCGCCTTTTCGTTAAACCGAATCACCGGGTGAATTACAGTGAGATACCGGAGAAGGACATGAAGCCCAGGGACATCAGACCAACGGTAATGAAGGTGATACCCAGGCCACGCAAGCCTTCCGGAACGTCACTGTACTTCAGCTTCTCGCGGATACCCGCCAGGGCAATGATTGCCAGGGCCCAGCCGAGGCCGGCACCGAAGCCGTACACCACACTCTCGCCGAAGGTGTAGTCACGCTCCACCATGAACAGCGAGGCACCGAGGATGGCGCAGTTCACCGTAATCAGTGGCAGAAACACACCCAGAGCGGCATAGAGCGCCGGGATATACTTGTCCAGTACCATTTCCATGATCTGGACAATCGCCGCGATTACCCCAATGTACGTCAGCAATCCGAGAAAGCTCAGGTCAACGTTCGGCAGACCTGCCCAGTCCAGGGCACCTTCGCGCAGAATGCTGTTGTACAGAAGGTTGTTCACCGGAACGGTCACAGTCAGTACGACCACGACGGCGATGCCAAGACCGGTTGCTGCCTCGATCTTCTTGGAGATTGCCAGGAAGGTGCACATCCCCAGGAAGAAGGCCAGCGCCATGTTTTCAACGAAAACAGCCTTCAGAATCAAGCTGATATAATGTTCCATCAGAAGGCCTCCTTGGCGACATGGCGGGACATTTTGTAGTCCGGCTCTTCAACCTGCTCCGGCTTCCAGGTCCGCAGACCCCAGATCGCCAGACCGATAATGAAGAACGCGCTCGGCGGCAGCAGTAACAGACCGTTCGGAATGTACCAGCCACCTTCGTTCACCACCGGCATCAGGGAGACACCGAACAGGGAGCCGGCACCCAGCAGTTCACGGAAGAAAGCAACGAAGATCAGGAGTACGGAGTAACCCAGACCGTTACCAACGCCGTCGAGGAAGCTCAGCCAGGGGCCGTTCTTCATGGCGAAGCCTTCCGCGCGGCCCATGACGATACAGTTGGTGATAATCAGGCCAACAAACACCGACAGCTGCTTGGAAATCTCGTAGGCATAAGCCTTGAGTAACTGATCAACCACGATTACCAGTGAGGCGATAATGGTCATTTGCACGATGATCCGGATACTGCCCGGAATCTGGGTACGTACCAGCGACACCGCAAGGTTGGAAAATGCGGTAACGGCAATAACCGCTGCACACATAACAAGAGTAACGTTCATGCTGGTGGTTACCGCCAGCGCTGAACAGATGCCCAGGATCTGCAGGGCAATCGGGTTATTGCTGAAGATCGGTTCGAAGAGAACCTGTTTGGCTGATGCATCTGCCATGATCAGACCTCCCCTTCACGAAGTTTTTGCAGGAACGGCGCGTACCCGCGGTCGCCCATCCAGTAGTTGACCAGTTGCTCAACGCCGCGGCTTGTCAGCGTAGCACCGGACAGAGCATCAACCTTGTGCTCCTTGTCCTGTGCATCGGCGCCAACACCGCCCTTGACCAATCGCACCTGGGGCTCGGAACGGTCTTCGTTGTAGACCTCCTTGCCAACCCACTGGCGCTTCCAGCGCGGGTTGTCCACTTCACCACCAAGACCCGGAGTTTCTGCATGTGCATAGAAACCCAGACCTTCGATGGTGTTCAGATCACCCTCAAGAGAAATGAACCCGTAGAGCGTGGACCAGAGACCGTAACCGTGGATCGGAAGAACCACGCGGTTGATCTGGCCGTTCTCGCTCATAGTGTAGACCTTGGCAACATTCGGACGGCGCTTGATACCGGCCTTGTCTTCAGAAGACGGAATGTTGGTGGACATCTCGGGGTCCGAAGCAGCCTTGTACATGTCGTACTTCATGGGGTCCTGGACACCCACGTCGGAAGGCTCGACGAATTCACCCGTGTCCAGGTCAACCAGCCGGACATCAAAGCGTGCGAACGCCTCTTCGATCTCCTCTGCGCTGGAGCCAGACTCCAGCATGCCGGCCGAAGACAGAATATTGGTCTTGATATCCAGGTTCTGGTTCTGGATCTGGGCCGGTCGAAGCAGTACCGCTGCAGTGGACACCACCACAGAGAAGGCAATACTCAGAACCAGCGCAACAACCAGAGTGCGGGAGACGGTTTCTTTAGCTTTAGCCACGAGCGAGCCTCCGTTTGATGTTGGCCTGGACCACGTAATGGTCCATCAGCGGCGCAAACAGGTTGGCGAACAGAATCGCCAGCATGATGCCCTCGGGGAAGGCCGGGTTGATGACACGGATCAGGATTGTCATGACCCCCACCAGAATGCCGAAACACCAGCGACCAGTGTTGGTCATCGCCGCGGACACCGGGTCGGTTGCCATGAACATCATACCGAAGGCAAAACCGCCCATAACCAGGTGCCAATGCGCAGGAATTGCGAACATCGGGTTGGTCTCGGATCCGACGACATTAAGCAGCAAGGACATACCGATCATACCAATCAATACGCCGCCGACAATCCGGTAGCTGGCAATCTTCATGACCAGCAGTATCAGGCCGCCTATCAGCACCGCCAGGGTCGAGGTTTCACCCATGGAGCCCTGAATGGTTCCCACGAAAGCGCTCATCCAGCCAATCTGGGTTTCCAGGGCTTCCAGACCGCCACTTGCGGCCCAGCTCAGCGCCGTAGCGCCACTGAAACCGTCGACCGCGGTCCAGACCGTGTCACCGGAGATCTGCGCCGGGTAGGCAAAGTACAGGAACGCGCGACCTGTCAGGGCCGGGTTCAGGAAGTTCTTGCCGGTACCGCCAAACACTTCCTTGCCGATTACGACACCGAAGGTAATACCCAGCGCCACCTGCCAGAGCGGGATGGTCGGCGGGCAGATCAGTGCGAAGAGCACCGATGTAACGAAGAAGCCTTCGTTCACCTCGTGACGACGCACCGTGGCAAACAGCACTTCCCAAAAACCGCCCACGATGAATGTGACAGCGTAGATGGGAATAAAGTACGCCATTCCATATATGAAATTATCCAGAACGCCAGCACCTGCTCCGGTAGAGGCGAGTGCGGTTATGAAAGCGGTACGTAAGCCGCCATCACCGACCATGGCATCCGGAGTGGTTGCCAGGTAGCTGTTAGCCTGGAAACCAATGTTCCACATACCGAAGAACATTGCCGGGAAGGTACACATCCACACCGTGATCATGATGCGCTTCAGGTCCACCCCGTCGCGAACGTGAGCAGTGGTGGAAGTCACCTTACCTGGCGTATAGAAAATGGTGTCTACGGCTTCGTACAACGCATACCAGCGTTCGTACTTGCCACCCTTTTCAAAGTGATGCTCGATTCCATCGAGAAACTGTCTGATAGCCATCGTATTAGCCCTCGATCTCGATTCGGGTCAGGTTCTCGCGGAGAATCGGACCATATTCATATTTGCCCGGGCACACGAACGTGCACAGCGCCAGATCTTCTTCATCCAGCTCCAACGCTCCGAGCTTCTGTGCCATCTCTGTGTCACCGACAATCAGCGAACGCAGCAGCTGCGTCGGAAGAATATCCAGAGGCATGATCTGCTCGTAAGCGCCAACCGGAACCATCGCCCGCTCACTGCCATTGGTAGTGGTGGTAAAGTTGAAAAGCTTCCCACTGGTCAGCTTGGACAGGTAAATGTTCAGTACCGAGAACCGGTTCGGGCCCGGAGACAGCCATCCCATGAACTCACGCTTGTTGCCCTCTTCAAGTACCGATACCTGATTGGCAAAGCGGCCAAGGTAGGCGCATGGGCCATCGCCGCGGCGACCACCGAACACAGACCCCGAAATCGGCCGGATCTCGCAATCTGTGGCAACTTCGCCCTCCAGAAGTTCCTCGAGGCTGGCACCCAGACGGGTACGAACCAGGCGCGGCTTCAGGGCCTTGGGGCCACCAATCGCGACAATACGCTCCACCGGGACTTCTCCGGATTCAAACAGTTTGGCGATGTCGATGACGTCCTGATAATTGATGCTCCAGACCGTTTTGCTGCCGGACACAGGATCCAGGTGATGGATATGGGTACCAACGTTGCCCGCCGGATGCTTGCCATCAAACTGGTGCACCTCAACAGCGTCGGATTTGGGAACCGCCACGTTGGATCCGGGCTTGCCGGTAACAAACACTTTGCCCGTGGTCAGCTTGGTGAGGAGCGTCAGGCCTTTTTCAAACGCCTGGCTGTTCTCGCCAATGATCACCGTCGGGTCCGCTGCCAGCGGGTTGGTGTCCATAACCGACACGAAAATGGAGTGAGGGGCGGAGTCGATCTCCGGAACCTTGCTGTAGGGGCGCGTTTTGAACGCCGTCCACAAACCGGATTCCACAAGATTATCAACCACCTGCTGGCGTTCCAGGCCGGCAAGATCCGCTTCGCTGTAGCGGGCAAATGTCTCAGCCTCGTCGCCATCAATTTCGATAACGATCGACTGGAATACCCGACGCTCACCACGGTTAATCTCTTTCACCACGCCTGCAGCGGGTGAAGTATAACGAACGCCTTCGGTCTTCTTGTCCGTGAACAGCAGCGTACCGCGCTTGACACGGTCCCCCTCTTTCACAGCCATCGTCGGCTTCATGCCGATATAGTCAAAACCGATCAACGCCACGTGGCGAACGGGTTTGCCGTCTGTAATGGTCTGTTCGGGAGCGCCGCTGATGGGAAGATCCAGGCCTTTTTTGATCTTGATCATTAGCCTCATCCAATCATCAGAAACTTTTCAATGGATTCGTAACGCCCGACACCTGCGGCCCAGAAAAACCATGAGAAACGTAGTGCCAGACGTACCCAAAATCGCGCCAATTATAGAGATTAAGGAATCCTATTTCCACCAGAAACCGGAACGGGTTACGCGCTGGCAGCTAATCGAGCCGACCAACTGGCCATAAAAGCAAAAACCCCGGCAGCGGTTGCTGCCGGGGTTTTTTAATTACCGTTACCTCACCAGATCGGCGCGTTCCGGTCAGTCTCTCGCACGTTTGGGGAAGATCGGGTAATTTACGCCCGCCATCTGGTTAACCACGCGCACGACCTGGGCGCTGTAGCCGAACTCGTTGTCGTACCAAACGTACAGAATCAGGCGTTTGCCACTGGCGATAGTTGCCTGGGCGTCAACAATGCCGGCATGGCGGGAACCGACAAAGTCGGTAGAGACCACTTCCGGGGAATTGACGAAGTCAATCTGCTTCTGCAGCTCTGAATGCAACGCCATATCGCGCAGATATTCGTTTACGCCTTCCACATCAACGTCTTTCTTGAGGTTGAGATTCAGGATCGCCATGGACACGTTCGGCGTCGGCACGCGAATGGCATTACCGGTCAGCTTGCCCTTGAGCACCGGCAGCGCCTTGGCGACGGCTTTGGCTGCGCCTGTCTCGGTAATTACCATGTTCAGGGCGGCACTGCGTCCGCGACGACTACCCTTATGGTAGTTGTCGATCAGGTTCTGATCGTTGGTGTAAGAGTGAACAGTCTCAACGTGACCGTCTTCGATACCGTACTCGTCCTCAATCGCCTTGAGCACCGGCGTAATGGCATTGGTAGTACAGGACGCTGCTGACAGGATCTTGTCGTCGTCAGTGATCCAGTCGTTATTGATACCATAAACGATGTTCTTGATATCACCCTTGCCCGGAGCGGTCAGGATAACGCGGCTGACACCCTTCGATTTCAGGTGCAGGCCAAGCCCCGCCTCGTCACGCCACTTGCCGGTGTTGTCGATCACAATGGCATTATTGATGCCGTACTCGGTGTAGTCCACCTTGTCCGGACCATCGGAATAGATAACCTTGATGTAGTTGCCGTTGGCGATCAGGGCTGATTCTTTTTCATCAACCGTGATGGTGCCATCGAACGGCCCATGCACAGAGTCACGTCGCAGCAGGCTGGCACGCTTCTCGAGATCGTTTTCCGCACCACCCTGGCGAACGACGATCGCACGCAGGCGCAGGTTGTTACCGCCGCCGGCTTTCTCAATCAGGATACGCGCCAGCAGACGACCGATACGGCCAAAACCGTAAAGCACAACGTCTTTGGTGTCGTTATTGGCGTCTTCCTCGGACTGCGCTGCGTACTGCCCCACCACCGAGCCAATTTCACGCTTGAGGAAATCGGTCAGGTCGCCGCCTTCCTCTTTGAATTTAACTGCAAGCTTACCGATATCCACATGGGCACGACCAAGATCAAGCTTGTCCATAGCCTGCAGGATCGGCAGGGTGTCATGAACAGAGAGCTCGCTGTCTTCAACCTGGCGCACAAAGCGGTGGGCGCGGATGATGTCGATAACCGACTGGTTGATGATGGCGCGGCCGTATACAGAAGTAACCACATTATTTTTGCGGTAGAGGCGGCCGATCAGCGGAATCATGGCTTCCGCGGTGGATTCTCTTTCTGTCCAGTTGGACAGGTGCTGATTGATCTGTTCGTGACTCACGCTTGGACCTCTGCAATTGGCACTTGGAATTTGGGGCGCACATTATCCAATTTAATCCGGTCGACCGCAAATACGGCGCCCCCTGACCTTCGTATAGGACGCGCCGGTCAATTACGCAAACGCCGACCGCGGCGCCGGCGCCATGACAGTGACGGGCGCGAGCGTTAGAATACGCGCCTCACCGCCTCCCGGACATCCACAGCAGGAGAAACAGACCGCCCATGAGCCAAGGTGCCAGCACACGCCCGTCACCCCTCCCCCTGATTGCCCCCGAATTTCCGACTCGGCCGGCCGATCACCGAACATGGGGTCAACTGCACGGCAGCAGTGAGGCGCTGGCCATCTGCGAAAGTGCGCGCGCCCACAAGGGGCTGACTCTGGTCATAACCCGCAGCACCGCCGATGCCATCCGGCTTGAGCAGGCCATGCGCTTCTTCCTCGGACTACCCCCGGAAGAAGACGGCCCGGCGGTCAGCGAAGACGGGCTGGAACTGCTTTCGCTGCCCGACTGGGAAACCTTGCCCTACGATCTGTTTTCGCCCCACCAGGACATTATTTCCCGGCGAATCCGGACCCTGCACCGCCTGCCCGCAACCAGCCATGGGGTTCTGGTGGTCCCTGCACGCACGCTGATGCACAGGCTGCCGCCGGTAAATTACCTCCAGGGCAACACCCTGCTTCTGGAAGTGGGACAGTCCCTGGATATCGAGAGCTGGCGAATGCAGCTTGAGGCGGCGGGTTACCGGCATGCAGAGAACGTTTACGAGCACGGCGAATACGCGGTCCGGGGCGCCATACTGGACATTTTCCCCATGGGTGCCAGCCAGCCCTACCGGATTGACCTGTTCGATGATGAGATCGAAACGCTCCGCACCTTTGACCCCGAGACTCAGCGCTCAATCGACCGGATCGAACGCATTGAACTGCTGCCCGCGTTTGAATTCCCCTGGCACAAAGAGGCGCGCTCCGGATTTCGTAGCCGCTGGTTCGAGCAGTTCCCGGATGCAGACAAGGACACTCCGATATACCAGGACGTGACTCACGGCATCACCCCGCCCGGCATTGAATACTATCTGCCCCTTTTCTTTGACGAGACGGCAACTCTATTCGACTACTTGCCCGGAGCAACCCATGTTTTTACCGCCGACGGTCTGAACGATGCGGTCAGCCACTTTGACAGTGAAACCCGCAACCGGTACGAAGACCGTCGTCACGATCGCCTGCGGCCGATTCTGCCACCCACGCGCCTGTTCCTGCAGCAGGAAGAGCTGTTCGGACAGCTGAAGGCCTTCCCGAGGGTAACCGTCTCCGCCGAGCCAAAGGATGCCGCGGGAGCGGTTAACTGCCCCACGACAACCTTGCCGGATATCGCCATGGACGGTCGGGCCGCAGACCCTGCCGGTCGCCTCAAGCGGTTTCTCGGAGAGTTCGACGGTCACGTGCTGATTTGCGCCGAATCGTCCGGTCGGCGCGAGGCACTGATGGAGAACCTTGGCGAGCAGGGTGTGGAATTGAAAACCCTGTCCGGCTGGCAGGCTTTTCTCGACGAAAAGGAAAGCCCCGTGGCCATTACCATTGCTCCGATGGAGCAAGGCCTGGTGCTGCCCGAGCATTCCGTTGCCCTGATCACCGAGACGGCCCTGTTCGGCGAGCGGGTACTGCAGCGGCGGCGCCGGGACAAGCCTACGGAAACCGACGATGCCGGCTTCCGGGATCTGTCGGAATTGCGGATTGGTGCGCCGGTGGTTCATATCGACCACGGTGTTGGCCGTTACCTGGGCCTGGAGACCATCACGGTAGAGGGCGAGGCGAGCGAATTCCTGATGCTTGAGTACGCCGGGGGCTCAAAACTGTATGTGCCAGTCTCCAGTCTGCACCTGATTTCCCGCTATGCCGGCAATGACACCGAACACGCGCCGCTTCACAAACTCGGGACGGACCGCTGGAGCACAGCGAAACAGAAAGCCCTGGAGAAGATCCGTGATACTGCCGCCGAGCTGCTGGATGTGTACGCCCGCCGGGAGGCGCGCAAAGGCTTCAGCTTCGAGGATCCGAAGGAAGCCTATCGCGCCTTTGCTGCCGGTTTTCCGTTCGAGGAGACACCAGACCAGCAGGTTGCTATCCAGTCGGTGTTCGAGGACATGACCAGCGAACAGCCAATGGATCGCCTGGTCTGTGGCGATGTGGGCTTCGGGAAAACCGAGGTTGCCATGCGTGCGGCGTTCCTGGCCACATGGTCGGGCAAACAGGTGGCGGTTCTGGTCCCCACTACCCTGCTCGCCCAGCAACATTACGAATCCTTCCGGGACCGTTTCTCGGATACCCCTGTACAGATCGAGCTGCTCAGCCGGTTCCGCACCGCTGGCCAGACCAGCAAGGCGTTGGAGGCCGTGGAGAACGGTAGGGCCGACATCGTCATCGGCACCCACAAACTGCTGCAGGGCGACATCAAGTTCAAGAATCTTGGCCTGGTCATCATCGACGAAGAGCATCGCTTTGGCGTTCAGCAGAAGGAGAGACTCAAAGCGTTGCGGGCAGAAGTGGACATGCTCAACCTGACCGCCACCCCGATCCCGCGGACCCTGAACATGGCCATGGGGCATCTGCGGGATCTGTCAATTATCGCCACCCCTCCGGCCCGGCGGCTCTCAGTGAAGACCTTCGTGCGCCAGAAAGACAACGCCATGGTCAAGGAAGCCATACTGCGGGAAATTCTCCGCGGCGGTCAGGTCTACTTCCTCCACAACGATGTGGCCACCATCGAGAAGACGGCCGAGGATCTTCGTTCACTGATTCCGGAAGCCCGGGTGGGCGTCGCCCACGGGCAGATGAGAGAGCGTGATCTGGAAAAGATCATGTCCGACTTCTACCACAAACGCTTCAACGTGCTGGTGTGCACAACCATCATTGAGACCGGCATCGACGTTCCCAGTGCCAACACCATTATTATCGAGCGGGCAGACAAGTTCGGTCTGGCACAGCTGCATCAGCTTCGGGGCCGTGTCGGCCGATCGCACCACCAGGCCTATGCCTACCTGCTCACGCCACCGCCAAAATCCATCACGGCGGACGCCAAAAAGCGTCTGGATGCGATTTCGGAGGCGCAGGACCTGGGCGCCGGCTTCATGCTGGCCACTCACGACCTGGAAATCCGCGGTGCCGGGGAGTTATTGGGGGAAGAACAGAGCGGGCAGATCGAAAGCATCGGCTTTACCCTTTACATGCAGCTGCTGGACGAGGCCGTCAAGGCCATTCGCGAGGGCCGAACCCCGAACGCCGACCTGCCCCTTAGCCACGGCACCGAAATGAACCTTAGAATCCCGGCCCTGATCCCCGAGGATTATCTGCCGGATGTCCATAACCGCCTGATGCTCTATAAACGGATTGCCAGCGTGGACAGCCCGGAAGCATTAAAAGAACTTCAGGTTGAAATGATCGACCGGTTCGGATTATTACCGGATCCGGCCAAAAACCTGATCCGCCAGACCGAACTTCGATTGCGGGCAGAAGCCCTGGGCATCGCGAAAGTCGATGCCGGCAAGGAATGGGCGCGGCTCGAGTTTGGCGGCTCGACACCGGTGGATCCCCTGGTTCTGGTTAAAAAAGTGCAATCCGCACCCGACCAGTACCGGCTCGAAGGTGCCAACAGCTTCCGTTTTCGGCTGAAGGATGCCACAACCGGTGGTAAACTCGACGGCATTTCCCGGATGCTTGGCGAGCTGGAGCCAGCAAAAAATGACGCGTCCGGCTCATGAACGGCCGACCAACATGTGGAGTACGACCCTTGCAAATTGATGGAATTCGCTGGTGCCGATACCCGACCCGGGCCATCCTGGCAGCTCTGCTTCTGAGCTTTTCTCTCACAGGCGCCGCACAGCAGCCTGACAGGGCAACCTTGCCGATTGCGCCCGGCACGCCGGTTCCCGATGACTATTACCGGGCCGAGTTTGTCATTCTTGAGCGGATTGTAGAGCCGGAAGCTGTGAACGAGCGGATGTCTGATCGCTCGGTAGAGCCGCCCGTTGAAACCGAAGAGGTTCTCTGGTCATCGCTGGAGGATGGCACCACGGAAACCACCATGGAACTGGCGCCCCAAAAGGATCTTCATCTTGCCAGCGCCGCGGCCAGACTTGAACGCAGTGGCCGTTACCGTGTGCTTGTGGCTGCCGGTTGGTACGAGGCGTTTCCACCGGATTACGAAGGCACACCCTTGCGGGTTGAAGCAGGCGACTGGCTGAACGAGGCTCGCACCCGGGAAGTTGAGGGGCACATCACCATCGACCGGCAACGCTATTTGCACGTCAATGTTCATCTCAACCACTGGCAACTGGCGGAAGAGTCATCGGAGCTGCCTGCAGAGGCTGAGACCGACCTCTCTCTGGAAACACCCTCCGCTGCGGACGCACCTGACGCCAATGACTCCGCCCCAATGTCAGCAGCAACCGGAGAAGCAGCCAGTCAGCAACTGCCCATTCTGGCTGAACCCGCGCCCCTGGAATTGTTGACCTGGATTCGGGAAACCCGCCGGATGCGCAGTGAGGAAATCCACTTCCTGGATTCCCCCACGATCGGCGTGCTGGTGTTTTTCAAGAAGATTGAGGCAACGGAGTAAGCACCCCAAGGCCAGCCATCGAGACTTCGAGGATCCGTTTGACCCCGGACATTCCCTGCTCGATGGCCGCCTCAATCTCTTCCATGGTGATAATGTGGTCGGACTTTCCGGCCGCCCAGTTCACCACCAATCCGAGACAGACATAACGCATTCCAAGTTCCGCCGCCAGAGCCGCTTCCGGCATACCGGTCATTCCCACGAGATCGCAGCCATCCCGCTCCATTCGAACGATCTCCGCCGCGGTTTCCAGCCTCGGGCCCTGGGTTGCGCCGTACACTCCGAAACCGGAAAACGGCACGTCTTCTGCGCCGGCGGCATCGATCAGGATCTGACGCGCACTCTCATCGTAGGGCCAGGTGAAATCAATGTGGGTCGCCGAGTCCAGGCTGCCCTCGAAAAAGGTGCTGGCACGCCCCCATGTGTAGTCAATAATCTGATCGGGAATAACCACATGGGCAGGCCCCATATCTGCATGAATACCGCCCACGGCGTTGACACCAACCACCGTTCGGACACCGGCGTCGTATAGGGCCTTGAGATTCGCCCGGTAATTCACCTGATGGGGTGGAATACGGTGTGGGTTACCATGGCGCGACAGGAATATCACCGGCTGATCACCCAAGCGCCCCTCAACCAATGGCGCGGAAGGCATGCCCCAGGGCGTTCCGGCTTTATTCTCGCCGGTGATTTCCAGGCCAGACAATGTGGTCAGGCCTGTACCCCCGATAATCCCGACAGGGTGCATTTTCTCCGGTGACGTCATTCTGAATCTCCTGAGTCTTCCACATCTCCGGTTGTCTGGCGATTCTGCGACTTCTCTGCGCTTTTTCCGGAGGAGGCTTCCCCACTCTGATCTGCCGAACCATCGGATTGCGATCCGGACAATCGAACCCCCTCGGGCAGGTGCAGAGTCCGGGTCGGGAAGGCCACCTCGGCTCCGTAGCCTTCAATAATATCGCTGATTTTCAGCAGCACATCCTGTTTGATTTCATGGAACGGGACCCACTGGGTTGTCTTGGTAAAGGTATAAACCATGATATCCAGTGACGACGCATTGAAGGCCAGGAAGTTCACAATAAGGGTTTGATCGCTGTCGATGTCCTCATGCTGCTGCAGCATGCTCTTGATGTCCTCGACAATGGTCGCCATCTGACCGACATCGGCATACCGGATGCCTATCGTTTCGTAGATCCGACGATTGGTCATGCGGGAGGGATTCTCCACCGCGATGGTAGTGAACGCAGCATTCGGGACGTAAAGCGGTCGTTTGTCAAAGGTACGGATAGTGGTCAGACGCCAGCCAATATGCTCAACCGTGCCCTCAATATTGCGATCCGGTGAACGCACCCAGTCCCCTACTTTAAACGGACGGTCGAGGTGAATGATGAATCCCCCGAAGAAATTGGCCAACAGGTCCTTGGCGGCGAAGCCGACTGCAATACCACCCACGCCACCGAATGCCAGAACCCCGGAAATGCTGTACCCGAGGGATTGCATGGCAATCAGCACCGCCGTAATGATAACCACCGCCCGGGACAACTTGCTCACCGCGTTAACGGTGGTGTAGTCCATGGGCTCTTTCATTTTTAGGGGCGATACCAGAATCCCCTCGGCCTCCTTGACCAGGCGCAGAACCGACCACACCAGAACAAATATGAAACCGATCTGCAGCACAGACTCATTGGCCTTGAAGATCTCTGCTTCCGAGTACCTGTGAGCCACTTCCGCAGCCCAATAGACACCCTGAAGCCAGACAAAAGCCACAACCGGTTTGCGTGCTGCATGCAATAACGCGTCATCAAACAGGTTTTTGGTCTGGCTGAATTTTCGCTCGAGGGCACCGATGATATGACTGACGATGTAGGCCACCGTCGCGGTTCCAAAAACCAGCGCAAAGACAACAATTCCAACGCGCCAGGCTTCAGACAGCAGCCCGAAATTCTCGATCCAGCCATTCACCATGGCCATAACATCCCCGATCATCGGATCCCTCTGGTCTAGACAGTTTTATCGAATGGAAACGGCCGTTCCCGGCCTGACGCGATCAAACAGATCAATAATGTCTGCGTTACGCATCCGCACACAGCCATGGGACAACGGCACGCCCATGGGCTCGCTGTCCGGTGTGCCGTGAATGTATATGAAGCGGCGGAAAGTATCGACACCCGGGCCCCTGTTTTTGCCCCACTCGCGACCGCATAGCCAGAGAATCCGGCTCAGTATCCAATCGCGATCGGGATGAAGCCGGGCGAGATCCACGCTGTAGGTTTCGCCGGTGGGGCGCCGGGCACGGAATACCGTTCCAACATTAAGACCGGCGCCAATACTGGCCCGAACATAGTGTTCACCCCGCGGAGTGCAGCCACTGCCATCATTCTCTCCCGGCCCGTTCAGGCCGGTGGAAATCGGATAGGAGGCAACAACCTCTCCGCCTTCGCTTTTCAGCTGCAAGCGCTGGAGGGTCAGGTCAATATCGATTCGAACAGATGCGGAGTGCGTCAAGACCGGCCAGGCTCCCTTGGAGGTTCAGAGGGAAGCCTAACCGAGAGAGAGGAATTCAGGCAACCGAGACCTTGCTGCCAGTTGGCGGGATCAGCATCGCGTCTTCGGCCTGCATGCCGGCCGCCAGGAAAGGTACCAGGCGGGCAGCAATTTCCTGGACGGTGGTTTCCACGCCCAGCTTGTTCTGAAGAATATCGCGAAGCGCATCGCTGCTGGACATGGTGAACGCCGTTGCCCCCAGCATGAACTGGATTCGCCAGTAGCGATCCACCGAGGAAAGCTGAGGAGTCGCTTCCTTGAGCAGCCGCATGAATCGGCTGAACGGCTCGCTGTACTCTTGCTCGAGGAACTTGCGCAGATGGCCCTGTGACTGGGTATAGGCAAGCCCCAGCAGGCGCATAAATATCGAGATACCCTTTTCGTTGCGCTGGGGCATACGCACCGCGCTCTCCGTAAGCGCCCAGAGCGTCTGGTTCAGGGTTGGCGGTTTGCCGCTGCAGCGCTCTTCCAGCTCATCAAACGCGTTTTCCAGTGTGGCGGAAAACGGTGTCAGAAAGCGCGCGAATACCGCATGAATCAGTGCGTTCTTTGAACCAAAGTGGTAATTGACAGCGGCCAGATTTACTTTAGCCTTACTGGTAATCATTCGGAGCGAGGTTTCCGAAAAACCCCGGTCAGCGAACAGCTCTTCGGCTGCATCGAGAATCCGGTCAACGGTATCAGACTGCGCCATTTTGTTATCAATGCCTCTAGCAAACGTCTGTTTGAAACATACGTTTGAAGCGCATCTGTGTCAAGTTCTCGGCTCAGGCTCTGCCGCGACCCCTTCCCAGCCCTGATCAATCGCCTCCTGATTACCCTCAAAAAAGGCTTTCTGAACGCGACTGTACGCCTTCTCTGCCTCCAGCAGGTAAATCAGGTAAAGGCGCACGTGCTCCCGGCGAGTCAACTGCCGCGAAAGGACCCGGTTCTCCGACAACCTCAACAGGTGGCCGAAACGCGTATTCTTCAGCGCAGGGTTAAAATCCGCCATCCGGGCACATTGCCAGATAAGGCCATCCGAACCCTCCAGGTGGGCAACGTGCTGTCTTGCCTCACGGAGCATCCGTTGCCGGGTCATGATCAGGTCAAGATAGGAGGGTTTTGTTGTGTAGATTCGGCGCACCGCCGGTATTCCGAGCAACAGAATGATCACAAACGCACCGAAGCCGCCGCCTGCAATCCAGGCAGGCACAAACCCGGTCAGCCCACTCAGAAAGATGGCTGCCGCAATCAAGGCACTGAACAACCAGAGGTCTCGCCCCCGACGCGCCTCAGCCATCGTAAAGTTGTCCGGCCAACCGTTCATCGCCAGCAGGTCAAAGTCCATCAGCAGCACCCGGTCGCATTGACGAAGCATCAGCCGGAGTTTGCGTTGCCGGGATTCCGCCAGAATCCTCTCGGGTTTGCTGCTGCCAGCGTCCTGATGCTGATCCCTGCCTGAGGCTGCCTCGGAACCGGTTGCGGTATCCGGCACCTGATCAACGGGCGGCGTTTCCGCGCCTTTTGCGGCGTCCGCACCAGCAGCCGGCGTCGAAAGCTGGCTTCCCGTCTCCAGGGGTGCCGGCACAGGATCAGCCGCCCGACCAGGGCGCAGCACAGGGGCCTGCGCCGGGCCGTTTGCCTGGGTGGCAGCCTTACTCTGATTTTCAGCCATGGCAGATTGTCCGCATTCAGGGGTTATAAAGAGTATCGACCATTACGCAGGATACTTGAATGTCTACCCCTGCATCCCGACATCAGTCGGGCCTTGGCATCAGTCAGCCCGCTCGCTATCCTTGGCGCACCTGCCGCAAAGGCACCCCATACCACATTGAATGAGGTCAGGCTTATGTTCACAGGCATTGTCCAGGGCATTGCAACCATTGAAGACGTCACTGCAGAGCCCGGGCTGAGCACTTTTGCTATCCGCCTCCCGGCAGATAAGGCAGATGGCGTGTCCATCGGCGCCTCGGTGGCAATCAACGGGACCTGCCTGACCGTCACACGCCAGGAAGACAGCGTGCTCTATTTCGATGCCATGCAGGAAACCCTGAGACTTACCACGCTGGGTGAGCTGACAACCCGGGACCGGGTCAATTTCGAGCGCGCCGCCCGGATTGGGGATGAAATTGGTGGCCACCTGCTCTCCGGCCATATACACACGGCGGCCAACATCGTCGAAATCCTGCGTACAGAAAACAACGTCACGCTGTGGTTTGAGGTGCCCGAGGAATGGGCCCGCTACATCTTTCCCAAAGGCTACATCGCCATCAATGGCGCCAGCCTGACCATCGGCGAGGTACGGGGCAACCGGTTCAACATCCATCTGATCCCGGAGACCCTACGGGCCACAACCTTTGGGTCCTGTGAAGAGGGCCAACGGGTGAATATTGAAATAGACAGCCAGACCCAGACCATCGTGGACACCCTGGCCCGACTCGGGTATGACCGCCCGGCGCCAACACTGTAATCCCGGAGGTTCTTCAGCGATTGCCAGCCCGAAACACCACGAACTTGGGGCTGGCGTCCAGCTGTTGAACTGACGAAAAGTACCGACCCAGACTCCGGTGATAGCCAAGGTGGCGATTTCCTACCAGGAGCAGGCGACCGCCCGGCCTGAGGTGTTGCGAAGCCTGTTCGAATAACCGAAGGGCGATGTGATCACCGACCACACCACCTTCGTGGAACGGCGGGTTCAGAAGTATCAGATCAAAACCTCCCAGGGCGGAATCAATGCCGTCACAATGGGAGAAAGTTGCACTGGCATCCGGAAACGCTTTTTCAACGTTACGGCGGGCACTGAGCACGGCCTGGCTTGAAACATCGCTGAAAACCAACTGCAGATCCCGTCGCTCCGCCAGCGCCGCCAGGCCCAGTACGCCATTACCGCAGGCCAGATCAAGCACCGAACCGCCAGCCCTGGCCGTCGACACCTCGTTGGCCACATGCGGCAACACCAGGCGGGTGCCGATATCCAGCTTTTCCCGGGCGAACACCGCCGGCAATGCCGCTATGTCCACATCACCTTTTCGGTCGCCCAATGGGTAGCCTTTCCAGGTCGCTGACCAATCCGTCAGATTCGCAGTACCCTTGGCACAACGAATCACCCGCGCCTTTTTTCGCGCCGGCAGTACCTGCTCTGTTTGCACCGCTTCGGCGAACACATCAACGCTTCTTGCCGGAAGATGCTTGATCATGCCGCCTGCCAGCAAGACTCCCGAGTCTGCCATCACGCAATTGAGCCAGCGCAGCAACCAGGCCAGATAATCGGCCTGGCGGGGTATTCTCAGTACCACCAGGTCAAACGGGCCCTGGGGCGGACTTATCCAGGTAAAAACAGATTCAGGTGGAGCGACTTTCGGGTTCAAAGAAGCATTGCGTGCCAAGGCAACAGGCAACACAGCACTGTCGGCCACCACGGTCGGCGAAAGCGCTGAGAGTCCCAGTGACAGGGACCCGAACTGGTCATCCACCACCAGAACCCGGGGCGCACCCAGGGCTGATGCAGCGCCAATGGCTTCCTCCAGCAGAAGTTCGTCAGCCGCATCCCATGCCCTCAGCGTCGGATCACCGGTGCCAGGCCGGGCAAGAATCAGCGAGCCTTCGGAGAAATCGAGTTCGGCAGTTGTCATTTCGGGCATGCTGGGGGCCTTTTTTCACAAAAGCGCCATTCTAGGCTGTTTATTCTAGAAATTAACCCTAACGTGAAAGGTGTTCACGCTGAACATCCCTTTTCCGGTTGGCTCCGTTGTTCTGGACGCGAACCTCTTGCCCCTCACCCCAGGGGCTTTTTTCGTTCAGGAACGCCGAAAAGCGCGATAAACGGTAAAACGCTGATTCTCCCGCAATCGTTCAACCGGGCCGATACAGCGCTTCATCAATGGCTCGTAGGGCAGAAAGCTGTTCGCCACCAGGCGCACCTCACCACCCGGCGCCAGATGACGCACCACCTCCCGAAGAAAACGCTCGGTCATCGACAGGTCTGTTCTGACACCGGAGTGGAAGGGTGGATTACTGAGAATAACGGGCCATGTGCCCTCGACGCCCGGAAGGCCGTCCGAGGCCATGATCCGCCCGGAAACGCCGTTGCGCTCATAAGTGGCCCGGGCACAGATAACCGCCTGGGACTGAACATCAATTCCATCGATCGTTAATTGGGGAAAGCCCTGCCGCTCTTGCCAGCGATGGAGCCAGGCACCAAGAACACCCGCACCACAGGCAAAATCCAGAATCGGGCCAGACCGTATAGGCGCCCCGTCCAGCGTTTCCATCAGCAAGCGGGTACCGTCGTCCAGCTCACCAAGACTGAAAATACCCGGCAGTCCGGCAACATCCAGATGAACCGACTGGCAGTCAATCCCGGTCCAGGTCATCCACTCCCGGAGCGAGAATTCTGGAAGAGGTTCGATATTCTCTGCGCACCAGACCTGGCAATGCCGGGCGCTGTCGGTCTTGTTAGCCTGCGGCGCCACGGCCTTGAGTTGTTTCACTGCCCCGGCAATGCCTTCTTTCTTCTCACCTACGAGCACCAGTAGAGCGCTGGGGGCTGCCAACCAGCGCGCCAGGGCAAGACGCAGGTCAAGCTCCGCCCGGGCCTTGGGAAGAAAAACCACAAGTGTGTCAAAGGTACCGGCAGCCAGAGCAGGATCGTCGTAGCCAAAACAGACCTGCCAGCCGTCTCGCCCGCCGAGCGAGGCACACACACCGGCATGCTCACTCATTGCCATACCGCCAGCGGGCAAATCCGACAGCAGCTCACCAGCGGATACGCCCAAAAGGGCCAACCTCCCCTGCAAAAGGTGGCGGTTTCGCAACAGGACTTCATGAGAATTGGGCAATGACATTGATGGGCTTATCCCGAGTGGGTAATTCAAAGACGGGATATGCTAACCGGAATGAGCCCTCGCGTCTCCCTTGAAAGACGGAGAACGAAGGGCTTTCAGAGGGCAAATACCATGGAATTCTCAATCACTTGTAACGGGCAACCGTTCCAACCCTCAGAGCGTCCTCCGGCGACATACCCCAGTCCTCGGACCGACCGGCATCAGACGATTTCCGACTCCGTCCCCGTGGTTCCGTGCTGGCCGTGGCATCTTTCCGCTGGTTCAGAGCTGTCAGGGCTTTTTGCATCAATTCTTTCATGGTCACACTCCTCGCTTACTGCAGGATCTACTCTAGCAAAGCGTGAGGTGACCAACTGTGATGACGCCGAGGGTCAGGAAGTGACGCCCTTCACGAATTTTTGACGCAATTTTACATTTTTCACTGCCTGGTTTTCTGACGCCCAGAGCGTACCGGTCTCTGAACCAGCTCATCAATGCTGTTCTGCCGCACCCGCTCACGATCTTCCTCGCAGGCTACCGACAACCCCATATCCCGCAGAACCCCATCCGAGACATCGTAGACAAAGCCATGAACCGTGAGGGGCTGCCCCCGCCGCCAGGCTTCCTGGACAATGCTGTTCTGGCAAACATGCCCCACCTGCTCAACCACGTTGAGTTCGCAGAGGCGGTCGACCCGATCCTGGACGCCCGGCAGGGTGTCCAGTACTTTCTGATGCCGGTCACGGACATCCTGAACGTGTCGAAGCCAGTTGCTGATCAGTCCGAACCCTTCATTGAGCAATGCCGCCCTGACGCCGCCACAGCCATAGTGGCCAACCACCAGGACATGTTTGACCTTCAATACGTCGATGGCGAACTGTAGTACCGACAGACAGTTAAAATCCGTGTGGACAACCACGTTAGCCACGTTCCGGTGAACAAAAAGTTCCCCCGGCAGAAGATCGACGATCTGGTTGGCGGGCACGCGGCTGTCTGCGCAACCAATCCACAGGTATTCCGGTGCCTGCTGATTCGACAGGCGGGTAAAAAACTGCGGATCCTGGGCCTTGATACCGTCTGCCCAGGCCCGGTTTTTTTCCAGAAGATGGTCAAGCTGACCCATTATCCCACTCCGTTTGATGATTCCCGTCCGGCGATTGAACGGGAATACGCATCCCAAAGCAATACTCAGTTGGTCTGCACATCCACCTCCGCATGGGGCTGATGCATGGTGCTCTGAGCCAGATCCAGCAATTCACGCAGCGCCACCGAGAACATGGCGTACTCTGGCTCACGCACACCCTTGAGCTCGGAAAGCATGGATTTCCAGCGATCGATCATGTGCTGATGGCGGGACAGCCACGCCTCCACGCTGGCCGGCACGTCGTCCGGCTTTTCTGCCAACTTCAAGACACCGGTGGTTAGCGCCCGCTGCTGCCAGTCCAGGTCTTCACGGAAACTCTCCCTGGCCAGGGCCTGCCAGTGTGAGGCAGGTTGCAGCGCTGCAATGGCGCTCGCGAACCAGTTCAGATCGAGGCGATCACCCAGCTCATAGTAGAGGTTGGCCACGGTCTTCAGTGGCATGCCAGAGGCTTCATGGGCCTCGATGATACCCAGAGACGAGTACAGGTGACCGGTACCCGAAACCACGGACGCCAGCTCTGAGGGCAGCCCGGCATCCACCAGAGCCTGATGCCGCTTTTCCCAGGTGGTTTTGGCCTGGTCCCCAAGATACTCGGGCAGCCCCGCAGTAATTGCCCAGACGCTGTCGGCAAAGCGCTCCATGTGGTGCTGAATGCTCAGCTCCGCCCGACGGTTGCGTAACAGCCAGCGCACCGAACGGCGCATCAGGCGCATCAGGTCCTGCATCAGCTCCATCTGTAGCTGGGCTGAGACATGGAAATCCAGGGCTTCAATCCTGTCCCACCAGTTGTCAATGCGGAACACGTCACGGGCAATAATCCAGGCCAGTGCAATTGAGGCCGCATCGGCCCCCGTAGACTGGTTCAAACGCTCCACAAAGGTGATCCCCATGTGGTTGACCATGTCGTTGGCAATCTGTGTTGCGATGATTTCACGCCGCAGCTGATGCTCTCCCAGCTCCTTCGAGAATTTCTGGGTCAGATCCCTGGGAAACACCTTGTACATTTCACCAGCCAGTAAGGGATCGTCAGGCAGGGTGCTGTCGATCAGGGTCTGCTTCAGATCGCCCTTCACATAGGAAATGAGAACCGACAGTTCCGGCCGGGTCAGCCCTTTCTTGTCCAGCTTGCGCTCGGACAGGGTTTCGTCATCGGGCAGGAACTCCAGGGCACGGTTGAGCTTGCCCTCACTTTCAAAGGTATTCATCAGCCGGCGATACTCTTCCAGCCGGGTCGCCGCATCCTCGCTGGCAATACTGATGGCCTGGGTCTGCCGGTAGTTGTTCTTGAGCACCAACTCCGCGACGTCATCGGTCATCTCCTCAAGCATGACGTTGCGTTGCTTGTTGGTGAGATCGCCCATGACAACGGCCCGGTTGAGCAGGATCTTCATGTTGACCTCGTGGTCAGAACAATCCACACCGCCGGAGTTGTCAATAAAGTCAGTGTTCAGGCGCCCGCCCTTGAGCGCAAATTCAATGCGACCGAGCTGGGTAAGACCAAGGTTGCCGCCCTCACCGACTACCTTGCAGCGAAGATCCGAACCGTTGATCCGCAGACCGTCGTTGGCCTTGTCGCCGACATCACTGTGGGATTCACTGGCGGCTTTCACATAGGTGCCAATGCCACCGACCCAGAGCAGGTCGACCTGGGCTTTGAGGATGTGCGAGATCAGCATGTTTGGTGGCACCCGATCCGATTTGATACCCAGCAGTTTCTTCATTTCCGGGCTGACCGGGATAGATTTCGAATTCCGGCTGAAAACCCCGCCTCCCTTGGAAATCAGCTTGCTGTCGTAATCGGTCCAGGCGGATCGCGGAAGTCCGAACAGACGCATACGTTCCTTGTAGCTCTTCTCCGGATCCGGTGAAGGGTCGACAAAGATATGCACGTGGTTGAAAGCGGCCACCAGTTTGGTCTTCTCTGAGCACAACATACCATTGCCGAAGACATCACCACCCATGTCGCCAATGCCGATGGCGGTGAACTCATCCAGCGCCGGGTTGATGCCCATTTCCCGGAAATGCCGCTCTACAGAGACCCAGGCACCCCGGGCCGTGATGCCCATTTTCTTGTGGTCGTAACCATTACTTCCACCGGAGGCGAAGGCATCGCCCATCCAGAAACCGTATTCAGCGGCCAGACCATTGGCAATGTCCGAGAAAGTTGCCGTGCCCTTGTCAGCCGCCACGACCAGGTAATGGTCGTCGTCGTCATGACGAATCACCCGCTCCGGCGGCGCAATGCCGGCATCCACCAGATTGTCGGTGATATCCAGCAACCCCCGGATAAATGTTTTATAGGCTTCGATGCCCTCGGCCTGGAAAGCCTCCCTGTCCGACGGATCCGGCAGGCGCTTGGCCACAAAGCCACCTTTGGCGCCGACCGGCACGATAACCGCGTTCTTGACCTGCTGGGCCTTAACCAGCCCCAGAATCTCCGTGCGGTAATCCTCAAACCGGTCTGACCAGCGCAAGCCGCCGCGGGCAACCTTGCCACCCCGCAGGTGTACGCCTTCGACGCGCGGCGAATACACGAAAATCTCGAACATCGGCATGGGCAATGGCATGTCCGGAATCCGGGATGGATCGAACTTCACGCTGATGTATGGCTTGGGGCCACCGGACTCGCCATGCTGGTAGTAGTTGGTACGCAGGGTCGCCTGGATCAATTCCAGGTAGAGCCGAAGCACCCGGTCCTCACTGAGGTTCTCCACATTTTCGAGACCGGCATTGAATTCGATTTCCAGTTTCTGCTGCGCCGCCTGGCTCTTCCCGGAGCTCTGGTAACGCTCCGGATTGAAACGTATTTCGAAAAATTCCAGCAGCAGGCGAGTCAGTTCAACGTGGTTCACCAGCGTGTTGGAGATAAAGGTCTGACTGTTGGAAAAGCGTATCTGACGCATATACCGGGCGTAAGTCCGCAGCAGCGCGATTTCCCGCCAGCTCATGTAGGAAGAGAGCAGCATCCGGTTGAAGGCGTCGTTTTCCGCTTCTCCGTACCACACCCGGCGGAACAGCTCCTCAAAGATCGGGCGGATACGATGAATATCGACAACAGTCCCCTGGTGAGCCTGGAGCGTGAAGTCGTGAATCCAGACCGTTTTGTTGTGCCGGTCGATGACCTCGAAGGGGTGTTCGCCGATAACCCGGAAGCCGAGGTTGTCGAAGATCGGCATCACATCGGAAAGCGGCAACGGTTCGTCCGGGTAGAAAAGCTTGAAATGCAGCGTGCTCTCGTCTTCTTCCAGAGCCCGGTAGAAGCTCATGGCAAGGTCATGATTGTTCGCCGATGAAGCGATATGCTCCAGGTCGATCGCAGCTCGCCTGGGCGAGAACATATCGGTGTAGCTGGCCGGAAACCCGCCCGCCCACAAGCGATAGAGCTCATTGCCCTGCTCTTCGCCCCAGGCCTCGCTCAGGGCTTCGGACAGCCCATCACGCCAGGACTGGGCAAGCTCGATAACCTTCTCCCGGATCTCCGCCGTGGGCAGTTGGCGGTTCTCGACCTGGGGTACCCGGATAGTGAACTGGACCCGCGCAAGGACCGACTCGGAGAAGTGGGTGACAAACTCGACGTCTTCCGCGCCCAGCCGGTCAACCAGCACCTGCTCGACTTTCAGCCGTAGTTCGGTGTTGTAGATGTCCCTCGGAAAGAACGCCAGACAGGTAACGAACTGGCCATAAACGTCTTCCCTCAGGAATAATTCGATACGGCGACGCTCCTGAATGTACAGGATACTTTTGGCCACCTTGAGCAGTTCGTCCTGCTCGATCTGGAACAGTTCGTCCCGGGGATACACTGTCAGGATCTGCTCGAGTTCTTTACCGGCGTAGTCGTCACGCAGAAAACCGGACCGTTTCATCACGCTCTGGAATTTACGGCGCAGCAGGGGAATCTCGTCCGGCCGCTCGTTATAGACGCGGGCGGTGTAAAGGCCCAGGAACCGCCGCTCACCGACCACCTCGCCTTTGCTGTTGAATTTCTTGACTGCGATGTAGTCCGGGTAGGCGGGCCGGTGCACCCGCGAGCGCTGGGCCGATTTGGCGAAGATGAAAATATCATCGCTTCGGGTCATCTCGTGGCGCGTGCGCTGGGGCAGTTCGTTCAGGCGAACCCGGTCCGGGCGCTCGTTGTTGACCCGGAGGATACCCAGTTCGGAATTCTCTACCCGACGCACCACCATGCCGCTCTTGTCCTTGGCAAAGTCGTACTCGTCGTAGCCGAGGAACGTAAAATGGTCCCGGGCGAGCCATTCCAGAAACGCCCTGGCCTCTTCTTTCTGCTCTTCGTTAATGCCCGCCGTGGTGTTGTCCAGCTCACCAAGAATCTCGTTCACCTTCTCGGTAACTACCGGGAAGTCGCTGACAGCGACCCGCACCTCATGAAGCACGTTCTGCAGGGTGTCTTCCAGATCACGGAGATCCTCGGGATTACTGTGCCGATCAATCTCGAGGACAATGAACGCCTCGTAGTCAGAGCAGGACGCTTTCTTTTTCGACGTATGCAGCTTATTGAGTTTGCCATCCTGGTCGCGTTCCACCTGCAGGATCGAGTGCTGGATGGAATGGGTACCGATCTCACGCTGGTTAATAGCAATGCGCAGGGAATCAATCAGAAACGGAATGTTCGGGTGCAGGATAAAAACAACGGTATGGGTCGATTGCCAACCGTCACTCTCCAGGTCGGGGTTGAAAACAGCAACCGAAGTTTCCTCGGCAGACCGCTTCTGCAGAAACTGCCAGGCTGCCAGAACGGCACCGTAGGTATCCGCAAATCGTCGACTGACCAGCTCTTCGAGGGGAATATGAGCATAATGCTGCTTGGCAAATTCGCTGATTTTTTTGGCTTCGGTTTTGGAAATCTTCTTTGCGAAAGCGTCAGCCAACTGTTCAAAGAATTGATCCTTGCTGGCCACTGTCAGCGCATTCATGGTCGACCTCAGTTAGTGTGAAATAAACGTAATCGGCGTATCGTCACATAAGCATAGTCAAACCCTTGATTTTTGCCGGCCAGACGCCAAAACTTCGGCAACTACCTACGCACGATACGGGTTTCTCCGGAAAATCCTCAGATACAGAGAGCAGTCATTTCCAATGTCGCTACAGCATACGTTCGGTGAGTTACGGGAACAGTTAGCCAAACGGATAATCGGGCAGGAAAAACTGGTGGATCGTCTGCTGATCGCGCTCCTTGCCGACGGCCACCTGCTTGTCGAAGGCGCCCCGGGGCTGGCAAAAACCACGGCTATCAAAGCGCTTGCCGACCATCTGGAAGGCGACTTCCACAGAATCCAGTTTACGCCGGACCTGCTGCCCTCCGACGTCACGGGCAGTGAAATCTACCGCCCGGAAACCGGGCAGTTCGAATTCCAGCGCGGCCCCATCTTCCACAACCTGGTGCTTGCGGATGAAATCAACCGTGCGCCTGCCAAGGTGCAGTCTGCCCTTCTCGAGGCCATGGGCGAACGCCAGATCAGCGTGGGGATGCGTACGTTTCCGCTGGACCGGTTGTTCCTGGTGATGGCAACCCAGAACCCCATCGAGCAGGAAGGTACCTACCCGCTGCCCGAAGCCCAGCTGGACCGCTTCCTGATGCATGTGGTTATCCACTACCCGTCGGCGGAAGCGGAGAAGGCCATTCTGCAACTGGCCCGGAACGATTATCGTCACGGCCTTCCGAAAACGGACCTTCGCCTGACGCCAGACCAGGTGTTTGATGCCCGCGCGGAAGTCGCGAACATCTACATGGCGGAACCCGTCGAGCAATATTTGTTGGCCCTGGTGCTGGCAACCCGCGACCCGGCGGCACTGGATCCGGAACTGGCCCGCTGGACAGCCTTCGGCGCCAGCCCCCGTGGCACCATCGCCCTGGACCGCTGTGCCCGGGCGCTGGCCTGGCTAGATGGCCGGGATTACGTAACGCCCGACGATGTCCGAGCCATGGCCTTCGACGTGCTGCGACACCGCATCCTTCTCACGTTCGAAGCAGAGGCCGAAGGCATGACCGCTGACACGGTTATCGAACGGCTGATCGAACGTGTTCCGGTGAGCGCCTGAAGCCATCGACGGAAGCAATACACGGGAGCCGTCAGGCATGGGCAACACCGAAGCAATAACGCACATCGGCCTACCGGATCTGATCCGCCTGCAGGCAGACGCACGGGCACTGAAACTGCCCTCTGCTCGCCCCGTGCGAACGCGCCAGGCCGGCTTGCAGCGCTCGCCGCAACGAGGCCGGGGCATGGCGTTTGCCGAAGTACGGCTGTACCAGCCCGGGGACGACATCCGCAGCATCGACTGGCGGGTAACGGCGCGGCGTCAGGAGCCCCACACCAAGCTTTATGAGGAGGAACGGGAACGGCCCGTGCTTCTTCTTTGCGACCTCGGCCCCAGCCTGTTTTTTGCCAGTACCGGCGCCTTCAAACAGGTTCGTTGCGCACAGATTGCCTCCATTCTGGCCTGGCTGGCACTCTGGTCAGGTGATCAGGTGGGTGGCATTGTCTTCAACGGCGAGACCCTGAGAGTTCTTCGCCCGGCGCGGCGGAAGAAATCAGTGCTGCGACTGCTGGACACTCTTGATGAACTGCAAAGAAGGGATAATCGAGGGCCGGAACAAAACGAGCCGTCCGATCAGAGCCGCCTGGACATGGCACTGACCGAGGCTCGCCGGGTGGCCCATACCGGCAGCCGGATTTTCGTGATCAGCGATTTCCTGGATATCTCACAGGAGACCGGCACCCTGCTCGGCGCGCTCGCCCGCCATAACGGCGTCAGCGCCCTGAGGATCGTGGACCCATTGGAAAAAGAGCTGCCCAAAAGCGGACGCTTTGCGGTGGCCGGCCCGGACGGACCGGTGTGGTTCGATGCCGGAAACCCCCGGTTCCAGAGGGCCTGGCACGAGAAAGTCACCAACCATGAACACCGGCTCGCGGAGTGTTTCCGTACCTCCGGCGTTACCATGGCAGAAGTGTCCACGGCGAACGACCCCGCAGCGACCCTCAAATTGCTGCTGGGGCCCGGAGGCCGGATCGGATGAACCCGCAGGATCCACTCAGCAAGTTACGGGACATTCACCTGCCTGAAACGGGTGGCCTCTGGCCTCCGGCACCGGGCTGGTGGGTTCTGGCAATCCTGCTCATTGCTGTTCTTGCCGTCCTGGTCTGGCTGTTTCTCCGGCGGAGACAAAGAAACCGCTGGTTCCGCTCCGCGCGGGCCGAACTCGCCAGACTGGAACGATCAGCATCCACTACCCCCGCGTGGTTCGCACAACTGAACACCCTGCTGAAGCAGGCCGCCCGGGAGCGCTACCCGGAACAGCACCCGGAAGCACTGACCGGCGATGCCTGGGTGGAATTCCTGTTAAAGACTGTCCCGAAGGACCGGGTTGCCTCCAGACCGGTTGCCGAAGCGCTGGTTCACAGTGCCTGGCGACCTCAGGTTTCAACCAAGCCGGCCGACGCCCTGGCGTTCGCCCGACTATGGCTGGGAGGTCAGAAATGCTGAATCTTGCCTGGCCCTGGGCACTGGTTATGGTGCTGCTGCCCCTGATTCTCAAATGGCGTAAACCCGGAGCGCAATCGGTCGACGCGCCCGTGTTGCCGGTTGGCCACTGGCTGTCGGACCTGCCCGGTGTCAGTCGTCGTGGCAATGCCGTGCCGCTCTGGCAGCAGCTGTTGCTGTTCCTGATGTGGACGCTTCTGGTGATTGCTCTGGCACGGCCGCAGCATGTGGGCGAGCAGGTTCAGATGCCGGTTTCCGGCCGGGATCTCATGCTGGTCGTCGACATCTCCCCCAGCATGGACGAGCAGGATATGGTCCTTCAGGGCCGGAGCATTAATCGATTGCAGGCGGTCAAGCGCGTGCTTGATGACTTTATCTCCCGCCGCCAGGGTGACCGGCTCGGTCTGATCCTGTTCGGCACCGAGCCCTACGTGCAGGCTCCCCTCACCTTCGATTTGGAAACCGTCAGAACCCTGATGCGTGAGGCGGGCCTTGGCATGGCGGGGCGAGCCACGGCCATTGGCGACGCGGTGGGCCTGGCAACCAAGCGGTTGAGAAACCGGCCCCAGGACCAGCGCGTTGTGGTACTGCTGACCGATGGCGCCAATACTGCGGGCGAAATCACCCCCGACAAAGCCACCGAAATCGCCGCGGCCGCCAGCATTCGTCTGTACACCATTGGCATTGGCGCCGAGTCCATGGTGCAGCGTGGCCTGCTGGGATCGCGCCGGGTCAACCCATCCAGGGATCTGGACGAAAACCTGCTGACCCGAATGGCCCAGCAAACCGGCGGGGAGTATTTCCGAGCGCGCAGCCTACCCGAGCTGGAGCTTATCTACGAAAGCATCGATCAACTGGAACCGATCGAGCTTGAAGGCAAGTTCTATCGACCGGTAACCGAGCTCTATGTCTGGCCCGCGGGGCTTGCGATCATTCTGTGGTTGGCCCTGTTCCTCGTCCGCCACGGGCGGGAACTTGTTGCTGAAAGCCGCCGGAACAAGGAGGAGGGAACCCATGTGGGCTGACTTCCATTTACTGCGCCCGCTCTGGCTGCTGTTAATCCTGCTGATACCGTTACTGTACCTTGCATTCCGGCAACTTCGCATGGGCGACAGCGGATGGTCCCGACTTATTCCCACCCGCCTGCTCTCGCCACTGATTCGCCACAACGGCAGCTCGGGCCAATCAAACAAATCACCTCTGGTTCCGGCCACTGCGGCCCTGATCATTCTGGCCCTGGCCCTGGCCGGGCCGGCCTGGCGGGAGGCACCGACACCGCTGAAACAACCCGGTGACAGCCTCGTGATCGCACTGGACCTTTCAATGTCCATGCTGGCAACGGACGTGGAACCTGATCGCCTGACCCGGGCCAAACGGAAAATCCGGGATATTCTCGAGCTTCGGGAAGGCAGCCTGACCGGCCTGCTCGTCTTTTCCGGCGATGCCCACGTGGTGACACCGCTGACCGACGATGGCCGTACCATTGAGGGCATGCTCAACGTGCTGGACCCGGTGATCATGCCGGCGACAGGCAACCGGGCGGATCTCGCCGTTGCCCGCGCAAAGGCATTGCTTGAACAGGGCGCGCCGGGCGAAGGTCGTATCCTGTTAATCACAGACAGCATCAACGACGACTACGAAGGAACCATCCGGGACACGCTTTCCGGCACCGGATACGCGCTGAATACCCTGGTCGTCGGCACCGAGAACGGTGGCCCCATCCCCCTGGCCCGGCGCGGTTTCATACGGGAGAACGGCGACATTGTCATCAGTCGCGCCAACCCGGAAGCGCTAGCGGCACTTGCCCGCAGCACCGGCGGCCAGAGCCATGAGCTGACCCTGGACGACACTGATATTGGAGCGCTCGACCTGAGCCCGAGGGACAGTGACGACTGGCAGGATTCCGAGGACGGCCTGACAGTCAATCGCTGGCAGGATGACGGCTACTGGTTGCTCTGGCTCGCCCTGCCACTGGTTTTGATGGGCTGGCGCCGGGGAGCTTTCAGTGCCCTCGCGTTGATCCTGTTGCCGGTCTGGCCGCAGCCGGCTGCCGCCATAAGCTGGGAAGAGCTCTGGCAAAGGGAAGATCAGCGAGCTCCCGCCTTGATTCAGGACAACCCTGAAACAGCCGCCCGCCAGCTTGAAGACCCGGAATGGCGGGGCTCCGCGCTCTATCGTTCAGGCAAGTTCGAGAGCGCCGCCGATGCGTTTTCCCACAAGCAGGGCCCCCGTGCCAGCTACAACCGGGGCAATGCCCTGGCCCGCGCCGGAAAACTGGAAGAGGCCCTGGCCGCCTATGATGCGGCGCTGGACAAAGCGCCGGACATGGAAGACGCCCTTCACAACCGGAAAATTGTCGAGGAACTTCTGAATCAAAAGCAGGAGGGCCAGGACGGCAACCAGAACAACAACCAACAGGATTCCCGGGACTCCCAGGGCGACGGCAGCAATCAGCAACAAAACCGTCAGGATCAGAACGGAAACAGTGAAAGCGAGAATCCCGGCAGTCAGGGGAACAGTCAGCCGCAGAACCCTGAAAACAGCGAGTCGTCTTCCGACACGGAGAATCCGCAAGGCAGCCAGACGGCTGAACAGAATCAACAGCAGGCGGGCGAGCGCGGAGATCCCGAGCAGGCTTCCGGGGAGCAGGAAACCCGGTCCGGCCAGTCACAGGCACCCGCCCCTATTTCTGAAACGCCGCTGACCCAGAGCCAGGAGCAGTGGCTCAGGCGGGTCCCCGACAATCCGGGCGGCTTATTGCAGCGCAAATTCCTGCAGCAGTATCAACAACGCCAGACTCCATCCGATGAGGGCGATACACCATGGTAAAACGGCTGATGATACCCGCCGTCTGTCTGTTTCTTCTGACGGCACTCTGGCTGCCGGCCCAGGCACAAACCCATACACAGGCACGGCAACTGACGGTCGAACCGGACCGGACCCGTCTCTACGAGGGTGAGGTCCTGACACTGACGGTAAAGGGCAGCATGGAGATAGATATCAATCTCGGAAACCTGTTTGACTTCGACATGACCAGCCTGCCCAAGCCGGATATCGAGAAGGTGGAACCCGATTTTGAAATCCTGGCCCAGAACCAGCAGTACAGTATCCGCACCGTAAACAGTCAGATGGTGGGTGAAATCACCTGGACCTACCAGCTGGCACCGAAAACCACCGGCGAACTGACCATTCCTGCGCTCACCTTCAAGGATGCTGTTTCGGAGCCGGTTAACGTGGAAGTCGTCGACGGCTCACCGCCGGACCAGGCCGCGCCTGGACGGGACAGTTTTATCGAGCTGTCCGCCGACAAGGATGAAGTCTATGTGCAGGAGCAATTGATCCTGACAGTGCGGCTTTTCTTCAGGGGCAACCTCATTCGCGGCGAGCTGTCTGAGCCGACCCATCCCCATGTGATTATCGAATCCCTGGGCAGGCAGCAGGAATTTTCACGCTATCGCGACGGTGTGCGATACCGAGTGGTGGAGCGGCGTTACGCGATCTTCCCCCAACGACCCGGAACCTTGAAGCTGCCCCCCGTACGCTTCGAGGGACAGGCCAGAGATGCCTCTGGCAGCCTCCGTTTTCTGAGGGACAGTGAGGAGCTTTTTGAGGTGCCGGTCAAGGATGTCCCTGCCCAGTTCAGTGGCGATACCTGGCTGCCGGCAACAGGTTTGTCGCTTGAGGAGTCCGGGCTTCCTCCGTCACTGGAAGTCGCGACCGGCGAAAACATTACCCGAGAGATCAGGCTGACGGCGGCGGGCTTGCCCGGGGAGGCGCTGCCACCCTTACCCGATACGGTCCCGGACGGACTGAGAAGTTACCCGGAAGAGCCAGAGCGGCAGACCGAAACAACGCCGGCGGGCCTGACCTCCTCGCTGAAGCAATCCGTGGCTCTGGTACCGGTTGAGGCTGGACAGATGACGTTGCCAGCCATTCGCATTGACTGGTGGGATACCGCAGCGGATCAGGAACGTGTTGCCGTCATTCCGGAGAAAACCCTGACGGTGACAGACCCGAATGCCGTCGCCGCCGAACCGCCGCAACCCATTAATGGAGAATCGGCCCCTGAACCGGACACGGCCAGCCCGGAATCATCAACTGATCCGACATCACGGGAGGCCGGGCTGTGGCAGTGGCTCACTCTGGCGTTCGGGATACTCTGGGCCGGAACTTTGATGGCATGGTGGTGGTCGCGCAAAAGCGCTAAGAACGCTCCCGACTTTACTCAGCACAATGACGATGAGGATGCCGCCTTCGACCGCCTGATCACGGCCGTGAGAAGCGGCTCAGCCCGGACACCGGAGCTGCTGGTGGCGTGGGCCAATCGCCACAGACCCGGCGAACACTTCCGTTCTGCGTCTGACGTTGTCCACCACTTCAAGGACGAGACCATGGCAACCGAGCTCGGGAAGCTCCAGGCCCGGTTTTTTGCGCCAGACCATGGCAACGAAAACTGGGATGGACGCCCGCTGGCCCGGACTCTTGAGGCCAGCCGGAAGCGAAAACAGACGCGCGCAAATGCCGATCTGCCTCCGCTTTATCCCGAGGGCCTGTCCTGAGGGTCAGTCAATCAGTTGCTGATCGATCACCACCGCTACCGGCGCTTCCTGGCTTTCGCTAACGGCTACAGGAACGTCGGTGCTGCCCTGCCAGTCTCCTGCCTGGGCGGCCACATTGCCGGAACGACTGAGACGGGCTGTTACAACCACCTCGTCAACACTGGAAATGGTGGCTTGGGGTGACATGGCGTACCTGTCGTCCAGCCGGATTTCCACCGGCAACTGGTCTGCCGTCAGCCGCGCTACTGCCAGAGGCGGACCCTGCTGGACATTGGGCTGGCGGGCAAACAGGAACAGCGTGGTATCTGCAGGCACCTGATTCTGGAAGTCCTCGGAAAGCGTTACCCGAACCGTAACCCCAGCACCGGAAGTTTCGGGTGCGGCCACCTGTGCTGGTGGTTCCTCGCCGAGACGGGTGTAGGCTTCACGAATCCCTTCCTGAATGGAGCCAATCTGGGGGTGGTCCGGTGCGACGGTTTCGATTCGTTCCCAATACTCGATGGCTTCCCGATAGTTCTGCTGGCTGAAGGCGTTGATCCCCAGCAATCCGAGGGCATTCACTTCATCCGGGTTCAGCTCACGGGCCTGTTCAATGGCCGCCGTAACCTCTTTCGTCATGGCGCCCTGGCTACCGAAGAACAGCGCCTGGGCAGACAGACCATAGGCAACGGCTCGCGCCCGGCTATCGTCATTTACACTATCGGCCAGTTGCCGGAATGCCCAAGCCGCATCGTCGTAGCGCTCCAGACGCATGTAGGTGCGTCCCAGCATTGCCCAGCCTTCCGGGTTATCCGGGCTGGCTTCCAGCCGCTCCCTGAGCTGTCCGGAAAGCTCTGTCATCTGGGCCTGCCTGGATCCTTCAGTAGTTCCCATCTCCTGCATGGTAATGAACTGTTCAACCCGGTCCATTGCACCCCAGCGCTCATACAGATAAACGGTGGCTGCGGGGATCAGTAGAATCGATACCAGAGCGACTGCCATGGCACTCCTGCGGCCACTGATCACGGGCCTCACCTGGTCCTGCTCTGGAACGTCATCGAGCATGCTTCCTGCAAGCTCTTCCTTGAGTTGCCGGTAATTTTCGTCGTCCAGAATACCGGCCTCGTATTCGTTGTCGAGCTCCTTCATCCTGGAGCGATAGGCCATCAGATTCTGGTTTTTCAGGTCTGTCTGCTTCCTCGCGCCGAGCCGATGGAAAAAGACCGGGTACAACACAAACAACAGGGCAAGAACGATCAGTACCGTTGCGGCAATCCAGAAAATGTCAGTCATGGAGTTTCAGTCACAGGTTCAGAATTAAGAATGAGGTAGCGGCCAGGACATGCCTGAAAATGCCGGCTTCAGGACGATCTGTCCTGTTCTGCCAGCATTTTGTCGACACGGGCTTTCTCTTCAGTGCTCAACGCCGGGCCTGACGGCCCCGCTCGCCGGGAACGGATCACCACACCGGCAACCACCAGAAACCCGCCGAATACCGCAATGGCAGGTGTCGCCCATAGCAGGAACGTCCGGCTGTCCAGCTCGGGTTTGTAGCGAACAAACTCACCAAACCTGCCAACGAGAGACTCAACGATTTCCTCGTTACTGGACCCGTCTTTCATCATCCGGTAGACGACATCCCGCATGTCCTTCGAGATAGGCGCGTTGGAATCGGCAATGTTCTGGTTCTGGCATTTCGGGCAGCGCAGTTCCGAAATCAGGTTCTGGTAACGCTGCTCCTCGGCCCGATCCTCAAAATCGTATACGTCAGCTACATCGGCTGCAGCAAATCCGGAAAACAGAAGCGCAAAAACCAGGTAGAGGATCCGGAGCATCAGCCATTCCCCCGAACGTCTTCGATGACCGGGAGCAACTTCTCCTCCCAGACCGTTTCATTGACGACCCCCACGTGGCGATAGCGGACAACGCCGCCGGCATCAATCACGAAGGTCTCCGGTGCTCCGTATACCCCCAGATCGAACCCGAGCGTGCCGCGGGGATCATAGATGGTCTTGCGGTAGGGATTGCCCAGGCGGTCAAGCCAGACCAGTGCATCCTCGCGGTTATCCTTGTAATTGAGACCGATGATATTGACGCCTTTCTCTTCGGCCAGCCAAATCAGGTCGGCGTGCTCATCCTTACAGGCGGGACACCAGGTTCCCCAGACATTCAACAGGCTGACCTGGCCGCGGAAAAGGCTCTGGTCCAGCATGGTCTCAGGGTTGTGCAGGTCCTTCAGGCTGAATGCCGGCACTGGCTTGCCGACCAGCACCGACTCCAGTTTGGTGGGATCCTTGCCAATACCCGCGAACAGCACCACACCGACTACAAGGGCGATCAGCAGCGGCAGAAAGAGCAGGAACCGCTTCATGAAGTTGCTCCGGCGGACGTCGCAGAGCCAGGCTCAGGCACCGCAGGTCCGGCCTGCACCTTCTGGTCGGCGCCCTCCCGGATTCGATACCGGCGATCCGAGATGGCCAGGAAGCCTCCGGCCGCCATAAACAGAGAGCCCAGCCAGAGCCAGCGTACAAGGGGCTTGTATTGCAGGCGAATGGCCCAGGCGTCGTCAGTGATGCGTTCACCAATAGCCACGAAGATGTCCCGGAACAGGCCGGCGTCGATGTCGGCCTCGGTCATAACACTCATGCCGACTGAATACTGGCGCTTTTCAGGATGGAGCACGGAAACTCGCTCGCCATCCAGCATGACATCAAAGGTGCCGTATTGAGCAGTAAAGTTGGGGCCCTGACGCGCACCTATGTCCTGGAACACGAACTGATAATCCCCGACGGTCGCGACATCACCAGGCACCATGCGTACATCCCGCTCAATACCGTAGTTCGAAACCACCGTTGCACCGGCCATGGTAATAGCCAGGCCAAGATGCCCGAGCACCATGCCGAAGTAGCTGCGGGATTGGCGCTTGAGCCCATGGATGCGGCCTTTTCGGGAAGAGGACTTGTCCCAGAGATCCCAGAAGGTGGCAACCGTTACCCACATGGCGGAGAAAATGCCCAGGAACGCCCAGGGCTTGAAGCCGCCGTAACCGATCAGGACGGCCGTGGTAGCCACAATGCTGATTGCCAGGGGCCAGAGCAGCTTTCGCGCCAGCCAGCCACCATCGGTTTTCTTCCAGCGGGAGAAGATGCCGGCACCCAACAACAGGCCCGTCGCCACCGCCAGCGGACTGAAGGTCAGGTTGAAGAACGGTTCCCCGATCGACAGCTTGCCCAGATCCAGGTAATCAAGGACCAACGGATACAAGGTACCGACGGCAACCAGAAGCGTCGCTGATACCAGGAGCACGTTATTGAGCAGCAGGAACACTTCCCGCGATAGCGAGCCATAACGGGAGCGGACGTGCACCACAGGTGCCCGGAATGCGTAGAGCGCAAGACTTGCGATCACTGTTACTGCAAGCAGGCCCAGCAGGAAAGTGCCCCGCTCCGGATCAGAGGCAAAGGCGTGAACCGAGGTCAGCACCCCGGATCGAACAAGGAACGTGCCAAGCAGGCTGAGAGCAAACGTGACAATCGCCAGCAGCACTGTCCAGCTTTTGAACACGCCGCGTTTCTCTGTCACTGCCAGCGAATGCATCAACGCAGTACCGGACAGCCACGGCAACAGCGAAGCGTTCTCCACCGGATCCCAGAACCACCAGCCGCCCCAGCCAAGCTCGTAGTAGGCCCACCAGCTTCCGAGCGCGATGCCAAGGGAGAGAAACGCCCAGGCAACCGTGGTCCACGGGCGCGACCAACGGGCCCAGGCAGCATCAAGCCGGCCATTGATCAGGGCGGCGATTGCAAAAGCGAAAGCCACTGCAAAACCGACATAGCCCATGTAGAGCATCGGCGGGTGAACAATCAGCCCGAAATCCTGCAGCAACGGGTTAAGATCCGCGCCATCGGCAGGCACATTGGGCAGCAGGCGGTCGAATGGATTCGAGGTTAGAACAATAAACAGCAGGAAGCCCACACAGACCATACCCAATACCGAGAGCACCTGGGAGATCATCACCGCTGGCAGGCGGCGGCTGAACACAGCGACCGCCAGTGTCCAGCCAGCCAGCATCAGTATCCAGAGCAGCAGTGAACCCTCGTGACCGCCCCAGACCGCACTGAATTTGTAGTACCAGGGCAGCAGGCTGTTGCTGTTATTGGCAACATAGGCCACCGAAAAGTCGTCGGTCACGAACGCGTGGGTCAGAACTGCGAAGGCAAGACCGATGAAAACAAACATGCCGGACGCCAGCGGCCTGGCAAATGCCTGAAGATTGTCCCTGCCGGTCAGGGAACCGGCGAGGGGGACTACGGAAAGGAGCACTGCCAACAACAGCGCGAGAATCAGTGCAAGCTGTCCGAGTTCGGGATACATCAAAGGCCTCCAGAAACCAGGCTGTTAGATAAAACGGTTAGTAGGATACGGTTTCCGCGCTGCCACTGGCTTTTTGCTGGCCCTTCGCGGCCTTCTCCAGCGCATCCGCAACTTCCGGCGGCATATAGTTTTCGTCGTGCTTGGCCAGGACCTGATCGGCCACAAACCGACCGTTACTGTCCAGTCTGCCCATGGCGACCACACCCTGCCCTTCGGCAAACAGGTCCGGAAGAATACCGGTGTACTGGATCGGCACGGACGCGTTGAAGTCGGTCACCTTGAACTCAACCATCAGGCTGTCCGGATCACGGAGGACCGATCCCTCCTCGACCATGCCACCGGCGCGGATTCTCACATCCACCGGCGCCTCGCCTGCGGAAATCTGGGTGGGGTCGTAGAACAGATTGATGTTCTGGCGCAACGCGTAGGTCGTAAGACCCACAGCAATGCCCAGTCCCACCAGGAGGAACAGGACGATTGTCAGTCGCTTTTTTCGGATTGGATGCATCAGCTATCTGCCTTTCAGTCTTGGGAAACCTTGACGCGGGTGAAGGATGCTGCCGAAGCCGATGCAGCCTGCTGGTCCTTCCGCCCGGCCTGGAACTCGTAACCCCGACGGCAGGCCTCAATGGCCGCTTTTCGACGGCGCAGGGACCAGACCATCAGGCCAATCATCAGCAGGAAAAACGCAGCATAACAGGACCACACATAGGGCCCGTGGCCTTCCATCACAATAAATGCCGAAAAGGAATCAAACGCCATACTTCAGACCCTCCCGGCCAACACGTAATCTTTAACCCAGCGCGTTCTCTGTTCGCGTAACAGAATCTCTGTCTGCATACGCAGACAGGCAAGCCAGCCAAACAGCAGATAAAGCCCCAGCACGGACAGGAGCAACGGCACCCACATTTCTGCCGGCATGGACGGCTTCTCCGTCAGTTTGAACGTCGACGGCTGGTGTAGCGTATTCCACCATTCAACGGAGTACTGGATAATCGGTATATTTACCACCCCGACCAGCACAAGCACCGCTACCGCCCGTGCCGCAGACTTTTCATCATTGATCGCCCTGTCCAGGGCAATTACGCCGCCATACAGGAACAGCAGGATCAGCATTGACGTCAGACGCGCATCCCACACCCACCAGGTTCCCCAGGTAGGCTTACCCCAGACGGCGCCGGTAAACAGGGAAAGAAAGGTGAGTACCAGGCCAACTGGCGCAACCGACTTCACGAACACATCAGCCAGTTTCATGCGCCAGACCAGAGTGACAACACCTGCCACAGCCATCATTACGTATACCGACTGGGCGAGAAAGGCCGTGGGCACGTGAATAAAAATAATGCGGTAGCTATTACCCTGAAGGTAATCTTTCGGCGCAAAGGCCAGCCCCCATACAATGCCCGCCATTAACAGCAGGATGCCGCCTACCAGGAGCCAGGGCATCAGCCGGGCCGCAATCCCGAAGAACCATTTGGGAGAACCCAGCTTGTGAAAAATTTGCCACATCAGATGGTCACCGTTCTACCGTTACCTTGATTTACCCGTTAGACAGGCTGATACGCAGCGCCGCTGCCGATGCGAAGGGCGCCAGAGTCAGTGCCAGCACCAGGAATGCCCCCATCAAGGCGACATACGCACCCACAGGCGCGCCCTCCGCAGCCGAAGCCACCGTGCCCGTCCCAAAGATCAGGACGGGAATGTACAGCGGAATGATCAGCAGGGACAAGAGTACGCCCGCTGACCGTAATCCAAGTGTCAGTGCCGCGCCAATTGACCCGATCAGGCTCAACACCGGTGTACCGATCAGCAGCGTTAGACACAAAACTCCGATGGAGTTCCCGTCAAGATGAACCATTACGCCCAAAACCGGCGTCAGTACCACCAGCGGCAAGCCTGTTAATACCCAGTGCGCCGCCGTTTTTGCCAATACCAGCAGAAAAAGGGGCTGGGGCTGAAGCACCAGTTGCTCGAGCGTGCCGTCATCAAAATCATGGCGAAACAGATGGTCCAGTGACAACAACACCGACAGCAAAGCCGCCACCCAGAGGATACCGGCTCCGGCCTCCCGCAGGAATGACACTTCCGGGCTAACCCCCAGAGGAAAAAGGGTTACGACCATGACAAAGAACAAGAGCGGATTGAGCAGATCCTGCCGCTGCCGGAAGGCCACCTTCATATCCCGGGCGAACACAGCCTGCATCGCCGCCAGCACTCCGACGGCGTCCTTCTGCAAACTCAGCGCCGGCCGGCAATCAGCATTCATTGATCGCACCTCCACCCAGAACAATACGCTTCATACCGGGTAAATTGAGGTCGTGGTGGGTTGTTACGACCACCGCACCTCCCTCCTGGGCTCGCTGTTGAAGCAGTTCCTCAATGGCGCTGACACCGCCCGAATCAATGGCCGTAAAGACCTCATCCAGCAGCCAGAGCGGCTCATCGGCGATCAACAGGCGTGCCAGGGCCACCCGTCTTTGCTGACCTGCGGAGAGATTCCGGCAGGGAACATCCTGAAAACCGGTCAACCCTGTACCGTCAAGCGCCTCGCGCAGAACCGGATCCGGCAGCGGCCGACGACCTGCGGTCAGTGCCCGGAGATTTTCCAGGGGCGTCAGCAACGGTTTGATGCCCGGCCGGTGGCCAAGATACAGGGTATTACGGAGGAATTCTTCACGCTGCCCGGACCTGGGCTTGCCACACCAGAGCAGGTTGCCGGACCAGGCATCATTCAGACCGGCCAGCATCCGCAGAAGAGTGGTCTTGCCGGTGCCGTTCGGGCCCTCGACACGGGTGACCGTACCGGGCAGTATGGAGAACGACAGGTCACGGAACAGGATACGTTCATCCCGTTCGCACTGCAGATCGACAGCCTGTAATAACGGCTCAGACATCAGGGCCCCGTAACCAGGACGATGCGCGTGAAGACGGCATCGGGTGCATTCGTGACAGCGGCGGCCATGAACATTGTTCGCTCGTGACCTGCCGGCGCGGCGTATTATAACGAAAGCGCCGGCGGATTACTCTTGTCCAACATCAAATCAGTGACGATGAAACTACCCAGCGGACAGCAGCCACCGACACCTCCTGCCCAGCCTGCAACGCAGACTTCCCGGCCCGCGGTCACAACCGAAGCGGCCCGAGAGCCTGTGGCCGCCTCAGCCCGGCAGCTGCTCGACCAGATGCAGTTGGCCAACAGGGAAACCACCCTGGCCCGGGTCGCGGAGATCATCAACCGCCAGGGCGGCAACAACGCGGATCTTTTGCTGGACATCCGGGGCAAATCGCTTCTTGTACAGGCCACTGTCGGCAAGACCGAACTGGGGCCCGGTGACTGGGTAAAAGTGATGCGTGCCGGCAATGAACTGCAGCTGATGGGTAAACTGGCGCCTGCACCCGAGGCCGGGATTGCCCGTGCCCTGGCCCAACGTCTTCCCTGGCAGCAAACTCTGGACGGCGGCCTGACCAGACTACTGGGCACACTGACACAAGGCTTGCGTCAGGAACCACTACCGGGGCAACTGCCGTCATCGCGAAGTCCTCAACCACTTCCGGAAGCCGCCAGGCAGGCCATTGAACAATTGGTGTCGAGACTGCCTTCGGGAACCAGCCTGACCCCCGGTTCAGGCGGCCAGGACGCAACACCTCAGCAGGTCCGCCAATGGCTATCGGAAAGCGGCCTGTTCGCCGAGTCACGCCTGGCCCAGACACCGTCTTCCCAGCTACCCGATCTCAAGCTGGCGCTGGGCAGGGTGATCACCGCATTGCTTGCCCAACAGGGAAGCACTCCGGAACAGTTCAACCGGCTGACGCCGATTTCAACGCCGGAGCTGATGCAGGCGCCACTGCAATTTCCCCAACCCCTGGCAACACCCCAACCCCCTGGCAGCGGTGACGCGCCCACCGTGGGGCAAATGCTTCGCCTGCTGGCTGGGATGCTCAACCGGATCACCGTCAATCAGTTGCACAGTCAGGTACTCACGGCAAGGGGTGGTGGCGAGGCTCCGGGCCCGGCGCCCGCGTCTACCCTGGTACTTGATCTGCCTTGGCTGACCCCCCAGAACGAACCGAGACTGGCTCAGGTCCGGATCGAACAGTATCCCGAAGACAGAGAGTCAGAAACCAGGTCCGCGAAAACCACCACGGCCGAATGGCGGCTGTCACTGACCATGGACCTGGATGAGGCGGGCCCCCTGCACTTCGATGTTTCCCTCCGCCAACAGGCGGTCAGCGCAAGGGTCTGGGCCGAAAAGCAGTCAACCCTGCGCCAGGTGAACCAGGAGCTTCCCGCATTGCGGCAAAGCCTGAGCGATCTGGGCCTGGAAGTCACTGATCTGGACTGCCGCCGTGGCACTCCCCAGAGCAGTGTTACCCGACTCGAACACAGACTGGTGGATACCCGGGCATGACCTCAGAGACAGAGCAGCAAAGCAGAGCCGCCGTTGCGCTCAAGTACGATGGCGAGAAAGCGCCAACCATCAGCGCCACCGGCACCCATGAGCTGGCGGAAGAGATCATCCGCATCGCCCGGGAGCACAACGTTCCCCTCTATGAAAATGCGGAGCTGGCCAGCATTCTGGCGCGCCTGTCACTCAACGAAGAAATTCCCGAGTCGCTGTACCGGGTGATTGCCGAAATCCTGGCGTTTGCCTTCCACATCCGGGGGCTGGCTCCCGAAGATCGGAAACCGGGGACGCCACCGGATGGCTCAGTGAATCAGTGAGCGCAGCGCCCAGGCCTGCTGCCAGTTATCACCACGCCTGGGCGCCACGGTGGTTTCAAAGTAATGACGCAGCCGGCGCCGGTCCTCGGGCTGGTCCTTGAGGGCTGAACCGATGATGTGGTGCATTAGCTGCTCCACCGTGATACTGCCCCCGCCGTAATACCAGGCGTTCAGGCTGGCTGCGTGGGCCACAGAAACCGCTTCCGCCGTCGACAGCGCCGAACCTGCGAGACGGTCGGTACTGCGTCCATCAAGGGTCTGACCATTGCGCAGCTCATGGAACATGGTCACCAGTATCTCGATGACCGATTCTTCAAGGGCCACCTCAATCCCGGCCCGGCTGTTGGCCCTGCCAACCTCCCGGAGAACCACATCCATCTCGTCGGCCAGATTGCGGATCGGGCGGATTTCCTCGAAGTCCATGCGCCGTTTCAGGGCGGCGCTCATCCGGTGCACGCCCTCATCGATACTGTTGGACGTGGCGATGACGTTGAAGCCTTCCCGTGCAAGCACCACACCGTCGTCGCCCGCCAGCTCGGGAATCACCACAACCCTGTCGGACAAAACCGAGAGCAGCGCATCCTGGAGCGCCTGTGGACAGCGGGCGATCTCTTCAAACCGCACCATTCGCCCCTCCATCATGCCCCGCAGCAACGGGCTAGGTACCAGCGCTTTCAGACAGGGGCCCTCGGTGTGCAGAACTGCCTCGTTCCAGCTGTACAACAGTTGCCCGACGCTGCTCACCGCCCCGCCCTGCAAGGTTAACGTGGAGCTTCCCGAAATGGCGGCAGCCAGCAATTCCGACAACCAGGATTTGGCGGTACCCGGCTCGCCGACCAGAAGGCAGCCGCGACTGGTGCACAGGGAAATGATGATCCGGACTACCATGGCCCGGTCGGCAACGAACTTCCGTTCAATGCCGAGCTTCTCATCCCCCATAACGAACTTTTCCACCGCCCGCGGCGACATCTGCCAGCCGGGTGGCACAGGGCCATGATCCATCCCTATCAGTTTGTCCAGCTCAGCGGCATAGACCACTTCTACCGGTTCCCGCTGGGCTGCCTTTGTAACCGATTGCTTGTTGCTCATTCCTGACTCCTGCGGCCGCCGCGAATTTCCGGTGCCATGCGCTCTCTCGGGAGAATACGGGGCAGTTCGGACAGTGGAATTATGCCTTCAATCACATGGTCCAGGGCACTGTCCCGCATGGTCACCAGTCCGGCATCGAGAGCGCGCCAGCGAAGCTCACCGATGGGCGGTTGGCTGGAAATGGCATTCCGGATGTCCGAATCAACCTCCATATACTCGACGATCGCCACTCGCCCCTGGGTGCCACGGCCGTTGCACTTATCGCAACCGGCGCCCTGAAAACACCGGAAATCCGCGGGCGGGCCGTCGGGAAACACCTCGGACAGAATCACCGGGTCTGGCTCTGCAGGCTGGCTACAATGCTTACAGATGCGCTTGGCCAGCCGCTGGGCGATGACAGCCAGCAGCTCACCGGCAATGGAATTCGGGTGGATACCCAGATCATACAGGCGCTGCAGTGAATCCACCGCGTCGTTGCAGTGCAGCGTGGACAGAACCACGTGGCCGGTCTGAGAGGCCCTTATCGCTTCCAGAGCGGTTTCCTGGTCGCGGATCTCGCCCACCAGAATCACATCCGGATCTTCCCGGACAAACGCCCTCATGGCATCGGCGAAACCGAAGCCAATTTCTGATCTGACCCGGGTTTGTTGAATGTTGTCGATGGAGTACTCGATGGGGTCTTCCACCGTGATAACTTTCCGGCGGCCATCATCGGCAAGGGTCTGCAGCCCCGCATACAGCGTGGTGGACTTGCCTGACCCGGTCGGACCGACCACCAGCACCAGTCCGGCCGGGTTATCCAGCAAGCGCTGGTAACGGGCACCGATCATGGATGACATGCCAAGTTCGGCAATGGTCATGGCGCGGCCGGTCTGCGGCAGCAGACGTATAACGGCATGTTCGCCATGGAGCGAAGGCTGGGTCTGGATCCGCAGATCGTAGGCCATATCGCCGAGCTGCAGCCGGGACCGCCCACCCTGGGGCAGCCGGTGCTCGGCGATGTTCAGCTCTGCCCGCAGCTTGATGACGTTAATCACCCCTTTCATCTCCCGGGCCGACAACTGATACTGGGGCAGATCATGGAGATCGCCATCCACCCGAAGGCGAATGCGAATCCGGTCACCGTACTGTTCTATATGGATGTCGCTGGCTTTTTCGCTCACAGCGTCCATCAGAATGGCTTCGTAGACAGACACCAGGTAGGGGCTGACGTGCTTGTTTTTCGGATCCTTTCCGAGAAGCTGGTCCTTGCTGCCAGCCGGGTCCGACGCCTGGTCCGGGGTTGGTTCCAGATCTGCTGCAAAGCGGCGCCCTTTAGCCGTCAGATCAAGAGCTGACCAGAGTCGGCGAAAGTCTGTCGGTGTAACCAGCAGGCAGTCAACCACCTGGTTAGGACTCAACCGCTCGAGCTGATCGGTGCGCGCATCTGGATCGTCGGTCACAACCGTGATTCGGCCATCTTCCTCGGCGATGGGTATAAGTCGTGAGAGATCCAGAAACGTTCGGGAAAATCGCCGGAACAGCGCCGGATGGAGATCTGGCAAAAGCTCGTCCGCGTCGGTGAAGGTCATGCCCCGCTGGCGGGCAAGAGAACGGTAGAGGTCAATCTCTTCAAGATTCAGTTTACGCCGGAGCACATCCAGCAGCCGGCAATTCTGCTTCGCTGCCTCCGCCTTTGCCTCGGACAGGATCGCTTCGTCCACGAGGCCCTGATCAATGAGAATCTGCTCGACGTTACGGTTGAAATCGACCCAGCCCAGGGTGCGCACCCGCTTGAGCTTGGCACCTTGTTTTTCGAACATGGCCAGACTCGGAACGGGTCCCGCCCGCCCCTCAAGACAGACCAGGTGGCCACCCTCACGAACCAGGTGCGCCAGAGCACTCTGGTCCCTGATAAACGAGGTGCACAGCACGAGATCACAGAGTGGATCAGGCTCGGGCGCCCCTTCCGCACTGGCAACAACGACATCCACATTGTGCATACCCAGACGGACAAACCGCTCTCTGGCAGCCTCGGCGACAACGGCATTCCGCTCCACGTACAGGACCCGATGGGCCAGCCCTGACAGCACAGCGGCAAAATAGCCGGAGCCACCGCCCACGTGCATCACCATCTGATCCGGTTCTATTTCCGGAAGCAGAGAGAGAATGTGGCTAACGGTTTCTTCGCGGGGAATGGAGTGGCCGGTTATAGAGGCAACCAGGTCGGAACCGGAGACAAAATCATGGCGGGATACAGATCGAAGGGCCTCAAGGGCCCTCGGATAGACTCTCTTCATTCAACAACGTCCGTAACGGCATGGTATCAGGCCGCCTGACGTTTTCTGAGTGCTGACACCAGCTCGGCCTCGGGACGGGAAATTCCGCACGTGTTCATAAGATCGTCGATATCGGCGCCGAGATCAACCAGTCGAGACGCTTCATCGTAAGAGATTCGCAGCGGATCGTTCTGGCGCATTTCATCGAGCGTGGTCCTCAGTTCGTGCAGCTGACGCTCACAGCTGACCAGCCGCTGCCCCACCCCCATGCTGCCACTGGTGGTGGCATGCAGTTCCCGGCCAAGGGTATCACAGCGCTCTTTCAGCGTTGCTCTCAGGCTGCGCACCTGGCGACCGAGAACCAGACCCTGGACGAAAACCAGGGACAAGGCGGCAACGGTCAGCGCCCAGGGGAGGTATGAAGGAATTTCTGCAAACATGACGGATGTCTCCCGTTAATTGCCACGGAAGGCATCCATCTTGAGGCCTGCAGCGGGTTGCCCCGGATCACAGTGCCGCGATTTCAGCCCACTCGTGGTCTGACAGCATCTTGTCGAACTCAACCAGAATGATCAGTTCGCCATCCTTGTTGCACACGCCCTGGATAAACTTGGCACTTTCCTCGTTACCCACGTTCGGTGCAGTCTCAATTTCGCTGGCTTTCAGATACACCACCTCGGCGACGGAATCCACCAGAATGCCCATTACCTGGTTGGCAGATTCCATAACCACAATCCGGGTGGCATCGGTTACTTCCGCATCCGCCAGGCCAAAGCGCCGGCGGGTGTCGATAACGGTAACCACGTTACCCCGGAGGTTGATGATACCAAGCACATAATCCGGGGCCCCCGGTACCGGAGCAATCTCCGTGTATCTCAGCACCTCCTGAATCTGCATAACGTTCAGACCGTAGGTCTCATCATCCAGCCGGAAGGTAACGTACTGCAGTACCTGATCGTCCTGGGCCTGATTGGTTTGTCCGCTCGGGGATGCCATAGCGATGTTTCTCCTCTTGGGCTGCCCGGCGGGCAACCTGATCGTCAAAAAAATATCATCAGTGCCCAATACTATAGTTAAGGGCACAAACCGTGCCAGCACGGCTCGGTTTCATTCAGTAACCATTGTTTGCGTCAGCTCAGATCCAGATGGTGCTCTCTTTCCGCCCTCACCAGCAAGTCTGCCATGGTGCGCACATCAATCAGCGCGCACATGTGGTCAATCACCGTGCCGGCCAGCCACGGACGCTTGCTGCGGGCTGTGCGCCAACGCACTTCGTCCGGCCGGAGGGTGAAGGACTGGGCGACGTCATCGCAGGCCAGTCCCCAGTCGCTGTTATCCAGCCGGATCACGAACCGATAGTTGTCCCGGGCATCGGGCGGCACCCGCCCTGCCATGATCCATTCGGCGGTATCCACCACCCTCAGGTTCTGATCCCGGTCCGGGCGGATCCCCATGTACCAGCGTGGACTTCCCGGGATGGGCCGAATCTCTTCTTCAATGCGGTGAATGGCTCCGAGCAGAATCAGAGGCACCGCCAGCTGCAGACCGGCCACCGTAAAAATGAGGCACTCAAAGGGCTGTTCTGACCACTCCGGACGGGACGGCGGCGCGGCCGGCTCGGGCGCAGGCTGAGCTTCAATCCTTGCCTTCGGCACCGGCGCTTCCGGCGACTGTCGCACCACTGGCCGCACTGGTTCCGCAGGCGTTTCCCGGACCCGTTTGGGCGGTTCAGGTCTTGCCGCCGGTTTTTCGACGGTTGGCACAGGAGCCGGTTTCGTGCGCGCTACCACCCGCGGTTCCGGAGGTGCAGGTTTCACCGGTTCCGGCGCTTCGATTTCCTCCCGGAGCGCCGTATCAGTGGCCGTATGCAGCAATTCGTCGAGATAACTGGCAATGGCGGTTTCCGGATCTGCCAGCCGTGTCAATTTATCGTCAGCCATGCTGACGCTCCTTCACCCTGCCGACCCGGGCCATGAGATCATCCAGCAGATGACTGTAGGCGCGGACACCGTGGGTTTCGGCATCCAGCGCGGACGGCGTTATTCCACCCTGACTGGCATCCCGGAACTTGGTGTCCACCGGAATCGCAAACTGCCAGAGGGACTCGCGGTAAGTCTTCCGCAACAGGTTCAGGCTCTTCACCGATGCCTGAGTCCGACGGTCATACAAGGTGGGCACAATGGTGTAAGAAAGTTCGTTTTTCTGGGAACGCATGATCATCTTCAGGGTATGGAGCATGCGCTCCAGGCCCTTGATGGCCAGAAATTCGGTTTGCACGGGAATGATCAGATGCTGCGCCGCTGCGAGGGCGTTGACCATCAGAACCCCCAGAGAGGGAGTATTGTCCAGCAGGACATAATCAAAGTCGTCCCAGAGCTGAGTCAGGGCCCGGGAAATGATCAGCCCCATTCCCTCCACGCCGATCATTCGCCGCTCAAGGGTGGCCAGGGCGGCACTCGCCGGCAAAAGGGACAGGCCCTTACAGCTGGTCTCCGTAATCAGTTGGGCAGGTAGCCCTTCCGGAACCTTGCCCTGGTGCTGGAACAGGTCGAAAACACTGTGCGCGATAGTGTCCGGATCGTACCCGAACCAGCTGGTGAGCGAGCCATGAGGGTCCAGATCCACAACGAGAACACGCTTACCGCGTTCGGCAAGCAAGCCGCCCAGGGCGACCACACTCGTGGTTTTACCGACACCACCTTTTTGATTGGCTACTGCCCAGATTCGCACGCTTTGATTCTCCAGAGAATACATCGGTGTGGCCGGCAATTAACCTTTGCCACAGTCCCGTTTATCGGCCATTCCCCGGGCAACTTGAACCAGTCCTCGGAAAATTCGGCAAGCTGTTGCCGGCGCCTTTTGTTAACGGGGAGTAATACAGGAACCATGCCAATGGCTCTATACGCATCTGCCGACGATCGGGTCAGCGCATGGCACCGCGAATACTGGCGTCACGGGAAATCAGCAACACCACCCGGCGGTTTCTGCGGCGCCCTTCTTCGGTGTCATTCCGGGCAACCGGCTGATACTGGCCATAGCCGACGGCCGCCAGACGTTCCGGCTCGATGCCCTCCATCACCAGCATCCTGACCATGGCAGCCGCCCGGGCGGCTGACAATTCCCAGTTTGACGGAAAACGGGAGGTACTGATCGGCTGATTATCGGTGAAGCCTTCAACTTTGACGGCGTTGTCCCGGTTGTTCAGAACCGTTGCGATTTTATCGACTACCTCGAACGCATCGTAGTGGGGCTCGGCATCGCCGCTGCCAAACAACAGACTGTTGGGCAGATTCAGCTCCAGCCACTGGTCGCTGGTCTCAAGCGATACCACGCCCTGGTTAATCAGCTCATCAAACTCCATCGACAGCTGGTCAGCCATGGCTCGCAGCGCTTCGGTCCGCGCCTGAGCATCCATCTCCGGATTTCGGGGCGCTTCGGTTACAGCCGGCGGGATAACGTTCTCGGCAGGCGCATTCAGTGATCTCTGGGGCTGGTCGCCAATCTCGATCGGCTGGAAGGAGCGCTGGGGCGCATTGAACACACCGGTCAGGGTTTCAGAAAGGACTTTGTATTTGCCTTCGTTAACGGACGATACCGAGTACATCACGACAAAAAAGGCGAACAGCAGGGTGATGAAATCCGCGTAGGAAATCAGCCACCGCTCCTTGTTGTGCAGATCGTCCTGGGGTTGCCTACGGCGCCGCATAAGTTGGCCTGCGCATACTTACTGCAGGAAGCCCCGCAGTCGCAATTCGATGGATTTCGGGTTTTCACCCTCGGCGATGGCAATCAGACCATCGATCATCATGTCCTCATAGCGGGTGCGCTCCCGCACGATGCCGCGCATCTTGTTGGCAACCGGGAAGAACAGAAGGTTGGCGAGCGCCACACCGTAGATGGTCGCTACAAAGGCGGTTGCGATCCCGCTACCCAGGGACTGGGGATCCTCGAGATTGGTCATTACCTGGATAAGGCCCATGACAGCCCCGATGATGCCGATGGTTGGCGAGTAACCACCCATGGCCTCGAACACCTTGGCCGACTCCAGATCCCTCTGCTCACGGGATTCCAGGTCGACTTCCATGATGCCCCTGATGGTCTCGGTTTCGGCACCGTCGACCAGCAACTGCAAACCCTTGCGGGCAAAGGGCTCCGGCTCCCGCTCGGCAAGCCCCTCAAGGCCCAGCAAGCCCTGCTTCCGGGCTTTGACGCTCCAGTCAATGACCTTGCCGATGCCGTCTTCAAGGTTGATAAACGGCGGGAAAAAGACCCAGCGTACCTGAGTAAAGGCCCGTTTGAGCATGGGCCAGGACGTCTGCAGGATGGTCGCTGCCAAAGTGCCACCGATGACGATGATGGCTGCCGGCCCATTGAACAGTGAGCTAACCGCTCCGCCCTCCAGCAGGTTACCGCCAAGAATCGCGGCAAAGGCCAGTATGACCCCGAGCAGGCTCAGTATATCCATCAGCAGACACCTTCGGCGAGGCGTGGCCCGATCTCGTCCAGGGACAATACGTCATCCGTCAGACCTGCCTTGGCAACTGCCATCGGCATGCCGTAGATCACAGACGATTTTTCATCCTGGGACCATATATCCGACCCGCTCTGCTTCATCATCCGACAGCCTTCTTTGCCGTCCGAGCCCATGCCGGTAAGGATGACACCCAGGGTCTTGCCCGGAAAGCTCCGGGCAAGGGAACCGAAGGTAACGTCCACGCAGGGTTTGTAGTTGAGCCGCTCGTCTCCGGGCAGGATACGGATCCTGGCCTGTCCGCCCCGATTCTCGACCATCATCTGTTTGCCACCGGGCGCCAGCAAAGCCAGACCGGGCCGCAACACATCACCATCCTCAGCCTGCCGGACTTCAATCCGGCAGAGTTTGTTGAGGCGTTCGGCGAAGGCCGGCGTAAAGCTCGCTGGCATATGTTGCACCAGAACAATCGGTGCCGGAAAGGTCGCGGGCAACACCGTCAGTACCCGCTGCAGGGCAACCGGGCCGCCGGTTGAGGTTCCGATACCAACAACGGCGTAATGCTTGGCCGGCCCACGGCGGCCATGGCGCCTGGGAGCCTCCGCTTCGCCCGGAGCACTTGCGGGCGCTGCCGGCGCTCGGGTATCAGGACGCTGACGCGGTGCTGGTTCCGGACGCGGGCGCCCTGCAGGAACCGGCGCCCGGGAGGCCGGAGCTGACGGTTCCGCGCGGGAAGGCGCAGGAGCACGGTTACCGGGGCGACTGCCGGCCACATCCAAAATCCGCTCAATCAGGATTTTCTGCAGCTGACTGTTGTCCCGGGCAATTTCTTCGAAATTCTTGGGCAGAAAATCAACGGCGCCAGCCTCGAGCGCATCCAGTGTTACCCGGGCGCCCTCATAGGTGAGCGATGAGAACATGAGCACCGGTATCGGATGTTTGCGCATGATTTCGCGCACGGCGGAGATGCCATCCATGACCGGCATCTCATAATCCATGGTGATTACGTCGGGACGCAGTTTCTCGGCCAGCTCAACGCCTTCCCGACCGTTGGTCGCAGCACCCACCACTTTGATCTGGCCGGAGCTGGTCAGGATTTCCGTCAGCCGTTTGCGAAAAAACCCTGAATCGTCAACGACCAGGACAGAAACTGTCATCCACTTCTCCTACCCAATCCATCGTTCTTCGGCCTTCTCTGGCAAAAATCGCCGCAAGGTCCGGCTCAGCCGTAATGTTGCAACAGGCTTGGAACATCAATAATCAGTGCAATCCGGCCATCACCAGTGATGGTGGCACCGGCCATGCCCGGCGTACCCTGGAGCGCTCGACCGAGGGGCTTGATAACCACTTCTTCCTGACCAACCAGCTGGTCGACCACGAACCCGACCTGCTTGGTACCCATGGCAACAATGACAACATGGGCGTTATCGCGCACCTCCTGGGCAGTGCCGCCACGAACCAGCCAGCGCTTGATGTGGAATAGCGGGAAGACTTTATCCCTGACCACAATGCATTCGCGCCCATCGACGATGTTGGTCTTGGTCAGATCCAGATGGAAAATCTCGACCACGTTTACCAGCGGCAGTGCGAAGGATTGATCGCCCAGCATGATCATCAGGGTGGGCATGATGGCGAGCGTCAGCGGAACCTTGATGACAATGCGAGAGCCCTTGCCCAGTTCGGATTCGATACTCAACTGACCATTGAGCTGGCCAATCTTGGTTTTCACCACATCCATGCCGACGCCACGACCGGAGACATCGGAAATCTGCTCCTTGGTGGAAAAGCCGGCGGCAAAAATCAGGTTGTAGCACTCCGAATTGGTCAGCCGGTCCGCGGCGTCCTGGTCGTAGATACCCTTTTCGACGGCTTTGCGGCGCAGGACCTCCGGATCCATGCCAGCCCCGTCATCCTCGATGAACAACAGAATATGATCTCCCTCCTGCTCGGCAGACAGGGTAACAATGCCCTGGCGGGGCTTCCCGGCTTTCTCGCGGACGTCGGGAGCTTCGATCCCGTGGTCCACCGAATTCCGCACCAGGTGAACCAGCGGATCAGACAGTGCTTCAACCAGGTTCTTGTCGAGATCGGTTTCCTCGCCATGCATCACCAGGTTCACCTCTTTTTTGAGGTTTCTGGCAAGATCGCGCACAACGCGGGGGAACCGGCCGAACACCTTTTTGATCGGCTGCATGCGGGTCTGCATGACGGCGGACTGAAGATCGGTCGTAACCACATCCAGATTGGATACCGCCTTGTGCATGTGTTCATCTTCGCTTTCGGCACCCAGACGCTGCAAGCGGTTACGCACCAGCACCAGCTCACCCACCATATTCATGATGTCGTCGAGTCGCTTGGTGTCGACACGAACCGTCGTTTCCGCTGCCGGAGCGTGCTCGCGGGCAGGCATCGCCGGTGCGGCCGCGCCTTTGGCTTCCGGCTTCTCGGCCGGCTTCGACTTCTCGGGCTGTGGCGTGGTTGCTTTCGGCGTAGCCGGCTCTTTCGGAGATTCAGGCGGTTTGGGAGCTGCAGGCTTTTTCGGCACTGAGGGCTTTTCAGGGGCTGAAGGCTCACCCCCCGCAGTCGGACTTCCGCCCTTGCCGTGAAGATCGTCCAGCAGTTTCTCGAATTCGTCGTCGGTGATCAGGTCATCGCTGCCACTGCCTTCCGCCTTGGCAGCCGGCTTGTCTTCTTTGCTGACGGCCTCTTCCTCGCCAGCTGGCGCACCCGCAAACTGCCCTTTTCCGTGCAACTGATCCAGCAGCGCCTCGAATTCGTCGTCGCTAATTTCGTCGTCCCCAGAACTTTCCTGTTCACCGCCGGCCGACCCGGCGCCTGAAGCCGAGGGAGCCTCCTCCGATTTTTCGTCCTGCAATGCGTCCAGAAGCTGCTCGAATTCGTCGTCGGTGATGTCGCCACCGTCTTCTGCCGGTTCGCTCTCTTCCTGCTCAGGCTGAGCGGCAGCGGCAGGTGCCCCCTCGCCTTCCGGCTGGGCCAGGGCGTCCAGACGGGCAATCAGTTCGTCCGGGGCCGGCGTCAGCTCCTCATGATTGCGGACCTGCTCAAACATGGCATTGACGTGGTCGAGGGCTTCGAGAACCACGTCCATCAGTTCGGAGTCCACCTTGCGCTTGTGGTTACGCAGGATGTCGAAGACGTTCTCGGCGGAATGGCAGCAGTTCACCAGGGCTTCAAGCTGAAGGAAGCCGGCACCGCCTTTCACGGTATGGAAACCACGGAAGATGGCGTTGAGCAGATCACTGTCGTCAGGATGTTGCTCAAGATCTACCAACTGCTCTGACAGCTTTTCGAGGATCTCGCCGGCTTCTACCAGGAAGTCCTGCAAAATCTCTTCATCAGCATCAAACGCCATGCGTTACCCTCATTGTTCAGAAACCGAGACTGGACAACAGGTCGTCTACGTCGTCCTGTCCCGAAACTACATCTTCACGCTCATCGGCCTTGATCTGGGGCCCGACGCCCTTCTCTGCAGACTCTTCTTTTTCTTCAATCTGGTGCACCGTGCCCGTGAGCTGGTCCACATGACTGGCCATCACCACCAGGCTGAGCATCTGCTCCTCAACCTCTTTCACCAGGGCGGTGACCTTCTGGATGACCTGCCCCGTCAAATCCTGATAGTCCTGAGCCAGCAGTATTTCCGACAGGTTGCTGTACATGGTGTCGGCATCGGTCGCCATGCTGGCGAAAAATCGATCAATCCGGCCGTACAGCTCGCGAAACTCGGCCGGCTGCATTTCCCGGCGACGCAGGCGCTGCCACTCATCACGCAACGCGGCGGCCTCGTCTCTGAGGGCATTGGCCAGCGGCATGGTTTCCTCAACCAGATCCATGGTCCGGTTGGCTGCCTCGCCCGTCATCTGCACAACGTATTCGAGACGATCGGAGGCATCTGTCATCATGGACAGTGCTTCCTGCTGTTCGGCGTTACGGGGATCAATCTGGAAGTTCCGGATTGCTTCGTGCAGGCTCCGGGTCAATCGCCCTACCTCACGATACAGACTCTGATCCCTGACCTCGCTGAGTTCATTGATCAGGGTCATGGCTTTGGCATAATCACCCGCATCAACACTCTCGGCCAGTTCTGCTGCCTGCCGCTGGAGCTTTTCCGTCACCTCCGGTTCAAGGCCCCGATGGTTCTTTCTGCTATCGCTCATGAGAGCCATCCGACCTCTGGTTACTGGATTCTTTCAAAGATTTTCTCAATCTTTTCCTTGAGCACGGCAGCGGTGAACGGCTTGACCACATAACCGTTCACGCCCGCCTGGGCAGCGGCAACGATCTGGTCGCGCTTGGCCTCAGCGGTTACCATCAATACCGGCAGGGTTTTCAGATTCTCGTCCGCCCGAACGGCCTTGAGAAGATCGAAGCCTGACATGCCCGGCATGTTCCAGTCGGTCACCAGAAAATCGTATTTGCCGCTTTTAAGCATTGGCAGCGCTGTGTTGCCGTCGTCAGCTTCATCGGTGTTGGTGAAGCCCAGATCACGCAGCAGGTTCTTGATGATCCGTCGCATTGTGGAGAAGTCGTCCACAATGAGGATTTTCATGTTTTTGTCCAATGGGACCTCCAGTTAGTAACACCCGGAATTCGTTTGACCTTTGCGTTCAAAGTCTAGCAGGCCGCTGTTTTAACCGCTTATTGTCAGACCTTTGCTTCGGTTGTAAAGCATCGGTTACCAAAAACTACAGACTACCTCGTTGCCGACACAGACTGAACGCTGTCAGCTGTCCGATTCCTGGCGCCAATCCGAGAGCCGGCCTCGAAGGCGCAGGGCTGCCTGGCTGTGAATCTGGCTTACCCGGCTCTCACTGACCCCAAGCACCGCACCAATCTCCTTGAGGTTCAGTTCTTCCTGGTAGTAAAGGCTCAACACCAGCTTTTCCCGCTCCGGCAGGTCTTCAATCGCCTCAGCGAGGCTGCGCCGGAAGGCATCGGAGGACAATCCCTCTAGGGGATTATCCTGCGTCTCTGTTTGTTCTATCGGCAGCTCTCCGGATTCATTGAGCTCGTCGAGGCTAAAAAGTCGACCGCTGTTGGAATCGGAAAGGTAGGAGTGATATTCGGCCAGCCCCATACCCAACTCTTCGGCCACTTCCTGGTCCTGGGCTTCTCGGCCGAGTCGATCTTCAACGGCCTTGATGGCCTGGGAAATGCGACGGGCGTTGCGATGCACAGAGCGTGGCACCCAGTCACCCTTGCGGATTTCGTCCACCATGGCACCGCGAATCCGGATACCGGCGTAAGTCTCGAAGGTAGCACCTTTGGTGGAGCTGTAACGCTGGGCGGCCTCGAGCAGACCGATCATGCCGGCCTGCATCAGGTCTTCAAGCTGGACGGACGCCGGCAGGCGGGCCAACAGGTGAAGGGCAATTTTCTTGACCAGCGGCGCGTGCTGCTCAATGAGCTGAGCCGGCTTCTGCGCACTTGACTGGTTATAGATTCCGAGGTTTTTCGCCAATGTCATGTATCCGGTTTTTTGTTTGACTGGATCCGATTCAGACTTCGACGAGCCGCTCCACAAAAAATTCCAGATGCCCGCGGGGAGAGGACGGCAACGGCCAGCTATCTACCTTGTCCGCCAGCGCCTTGATGGCCAGTGAAGCTTTCGCCCTGGGATAGGCATCCAGCACCGCACGCTGTCGCTGAACGGCTTTCTTCACAGCCTCATCGTAGGGGACTATTCCAACGTATTGTAGTGCCACATCGAGGAAGCGCTCGGTGACCCGGGTCAGTTTTTCAAACAGATGCCGGCCTTCCTGCTCATTCCGGACCTGATTGGCAAGAATGCGGAACCGATTCGTACCGTACTCGCGGTTCATGAGCTTGATCAGGGCGTAACAGTCGGTAATGGACGTGGGCTCGTCACACACCACCAGCAACAACTCCTGGGATGCCCTGAGAAAACTGACAACCGATTCGGAGATACCGGCAGCGGTATCCACAATCAAAACATCAATCTGGTCCCCAAGCTCACTAAACGCGTTAATCAACCCGGCATGCTCCATGGGGCTAAGCTGGGTCATTCTCTGGGTACCGGAAGAGGCTGGGACAATCTTGATGCCGCCGGGACCATTCACCAGAACGTCCTTGAGATCACAGTCGCCTGCCAGAACATCCTGGAGGTTACGGTTGGCGGTAATGCCCAACAATACATCGATATTGGCCAGCCCAAGGTCGGCGTCGAGCAGCACCACTCTCCGGCCTTTCTGCGCCAGGGCAATTCCGAGGTTAACCGACACGTTACTCTTGCCGACACCACCCTTTCCGCCGGAAACTGCTATCACCTGTACCGGATGTGCTCTGCTCATACTGTTTTTGGTCTCTCGCCACGTTTCGCCGGCTGTTTCTCCGACGCCTGCTGTCAATCTGTCCGGTCTCAGGCGTGCTCTTTCAGGCCCTCTGCGACCGCTTGCTGTTGCTGGAGTGTTTTCAGCCGATCCACGGCCAGCCGCACCAGCGGAACGGCTTCTGCGTGGTGCAGGTCTTCAGGAATCTTCTGCCCGTCTGTGTAATAGGCTACCGGCAGACCGGTTTCCATCACAAACCCGAGAGACTCGCCCAGCGTCAGGGCCTCGTCGATTTTGGTCATCACACAGCCCGCAAGATTTGCCATCTTATAGCAATGCCAGACGGATTTCATGATGCGAGGCTGACTGGTTGCCGAGACAACCAGATGGGTCTTGATATTGTGATGGCTGCGAGCCAGTTCGGCCAGCTGTTCCTGATAGCCTTTGTCCGCACTGGTCAGTCCGGCGGTATCAATCAGCACCAGATGACGGTCTGACAGCTCGTCCAGAATATCGTCCAGACTGTGGCTCTCATCCACGACCCGAACCGGCACATTCAGAATGCGACCGAACACAAATAACTGCTCGTGCGCCGCCACCCGATAGCGGTCGGTGGTAACCAGGGCCACGGAATCGGAGCCATGCTTGAGCACGTAGCGAGCGGCGAGCTTGCCGATGGTGGTGGTTTTCCCGGAGCCTGTCGGACCCACCAACGCGTAGGCGCCGCCCTCATCCAGCCACTCCATGCGAGAGGTCCGGACGCCCGTACACAGCATTTTGAGGGACTGTTTCCAACCGTCTTCCAGTCGCCCCGCCTTGTGACGACGGGAAATTGACCCCGCCAGATCATTGCCGAGGCCGAATTCCTGCAAGCGTTCGGCAAGCCTTTGCTGCACGGCGGTGGTCGCAGAAACCTCCGGCTCTGGTTGCGGCTTCCGGCCCTGCATCATGTCTCTGAGCGAGCTGATCTCGGCCCGCATCTGCGCCAGCTCATCGGAATAGGCTTCTCGAGACGCCTGCGGCAGAGGTTCAATGTCACCAAAACCACCGCTCACCTCTTCCTGAACGGCAGCGAACGACGAGCCGGCGTAGCTCGTGCCCTGGGATGCCCGCTTTTCCCGGACTTCACGGATGCGATCCCGGGACCGGCCCAGCTCGTCTTCAAGACGCCTATGCTGGTCGGCCTGCATCTCGGCAAGGCGGGACCCGTTGGTGGCTTCTTCCGCCTGGTTGCCCAGTCGCTGGCGCGCCATGTTCTCGTCATAGTCCAACGCCGTCACGATTTCGACGCCGCCATCGACCCGACGGTTGGAAAGGATCACGGCGTCCGGCCCCATCTGTTCACTGACCTGCTTGAGCGCCTCGGCCATGGTCTGAGCAAAAAACCGTTTTACTTTCATGATGCCTCTTCCTCCACCGGCAACGCCGTGCCGGCGCTGTCCGCTCTGTCATCCGCGCCGTTACTGGCCAACGGACGCCACGATCGTAATCTGTTTGTTATCCGGAATTTCCTGGTACGAGAGCACATGCAGGCGCTCTACACCGTAGCTGGCGAACTTCGCCAGCACCGGCCTCAGGGGCCCGGACACCAGCAGAATGGCCGGCTTGCCGAGCATTTCCTGACGCTGGACGCTCTCCTGAAGCGAGCGCTGGAGCTTTTCAACCATATTCGGCTCCAGGACCAGGCCAATATCTTCCTGTCCGCCGGATTGTTGACTCTGCTGAACTGACTTTAGCAATAACTGTTCCAGATCCGGGTCCAGGGTGATTACCGGTATCTCCGATTCGTTGCCGCAGATACTCTGGACAATCATGCGGCGCAGGGACTGCCGCGCAACGGTGGTCAACAGTTTCGGATCCTGACTCTTCGGATGCACGTTCACGATGGCCTCGGCAATGGACCGCATATCCCGGATCGGCACTTCTTCCTTGAGGAGGTTCTGGAGCACTTTCAGCAGCAGACTGATGGAAACGGTGGTAGGCACCAGCTCCTCGGCCAGCTTCGGAGAAATCTTCTCAAGCTGATCCAGCCACTTCTGGACTTCCTCGTGGCCCAGCAGCTCGTGGGCGTGTTTCTGCAGTACCTGGTTCAGATGGGTGGCGACCACCGTACTGGCATCGACCACGGTGTAGCCGAGCGTCTGGGCCTGGTCTTTCTTGTCCGGCTCAATCCAGCTGGCATCCAGACCGAACGCCGGATCCTTGCCTTCAATGCCCTCTATCTTTCCGAATACCTGACCGGGGTCGATGGCCAGTTCGCGGTCCGGATGGATTTCGGCCTCGGCAATGGTCACGCCCATCAGGGTAATGCGATAGACGTTGGGCATCAGATCGAGGTTGTCTCGAATGTGCACCGAGGGCATCAGGAAGCCGAGATCCTGGGACAGCTTTTTACGAACACCCTTGATACGGCTGAGCAACTGGCCACCCTGTGACTTGTCCACCAGCGGAATCAGTCGGTAACCCACTTCCAGACCGACAATATCGACAGTGGAGACGTCGTCCCAGCCCAGCTCCTTGGTCTCTCCGGGGGCCGGTAGCTGACGACCCTGGTCGCCGCCTGCATCGCCGCCTGGCGGCAGATCACGCCCCGCCGGTCGTGGAGCCGCACCGCCAGCGCCCCGCACCGGGAATGCGCCCTCTTCCTCAACGGTCTGTCTCTGATGCTTCCAGATATACCAGGCAGCGCCGCCAGCCAAGGCGCCCAGGCCAAGGAAGGCCACGTGGGGCATGCCAGGAATCAGGCCAAGGATAATCAGGATCGCAGCAGCAATGGACAGGGCCTTGGGCGCGCTGAACATCTGCTGGAGGATCTGGCCGCCCATATCCTGGCTGGAGGTTACCCGGGTAACCATGATCGCAGCGGACGTGGACAACAGCAGCGAGGGAATCTGTGCCACCAGACCATCACCAATGGTCAGCAGCGCATAGCGCTCCACCGCCAACCCGAAATCCAGGCCGTGCTGGAGCATGCCGATGGCAATACCGCCGATGATGTTGATGGCAAGAATCAGCAGGCCGGCAATGGCGTCGCCTTTAACAAACTTGGAGGCACCGTCCATGGAGCCGTAGAAATCCGCTTCCTGGGCAATCTCGGAACGACGATGCTTGGCCTCCTCCTGATTGATCAGGCCGGCGTTCAAGTCCGCATCAATCGCCATCTGTTTGCCGGGCATGGCATCCAGGGTAAAACGGGCGCTCACCTCGGACACGCGGCCGGCACCCTTGGTCACTACCAGGAAGTTGATGATCATCAGAATCGCGAACACCACCAGACCCACGGCGTAGTTGCCGCCGATCAGAACGGCGCCGAAGGATTCGATCACTTTACCGGCTGCGTCACCGCCTTCATGGCCGTTAAGCAGCACAATCCGGGTGGAGGCTACGTTCAGGGCGAGACGCAGAAGTGTGGCCACCAGCAGGACTGTGGGAAAGGACGCAAACTCCATCGGCCGCAAGGCGTAAACACACACCAGCAGAATGACAATCGACAGGGTAATGTTGAAGGTAAAGAACACGTCCAGGAGGAACGCCGGCATGGGCAGAATCATCATGCCCAGCAAGCCCATCAGCATGATGGGAATGCCCAGATTGCCCCGCGTCAGGGTTTTGACGTTATTGAGGACTAAAGCTCTGTCCATGCCGGATACTTCTCCGATTGGCCGCGCCTGCAGGCGTTTTGAAGGTCGAAAATCTGACACCGGAGCGTCGTTTGGAAGGGTTATCGCAAGATCCGTACCACCCCTTAGGGGATTTCCGTTAAGAAGCCATTTGCGGCCTGACTCGCCTTGCCAGATGCGGTATCCTTGCGCCATTTGATCGCGACGCCAAAACTCCAACCAGACACACAGGTGACCCCATGCCAATCCACGAGGTAAAACACCCTCTTATCCGCCACAAGCTCGGCATCATGCGCCGTGCGGATATCAGCACCAAGAATTTCCGGGAGCTGGCACAGGAAGTCGGTGCACTCCTGACCTACGAGGCCACCAAAGACTTCAATCTGCAGGAAAAGACCATCGAAGGCTGGGCAGGGCCGGTTAACGTGGAGCAGATTCACGGCAAGAAAGTCACCATCGTTCCAATCCTGCGGGCCGGCCTTGGCATGCTTGACGGTGTCCTCAGCCTGATTCCGGTGGCCCGGGTCAGTGTTGTCGGCCAGATCCGCAATGAGGAAACCCTCGAGGCCAGCACCTACCTTGAAAAGCTGGTGGGCGAACTGGACCAGCGCATGGCCGTGATCGTCGATCCGATGCTCGCCACCGGTGGCTCCATGATCTCCACCATTGATCTGCTCAAGAAAGCAGGCAGCACCGAGATCCGGGCCCTGGTTCTGGTCGCAGCGCCTGAAGGTGTTGAAAAGGTGCTTGAGAAGCATCCGGATGTATCCATCTACACCGCCTCCGTTGATGAGCGCCTCAATGACAAAGGCTACATCCTTCCGGGTCTCGGCGATGCCGGAGACAAAATCTTCGGCACCAAGCAGAAGGACGTTTAAGAATGCAGGACCAATCCAACGATCCGATCTGGAAACAGGCCATTGCCGGCTCCCAGATGCTGCTGGTGGCCTTTGGCGCGCTGGTTCTGATGCCACTAATTACCGGGCTGGATCCCAACGTGGCCCTGTTCACCGCCGGGCTCGGCACCCTGATCTTCCACGTGGTGACAGGCGGCCAGATCCCGATTTTCCTGGCGTCGTCCTTCGCCTTCATTGCTCCCGTGATTGCTTCCAAAGGCAAATTCGGCATGGAAGAAACTCTTGGCGGCCTGATGGCGGCGGGTATTCTCTATATTTTCCTCAGCGGACTGGTCCGGCTGCGGGGCACCGGTTTTGTCCGCCGCCTGCTGCCGCCGGTGGTTATCGGCCCGGTGATCATGACGATCGGTCTCGGCCTGGCACCGGTTGCCGTTCACATGGCCTCCGGCCGCACCGGTGATGGCGCAAACCAGCTGATTCCCTACGACACTGCCATCTGGATCGCCATGATCTCTCTGGCCGTAACCATCATCATGTCGGTCTGGTCCAAGGGCATTTTCCGGCTGATTCCGATCATGTTTGGCGTTATCACCGGCTACGTCCTCTCCGCGTTTGCCGGCATTGTCGATACCACGCCAATCCAGGAAGCCGCCTGGTTCGCCGTTCCCAACTTCGTTGCGCCGGAATTCAGCTGGGGCGCCGTGCTGTTCATGATCCCCGTAGCCATTGCCCCGGCCATCGAACACATTGGTGATGTGCTGGCCATCGGCAACGTGACCCGCAAGAACTATCTGGAAAAGCCGGGCCTGCACCGCACCCTCCTGGGTGACGGCCTGGCCACTAGCGCTGCCTCGCTGCTCGGCGGGCCGCCCAATACCACCTACTCGGAAGTCACCGGCGCGGTTATGCTGACCAAGAACTTCAACCCGAAGGTCATGTGGTGGGCTGCCTGCATAGCCATCGTGCTGGCATTCGTTGGCAAATTCGGCGCAGCACTGCAAACCATCCCGGTGCCCGTCATGGGCGGCATCCTTTGCCTGCTGTTCGGCTCCATTGCCGTGGTTGGCCTTAACACACTGATCCGCCACCAGGTGGATCTGTCACAGTCGCGGAATCTGGTTATCGTGGGCGTTACCCTGGTGTTCGGTATCGGCGGCATGGTGCTCGGGCACCTGGAAGGCATCGCGTTGTGTGCAGTGGCTGCCATCATCCTGAACCTGATACTCCCCGGCAGCCGCGAGGCATGGGGTAAAGCCGTTTATGAGCAGAAAGCCGACTGACAGCTCCGGCATCAGTTTTACCGCCCTGTATACCGGTGCCGTCTGGCACCGGTACGGGCTTTCTGACGACACCCTCGTCACGGAAAAAGGCCGCTGGCTCTATCGCCTGATGACCCCGTTCGAAGCCGCCAGTCAGGCGGCCATCGGCGGAAACATCCGCACCTTCCTGCTGCAACGACATCTGATTATCGACCACCTGATTGATCAGGCCATCCGCGACAAGGGCATTACACAAGTGCTGGAAATCGCCTGCGGCATGTCGCCCCGGGGGATTCGCTTACGGCAGAAACACCCCCTGCTCCACATGGTCGAAGCCGACCTGCCCGACATGGCGGCTCGCAAAGCACTGCGCCTGATGGCCACGGGCCGCCTCGGCGACCACCATCAGGTTACACCCATCGATATCCTCGCCGACTATGGCGAGTATCAGCTGGAAAAAGTGATCGACCGCGTATTCGAGAACAGCCAGCCGGTGATCATCGTCACCGAAGGCCTGACCAGCTATTTTTCACTGGAAACGATTTCCGATTTCTGGCGCCGGCTGGCCGCCGCCATGGCCAAACGCCCGGGCTCGGTTTACCTCTCCGAAAGCTACTACCAGCCCCGCCAGCCGTTCCTGAACACTACCCTAAAAGCACTTGGTGGCGTCCTCGGGGCCGTCACCCGCAGCGAGGTATCTTTCCACTTCAAGACCGACGAAGAGGCAAGGGAGCATTTCCTGTCCTGTGGGTTTGCCTCCGCCACAGTGCACGATCCGCGATCCTGGTATGGGATTCTGCCAATCCCCGAAAGTCGCGGAAAGCCGATGGTTCGGGTTATTGAGGCTGGCTGCTGACTTTCTGGAATTGCAGCCTGCTAGTTTGAGGGATGCGTGGTGGTGAAAGGCCTTTCCAGGACACGCTACGAGCACATCCATGTGCGCTTGGCTGTGGCCATCCATGGCCACAGACAGTCCTGGAAAGGCCTTCCACCACCACTTGTCATAACCTCCAGATATCGCTCTGGATTTATTTTTGCCTGGTTGAAAGTCTCGCCATTAACCAGGATTAAAACGCAGGTTGGATTAGGCGCAGCCGTAATCGAGCCTACGATTCTCGGTTTTAATGCGATATCGAATGGCTCAGAAGCGGGTTGTCGGGTGGGCCTCCCAAAAATGTCGGCGGCCATGGATGGCCGACGCCAAGCGCACATGGATGTGCTCGTAGCGGTTTTTGGGAGGCCCACCCGACAACCCGCCAGCACCCAAACCCGCAGGCTACTTTCAGGAACCCAACTCCAAACTAAACGTCGCGCCGCAAATCCGAGGGAATCGGGAACTCCGGCATACCAGGCTTAGGCCCACGCCCCTTGCGGAACTGCCGCAGCTGGAAAACATAGGCGAGCACCTGGGCAATGGCCATGTAGAGGCCATCGGGAATCTCCTCGCCGATGTCGGTGTTGTGGTACACCGCCCGGGTCAGCGGCGGCGTTCTCAGGATCTCGACTTTGTTCTCCCTGGCAATCTCCATGATCTTGAAAGCAATCTCATCGGCGCCTTTGGCGACAACAATCGGCGCAGCATTGGCTTTCTGGTCATATTTCAACGCCACGGCGTAGTGGGTCGGGTTGGTGATCACCACATCTGCGGTGGGCACGTCCTGCATCATCCGGCGCTGGGCCATTTCACGCTGGAGCTGGCGGATCTTGCCTTTGACCTCCGGCTTGCCCTCGGTGTCCTTGTACTCGTCTTTCACTTCCTGCTTGGTCATGCGCAGTTTTTTCTGGTGATCGTAGATCTGGAAGGGTACATCGATCGCCGCGATGATGATGGTGGCGCAGGACAGCAGGAAGAAGCTCCAGGCGATGGTCCAGAGTACATGTTCCATGGCCGGCACCACCGGTTCTTCGGCGATAGCCAGCAGATCTTCGGTGCGAAGATCGAGAATGAGGATGGCCAATACCATCACGAGACCGACTTTTGCGATAGCTTTGACCAGCTCGATCAGGGAACGCAGGGAGAACATGCGACCCAACCCCTTGAACGGATCCATACGATTAAGCTTGGGCGCGACGGCCTTCCCGCTGATCAGCAGGCCTCCGATGCCGATAGAGCCGAAGATGGCGGCAATCAGCAGCAGCAGAAGTATCGGCGAGAGAGCCCAGGCGGCTTCCTTGGAGGATTCGATGAGCTGGACGCTCATGTGGCGCATATCGAAGATGGCAGAGCGTTCGATCACGAAGCTGTCACGCATAATGGCTTCTAGCGACGCACCGAGGCTGGCGCCAAACACGAGCATGCCGCCGGCGCCGGCCAGGAGCACTGCCATGGTGGCCAGCTCCTTGGAGCGCGCAGTCTGGCCGTCCTCCTTGGCTTTTTCGAGCCTTCGGGGGGTGGCCTCTTCCGTTTTTTCCTGACTGTTATCGTCTTCTTCGGCCATGAATCTTTACGGTTGCCCCTGCAGTCCCCGCATGAAATCAAAAGTCTCCCGGGCGTACTGATCGAAGTGCGGCAGAAAATTGGCGTGCAGCACCCATATGGCAAACAATCCAAAAATCAGGCCAATCGGGAAACCGAGGGCGAAGATGTTCATCTGGGGTGCAGCACGGGTCATGACGCCGAAGGCGATGTTCACGATCAGCACGGCCGTAACCGCCGGCAATGCGAGGAGCATCGCCGAGGCAAACATCCAGCTGATTCGGTGGGCCAATTCCCAGACCCCGGCCTGGCCCAGGCCTTCCATGCCGATGGGCAGGGTCCGGAAGCTTTCGATAAAGACTTCAAAGGCAACCAGGTGGCCGTTCATGGCCAGGAACAGCAGGGTGATGGTGATGGTGTAAATCTGGGACAGCACGGGGACATTCACGCCGTTGGCCGGGTCGACCATTGACGCAAAGCCCAAACCCATCTGCATGGCGATCATCTGGCCGGCAATCACGAACAACTGCCAGAGTGCGGTCAGCGCAAAGCCCATGCCGACGCCAATGAGTATCTGCTGCAGAGTGATGACCACGGCATCGGCGCTCAGGGCTTCCACCTGAGGAACGGGCGGGATCATGGGCGCGATGAGTATGGTCATCAGCAAGGCCAGCCCGAGACGGACCCGGGCAGGCACCAACTGGGTACCGAAAATGGGGATCACCATCAGGAAGCTGGCCAGACGGAACAGGGGCCAGAGGTGCTGACCGACCCATTGGCCGATCACATCCGCGCTGATCTCCGCCGGTATCATCCGTCAGCCGATCAGGTAAGGTATGTTGCCGAACAACCGGTTGGCATGATCCAGCAGCTGAGTGAGCATCCAGGGTCCCCAAACGATGATGACGATCAACGTAACCAGCAGGCGCGGCAGGAAGCTCAGGGTCTGCTCGTTTATCTGGGTGGCGGCCTGAAAGGTACTGACCACCAGACCAATCACCAGCCCCGGGCCGATGATGACTGAGGCTAGGAGAACAATCATCCACAAGGCTTCGCGCAGGATGTCGATAACGGTTTCCGGAGTCATGGGGCCTCCTATATTCCGTAACTGGCGGCGAGTGTGCCCATGATCAGGGCCCAGCCGTCCACCAGAACAAACAGCATGATCTTGAACGGCAGCGAGATGATGATTGGTGACAGCATCATCATACCCATGGCCATGAGAACACTGGCCACCACCATGTCGATAATCAGGAACGGGATGAACAGGATAAACCCGATCTGGAACGCGGTCTTGAGTTCACTGGTGACGAATGCCGGCATCAGTATCCAGAAGGACACGTCCTGCGGCGTTTCGTACTGCGTGTCGGAGATCCTCATGAACAGGGCCAGGTCACTCTCGCGGGTCTGTTCCAGCATGAATTTACGGAACGGTTGGCTGGCCAGCTCGACCGCCTCCAGGGAGGTCACTTCCTCCTGCATGTAGGGTTGCAGCGCCACCTGGTTGGCCTCCTCCAGCACCGGTTTCATGATGAAGATGCTGAGAAACAGAGCCAGGCCGAGAAGAATCTGGTTCGACGGCGTGGATTGCAGGCCAATCGCCTGACGCAGGATGGCAAACACAACGATGATGCGGGTAAAAGACGTCATCATCATGAGCATGGCCGGCAGGAACGTCAGCGCTGTCATCAGCGCCAGGATCTGCAGGGTTACCGAGTATTCCTGAGCGCCCTCGCCTTCTCCGGGCGTCACGGTGAAAGCCGGTATACCGGGGATGCCGGAAGGTTCCTGAGCCAGCGCCAGTGGAGCCCAGACAAAGCCCGCCAATAAAATCAGGGATGGAAGCAGTCGCTTGATGGTTGCCGCAAGCATTAGGCTAGTCGTTCCTTGTCGGGGAAGTCCAGGATTTGCCGATCATGCCCTGCAGTCGCCGGGCAAAATCACTGGAGCCGGCACTGCCAGCCTCGACAACCGGCTCGTCAAACACATGCAGGGTCCGGATCGCCGATGGGGTAATACCCAACAGGATCTGCTGGCCGCCCACCTCAATCAGGGCGATACGCTCGCGAGCACCGATGGCCATCACCGACACCACCTTGATGGCGTTGTTATTCATGCCGGTCATGCCGTTCATACGGCGAATAATCCAGGCGCAGCCATAAATGACAGCAATCACTGCCACCAGCCCCAACCCCAAACTGACAATGGTGCCGAGGGTATCCGGCGCACGCACAGGGGAATCAGGGGCAACCGTCTTGGCAGTTTCCTGGGCAAAGGCCGGATTGATCAGCAGCAGCGCCAGTACCGCAATGAATTTGGACCACATTTTACTTCTGCAACCGCTTGATACGTTCGCCCGGGCTGATCACATCGGTGAGACGGATGCCGAACTTTTCATTCACCATGACCACCTCGCCATGGGCGATCAGGGTACCGTTTACCAGCACGTCCAGGGGTTCACCCGCCAGGCGGTCAAGCTCGATAACCGAGCCCTGGTTCAGTTGCAACAGGTTCCGTATCGGAATCTCAGTGTTACCCACCTCCATTGATATGGTGACCGGAATATCAAGAATGACGTCGATATCCGGAGCCGGACCACCACCCTTGGCGGGCTCGCTTCCGTTATCAAATTCCTCCATGGGCGCTGCCTGAACATCGTCCTCGGCTTCACCGGTTTCGCCGGCCTCTGCCATTGCAGCGGCCCACTCGTCCTCGCGTTCGCCCTCATCCCCGGACTCTTCCATGGCGGCTTCCCACTCGGCAGCCAGCTTTTCGTCCTCGCTGAGTTCCTGCTCGTCTTTCTTGTCGTCGTCAGCCATTGTTTCCCACCTTGAATTGTTTCTTCACCTTGGGCCTTGATGCCCGCTCATGAATCCGCAGTGCCAGTTTCCCGTCACGAGTCCCCAGAGTTGCCTTGTAAACGGGGATGCCGTTGGCGGTGACCGTCAAATGCTCGGGCACCTCCACTGGGATAATGTCGCCAGCCTTCATCTTGGCGATATCCCGCAGTGAGATACGCCGACGACAGACCGTTGTGTTGATCGGTACGTTGACCTCTTTGATGTCTTCCTGAAGCGCGTTCACCCAGCGCTCATCAACATCGTCAATATCACTCTGAACCCCGGCATCGAGCACGTCGCGGATGGGTTCGATCATGGAATAGGGCAAGGCAAAGTGCAGTTCACCGCCGCCACCGTCGAGCTCAATGTGGAAGGTGCTGACCACAACCACTTCACTGGGACTGACGATGTTGGCCATGGCCGGGTTCACTTCCGAGCTCAGGTACTCGAAATCCACCTTGAGTACCGCGTGCCAGGCTTCCTTCATATCGTGGAACACCTGATCCAGAACCATCTGGACGATGCGGGTCTCGGTCGGGGTGAACTCGCGACCCTCAATCTTGGCGTGCCGCCCCTCCCCACCGAAGAAGTTGTCCACCAGCTTGAAAACCAGCTTGGCATCCAGCACGAACAGGGAGGTGCCTCGAAGCGGGCGAACCTTACACAGGTTAAGACTGGTGGGCACGTAAAGGGTGTGAATATACTCGCCGAACTTCATGATCTGGACGCCGCCGGTGGAGACATCGGCGTTGCGACGCATGAGGTTGAACAGGCTGATCCGGGTGTAACGGGCAAAGCGCTCGTTGATCATCTCCAGGGTCGGCATCCGGCCCCGGACAATGCGGTCCTGACTGGCAAGGTCATAGGACTTTATACCGGTGTCATCGGTCTCTTCGTAGGTATCAATGTCACCGTCGTCCACCCCGTGGAGGAGCGCATCGATTTCGTCCTGTGACAACAAGTCCTGCATACTTAGTCCTGCCCCTGACGTACCGTGGCCCGTGCGCTATTGCACGACAAAATTTCTGAATAACACCCGCTTGATGGCGGGCTCGCCTTCCTGCTCCAGCACCTGATTCACCGTGGTCAGCATCCGCTCGGCCAAGCCACTCCGGCCCTCGGGTGTCTGCAGCTCGTTGAAGTTACTGCTTCCCAGGACTGTCACCAGCTGGCTTCGAATCAGAGGCATGTGCAGCTTGGCAGCTTCAAGCGCCTGTGGGTCGGTGGACTCCAGCGCCAGATACGCCTGGGCGTAGCGTTGGCGACCCTCGGCCTGAACCGTGGTAACGATGGCTTTTTCGATCAGGTAGTAGCTGCTGGGAATAAAGGTTTCCTCGGCAACCTCGGTTGCGTCGCCCTCTTCCTCACCCATGCCCGGAAGACCGCCGCCCAGGAACCACAAGGTACCCACCACAGACAGCACAATGGCCAGGATCACCACCACAACCAGCATGATGATCAGCTTCAGTTTTCCCTTCTTGGCAGGAGCCGCTTCAGAATCGTTATTTTCAGCCATAATGTTCGCTTTGCCAGAAATCCGTCACGGGGAGTAATTTTCCGCGACTTTTCAGGATTGGATGCAAAGGGCGGGCCAGAACACCCAACCTTCCCGTTCAGAACAGCAGTTTAGCGTTGCCGGGAAGGATGGGCAAAGGAGATTGGAAGAGAATATCGAAGGGTATCAGGCGAAGATGTCTACTTCGCCTTTCCAGCTGAGATCAAGGCTGCCGGAGCTAATGCCTTCATCGTCCTGATCGCCAGCAATCAGCGATGCCGAGCCGCCACCGGAGCCATCATCATTTCCAGCGCCCTGTTCGCCGGTCTGCTGGTGAGGCGAATCGGAAACATCGAAGCCCGCCAGGGACAGACCCTGCTCACCCAGCATATCCCTGAGCCGGTGGGAATGCAGTTCAAGCTGGTCACGGACCACGGGATTGGCCGAATGGACCGTAATATTCGCCTGTTCGTTCTGCACCCGGACCTTGACCTCCATGGGTCCCATGTCCGGCGGTGTCAGGTGGATTTCGGCAACCGACATGTTGCGGGCGGTCAGCCAACTGAGCTTGCCTACCAATTTGTCACCCCACTCTGCATGGCCAACCGGCACATCAATGGACGTAGCATAACCTCGCAACGGTGCAGCGTTCTCGGCCATCAGTTTCGCTGCCCCATTGGCATTATTGGCCGCTTGCTGGGACACCAGATCCATGGCGGACTGGAAGCGGCCAGAATTGATCAACGAGCCGGAATCCGCATTGCGGCCCGTCTCGGTGAGCACTGAGGCTTTCATCGCGTCTGTCAGTGTGGCATCGCCGGTGACACCACCGGATGCGGACTGAGCTTTCTGACCCGGGGCCCCTGAGAGAAGGCCACTGAACACTCCGGCAACCGAATTCGTTTGGCCCGAACCACCGCTGGCAGCGTTGGCGCCAGCTCCCGGCACTGTAACTGACATGGTGGACTCACCAGCACCTCCGGCTTTTGGGTTCAGCCAGGACTGCAGCTCGACAAAGGTAAGCGGAAGCGCCGTCGGCTCTGATTTGCCATCACCGGCAACAGCGGCCTCGCCCGCTTCCCGTGATTCAGCATCCGTGGCAGCGTCGGCTTTATCGCCACCCTTTGGATCAGCGTTCGCGTTTGCTTCGGTTTTCGTCTCTGAAGACGTGTCCCGGGCCGCCCGGGATTCATCGGCAGATTTGGCCTCGGCGTTCCGGTCCGCCTTCTGGCGATCGAGCCGCTTTTGCTCCGCCTGGGAGACAGAGTCAAAATCGTTTTTCCTGTCAGCCGGATCCCGGCTGGTTCCGGACTTGGACGGGCCGGGATCTTTCTGCGTCCCGGGCGCGGGGGTTTGGGGAAGAACCATCTGGGCCATGGCAACCTCTTGCCGCTTTTATCGCATTGTCGCCCTCACCTTGCCGAACCTGGCCGGTGCATGGGCGGTGAATCCACTCAATGCGAAGGACAAAGCAATTGTGATGCCAGCGCACACCTGCTTCGTCTGACAAACGGCCTGAATCAATCTGATTCACCCCACCATCAAACCATCCAGGCCCACGATTACCTGTTCGAATTCCCGGGTGATGTCATCGAGCAACCCCGAGGCATCGTCCAGCCGGGACTCCTTTCCTGCCATTTCCGCCTTCAGGCAGAGATGGCCAAGCCGTGGGGCGCCAATATTGATACAACTGCCCTTGAAGCTGTGTGCCGTCTTGGCAAAGGCGTCACTATCGTCAGCTCTCAGGGCTTCTTGCAGTCCCCGAATTCTGTCCCGGGAATCTGCAACATAGGTCTGTATCAGCACTTCGAATTCGTCCTCCATGACGTCTCGAAGCTCAGCCAGTGCCTCCTCGTCCAGGTGTGGTTTATCAGTCATTTCGATTCTCCGCTGTACGGGCGAACTGCCAATCATAGACAATTTCAACATGATTGCCCTGTTCATGAAACCTGATGGTCTCCGCCAGACGTTTCAACAGCAGCAGGCCCCGCCCCGCATAGCGCCCGCTCGTCGTTGGGGAACTACCGGGGGCCACGCTGGGATGATTGCGGAAATCAAACCCCTGGCCGCTGTCCTCACAGATAACACGAAGCCGGCCTCCATCCGGTTTCAGGGAATGGTGCAGTGTGAACCGGATGTAGTGGCCCTCCACGTCGGCCAGGCGCCGATTGCGCTCCGCGTAGTAGCGGCCAAAGCCCTCCGGTGAGTGTTTCCATTCTGATGGGAGCTCCAGGACACCGTGTTCCAGCGCGTTGTTGTAGAGTTCCGCCAGCAGGGTATAGATTTCGCCGCTCTTCCGCCGGAGGCCCGGCACCTCCATGCAGATATGAAGCAACAGAGGTAGGGGGCTGAACTCTCCGAGGGTCCTTTCCCGAATTTCATAGGTGCACCGCCATTCCGCCGGCCCGGCAAGAGCAGACGGTGCGGCACGATCTGGCAGGGTAGCCAGACCCGCCTCGTCCATCATTTCCAGACAGCAGAGCGTCAGGTCATCGCCATCCTCAAAGTTGCCGGTAAAACGGTGAACCGCGGACACCATGGCATCAAACGGATGGTCACCACGGTCGAGCCGATCAAGCGTGCCGGTAACGCCCTGCTCACCGAACACATTGCTGGCGCTGTCGGCAGATTCCAGAAAGCCGTCGGTCATCATCAACACCCGGTCACCGGGGGCGGCACCAACCCTCTCGAAATCGGCATTGAACTGATCCGGCGCGAGGATACCGAGGGGAAGATGCCGTGATGGCAATGCCAGCTGCTCTCCCGAGGTCCGGATCAGCCAGCCATCGGGCAGACCGCCGTTCCAGATCTGCACCTGATTAAGCTTGAAATCCGCCTCGATCATGGCGCCACAGCAGAACATGCCCGTGGGCAGAATCCGTTTGAGTTTCTGGTTGATCTCGCGTAACACGTCCTGGCCATTAAAGCCCTTATTGGCCATGCCGTAGAAGATCTCTGCTACGGGCATGGCGCCGATGGCAGCCGGCAGACCATGGCCGGTGAAATCCCCCATGAAGATCAGCATCCCGCCCGCCGGCCGAGGCGAGGCAAACAGCACATCACCATTGAAAATGGACTGGGGCGAAGCGTGATAGCGAATATTGGGGGCATCAAGGCAGCCGGAATGGGCCACGTTATCGAAGACCCGCTTGGCGATTTCCTGCTCTTCGGTGAGTTGTCGGTTCCGCTCACGGATGAGATCCCGCTGATCGGAGAGGGTCCGGTGCATCAATCGCATTCGGTTGAAGGCCTTGATCTTGGCTTCAATGATGATCCGGTTATAGGGCTTTCCCAGAAAGTCATCGCCACCGGCCTCCAGGCATCGGGCCAGGGCCCCGGCTTCAGACAGGGAGGTCAGAAAAATCAGGGGGACCAGCCGTTCGCCGGCCAGGAGCTTGATCTGACGGGCCGCTTCCATGCCATCCATAACCGGCATCAGGGCATCCAGCAGCACCAGATCCGGCGCCTCCCGCTGGAAAACAGAGACCGCATCCAGCCCGTTTGCCACATCGAGGACCTCATGTCCCAATCGCTTCAGCAGTGTTTTGAGGATCAGGCGATCGCTGTCTGAATCGTCAGCGATAAGTATTCTCAGGGGACGGCTATGTTCTGCAACGGAATCATCCATGAGTACTCCGGCAGTCCGCGAGCATCAGCGGATATTGAAAAGTTGCTCGAAATTGGAGATGGAAAGAATACGACGGACATCGTTATTGCAGTTTTCGATGACGATTCGGGCACTGTCGCCTCCGGCGTAATCACGGAGCAACAACAGCATTCCCAAGGCCGAGCTATCCAGGTAGGTGGTGTCAGAAAGGTCCACAATGTAATTCCGGATGTGCGGATCACCGTGCTCGTAGGCATCACGGAACGCCTGATGGGTACTGAAGTCGAAACGCCCCTCTATCCTGATAACAAGAGTCTGACCGTCATCATCGCGGCGCGTCTGGATCGGCATTCCAAAACCTCCCGGGCTATCAAGAGCAGCATTTGACCGGCGTATTACACCAGCCCTACATCCGATAAGGATAGCTGAGTGGTCTGATTTTGCATCTGTATTTGCTTGATGCGAAGCAAGATTCAACGTCGACGTTGGTTGAAGGCCCGGCCCGCTGCCTCGTCGGAGAGCTTCTGCTCCCGGAGATCCTGCTCCCTCTGCTCCTGCTGGCGGCAGGTTTCGATGTACTTTTCCATGCCCCGCCGACGCTCCCAGGCCTGCTGCCATTCCTTTTTGCGCGCCTCGAAGACCTTTTCCGCCTGCTCCAGCTGCTTCTGCTGCTGCCGGATTACCTGATCCAATTGCGCAATAAAAGCCTGCCACGCCTGGAGTCTGGACACCTGCACAACGCCCTGCTGGCTGTTGCGAATCTGATCCCGATACTCCTGCTGGTAGCGATTCAGGTTCTGGACCTGTTCGCGCTGCTGCTCCGCCAGCGTTCTGGCCTCGCCCATTCGCTCCAGGGCTTCCTGCTCCTTGCGCTCCTCCAGGGAGAGAACCACTTCCAGGCGCCGGGAACGCAGCATCAGGCATCACCTCCGCCACCGGCTGCCGGATTCGGCACGGCCGACTTGCGCCGATCGGGGGAGCGACGCTCTGGCACCACCGCCAGCAACTGGTCGACGCTCTCCTTCAGCGGTGCACTCTCATTCAGCCCCTGCTGCAGGAACTGGCGCATATTGCCGATGTGAGTGATGGCGAAATCGGTCTCGGGATCGGAACCCTTCACGTAAGCGCCGACAGAAATCAGATCCCGGGCCTGCTGGTAGCGGGAATACACCTGCTTGAATCGCTGGGCCCTGGCAAAATGTTCGGTCTCGGTAACCTGCGGCATCACCCGGCTGATCGACGCCTCCACATCAATGGCGGGGTAGTGTCCTTCTTCAGCAAGCCGGCGGGAAAGTACGATGTGGCCATCCAGAATCGCCCGCGCAGCGTCTGCGATCGGATCCTGCTGGTCGTCGCCTTCGGTAAGCACGGTATAAAACGCTGTGATAGAACCACCTCCGGGACGGCCATTGCCGGTTCGCTCCACCAACTGGGGCAGTTTGGCGAACACCGAGGGCGGGTAGCCTTTGGTCGCCGGCGGCTCACCCACGGCAAGTGCAATCTCCCGCTGGGCCTGGGCGTAACGGGTCAGGGAATCCATCAACAGGAGCACGCGTTTGCCCTGATCCCGGTAATACTCGGCAATCCGGGTGGTCAGCATGGCGGCGCGCAACCGCATCAGTGGCGAATCGTCCGCGGGCGCGGCCACCACCACCGAGCGGGAAAGGCCCTCTTCGCCCAGGATGTCTTCGATAAACTCCTTGACCTCACGGCCCCGCTCACCAATCAGGCCGACCACGGTGATGTCGGCATCGGTAAAGCGGGTCATCATGCCCAGCAACATACTCTTGCCCACGCCACTGCCGGCAAACAGACCCAGGCGCTGACCCTGGCCGACGGTCATCAACGCATTGATCGCCCGAATACCAACATCCATCGACTGCCGCACCGGGGCGCGGTTCAGCGGGTTGATAATATCGCCGGTGAGCGCGACGCGGGCTTCGGCCTGCAAGGGGCCTTTACCGTCCAGGGGCTCGCCACTGCCATCGACCACCCGGCCAAGCAACTGGGGGCCGACCGGCACCCGGCTTGCGGCAGACAGAGGCACAACTCTGGCACCGGGCTTGAGTCCCTCGATTGCTGTCAGGGGCATCAGATACACCCGGTCGTCCTCGAAGCCCACCACTTCCGCCTCAACATTACCGGTGTTCTGGCCAAAGATGACACAGCGGTCACCGACCACCATGGGGCAGCCGACACATTCGAGGGTGAGGCCCACCATGCGGGTCAGTCGGCCGGAAAGTTCAGGTTCGGGCTCGTTTCCCAGGAAGCCCTGAAAGCGATTGAGGCGATCAGCGAGGCTCGATGTCATCACCGTCACCTGTATTTTGCGCCGGCTTCGGATCGTCTGAGGGTTCCCCGGTCTCCGTGGAATCCAGCACGTCCCGATGGAAACCGGTCAGGTCTTCCATCATGGAATCCAGTTCCTCGGTTTCTCCGCCCTCACTGTCGCTCATCTGCTGGTCCAGCATGCTCTGCACGGCCCGCTGGAAGCGTTTTTCGACCGTGAAATCCACCAGGCTATGGCGGGTTTCCACCTTGCAGCCACCGGGCAGAACACTGGCGTCTTCAATGACGGAAGCGGACGCTTCAACGCGGGCGGTCACCTCGCGGACCATTTCACAGTCTTCCGGATTTATGTGGATGCGGATGTTTTCAGCGGTGGAGGGTAACGCCTCCATGGCGCGGCGAACCACGTGAAGGATCTGGGACGAGTCGATGGTCAGTTCACGATAAACCACCGCCCGTGCCAGAACCGTGGTCAGGTTCACCAGAGAGGTTTCAAGTTCGTCCTCGTGGCGTTTGATCGGCAGCAGCAACTCACCGAGCAGATGTTCGAGACGGTCAAGCTTGGTGTCGATTTCCTTGCGTGTATCGTCGTAGCCCTGGCTTTTGCCCTTCTCCCTGCCTTCTGCCAGGCCGGTTTCCAGCCCCTCCTGATGACCTTCCTCCTTGCCGGCCTTCAGGCCATCCTGGTAACCCTGTTCCCGGCCCTCGTTATAGCCGTCTTCCCGGGCCGCCTCGCGGATCTCGTCAATGTCGGCGGCGGTCAGGGGTTTGACCTCGCGCTCCTCTTCCCGCGCTACTTCATTGCCACGGGCATCCAGCAGGGGCAGCTCCCACCGTTCATAGGCGGTCAGCTGTTCCTTGGGAATGCGATTGACGTCACGGGTGGAATCTTTCATTACATCATTTCTTCGCCGGCACCGCCGAGGGAGATTTCACCGGCCTCGGCCATACGGCGTGCAATGGTGATGATGTCTTTCTGGGCGGATTCAACTTCGCTGACCTTGACTGGCCCCTTGGCCTCAAGATCATCCTGCAGCAATTCCGCAGCGCGTTTCGACATGTTCTTGAAGATCTTGTTCTGAACCTCCTCGTCGGCGCCCTTGAGGGCCACCACCAGCACTTCCGAGGACACTTCCCGCAACAGCGCCTGGATTCCGCGGTCGTCCACTTCCTTGAGGTTGTCGAACACGAACATCAGGTCTTCAATGGTGCTGGCAAGGTCCGGATCCATATCCTTTATGGAATCCATCAGATTGCCTTCGATGCTCCGATCCATGAAGTTCATGATGTCCGCTGCCCGCTTGACCCCGCCAATGCGGCTGGTCTGGGAGGCGGCGCCACCCGAGAACTGCTTCTCCAGGATATCGTTGAGTTCCTGCAAGGCCTGGGGCTGGATACTCTCCAGTGACGCAACACGCATCATCACATCAAGGCGGACCTTTTCGTCCAGGGTGCCAAGAATTTCAGCGGCCTGATCCGGATCCAGGTAGGAAATAACAATGGCCTGGATTTGCGGGTGTTCATAGCGAATGATGTCGCCAACGGCCCGGGGCTCCATCCACTTGAGGGTGTCGAGGCCGGTGGTATTGCCGCCAATCAGGATGCGGTCGATCAGGCTCGATGCCTTATCGTCGCCGAGCGCCTGGGTGAGCATCGTCCGGATATACTCGTCATTGCCTACGCCAAGCCCGGTCTGGCCACCGACGGCATCAACAAACTGGTTCATCACGTAGGTGACTTCGTCCTTGCTGACATCTTTCATCTGGGCCATGGCCACACCCACACGCTGAACCTCTTTTGGGCCCATGTGCTTAAGGATTTCTGCGGCATCCGCTTCGCCCAGTGACATGAGCAGAATCGCAGCCTGCTCCACACGCGGAATTTTCCGCTGCGGCTTTGACGGCTCACCGCCACCCTGTTGATTGGCTTGCTCAGTCATCGACGTTCACCCACTGGCGCATTACCTGTGCGACCCGCGCCGGGTCTTCGGCAATCAGCCCTTTCAATGCGTTCAGCTGCCTATCATAACCGTCTGTAGCACCCGGCAAAAGCAGATCATCCTGGGCGGACATGGCCTTGCGAAGCTCATCTCCGCCCTCGATGTCATCAAGGCCGCCGTAACCGCCGCCACTGCCTGAGCCGGAATCCAGGCCGCGTTCCCGCTGGCCACCGCCGGACAGGCTTTTGAGCGTCGGGCGCAGCAACCCCAACACAAGCACCAGAATCACCAGGCCTGCAAGCACTTGCTTCATCAGATCCCAGAACCAGGGCTGCTCCCAGAAGGCCGGTGCCTCGAATTCAACGGATTCTTCCGGCGCAAATGCGGTATTCATTACCGTAACACTGTCACCCCGGGCAGCTGAATAGCCCACAGCATCCCGAACCAGCATGCTAAGCCGTTGTAACTCCTGCTCCGGCCAGGGCTCGTAGCTGACGTCGCCCGTCTGCGGATCCACCACTTTCATGTCGTCCACCGCCAGAGCCACGGTCACTCGTTTGACTCTGCCGAGCTCCTGACGTCGGTAGCTGACGGTACGATCCATTTCGTAATTCCGCGTGGATTCACGGCGCACGTTGACCGGTGCCGGCGCGGCCTGCTCACCATCACCCCCGGCAGCCTGTTCTGGAACCGTTGCATCGGCCGGCGGCTGGTTTGCCAGCGCTCCGGGAATGCCGCCCTGGGCGCCGGCAGTGCGCTGCTCGGTAAGCTCGCGTTCACTGCGGACCGCCTGCTGTTCAGGGTTGAACAATTCCTCTGCCTGCTCCACCGAGGAAAAATCCAGATCCGCCGACACTTCTGCACGATAGCGGCCATCGCCCACTATGGGTCCGATGAGAGAGGCAACCCGACGTGTCAGTCGCTCCTCAACTTTGGATGTGTACTCGTACTGGTCCGCCATCTGATCGGCGTTACTCTGGCTTTCCTTGCCGGTCAAAAGATTGCCGTTCTGGTCAACTACAGTCACGTGCTCCTTGCTCATCATGGGAACGCTGCCGGCAACGAGGTTCACAATGGCGTTGATCTGCTCCTGTTCCGGGCGCCGGCCAGCAAACACTTCAAGAAAGACCGAGGCAGACGGATCGCGGGCATCGCGAACAAACACGGAGCGCTCCGGGATTGCCAGGTGCACGCGGGCATTCCGAACGCCACGCATGCTGGCAACGGTGCGCGCCAGCTCGCCCTCAAGCCCGCGGCGGTAGGAGATGGTTTCCATGAACTGGGAGGTACCCAGACCACGCTCCTGGTCCAGCAACTCGTAGCCCATGGTTTGACGATCTGTGACCCCCTCCGCTGCCAGTTTCAGGCGCGCGTCATAGACCTGATCGGAGGGCACCAGCAACGCGCCGGTGCGGGGATCCATCTTGTAGTCGATTCCGCTGCTGTCGAGGATACTGGTGACGTCCTGCGGGTTATAGGAAGACAGATCGCCGACCACCGGCTGGTAGTTCGGCTCCTGAGCCCAGAGCACGACCGCCAGCCCCAGCGCCACGCTGGCGGCAAGCCCAACCATCAGGCCGATCTGGCGCAGCAGGTTGAGCCGGTTGAACCCCATAAACAGGTCGCTACGACTCTCTGGCGCGTCGCCCTCGCGGGCCGCCGGCATGTTGGAGGCGTTGGTTTCTGCAGGTACGCTGGCCATGACTCTGCTCCGTTATCAGATCGGCATGTTCATAATGTCTTCGTAGGCCCGAACCACCCGGTTACGTACCTGGGTCAGCGCTTCGAAGGAGACAGAGGATTTCTGGGCGGCAATCATCACGCGGGTAATGTCCACGTTCGGATCGCCCATGTCGTATGCGGTTCGCAGATCCCCCGCCGTTTTCTGGAGGTCGTTCACGTTGTTCACCGCGTTGCTCAGCATGTCATTGAAGCTGGGCGTCTCCTGGGTTTCCTGAACCTGGCGAGGGCCGTCTATGCGACCACGAACCGATTGATCCTGCTCGACCCGCTGGTTCTGCATCATCTGTGAACGCAGGGACCGAATATCGGACAAAACACTGTTGATGTCGGCACGCTGAACCATAACTCTCTCCTGGCTCCGCCCTCCCAGGGACGGAATTGCTCTTGGGATGATCTTAGCTTCGATTAAGCAATTGGCAGGCCAATTAGATTTTAGTTATTAATATCAGCTAGTTATGGATATGAAAATGGAGTCATGAAAGTTCCATGACGGACTTTTGACGACAGACAAGATGCCCGCACAGGCATGGGGAACGGAAGTTAAAAAAACGGCACCCCGAGGGGTGCCAATGAAGGAGTTCGTCTTGCAGGGGGTCAGACCAAGGCCATTTCGGCGTCCAGATCGATTCCAGCGTCGCGCATCTGGGCCAGCTTATACCTGAGTGTGCGGGGGCTTATCCCCAACTGCTCTGCGGCCCTGTTGCGACGCCCACGCTCTTTCCGGAGGGTCTGAATAATAATACGGAATTCCTGCTGCCTCAGATCATCTCCCAACGAAACCGCGCCATCCGGATCGTCACCCTGCCCTTGAGACGGCTGTTCGAAAGAGGAACTTCTAGAGTCTGAAATGTCCGCCTCGCCTGTTGTGCTGGCAACGGTTTCGGGTTGCGAAACCGGCTCCAAGCTGCGTATATCCGGACGCCCGGTGATGCCCAGCTCCAGACACAGATCGCCGGAATGAATGACATTACCCTGGTGCAGCACCAGAGCTCGCTGGATGGCATTATCCAGCTCGCGGACATTCCCCGGCCATTGATGGTGCATGAGTGCGCTCTTCGCATCCTGGGCGAAGGTAATCCCGGTCAGCTTCATTTTACGGCAGTGCTTTTTTAGCAGCGACGTGGCCAGCGGCATAATATCCAGCGGCCGCTCCCGAAGCGGCTGCCAGTGCATCGGGAACACTGTCAGACGGTAGTAGAGGTCTTCCCGGAACTTCCCCTCTCGCACGTAGTCCGCCAGATCCCGGTTGGTGGTCGCTACGACACGGACATCCAGACTGATGGTCTTGCGACCACCAACCCGCTCCACTTCCCGCTCCTGCAATACCCGCAATAGCTTGGACTGAAGCCCCAGATCCATCTCCGAAATCTCGTCCAGCAGAATGGTGCCGCCGTTGGCCTGCTCGAATTTGCCGGGTGAGGAGGCGACGGCACCGGTAAAGGCACCTTTTTCATGACCGAACAGGATGGCCTCCAGCATGTTTTCCGGTATTGCGGCACAGTTGATGGCCACAAATGGCTGCTCTGACCGCGGGGACTGCTGGTGAATAAACCGGGCAAGGACTTCCTTGCCGGTTCCGCTTTCCCCCGAAATCATGACGGTGGAGTCGCTGCCGGCCACTTTAGTCGCCAGCTGGAACATCCGCTTGCTGATGGGGTCTTCTGCCACCGGCTCATCACTGGCTTTCTCGCGCCCACCGCCAACAACCTTGCTAACGGCATCCACCAGAAACCGAGGTTCGAATGGCTTCACCAGATAATCGATAGCGCCGGCCTGCATGGCCGATACCGCATCGCTGATCTGGCCATAAGCCGTGATCAGCATCATTGGCAGCCCCGGATAGAGACGCTGAACCTCAGCCAGCAACTGATGTCCTGACAGACCCGGCATATTGACATCGCTGACCACCATATCCACCGGGGACTCCGCCAGTCGCTCTAGGGCTTCGCTGGCATTCGACGCTTCCCGCACCCGGAATTTTGCCAATTCAAGGGTGGTTACCAGCGCTTCACGCAGGTCATGGTCGTCCTCAACAATCAGAATCTGGGCCTTGGCCATGGTTGCCTCCGATCAGTGTCTGTTACGTAATTGCGGCAAACGCAGGGTGGCAACAGCACCGCCCTGCTCCGGCGATTCAATGGAAAACCGTCCCTGGTGCGCCTTGATAACGGCCTGCACCACAGCAAGGCCGAGACCCGTGCCATGAGACTTGGTTGTATAAAAAGCTTCGGTCAGCCGGGCAGCGTCCGAGGACTCAAAACCCGGGCCGTTATCCACAACCCGAATCACCAGTTCCCCGCTTTCCTCGGTTACCCGAATTGCAACCTGGGTAGCGCCGGCCTCAAGGCTGTTATTAACGAGATTGGTACAGGCGCCAACAAGGGCATCCCGATTACACATCAGCCGGCAGTCGCTGGAGATTTCGTTCTCGAGATTCACGTTTGCGCCGGGAGCCAGCTTCAGCCCCTCGACTGCCGAAGCCAGTGCCGAGACCAATTTGCCGGCAGACAGCTCCTCTGCCAGCCGGGTCTCGCCGCGAGCGAAGATCAGCATATCCCGCACCTGCTGCTCCAGGTGGGTCAGGCGAGACATCAGTCGGGAAGCACAGCGCTGACGCATTTCTTCGTCCAGGTCTTCCTGGCTTAAATGACCACCGTACAGAATGGCCGCGGACAGCGGGGTACGGATCTGGTGGGCGAGGGACGCAACCATCTTGCCCATGGCAGACAGACGCTGGGCGTGAGCCAGCTGCGCCTGCAGATGCCGGGTTTCGGTGAGGTCGGTCAGCAAAATCAACTGGCCGGGCTGGTTTTCCATGGTCCGGATCTCGATGCTGACCCTGCGGCCATCCTTCAGAGACACTTCGTGACCATCGTCCCGCCGGGGCGCAAAACAGCGATGGATGACATCAACCCAGCGGGCACCGTCGAGGGGCTCCCCGAGAAGCGCAATGGCTGCCGGGTTGGTCTGCGTTACCACGCCCTGACTATCCAGAACCACAACGCCGGCAGGCAGTGCGTTCAGCAAGGTAGACAGACGATCTGCCAGCTGTTCTTTTTCTTCAAGCTCCTGCTGACGCTGGAGCGATTCCTGGTTCAGCTCACCGGAAAGCTGGTTGACCCGGGATTCGAGGGTCCGGTAGGAGTCAGTGATCTGTCGCGACATCCGGTTGAACAATTCCAGGGCGGTATCCACCGCCTCATCGTCCTGCTCCGGAAACAGGGCGGTAACCTTGTCGTTGACGTCCGCCGCCGCGTTGGTCTTTGTGCCGCCCGCGCCGGACTGAAGAACAAATTGTGCCTGACTCATAACCTGACTCCCCGATCGGCCCGTCGGTTCGGGCCTCATAGTTCGGATACTTCGTTTGCAGGTTGTTAAGCCAGCACCGTGCCAACTTGATTTTTTCTATATATTTCAGGAGGAAAGAGAATGCAGCAAGAGAGTGATGCCAATTTTACGTCGGTCAGAAACGGGAACGGCGCCTCAGGTTACGAACCTTTGACGCCGCTACAGGAGCTTTAAAATCCGGACGATCCGGCTCAGGACTCCTCGGATTCCTCTTCCCTCAGCCCGTACTTGCGAACCTTCTCTACCAGAGTAGTGCGTCGGATCCGCAGCTTCTCGGCAGCCCTGGCCACAACGCCGCCGGCCTCGTCGAGCGCCTGCTGGATCAGCTGTTTCTCGAGGTTGGAGAGATAATCCTTCAGGTCGATACCGTTCACCGGCAGCAATGCCGGGGCATCCAGGCCCACCAGGCCAGGAATACCGGAAGGCATCCCGGTGTCCTCCACCGGGCGGTTCTCATCATAGTCGTCAACGTAGCGAAACTTCTTGGGCAACTCCTGCACGCCGATGACACCGTAGGGATGCATGATCGACAGGCGTTCGACAAGATTCGCCAGTTCACGCACATTGCCGGGCCAGTCGTGCCGGCACAGGCTCATGATGGCTGCGGAATTCATCCGCAGCGATCCACGCTTCTCTTTTTCCATCCGGGAAATGAGTTCGTTAATCAGCAGGGGAATGTCTTCCACCCGGTCACGCAGGGCCGGCATCTCGATGGGGAACACATTCAGGCGATAATAGAGGTCTTCCCTGAAATCCCCGGACTCAATCATGTCTTCCAGGTGCTTATGGGTGGCGGCGATTACCCGTACGTCTGCAGACAGGGTGCGATTGCTGCCCACCCGCTCGAAGGTGCGCTCCTGCAGAACCCGGAGAATCTTGACCTGCATGTTAAGCGGCATGTCTCCGATCTCATCGAGAAACAGGGTGCCACCCTCGGCCATCTCGAAGCGCCCTACCCGGGCCGTGATGGCTCCGGTAAAGGCGCCTTTTTCGTGGCCGAACAGCTCGCTTTCCAGCAGCTCCGCCGGAATGGCGCCACAGTTCACCGGTACAAAAGGCTTATCCCGTCGGGAAGAATGGTAATGCAGATTTCGGGCGACGACCTCCTTGCCGGTACCGGACTCGCCGGTGATAAGAACGCTGACGTCCTTATCCGCCACCTGCTCCATCAGCTGGCGCACCTGCTGGACTTTTCGACTGGTTCCCACAAGGCTCCGGAAGAGCTGCAAGCCGCGCTGCTGGCCACGCTCCCGGGAACGGCTGAACTGATCCCGATAGATCTGGGCACGGTAGAGCGAATCCACGAACTTGGTGTAATTGAGCGGCCATTCCATGCGAGCGATAATGCGGCCGCTAGCCTCGTCGGACAGCCCCTTGAGCTCAGGGTGATCAACGACCAGAAACGGAACGCCCTGAACGGCATCACACACAGCGCTAATCGCCTCGGTGACTCCTGCATCCTCGCCGTTCACCACCGCGACTGCGATATCTGCAAGGCTTTCCTCATCACCACTGCTCAAAAGTGCCCTGGCTTCATCGCCGGCAAGGACCTGCTCCTCGCCAATGAAATCAAGAATGGTGACTATGTCCCGCAATCTTGAATCATCCTCGCTCAGCACCAGCACTTTGTTATTTTTAGACATTCAACCGAATCTCTTGGGGGATTTGTGCGGTATTTAAGACTGTAAGAACCCCAGAGTCAATTTTATGACGCTATTTTGGTCGATTCGAAGAAACGTTCTGGTAGGCCTTGGCCGCACTCCGGTTCCTGTTTACACCCTTCAGGCCATCTTCCGCCTCCTTGCGGGCCATTCTGGCCGATTCATCAGCTGCGTCAATAAACTGCTGCAGCTCCTGCAAGCGGAGCCTCACCGGCTCCGCCTCGACCTCTCCCGCTTCCAGCGCAGCCATCAGGGGCTCGACTGCCGGCTTCACCTTCTCGTTAAGACTGGTCATCGCTTCCCAGTTTTTGTCTGCGAGAGCGCGACCAAGATCGGCGATCAGCTGATCGAGATGATCAAGGTGAGTGTGCGGGTCTGCCATGTCGGTCTCCTTGGGAATCAACGGCGGGCAGCACGACGGGCGGCTGAGGCAGTAAATTCACTGCCCCGGAACCCGGGGGCGAAATCGTACGCCGGGAATCCATCATCAAGTCCATCAACGTAATAACGCTCCGCCTTCAGGTCATAGGTCATTTCCATGGTAGTCCAGAATACCGGCTCACTGTAATAGCTGATGTTGTGAGCTTCCGACACCCGCCACAGGTTCCCGTCTGCATCGTATTCCTCGGACGCCAGGATCTGCCAGCTGTCTTCATCCAGGTAGAACACGCGGCGGTCGTAAATGTGACTGATACCAGTACGGCGCTTTGCTTCGACCACCCAAACCCGATGCAGTTCGTAGCGGGTAAGCTGCTGGTTGATATGGCCCGGACGGATCACGTCGTCGGCTTCGATTTCCGGCCCGTGCAGCTTGTAGGCATTGTAGGGCACGAACAGCTCTCGCTTGCCTTTGAGTTCCCAGTCGTACTGGTTGGGCGCACCGTTATACATGTCTTTTTGGTCGACGGAACGCAGTGAGGATGAATTCGGCAGGTCGGTTTCGTAGGCCAGGTTGGGCGACCGGCGAAGACGACGGGAACCGGAATCGTACCGCCACGCAAGACGCGGCGACCGCACCTGATCAAGCGTTTCATGCACCAGCGTGATGGTGCCGGCCAGTGACGACGGCGAGATAGTGTCCGTCTTCAGGTAAAAAATCTTGTTATCGATTTCCGCCAGCTCCGCGCCCCTCTGGCTGTAGGCGAAGAAGTAGTCGTAATCATTGACCACAGGGTTGTAGGAGCCATCCCTCTGGGGCGTTGCGGACGCACTACGCAGCGAAATCTCTTCGCCCCGATAGCGCAGGATATGGTTCCAGATAACCTCCAGACCATCCTTTGGAATCGGGAAGGGGCTGGTCATGATGGTGTCGCGAACGCCGTTACCGTTATCCAGCAAATGCGCTGTCAGAGCGTTCTCGCGAAACTTGTCGTAGACATGCTCGGGAAACGCGGCGGTCCGTCGGGTCTGGTAAACCGGCATGAAAAAGTCGGGCCCATACTTCTCCAGCATGGCAATGTGACCGTCTGAAAGCTTGTCCCTGTATAGCTCCAGGTTGTCGGAGGTAATAACGAAAAGCGCCTCATCTTCGGGAAACGGGTTAATTTCCACTTGCCCTTCACGCCAACCATCCGGCGGTGTGGCCATACCTCCGGTCCATTCGGGTATGCTGCCTGAGCGGTTGCCCGCCTTTTCGGCTCCGACCGGCGTGAGTTCACCACCAAGCCGTTGGGCCTCGGCGGCCGTGACCTTGGACAGAGCCTGTCCGGAAAACCCGAGAAAAACCAGTGCGACACCTGCAACAAGTTGGCTTCGCATCCCTTACACCTCCAGAAGTTCATGCTGTTGGGCAGCCGGCACGAGCAGAACTCGCACAGCCGGGCGCCTTTTTGCCAAATTGAAACGGTCGTTTCAAGTGATTGTTTGTATTTTATTGTGAAACCTGCCCGCACAGACAGTGGAAGAAATTTGATACCGAAAATGGTAGAGTGAGAGATTAATTTTCCGGGGTTACACCCGCGCTGGGGGATTGAAGGTATTCCATGGCCTCGCAATGGCACTCACTGGTTTCTCAAAAACTCTTTCTCGCCCGCACGCTGCTTCAGCCACTCGACCGGCCCACAGCCGAGGGTCAAGAACAACGTCCCAACGAAGCGGAGCAGGCGCTGCGCCGAGAAGCCGCTATTCAGGGATCGATCGAGCTGCTTCTGCGGTCTCGAAAACTGTTGCTGGTCATGATCGCCAGGCTTTACCAGAGAAAATCAGAGGAGCCTTCAACCCTGGATGAGCTGGTCGCTCTTATCGGGCCAGAACCGAGTGAAATTGGCCGCCTGAAGGAGCTGGAGCAGCGATCAGGAAGTTGGTGGAACCATCTGGTGCAACTCGAACGCTCTCAAAGCAGACCCCCGGCGACCAAAAAAACCGTGAGCGAAGAGAACATCATTGCGGTGTCAGCCGACTCCGGCCCGGATCGATCGTCGTCCGCGTTGATGAAAACGCTGACTGCCGTCAAACATTTTGCCGATGATCTGGAAGAGCAGCACAGCGAGTGGTAAGCCACTCCAAGCTCCGGTTATTCAAATCGTATTAACTTGAAGGTTTATTGAATGTCACCATCGTTTTTTGAAATCGTGCAATTGACCAATGGCGATTACGCCCTGCGCCGCATTGATGATGACAGTGCGCCACTGGTAACAATCTCTTTTTCGGAAGAAGCCCGGGAAATGATGGAAGACCGGGATATGTCGGTTGCCAAAGCAATGATTGCCGCTGGCATTGAGGCCGTAGGCAATGTTGCCCACGATATCGACTGGGAAGATGACGAACTGGACGCCTCAGACGCCCAGCCCTCCTACACTCTGCATTGATCGGTTAACGCTGCCTGAGAACAACGCCGTGGCTATTACCCTCGGCCGAGGCTCTTTGCAGGGATTCGAAGGCAGTGCGGCCCAGTTTACGGGTCCACATAACCACCGCGTGACAGGTACCGGCACTGAGGGCTCGCTCTGCCAGGTCCTGGGCGGGATAATCCGGTGTTGAACGCAGCACCAGCAATTCGCCGGCGACAATCCCGTGCATTTTTTGCCACTTGCTGACCAGCGCCTGAGGCGGATCGATCCAGGCCAGCCAGCGCTTCTCCTGATTCAGCTGGGTCAGCATTGGCAACAGCAGCTGGAAATTTTCTACCTGACCTTCCGGCAGAATGATTTCCGTCACATTGCCACAGACTTTGGGTTCTCTGGTTTCCGGAGAGCGTCGGGCGCGAATGACGGAACGTCGCTCGCGGGCGGCGGTTGCCGGCACTGAACAGGACAGAGCATTGGGATTGTAGGCCAGATTCTGATTAAAGCTCATTTGTTCCATAATTCACCCGTTATTCAATCTATCTGAGGCTATCCGAACCGCTCAGTGCAGGTCAGAGCGGCGGATAACACCAACACCCAGACCCTCGATGAACAGCTCCTGTTCGGTCAGGTCCACTTCGATCGGTGCGAATTCTTCGTTCTCGGCAATCAGGTAGACTTTCGAACCTTCCTTACGGAAGCGTTTTACCGTGACCTCATCGCCAACCCGGGCAACAACCACCTGGCCGTTGTGAACATCCTGGGTGCTGTGAACTGCCAGCAGGTCGCCATCGAGAATACCGATATCCTTCATGCTCATGCCCCGGACCCGCAGAAGATAATCTGCAGACGGCGAAAAGAATTCCGGCTGCAGTGTGCAGTGATCCTCGATGTGCTCCTGAGCAAGTATCGGACTACCGGCTGCAACCTGACCAATAACCGGAAGACCCAGATCCTCCTCCGCCTCAGGCAAACGGATGCCGCGACTGGCTCCCGGCACCATCTCGATGGCACCTTTCCTTGCCAGAGCCCGAAGATGCTCCTCCGCGGCGTTGGCCGAACGGAAGCCCAGTTCTGCCGCGATTTCAGCACGAGTTGGCGGGTAGCCGGTCTCGTCGACGTATCGGCGTATGATATCCAGTACCTGGGACTGTCTTGCTGTCAGCTTCATCAAGCTACTCCGCTATATCGGGATCGGGCCGCTGCAAACATTTTCGTCTCGGAAGAGTTGTTCCAGCCGCCCTGTTTTTTTATACAGTAAACTGACTATATACAGTGTTTTATCCAGTGTAAAGTCAGCTCCCTGATTTTCTTGCATCTGCTTAATAATGAGGATCAACAGCGGTGTGATATGGTTAGGGCACGATTCCTCACGAACCAGGGAGCACCATGACCCAAGTCAGTGCCTGCAGGATGCCTGACATCCTAGAGACGAACGAAGGGAAGGAACGCCGGGTTGGCGTCGAGATCGAACTGTCTGGCCTGGGCTACGATGAGCTGGTTACATTGGCGGCGAAGATGCTGGAGGGCACTCCCGAACTAAAGTCACGCTATGTAACAACTTTGCAGACAGCCCTTGGCGACTTTACGGTTGAGCTTGATTCCGATCCGATCAAGGATCTTGATCTGGCGGATGAGCGCCTCCCCGAATCCATTCGTGAACTCGGTGGACAGGCGATGGATGTGATCGACGCCGCGGCCGAGCGCGTGGTACCCCTCGAGATCATAAGCCCGCCTCTGAAGTTTTCCAGCGTCGAGGTGATTGAAACTCTCGTCGACAAGCTCAGAAACGCCGGCGCCCTGGGCAGCCGCGATGCCATCTATTTTGCGTTTGGCCTGCAGCTGAATCCCGAGTTGCCCGATCTCAGCCCGAAGACCCTGGTTCGTTACTTCCAGGCGTTCGCGGCCCTGTACGAATGGCTCAAGCACCGGCATCAACTGGATGTCAGCCGCAAATTCACCACCTATATTGAACCCTGGCACGGCCGCTACACCGAGCTCCTGATGGAAGACAACTATCATCCAAACATCGGGGAGCTCATGGAGGATTACCTGGAGTTCAATCCCACCCGCAATCGCGCGCTTGACTTGCTTCCGCTGTTTGCCCACCTGGACAAGGAACGCCTGGAACGCCATGTTCAGGATCCCAGGATAAAAAGCAGGCCAACCCTGCATTACCGGTTGCCGGATTGCGACATCGACAATCCCGGCTGGCATTTCTCAACCGTGTGGAACGACTGGGTCGTTCTGGAGCAGTTGGCCAACAACCCCGACGACCTGGCCGACATGCGTCGGCTATTCCGGGAAAGGCGGAAACTGAATCTACACAACCTGACCCACAGCTGGCGGGAAACCACCGACGACTGGTTGGCCAAGAACGGGTATGTCTGAAGAGTCCAAAGAACAGGAACTTGAGGTTCCGGGCCTGACGATCGGCATCAGCGGTCCCGCTCGCAAAAGCCTTGCCCATCGCCTGATCAGCCTTGGCCTGCGTCTCCACGGTGCCCGAACCCACTACATTCGCCCCGGGGCGCGGGTCGCCGTGGCCATGCTTGATGGCCTGGTGCTGTCAGGCGGCACCCACGTCCATCCGGAGCGTTATGGGCAGGAGCCGCAGGTGACCGCAAACTATGACCGCAAGCGGGATAAAACCGATCAGTCGCTGCTTGAGCAAGCTGAGGCCATTGGCATTCCCGTACTCGGGATTTGCCGCGGCGCCCAGCTCATCAACGTTTTCCACGGCGGATCCCTGTGCCAGAATGTGACACCACTGAGGGTCAATACCCGGCATCGCCCGCTGCTGTTGCCCTTGCAAACCGTGCGTCTGGTAACGCACAGCCGGCTTGAGCAAGCCATGCGCTCCCCGGTGATCGGCGCCAACCGGATTCACAGCCAGGCCATCAAGCGCCTGGGCCGAAACCTGCGTGTGACTGCAGTGGATAATGATCTGTTTGTACAGGCTATTGAAAGCACCGGACGCCAATGGCTCACGGGCATCCAGTGGCACCCGGAATACCTGCTCTACCATGGCGGACACCGACGCATCTTTGGCCAGTTTGTGGATGCCGCCCGCCGATACAAACTGGCGCGTCTGGAACCGGATTCCAACAACGCCTGACCCACCAACGGTTTCCAAAGGAGGCACTACCATGAACGGACGGAATCGCAAGCTCCGTTTAAACCTGAAGTCCGGCTTTCTTCTCCCTCTCGCTCTCACAGTACCTGCCCTGGCAATGGCGGGCGAAGTGACGCTCACCGGCGAGGGCAGTGTCCGATACGAGCCCGACAGCGCCAGACTCCAGTTCACAGCAAGTGCCGAGCACGAACTTCCCCAGAAGGCCACCGAACGGGTAGCGGCTCTGATGGAGCAGTGGCGCGAGGGGATTACCGAGTACCGGGATCAGCTCAATGACTACTCAGACGCGTCGGTGAACCTTTACACCCGAACTCTGCCCGCATCGCAAAGGGAGGAGGAGCCCCGCAAGCAGGCCGTCGCCTCCCAGACCATCAGCTTCAGCATCAGTGACCTTACTCTGCTCAATCCCCTGCTTCAGCAGGCCCAGGCTGTGGGCCTGGATTACCGTCTCGGCCCTCACCAGTTCTTCCACTCGGATGAGCCAGGTATGGAACAGGAAGCACTTGCCAGAGCTATCGCAGACGCCCAGGCCCGGTGCCGATTCGTGGCCAGTCAGCTCGATCAGACCTGCGGTGATGTGGTCACCATCAATATCAATGGCGGACACCGCCCGGCACCCATGATGATGGCGGAGGCAAAGTCCATGTCGGATACGGTTTCAAGCGTGGGTGAGCGGGAAATCCAGGCCTCAGTGAGCGCCACCTTCGAGCTGGACTGAACTCAGAAATCCCGGGTGTAGAAAATATCCAGGGAGGCCGCCAGCCCGCTGGCAGCCTCCAGATAGAAGTAGCGGCCCAGATCGTAGCGAAGAGCGACCGTAGTGATCGGCTCGAAGATGCCGACACCATAGCGAACACTCAACTCATCCGTCAGATAGCCACTCGCCACCACCGAGGTTTGATCGCCGGAGCCCTCCGCTTCCAGGGTTAGCTGGCGAATGCCAAACTCTTCGCCAATTTGCCCCGTCACCTTGTTGGCCTGGGTCAGCCCCAGTGACAGCGCCGCACGGCTCATCTGGCCCTCATCGCCCCGGCTCTGGGGCGCCCTACCAAGAATGACATAGGAAAGCGCGTCCGTCTGGGGCATATCGGGGTTGGAGAATACTTCCGTCTGGGGCGACTGCACAGGGCCGGTCAGACGAATACCGGCAACAACGGTATCCACGGTACGGACGGCCTCGATGTCCAGATAGGGTTGGGTAAGGTTGCCCACGAACAACAGTCTTGCCCGCCTGAGCTCGAGCTCCTGGCCATAGGCTTCATACTGGCCATTGACCAGCTGGAGCGTGCCGCGGGTATCCATGTCATTGCCAATGCGAAGAGACCCCTTCAGATCACCGGTCACGCCGAAGGCGGCAAAGGTCACCTGATCTTCTCCAACGACCACGGTCACATCCATGTTCAGCGATCGCACAACGGGCTCTTCCCGCTCCACGCCGACAATGACCTCGTCCTCCGACACCGACACGGCCTGCTCGGGCAAACCTTGAATCTTGATGTCGCCTCGTGGCACTCCGACCTGTCCGGATACCTCCAGGGCACCCTCACTGAAAACGATGGTCAGGTCCGGCTCCACCTCAAGCTGCGCATAAGGCTCCAGGTTGAATGGCACACGGCTGCCGGAAATCGTGATTTCCCCCCGGGGAGACTGTTGCCAGTCAATTTCGCCATCCACTATGGTCTGGCTTCGCGCATTGCTCCGGATCCTGCCACTGATCTCAGCCGAGTAGCCGGCGAACTGAACGCTTGCGATCATCTCCTCGATCGGTACCGGCAAGCGGGGATCGGAAACACGTCCATTCACAAGGTGCAGTTCGCCGGTTACGGCCGGCTTCATCAGCGGGCCGGAAAGCTGGCCCTGGCCGTTCACGCGACCGGCAACTTCATCCAGCCCCGAAAGCAGCCCTGCAAGGGCAATATCCAGACCCTCGAGACTGAAGGAACCCATGACGTTGCGGTCCTCCGAGTTCGGATCCAGCTCCATGTCCAGCGTGAAATCGCCAAGCTCCGGGCCGGAAAGACGGACCGCAAGATCGGCTTGTTTCGGCTTCAGGCCGACCTCGGTCGTCAGGGTATTGTAGGCGAGAGACTCCCACTCCCCGTCCACCAGCAGCTGGAATTGTCCTTCGCCAGCGTCCAGGAAAACGCGTCCGTCCGGGCCGTAGCCGGTGGTGGTGAAATCAACCTCTCCGTTGATCCGGCCGTCCCAGCGCAAAGTCTCTGGCAGCAAGGGTGCCAGGGCCACAGCAGGGAAACGGTCGATACGATAGGCAATGCGGGGGACCGGGAGCAGTGTCTGGTCCTCAGCACAAACCGTACTCTCGTCCCAGCGCCAGCAATGATTGCCAAATGTGAGTTCACCATCGGCTTTGTAAGCCAGGGTCGCCGGGGCCTGCAGCCGCCATTGCTGGGACTGTTCCGGAAGGTCAATCACGCCCCGAGACAGCTCTCCCTGCCAGGTTTTCCAGTCTGCGTCGGCCCCTCCTGCGAAACCCAGCTCAAGGTCAGCCTCGGCATGACGTGCTCCGATGCTCACGGTGTGCTTTCCCTGGGTGCCATTGGCTTCCAGAGTGAGCGTTTCAAGCTCTTGCCCGAACCCTTTGAGGCTTTCCGCCTGCAAACGGCTGACAAGGCGCATCCCCTCCTGCAGGTCGGCCTCAAGACTCAGGGTTTCAAGGGCAAGCTCATCCTGCCAGGCCAGGTTTTTGCCATTCGCTCTCAGCTGTCCCGTCGGGCGCTCTGGTGTTCCCTTCGCCGTCAGACTGGCTTGCAGGTTCCCCGTCAGGCCGGGCAGAACAATCTCTGGCGCGGGCAGATTCAGAGCCAGATCACCACGCAGCACATCGCCCCAGGTACCGTTGCCCTCAATACGGTTTTCGCCCACCAACAGCCTCAGGTCGGATAGTTCCCAACTGCCGGATGAGGTATCAAGCCGGCCCTGCAGAGACGCCGGATTGGAACGCCACTCGCCCTCAAGATCCCATCCGGCGTTCATGGCGGGTACCGGACCATCCCCTAGCTGTCCCTCGGTCGTCACATCACCGCTGAGACTTGCTTCCAGAACAGGTACCCAATAACCGGGATTGAAATCCTTGAGGCTCAAGGCCGCCTGCCAGGAAAGCGGTCCGGAAAAGTTCACCGATCCGTTTCCGGTAAGAGACCCCGCGCCTGTGCTGACGGTCAGGTTGGTCAGTGTGGTCTGCCCGGTATCACCATCCACCGTGGTGGCCAGTTCCGCGCTGCCCTGAGGACCATCGACACCGGCTTCAAGTTCTGCGTGGTAGCTCCCCTCACGCCAGGACACGGTGCCATCCAGGGAATGAAGGGTTACCACTGGCGGCTCGAGACCCGGGATCAACGTATACCAGGGAAATCCGCGCAAACGGATATCGGCACTGGCTTCGAGGCCCTGGCTCCAGGAAACATTGCCATTGGCCACCACAGTGTCCTGCCCGGCCCCGCTCTCCCGCCTCGCGGCCAGCTCGATCCGGATGTTCTCGGCCGCGCGAGTCGTCGCCAGGCCCTCCAGCGTCAGCCGTACCGGGCCTGCCGTGCCCGGAAGTGTGGCTTGCCCCCGGGTACGAAAACCCTCCTGCAGGCTACCCCGGGCGTCCACAGACCAATCATTGAGCACAAGGGTCTCAGGCAGCGCCTGCGCTGCGCGGAACTGATCCGAGGTTAGCCTCAACTGTGCCGGCAGGGCTGGATCGAGCGGCTCCACTTCCCCCGAGAGTTCAGCATTCAGGTAGCCACGACTGGATGCAGCGACCATCAGATCCCTAACGCTGCCGGAGAGTCGGGCATCAATAAGCCACTCATCTCCATAAGGCGGCGGTATGTCGGCTTTGACTTCCAGATTGACAGGCCAGTCCCTGCGGGTTTCTATCCGGCCAGCGGCGGACACCGTGTACTCGCCCAACTGATACCAGGCGCGCGTTATGTTCCAGTCGGCGCCCGATCCCCCGGCGTCCAGCTCAAACCGGTCCCAGACTCTGTTGCCGTTGAAGGTAAAAGGCCCTACCCGGACGCCACCGATATTCAGCGCCAACGGTAGGTCCACGCCAGGCAGTGTGATGGGGCTGCCGCCTTCGGATTTGTCAGCCGGGGGTAACTGGGTGACTTCGAGCGTCTCTGCCTCCAGATTCTCAATACACAGCTGTTTTTTGAACAGGCAGGAAGGCGACCAGTCCACGAGTGGCGACTCAACAACCACTTCAACCCCGTACCCCCGCCACTGCAGATGGTCTGCCTGCCACTGACCAAACAGCGATCCCCGGTCATTTTCCACCTGAAGGCCTGGCACCTGTTCTATAACCCAGGCTGTCCCCGTCTCGGAGCGCAGGGCCAGCAAAACCGCGGCCACCACAAGAACAGGCACGAGAATCAATACCGCCAGCCCTACCAGCAGCCAGAACCGAAGGCGGCGCGGGCGTGCCGGCTGCTCGTGCGGCCTGTCGTCTGATGTTTCCTGTGTCCTCGTCACAGCTCAGGCCCCATGGAAAAGTGAATGCGCCAATCCCCGCCAAATTCCTGATCCAGTCCTTTGGCAATGTCCAGCCGCAGCGGCCCGACCGGGCTGATCCAGCGTATGCCGACACCGGCGCCGGTGGCCAGCGGGTCGCTCAGGTTGTTGATCGCGTTGCCATGGTCGACGAACACGGCGGCGCGCCATTTATCCGCAAACTGGTACTGATACTCGCCACTGCCAACCATCAGGAAGCGGCCGCCCACCGGCACGCCATTGTCGTTCTCTGGCGATAGGGTCTCATAGCCATACCCTCGCACGCTCTGGTCACCGCCAGCGAAGAAACGCAAGGATGGAGGCACATCTGAAAACCGGTTGGTTGCCACAGCCCCCGCCTGCAGACGGCCCAGAAACCGGTGCTTGTCCGCCAGCGTAAACAGTCCCTTGACCAGGGCGCTTACATGGAGGATATCCACATCGGACAGCACCGCCCGATGCGAACCGGTGACATCGAACTGCAAGCGATAGCCCCGGGATGGGTCCAGTGGGGAGTCTGCGTGAATTTTAGAGTAGCCAGCGCCCGGGAGCAGAAGCGTGCTTGTACCTTTCTCGTCGTTACCGATGTTGAAACGCTCGCCTTCCCAACTAAGCGACAGGACCTGCAGCCAGCCGTTGTCCAACTGATGCTGCCACTGCTGCCCGAACGTCAACAGTTCTGACTCGACATTCTCTATGTCTTCCCGCTGATAGCCGGCGGTGAGCCGGATCAGATCAGTCATGGGCGGATCCAGGGGCAACTCGTACCAGGTACTCAGGTTCTGCCTGGGTACCGAGAGTTCTGTCTCGGCGCCCCGCTTGTGTCCCATGGGATTGATCCAGTGTTCCCGCCAGTTTCCACGGAATCTGGGCCCGACGTCAGTCGAAAAACCCACGCCCGCCGCCACGGAGCGGGCCTCTCGCCTGGTGAGATCAACGCGCACGGGAATCACGCCGTCCTCGGCACTGCCCGGCGATGCATCGATATCCACCACACTGAAGTACCCGCTGTTCTGAAGATCCCGATTCAGTCTGGCCACCTCATCTGAATGGAAGGGAATGCCGGGTTCGAACGTGACGAACTGCTCCAGGAGGCCAAGCTCGAACCAGTGGCCTTCCTGAAAGGTAACCTTTCCAAGACGATACCGCTCGCCACTTTCATAGATCAGAGTGACGGTAGCACTTCGGGTTGCCGGATCCACTTCCAGGGTGCGGGTAACAAATTTGCCGTCAAAATAGCCACGCCGCCTGGCACGGGTCTGGATGGTGTCGCGGAGATTGGCATATTGGCCATGATTGAGAATATCCCCTTCGGCAGGCTGCGCAGGGAGGTTGGATGTAAACCGGTCATCATCGGCTGCCGGGCCCCTGATCTCAACGACACGGGACTTGACCAGCACCGGCTCACCGGGGGTAATCGACAAGATCAGCGTGGCGGTAGAATCCGAATCGCCCTGCTCGAGACGCCAGTCAATCATGGGACTGTAATAGCCGAGAGCCCGCAATGCCCCCCGGGCTTGGTCCACAGCCGTGGAGGCGTAACGCCTGAGGTTGCCCGCACTTCGACCTTCAACCTCACCTATGAACGCTTCGGCATTTGATTTCAGATTCGGATAGTCTCCTTCCATGTTCACAACCACCTGTTGCGCGCAAACCCAAGCAGGCATGCAGCACAGCAAAGTAATCAAAAGCCGGACCCGGCCCGAATTCAAGACTTGGTGTATTGATGGCATCCGGCTATTTCAATGTTGGTGGTAACAAGAAGGAATTCCATTCAAGCGTGGGAGTTTAATGGCAGACGGTCAAGTTAATCCATGGTTGGCCTTTCGGCCTGCTCTGGGCGGCTCGAGGGCGAGTCGTTTGTGGCGTTGAAATAAGCTAACCTGTCAGATACTTAGCAACAGACCGGACCCTGGCGAATGCTGAAGATAAATCGAGAAAACCTGAAATCCAGCCACCAGCTTGTCTGGTTCATCATTGATTTCCTGATGCTCGGCCTGCTGATCATCAACCTGGCGTTCATCATCTGGGACTCGATCTATAACTTTGTGGCCGTTCAGAATCTGATGAAAGAGCATGCTCCGGCCATACAGTCGGCCTACCATCCCATCCACGAACGCTTCATTTTTTACGATCTGATCTTCGTCAGCATATTCCTGACCGAGTTCTTCGTCCGCTGGGGTTACGCTATCAAGGCGAAAGTCTACGACCGCTGGTACTTCTACCCGTTTATTCACTGGTACGACCTGGTGGGCTGCATCCCGGTGGGAAGCTTGCGTTTCCTCCGTATCCTGCGGGTGATCTCCATCATCTATCGCCTGCATCAGTACAAAATCATTGATATCACGAATACCAAGATCTACCGCTTCGTGAACTTCTATTACGAAGCCTTTATGGAAGAGCTCTCCGATCGCATCGTACTCAAGGTACTCAGCGGCGTACAGCAGGAGGTCAAACGGGGCTCTCCCCTGTTCGACAAGATCCAGGAGGACATTCTCTACCCCCGGCGAGACATGCTCTCAGACTGGATCTCCAAGCGGGTCGCCGAGGCGGCCCAGGAAGGCTACGTGCCCAATCGCGGCGCCCTCAGGAGCTATCTGGAAGACAGGGTGGACAATGCCCTGAAACAGAATCTGGAACTGTCACGACTGAAGTATCTTCCCGTGGTGGGTCCAACGATCCAGGAAACCCTGGAAGAAGCCGTCGGCGACATCGTTGCCCACGTTATTCACCAGATTCTCGAAGACCTGGCTTCTGCCTCTAACCACGCCTTCATTGAGGACATCGTGAACGTATTTCTGCCTACTCCGGGTGGAGTAAGGGCCGATGATGCCCAGAACGAAGCGCTGATCAATCTGATCCTTGAGATCATCGATGCAATCAAAGGGCAGGTAAAGGTAAAACACTGGCGATCCGAATTGCCCTGATCTGGCGATCTTTCAAAAACCAACAACAACGAGACCATCCATGGATGCATCGCAATTGCCACTGCACTATCAGTCTGCCCATGAACTCTTGAAACAGCTTGAGGCTGGCACCCTGACCAGCGAGGCACTAACAACGGCCTTGTTGAAGAGGATCCGCGAACACAATCCGACTATCAATGCCGTCGTGACCCTCGATGAACAGCGGGCGCTCGACAGCGCCCGGAGAGCTGATGAAGAACGTGCAGCCCGCTCGGTAAGGGGCCCCTTGCATGGCCTGCCCCTAACCCTGAAAGACACCTGGGAAGTGGCGGGCATGACCTGTACCGCGGGAGCCCCACCCCTGAAGGATCACAAACCTGACCGCCACGCCGATGTCGTGCAGCGGCTGGAAGACGCCGGAGCCATTATCCTGGGCAAGACCAATGTGCCCATCTACGCCACCGACCTCCAGAGCTACAACAAACTGTTCGGGGTAACCAACAACCCCCACAATCACGCGCACACCCCCGGTGGTTCCTCAGGTGGTGCTGCAGCCGCCCTGGCCGCAGGCATGACGCCCCTTGAAGTGGGCAGCGACCTGGCCGGCTCCATCCGCATACCCGCGCACTTTTGTGGTGTGTTCGGCCACAAACCAACCCGCTCACTGGTGTCGTTTCGGGGTCACATCCCGGGGCCACCGGGAACCCAGTCCCGACCGGACCTGGTCGAGGGCGGCCCGATGGCGCGCAGTGCCGGCGACCTGGAGCTCCTGCTGAGAGTCATTGCCGGCCCCCGGCCAGCCGAGGAGCGCAGTTGGGCCCTGGCAATGGCACCCTCGGAATTAAACAGCCTCGATCAGGCCCGAGTGGGCATGTGGCTGGAAGATCCCTTATGCCCGATAGAGCAGGAGCTGACCGAGGGTTATCAGAACCTGGGCAAAGCATTGTCTGAACGGGGTGCATTGGTCACTGAGGCCCGCCATCCTTTGCTGAGCCTTGAACACACCCTCCCGGCTTATTTCAATCTGCTCGGGGCCCTGCTAAGCACCTCACTGAAACCCGCCCAGCGCCGACAGATGAAATGGATTGCCCGGCTGGAACCCTGGCTTAAATTTCTAGGACCGATGACGCCTTTCATTGGTGAGTACGGACGAGGTGTGAACCAGCCGGTCTACCAGTGGATGGCCTGGAGCGAAATGCGCGAGAAGATGCGGGCTGAGATTGAATCGTTATTTCAGGAAGTGGATGTTCTGCTGACACCGGTGACACCGACCACCGCCATCCGGCATGACCACAGCCATCCAGTCTTCAAACGCCGAATCACAGTCGCCGGTCAGCCAAGGGCGTACATGGACCAGTTCTGCTGGATCGCCTTCGCCACCCTGCTGGGCCTGCCCGCCACCTCCGTACCCATCGGACGGACGAAAGAGGGCCTGCCATTCAATGTTCAGGTGATTGGTGCGCCGGGGATGGATCTGACCACGATCGGGTTTGCGGGACTACTGGAAGACGCCGGGCTGGCTGGGTTTGTTCAGCCGGAAGGATTCTGAAAAACGTGGAAGCGAAAAAAAGCCGGCACATGGCCGGCTTTTTTCAATGATGGTAGCGGGGGCTGGATTCGAACCAACGACCTCCGGGTTATGAGCCCGACGAGCTACCAGACTGCTCTACCCCGCATCAAACTGGTTGTTTCTCAGGGAACCCCTGATCAACGTGGCGCGCATGATAAGGGGTGTGATCGACACTGTCAAAGGAAAGTTTCGGATTTCCGAAAACTCACCTCTCCAGAATCGCAGTGACCCCCTGTCCGCCCGCGGCGCAGATCGAAATCAGGCCTCGACCGCTGCCCTTCTCCTCAAGCAACTTGGCCAGAGTCGCAACAATTCGGGCGCCGGTGGCCGCAAAGGGGTGACCGGTTGCCAGACTGCTGCCTTTTACATTGAGCTTGTCGCGGTCAATGCTGCCCAGAGGCTTATCCAGGCCCAGACGCTCCTTGCAGAAGGTCGGATCCTCCCAGGCCTTCAGGGTACAGAGGACCTGTGAAGCAAAAGCTTCATGGATTTCGTAAAAATCGAAATCCTGAAGGGTCAGCCCCGCCTTCTCCAGCATCCGGGGCACCGCATAGGCAGGTGCCATCAGCAGCCCCTCTTTCTTGTCCACAAAATCCACCGCCGCATTTTCAGAAAACGTCAGCCAGGCTTTCACCTCGTGATTGTTGGCCTTCGCCCATTCCTCACTGGCCAACAACACGCAAGAGGCGCCGTCCGTCAACGCCGTGCTGTTGGCCGCGGTCATGGTGCCGTTTTCCCGATCAAAAACCGGCTTGAGCGTGGCCAGCTTCTCCAGAGTGGTATCCGGACGCAGAATATTGTCCTTCTCCAGCCCAGCCATCGGTGTCAGCAAATCGTTGAAGAACCCCTCGTCATAGGCTTTGGCGAGTTTCTGATGGCTCTCCCAGGCCAGTTTGTCCTGATCCTCCCGGGCAATATCCCACTCCTTCGCGGTCACCTGTGCATGCTCGCCCATCGACATTCCCGTGCGAGGCTCGCCATTCTGAGGCACCTCGGGCTTCAGATGTCCGGGCCGAAACCGCCCCAGAATCTTCAGCCGTTCACCTGCGGTCTTGGCCCGGTTCAGATCCAGCAAAATCTCCCGAAGCCCCTCACCCACGCCAATCGGTGCGTCGGACGTGGTGTCGGTTCCCCCGGCAATGCCACACTCAATCTGCCCCAGGGCAATCTTGTTGGCCACCAGAATCGCCGCCTCCAGCCCGGTGCCACAGGCCTGCTGGATATCGTACGCCGGCGTCTCCGGCGCCAGCCCACAACTCATGACCGCTTCCCGGGTCAGATTAAAATCCCGCGAATGCTTGATAACCGCCCCCGCAGCCACCTCACCCAGCCGCTGACCCTCCAGACCATACCGATCCACCAGACCCCTCAGCGCCGACGTCAGCAACTCCTGGTTACTGATCTTGCTGTAGACCGTGTTCGACCGCGCGAACGGAATCCGGTTACCACCCAGCACCGCAACGCGACGAATCGCCGAAGGGGCGGCGCTGGTCTTTTTTGACGTAGCGGTTTTCTTTTGAGTCGTTTTCGGTGCCTGTGCCATGATCAATCCATTCCTTTTGTGAGATATCTGAGATGTCCAAAGGAGCAATGGGGTTGGGCTTCCCAAAACCGTAGAGCGCCAGGGATGGCGCGACCGAGCCCTACAGGGACGTATTCACGGGCGTGTTTTGGGAAGCCCAACCCCATTGCTCCCTGCACCCAACCTGAAAACAAGTTTAGCGAGAACACCAAGTGCCTCATTGGCACCCCTGACAACACCCTACAGGCATTGAGTCAATCCAAAAACTATCCGATTCTTTACCCTGTAGGACGATTCGCATCCAGCAACCCGAATGCAAACACAAGGAAGCCAACCATGTCTGACCTCTATCTTAGAATAGTTAATACCCCGGTAGGTAAAACCGCCGCACAATCCCTGGGCCTGCCAGCACCCGTGCCCCTAAAGCGCCTCAAACGCACCGACCAGCCATTTATCGAAGGCGACGTACTCGTTGGTGCAGCCGGCGGAGGCAAAGCCATCGCGGCAATAGGAAGCACCCTCAGCGCCAGTGCAGCCACATTGCACCACGCCAGCGGGAATGAACGACTGAAAGACTCATCCAAGGCCGGCAACAAAGCCCGACCCATGGACCTGAATTCGGAAATCGACTGCAAATTCTCGGCCCTGGTGTTCGACGCCACCGGGTTAAAAGGACCCGACGACCTCCGGGCCCTTTACGATTTTTTCCACCCCACCATCAAAAAACTCGGCGGCAACGCCCGGGTTCTGGTCATTGGTCAAAACCCCGCCACTTGCAGAAAGGCGCCCCAGGCCGCTGCCCAACAGGCCCTGGAAGGCTTTGTTCGCAGCATCGGCAAGGAAATCGGAAAGAAAGGCTCTACCGCAAACCTGCTATGGATGGCACCGGGCGCCGAGCAGCAACTGGAATCCAGTGTCCGGTTTTTCCTCTCCGCGCGCTCTGCCTACGTGTCCGGCCAGGTGGTCAAGATCGGCAAAAGTGATTCATTACCTGCAACCAACCCCGTCGCTCCCCTGACTGGAAAAGTTGCCCTGGTTACCGGGGCCTCCCGTGGCATCGGCGCAGCTATTGCAGAAACCCTCGCAAGAGACGGCGCCACGGTTATTGGACTCGACATTCCGCCTGCCATGGAAGATCTGCAAAGAGTCACATCCGCCATCAACGGCAAGGCACTGGCTTGCGATATTACTGACGAAAAGGCGCCGAAGCTCATCGCCGACTTCATCGATGAACATTTTGGCGGAGTGGACCTGGTCATTCACAACGCTGGGATTACTCGTGACAAAACCCTTGGCAATATGCCCGAGCACTTCTGGGATATGACCATTGCCGTAAACCTGTCCGCCGAGGAATTGATCGACGAAGAGCTGGCCAAGCGAGAACTGATGAAAGAGAACGGCCGCATCGTCTGCATCTCCTCCATCAGCGGCATTGCCGGGAATTTCGGGCAGACCAACTACTCAACCGCCAAGAGCGGCGTGATCGGCTACGTGGAAGCCATGGCCCGGCAACTGAAGAATGGCGTAACCATCAACGCTGTTGCCCCGGGTTTTATCGAAACCCAGATGACCGCAGCCATGCCGGTGACCATCCGCGAGGCCGGTCGCCGGATGAACAGCCTCTCCCAGGGCGGGCAACCCGTTGACGTGGCCGAAGCCATCGCCTGGTATTGCAGTCCTGCGTCCAACGGGGTGAACGGCAACGTGGTGAGGGTCTGCGGCCAGTCGTTGATTGGCAAATAAAAAAAGGGCCGATCCTTTCGGATCGGCCCTTTTCGGAATTTTGGTGGGTGGTACTGGGATCGAACCAGTGACCCTCGCCTTGTAAGGGCGATGCTCTCCCAGCTGAGCTAACCACCCGGGGATACTGCTTAAAAATGGCGGAGCGGACGGGACTCGAACCCGCGACCCCCGGCGTGACAGGCCGGTATTCTAACCAACTGAACTACCGCTCCGCATCAATTCCGACCCTCGGGCCCGAACCTGAAACCGGATGGGGTTATCCGGTGATGCATTTGAAAGTGGTGGGTGGTACTGGGATCGAACCAGTGACCCTCGCCTTGTAAGGGCGATGCTCTCCCAGCTGAGCTAACCACCCACTTTCAAGCCTTTCAAAGGCGCTCACTTGCCTGGCAGCGATGCTGTCTCAACCAAGTGAGAGGCGCATTTTAAGCATTTGGCTGGCGGTGTCAAATATTTTCCCGGAATTTTATAGAAAAACCTGCAAGCCATTAAAAAGCGTACAGTTTTTAAGCAAACCTACTTCCTTGCAGCGGTCTTACGCGTCGCTTTTACAGCCCGCGGGGCCGGGCGATCCTGCCCCGCCTGCTGGGCCTTCTCCTGCAAAGAAAGTTCGCTGACACGGCTGCGCCGGTCGTCCGGAACCGCTCGGTTGGCAAGAGAGCAGTTCAGATCGTCCAATCGTTTCTGCAGGTCACCCCAGCTATCCAGCAGCTGGGGAACGACATCATCCGCCAGTTTTTCGAATCTGAGTCGAAGAGAATCCTTGAGAGCCATTGTTTTTAATTTTCCCGAGTCATTCACCTGCCATCAGTGTAGTCAGCACTCAGAAAATCCACCAGCCGCCTCCAGATTCTGCTTCTTCTTTGCGCTCTCGCTCCATCTCCAACTCCGCGTATTCCTGCTCCAGCTTCTTAATCTTGCGATCGGCTTCAAGTGGCACGGCTGGGCCACCACCGAACGGCCAGAACCAGGAAGTCGATTCGTACTTGCCCTCCTCCTTCAGGCGCTCGATCTCGAGCTCACGCTCCTCCTCCAGCAGCACCAGTTGCCGCTCGTAATCCAGGTCTTCATTGACTTCGACGATCGAGGTAGCTGCATGGTTCGGCGCCAACAGATCACTGTTAAGAAAACGGGTGGAAACAATCTCCTCTGCCTGCATGGCATATTCCCGCGTCACCAGTTGGAGGTCACCTTGCGCCAGAGGGTGATCCGGATCCAGATCCGGATGCCGTTGGCCCGGTTCCGAAAGCTCGTTATAACGCAGGTAATAGATCTGGCCTGGCTCAACGTCCAGCGTGGCATCGGCGATCAGGCTCAGACTGAAGGAGTTCATACCCTCCAGGCCCAGCAAAGGTCGGCGCATAGCAATGTGGCGCTCTCCGGGGCTTACCTCCAGCCAGGTGAAGCTGTCGTTACGGATGTTGAAATAGTGGGTGTCGTCTATGTAAACACTGGGCGCTTCGATTTCATCAGCCGCCCATTGGGAGTGTGTCCTGTAGAAGTACAGCACCGCGTTGCGACGATCCCAGCTATCGTTGTCGATATGAACGAAATCATGCCCGGAAACCGGATGCAGGAACGACCCGACGCTTTTGCCGATGGACTGATAAACCGTACAGCCCGACAACGCCAGCAACAGCCACACCACCGCCAGCAGCCGGGGAACGAGAAAAACGGAAGGCACTCGGGTTTTCATTGTTGTTAACTCTTCATCCTGATTGCGAGTTGCCTGATCTTAACAACTGCACAAAAACAGAAATGAGAGCTACCGCAAGGGATGGCTACAAACCGTTACAAAACCCGAAATGCCGATTACTGGAACGCGCTACCGGCCAATTACTGCCCGCTGATCTGGCTCCGCAACTGATTCACTTCTTCAGACAGCCGAACCAGACGGGAGGTCAGTTGCGACCGCGAGGCATCGATAGACTCAACCGTGCGCTTGAGACTGGCCACCTCATTACGAAGTGCCTGAGCCCGGCCATCATCGGCCAGCTCATCGGTCTCCCGCTCCAGGGCCGAGATCCGGCCCTCCATGCCGCTGATTCCCAGCTTCTGCTCCTGCTCAAAACGCCGGATACGGCTCTCGATCACCTGATCCACATCCGCCAACTGCTGACTCAGTTTCGTCAACTGATCCGTCGCCTGCCGGTTGGAATCCTGCAGCGCTGCAATCGACGTCTCCGTTTGTTGTTTCAGGGCTTCCATATCGGCGGAAAGCGACGACCGGACCTTTTCGACAGACGCCTCAAGCGAACCAATGGCCTGTTTGCCCTCCGCAAGGCCGGATTCCAGCGCGGCAATCCGCTCCTGCTGTTCATCCAGGCGCTTCTTGTTGCGTTCATTGGCAATGGCCCAGAGTTTCCGGATCTCACTGTCCGCCGTATCAAGCCGCTTGGTGTGTGCCGCTATCTGCTCCTCCAGGGTCGCTCCCCGTTCCTGCAGATTCTCGCCCGTCTCCGAAAGCTCACCCTCAAACCGCGCCAACGCCAGCTTACTCTGCCGCGCCCAGTAATCCGCCTCCTCGAGCTGTCCTTCCAACGCCTGAACCCGTTGCTCCTGCGAATACCAACCAGCCCCGGCCGCCACGGCCAGCACGATCAACAGCACCCACAGCATCGCCGAGCTGCCGCGACCATTGCCGCCGCTACCCCCGTTACCGCCCTTGCCACCTTTGGGAGGCTGCGCAGGCGCCGACGGTTCGCCTTTCCTACTTGAAGATGGCCTGGGCTTTCTCTCTGCCGGCTTCTTCGGCTCGGCACTACCAATCGGTCGTTCAGCCCTCAACTCATCATCATCTGGACGGATGGGTTCCATTACAGCTCCTGACTATGGACGGTTAAAACAATAAGGTCTGATAATACCTGTACTTACTCGCAGGTAAAAATGAAGCTGCGCTCATGCCGAATCTCCCAGAGCGCTCGGGGCGGAGTTGTGAGGCCTTTTCCGGAAATGTCTGAAGCCAAGGATGGCTTCAGACAAGCGCACAGGGATGTGCTCGTAGCGGTTTCCGGAAAAGGCCTCTCAACTGCGCCTTCCGCCGAGCTTTGTTGCATGGTAAGTAGGCAAAACATACAATGGCCGGCTTTCCAATTATCACAGGACTGTTGCATATGCAGCCGCTTGTAGGACTCATCATGGGCTCCAAATCCGACTGGCCCACCATGGAACACGCCGCCACCATGCTCGAAAAACTTGGCGTGGCCTATGAAACCAAAGTCGTCTCGGCCCATCGTACCCCGGATCTGCTGTTTGACTACGCCAAATCCGCCGCAGACCGCGGTTTGAAAGTCATTATCGCCGGCGCCGGCGGCGCAGCGCATCTGCCCGGCATGGTTGCCTCACAAACCGCCCTGCCGGTCCTGGGAGTACCTGTTCAGTCCAAAGCCCTGAACGGCCTGGATTCACTGCTTTCCATCGTCCAGATGCCAGGCGGCATCGCTGTCGGCACTCTGGCCATTGGCAAAGCCGGCGCCACAAACGCAGGCTTGCTGGCAGCACAGATTATCGGCACCTCAGACGACAGCGTACGCAAAGCTGTTGAGCAGTTCCGGGCCACACAGACCGAAACGATTCTGGACAACCCTGACCCGCGGGACCAGTAAGGCAATATTCGAGCAATGCCTGGCACAGGCAGGAGACCACACATGAGAATTGGTGTACTGGGCGCCGGCCAACTGGGACGAATGCTGGCACTGGCCGGATACCCACTGGCCAAGACCTTTGTTTTCTATGACATGTCCGGCAGCCCCAGTGCCGGCCTTGGTGAAGTCATCATCGATCGCGAGGGCCAGTACCTGGATGATTTCCTCTCCCGGGTCGACCGCGTTACCTATGAGTTCGAACACCTGCCGGTAGACGTGGCCGAGAAAATTGCTGCTCATAAACCGGTTCACCCCTGCCCCCGAGCGTTGCAGGTGTGTCAGAACCGAGAAGCGGAGAAGACCCTGTTCGGCGAGCTTGGCATCCCCACGCCAGAATGGAAAATTGCCGATAGCGCCGCCTCATTGAAAGCTGCGGCCGAGGAACTTGGCTGCCCGGTGGTAGCGAAGTCCAACACCGAAGGTTATGACGGCAAAGGCCAGGCAGTCCTCAAATCGCCTGAGGAAGCCGAGGCCGCCTGGGCCTCCATCGGCCACCCTAGCCTTATCGTGGAGAAGTTTGTCGACTTCCACCGGGAAGTGTCGATTATCGCCGTTCGCGCTGAAGACGGTGAGCTGGCGTTCTACCCGATGGCGGAGAACACTCACCATGAGGGGATTCTGCGCTACTCCATTGCGCCTGCTCCGAAGCTCGAGAAGCACGTTCAGGAAGATGCGGAGCGGTACATCAAGGCACTACTGAACGAATTGGACTATGTCGGCGTACTAACGCTTGAGTTGTTCGAGACAACCGATGGCCTGGTAGCCAACGAGATGGCGCCCAGGGTTCACAACTCGGGGCACTGGACCATCGAAGGCGCGATGACCAGCCAGTTCGAGAACCACATCCGCGCGGTAAGCGGGCACCCTCTTGGCAATGTTGCGCCACGTGGTTTGAGCTGCATGATCAACATCATCGGAGAGCACGGCGACATCGAGCGAATCCTCGAACTGCCCTATGCCCATGTTCATCTCTATAATAAAGGTGAACGTCCGGGCCGGAAGCTGGGCCACGTGAACATACTGGCCGACAGCTACGAGGAGCTTGTATGGCGGGTAAAGAACTGCGCGCAGTTCCTGCCTGGCAGCCCCGAGTTTAAAAGTTCTTTAACACCAAAGGGTTGATCTGACTCAAATCGACCCTATATTGGGGTAACGCACATCAACATAAACAGAGAGACAGGGAGAACGACCTCATGGCATTTGAACTTCCCGCACTGCCTTACGAAAAGAACGCACTGGAACCGCACATCTCTCAGGAAACGCTTGAGTACCATTACGGCAAGCATCACAACACCTACGTCACCAAGCTCAATGGCCTGATCGAAGGTACGGACAACGCCAACAAATCTCTTGAAGACATTATCAAGAGCGCCAGCGGCCCGCTGTTCAACAACGCCGCACAGGTTTGGAACCACACCTTCTACTGGCATTGCCTGAGCCCGAACGGCGGTGGTGAGCCCACCGGTGCTGCCAAGGAAGCCATCGAGAAGGCTTTCGGATCTTTCGAAGATTTCAAGAAAGAATTCAATGACAAAGCCGCCAACAACTTCGGTTCTGGCTGGACCTGGCTGGTGAAAAAAGCGGACGGCACCGTTGCCATCGCGAATACCAGCAATGCTGAAACGCCGTTGACCGGTGCCGACAAGCCGGTACTGACCGTCGACGTCTGGGAGCACGCGTACTACATTGACTATCGCAACTCCCGCCCGAACTACCTGGAAGCTTTCTGGAACCTGGTGAACTGGGATTTCGTAAACGAAAACCTGGCCTGATCCCGGCCTCGCTTCCAGACACAGTCTAAAGCGACTGTGATCAAGCGCCCGCTTCTGGCGGGCGTTTTTGTGTCTGCATTACCCAAGCAATTACAATTTGATACAAGCACACTCTGAAATCTTTGGAAAAATCGCCGATACTCCATGAAGATATCGCGAACCTGAACCATACTTGGAAACAACAATCAGGGTGAGCCCCCACGCACATCACCCAAAGTGCGACACCTTTGCCCTGAACCTTGCAGACCCAGCGGCTCTGCAAAAACCGGAACAAGACAGGCTTGAATGCAAAACTCCTTCGAGGTTGAACATCGCCTGGGCTATCGAATCTTACGGTGGATTCTTGTGGTGGCCCTTGTCAGTGGCGTCGTTGTCAGCGCCATACAGGTCATCCTGGACGCCCAACGTGTGTCCAGAGGATTGGATAGCGATGCCAAGCAAACCATCGCGATGGTGAAAGACGCAGCCACCCAGGCAGTGTTCAGCATTGACGCCGAACTTGCACAACAAGTCGTGGACGGCCTCTTTGCCAAGGAGGCCGTCTATATGGCCCGCATCGTCCACCCTGACGGCGACCCGCTGGGAGATCGCAGCCGTCCACTCCAGGAAACTGCTTTCCGCCCGGTAACCGATCCGATTTTTGACGCCGATCGGCTCTATCGGGAACCGCTTTTCCGTGAGGGTAACCCGGAAGACGTCTACGGCTTTCTTGACGTTCACTACGACACCGCGGCAGCAGCCCGCACCTGGCTGGACAGGGCTGCTGTCACTTTCGCTTCCGGCATAGCGACAGCTCTCATTCTCGGGATGGTGTTGTTCTATGTATTCCACCTGCTTCTGACGCGCCCCCTCCTCAGAATTGTCAATTCCGTGAGACAGGTGGATCCTGCCCACCCAGATGACCGCCTGGTCACCACGCCATCCGGCCACCAGAGTGACGAACTTGGCCTCTGGGTCAACGCAACGAACAACCTTCTGGTCGCCATTGGCGACAGCCAGAAACGCCATCGCGAAGCGGAGGACCGGGTAAGCCGTCTCTCACGTTACGACCAGCTCACTGGCCTGCCCAGCCGGGATACCTTCATGGAGTTGCTGGTGCGAGATATTGAGGACGCCGCCAAGCGCAACGCCCAACTGTCGCTGATCGTCTGCGGCATCGACGATTTCAAGTCGGTGAACGAGCAGTGCGGTTTCCGGTCCGGGGACCTTATTCTACAGAGCGTTGCCGACCGGCTGACCAACAAACTGGATAATGCCCGCTTCACCATTGCACGCCTCGGCAGCGACCAGTTCGTGGTTGTCCAAAAAGGGCTTCGGGACGGGTTCCAGGCTGCAGATACAGCTGAGCGAATCCTGGCCTGTGTCAATGAGCCCATGCTGGTTGAAGACCAGAACATCTCAATCAGCGCCACCCTGGGGGTCGCCCTGTATCCCTCCGACACCAGCAAGGCGGACCGACTGCTTCAGAGTGCCGAGCAGACCATGACGCTGGCCAAGCAGAACGGCCACAACCACTTCCAGTTCTATGTCGCCAGCATTGACCAGGAAATCCGGGACCGGAAGCAGCTGGAAAAGGATTTGTCCCAGGCTCTTGGCAATCACCAGCTTCACCTGGTTTACCAGCCCCAGATTAATCTGGAGAGCAAACGGGTAATCGGGGCAGAGGCATTGTTGCGTTGGGAGCACCCGACTCGTGGCACGGTCCCCCCCGACTTCTTCATTCCAGTGGCCGAAGCAAACGGCTCTATCGTAGAAATTGGCCAGTGGGTTCTGGACCAGGCCTGTTGGCAGGCGGCGCGCTGGGCCTCGGACGGCTCGCCGCTTCGTATTGCTGTTAATCTCTCGGCCGTTCAGCTGCGCCAGGAAAGCATTGTCGATGATATTCTCGATACCCTGCGACGACACAAGATACCGGCCGGTCGGCTGGAGCTGGAGGTAACAGAAACCAGCTTCATGACGAACCTGTCAGACGCCGTAGCCAAACTCCACAGGCTCAACAAGGCGGGGATAAGCATCGCGGTGGACGACTTCGGAACCGGCTATTCGTCCCTGACCTACCTCAAACAGATGCCGGTACAGCATCTGAAGATCGACAAACAGTTTATCCGGGATCTGCTGGTCAATGAGGAGGATACCCGAATTGCCAACACCATCATCGATCTAGGCAAGAGTCTGAATCTGTCAGTGGTTGCTGAAGGGGTGGAAACGGCAGAACAGGAATACTACCTGAGTCAGCGCGGCTGCCAGCTGGCCCAGGGTTATTTCTTCAGCAAGCCATTGCCGCCGCGTGAATTTGAGACCTTCGTTAAAGGTTTTCACGAGCAGATCGTGGAAAATAACCTCTGAACCACTACCTCTAGGAGTTGCCATGGGAACCACCGTTATCGGCCTGATCGTTATCGCCGTCGTTGTTTTCTACCTGGTCTTTATCTACAACCGCCTGGTTTCCCTGCGCAACCAGTTCAAAAACGGGTTTGCCCAGATTGATGTTCAACTGCAGCGTCGGCACGACCTTATTCCGAACCTTGTGGAAGCGGCAAAAGCCTATCTGACCCACGAAAAAAGCACCCTCACTCAGGTGATGGAAGCCCGCAACAATGCGGTCAGCGCCCAGAAAGATGCCGCCAAGGACCCCGGTGACGGAACCAAGATCCAGCGCCTGGGCAGCGCCGAAAATCTGCTCACCAAGGCGCTCGCAAATTTCTACGCCGTAGCTGAGAACTATCCGGAGCTGAAGGCCAACGAAACCATTCAGCAACTGATGGAAGAACTCTCCAGCACCGAGAACCGGGTCGCCTTTGCTCGCCAGGCCTATAACGACGGCGTCATGAGCTACAACATTTTCCGGGAGCAGTTCCCCAACAATGTTGTCGCCGGCATGTTTGCGTTCAAGGAAACGTCGCAACTGGAACTGGAATCGCCGGAAGCCCGCCAGGCACCGAAAGTGGCCTTCTGAGGCCCTGAGGTATGGCTCATCCCGGTTTCTTTCAGCGCCAGGCCCATGCCCGGCGCAACACCACTCTTCTGGTATTCCTTTTCCTGACGGCGGTCGCGTTCATTACGCTCGCCGTCTGTCTTGTCGGTTATTTCGTGACCCGCAGCGAATCTTCGGGCCTCGCCTTTCACCACTGGCTGCTCTCCAACCATGGCCTGCTAACGGCCGTTACCGTGGTGGCGCTCATTGTTCTGGGCTCTCTGCTCCGTTGGGTTGACTTGGCCGGCGGTGGCGACCGGGTGGCCAAAATGGTCGGCGCCAGGCCCATTGACCCCGACACCCGGGACAGTGACGAACGCAAGCTGCGCAACATCGTTGAGGAAATGGCCATTGCCAGCGGTGTCTCGGTACCGGAACTCTATGTGATGGATCAGGAGACCGGCATCAACGCTTTTGTCGCGGGCTATACGCCGGGCGAAGCCGTTATGGTCGTCACCCACGGCGCTATTACCCAGTTGTCGCGGGACGAACTCCAGGGTGTGGTCGCTCACGAGTTCAGCCATATTTTCAACGGGGACATGCGGCTGAACGTCCGTCTCATTGCCTTGCTCGCCGGCATCCTGATGATCGGACAGATTGGCGGCTTCCTGCTGCGCGCTTCCTTTTACCGCGGCCACCGGGTGGGCCGATCGCGGGACGGACGGGCCCAGGCGGCCATGGGCATCATTGGCATCGCCCTATTCGTGATTGGCTATGTGGGGGTATTCTTTGGCCGGCTTATCCAGGCGGCAGTATCCAGACAGCGGGAGATGCTGGCAGATGCATCCTCAGTGCAGTTTACCCGCAACCCCGAGGGTATCGCCGGGGCCCTGTTCAAGATCGGTATGAAGGGCGGTTACCTGGACACCACCAGCCACGCCAGTGACATGAATCACATGTGTTTTGGCGAAAGTGCGCGGATGAAGTTTACCTCTTTGCTGGCATCTCACCCGCCGATTGATGAGCGAATCAATGCCATTCAGCCCGGCATGCTGGCCAGATTACGCAGCCGGCTCAGGGATACCGAACCAGGCGCCGACCTCTACCGTGGTGGCTCTGCGCCAGCACCGGAAGCAGGCGCTTCGGGGTTTACTGGCGCGGCAACCGACATCCTCGGGCCGGTTACCGGCCGGAGTGGCAGAACCTCACCGCTTGCATCCAGCCCGGAAAAGACCATAAAGCCTGCCCGGAAATTTTCAGATCAGGTCGGAACTATCAACCGGCAAAGCGAAGATTTCGCTCTGCGTTTTCTGGAGCGCCTGCCAGCCACCTTCCGAAACCTGCTGTACACCCGGGCCGGGGCCACGCAGCTCTGCTATGCCATGCTGATCAGTGAACTGCCGAGTCCACAGCAAACGGAACGGCTGAACCTGCTGCCGGCACACCCGGTATTGGGCAGCCAGCCGGATTTACTTGAGAAACTGCTGCCGGCACTGAAAACCATCGGCGATGGCGTCCGTTTCCCTGCCCTGGAACTGGCCATGCCTGCCCTTCGCAAGCTGGACCCGGAAGAGCGGGAGTTGCTCATTACCAATGTCCAGAAACTGGTGGCGGCGGATAACCGGGTTACCCTGTTTGAGCTTGCCCTGACAAGCTTCCTGTCACGCCATCTGGGCGACGAAGCGGCCAGGGTGGTACCCGTGCGTTACAAGAGCTACAAACCGGTCATGCCGGCCCTGAAGAGGCTCCTGAGCCTGATGGCAAGGGCTGGGTCTGCGTCCCAATCTGACGCCGAGAAGTTGTATCGGGAGGCCATGGCCGGCTTCATGAATGCCAAGGATGGAGTGGAGCCGGTTCTGGAGAAAGTCACCATGCGCCAGCTACGGGAAGCGTTGACTGCGTTGAACGGTCTCTCACCGCTGCTGAAACCGGCAATCATTGATGCCTGTGGGCACTGCATTACCCGCGACGGCAAAGTGGAAACCCGGGAGTACGAACTGATGCGGCTGGTGGCGGACCAGATGGATTGCCCGATGCCGCCACTGGCTCTCTGAGCGCTTACTGTACCCGGGTGCTACCGTCTTCAAACAGGGCGTCCACTGTCGGACGCTGCTCTTCGGTGGGGATGCCGAGCTTCTCCCGGATGTTCAGATTGACATCCCACAGCTGATTGAACTTGTCGGAGGTAGCCGCAACGGCCTCTTCCTTGCCCAGCATGATTTTGGGCCGCAGGAACACCAGCAGGTTGCGCTTAACCCGGCGCTCGGATTCCGAGGAAAACAAACGCCCGATAAACGGAATGTCACCCAGCAGGGGCACCTTGCTCTTGTTGACCTGATAATCATCCCGGGTCAAACCGCCCAACACAATGGTCTCGCCATCATCCGCCAGTACGGTGGTCTTGATTTCCCGCTTGTTGGTGACGATATCCGAGGCGTTCTCGATGCTGTCTGCCACGCTTTCTGTGGTCTGCTCTACCACCAGACGTACCAGGCCATCGGCACTGATAGTCGGGGTTACCTTGAGGGTCAGGCCGATATCGCGACGCTCGATGGTGGTGAACGGGTTGGTGGTGCCATCGCCGGTGACGGTGGACTGGCCAGTGCGGAAAGGCACGTTCTGGCCAACGATAATCTCGGACTCCTGGTTATCCAGGGTAATGATGCTTGGCGTGGACAACAGATTCGCTGCGGCGGACGTGGACAGCGCCTGGAGGAGGACTCCCCAGCTCACACCATTTTCGTTCCGTTGGCCGGCGCCGACCGTGATGCCGCCGGTGGCAGGTGTAATGGCTGAGCCGGTCAGAATTGCGCTCAGCACCTCGCCGAGGCTGCGACCCACATTACCAAAGTTGGAACCGATCACCGGCGTGGATTCACCAGACTCGTCAGCCACAGCAATCTGTACGCCCAGATCCTGGCCCAGTTCGTCACTGATCTCGACAATGGCTGCCTCAATCATCACCTGGGCACGACGCACATCCAGCGCTGCGACAATCTGTTCGGCCTCCTGCATCAGAGACGGCTCACCGCGAACCACCAGCGCGTTCAACCCCTCATCCGCAAACACGGCAAAGCTGCTTTGCGGTTTGGCGGCACCGCCGCCTCCCGAACCTGTTCCCTCTTTAACCAGCTCACCCATGACACCCTTCAGAATCTCAGTCAGGTTTTTGGCATCGGCGTGTTTCAGTCTCAGGACCTTGGTGGTGCCGCCGGTGGCAGACGGCTGGTCCAGTTGTCGAATCAGGCCGCGCATCTTTTCGCGGAAGGTCTCATCGCCTCGCAGAATAAGGCGATTGCTGCGCTCATCTGCGGTGACGCTGTATTTTCTGGCGGCATTGTCACCGCCGGCCCGGCCGAGTTCATCCGGAGCCAGTTCCTGCAGCAGGGTCACCATATCACCCACCCAGGCTTCCTGAAGCTGGATGACTTCCACTTCGTATTTGGACGGGCTATCCAGCTCCCGGACAATCTGTTCGATACGCTGAATGTTGGACGAATGGTCGCTGATGATTAGCGCGTTGGCGGCGGCCACCCCGGCCAGATGGCCGTATTTCGCCACCAGCGGGCGCAGAATCGGCACCAGCTCCAGAGCGTTGGCGTTGTCGATCTGGATAACCCGCGTGATCAGCTGCTCGGAGGGGGTTTCGGGAAAGCGCTCCAGACTCTCCGCCGACTGTTTGGCATCAACCTGCTGAACCACCTTGATCACTTCCTGTCCGGGGATGGCGGTAAAGCCGTGAACATTCAGAACCGCCAGGAACAGATCGTAAATTTCGTCCTTGTTCATGGGCGCGCTGGAAAGCACCGTCACCTTGCCCTTCACCCTTGGATCCACCACAAAACTGTAACCGGTAATGTCGGCCACCTGGGTCACGAAAGCCCGGATATCGGCGTCTTTCAGGTTCAGCCGCCATGTCTCGGCTTCCTGCCCATGCGCCATGGACATAAAGGGAAGGAGAACAAGCAGGACAATGGCCCGCAAAACATTGATCTTGTGGTTATACATCTGGCGATTTCGTCCTGTTTCGATGAACCCGGTCAGCGCCACTGCTCGGGTATGGCATAACTGATGGTGAGGATGGATCCGTCACGCTCGATTTCTATCTCCAGCTGGGCCTGGCCGCGCCAGTTCTCAAGCAGGGCCTTATCCTGGCTGATATCGCCCAGCCGCTGTCCGTTGATAGCCGTTATCACGTCTCCGGCCTGCAGGTTGACGGCGTTGAGCATGGCGTTAGAGCCGTCGTACACATAACCGGACATGCCGCTGTTGTCCACCGGGCTCAACCCGAAAGGCGCCAGCGCGGCAATGCCCTGGCTATCAATCTGTTCACGGGCGCTGGCCAGGAACTCATCCGGTGATGATTCTGCCGGCTCCTCGGTCACTTCTGCAACCAGTTCGGACGACTGTTCCTCGAAAGTCAGGGATTCGTATCGCCCACCCCGACGAATCAGAACACGCCCGGGTTCCACTTCCGCCAGCTCGGCATTGCCGGGTAACACTTCCCCAACCCGGTAATACGCGGTTTCACCATTGCTTCCAGCAACTATAGCACCAGAGTCCTCCGGGCGCTGTGCTACCAGTACCCCTTCCAGTCGAAGCCGAAGACGAGTCTCCGGGGCCGAGCGGCGAACGGCTTCAGCCACCTCGACCGGTCGCTCAGACCGCCCGAAGAAATCGTAAACGGCCATGGACGTCGTCAAACGGCTACCGCCGGGCAGACTGCCTGCCCCGGCTGCGACCGGAGCGTCTGGAACCGGCCTGTCATCCCAGGCATACAACCAGGTCATCCGGGCGAGAGTAATGGCCAGATAAACCACCAGCACCAGCAGCAACAGATTGGCCAGGATCCGGGAAATGCGGCCCTGGGCCGGAATACTCAACAACGCCATATCATCGCGCCCCCGGTATGAGAGGCTGGCGTACCCGGAATACGACATCGCCGGGGCTGGCAGAATCCGGCCAGGGCTGGCCCGCGAGATCCACCATACGCTTGTAGACACGCAGTTCCATCATTCCGTTCCAGAACACGGTGGCATCTGCTGCCGGCCCCTCCCCGCCCTGCTCGGACACGGTCAGCGCCACACCACCCTGGGAGGTATCCATCGTTGCCTGCATGGGCGGAAACTCGGCCTGCCCCCGCTGATCTCCCATAGGCCAGGTCACCAGGCCGCCATCCCAGCGACCCAGGCCTTCCGCCCGGGTAATCCGGTTATCGGCCCATGCCATAGTCAGCCGGTCGATCATGACGTCGCCTTCAATCATGGCGCCGCCGCTCTTGCGGATCAGTTCTTCAAACTCGGCCACCGTGACACGTCCACTGGCATCAAGCTGGGCACTCGCCGGCCAGCCGACCGTAACATCGCCTTTGAGCGAGGACTGCGATGATTCCAAAGAAATTCGGGCTGGCCATTCGAGGCTGGTGACCGACGGCATATGAAGACGCCAATCGACACGCACCGGGAAACCGGCGACCACAACCCCGGCTTCGCCATCCCAGAGTTTGCCGGCAACCTGCTGAACTTTTACCTGGGGAGGCAGAGATACATGGGCAGAGGCTTGCTGCCAGACCCATCCCGCAGGTACCAGAAAGACCAGTGACAGCAGATAAACCAGAGCGCCCAGCAGCAGGAGCAGAAATACCTTGCCGGGGCGGAGAAAGGATTTGGGTTCAGCGTCACTCATTCGGCGTTGCACAGATAATGGACCGGAAGCCGAGTCTAGCAAAGGCATGGGGCAAGTTCATGACAAAAAAACAAAAACCCCGCGTTAGCGTGAACCAACGCGGGGTTTTTTAGGGGCCAGGATCAGGCCGGCATTACATCATGCCGCCCATGCCTCCCATGCCGCCCATTCCGCCCATGTCCGGCATACCGCCGCCGGCAGACTCGTCCTGCGGCTCGTCCGCAACCATCGCCTCGGTGGTGATGATCAGGGAAGCAACAGAAGCAGCCGCCTGCAGCGCGGAACGGGTCACCTTGGCAGGATCCAGGATACCCATTTCCAGCATGTCGCCGTAGGCCTCGGTCGCAGCGTTGTAGCCGAAGGAGCCTTCGCCGTCGCGAACCTTGGCAACCACTACAGAAGACTCACCGCCTGCGTTGTATACGATCTGACGCAGGGGAGCTTCCATGGCACGGCGCAGGATGTTCACACCGGCTTTCTGCTCATCGTTGATAGCATCTACCTTGTCCAGAGCCGCGATGGCACGGATCAGGGTAACACCGCCGCCCGGCACAATGCCCTCTTCTACCGCAGCGCGGGTAGAGTGCAGCGCGTCTTCAACGCGGGCCTTCTTCTCTTTCATTTCCACTTCGGAACCGGCACCAACCTTGATCACGGCAACACCGCCAGCCAGCTTGGCAACGCGCTCCTGCAGCTTTTCCTTGTCGTAGTCGGAAGAGCTGTCTTCGATCTGCTTGCGGATCTGCTCAACGCGAGCTTCGATGTCCGCTTGTGCACCAGCACCGCCGATGATGGTGGTGTTTTCCTTGGTGACGTTAACGCGTTTGGCTGTGCCAAGGTCATCCAGGGTGGTGTTCTCAAGAGTCAGGCCGACCTCTTCAGAAATCACGGTGCCACCGGAGAGGATCGCGATGTCCTGCAGCATTTCCTTGCGACGGTCACCAAAGCCAGGCGCCTTAACGGCGTTGACCTTCACAATGCCACGCATGTTGTTCACTACCAGAGTGGCAAGTGCTTCGCCTTCGATATCTTCTGCGATGATCTGCAGTGGCTTACCAGCTTTGGCAACAGATTCCAGCACCGGCAGCAATTCGCGGATGTTGGAGATCTTCTTGTCTACCAGCAGGATGTACGGGTCTTCCAGCTCGGCAGACATGCTGTCTTGGTTGTTAATGAAGTACGGAGACAGGAAGCCACGGTCGAACTGCATACCTTCAACCACGTCCAGCTCGTCTTCCAGGCCGCGGCCTTCCTCAACAGTGATCACGCCTTCCTTGCCAACCTTCTGCATCGCATCGGCAATGATCTTACCGATGGTCTCGTCGCCGTTGGCAGAGATGGTGCCAACCTGAGCGATCATCTTGCTGTCGTCGCAGGGCTTGGCCATCTCGCGGATTGCCTTCACAGCTTCGGTAGTGGCCTTGTCGATGCCACGCTTCAGATCCATCGGGTTCATGCCGGCAGTAACTGCCTTCACGCCCTCGTTAACGATGGACTGAGCCAGAACGGTTGCAGTAGTCGTGCCGTCACCAGCTGTATCGTTGGCCTGGGAAGCCACTTCTTTCACCATCTGGGCGCCCATGTTCTCGAACTTGTCAGACAGTTCGATTTCCTTGGCGACGGAAACACCATCTTTGGTGATGGTCGGCGCGCCGAAGGACTTTTCCAGAACCACGTTACGGCCTTTCGGGCCGAGGGTCACTCTAACCGCGTCTGCCAGTACGTTGACGCCTGCGACCATGCGCTTACGTGCGCTATCACCGAATTTAACGTCTTTTGCTGCCATGTCTTCTATTCCTGTTCGTTAAACCGAAGTTCTTGAATCAATCGGATTAATGAGAGTTCGTGCGATTCGCCTCAGCGATCACTCAAGCACGCCGTAGATGTCGCTCTCGCTCATGATGAGGAGCTCTTCGCCGTCGATCTTGACGGTGTTACCGGCGTACTGGCCGAAGACCACGGTGTCACCCACCTTGACCGCCAGTGAGCGGGTTTCGCCGTTATCAAGGATGCGACCGTTACCAACGGCAATCACCTCGCCCTGGGAGGGCTTCTCTTTGGCGTTACCCGGCAGCACGATGCCACCTGCAGTTTTCTCTTCTTCTTCCTTACGGCGCACGACAACACGATCGTGTAGCGGACGAATTTTCATTGCTCGGCTTCTCCAATAGTCAGATTAATGTGGCAATGACATTGTTGATGTAAGTCGGATCAGCTAAGCCTGATCCGACAAATTGCCCGGCTGGATAACCAACTGTTTTCAGTGGAAATCAGCCCGCAGCGAACTTGTGGTTTCTATTTGGGGTAGCTGGTAGGTGTTTTCAACACCCGGGAAAGAAATTTTTTCACTTTTTTTCGATCCGGTCCCGATCGGTTTCGGTCTCGTCCTGATACTCGCCTTCGATGATGTCGCCATTGCTGTCCCGATCAAAAGGCCGCTGCCGGCCGAACGGATTCTCCTGGCCGCCAAACGGATCCTGCCCGAACGGATTGGAACCGCCGCCGGCGCGAAAATAGAAGCCGCTGCCACGGCTTTGACCCGCAACGACCATGCGCTTGAGCGCCTGTGCTGCGAGCCAGTGGCGAGTGCCCGGGATCAGGCACAAAAACCCGACCGTGTCGGTAATAAAGCCAGGTGTTAGCAACAGTGCACCACCAATCGCCAGAATCAGACCTTCGGCAACCTCTTTGGCCGGCAATTCGCCACTGTTCAGACGCTGATTGGCCTTCAAAAGCGTTGCCAACCCCTGCTGACGAAGGAGCCAGGCACCGATCACTGCAGTCAACAACACCAGCCCGACGGTATTGAGCACACCAATCATGCCACCCACCTGGATCAATACCGCCATCTCGGCGATTGGCATGATAATGAAGAGAAAAAGGAAAACGGACAAAGTGCCTCCATTGGTTCAGATACTGTCGGGTGACGCTTCGCTAACCCGACAAGGATAAAACCCCACCATAGTCGTATTTGATATACTCCGCGCACAAAAATAACCGCACAGACGCACAGCAACCGTAAAACCACCTGATAACAGTAGTTAGGGCAAAACATGAAACTTCAAGATTCCGTGATTGCAATTACCGGCGGCGGCCAGGGCCTGGGCCGCGCCATGGGTGAATACCTTGCGGCCAAAGGCGCAAAAATCGCGCTGATCGACCTGATGCCTGAGAAGCTGGACGAAGCCGTCACCGCCTGCGTGGCCGCGGGCTCAGAGGCCAGAGCCTACGTCTGCAACGTGGCCAAAGAAGAAGACGTTGAGAAAACCTTTGAAGCCATCGTAAAAGACTTCGGCCACCTCAACGGCCTGGTCAACAACGCCGGCATTCTCCGAGACGGCCTGATGGTCAAAGTGAAGGATGGCGAAGTTGAGCGCCGCATGGAGTTGTCCCAGTGGCAGGCCGTTATCGACGTCAACCTCACCGGCGTCTTCCTCTGCGGCCGCGAAGCCGCCACCCAGATGATCAAGAATGGCGATCAGGGTGCGATCATCAACATCGCCTCCATCTCTCGCGCCGGTAACATGGGCCAGAGCAACTACTCCGCTGCCAAGGCCGGTGTCTCTGCCCTGGTTCCGGTGTGGGCCAAAGAACTCGCCCGCTACGGCATCCGCTGCGCCGGTATCGCCCCCGGGTTCATCGAAACCGAAATGACCGCCTCCATGAAACCGGAAGCCCTGGAAAAAATGGCCGCCGGCATTCCACTGAAGCGCATGGGCAAGCCCGAAGAGATTGCCTCGGCTGCGGCGTTTATTTTCGAGAACGACTATATGTCCGGGCGGATGCTTGAAGTGGATGGGGCTCTGAGGCTGTAACCTGGTAGCAAGGCTGAGCGACAAGTGTCGGATTACGGCTTCGCCTAATCCGACCTACTCTCAATCCAATTTATGGTTGCTTTGCCTATTCCGGCCTACGGTTGCCATTGGAATCGGCGCATGGGGACTCGGCCATTGGTGACCTCCACGCCCTCACTCTTCAATCTGCCAACCTGAGTTTCATAGGCATCCGAGCGTTCCGGAAACGCGATCTGGCCGTTGCTGCGGATAACCCTGAACCACGGGATATTATGACCGGCAGGCAATTTTCCAAGGGCCCGGCCTATGTACCGGGCCTGGCGACCCAGGCCGGCCATGGCAGCTATCTGGCCGTAGCTGGCTACCTGGCCAGCCGGGATTGCGGCGACGACTTGCCAGATTTTTTGGTCCTTTGTTGGTTCGGACATGATTTAGGCGTCTCGTTTCTTGTCGGATTACGCTTCGCTAATCCGACCTACTTTCTGCTTCTGCATCAGGCTTTGATTCATGCCTTGGCGCCAACACATCCAGTCGATGGCCATTTCGGATCATGAAAATGGCCAACAGAATGGCAGGCACGCCCATTATGCCGGCCACCAGGAAGAATTCCGCATAACCGAAGCCCGCCACAACAATGCCGGAGAAACCACCCAGAAACTTGCCTGGCAGGGTCATCAGGGAACTGAACAGTGCGTACTGCGTGGCCGTAAACGAGGCACTGGTCATGCTGGAAAGCCAGGCAATCAGGGCAACATTGGCAATACCGCCACTGAGGTTATCGGCGCTCACTACGGCGGCCAGGGTAACGATGTTGGGCGGGTATTGGGCCAGAACGACAAACAGAAGGTTGGTGGCGGCGGTCATGATCGCCCCCAACAGAAGAATCCGGCGAACCCCGTAGCGAACCACCATAACCCCGCCAACCAGCGAGCCGGCAATGGTCATGAAGAAACCGAAGATCTTGGTCACGTCCGCGACCTGGGTTTTGCTGAAGCCCATGAAGTCCAGGTAGAAGGGATTGGCCATAACGCCCATGGCGATGTCGGAGATCCGGTAAACGGCAACCATGAGCAGGATGACCAGAGCCAGCTCCTTGTACCGGCGAAAGAAATCCAGGAACGGGCCAGCCACGGCGGCGTAGAACCAGCCAACCAGCCTCGCCAGGCGGTGATTCAGATGGGTGCGTTTGGCGGCCTCCTGCTCGATCTTGTGAGCAATGTCCTGGGCGGCGGCAAAGTGGTTCACGGTCGGCTCGCGAACGATCAAAACCGTCAACGCCCCAACGCCCACGAGGGCCGCCATCACTTCGTAAGAGACCTGCCAGGACCAGAATTCCGCCAGGTACAAAGCACCGGCGCCCGCCACCAGAAGCGCCAGACGGTAACCGAAGATGTACGTCGCAGCCAGGGCGGCCTGGAGCCGCTCCTCGGCAATCTCGATGCGATAGGCATCAATGGCCACATCCTGGGTGGCGGACGAAAAAGCCACCAGCAAACCACAGAGGGCCATCATTTCCGGCGCTGCCGTGGCATCCACATGGGCCATCAGATACAGCCCCGTGGCGATCCCCGCCTGCGCAAAGATAATCCAGCTTCGTCGTTTGCCCAGCAGCCGGTCGAGCAGCGGCAGTTTCAGGCGGTCCACAACCGGCGCCCAGAAAACCTTGATGGAATAGGTAATACCAAGCCAGCTGAAAAACCCGATAGTGGCGGTTTCCACCCCGACATCCGCCAGCCGCGCATTCAGCGTGGAAAACACCAGCAGGAACGGCAAACCCGCCGAAAAGCCCAGGAATAGCAGGGCAATCACCTGCCAACGGGTGTAGGTGTGGAGCGTGTCCCGGATCAGGGTCAGGCGGGTGCCGGTTAAGATGGCGAAGCCTCCGGATCAGTCGCGGAAATTATTGAACTGCAGCGGGATATCCAGCTCAGCTTCCCTGAGCATGGCAATGGCTTCCTGGAGATCGTCCCGCTTCTTGCCGGTCACTCGCACTTTGTCGCCCTGGATACTGGCCTGGACCTTCATCTTCTGGTCCTTGATCATCTTCACAATCTTCTTGGCCATATCGGTTTCAATGCCCTGCTTCAGCAGCAGGTGCTGTTTGACCAGCTTGCCGGACTTGCTGTCGCCATCTTCCGCCAGGGCACGGGCGTCGATCTTGCGTTTTGCAAACGCCATCCGCAGCATGTCCATCAACTGCTCCAGCTGAAACTCCTGCTCCGCACTAATAGTGATGCCCTTGTCATCCAGCTCGATATTCGCCTCGACATTCTTGAAGTCCCATCGGGTTGCCAGGTCTTTCTTGGCCTGATCCACCGCATTGGTCACTTCGTGCATATCGATTTCTGAAACAATGTCAAAAGAAGGCATGGTCGTTATTCTCCGTTAAGCTAAGCGGGTATACTGACAAATTGCTGAAAACGGGGTCAGATGAAAGCGTTCATCTGACCCCACCTTCGGCGCCCGATTGATTTGCAGGGAATCATACCAACCTGCAGCATACACCGCACCTGACAACGGACTGCTAAAAGTAGATAACAATGCCAAATCTGGACCTTCCCATCCTGGTAGTAGACGACGCGAAATTCAGCAGTATGGTGGTTGGCCGCACGCTGCGAAATGCCGGATATCGCGACGTACGCATCGTGAATAACGCACCGGAAGCCCTGCAGTTAATCGAACAGCGCCCGGTAAGCGTTCTGATTGCCGACTGGCTGATGCCCGAGATGGATGGCCTTGAGCTGACGGACCAGGTGCGACAACAGGACGAGCAGAACAATCACTACACTTACGTGATCCTGCTCACTGCCCGGGAAAGCGTCGAGGCCCTTTCGGAAGCTTTCGACCGGGGCGTGGACGACTTCATCTACAAGTCCGACATGACCAAGCAACTGATCCCCCGCATCTTTGCGGCAGACCGAATGGCAGACCGCCAGAACACCCTGCTCCGCGCCAACTCGCTGTTGATCGAGAACAACCGGGAACTGGAATCCACCAACATCATTGATCTGGAAACCGGCCTCTGCAACACCAAATACGGTCGCGAGCGGCTGACCAAGATGCTGCGCCACTCTGAATCCCGCGGCGGCTGTTCTGCCTATGTACTGTGCGGCATTCGCAACTGGCAGGAGCTCAAGCGCAAGCACCCGCCTACGGTGATGAGCGAACTGGCCATCGGCATTGCCCGCCGACTGAGCACCCTGATTCGCCCCATAGATGCCCTGTGCCGCGTTGGCGACAACCAGTTCGCCATCATTGCCTACTTCCCCACCAGCGATCACTGCACCACCACCGCTTTCCGGCGCGTGTTCGATGGCATCAACCACAAGGCCCTGAAAACCACGGCCGGCTATATCTCCGTGGAAGCCGGCATGGTGCTGTGCAAAGCCGACGCCCAGAACGGCACACCCTCGATCCAGGATATGGAGCGGGCAGCCGTGCAGGGGCTGGTGGATGCCTATGATACGCGTCGGTTTACCGAGACTGCGCCAGAAGTCAGTGCAACGGCATAATCTGACTGTCGGATTAGCGAAGCGTAATCCGACATCAACGCTCCATTTTCGCGACACACTCCGTAACACTGATACACACTTCACAAACAGACAGGAAGGCACGCAAGCTTTATTCTGCAATTGTGGATTTAAGCAGTATCCCCCATGGTGGAGGAGCCGAGTAGTACCTCCGCCGCCATATGGGGAATCGAATCCACCGGATTAACGAATTTTTCAGGCACTTTCGTTCTTTCCTTGTTTTTTTAGGCCAGCTTTTTAGCTGGCCTTTTTATTTTCCGCTCCAGACGTTTCCGCACCAGTTCCGTTATACTCCAACGATAACGACTCCAAAAACAGTGCTGTAACCATGAAAACCCTCGGAACCGCATCCGTCGCCGCCCTTCGCCAATACGTTCGTGCTGCCGAATCTGCCGGCGTGGATATCAATCGCCTTTTCGACCAGGCCGAACTGGACCCGAACATCCTCGACACCGATGACGGCCGCATCAACGGGGAGCAGTTCCAGCACTTTATCCATTTATTGTGCGAACAAACCGGCAACCCGATCCTGGGCCTGGAAACCGGCGACTTCGTTCAACCTGGCTCCTACAGCGTACTTGGCTACATCACCATGAGCTGCGCCACCCTGGGCGAAGCCGTGGCACGCATTGCGCCGTTTGAGAAACTGGTGGGGGATATGGGAACCACCAGCCTCGCCATGAAAGGCGAAGACATCAGACTGACCTGGAACTGCAACTACACTGATCCCCTGGTCCGCCCGCAACTGGTCGACAACGTCTTCGCCTCCTGGGTGAACTACGCCCGCTGGCTGGCAGATAACCAGGAGGCGTCGCCAAGCTCCGTAAAACTTCGCCGTGCATCTCCGGGTTCAAAGTTTGAAAGGGCCTACCAGGAGCGCTGGCAGTGCCCGATCACTTTTTCAGCCGATGAAGACAGCATCACCCTCAAGAAAAGCCTGCTGGAAACCCGACTGAGACAACCCGATCCCCTGCTCCGAAAAACCCTGGAAGCCCATGCCTTGAGCCAGCTGGCCTCCCTGGATACCGACAGCGACTTAACCTCAAAGGTCCGCCATAGCATTCAGCAACAGCTGATGCACGGCATTACCAGACAAGACATGGTGGCCGAAGATCTGGGCATGACCAGCCGGACTCTCCAGAGAAAACTCGGCCAGGAAGGCGTGTCTTACCAAAAATTGTTGGATGAGGTGCGGCAGAAAATGGCTGAAGACTATCTCCGCAACAGCGAGCTGGCCATTCCGGATATTGCACTGCGGCTGGGATACAGTGAAACCACATCGTTTCACAGGAAGTTCAAAGCGGTAACGGGGAAGACGCCCGGAGAATTCCGGGCGTCCGTAGAGCAGACTTAAAGCTTGCGGCCTTTGCCAGCAGCAATCCGCAGACGCAGAGCGTTCAGCTTGATAAAGCCTTCCGCATCCTTCTGATCGTATGCACCCTGATCTTCTTCAAAGGTAGCAATCTTCTCGTCAAATAGAGAATCCTCAGACTTACGGCCAACCACATCCACATTGCCCTTGTAGAGCTTCAGACGAACGGTACCGTTCACATAGTGCTGTGTCTGATCAATCAGCGCCTGCAGCGCCTCACGCTCTGGTGACCACCAGTAACCGTTGTAGATCACCTCGGCGTAGCGCGGCATGATACTGTCTTTCAGGTGCGCCACTTCGCGATCCAGGGTGATGGACTCAATGGCACGGTGGGCACGCAGCATGATGGTACCGCCCGGGGTTTCGTAACAGCCGCGGGACTTCATGCCCACGTACCGATTCTCGACGATATCCAGACGGCCAATGCCGTTGGCACCCGCCAGCTTGTTCAGGGTTTCCAGAACCACGTGGGGCTTCATGTCCTGACCGTCGATGGCAACAATGTCGCCCTTCTTGTAGGTCAGCTCAACGTAGGTCGGCTCACCCGGCGCGGCTTCCGGAGAGACACTCCAACGCCACATATCTTCCTCGGCTTCCGCCCAGGGATCTTCCAGGTTGATGCCTTCGTAAGAGATGTGCAGCAGGTTGGCATCCATGGAGTACGGGCTCTTGCCCTTCTTCATTTCCACCGGGATATTGCGCTCTTCGCAGTACTGCAGCAGCTTCTCGCGGGAATTCAGATCCCACTCACGCCAGGGTGCAATCACCTTTACACCCGGCTTCAGCGCGTAGGCACCAAGCTCGAAACGCACCTGATCGTTGCCCTTGCCGGTTGCACCATGGGAAATGGCATCGGCGCCGGTTTCATTGGCAATATCTATCAAGCGCTTGGCAATCAGAGGACGGGCAATCGATGTACCCAGCAGGTACTCACCTTCGTAGATGGTATTCGCGCGGAACATCGGGAACACGTAATCGCGCACAAACTCCTCGCGCAGGTCCTCGATGTAGATTTCCTTAACGCCCAACGCCTCGGCTTTCGCCCGCGCCGGATCGACTTCCTCGCCCTGGCCGATGTCGGCGGTAAACGTTACCACCTCACAGTTATAGGTATCCTGCAACCACCGAACGATGACGGAAGTATCCAGGCCACCGGAATAGGCCAGCACCACCTTTTTGATATCAGACATGCCCTTGCTCCAGACTGAACAGAATGGATGTGTTGAAAATAAGGGCGGTATTGTACGGGAGAGCGGGGGGAATGGCTATTGGGCCGAGGTATAACGCAAACCTCGCGATGATAACGGGACCAGATGAAAGCTTTCATCTGGTCCCAACTTCAGAGAAGCAGATAGACCGGTTTAGACAGCCTGTTGCTGGCCAACAGCTTCTTCACGAATACCATCCCAACCTTCTTTGATGGCACGGAGCAAATCAGCAACTTCATCAAGCTTGGCGGCATCATTCTTGGCATTCGCCTCAAATAGAGTGCGCTCCATGTAGTCATAGAGACCTTCCAGTCGAACGGCCAGATCACCACCCTTCTCAAAGTCCAGGAAACTGCGCAAGCCGCCGATAATCTCAATCGCCTTGGAGATCAGCTTGCCCTTGCCTTCGTAATCCTTCGCCTGCATACGCGCCTTTGCCATGTTAATGCGTTCAAGAGCACCGTTGTACAAAAGCTGAATCAGCTTGTGGGGATCGGCATCGGTGATGCTGGTTTGGGTGTTTACGCGCTGGTATGCCTGTAAACCGTTCATATCAGACCTCTTCGTTCGCTAACCGGCTACCGCCGATCAGTTGTTGTTCCGGTTGTTTTGGGGTGCAAGCGCGGCAAGCTGCTGGCTTACGTAATCCTGGGTACTGTTCAATCGGGCAATCAGTGAGTCTGCAGCCGAAAACTGGGCTACCAGGCGCTCACGATAAGACTCAATGCGTAAATCAAGCCGAGCCCTATCCTCCGAAATACGCTCAAGATCTTTTTGGAGACCGTTTGTCTTGGCTTCGAGAGAACCATCCAGGCCAACAATACTGGAAATCAGATCGACTGAACGATCACCGACGCCTTGAATGAAGTTAATATCTCCTCGGCTTCCAACAGATCCACCGGTAACCCGTACCTGCATGCCGGCAGCACCGCCGGTGCCTTCCACAAACAAGACCCGGCCTTCCCCGGTTGCACGCTGTCCATTGACGGTTCCGGCAACATCCTGGCCCGCAGTACCAGTCGAAACATCCAGCCCCAGAATAGCGGCGGAATTAGTATCCACGGAAGTGAGGCTGACATTAGACTCGCTTCCAAAGGCTTCGGACCTAAACTTGAAGGCGCCAGCACCTGCATCAAATTCAGCCGTCACCGAGCGCCCAGTTGCCGCAAGTGCGGAACTGTCATTCAACTGCGTCTGAATTTCTGCGGCCAGGGCCTCCCGCGTATATGTGCCAGCCGTCAACTGGATAGATACTGAAGTCTCACCATCTACCCGAAAGGTCAGCTCATCGTTGTCGGCATCAATCGTTACATCACCAGTACCAACATTTGAGCCGGACAGTGAACCCTGGGTTGCCAATTGGGAGATATTTACTGAATAGTTGCCAGGCTCGGTATTGACGCCGCTGCGGATGAACTCGATTTGTTCGTCAGAAGCACGCCCCTGTTCCGCAAAAAGGGCCGTTACATCGTCCGGGTTGGCCTGTAGCTTTTCGGTAAATTTGGCACGATCAAAATCAAGCCCACCCGTTTCGTAATTCGTGGTGATGCCAACATCCGCAAGGGTTCGTACAGACGCGTTCTCCAACCCGGGCACAACACGCCCCATAATCTGGCGCATCTGATTCTGAATCCCACGGATGGCCGAATCGCCCGAGAGAATGCCTCCCTGACCGGTTTCCGCATTAAACCCGGAAAGCCCTTTGATCGTCTGCTGGAGCGCGTTAAATTTTTCAACGAACGCTCCAACCCGATCTGCAACCTTGCCAAGATCCTGACTCACCTTGACCGTAGAGGTGACGCCCGCCTCAGAAACCTCGAGTGAAACGCCATCAATTAGGTTCTCGATACTGTTCGTCGGCCGGCTGATAGAAATGCCATTCACCTGAACGACCGCATCCTTTGCTTCAACCGTTTCGCTAAGATTGTTGGTGACGCCATCAAAGGCGAACTGCGACAGGCCGGCAGTATCCGTGTTGTTCCCGTCGGCATCATTGACGGCTATCGATATGGCATTGTCGGCCCCGGTCTTATCAGATGACAGAACCAGCCTGTAACCATTACCTGTATCTATAATGCCTGCGCTGGCACCGGTATCTGCATCATTGATAGCTTGCGCGATGCCTTGCAGCGTGTTGTTGGAGCTGTCGATTTCCAGGGTGGTGGTTTTGCCGCCAACAGAGATCGTCAACGAACCACTACCGACTGCCGTCGAGTCACGATCAGCAAAGTTGCCGGATGCAAGAGACTGAGCTTGGGCAAGACTGTCTACGGTGACCGTGTAGGTACCCTGGCTGGCATTCGCTGAATCAACGCTAACACTCACACCATCGTTGGACGAAGAACCAGAAAATGCCTTGAGGTTATCCGGAGCACTGAGCTGCCGCATCGGCAAGCGGAGATCGGTGATCGCACTCTTCAGCGTTCCATAGGCAGAAATCAACGCCTCAGTGCGCTGCTGATTAAAATTGAGGCGCTGTTCCGTCGGTTGGCGCTCTGCCGAAACCAGCTGATCCACGAGGTCCGAATTAAGAACCCCGGATCCAATGCCTAATGAAGATATTCCTGCCATAACTATGTCTCCTCAAGGGAGCAAACTTGTCTATTGATCAATGTATCGGCAGAAAGCGGCAAAACTTTGCCCTTTTCCCTCGCCGATTTGTAACAACTTGTAAAACGCTAAAGTAATCCATAAAGCAGAACACCGCCGGACCCTCTCGGGTGCGGCGGTGCTGAAAAGCCATTGTTTCATCAACGCAAAAGCGGCAAGGCTTTACACTTTGATGTTAAACAACGTCAGCGGTTCATCCTGCAGCAAGTTCTCTGCCAACCTCAATGCCACTTCGTCCGGAATCTGGCGAATCACTTTCTGAGTCTGCTGATCAACCACCTTCACGATCGTCTGCCCCAGATCATTATCCACTTCAAACTGCAGATCCCGCTGCACATTCTGAACAAAATCGTTCAGCTGACTGACCGCTTCATCCAACTCTTCTCTCTGTGCTTCGTTCCGTACCTGCAGCTTTTCAGCCTTGGATACTTCTGAAGCGCCGTGTGAGTTTTGAGCCCGGCTTGCGGCGGCAGACGAAACAGCAAGGTCGGAGGCATTCCTGCCTTCGGCCTGAGATGACGAAATTGCCCGAGCCGGAGATTGCTCACTGGAGCGAACCAGCTTCAGATCCGGGTTGTTCAGGTTAACGTCATTCATAGCTCACCTCGCTATCCTTTACGGCGTACAGCCGGGACCCGAAGGTCCCGGCCATTACCGCTAGCCCCTTACTGCAGGAGGGACAGAACCTGCTGCGGACGGGCGTTCGCCTGTGCCAGAACAGAGATGCCAGCCTGCTGCAGAACCTGAGCTTTGGACAGCTTGGCAGTTTCTGCTGCGAAGTCTGCGTCCAGGATACGGCTCTGGGCTGCAGAGAGGTTCTCGGAGGTGGTCGCAATCGCTTCAATGGTAGAGGTGAAGCGATTTTGAATGGCACCGAGATCCGCGCGCTGGCTGTTGATGGAAGTTAACGCAGCGTCGATGGCCTCAATTGCAGAATTCGCTCCACCTGTAGTAGTGATGTCAATCGCAGCCACACTTTGCAAGCTTCCGCTCTCTCCCCCACTGCTAACAATCTCATCATTGTCACCGACCAGGGAGAAGGCAGAACTGGAGCTGAATGTCACCTCGCCCTGCACCAGAGTGCTATCGTTGCCGGTAGTCAGCAAACTTGCTGTGGATCCGTCGCCAGATGTGACCGTTACGTTCGCGTTTGCATCAGCAATTCCGATGTCATCCCCCGCATCGCTTCTCAACAGAACGTCGCCAGATTCATTGAGCTGTGCTGTAACGCCTGTGGTTGCGGAGGCATCATTAACGGCCGCTACCAGAGCGCTATTGTCACCAGCTTCAACAGTGGCAGAAATCGTTACTGCACTACTATTCTCTGCAGTCAGGGCGAACGAGAACGTGCCAGCGCTCAGGCCAGAGATAGTCGCTTCAGTAAATGCATCGGCGGAGACACCTGTCTCGGCAGTCAGCTCGTTAACAGCGCCAGCAATATCGCCCGCAGTGGCATTAGCTCCATAGGAAGCAAGCTCGGTCGCACCATTACCGGAAATCGTAATGTTTGCTTCAGAAGTCCCATTGCCGGCAGGCACATCAGTAGCGGCAGCCGTCAGGTTGCCCGACAGCGTACCGTTATCGGTGTCAGCAGTGTAGTTACCGATATCAGTTGCCCGGGCACTACCCAGTGTCACGTTGATAGTCTGGTTGGCGTTGGCGCCAACCTGGAACTGGGCGTTGGTGAAATCACCATTCAGAAGGGTACGCCCGTTAAAGTTCGTGGTGTCTGCAACGCGATTGAGCTCAGCCTGAAGCTGGGTAACTTCTGCCTGCAGTGATTTACGATCCGTGGATGAGTTCGTATCGTTAGCGGACTGAACGGCGAGCTCACGAATGCGCTGAAGAAGATCACCAGCTTGGCCGAGTGCACCCTCTGCCGTTTGGGCAAGAGAAATGCCATCATTGGCGTTCCGCTGCGCCACGCCCAAACCTCGGACTTGAGCTTCGAACCGTGAGGAAATTGCCAGACCTGCCGCATCGTCTTTTGCGGAGTTGATCCGCAGACCAGAAGACAAACGCTCCAGGGCCTGATCAGACAGAGACTGAGACTTGGTCAGATTATTTTGGGCAGACAGAGATGCCACGTTGGTGTTAATTCCGAGAGCCATATTGCTTCCCCTTTCGACATTTGTCGTCTTTGCATGGAAAAGGTCTGGCGCTCTTTCTGATTGATGGAAGCGCCGCCCTGTACCCGATTTAACGGCACCCCTGCGGGTACCTTTAGGAAAAGTGAGAAAAAAATTGTAAATGAATGTAAAAACGGCAAATTGGTGCCAGGAAACCGGCAACAGCCCACATTCATGATTTATAAACCATCCGGAAAATCAGCCCAACCAATTGTATTTAATGATTTATTTAACACTGGCACAGCATTCGCTTTGCAATCCGCAAACGAGCAATCTTTGCCGGTACTTGATCCCTTTTAAACAATCGAGCATCGGTATCTCAGAGCTGGGAGAAACGCCATGCCACAAATTATCAATACCAACATCGCTTCACTGAACGCCCAACGAAACCTGAATGCGTCACAGAGAGACGCAGATACAGCCCTTCAAAGGCTGTCATCAGGTTTGAGGATCAATTCGGCAAAAGACGATGCTGCAGGGCTGGCAATCTCCGAGAGATTTACCTCCCAGATCCGCGGTCTTAACCAGGCGCAGCGAAATGCCAATGACGGCATTTCACTGGCCCAGGTTGCGGAGGGCGCCCTTGATGAGTCAGGACAGGTGCTGCAAAGAATTCGAGAACTGGCGATCCAATCGGCAAACTCGACGAACTCAGCCTCTGACCGAGCTGCACTTCAATCGGAGGTAAACCAGCTCAAGCAAGAATTGCAGCGGATCGCTGAGACCACCGAGTTCAACGGTCTCAAACTTCTTGACGGCTCTTTTCAGGCTCAAAGCTTCCAAGTTGGAGCAAACGAGAATCAGACAATATCCGTTTCAGTGACTGGTGCAACAAACCAGGACCTGGGCAACTATGAGATCAGGGAGTCAAGTTCCGTAGACAATGTCGGGGCAGGGTCGCCTTCCACAGCCGAATCCAATCTGACCGTAGCCCAGGCGAACCATCCAGTAGGCGCGCAGAATCTCACAGTAGCCAGCGCCCTTGGTCAGGAAACCTTCGCGATAGACGCCGGATCAAGCGCGAGGACCATTGCGGCAGAGGTAAACGAGCGATCTGAAAGCACTGGCGTTTCCGCAACCGCCAGGACTACCGCGGAAATCTCAACCGATGCGGCCGGAACGATTTCCTTCGATCTGGTGAGTCCCAATGGAGAATCATCACGGATTACCGCGACGGTCTCTGATCCTGACGACCTGAGCGAACTTGCTTCAGTCATCAACAGGGCAGCCGGACAGACCGGCATCAATGCAGAAGTTGACGAAGGCACCATCAAACTGACCCAGGATGGTGGCGATGACATTCAGATCGACAACTTTACGCACAGTGGGCCGGGCAACCTGACGGTTTCGGGAGCTGAGGGGAGCGGTGCTTCTACAGACCTGATCGGGGATGATCCAGCTCAGGATGCCATGGTCGTAACGGGTGTAGTGGACTTCTCCTCATCGGATGCATATACCGTATCTTCCGATGCTGAAAACGACGCTACCGAGAAGTCCATTTTCAATGTCGCCGCTGACACGCCTGTTGGCTCTGAGAAACTTACCGTTGCTACAATAGACATCAGTACCGTTGATGGAGCTGGCGCCGCAATATCGGTTGTCGATGGCGCGCTTGCTGTTGTCAATGGAATCAGAGCAGATCTGGGTGCAGTTCAGTCAAGGTTCGAGTCTACCATTGCCAACCTGAGTACTACCTCGGAAAACCTCAGTGCAGCAAGATCCCGGATTCAAGATGCCGACTTCGCCGCTGAAACCGCTGAACTGGCAAGGACTCAGGTGCTCCAACAGGCAGGTCTTTCGATCCTTGCACAGGCAAATGCTCGTCCTCAGCAGGTGTTGCAGCTGCTACAGGGCTAAACTTTGTTCGCGTGTAGCCGGGTGCCATGATCACCCGGCATACGCTTACTTATCAGACTTCGAGGCTTTAACAACGTGTCAATTTTCTCTCTGGAGCAAAAAGTCCTCGTACGAGATGATGCAGCGTTTAAAGAAGAGTTTTTTGAACTACTGGATGAAATAGAGCGCGGAAAACTGGTCATGGGAGGGCAACGACCTACCAATAATGGAAGCGCCCATCAATCATCAGGAATATACCCGTTAACGCTTGACGCCTCGTTTTTTGATAACCAGAACGCCGTTCAGCGCTTGGCCACGGCAATCACGGCTCTTTTATGCTCGCCCTCTCTGGAACTGTCCGAACAGGAAATCCGAAAGCTACTGTTTTATAAGACACACCTGACTGACATCTTCTATTTATCCGACTTCGGCAACATGGATCATATCCTGGCCTACCGGAACCTTTGGCGTCATGACACTGGCCTGACCCTCAAATCCGACTCCGATATCTTTCTACTGCTGATATGCTGGACAATGAACAGTCATATCAAACTGCCCTTCAGCGTGTTGCTAGAAAAAATCCCACAGCAGCTATTTTTTACACTTACGGCCGCGCTCTACCAATTCGAACAGGTTCAGACCAAGCAGGGCTTCGATAATTTTCGTGAAGTATTCAATCAATTCCTTGAGTTACCCGAAGCCATTGATCTGTCTGCCTGCCAGGTGATGTTGGTCAACATCTGGATGGGCTGCTCGTACTGGGACATACCTGACCGACACGAGATTAAGAAGAAAATCAATTTACTGATTAGAGCAAACTTTCATAACATTGAAGATGTAACTCCGGGAAAAGTATCTGATCGACCGCGAATTGCCATCTTGGTTGAGCGCTACCGCTCAGATCATGCGATGTACCGTTGCTTTCACACACGGATCGCTGAGCTCAAACAGAGTTACCGCACCTGCCTCTTCTCGGCAGAGGGCGATGTCGACGATATCAGTCGGAACGATGCGCATGAATGCATTGTTTTTGATCCGAAACAGGAAAATCTCGGCAGAATCGCAAAGCGGGTAAAAAAATTTCAACCCGACATTATCCTTTACCCGTCACTGGGCATGAATATCTGGACTGTCTGCTTGGCAAACTTCAGACTCGCTCCAATACAGGTTATGGGGTACGGTCACCCAGCTTCCGCTCATATAGACAAAATTGATTTCGGTCTTCTCGTTGGGTTTATCAATGGGCCTGACTACCAAAAGTTCTGTACCGAGCAGGTGATTCAATTCCGTACGGACGAAGAAGGAGATCTGGGCCTGCATCCTCAAAGCGACCTCTGTCTGTTTTCACCGCCGATAACCACGGAGGACGAGGTAATTCGGATCGCGGTAAACAGCTCCTTGATGAAAATTAGCGACCGCGTACTTCAAATCTGTAAATTGCTGATGGATAGCAGCACGCGACGCCTGGAGTTCCATTTTTTCCCGGCGCACCGCAGGGGCTTCAAGCTTCTGGCTTTCCAGCGCAAACTGATGGGCATTTTGGGCGACCAGATCGTCGTTCATGAACCTTACCCGTATCCCATTTACCAAAAAGCGCTGGCACGATGTCATTTTGCTATCGGGTCAACACCATTTGGTGGCACCAACACCAACACAGACTCGGTACTCCTCACCCAGCCCAAGCTCTACATTCTCGGCAAGGCTGAACTGGCCGAATCCACCGACTACAACGATTTCTCCCGGTACAATGAGTCGGCAGGATTCATGTTCACAACCGAGATAGAGTTGATTGCTAAAGCCATTATGTGGATCCACAATCCCCATGAATTTGGCGACGCCAAACGCATGGCTGAAACGATGCGAGAGACTTTGCTCAATGTATTGAGCTCTACTTCAGAAAAAGCAACGACTAGGCAGAATAATCTGACCTTCCTGAGGGGAATCGCAGCACTTTCTTCCGGGAAGCAGGTGGAGAATTTGATTTAAGCGTAAGCCTTGAACTTTGGCAAAACCAAACTGCAAGAGGTTAATCAATGGATCCAGTTCAAGATTGGTTGAATAAACGCGGATGTTATTAAATGAGCCCTCTCCAGAAATTACTCATTTTCCCTATCGACATGCCGCAGGCCGAAGAAGTCGCACGAAATGCAAAAATTCTCGGAATGCAGGTCCTCGGCGCAAGTTCAGAGGCGAGCCAATCTCATTGGGTGGACAAGGTCATCTATCTGCCTTACGTTACTGCTTCCGATTTTCCATCGGCCCTTACAGCTGCATTAGAAAAACATCGCATCGATCAACTTCACACCGATCATCCTGCCGTCTGGTCGTTTCTGGACAGTTGGCGCCACCAATTGGCTCAGAGAAACGTTCGTTTCAATTCCGCTTACCCCTACGACAACCTCACGCGACGTTACGAGCCAAGTTTCATCTGGGCAGAACATACCGCCGACTGGGATTTATTTGGGCACGCTGATATCGGCCAGTCAGAACCGAGCTCGGACAAAATCCATAAACTGGCCGGATTACATTTCTTCTACAACTGTATTCCTGGCGAAAGTGATGACGCTAAACTCGCCACACTGTACAAGCTGGCGTTTAAAGTACCTGCAAATTCCGATTGGGTGGAGATAGGATCGTTGTATGGAAAGTCAGCCTATGCACTCGGCTGGCTGGCGAGCAGAATTGGGCAGCATTCACTCGTTTGCGTCGACCCTTGGGCAACCGACAAATCCGAAGACCAAGGCCAGCAAGCAGACCTCATCAATCGTCAACGCACTCGTTTGGATACCGAAAGCGTTTTTAACATTTTTCTCGCCAACGCCTCTCAATTAGAGAATGTGAGTCATATTCGAAGCACCTCCCAGAATGCCGCCTCCGATTATCGACAGATGTCTGAAGAACCCCAAGGAGACAACAGGCCCGGCAACAATAGCGGCGCTCAGGTTCGAGGACGGATTGGCCTCCTTCATATTGATGGCAACCACAGCTATGAATCAGCCAAACTAGACATCGAATGTTGGGCGCCTTTGATGGCAAAAGGCGGTTGGATGATTGTGGATGATTACCGCTGGAGTTTCGGGGACGGGCCTAAAGTCGCTGCGGACGAGTTCCTGGAAAGTGGCCGAGCAGATCTTGCGTTCGCTGTTGGTGACACCCTTTATATGCGAGTACTGTAATGAGGTCCTGTTCAAACCCCATCAACTGAAAAGCCCTCTCGCTGAAAGTTCCCGCACTGTGGAGTAATAGCCATAGGTCAGATTGGGATAGGATGCCCTGCTCCGCATCAAGCGGCTGAGCTTGCCCAAATTGTAATAGGGAACTCCGGGGTACATATGGTGCTCGACATGGTAATTCATGCTCGCATAGAAGAATTCAAACACTGGACCAAGCTTAACGGTGCGACAGGAATTCAAGAAGTCTCGAGGACCCTGTGAGCGCAGATCATAATGCTGGCTGATTGCCAGCATGCGATTGAAAAACGTTACGCAAAATGGAGCCAAATTTACCGCCAGGATCAACCAATATCGTCCCAGCATGGCAAACGTGAGGAATAACAGTGCCTGAACCAGAAGAACCGTTCTCGCGCCCGCGATCAGTTCGGCTTTTTGGCGACTTCCCTCAGGAAACATTGAGGCACCTGCTCTGCCGCCAGGGACAGTCCCCAACGCGTTAACAGAAAGAATTCGCAAACGTCGGAAAAAACCAGGTGCATCGAAAGTTAATAACCAAAATATCCCTATTAAAGAGATACTGGGGTGCTTTTCTCCCTCCGCATCATCTTTCTCAAGGGTATGCCGGTGGTGGTACGGATGACTGACCTGAAAGTAGGCGAAGTTATTCCAGGTCAAAACGGAGAACAGCCTAAAGAAGAACGTATTCACCCGTCGGCTTTTAAAAACCGAATTGTGAAATAGCTCATGCCCGATCCCAGCCCACCCGAGAAAGACCATCGCCGCACAATGGGGTGCCAGTACCAGCAGTCCCAAAATAACGCTACCGCTATTAAACAGATACATGCTCGCCACGACAAAAATGACATGAAATAATAATCGCAAGGTTAAATGCGTTGCGGCAATACGGTTATTGCGCCGTTTAAACGCCAAAATTTCATCGCGGCTGATGAGTTCCATAATGCACTCTGAGTCTAAAATGGGCTGGTCCTGCTCTTTATTGCTCGCTCGAACCAACGACAAGGAAATCGTCACGACAAGATCCGAATAGCGCAAATGCCAGCATGGTGTGCTGCACGTGCAGCACACCATGCGCGTTTGCATAAGTCTTCAAAAAATCCGTAACATCCGAGTGAATCCCGGATGCGAAATCATGCCATACAATGACACCGCTTTTACCAATCATTTCCTCTGCTTTGCGAGTATCGGAAACAATTGTTCCCATATCGTGTCCTCCATCCACAAAGACAAAGTCCACCGTGCCTTCAAGGGCATTTGCAGCAGTGTCCAGCTTTCGACTGTCGCCATGCAGTAAGTGAAGCCTTTCTTCTTCCACCTCCGACAAGGTACGAAGATAATGCGGACCACGTGTGCCTTGAACGTATCTCAAATAATTGTCGTTCTTCTCATCATCTGTCACTAAATCTTGTCGTGAATAGCTGCCCGCATCCGTGTACTGATCCACTTCGTCACCCAAGTCTATAGAGTACACCTCAGACTGGTTGGGGGCATTTCTGACAAAAAGCGCAGTCGAATAGCCCAAAAAGGTACCGAACTCAAAGATCCGTTTCGGGCTCGTAAGCCGAATCAGTGACACAAGAGCCGACGCTTCCAGTAACGTTATACTGCCGATACCACTTGAGGGAACCTGCAGCTTCATGTCCGTGGGCTCCGGGAATGCAAACTCAATCTTGGAGAACAACACTTTGGGTTTGATCGTGAAAATGCCATTCGTTTTTGAACGGAGCGCGTTTGCCAGTTCGACCGGTGTTTCAATCACTTCTTCTGGTTCGCTTGTGGGCGGGATAGACATACAGAGTCCTCAAGATTAAACGGGCTAAATCCGGCAAAAGCTATGGAACAAAATACATGACAGATTCCGACCAGCCCTCGGTGTAATGACGCAAATAAACCTTGTAGTCCGGGTGAAGTGACAGAACGAACTCGGGGATCTGCCAAAAATCTGAAATATGATGGTAGACCGCTATCGCGAGTATCGGCTTGTCGTTTTGGATGTGACGCTCCGCGCCTTTTAAAGCTCGGCTTTCCCAACCTTCCAAGTCCATCTTGACGAAAGACAATCGATCATCAGTATAGTGGTCCAACGACACCAAACGGATTTGCGAATCTCCCACGTCAGACACCGCACAGGCGGAACCTGAGCCAGAATCGAAATTCAGGACTTCCTCATGGTCAGATACACCCAGAGGTACGAATTCGATGTCCCGCACCCGATCCAGCCGGGCTTTGGCTTTGTCGATATTCGTAGCAGAGGGCTCGAAAAGAAAGACCTTCCTGTATTGGGGGTAGCGACGGACGAACTCCTCGGTGGTGTCACCATCAAAGCCGCCACAATCCACGAAAGTTGAGTCATTCAGCGCTCCAAGAAAAGGCTCAAAATACTGATCGCTCAGGCGGGTAACATAAGACTCCATAAACCGGTAATCACCGGTAAGCCTATATGACATCAGATCATTGAAAACCCGACGGGATTCAGCGTCTGAAAGCGACGAATGGACCCATCGCAACTCCACTTCTCGATCGCTCAACTCTGCCCGTGCTTCACGTACAAAATCCGGTGGAGCCACCGGGGAGCCACTTGGTCGGTACAGATCCGCAAGCATAACGCAAGAGACACCCGGGACTGACCGGATTCGCCGGTCCGCACTAACAGGGCTTATAGACGTAGAACAGTTTACAACACAGGCACCGGGCGGCAGCTCGCATGAACTGATAACCGGCAAACCACGCCATCTCTCCCCCAGCGCACCAAAATCATCTACAACGCCCAAAATGCCAACGTGCTCAGTTAACGCCAAAGTGTCTTCATTCCGACCCATAGCATAACAGGACACTTCATGCTGCCGATTCAACAACGCAGTCACTTCTTGCGGTGCAGCTGGTTTATCGGAATGAAAGTTACTGATAATCCGTTGAAAATCGATTAAGGCGCCCCTTCTATCAGCTGACTCTTTCACGCCAACTTGTCGCGATACGCCGGCTCCTCGATCTTTAAATGTCATAGTTCCCAACCCCGATGCGACTACTCGCTCCGCTGATCCAGGATAATATCGGCAAGACCACCCACAGTGCTGAAACCAGCCCGATTGAAGTCTTCGTCCTGAAACATCAGTTCGCATTTGTTTTCAATTTCGGTGATGAATCCCAACAATGCCAGGGAATCGATTTGCCCCGACGCAATGAAGTCAAATGACTCTAACTCAGCTCCCTCGGGCAAGGGGCCTTTTTTTTCAAGCTCTGCCACAATGACGGCCACCACCTCGGATCGCGATAGTTCAGTCTCGGTTTCGTTCCGGATCATCATTCTGTCCCTCCTGCGGTTGTATATGGATCCATTTCTCCTCCCGAGCAGAGCACACAATAGCTTCCAGAAGTGTCATGCCCGCAGCGGCATGACTAACACCAAAAACATGGGGAGAATTTGAAGGACGGCCATTGCGAAAAGCCAGTACCGCGTCTGCCAGATCAACGTAGAGATTACCGAAAGCTTCGATAAAACCGGCAGGGTGGCCCGCCTTGAAGCGTTCATATCGGGACATACCGGAAAGACGCACGCTCCCGGCCCGATCCAGTATTTCTCGCCGACCGTCAGTGTGATTGACAAAGAGCTCCTCAGGATTCGTCTGCAACCATTCCGCACTACCTCTTCGCCCAAACACCCTCACTTTCAGGCCATTCCGATACCCCAGAGCTGACTTGCTGTACCACATGTGACCCTGCATACCATCGTCATAACGCAGCATGCAGGAAACATTATCTATCACGCCATCGAACCAGCCGTGACTGTCCTGATCGGCCACCACCTTTACCGGGTGTCGACCTGTCAAAAAATAGTTGAGGTGGTGGAGATGAACCGCAAGATCGAGATAAATAGTCGGGATGGTCCCGTCCTGCAGTCGCCAGGACTGTGGTTGTGGTCGCTCACCGCCTGCACCCGTACGTATAAAACCTTCCTGTGGCATCTCCACCAGGATCTGCAGAATCTCCCCCAGATCGCCGGCCTGGATTTTCTCCCTCAACTCACGGAGCATGGGGTAGCCACTGTAATTATAAGTGACCGCCAGAAAGCCCTCAGCGGATTCCACGACCTTCTGAATACCGAGCACCTCCTCTCTGGTGGTCGCCAGCGCTTTCTCGCAAATCACCGGGAAGCCTGCCCTCAACGCAGCTTTAACAATCTCGGCATGGGAGGGCGTCGGCGTCAGAACCACCACTGCATCCACCCGCCCCTTTTCTTTACGAAGCAGTGCCTGCCAATCCGCATAGACTCGATCTGGAGATAGCCCCCAACGCTCCCCTGTCTCCTGATTGATCACCGTCCGCGTACTGAAGCATCCTGCAACAAGTACCCAACGGTGGTCCATCTGGCTAGCGACATTGTGGGTATAGCCCACCGCAGAGGCAATCGAACCGCCTATAAAGGCTAATGACAAGGGTTTTGGCTGGGGTTGCGACACACTCATACCTCAAAGACAGGTTTCATCTGACCAGCGATTTTCTCAATGGCTCGTCGGTCCACTTTTGAAAGACCGCTGCGGGGAATCACTTCAAACCGGTAAAGTCTGCGGGGCTGCTGGTAGTCACTGAGTTCACGAGCGCAGAGAAGGCGCAGTCTGCGAATCAGGCGGGAGTCGAGATCATCAGCGACCACCGCAACAGCGACGGCCTCACCCAGAACCGGGTCCGGGACAGCAAATGCAGCGCAGTCACGAACATCGGGATCACTGCTGACCAAATCCTCGATATCGCGGGGGTAAACATTGATGCCACCCGTGATGATCGTATGTTTCTTGCGCCCGAGGAAATACAAAAAGCCGTCCTCATCAAGGTAACCCAAATCTCCAGTCCGGAAATAGTCTTCATGATGCGCGGCAGCCGTCTCTTCCTGTCGCTCGTAATAACCACTGAACGCCAGGGGAGTGCGGACCTCGATCTCCCCCGATTCACCAACTGAAGCCACGTTTCCTGCGGAGTTCACAACTCGGAGATCCACTCCCGGCATTGGCAACCCTACTGAGGCCCATTTTTCCGGATTAGCATTGGCATTCAGATCCGACACTGTCGCCACTTCTGATGCGCCGTAACACTCGTGAAACTGGCCATGGAACAGCCCCAGAACGCTGATCTTGCTATCCACAGATAGTTGCTCTGAGGAGGACACCAAGGTTCTCAGGGTCGCCGGGAAACGGCGACCACTCGCCTGACAATGTTCGAGAATGCGTCTCACCTGGGTCGATACAATGATTGAGAATGTCACCCCATATAGCTCAACATCGTCTAGCCAGCGCTCGGCCGCAAAGTGAGGCTGGAGCACACAGGTGGCGCCGGTCATTAGCGGTAATAACACCAGCCGCTCAGCAAGGGAATGGTAAAGTGGAGTAGCTGCCACAATGACATCTTGCTCGGTGAGCCCATAGGCCTCGATTGCACTCTGGGCCCGGGCAATCTTGGTTTGCTGGCTTAAGACGATCGGCTTGGGGTCACCCGTGGAGCCAGACGTCAGGGTCAGGATGTAGGAAGTGTCGTCGTCATCCTGACTGATCTGGGGCACGTGGGCTGGTTCTGCCTCACTCTCTCCCTCAAGCTCCAGGTACGGATACCCCTCCTTTTGGCCCCCTACCACATACCAGGCAAGCCCACTTCCCTCGAAGGCTGACTCCAGGTCCCGTAGGCGAGCGTGCCAGATCACGCAATGCCGAACTCGTGTGTGTTCGAATACTGTTGATAGCGCTCGGGCTCCGAGGCTCATGGAGTGAGGAACCAGTACTAGCTCCATACGAGCAGCGGCCAACATCAGAACAACAAACTCTCGGCAATTCGGCAATAACACACCAAGGTGATCACCCTTCTGAAGCCCCCAGGCGGCAAGCTGCACGGAACATGCTTCTACCGCCTGGTAAAGCTGCCGATAGGAATCGGCCCCGCCAACGGCAATCAGAGCAGTTTTGTCCGGCTGACGCACTACTTGCTGCAGAAACCGGCAGTAAATCGGACCGCTCATACCACCCCCAGCAGTCTAAGAAAGGTTTCGCTTCTGAGACGATGCTTGATTGCCCGCTCAGACAGAAACACGGCTCCTTCAGATGAGCTGTCGGCAAGAAAAGTGTTAGCGGCCACGAACGTTTTTTCTCCCACACTGATTCCATGTGCTGCTGAGGCATTCATTCCGAACACACAGCCGTGCCCCAGCTGCACCTCACCACCGATGGCAACACCACTATTGAGCCAACAACCATCCGCCATCAAGGTGCCATGCCCGAGATTAACGTTGCTTCCGATAAAATTTGCAGAGCCGACCTGGCTGCCCGGATGCAACACCGCATACTCCAGAATCACATTGTTATCACCGAGATCCGTTGAGGGGTAAAGACGTGCTGTTTTATCAATATGGTTGATAAGTTTGTAGCCTCTAGCCCGTGCCGCAGCTGCCCGCTCCAAGCGAATACTGTTCATCCCCACGTAGCCGACAGCAATCAGCATCGAGCATCGCGCAGGTGGAAATAAAGTTTCGACCCCATCGAAAGGCACGAGAGGAAGACCGCAAAATTCAGGTCGAGAAATCAGCTCCCTGTCGACAGTAAAAGCCACTGTTTCATAGGACGACGACACGATCTCTGCCAGCATCCGGGCCATATGGCCGTTCCCGTAAATGACCAGTTGAGGACGTTTCACAGAACAGATTCCAGAGTTGAAGGAGTGGAGCTAACAACATCGCAAATATGGTCAACCTGAGTGGTCGAAAGACCAAAAAAGATGGGAAGACAAAGAATTCGGTTCGCGAACTCAACGCCAGCTTTTGTGATTTCTTTGGTATACAGGCCGAGTGACCCCAGAGCGGGCGAAAAATAGGCACGGCTTTCTATGCCGTTTGCTAGCAGGTGGCGCTGAACCCTTTCCCTATGGCCCGCATTCCGGCATAGCACCGGCATATAGGCGCCGTTGGCACTGGCATCGGCCGAAAAGACCGGGAGTTCTATTCGTCCTGAAAGCCGTTTACGGTAATGGTCCTGAATAGCCATTCGGCACTCAATGATTTCGTCGATAGCCTCTAGCACCGCCAAACCTACAGCAGCATGCATCTCACTCATTTTGGCGTTGATTCCAATCCTTACGGGCGCACCATTATCAAGACCAAAATTAATCATTGAACGAGCCTTTTCCAGAAGTTGTGGATCCCGGAATACGATGCCACCGCCTTCTGCTGTGTGAAAGAGCTTGGTTGCGTGCATGCTGATAGTCGCCGCATCCCCCCAGTTCAGAAGACTCTGACCGTTAAGCTGCACACCAAAAGCATGGGAAGCATCGTAAATCAGTGGCACGCGAATTCTGTTCGCCAGCATTCTGAAGCTTTCAACATCACAGGGATTTCCGTACGTATGGACTGGCAATATGACACGGGTATCTCGAGTGACTGCCTTTTCAGCAGCAAGCGGATCTAAGTTAAGCGTATCAGGATCGATTTCGGCATATTGAGGCTCCACTCCCTGCCATGCGAGAGCTGAGCTGGTCGCAGGAAATGTGAAAGGGGTAGTCAGTCCTCTTCCTTGCTTTATTCCGAGGGTCGTCAAAGCCAGCTGGATTGCCAAGGTCCCATTTGCCACCAACAACAAGTTTCTGACACCAAGGTAATCCTCAAGTCGTTCAGTCAGCTCTCGCACGAGCGGACCCTCATTAGTAAGCCGGCGAGAAGCGTACACCCTGTCTAGATAGTGGTTCAAACGGTCGCGGGGAGGTAGGTAGGGCTCAGTGACTTGAATCATATTCTGCCACAATTTCTCTGACATACTGGCCATAGCCATTACCGGCAGCAAAAGCTGTAGACTCCCGCAAATAATCGGTGGAAATCCATCCTTGATTTAGAGCGATTTCCTCCAAACATGCAATTTTAAAGCCTTGCCGTTTTTCTATGGTTTCGACGAACTGGGCCGCCTCCAGTAAACTCGCATGCGTCCCGGTATCGAGCCAGGCAAACCCTCTAACCAGTCTCTCGACCACCAGTTTTTCTCGTTCAAGATACACTTGGTTGATGCTGCTGATTTCCAATTCCCCCCGCTCGGATCGCTCCACATGCCTGGCTATGTCGACGACATCGTTATCATAGAAGTACAGCCCAGTAACTGCGTAGCTTGAACGAGGCCGTAGGGGTTTTTCCTCAATAGATATTACCCGCTGCTCTTCATCGAATTCCACTACCCCAAAACGCTCTGGATCACGCACCTGGTACCCAAAAATTGTCGCGCCCACTTCCCGAGCTGCAGCATTACGCAGCTTTGGCGAAAAGCCCTGACCATAGAAAATGTTGTCACCGAGAACAAGGCAAACTCTATCCCCACCAATAAACTCCTCCCCTATCAAAAAGGCCTGCGCCAATCCCTCTGGCACCTTTTGTACAGCATAGGAAAGCCGAATTCCGAATCCGCTACCGTCGCCCAGCATGCGTTCAAAGCTCTTCCGGTCCTCCGGCGCAGTAATGATCAGGATATCCCGTATACCCGCAAGCATTAACACGGACAAAGGGTAGTAAATCATCGGTTTGTCGTATACGGGCAGAAGCTGCTTGGAAACACCCGTAGTAATTGGATACAGGCGAGTCCCGGTGCCGCCAGCCAGAATGATACCCTTCATACCCCGATATCTCCGCCAAGTCCCAGACGCTCACCGTTCGTCTCTTTGGCTTCCAGCCATCGGAAGTTAGCCAGATACCAGCGGACCGTATTCTCCAGCCCGCTTTCAAACGATCTGAGCGGCCTCCAGCCCAGCTCTCTCTCCAAGCCACCCGGATCAACCGCGTAGCGGCGATCATGCCCCGGACGGTCACCCACGAATTTGATCAGACCTTCGTACCCGTTTTCCCTCGGCTGGCACTTTTGAAGAATCTCACAAACACCCCGGACGACCTCAAGATTGGTTCGCTCTGCACGCCCACCAACGAGATAGGTTTCGCCATTCCGACCGTCAATCATGATTTTCTCGAGAGCGAGGGCGTGATCCTCCACATAGAGCCAGTCACGAATCTGTTGGCCATCGCCATAGACTGGCAACGACCGACCCGTCAGTGCCCGCATTATAGTTAGAGGAATCAACTTTTCAGGATACTGGTAGGGACCATAGTTATTGGAACAGTTACTAACAACGAACGGCACTTCGTATGTACGCCCCCAAGCCCTGACCAAGTGGTCCGCACTGGCCTTGCTTGCTGAGTAGGGTGAGCTCGGACGATAGGAGGAATATTCGCTGAACGGCACATCTTCCAGACCGAGATCACCAAAAACCTCATCAGTGCTCACATGATGAAAGCGACGAAGCCGGCCCGTTTCACGCTGATATCGAAGCGCAACATCAACCAGATGAAAGGTGCCCATTATATTGGTCTGAATACATGTCTCGGGGCCATCAATGGAGCGATCCACGTGGGATTCCGCAGCGAGGTGTACCACCATATCCGGCGCATGCTCAGCAAATATCCGCGTTAAACTCGCACGATCACAAATGTCGACCTGTTCGAACATATAATCCGGAGACCCACTGATGTCGGCCAACGAATCAGGGTTTCCCGCATACGTCAGCTTGTCGACATTCACAACCTGATAGCCCCCATCACTCATCAGGTGACGGATGAATGCAGAGCCTATAAACCCAGCTCCACCAGTTACGAGAACTTTCATAAGCGACGGCCATTTGACGGTAAAGTGACATCTTGAACTCTATACGCAAATAACATGCCTTTTCCACACTCGGTATCTTGGCACATCTTTCGCAACGCCACCCTCAAAGCACGGCAAACAGTCTAAAAAACTGCAGACCTTTGCCGCTTCCAACTGCGGCTGTATCCACGAGGTGTCCCATGCAAGCCAAGCATCAAGTCCAGGTATCCCAATCCCAACAGGCCCAGGTTGCCCGCCTGCTTCTGCAGGCCAATCTTGCCTATGGGGAGTCCAACAGCAACGGTCTCAGCCATATCCAGCGGCTGAAGGCCCGGCAGGAATGTCGGGGTTACCTGAACGAAGCGCTGGCTCTGGAGCCGGAGAATGCCAGTGGGCTGGGGTTGCTTGGCCGCGTAGAGATGGACGACGGGCAGCTTGAGAAAGCCCACACCCTGTTTAATGCCAGCCTCGACCATCAGCCGGGCCAGGCGCAGCAGTATTGCAACCTGGGCTACTGGGCCCTGAAAACCGAGCGGCCGGCGCTTGCGGAGCAGTATTTCCTGCAGGCTCTGGACTGCGAGCGGCAATCTGCCGCCGCTTTCTGCGGCGTTGCCCACGCCAAGCGGTTGCAGGGCCAGTTCGATGTGTCCTACCTGCATTACCGCAAGCTGTTGGAAACTGGCGCCGAATGGGATTCCGTCTACAGCGGCATGCTGACCTGCGCCCAGCACCTGGAAGTAAACAAGGCGGATTCCGCCCTGGCCCAGGATGCTATCGCCCTTCTCCAGCGGGATGGTCTGCCGCATCAGGAACTGGGCAGGTTTGTCGGCGCGATCATTCATCAGCAGTACGGCCTGGATAACCCGGACGCACAGATTTCCCTTGAGGTCGCCAGTGAAGACGATCTGCTGATCCTTGCCCTCCAGAAAACTCTGATGCCCAATCCTGCGGTGGAAGAGCTGGTTACCCTGCTGCGCAGGGCGATCATTGCCGAAGTCGCACAAACCGTTGAACTTCGCGACGAGCTGCAGCGCCTGACACTGGCCATCGCTCAATACGCCGACAGAACCGGCTATGCCCTGGCAGCAGAAGACGATGAAGAGCGACTGGTCTCAGCCATCAACGACAGCATCCAGGCCCAGTTCGCACTCGGCGAGGAGCAGGACGGACTCATCGGCTCACTGATGATCAGCGCCATGTATGGCGCCCTCTTTCATCAGCCGTTCGCGGTTCAACTTGGCCAGTGGAACCTGGTGGACTGGCCTCTGGCATTGCAGCCAGTCTTGGCCGCCAGCTATTACGACCGGGCCGAAGAGGAAGCCATCAAGCAGAATTTCGATGAGAAGGCCGAGGAACTCTGTCTGGATAAGACCGATGTTCCCCAGGCTTGGCCGTCCTGGTCTCGGTTGGCCTACCGCACCGAAAGCGGCCTTAAAACACTGATGGCCACTGAACTGGGGCTGGACACCGAAAATCTCCCGGCCACCCTTCGCATCATGGTGTGCGGTGCCCAGTCGGGCCAGCGGGCGATGGAACTGGCCAGTTATCTGGACGATGTGGAAGTGATCGCGGTGGATGAATCCCTGGCCAACATCGCCAAAGCCACGCGCATGGCGACCGAGATGGGTATGGACAACATCGTGTTCTGGCCCTGGTCCATTGCCCAGCGTTTCGTGGCCGATGGCCACCAGGTTCACTGGATCGAAGTCGGTCGCCTGCCCTCACCGGCCATGACCACCCTGTCTCTGGCGGCTCTGGTTAACCAGGCCACCGGCTCCGGCGCTGTGGTGCACATGCACACCGCTATTGCCGAGCAAACGTCCGGCGACAAACAGATTCGCAAACTGGTTGCCGAGCATAAGCTTCAGCCCACTCGTCAGACGCTGCGCCAGCTCCGCCGAATGGTCCTGGCCAACCGAAACGATGCCGCCTGGCAGGAATTGACCGCCGACGCCGATTTCTACAGCCTCGGCGGCTGCCGCGACAGATGGTTCCGGCCGCAGGACACAGCCCAGTTGAAAGAGCTGATGGCCATGGCGAGTAACGAGGTGGAATGGAAGCTCGTGAAAGCCCGGGATGTGGATGGCCACAGTCTGGCAACCGGGCCGGTTCAGCAGCAGATTCAGGCGGAGGCACTGGGGAGCGAGGTGCAGAGTCTGATGGGGCAAAATTTGAGCGTTTATTTCGTGAAGCGGCGGTGAGTGAGTTCCAGGCTTGGGGGTCGGATTAGGCGAAAGCCGTAATCCGACAAAAAGCGCCTTCTCTTGCAGGCGAAGGCGCAGTAAACAATGGCGGCTCCAACGGAGCCAACATCCTTATCAGATATAAGGAATCAAAGACTCCCCATACAAATGCAAATCCTCAAGAATATGCCGCCTCTCCGGCGTCAATTCCGGGTCTGCTGCCAGGCGCTGTAGTTCCTGGGCATAAGCCTCCAAAGACCGCCAGCCCTTCTTCGGGTGCATTAACCTTTGGCTGCGAAACTCCTCCCATCGCTCCAGTTCCTCACCCATCAGGCTGCCCGGATAGTTCCGCGCCCGATAACGAAACAGCAGCTCCTGCAGGCGATCGTCTTCAAAGGTCACCTCCAGCTCGCCAAGCGTCTCAATCGGCTGTTCCAGCACCCAGTTCATCTTCTCCCGGTCAGTTTTGCTGATAAAGCCACCTGCATAGAGCTGTTCATCCGGGTCTGTCAGGTCGCTTTCGTGGGGCTGGTCGAAGGCCTCGGCAATTCTGGCGGGCAAATCCGGCGCCTTGCGCAGCATGGCCAGGTTGGCTCGCAGCGTATCCCCGTCCAGGGCCAATTCTTCGAGGCGCTCCGGAGAAAGGGTGGATAGCATATTCGCCGGCGCCAGCACCGGGCACTTGTTCAATTGCACGCCTTTCAGAGGAAAGCGACTGACGCCCTCCCCTAGTTCCGCCTGGGAAGTAAACACCCGCTCACGAATCTGCTCAGGGCTGGCGTTGATCAGCTCGGAGGGGTCTTCACGCAGGTCGTAGACAATCACCAGGTTCTTGTTGGTGGGGTGCTCGGCCACCGGGGCCACCATCGCACAGCAACCCCGGCTGGCCGGGTACTTGGCGGATATGTGGAAGACCGGCTTCATGGTGGCGGTGTCCAGCATGGTGCGGGCGGAATGTTTGTCTTTGTTCTGCAGAACAAAATCAAAGAGCTTTGGCTGTTTCTCCTTGATCAGTTTGGCCACCGCAATAGTTGCCTCAACATCCGACATGGCATCGTGGGCCGCTTCGTGAGCGATGCCGTTGGCAACCGTCAGTTCCTCCAGTTTGAAACTGGGGCTGCCATCTTCCTTGCGGGGCCAGTTGATACCTTCGGGGCGCAGGGCGTAGGTCAGGCGTACCATATCGATGATATCCCAGCGGGAATTGCCGTTCTGCCATTCTCGTGCGTAGGGATCGCGCAGGTTGCGGTAGAGGGTGTGGCGGGTCACTTCGTCGTCGAAGCGCAGGCTGTTGTAGCCCACCACACAGGTGCCGGGCTGGCTGAAGGCCTCGTTGATCTGGGCAATAAACTCGGCCTCCGGAAAACCGTCTTGCAGGGCTTTCTGAGGCGTAATGCCGGTGATCAGGCAGGCCTCTGGCGCTGGTAAGTAGTCATCGGCAGGCTTGCAGTAGATTACCAGCGGTTCTTCGATGATATTGAGATCCGCATCCGTTCGCACGCCGGCAAACTGGGAAGGCCTGTCGTGAACCGGGTCTACCCCGAAGGTTTCGTAATCGTGCCAGTAAAACGAGCGGATCAAGGGACTAAGCTCCTGCCGAATGGGTTAAACACTGGCAGGAGTTTAGCATTTAAAACAATTGGGTACCCATATCGTCCCGATGGGTCTGTAGCCGATCCACGCCTTGGGTAATCAATTGGCTCATATCCACTTTCATACTCGTGGGCAGATTGATAAACACGCCTTTGCCAGCGTTGATGACATTGGCACCGTCCGGGCTCTGCCAGTCCACCCCTTCGCGCTGGAAACCAATAAAGAAATCGCTGGTGAAATCGGTCACGCCATCAGCGCCCTCCTCGCCCACGTACAGCGACTGCAGGTGGGTCAAGGGTGCGCAGTTGGTGCCCGAGGCACAGTCCGCCGTTCCATCGTCGATGCCGATATGGCTGGCCCGGTAATTGGTGGCCTGAGTGTTCGCATCAAAGAGCGTGGCATCGTACTCCTGGCCGCCACTCATCAGTTTCAGACCGATATCGCCACTGAAACTGCTGGTCAGCGAGGAAACCGACCCTCTCGCCTGTCCAAACCCCATACGAAAGCCGGAAAGCTTCCCCTCGGCGGGGTCTTCCGCCAGCTCGATGTAAGGCTTGAACGCCTCGAAATGAACGGTGTCGTCGGCACTGTAGGTGCGGCCGTTGAATTGCTCACCGTCATTACGAGCAATATGGCCCAACGCCACGTGCTGTGCGGCAAAGTCCACGCCGCCATCAATCTCGCCGGCTTGCACGTCATCCACGTTCATTCGGGTTTCCACATCCATGGTCAGCGTCATGCGCGTGAACTCATGAGGATTACCCGGTATATCCTGGATGTTCTCGATCTGCATAAAAGCCTGCCCGGTCACCTCACCCATTGTTTCCTCAGAAATGGGCTTCAGCTCGGCCTGGGCAACGGGCGCAATACCCAGGCAGAACAGGGTGACGGCAGCGTATCCATACGCTCGCTGTCTCATATTGTTGCGTCTCTGAAGTAAAATTTTAGAGCCAGTTTCCGACGCCCGACCCTACTGCAGCCCGGATTGTTTTTGGTTTTCCCGGTGCTCACAGGCGGCAGTGTTTTACATTATTTTTTATTTGCCGCAGACACACTATAACCAAGGCAGATCGGCCAATAGAGTGAGCAGAGTCACATTCGCCGTTTACAATTCAGTAATACTCAACCAACTTTGAATACAGTCACAAAACCTTTGGCTTAAAATACTTACAACGCCTTACCCATTGTTACGAATGCTGTAGCAAACGTGTACATAACAAATACTACTGGTATACTTTCGCACCTTATGACCAACCCTCTACGGCCCCATCAATGACCACCCGCATTCTGATCTGCGACGATTCTGCCCTTGCCAGAAAGCAAATGGCCCGGGCGCTGCCGGAGGGATTGCGCGGAGTCGTCAGCTTCGCAAAGGACGGTGTGGAAGCGCTGGAAAAATTGCGCGGGGGCGAGGCAGAGCTGCTGTTCCTGGATCTGAACATGCCAGAGATGGATGGCTATCAGGTGCTGGAGCAGGTTCGAAAGGAAGACCTGCCGGTCATGACGATTGTTGTTTCCGGCGATATTCAGCCCGAAGCCCGGGAGCGGGTCAAAAAGCTTGGCGCCCTCGACTTCATCAAGAAGCCGACAGAAACCTGCACCGTGCTTGATCTGTTGGTGGAATACGGGGTGTACCGCCCTGGTGAACTCGAAGATTCGGCGCTGCAGGACACCAGCCTGAAGAACACAGGCAGCGCCGCTCCGGAGCTCTCCGTTTCCCTGAACGACTACCTGCAGGAAATCTCCAACGTCGCCATGGGCCGGTCCTCCGATCTGCTGGCTCGGTTGTTACGTGTTTTCGTCAAGCAGCCGATTCCCAAGGTCGCCTTCCTGGCCAACTCCGAACTGCACATGGCCATTTCCTCGGTCAGCGACAGCGACACGTATTCGGCCGTGTGCCAAGGGTTCACCGGCGCCGGTATCGCCGGAGAGGCTCTTCTTCTGTTCGCAGACGCCAGCTTCCGGGAAATGGCGGAAATGCTTCACTACGACACCCTTGAGGGTGAGGCGGTGAATGTGGAAGTGCTGATGGATATGTCCAGCATACTCTTCGGCGCCTTCCTCAAAGGCATTGGCGACCAGTTGGACCTGAAACTTGGCCTTGGCCACCCCACGGTGCTGGGGCAACACCGCCAAATTACCGAATTGCTGGAACACCACAGCGCCCGTGAAGAACAGCTGCTGTGTATCGAAATCTGCTACGCCCTGGAAGACCGGGACATCGAATGCGACATGCTGATCCTCCTTACCGAGGATTCAGTGCCTTTTCTCGAAGATCGCCTGCAATATCTGGTGGACTGACTCATGGCCATAGAAGAATCTGAAGCCAACTCCTTTCACTGGCTGATGGACATGCTGGAATCCGTGGAAGTCGGCCTGGTGGTCCTGGATCTGGATTTTAGAGTTGAAGTCTGGAACGGATTCATGGAGAACCACAGCGGAATCACGGCAAGCAGGATCCAGGGTCAGGTATTGTTCGATGTATTCCCGGATATCCCCCAAGCCTGGCTGACCCGAAAAGTAGACGCCGTGGCCTTACTTAACACCAAAGCGTTTACCTCCTGGGAGCAACGCCCTTACCTGTTCCAGTTCCGCAATACCCGGCCCATCACCGGCACCGAAGAGTACATGTTCCAGAACCTCACCATCAGCCCACTCTCCGGCACCACGGGCGAAGTCAACAAAGTGTGCCTGATGGTTTACGACGTTACCGACATTGCCAGCAGCAAAATGGCCCTGGAACGGGCCAACGAACAGCTGGCCAAACTGAGCATGACAGACCGCCTGACCGGCTTGCTCAACCGGGGCACCTGGGAAAACCTGGTGGACGCCGAGTTCGAACGTTTCCGCCGCTACGGCCACACCACCAGCCTGGTGATGTTTGATATTGACCACTTCAAGCCGGTTAATGACACCCACGGCCATCTGGCAGGGGACGAAGTGATCAAACACACCTCTAGTCTCACCCGCAATGCCATCCGCCAATCCGACAGCGCTGGCCGCTACGGTGGTGAGGAATTCGGCATCATACTTCCGGAAACCGACGCCGAAGGCGCACGCATCATCTGCGAACGGATACGGGAAAGCATTGAACAGAGCGTTGTGGAAACCAGCGTGGCACCAATCCGCTATACCATCAGCATTGGCATTGCCCAGTTAACGGAAGAGCCTGAAAACTATATGCAGTGGATGCAGAAGGCGGACGAGGCGTTGTATGCGGCAAAGGAAGGTGGTCGAAACCGGGTTGTGGTTGGTTAACAGCCCCTCTCCCTGAAAGGAGAAGGGCCAGCTGATATCAGTCCTGCTGCCAGCTCTGTACAGCTTCCTTACCGTGCTTCTGACGCCATTCGTTCAGCGTCTTGTGATTGCCACCACGGGTCTTGACCACTTCACCGGTGTGCGGGTTCTTGTAAGTCTTCATCGGGCGCTTCGGGCGGGTGCCAGCGGTTGAATCGGCCTTCGCCCCAGACACTGAGGGATCAATTGCAGAAAGAATCTGCAGTACGTCCTTCGGTGACTTGTCATACTCCTTCATCAAGGCACGAACCTTGTTTTCAAACTCCAGTTCACCTTTCAGAGCCTGATCTTCTTCAAGCTTTTCCAGCTCTGCAGCAAGCTTTTCCATAAGCTGTTTTTTCTGGTAATAATCGTTAATCTTTGCCATGGAATTAAAACCTTATTCAAATAGGGGTTTTAAAAACTTAATTGGAGTTGACCAAAAGTCCGGAAAATAATAAATGAATAGTCCGTGCATCGCAAAGTTTATTTATTTAAGAGTCATTAACTCCGAAAATCCTGGAATTGATTTAACTGTCAGCAGGAATCAAAACATTGGAGTATCCAAGTCTGTCCAGCTCCTGTTTAAATATATGCTTGGCGCTTTTATCTCCGTGAACAATGCGGATTTCACTTGGGCCTTGTGAAATACTCTTGATAAACCGGAGCAAATCCGATTGCCCCGCATGGGCCGAATATCCGCTTACTTGATGAATCCGAGCCTGGATATCATACCGATCACCATCGAGCTGAACCCATCCGCCTCTGGGACCGTATTTCAAAATATCACGCCCTGGAGTACCTGCAGCCTGATATCCCACGAACAACACATCGTTTCGCTTATCACCCAGCATCACCTTGAGGTAATTCATTATGCGACCGCCCGCACACATGCCTGAGCCGGCAAGAACCACGCAGGGACGATGGGAGCGGGTCAGATAATCCACAGCATTCAGGTGATCTTGGTGAGAATTGATGACCGTAAGTTGCTCAAAAGAGAGCGGATGCCGGCCTTGGCGCACCAAGTCTGTAGCCTCGGAATCCCAGTAGGGCTTCAAATCCCGATATATCCGCGTGAACTCTGCGGCCAGAGGTGAATCCACGACTATTTCCAGGTTATTCCAAAGCTCTCCGCCAAACTCATGAATCAGACTTTCAATCTCATAAAGCAGCTCCTGCGTCCGGCCAATACTGAACGCAGGCACCAAAACCGTCCCACCATCTTCAAGGGCATGCTCCAATACTCCCTTCAACCGGTAACGGCGCGTTTCCCGGCCCTCGTGATCCTTATCGCCATAAGTACTCTCAATCACCAGCCGATCCGCCCGTTCCGGCGATTGCGGGGCTGGTAACAATGGCGCGTGAGGCGCTCCAAGGTCACCGCTGAACACAACCCGCTCCTCAATCTCCCCTTCATGGGCATCGCACTCCACATACGCAGAGCCAAGAATATGCCCAGCTCTCTGAAGCCGAACCGACAGCGAGCAATCACCCTCAGCAAACACCGAATGCCACTGGCCATAAGGCACCGGCACCAGGCGGGAACGAATCAGTCCCAGAACCCGTTCAATCAATTGCCGGTCACGGGTGAAGCCGATTTTCAGGGCATCTTCCAGAATTTCCGGCAGCACAATGGCCGAGGGTTCGGAACAAATGATGGGGCCGTCAAACCCCGCTGCCAGCAAATAGGGGATGCGCCCGACATGGTCGATATGCACATGGGTGACGACCAAAGCCCGGATATGATCAATGGGGAAATCAATGGAAAGATCAGAAGCGGAAGCCCCGCGGCCCTCGTCCTGGCCCTGAAACAGGCCGCAGTCGATGAGAATGCCACTCTTTTTGGAACCCTTAGCCAGGGACAGCTCATGGCACGAGCCGGTTACGCCGGAGGTGGCGCCGTGATGGGAAATACTGATCATTTTGACATCCTTGTCGGGGTTGGCTTCCAAGCCAGTAACGGTTTTACCAGGTACCTCTGGTATCCACGATAATGCCTTGCTGTGGCCTCACCCGCTTGAACTCCGCGTGATCAACCAACAGAACGTGTATATCTGCCTCTTTCAGGGCGTGATCGACGGTAACCAGCTTTTCTCTGGCGAGCCACTCGGGGAGCCTTCGTATATTTGGCTCCACCAATTGAACAGGGCCACCGTGCTCAGCGAGCAAGGCCCGGGCAATGTTCAATGCCGGACTTTCACGCAGATCATCAATATCAGCCTTAAAAGCCAAGCCATAACAAGCCACGGTCACATCGCGGATGCTCTTATCGGGATTATCACGCAGATAATCAGCAATCGAAGCTTTGACCTGGTCGATCACCCATCGCGGCTTGTCATCATTCACGTGACGGGCAGTCGTAATAAGGCGGCTCTCTTCAGGCGCGCTACTCACAATAAACCAGGGATCAACCGCAATGCAGTGCCCACCAACACCCGGGCCGGGCTGCAGAATATTGACCCGGGGATGTCGATTCGCCAGCCGAATCAGTTCCCAAACGTTTATATCCAACGCGCCACAAATAACCGATAGCTCGTTGGCGAAGGCGATATTGACATCGCGGAAGCTGTTTTCAGTGAGCTTACACAACTCAGCGGTGCGCGCAGTGGTGAGTACGCATTCGCCTTTAAGAAACACTTTATAAAGATCGGCGGCTGCAGCGGCACACCGCGTTGTCATGCCACCAATAACCCGGTCATTCTGCACCAACTCACGCAAAATCTGGCCAGGCAAGACACGCTCCGGGCAATGGGCCACGCGAATATCGGAACTCTCACCAACTTGCTGGGGGAATGTCAGGTCTGGCCTTTCCTCTGCAAGCCAGGCGGCAACCTGTTCTGTTGTGCCCACAGGAGAAGTGGATTCCAGAATAACCAAATCCCCTTTCTTGAGAGCTGGCGCAATCTTTCTGCTCGCGGCTTCCACGTAGGAGAGATCTGGATCGTGACGATCGCCCTTGAAGGGCGTTGGCACCGCAATGAGAAACGCATCCGCCGGCTCTGCCTCAGAAGTGGCCCGCAGATACCCCTGCATTACAGCGGCATTCACCACCATGTCCAGATCGGGCTCTACTATGTGAACCTCACCCCGGTTTATCGAGTCCACCACCTCCTTGTTCACATCCAGACCAAAAACCTTGAACTTTCGGGACGCAAACACGGCCGCCGTAGGCAGGCCTATATACCCAAGCCCTACAACGCAAATCGTACCAACCGCCATATCTTTAACCTCTCTACCATTCCCTGTGTGACAGGACTTCTACAATGCGATCACTGGCCTTGCCATCCCCGTATGGGTTGTGGGCAAAAGCCATTTCCTTGTACGCCGCCTCGTCGGTCAGCAGGCGCTCGACCTCACTTACAATCAAATCGACATCAGTACCCACCAGACGAACCGTGCCCGCATCCACCGCCTCAGGGCGCTCTGTGGTTTCACGCATCACCAGAACCGGCTTGCCAAGAGAGGGTGCCTCTTCCTGTATACCGCCTGAATCGGTCAGGATTATGTGAGACCTATTCATTAAATAAACAAACGGTAAATAGTCCAGCGGCTCAATCAACCGAATGTTATCAATGCCCCCAAGCAGCCGCCGTACAGGCTCCTGGACATTGGGATTCAAATGAACCGGATACAAGATCTGGCAGTCCGGGTATCGTTTCGCTACTTTCGCAAGCGCCTGGCAAATTCGCTCGAACCCTCCGCCGAAGCTTTCTCGTCGATGGCCAGTAACCAGAATCAGCTTCTTATTGCTGTCCAGAAAATCGAAGCGCTCTTCAAACCCCGAACGCAACTGGTGATCAGCATCCACGCGCGCAACCACTGTCAGGAGCGCATCGATGACCGTGTTTCCGGTAACCTCTATGTGGGAAAGTGGAACACCTTCCCGTGTAAGATTTTCAGCCGATTTAGGCGTGGGCGCAAAATGTAGCCGTGTGAGCACGCCTGTCAGCTTACGGTTCGCCTCTTCCGGCCATGGCGAATAGAGGTTGCCCGTGCGCAATCCCGCCTCCACATGTGCTACCGGAATCTGTTGATAATAGGCAGCAAGTGAAGCCGCGAAAGTAGTAGCCGTGTCGCCGTGAACCAGCACGATGTCCGGCCGAGCCTTCGAGAGAACGTCTCGCATTCCCGTCAGAATACCTGTCAGCACATCGGTGAGATCCTGCCCGGGCTTCATGATGTTCAAATCAAAGTCGGGCTGAATGCAGAAGAGTTCCAGCACCTGGTCCAGCATTTCCCGGTGTTGGCCAGTTACACAAACGCCCGCATCAAAGCGGGCGTCGGCGGCTAGTTTAAGTGCAAGCGGAGCCATCTTAATGGCTTCAGGGCGAGTTCCAAATACACAAAGAGTTTTGATCTTATCCATAATCAAGCGATGCGTTCCAAAAGCGAACATCTGCCAGCAACGACTGCCAGTCCCTGTTCAGTTACCTAACGAACTCACTGATGAAGCTGTCTCACCTTTTCTACTTGAAAGGGTATGACATCTTTGGCGCCATTGCACCACACAAGATCGGCAACACTTCCATTTGGCGCAAAACCAGTGGGCGCATTTTTCAGGATATCGACAATGCCCTGGCAATCGAATTCATGACTGGCCCGAATCAATCCGTTGAGCGTCTGCTCCACTTCCTCCCACGGCATAGAAGCTTCTCGAGCCATCATGATTCGGGGATGGGCAGTGCCTTGAGGATTATCGCCAATCAACAACTCCTCATACAGCTTCTCTCCCGGCCGCAGTCCGGAGAACACAATCTCAACATCTCCATCCGGTCGGTCATCCGTCTTCTCCACGAGACCCATAAGATGAATCATTTTGCGAGCCAGATCCGCAATCTTCACGGGCTCGCCCATATCCAGCACAAACACCTCTCCACCCTGGCCCATACTGCCAGCCTGCAAAACCAACTGGCTCGCCTCCGGGATGGTCATGAAATAACGAATGATGTCCGGGTGCGTTACTGTTACCGGTCCGCCGTCACGAATCTGGTCTCGAAATAATGGAACCACAGAACCGGATGAGCCGAGGACATTCCCAAAACGGACCATAGAGAAAATGGTCCCGGACTGTCTTTGAGCCAACCCCTGAAGCACCAACTCCGCCATCCGCTTGCTGGCACCCATAACGTTGGTCGGGCGCACTGCCTTGTCCGTAGAGATCAGGACGAATCGGTGCACTCCAGCTGCGATTGCAGCCTCCGCCACGTGGAAAGTACCGAAAACATTATTCTGAACACCCTCAATCACATTATGCTCAACCAGTGGCACATGCTTGTAGGCAGCGGCGTGGTAAACCGTTTCAATGCCAAAGCTCCGCATGACCGTTTCACAACGCCTGCGATGGGTAACACTTCCAAGCAAGGGGTTTATCTCCACCCCTAACCCCTCAATGGAGTTCAGTGCCTGCAGCTCACGCTCGATGGCATAAAGTGAGAACTCCGATTGTTCAAAAAGCACTAAACGAGCCGGCCTGTGACGAATAATCTGCCGACAAAGTTCGGAACCGATGGAACCACCTGCACCCGTAACCAATACAGACCGGTTATACAGGCTTGCAGCCACCTGGGCGTTGTCTGGCTGAACGGGATCCCTGCCCAGAAGGTCTTCTATCTCCAGATCCCGGATATCGTTGATTCGTGCCTGTCCTGCCACCAACTCTGACATGGTGGGAACGGTCTGCACAGGAATGGCCAGAGGCTCAAGCCTCTTGAGTAACCGCTTGCGATCAATGCCTGAGTCAGCATCCAAGGCCAACAGTAACCTTTTAATTCGGTGATCTTTTACAACGCGCTCAATATGGCTGATGTCGTAAACCGGGATACCATTAACAAGTGCTCTGTGATTCGCCTTCAAAAGAGAGATAAACGCGCACGGATGGTACTCCGTGCCCTGGTCAAGCGCGTTAGCGAGCTGGAGCCCGGTTTCTCCGGCACCCACAATGCCAACATACTGCTTATTATTGTGCTTCGGTCGGTTCACCAACATGCGCACTGTCATGCGAGTACCGCTCACGAAGATAAACGCCAGTGCGCCGTAAATTATGGGAACGGAGCGAGGCACCAGCACCTCAAGCCAGTACCCAAGCAAAATCAGGGTAATCGCAGATACAAAGACACCAGTGATGACCGTGATAAAAGCCCGGTCGCTCAGATAACGGATCACCGCCCGATAAAGACCCAGCTTAACGAATACCGCAATGGTAATAGCGACGGTGAGACCCGAGACGATGAGCTGGCCCCGGTCGGGCACCCAGAACTGCTGGTCCAGGCGAAGCGAAAACGCTGCCCAAAGAGCAAAAAACAGCACGGCGACATCTGCGAAGACCGAAATCAGTCTCTTGTGAACCCGGGAAAGATTCAGAAATCTCTGGAACATGGTTTTCCTTTACCAGCTAAAAAATACAAGGCACTCGATATTATAAGACACAAGGAGCGCAAACGATGCTTTGAACCAGCCAATCAGTGTTTTCCGGGCACCCTGTCTCCGGCGCCCTTCCCTGAAACAGTCATCAAAATATATTTGAAGTAGGCCGACACAGTCAGATTCTGAAGCATTTTCTGATCCGTCTCTGCCAGGAGTGTTGGCGTAGACATATCAATGTCGTTCACCTGGGCAAGTCCAGTAATACCCGGCCTGGCTGCCAAAACACCGCGTTTTTCACGCTCCATAATGAGCTCTTCCTGATTGAAGAGACACGGCCTCGGGCCCACAAGGCTCATTTCGCCTTTCAGCACATTCCATAACTGCGGCAGTTCATCCAACTTGGTTCGTCTCAGAAAGCGACCGAATGGTGTAATCGCAGCAGGGCTGGCAAGGTGACTGGCTACAGACAGTGTTTCTTTGCTCATCGTGCGGAATTTAACCAGGGTGAACGGCTTTTTGTTTCGGCCCACCCGCTCCTGCATGAAAACAGGCGAGCCCGTGTCAAAGAGCCCGACAACAACCAGTAGAAGCAGCAAAGGAAGGCCAACAACCAAACCTAGTAGCGCAAAAAAAACATCGAAAGCACGAATCACGTAATCTCCTTGGTGACGGAAGGAACAAGCTCCAATCGGTTCTGTTCCCGATTAATCACTGCCGAACAAATCGCGAGTGTAAACTCTATCTTGAATATCTGATAATTCCGGCACCATGCGATTGGAAATGACTACATCGCATCTTTGCTTAAATTGATCCAAATCGTTTACGATCTCCGACCCATAAAACTGATCTTCATCAATCACCGGCTCATAAACGACTACCTCAATCCCTTTGGCCTTGATCCTCTTCATAACACCCTGGATCGCCGAAGCTCGGTAATTGTCCGACCCTGACTTCATGATCAAACGATAGATACCAACACAGTTAGGCTGTTTCTTTATTACGGCCTCCGCAATAAAGTCTTTTCTCGTGGTGTTGGCATCTACTATCGCCTTGATCAAATTCTGAGGCACATCCGAATAGTTAGCCAGCAATTGCTTTGTGTCCTTTGGCAGACAATAGCCTCCATATCCGAATGAAGGATTGTTGTAGAAGTCGCCAATCCGTGGGTCGAGGCATGCTCCATTGATAATCTGCCGACTATCCAACCCATGCGTCTCCGCATAGGTATCCAGCTCATTAAAAAAAGCGACTCGCATGGCGAGGTAGGTGTTGGCAAAAAGCTTGATGGCTTCAGCTTCTGTAGATTCTGTAAATAGTGTTGGGATGTCTTCCTTCAGCGCACCATCGCAAAGCAACTTGGCGAAGATTTCAGCCCTCTCCGAGCGCTCGCCGACGACGATCCTTGAAGGGTATAAATTGTCGTAGAGGGCCCGACCCTCTCGCAGAAATTCGGGAGAAAAGACGATATTTTCCGTTCCGTACTTCTCTCTAGCCATCGCGGTAAAACCTACCGGAATAGTGGATTTGATTATCATCAGCGCCCCCGGATTTATTTCGAGGACATCCGAAATCACCGACTCCACGGTTTTCGTGTTGAAATAATTTGTTTCAGGGTCGTAATCTGTCGGCGTCGCAATTATGACAAAATCGGCATCCTCATAAGCGAAGGTCTTTTCGGTGGTGGCCTTGAGGCTGAGCTTTTTGCTTATCAAAAAAGACTCAATTTCTGGATCCTCTATCGGCGACAGCCTCTCATTCACCATGCCAACGCGCCTGTCATCGATATCCAGAGCAATGACATCGTTCTGCTGAGACAGCAAGACCGCATTTGATAAACCAACGTACCCTGTGCCAACCACTGCAATTTTCATTTTCATTTGGGTCCTAATTCAAAATTCGTTTCGATCACTGAGACTCGTAAAAGAGTTTGCCGACTGTCTCCAGTTCTGACCTGGTATTTTCGCAAGGAGCCCATCCAGCAAGCCTTCTCGCCTTCTCATTGTCGATCTCCAAATCGCAGAAAAGCTGTGTGTACATTTCTCGCTTCCCTAACAACCTCAAAGCAATAGCCACAAGCGACGCCGGAACGGGAATGAGCCTTTCGGACCTATTCATTCCACGCCTCAGAGCCGACACGATATCTGCGGTTGAGACGGCTGAGGAATCCGCTACAACGAAGGCCTGGTTTCCAGCTTCGGTGCTCTGAATGCAGGCAATAAGGAAATCTGCCAAAGTCGCCACAGATATCAGACTGCGGCGGTTTGAACACTTACCAAAAGGGAGCGGAGCAGGAGAATTCGCGAGCCGAAGAAGACTTCCAAAGTTCCCCGGCGCTTTCGCGCCATAAACAAGCGGAGGGCGAACAATTGCAAGTTCAGAAGAACCAACGCCATCGAAAAGGCGGACTAGCTGCAGCTCTGCCTCCATTTTTGATTGCGTATAAGGAGAGGCGGGGCTAAATGGCGTGTTCTCAGATATTGCCGCCCCCTTGGTCGCCGTCCCGTGCACGCCAATCGAACTGACAAACACGAAACGCCGAACACCGGCTTGAATCGCTGCCTCGGCGAGCCTGATCGTCACATTCACATTGGCTCGCCTGAAGCCATCCAGTTCCTGACGTTCGCTACCGCCCTTCCCATGTGCCTGGCCAGCCAAATGAACAACCGCATCGATACCCCCTGAAAACAGGTGTTGCAGATCGTCCGTTTCCAGATCCAACTTTCGATATGCCAAACCTGAGAGGCCTTTTAAGTCGCCGCCGCGGCCAACCGCCACAACGTCCTTTCCAGCAGACGCCAGTCGGGCGCATAGCTCCCGCCCGACGAATCCCGTAGCACCGGTAACGAGAACCCTATTTGTCATGGAACAACTCAGTCCAGATCTTTAATTGAGAGCAAATCATCGAAATAGGTAATTGTTTTTCGCAGGCCGTCATCAAGCTTAATCGCAGGTTCCCAACCCAGTTCGGCACGCGCAAGTTCAATGTTCGGCTGACGCTGTTTTGGGTCGTCTTGTGGGAGGGGTTTGAAAATCAACTCGGAAGACGAACCAGTCAATTCAATCACGCGCTCCGCGAGCTCTCTAATAGTAAATTCACCTGGGTTACCCAAGTTAACCGGGCCGGTGAAGTCTTCCCGTGAATTCATCAAACGAACGAAACCATCGACCAGGTCATCGACATAGCAGAAGCTGCGGGTTTGCTGCCCTTCCCCATAGATCGTTATGTCTTCTCCTTTCAACGCCTGAACAACGAAGTTACTGACGACACGTCCATCGTTGGGATGCATCCGAGGACCATAGGTGTTGAAAATCCGGGCCACCTTAATTGGAAGGTTATGCTGCCTGTAGTAATCAAAGAACAGCGTTTCTGCGCATCGCTTCCCTTCGTCGTAGCAGGACCGTATTCCGATTGGGTTAACTTTACCCCAATAACTTTCGGGCTGGGGGTGTACCTCCGGGTCGCCATACACTTCGCTGGTAGACGCTTGGAAAATCCTCGCTCCCAATCGTTTTGCAAGACCCAGCATGTTGATCGCGCCGTGAACACTCGTCTTCGTAGTCTGTACCGGGTCGTGCTGGTAGTGTACCGGAGAGGCGGGGCACGCCAGGTTATAAATCTGGTCGACTTCTACATAAAGAGGAAACGTAACGTCGTGCCTCATCACCTCAAAGTATGGATTACTCATAAGATGGGCAATATTTCGTTTTCGCCCGGTAAAGAAGTTATCCACACACAATACATCGTGCCCCTCCTGAAGCAAACGTTCACACAAATGAGACCCCAAAAATCCAGCACCACCAGTAACCAAAATTCTCATGCTACATTCCTTTTTTAAAAAACCTGAAATACACGCCGCCCAAAACATGGGACGCCGTAAACAAAAGCGATGTAAGAGGTCCTCTACCTTTAAAATTATTGTGAACCATGAAAACCTTCTTCATCATCCTGAGCTTTGATCCAGATATCTGGCCTTCACTTCTTCTATAATAAAGAAGTGGTTCTTTTATCTTTTTACAACGAATACCTGAATTTAAAATACGAAGCCAACAGTGAAAATCTTCAACTGCTTTATAATCCGGAGATTCTTCGAAAGGAAACTTTTTGAGCAGACTTTTGGACACCAGAACACTCGAAGTCGGAATCTTCGCCCGCAAAGATTGACTTATAAACCTGACACTTTTAACAGTAATTTCAGATACGTCCTGAAACGCGATAACCGAATCATCCACAAAATCGACCATTGATGAACATGAAAACGTTTCCTGACTTGAATCGACAAGCTCAATTTGCTTCTCAAGTTTCTGAGGGTGCCAAATGTCATCAGAGTCCAAAAAAGCGATGCAATCAAAACGGGCATTCTGAATCCCAACATTTCTAGGCCCAGCCGGCCCCCCAAAATTCTTGTTTAGTCTCACCAAACGAATGCGACTATCCTCTTTAGCAAGCGCCTCAACGAGCTCACACGTCTCATCAGAAGAAAGATCGTCAACGACTATCAGCTCCCAACCATGAAAGGTCTGATTCTGAACTGAGGAGATAGACCGAACAATGAATTTGGCAGCGTTATAGGCCGGCATTATGACACTAATCATTCCCATACCAGTCGAACCTTTCACGAATTAACATAAAACTGACGACAATCAGAAGTTTTTCGCCTAAAGAAAATATAAAAAACTATCATGTAGAACCCATAGTCAAATAAATTGAAAAAATAGACCACATCGAGGACGCTTCGCAAATAGACAACAAAAAACAATGACAAAAACAAAAATTTTCGATCTTTTATCAAGAAAACCAAAGAAAGAGCGGACAATAAAAAAACAACAAAAATGCTAAAACCCAAATGACTGTGAAGACGAAGCAAAGAATTGTGAGGATTGCCATCATATATTTCATACTCCTCAATCAAACTCAGATCCCTACCAAAAATAACCTCATATACATTAATCGTATGAAAGTAGGCTAAATTTAACGCCACCCTCGGCGTTTCAAAACCAGACTCAAAATTCGTATTTGAGGCGATGTAGACTAAAATTTCTGAAAAAAAGTAGGCGGATCCAAAGATAAGTACCAATATCGAAAAAATAAGAAAAAGAATTCGCTTCTCCGCGATTGCCACTATGAGAAGAATCAGAAGACTTATAACAATTCCAGTCCTCCCAAAAAGAAAGAAATTTGCGACAACTTGACCGATAATGGGTAGCAAATTGACCTCGCGCCCACGGACTCTTCTGCTCACTATGTACCCAATAGTCAAAGCAATAAGTATCGCCGACAACACATTCCTACTTGAGCCTGCCAGAAAATCGTTAAAGCTTTCTGGATCGTAACCAAAGAAAGCACCTAAGACAATAATCCATACCAAAAGAATATAAAAAGGAAGCTCTAAAGCTAAATATGAAACTCTCGCATCAATAATTGCATACACAACAATAAAATTAGATGCCATCACCAGAAAAGTAAAAAGGGACTTAAAATTTGTGGAATACCAATTGAAAGACGAAAATATAAAACAAATTGCAACGAGAAGAAGAAGCAAAGACTGATTATTAAATCTCAATCTTCTACCGAATACAGAAAAAGTTGTTAATAGAATTACTACGGAAAGTATTGCAGCAACCCTAAAATATAACTGCCCCCAAAAAAAGGATAAGAATGCCAAGGTGACGTATAGAAGCAAAGTTACGATCACACTGAATCTAAATATATTTACTTTAGACACCGCCTTGGTCACCGCAACCTCATTAAGCGGCCACCAGCTTCAACAGCATTGCATAGCGTTTCCTGAATTTTCAAAGCTTCATATACATGTACAACACTAAAAAACCGCTTTTCATCAAACGACTTGCAACCCGTAATATCAAAATAAAATACATCAACTCCATTGAATTTTTCTAGAATAAGAAATATCGCGGTAGAATAAAATGAAGCAACGACCTTTGGGAAATTGTCAAGCCGCGACTCAAGGAAATCCTCAACACTATTTTCGCTACGCATGATAGAAACATCCCCATTAACTAGAGGGACATATTCTTCACGATGAGGAAAATAAAATATATTTGAAAAACCTTTTTCTTTTAACCCCAAAACAACCTCTTCAATACACAGCTTATGATCTTCTTTCGAAAGAACACCGCATTCTGAGAGTGGAGCTCCGACGATAAGGGCATAATCCGAGAATTTGGCGTTATTTTTAATAAACGGAAAATAAATTATATTTTCCGACTTTTCGGCTAAAATCCTGAATCTAGTTATCCAAGTAGCACCTTCATCTTTTAAACCATCAACTTTTTGTAAAGCCGAAAAGCTATACGCCCCATCATCAACAAAATAGAGTGGGCCGCTCAATATAGGTTTGACTAAACGATAAATAATGCTCCTCTGATCACCAACGACCACGTTACTCGCACGAGTAAAGTAAAAACTGACGATCGCTAACACATATATAACTAAGAAACCTTTTGAAAGACCCTTCTTCGGTAACCTGACAGCCGTATATTTGATTCGGTTCGCTGTCGCTACTTGGAGCATTTCGTTATCATTCTTTTTCACACCATTCAACCGAATGATGTAATGACAACTCGAAATGCCTCGACTCGATAAAAAATCGAGCGCATTTCTTAACTGGAAAGCGGACTCTACATATACCGACCAATCTAACAAATCGTTTTTCCTTTCCATAACAAAAAAAGCTTAGCGAACACGAGCATCGTCAATTCAACTGAATGAGGAGTGAGCCCATATAAACCAGAAACAGCATCTTTCATTGCAATAGCTAAATCTATTTCTTAGAGAAATTGTTAGCTATCACTTCAGCTAACTGAAAGTCGAGCTCTGTATCAATATCTATTGAGTTTATAGACTTCATGATATAAGCCTTCGACTTTATGCCTTCACTATATATCTTGCCTAGCTGCTTAGCCACGGAGGATTTACAAAAATAAATTGCTCCGTTCAAGCGATAGTAAATATCAAGCTCTTGGGATCTCTTAATGTCAATAGATTTAACGAAACCGGTTAGAGAATGGTCAGGTGGAAGCGTGTTACACAATTGAATCGGATGCTCCATTTCACACACCGAAACTACGGCATCTAAGTTTTCTGATGTCAAAAGCCTCTCTGAATTAATAATATCCCCAGCTGTCCGCAATGGCGAGGTAGGTTGCAATAGACATACATAATTGACCGTACATCCCTCTGTCTTCTCAAAGACATCGATAAAATTGGCGAGTGCGCCCGCTGTCGTCGATGTATCTGAGGCGAACTCTGCCGGGCGCATGAACGGCACTTCGGCACCAGAGCGCAAAGCGATGTTTGCTATTTCTTCGCTATCAGTACTGACGCAAACTCGATCAAATACCTTACTCTCTACGGCAGCATCAATGGTCCATTGTATAAGAGGCTTTCCACCAAGTAATTTAATATTCTTGCCGGGAAGACGTTTACTACCCCCTCTTGCTGGAATCACAGCCAATCTCATAAGCGATCCACTTCTTTCTGCGCCCGTCTGAAGTCGTCCATCCTTCCTATATCCAACCAATATTCATGTACCGGGAACATGGATACCTTTTTTCCAGCAGCCATCTGTTTTTCGAGAAGTGTCGGCATATCGACCCGCTCTCCTGGATTGACTTGCTTTAATAGTTCAGGGGAAACCACGTAAATGCCAGCGTTGATAAAGCACTTCTGAACGGGCTTCTCCTCCATGCTCCGGATATAGCTACCATCTGTCTGCACAACACCGTATGGGACTTGGTGCTCATACTCCCGTACGCACATTGTCGCCACGCTGTTATGTTCTACGTGAAAGTCGAGGAGGCCTCGGTAATTTACGCTTGTGAGTAAATCACCATTCATCATGATTAACGGGAGATCAACCTCATGCTTCGGCAACAAGCCCAAAGCACCTCCTGTCCCAAGTGGATCCTCTTCATGAACGTACTCTATATTAACGCCCCACTGGGAACCATCGCCGAAATGATCTCGTATCATTTCAGGTAGATAATGGGTGGAGATGAAAAAGCGATAAAATCCTGCGTTAGCCAAGCTTTCAAGAATAAGTTCCAGAATTGGCTTATCACCGACCTTGAGAAGGGGTTTCGGGCATTCATTAGTCAGAGGCCTCAGGCGCGTCCCAAAACCGCCCGCCATTAGGAATACCGGATTGGCAACCGTTCGTCTCTCCATCAATCCGTGCAATGTTTCTAGACCGACCACACGATGTTCTTGGTCTAGCAATGGGATCTGGAGCAATTCTAAGTCTTCCATTACGGCGAGAATTTTCTCTTTAGACCAACCTATCTCTGCAACGTGAGGCGTCGAACACATTACCTCGCTAACAGGCGCATCCAGCCGCACATGCTTTAACAGGGCGCGACGGATATCCCCATCGGTCAGAGTACCCTTTAGCCGCTCAGCCTCATCCACTATCAAAGCGATTCGAAGTCCGCCTCTATCGAGAACGGCAATGGCGTCTTCGAGCGGTAAATTCGGCTGAATTAGAATGTTCTGCCACTTTTTCATGTGTCAAGTAATCCGTTTGCAAAATAATGTTGGTGTTGCGGTGCTTAAATAACGTCTTTGGCTGTCAAAGACCCGGCTTTGATAAATGTTCTTGGCGCCACGGTCACTCCGTGGGTAATCGTTGCGCCGGCACCAATAAAGCTACCGGCACCAACACTTACATCGCCACAAAGGGTAGCGCCGGGAGCCAGGTGGCAATGCTCCCCTAGACAGGAATCATGGTCGACGGAACTGCGGGTGTTAATGATCGTATTAACTCCGACACGTGCGCCCGGCTGTACAACACATCCCGCCATAAGCTGAACGCCATCGCCCAGGGAAGCGTCGTGAGACAGCCAGGCAAAAGGATGGACGAGGGATGGGAAGTGAAAGCCCATTGCTGTAAACCGCTCGAACACTCCCTGACGAATGCGGCTTCCTGGCATCATCCCAATTCCATTGAGTAACAGAACTTTTTGAGGGTTTACCTCGGACAGATATTCATCCCCTCCGAGAGCCTTCAAACCATTCCAGATCTCGTTGCATGCTCCCTGAAACTTCGGATCGCAGACGCCGAGAATATTGGCACCGCACAGTTCAGCCAGTTCCCGAACAACCTTCGCATGCCCGCCCGCCCCGATTAAAATACAATCTCTCGACGTGAGGTCGGCTGCCAACATTTGGGTCACTCTGGCACATCTCCCTCTGAGTGGGATTCTGAGGCAACTTTGCCCACCATATCCCAAAGCCCCATCGGAGAAACCCCTCGTCCACAGCGGGCCGTGGATAATGCGCCTCGCTCGATTTTTTCGCCTTTTCTAACTGGCTCGCAAAAAATCACCTGCTGCCGTGCTGCCTCGCGGGTATCCCACTCGCTGGGCTGCGGTTTCTTAATACCGTTACCGAGGGCCCGCTCAACATCTCGTACGGTGCGCACCAAATCGCAAAGCTCATCCGGCTCAAGAGAAGCCCTGTGATCCGGGCCTGGCAATGTGCGGTCCAGCGTGAAGTGCTTCTCAATAATGGTTGCTCCGAGTGCTACGGCAGCTGTAGGTACAACCAGGCCCTGCGTGTGGTCAGAGTAGCCAACAGGCAAACCGAAAGCGTTTGCGAGAGTCCCCATTGCTTTGAGGTTTACTTCCTCCATCGGCGTGGGGTATTGCGAAGTACAATGAAGCAACGAAACCTTGCCTTGCAGAGACGCCTGAACCTCCGGATTGCTCCAGAAGCGCCACACCTGCTCAAGGCCTTCCGGCTCTTCTTCGTGAGCATAGCCAAATGCGACGATGGCAAGCGCCTGCTCAATTTCGCTCAGCGTCGCCATGCCTGTAGAAATGATCAGTTCCTTGCCAGTTTGGGCAAAAGCCAGCAATAGCGGACCATTGGTAATCTCCCCAGAAGGGATCTTGTAATAGGGAAGGTCCAGTGTTTGCAGAAAAGCCAGGCTCTGGAGATCAAAGGCCGTTGATATAAATGTTATATCCAGTTCCCGTGCGTAGCGCTGGAGCTCGAAATGCCACTCGGTTGGCAATTCCAGTTTTTTCAGCATAGCGAACTGGCTTTCGAGCGCATCCGTGGTCGCTTGCTGATATTTCGCCTTTGGCGCCGTAAGGGCGGCCAATCGTTCCGCGTTGAAGGTCTGGAATTTTACGGCATCGGCACCTGAATCTGCTGCCACTTTGACCAGCTGAAAGGCCATGTCGCGATCGCCGTTGTGGTTAACTCCTGCTTCTGCAATTACTCTTACCATTCAAATCATTCCTCATGGGCCCAGGAAATGTCATGAAAGCGTTTCGCCCCAGTGGCCCGCTGACTTTTCAGAACATCGACAATCCTCGTCGAAGTATCACCACTGCCATAGGGATTCTCGCAAGTCTCTGAAGTCTTCTTGGCTGAAGGTGAAAGTGCCTGACGGATAGCCCCGATAATGCTATCTCGAGATGTTCCAGAATGAATGACTGAGTCTGCTGCAAGCCTTCCTTTTTGACGCACACCAATATTCACCGTGGGTCTTTTGAGAGAGGGAACCTCAATGACACCACTGGAAGAATTTCCGATCACACCGTCGCTAAGGTCAACCGCGCTCAGGTAGCACTGCATACCAAGCGAGGGTACCGCGAACACTCTGTCGGGGTGCGCAGTAGCGAATTGTTCGAGCATCTGAATCAAACGGTGCCCGCCATTGTCGGAATTGGGATAGGTGAGCAAAACCTGATGATCCGGAAATTCGTCAAGGGCTGACAAGAGGTTTCTGAAGGTATCTTCGCTATCCTCATTCCCCGCAGTTACCGGATGATACGTCACGAGGAAAAACGGCTGTTTGAGATCAGTCTGAAATTTCTGGTTAATGGTGTTCAACGGAACACGCGGGACCGTGCAGATATTCTCAATTCCCAATGCTCCTACGTTCCAAACGTGCGCGGGGTCCTCGCCCATCTGAATGACCCGTAGCCTGTACTCTTCGGAAGCGGCAAAATGAAAATGAGACAGCTTGGTAATCGCATGCCGGATCGGGTCATCATACGCGCCCTCCGTTAGCTCGCCCCCATGGAGGTGAGCAATTGGAACGCGCATCACCGCAGCCACTTGCGCAATTGCAAGCGCTTCATAGCGATCACCCAGAATCACCAGGCAGTCAGGCTGGAGTCGCTCCAACGCATCTGCAAACCCAAGGACCCCGACACCCATAGATTTGGCAACGCCACAGCTGGTGTCAGATGCCAGCAACATTTCTATCTTGGCATCAATAGTAAACCCATCGTCCTCTATCGTTCGCCAGGTCTCTCCAAACTGAGGTGAGAGGTGCATACCGCTTACGATCAACTGCAAGTGCAGCTCTGATTGCTGCTCCAGTTTTCTGAGTAAGGGGTACAGCAAGCCATACTCTGCCCGGGTTCCGGTGAATACTGCGATCTTTTTCATTTCTGAACCGGCTTGACGCTGCTGGGAAGATTAACCAGGCGCTCGGCGATGCTCCTTGAGGTGCGCAGATCTCCCCGAGTGCAATGGGCGTACATTGGAAGGTCGCACATGAGTTGCCAGACTGGGCGGGTCATTACGTTGCTGGCATTAGTAAGCTCAAGCAGGTGATCTCTTGATGACTGGTCCGGACAGAGCACCGCGTTCAACCAGAAGTTGCTCCTGCATCCATCCGGCTCGTCTACAAACTGAAACTCGGTGTCTTTGAGGAGCTGTCTATACTCCCCTGCCAGGGCCCTCTTCTCAGCCAAAAACTCCGGTAATTGCTCCATTTGGGCAACACCCAACGCAGCATTGATGTTGGGCAACCGATAGTTAAAACCTACCTCATCATGAACATATTCATAGGGGTGCGGCTTTTTGGCGGTTGTCGTGAGATGCTTAGCTCGCCGGCCTGTTTCCGCATCACAGAGAATCATGCCACCACCACCGGTAGTAATGATCTTGTTTCCGTTAAAGCTCACCGCTGCCAGTTTACCGAAGGAGCCGGTGTGACGGCCCTGGTAAAAGCTTCCCAGCGATTCTGCAGCATCCTCAACCAAGGGAATGCCCCATTCTTCGCACACGCGCACCAGTCCGGCGAGGTCAGCCGGGTGGCCGAAGGTGTGCATGGGCATGCATGCGGAAATCTTCCTGCCGGACGCCCGAACAATGCACTCCTCCGACTCATTCTTGCTGGCGAAGTGTTCCAGCCAGCTTTCTAGAGCAGCAGGACTGAGCCCGAGAGTCGCCTCATCCACATCTATGAACAGTGGTTCTGCATCGCAGTAGCGTATGGCGTTACACGTGGCGACGAAGGTCAGTGCCTGAGTAATTACAAGGTCTCCCGGTGAAACGCCAGCCAATCGGAGGCTCACGTGGAGTGCTGCGGTTCCATTTACTGTAGCGACCGCTGCTTCTGTGCCAGTGTAAGCAGCCATATCCTGCTCAAAGCGATTGACAAACTCCCCAACACTGGAAACAAATGTCGAATCGATTGTGCTGGCAACATAAGCCTGCTCGCTTCCCTTGAACACCGGCGCGTGCAGCGGAATGAATTCGTTGGTTCCGTAGTGGTTCTTCACGAATTCAACAAGCCGATTTACCGACACTTCAGACATTATAAATTCCAGCCTTGTAGTGCTTCAGATTGTCCGGGTTTGTAAACCACTCTACGGTTTTCCTCAAACCCTCCTCAATTGAATGCTCGGGGGTAAAGCCGGTCAGATTTCGGATCTTGGCGTTCTCTCCCCACAGACGGAACACCTCCGATTTTCCCGGGCGAATTCGCTGTTCATCGGTAATGAATTCGACATCGCTTTGCATAATCTCGCGAATCAGCTTCAGGGTATCGCCGACCGAAATCTCGAAGTTCGAGGCAATGTTAACCGTTTCACCGATTGTTTTCTCAGAGTTCGCCAGCGCCAGAAAGCCCCGGCAGGTGTCTTCCACATAATTGAAATCCCTGGTGGGCGACACATCGCCGAGCTTGATTGACTTCTGGCCAGCAGCAATCTGGGTAATAATAGTGGGAATCACCGCTCTGGCGGATTGCCGCGGACCATAGGTGTTAAATGGGCGGGCGACAGTCAGCGGCAGGTCAAACGCATTGTAGAAACTCATCGCCATCGCATCAGCGGCGATTTTGGATGCACTGTAGGGAGACTGAGGCTGAACCGGGTGTTTCTCATCAATCGGAACATACTGGGCAGTGCCATACACTTCACTGGTGGAGGTGTGAATCACTCGCTTCACACCATTTTCAAGCGCTGCCTGGCAAATATTCAGTGTTCCTTTAATGTTAGTATCTACATAACTATCCGGTGCTACATATGAGTAGGGAATCGCAATCAATGCGGCCAGATGGTAAACAATATCTACACCCTTGGTGATATGCTTGCAGTAATGTGGGTCACGAACATCACCGTTAAGCACCTCTATCTGGTCCAAGCAATCGATATTCTCAAGCCAACCCCAGTAATTGAAGGAGTTATATTGAGATAAAGCCTTTACTTTATAGCCTTCTCGAACAAGAAGTTCAGTAAGGTGAGACCCGATAAACCCATCAGCGCCGGTTACCAAGACAGTTTCTTTCATCATAATAAGGATCCAATTCCGAGATTCCAGAAGCAAGCTTTATGCGAGCAGAAGTTCTCTGCGCGTAGCGAGCCATTTCCAATATTTCAGGGCTGTTGCAGTAGCACTCCCAACAAGCATTGCAACAGTGACAGCCCAATATTCAGAGTGCGAAGCCAGTAGGAATAGTGTCAGTGCCGCAACTATTAAACCTGTAACGTTTGCGGCAATGATGCTGCCATCCCTTGTCGTAGTGTAGAGCCCATACTGAAATACATAGCCAATGATAAAAATGGCCATTGCAACGATCACTGCTGCGAATAAAGGAAGGTTTTCAGCGTAGACTCTTTCCTCAAGGAGAGGAAAAACTGTAATTCCCGCCAGCCCGGCACCGGCCGTCAAAACCGCAAGCCATAAGACCGACTGCCTTGCCAACTTTCGGTACGACACCTGAAACTCTCCAAGATTTTTCTCTTTGTACGCCTTCATCATTCTCGGGTAATAGAAAACAAAGACACCTGACTCCATAAAAGAGAGCATCGCGGAGGCAACTCCCATGTAGACACTGTACGCCCCCAGGAGCGCTAACCCGTTCAGCGCCTCGAAAGCATAGCGATCGAAAGTAAACAAAGACCTGACGGCAACTGAAGACAAGAGCAAGGGGACCGCAATGATCACCCCGGTTCTTACCCAACGCCAATCTAGCCTGGAGAATGCCCCCGTCCAATCGAGCTTCAACAGTGGCCACACGCCAATAAGTATGCTGCTGAAAGTACCTATAATCCAGAACAGCAGCAGATCAGAAATATTTCTGAATTCCGGGTCCAGCCACATGGCGAATGTGAAGCATATCGCCCAAAGTGCCTGCTTTATAAAGATGATCAGAGTTGCCAATAAGGGCTTTTCAATTGCAACCAGCAGCCGCATCAATTCGGTTGAAAGATGCTCCAGAACGATCAGAAAGACGAAAGACGCCATCACTGCCCAGGGGAGCATTCCCATCACAAAAAGAATGCTAGAGGCTGGCAGGACGACAAGATACATCAGGCAAAAGAAGGCCAATTGACTAGTCAGTAGACCCGACCACTCGGACTTTGGCCTCGCGACCATGTCGCGGGTACTGTATGCATAAAACTCGAAACCTACAAAGTAAATGGAATAAAAAACTGTGACTGTAATCAGGCCGTACAGTCCGACTTTTTCGGGTGGTAGAAACACGGCCAACGACAGAATAAAAACGAACTTTACAGCTAATGTCAAAGCCCTAAGGCTCAGATTGAGCAGACGGATCCTCATGCGTGCTGATCGGTCTCTCTAACCGTCTGTCTTGGTCCATTCGCTACAAAAAAATACGCAAAAACCATAACGACGCCCAACATCGCCCCTAACATCACCGAAAGCACAACAATCAGACCGCGTTTTGGCTCACTCTTCTCTTCGGGAATAACGGGAGGATCGACGGTCTCAAATACATATTCTTTCTGAGCATTTGCCAACATCACCGTGCGGGTTTCACTCTCGATCAACTGGTAAAACACCTGCTGCATTCCAGCAACGTTCGTATCATTCAATTTGTCTTCGAGATAGGAAATCCTCGCGTTCGATTCAGCGACATCTTTGCGACGCATGTGCTCATTGATATCCGCAACCAGCCACTCAGCCCATTGCTGCGAAGCTACCGGAGATAGACTTCTCACTTTTAAGGTGATCATTCCATTATCTTTATTTTCGCTGACACCGATATGCTCCTCTTTAAAGACTTTCACAAGCTCCCAGTCACTGGGCTTGAACGTTTTTCCTGATTCATCTGCGAGCCACTGGTCGGTGTCAGGATCGTACACATCTCTGTCGTAGATCCAGGATTTACTGGTTTCACTCCAGCCCAAGGTACCGAGCAGAGGTACTTCAAGCTTGTGACGCTTTACAAAATCAGTAAGAAACGCCCTCGATTGCAATACCTCTTTTGCAATCACTGTCTGGTTTGAACTGCCACTACCAATGTTTATGCCAGCGAGGCTGGCCAAACCACTCAGCTGACCGCTGATACCGCTTAAAGACCCTTCCTCATTCGCAGGTGCCAGCAAAACGCTGGACTGATATATGTTGGGTTTGTAAAGAGCATAGGCAATGCCTGCAACTGCAAAGACCAGAGTAACCCCGAGGATTAACCACTTACCTGCCCAAAGCGTTGTAAAGACGACGCGAAGGTCGATTTCATCATCTCCGCGCGGCCGTGCCTCGGGTGCCTCTTTTATTCTTTCATAGCCAGACATTACAAATTCCCCACTGCTGCAGCACCAAGAGCCATCTGGTAAACGATTTGGCTAACATTGGACCAAAGTTCAAGCTGATTCAGACGGTCTACGTCAATCGGCATGATAATCGTATCCCCCGGTTCCAACTGCTGGCTCCGGCTTCCGAACCATCGGCTTTTCTCAGGAAGCATTACCGACCCGTCTGCCTTCACAACGTACACCCTGCTCTTATCGGCCTGGCGCGTCGGCCCGCCGGACCGATCAAGGTAGTCATCCACGGTCAGGCCGGCCTGGTGCAGGTGGCTGGTGGGGAATTGCACCTCTCCGAATACGGTGACTGACTGGGGAATCGTTGGAACGGTCAACGTATCGCCGTCCTGAAGGCGGATCGCCTGATAGCCCTCGTCGCTCACAACCGCCTCAAGGTCAACCACCATGCGGCCAACCGGGCGGCTGCTTTGAACATCTTCAAGCAGTTCCTCAACCTGCTGCGCCCGGTCAGCACTCTGGCCACTCAGCCCATCGCCTTCAAGCTGAACACCGAGGAGATCTCCTTGCAGGCGCTCTTCCGCCTCACGCAGTCGCTGTGCTTCCAACTGACGCAGCTTGGCCCGGGTAAATACCGCGCCTCTCGGGAAGGCGTTGTCAGTAAGGCCGCCAGCACGTTCAATCACTTGTTTCAGGGTCTCCCCATCCCGGAATGTGTATTCGCCCGGGTAACGTACCTCACCTTTCAGCTCAATAGTGCTAGTTTTCGCGAACTCCGGGATAGATTTGATCAATATCCGGTCGCGACTCTGGAGGACAAGGGTGCCATTACTGTCCATGGCATCGGCCAGATTCACGTTGAGGATCTTGGTCTTGCCGATGCCATCGTCATCGGTGGTGTAACGCGCCACTTCTGCATTGGAGAGCGATGCCGAGTCCTTCAAACCTCCGGCTACGAAAACTGCATCCGCAAGCTGCCTGGAGGCTGGTAGGGGATATTCACCAGGATATCGAACGGGCCCTGTTATCTGAATGGTCCTTTGTGGCGATGAAGGTGTTGCTTGGCTCTTCAAGCGACGAATCACTGGTTCAAAAAGACGTTCACGAGTGAACTCGCGCCGTTCTTCATCCTCGATCTCGTCGCTCTTCTCGGGAAGCTCCTCTTCGCGCTCCACTTTTCCAGCATCGGAGAAGATCAGCAGCTTATCTTTTTCCTCCAGCTGGAAATCGAACTCACTACCCGGATTTTGGACGGCTTTTCTCAACCTCAGGTTCAGCACTGAAATCGTATCAGTGGATTTGTCGGTGCGAACAATAGCCGCGTAACGCTTGTCAGCCATGGGGGTCAGATCCGCATCAATATTCCTGATAACTGAACTCACCCGCATACCGGGCATCCAGGCAAAACGGCCCGGGCGCGTGACCGCACCGGCGATCTCAACGTATTGACCAGTGATATCGGAGATTGACGGAATATTCACTCTGTCACCGGCCTGGATTCTTGCTTTCTTTCCTTTGGCAACTGTGTAATCGGCCTCAGCGATGATCCTGAGAAAATCTTCGTTAGTCCGCTCTATATTTATGCGCTGGGGATAGGCCTGCGAGGTAAGGCCACCGGCCATGCCAACGAGGTCCGCCAGAGTGTTTTCGTTTTTTAGCTCGTACAATGCGGGGCGGTATACTTCACCATCAATGCCAGCGCGCTTGCCCACCGGTGGGATAAAGATTACGTCGCCCGGCTGCAGGCGGTTATCGTTGGAACTGTCACCCTCGAGCAGTAACTCATAAAGATCCAGCGTGCCCACAAGCTTGCCGTCGCGTTTGTGTTGAAGGTTCCGCAAGGAGCCGGTTTGTTTGATGCCACCAGAGACGTACAAGGCATTGGTAATGGTAGAGAGAGAACTGACTGAATAGGAACCGGGGTTACGGGCCTCCCCAAGCACGAACACCCGCATGCTGCGCAGTTCGCCCAGGGAGACACTGGCCTGGACACCAATGTATTGCTCAGATACCTGCTTGCGGATTTGCTGCCGCGCTTCATCAAAGCTTAGCCCTGCTACGCTCATGGGGCCGGACTGGGGGAAGCTGATGGTGCCATCCCGGCTGATGGGCAGGTCCAGACTCTGGTTTTCCTTACCCCAAAGCTGGATTCGCAATACGTCACCCGGGCCGAGTGTGTACTCGGAAGGAACAGGGATCTCTGTCACCGGGGCGAACGTGGTTGGGCTGCCTCTGAAGAGGTCATAGCCGAATGGTTTCAGGCCTCCGTTTTTATCCGCAGCTTCCTGCTCATTCTCCTCCTCTTCTCTATCTCTACTCGCCCGACCCCTCTCCTCGTCCGTAATACTTGCAACCGGCTCTACTACCTGAACGTCTCGAGGGCGCTGATTGCGCTGCCCCGAGGATTGTATCTCGTCCAGATCGACACCGTACTGCCTGGCCAGCGCTTCCTGCTGGGCCCGGGGCAGGCTTTGGAACTGTTCGATCTGGGACTGGCTGATGGACTGGGCGGTTGCTGCTACGGGGAGCAGCATGGCCAGGGGGAGTAAGAGATTCTTAAGCTTCACAATTAGAGATCCGGCGTTTTGGTTCAATCAGTTTAAAAACGGTAAGTCCAGGTCGCGCCGAGAGACCATTGGTCTTTCTCGCCACCCAGGTACTGAATTTTTTTGTCGGTGGCCTGGAGGTTCAGGTCCAGCCAGCCGCTAAGCAATCGCGTTCCGTAGCCTACATCGAGGATGGTTACATTCTGATCAACGTCGGGCACGGCATAAAAGATATCGTCGTTCGGCACCACAATGCTAATACCGCCCTCTTTGTTGAGCCGTGCGAAACTGACTTTAGCACTGAGATTCGTCCCGTTGTCGAAGAAGTTGAAGGCCCCGAGAGTAACGGCTTCGGCGTCACCATCAAAGCTGGCACCCATGCTGCGGCCGTAATAGCGGTAGCCGGAACGGTAACGGGAATGTTCGTAAGTAATGTTGGGCATGGATTCACCCAGGAAATCGTCAGCCAGGGTATTGGTGTACTCAATAAACCATTGCTGGTCGGCTTCGAACAGCTGAGTGGTCCAGTCTGCGCCCAGCAGCCAGGATTTTCGGGCCGGGAAGGCGCCGGCTTCGTCCTCACCCATCATCTGGCCGTATAAGCCCATGGATTGTTCACCAATCGCGAATCCGTAGCGCGCGTCGATGCCTGCAAGCTGGTTGCCAGGGTCGTTTTCCTCAAGCTGCCCGTTATCACGGCCTATCAGGGCGTTCCAAATGGTAGACGCGCCTTCCGGCCGCCCTTCTCCGCCAAACATGATCGCGCGGGAGAGACCGATATCCAGGCCATCAATGGGGCGAAAGGTGAAGCGCATGCCAATGAGTTTGGCATCGGGAACTGCGCGATCACTTTCATATTGACCGGCAAGCGTTGTGAACTGCCAGGGGCCGATCCAGCTCAACCAGGGAGTTTCAAAGGCGTAGGTGTTGTTGCGATTAACCCAAAGCGCCGGCATCGGACGGGCGTTGTTCGAATAAATCAGGCTGGACTGCCAGCCGGGGCCCCACCAGCGGTCAATGGCGCCGGCACCAAATACCCAGTTGCCCGCCGTTGCCGCAAGATAGGAGCCATCCAGGCGCAGCTCGTCATCATCATCAGGGTTATGGGCATAGGCGGGGTTGAGCCCAAGGGCCCAGACTTCGCCCTGCCATTGAAGGTCGATTGCGGTTTCGGCCTTCGCCAGGGAATTCTGATCAAACCCCCGGATACCGGGAATCTCGCTGCTGCCATACAGACTGAACTCACCGCGAAAGCCCGGCTGTGCCTGCTGTTCCTGCTCGAAACGCAGATAAGCCGCGGCGGCACCCACAGACGCTTGATCCGAACTCACACTGGGCTGAACACCACTGTGAACCGCACTCCACATCAGTGGCCAGGTGCTAACAGTACGGTCCATATGGCCACGATCGGCCAACTTCTGAGCGGCAAACCTGGCCCGCGAATCCCCCGGCTCAAGCCAGGGCGCCGCAGAAAGGAGAGAACTGCTTAAGCACGCTACCGCCCCACCGACCAGGGCCCAGTGTTTTAAGGTCATAGAATAAGATTATCTGAAAGGTGACAGGGAAACGGCAATACGAATGGGAACAACTGAATCCCAACTATTTCCTTGTCGGTAGATGAATGTTCTGTTTCAGAAGCGTGACGATTCTACGGGATCGCCTGTGACAAGCAAGTGACAAAAAGTCTGACAGATGCGGTTTCAGGGACTTACTGAGGTAAAGAATTGTTAAAGCATCGGAAATGCAAGGGAATCGCCTACGAATCAGTCACTCTGGCCTTTACAAGGCTCGCGAACTCTACGAAAAAACTAAGAAAGACTCCCCCCATCAAACCAAGCATGCCGGCCAAAGCAATTATCAAGCTTCGCGCAGGCCCATTGGGCTCTGATTTTTTTCGGCTTGAAGCAAGAACCTCCATTGGCAGAATCGAGTCCAACGTCGCCTCGAGAGACAAACGTTTTTCAACTGCTGCGGCGATTGCTACGCCGGCATCCTCGTAACCCTCAAGCACCTCAACCATCCCCGACAGCGATTCAATCCGCCCCTTAAGATTCTGTTTCAAGCTCGACACGGCAGCCGATTGTGCTTGCTCGAGCTCTTCTATTAATTGCACATGGGCGTTTTCCACCGCATCAGACTGGCCAACTGATGCCTCTGAAGACACTCGAATCAAAGCCGTACTCTCCGGGTTTTCAAAGCGAACCTCAAACGGCATGACTTCATTGTGTTCCGCGTAATAAACGGACTGATACTCTGGAAGCCAGCGATTTTCCAAAGTCGCAATCACAGTAATTGGCTTCTCGATAGGAGTGCCAGCATCCTTCTCAGCAAGCTTGACGAGGCTGACGTAATCGTATTTCTGCGGCATAAAAAAGGCGTAAAGAAGCCCTAGCGATAGTACAGAGATGAATACAATGTAAAACACCCTCCGATGCTTAAGAAACGTTGAGATCAAATCTACTAGACTGATCTCGTCATCGGATTCTGGCTGGGGCTGTCGATGCATCTCCGTCATCTATACTCCGTTTTTGTTATTCCAAATCAGTGAGAGTTAGGACCTTCCATTTGAAACAACTGATTGCAGATCGGCTCAACCAGCCCACTCTACTATTTCCTTATAGCAGATACTGGAACTTTCACTCTCTGCTGCATCTGCATAAAGTTAATAAGCACAACAGCCCGTTCTTCGCCGTCGTAGGCCTGAAAAATTGCGTTGATGCCTTCAAACGGACCTTCACTCAGGTGAACCGACTGCCCAGGCTTGATGCCGCCCTGCTCTGCTACGGAATCGAGACTATCCTTTATATGCTGGATCACATCGTCACCGATGGCCGCAGGCTTGTTGGCAAAACCCACAACCCTCAACACACCGCGAGTAGAGCGCAGCTTTGCCCACATAGGATCAGTTTGTTCCAAATTCACGAAGAGATAACCGGGGAACAAGGGCTCCAGTTTTTTGGTGCGCTTGCCGGCTTTGATCTTCTCTACTGTGATTTTCGGGTAGAAGCAGGCAATGTCCTGATTCTGGAGGTGCGTCAGGGCGCGGTCACCCTGGGCGGGTTTGTGTTGGAGTGCGTACCATGTCATGGCTCGGGAATATACCAGCTTCCTGTAGCGATGAAATACGGATTTAACACATCTTGTTTACCGTATTTCAACGGCTTGCCATCCAGCGTTTCCACTTTTCCGCCAGCCGCCATCAAAACGGCCTGCGCAGCACCGGTGTCCCACTCACAGGTAGGCCCCAGGCGGGGATAGGCGTCGGCATGGCCTTCGGCGATACGGCAGAACTTGAGAGAACTGCCGGCCTGAACCAGCTCATGGTCACCGAGCTTTTCCGTAATGAAAGCTTTCGTTTCCTCGTTCAGGTGGTTTTTGCTTGCCACTACACGCTTTACCGCTTTGGGTTCCGTCACCCGGATCCGGTGAACTTTGCCCGTGCGGTCCCGCATATGGGCGCCTTCTCCCACGATTCCCCAGAAAGCCTCTTTCAGGGCAGGCGCGATGACGACGCCCATCACTGGCTGGCCATCTTCGATCATGGCGATATTTACCGTGAACTCGCCAGTGCGCTGGGTAAAATCCTTTGTGCCATCCACGGGGTCCACCAGCCAGAAGCGCCGCCAGTGTTTGCGCTCTTCCCAGGGAATGTCCTTGCCTTCTTCGGAGAGGATTGGGATATCCCGGCTGATGCTGCGCAGGCCGTGAGTGATGATGTCGTGGGCGGCAGTGTCGGCAGCGGTGATGGGCGAATGGTCTTCCTTATAGTTCACCTTGAAGTCGGATTGATAAATATGCAGCACTCTCTCGCTGGCCTGGTCGGCCACTTTGATGACATCCGGGAGGATCGAGCTGTAATGCATGTGATTCGCTTCCTGCTTCAGGTCAATTCGTTATGAACTATGATAGGCCATAGTAACACTCCTTAAATAAAGAACGAGAAGGATGCCCTTATGAAACTTCGCTTCCTTGGCGGCACAGGAACCGTTACCGGCTCGCGCTACCTGCTCTCCGACGACAAGCACCGGGTACTGGTGGACTGCGGCATGTACCAGGGCGTGAAAACCCTGCGCAAGCGCAACTGGGCGAAGTTTCCGGTGGATCCGTCCACCATTGATGCGGTGGTGCTCACCCATGCCCACATTGACCATTCCGGCTACCTGCCTGCCCTGGTGAAGAACGGATTTAAAGGCAAGGTCTACTGCACCAAGGCGACCCACGAACTATGCAAGGTTCTGCTGCCAGATGCCGGCTTTTTACAGGAAGAAGACGCCAAGTACGCCTTCCGCAAGAAATTCTCCAAGCACGAAAACCCGGAACCGTTGTTTACCGAGAAAGACGCCTGGGAAGCACTCAAGCATTTCGAATCCCTGCACTACCATGAAACGTTCGAGCCGGTGAAAGGATTCCAGGTAACGTTTACCCCGGCGGGGCACATTCTGGGCTCTTCCTGCGTGCATGTTCATCACAAAGGTGCCGACCGAACGGTTGTGTTCAGTGGTGACGTGGGGCGGCAGAACGACATCATCATGCGCCCACCTGAGCCGCTTCAAAAAGCGGATGTGCTGTTGTGTGAATCCACCTATGGAGATCGCGCCCACGGTGAGACGGATCCGGAGGCCGAGCTCGCAGAAATCATCACCAAAACGGCTGGTCGTGGCGGCATCGTGCTTTTACCGGCGTTTGCGGTGGGGCGCGCGCAAATGCTGTTGTACGTGATTCACAAGATAATGGGCGAAGGGAAAATCCCCAAACTGCCTGTGTTCCTGAACAGCCCCATGGCAATCAAAGCCACAGAGATCTTCTGCAAGCATCACAAAGAACACAAACTCAGTGCGGCGCAGTGCGAGCTGATTGATGAGAAAACCAATTTTGTGCGCAAGGTGGAGGAATCCATTGAGCTGGATGCAGTGCGCTACCCCTGCGTGATTATTTCCGCCAGTGGAATGGCCAGTGGTGGACGGGTACTACACCACCTGAAAACGCTACTACCCAATCCCCGCAACAGTGTGGTTTTTGCTGGCTTTCAGGCACCGGGTACTCGCGGGGATGCATTGGTGAATGGTGCAGAATCGGTGAAGATTCATGGTGAGTACTGGCCGGTGAAGGCTGAGATTCATAACCTGGACTCGCTATCCGCGCACGGGGATTACAACGAGATCCTGGCGTGGCTGGAGCAGGGCTCATTAAAGCCCGAGAAGGTTTACGTCACTCACGGGGAGATGGTTGCGAGTGACGTCATGCGGAAACGGATTCGCGAGAAATTTGGCTGGGATGTTGAGGTGCCGGAGTTGTTCGAGGAGGTGGAGGTTTAAGGCTGGGTTGCCCTCAGCCTCTCAGCCATCGCTTCCTTGGCATTCTCGATCCTGACTCCGGTCAGGGTCTTACCCCGAATGGAAAGCCCTTCCTTGATGCACGCCTGAAGCTTCGGCAGATCTGATGTCGCAGCCAGCCCTTTCTCCCGAACGTGGTCGATCATGAAAGGCGCCGAACCAGGATATCGGCGAGCCGTTTGTGTCGCTACATTACAAGCATCTTCCAGTCTATCGGCCATCAGATATAGCGAGTATTGGCGCAGCATTACAAGGTCACGTGCCTGCCAGTGGGCAACCCGTTCGACTTCGTCCAGTTGACCTTCCAGATCTACGGTAACAGGAGCGAACTCTCGATAGCGCCAGAGTGATGTGTAGGGGCCAAGTAAGCCATGCTCGCTCAAAACCATTATCTGCATGAAGTCATCAATGTCATGGTCTTCCTTCAAAGCAATACGCGCGAACGAAGCGTAACTGGTGCCCACGCTGATAAACATTATCAGGGTAATCAGGAGACACACCCCACCCACGAAGGGTTTGGTTCGCGAGCTGTCGTTTTCGAGCAGACGGTTCTCATAGAGAGGCAATAACAAAAGCCCGAACAGCATTAAGAACCAGGCATACCAAAGCGGAAATTCAAGGTTACTATGTATCAGGAGCAGGCCTACGGCTCCCGCCAAGAACAACCTGTTGGTATCTACAGGGCGCTTTAGTACCTGCCATCCAATCGAGACAAGTATGGCCAGAAAAACCGCCAACCCGATAAAACCGGTCTCAATAAAGAGCATGATGAAGATATTGTGAGCATTACCCCAAGTGCCATTATCCAATGACTCAACCGAGACCCTATGATCGTTTTCTGAAGAAAAGCGAGCGTATTGCCCTGGGCCAACGCCCACCAGCAGTTCTTTTACCGACATTTCCGGCACGGCTGAAGCCGCTTTCTGCCACTCCGATGACCGGAACTTGTCGTTCAACGCATCCCGCTCCAGCAAGGCTTGAGTGGTGCTCCGGTTTACAATTCCCTGCTCCGTCAGCCATTGGTTGAGGGGCGCGTTAACAAATGGGGTTAAAACAAGCAAAGCCACAACAGCGAGCACCGAACCCGCCAATAATTTTCTTTTGGGCAAGGTTTCGGACAAGCGAAAAGGTGGCAGGCTCGCGCAAATCACCCACAACAAAAGACCTGCCGTAAACAACCACGACACGCGCGAAGCGGAGCAGGCAATACCCCAACCAAACAAGAGTACCGAGCCTGCCAGCTTCCAGCGTTGTTGCTGCCAACTGCAGCAGAAAACTGCCGCCAGCAGGCCTAGCCACAAGGTGATGTTATTCAGGTTGGCTTGAGTCCACATACCCCCCATACGCTCCTCGGCCGGCTTAAGCGAGGGGATCACTCCCTGGAGGGCGCCGTAATATCGTAGCAAGCTGAAAATGGCGTAGAAGGTTGCACCGTACCAGAGAACGCGCATTAACAGCGCGACAAATTGATCGGTACCTAACTGCTCAAGGGCCTCAGTCATACCGAAGAGAAACAGCGCCGAAAAGCCAAGGAAAATGAGGTACCAGTGCCAGGCTGCGGAGACAGCATAGCCGTTAACCGCAATGGATAACCCCAGCGCCAGAATAAAAAGGAGAAGCAATCCTAAGGCCGGCGATAGTGCGAAACGGCTGGCGTCTGAGCGCAACAGCATGACGCTACCCAGCAGGCCTCCCATCAACAAGGCGAGCCCGTCGGAAAACGCAGCCGCTATCGGCCAAACCTTCACCAACAAAGCCGAGGGCACCAGCATAAAGAGCAGCAATAGTACGCTTATTGTTTTCCTACTGCTGCGATACTCCATTCCGTCAATAAATCCCTCAGTAGTCAAGAATCAAGACCAGCGCCAACCTGGCACTGTTCATCGGTAATAGGTGCTACCCCAGTCATTACATAGTTAACGGTGCCGGTGTCTTCAACAGTCGCAACAAGGTTACAACCTTCATTTATCATGGTGATGGCAGAGGTTGTGCCAACCGCTGCACTCGGCGCGATGCTCAGGTCTGCCTCCGCTGCGATCTCCGAGTTCAACGTTTGGCAACCGTTGCCTGTTTGGGTGCACACCTGCAATTTAATCACAAAGGGCGTCGCCGACTTCATCGCCGCACCGCCATGTGCGCTTGCCACATAGGTCTGGTACGCAGGTATTGCAACCGCCGCCAGGATGCCAATAATCGCGACCACGATCATCAGTTCGATCAGGGTAAAACCACGGTGTTTGTTCATGAGCAGGAACTACTCCACTTCAGATCAGGACTAAAGTGAATGCTGCAAACTCCGCGCCAATTAGCTTTTTGCAGTAAAAACAGTACGGTTGCGCTACATCAGTCTGCAACTTGCTGTCGAGGAAAGTCACCATGTGACCAAAATCGGGGTGAATAGATCGATCCTTGGCCCTTATAGGTCAATCGGTCTTCCATGTTGTCTTGATAGTAGCGCCAGACCTCCTGCATCCACAGGGGACCAACAGCCAACACTACCAGTAACGCGAGCCCCGCTGATAACCGGACCATTGGGCGAGCTGGAACAGACGAGCGCGGAGAGTCACCCTGTAGCGGCGCCTGGAGCAAGGCCAGGAACAAGGTTAGAACCAGAAATCCTGTGAGCATGGATGCCGGCGCCATAAACACTGCCGAAAAGCCACTATGCACACCGGCAGCCACGACCGATGCGGTAAACCCAGCCATAACCGTGGCATTCCGGCCTTTTTCGACGTAGGTCGAACTGCGAACCAGCAATGACCTCATAATGCCTGCGACCGCGATAGCCAGAGCCGCGAGACTGATCCATCCGTATTCGGCAGCCCATAGTAAATACATATTATGCGGATGACCGTAGGATTTTGAGTTGGCGTATGCATCGCTAATGATGGAATGCGTCAGCCATGACTGAGGGCCCAACCCAAACGGGAAATTAACCAGGCTCATTTCCCAGGCTTCCCGCCAAAGAGGCATCCGGCCAGCCGAGTCAGCATCAATTTCTCGTAGGTCGGCAGCCCCAAAAAAGAACCAGGGGAGAAGCACGGTCAATACCAGCCACAGAGTCCCACCACCTAGCAGTTGGATACCAAGCGAACGCAGCCAGCCCAGTGTATGCCGTTTGAAAAGCACAGCTACGATCAGCGATCCAACCAGAAGCCCGAGGGCAGACCCTCTGGCGGATGTAGAAAATAGCATCCACCACCACAGCGATCCGGCAAGCACAAACATCCCCCGGACAACAGGCAACGTCGACAGGCTTCCGGAACGCTGCGCAGCAGCAATCAGCGGAATCAACCATGTGGCCAGATGGCTCCAATACCTGATATTAGGGAAACCCCATGTCACCGTTGTGTCGATATCCGTATTGCCATCACGTAGTGCAAGACCGTAGTTCATGAGCGCAATGAATCCATAGATCAGCGCAAGGAACGCAATAACTGTGAGAATTCTACCCGAGTGCTGCCAAAGACTTCCCGACTCAGACAGGTGGCCGCTGAACAGGCAACAGCCCAGAAATAAGAAGGCGAACATCAGGGGCTCGACGTGGTAAACCGCTGGGTAGAGTTCACCGGACAGGAACACAAGAATGAAAGGAAGCAACCAGGGCAGCCACCCAATCCTCGCGGTCTGGTGGCGATGGGCGACGATCTTGGCAAGACAAAGGCAAACTGCCAGCCAGATCACTAAACACAGGAGAAAACGCTGCTCAGCATAATTGCCAGCGCCAGCCGGTATAAGGCCTGAAAACAGAGAAAACCCGACCAGTAGGAGGCTAGAGGCAACCAGGATCATATACATTGCTCCCAAATAAAAAAACCCCTGTGTTATCACAGGGGTTTTTTACAACCTTGACTCTTTGCGATTTTCTATCGCATCCGTCAGCCGACCTTAGCTATCGAGGCCAGCACCTTCTTCACACTGCGCTGTCGTGACCGGGGCAACACCGGCCATGCTGTAGGTAACGCCACCGGTAGTCCCGATCGTAGCGGTCAGCGCGCAACCCTCGTTGGTCCAGACCAGATCACCGCCAGTGTTAATGTCGAAGGTTGTGGCGGAGCCAGCCATCGCATCTTCCGCACCAATTTCGCTATTCAGGTTGGTACAGTCAATGCCAGTTTGAACACAAACCTGCGCCTTGGAAACGTACGGAGTAACACCCTTCATGGTAGCGCCACCCTGGGAGGTGCGCACATATTCCTGATAGGCAGGAATCGCTACCGCTGCAAGGATACCGATGATCGCTACAACGATCATCAGTTCGATAAGAGTGAAACCCTTCTGAACTGTTTTCATATTTTATCTCCGAAAGATGGTCAGTCTCGCCCTGGACGCAGAGCGGCCTGCCATGTAACAAGCAGACACCGTGCCAATCTTTAAGCACCGGAATTTTTCACTTTAAATACAATCCCGTAGGCAACAAACATCACACCAACATAGAAGCGCCACTTCCGTTTGCCTAGTCGCAATTGGTCACTCGGTGACAAATTTTGTCAGCTGCAGGTTAATTACATGCATGCTTTCCAAAGACATCCTGTGCATCTAAACTCTGCTTTAATCACTCTGAACGCCGTTTCAGCAACTTATAAGACACTCTTGAACGTTCCTATGGCAACTGACAGCAGCAAAGTTACCCTCACAGGCTTGGCCAGACGCTTTGTGGATGACGGACTTCTGGACGAGGCAACTGCGAAAGATGCCTTTCTCCAGGCCTCCCATAACAGAATCCCCCTGATCACCTATCTTGTTCAGAACCAGTTGGCAGATAGCAGCGGGCTGGCTTTCTCCGCAGCCATGGAGTTCGGGGTCTCGGTTCTGGACCTCTCCGCTTTTTCCACGGAGATGATTCCCGAGAAGGTCGTCGACGAGAAGCTGATCCGTAAACACAACGCGCTGCCAATCTACAAGCGTGGCAACCGGCTGTTTATCGCTGTTTCTGACCCGACCAACATTCAGGCACTTGATGAATTCAAGTTCAATACCGGCCTGAGTACCGATGCAATACTGGTAGATGACGCTAAACTTCGGGACTCCATTGAGAAGTACCTGGAATCCCAGGACACCTCCATGGGGAACCTTGAGGACGCAGACCTGGAAGGTGTGGAAACCGAGGGTGGCGAACAGGAAGACGAAAATGCCGTTACTGCCAGTGAAGTGGACGACGCACCCATCGTTAAGTACGTGAACAAAATGCTGCTGGATGCGATTCGCGGTGGCGCATCGGATGTTCACTTTGAACCTTATGAAAAGGTCTACCGGGTTCGCTACCGCACGGACGGTATCTTGAAGGAAGTGTCACGACCTTCCATAAAGTTGGCGCCGAAGATTTCTGCCCGCGTAAAAATCATGGCTCAGCTGGACATATCCGAGCGGCGTGTGCCTCAGGATGGCCGGATAAAGATGAAACTGTCCAAAACCAAGGCCATCGACTTCCGGGTGAACACACTACCCACCCTATGGGGTGAAAAGATCGTATTGCGGATACTGGATCCGAGCCAGGCCAAGCTGGGCATTGACGTTCTTGGTTATGAGGAAGACCAGAAGCAGATTTACCTTGAGGCCCTCGAACAACCCCAAGGTATGATTTTGGTAACCGGGCCAACCGGCTCCGGTAAAACGGTTTCTCTCTATACCGGCCTGAACATCCTGAACACTGCCGAAAGGAATATTTCTACTGCCGAGGACCCAGCCGAGATTAACCTCGAAGGTATCAACCAGGTTAACGTGAACACCAGAGTAGGGCTTGGCTTCGCGGAAGCGCTCCGGGCGTTCCTTCGTCAGGACCCCGACGTTATCATGGTGGGTGAGATCCGTGACCTGGAGACGGCGAACATCGCCATCAAGGCGGCCCAAACGGGCCACTTGGTTCTTTCCACCCTGCACACCAACAGCGCTGCCGAAACGCTCACTCGGATGATGAACATGGGCGTTCCGTCGTTCAACATCGCAACCTCCGTGAGTGTAATTATTGCTCAACGACTGGGAAGGCGGCTGTGCAACAGCTGCAAACAGGCCGCGGATGTCCCCAAAGACGTGCTTTTGGCGGAGGGGTTCACACAGGAACAAATTGATACAGGCTTCACGTTGTACCGCCCAAAGGGCTGTGATAAATGCAATGGAGGATATAAAGGCCGCGTCGGTATTTACGAGGTGGTCAAGATTACCGACGAGCTGGCTAACATGATTATGGAAGAGGCCAGCTCCATCAAAATTGCAAAACAGGCTCAGGCCGAGGGTTTCCGAAATCTACGGCAGGCAGCGCTTCTGAAAGTGATTCAGGGTGTGACCAGTCTTGAGGAAGCCAATCGCGTGACGAAGGACTAGACATGGCAGAGAAAGCACAAAAGCTCCAGGCATTCGTTTGGGAAGGCAAAGACCGAAAAGGTAATAAGACGACCGGTGAAGTTTCCGGCACCAACCTCGCACTAGTGAAAGCTCAGCTTCGCAAACAGGGCATTGTGCCGAGCAAGGTGAAGAAAAAGTCAAAACCACTGTTCGGCGGCAGTAAGAAGATCACCCCCTTCGACATTGCAATGCTCACCCGCCAGCTAGCCACCATGATGAAGGCAGGCGTCCCCCTCGTTCAGAGCTTTGACATCGTCGCGGACGGACAGGAGAACAAGGGGCTTCAGGAGCTGGTTCTGAATATCAGGAATGACATAGCTGCAGGCACCAGTTTTGCGGGTGCGCTTCGGAAGCACCCTCGGCATTTTAACGATCTCTACTGCAGCCTTGTGGATTCCGGTGAAAAAGCGGGTGCGCTTGAGCAGATGCTTGATCGAATTGCTACCTATCTGGAAAAGAGCGAGTTGCTGAAGAAAAAGGTCAAAAAGGCTATGACCTACCCTGCAGCCGTTGTCGTTGTCGCAATCATCGTTACTGCAATTTTGCTTGTGAAAGTTGTTCCGCAGTTTGAGGCTCTGTTTACTGGCTTTGGAGCAGACCTTCCGGTTTTCACACAGATGGTGGTAAACCTTTCAGAATGGATGCAGAAATGGTGGTTTATTGTACTACTGGGAATTGTTGGCTTCTTTTTCCTTTTCAAGGAAGCAAAGTACAGGTCGAAGAAGTTCTCAGATGCGGTTGATAAGTACACACTGAAAATTCCGGTTATTGGCGAGGTTCTCGATAAGTCGGCGGTTGCCAGGTTCGGGCGAGTTCTGTCAACGACATTTGCCGCCGGGGTGCCTTTGGTAGACGCGCTCGAATCTGTGGCTAATGCAACAGGCAACGCGGTCTATCGGGATGGGATCAACAACATTAAAGATGAAGTCGCAAGCGGTACCCAGTTGCAGGCGGCCATGCGCAATGCAGACATCTTCCCGGTAATGGCTGTTCAGTTGACTGCCATCGGTGAAGAATCCGGTAACCTCGACGAGATGCTCTCCAAGGTTGCCGATCACTACGAAGCGGTAGTTGACGATCTGGTTGATAACCTTTCGTCCCTTATGGAACCTTTGATCATGTCGGTTCTGGGCGTGCTGGTGGGTGGCCTGATCATCGCTATGTACCTTCCGATCTTCCAGATGGGTAAGGTGGTTGGCTAAGTGCTTGATCTTGAAACGTTGCTTGGCACCCCCTGGCTACTTTACCTGTCGGTTATTCTTGTATCCCTCTGCATGGGCAGTTTCCTGAATGTTGTCATTCTGAGACTGCCCAAAATGATGCACCAGGACTGGCGCTGCCAGTGCGAGGAGTTCCTGGAACTGCCTGAAAAACAGCGCAAGGAGGAAGACCGGATTACCCTAGCCAAGCCGGCTTCCACTTGCCCTTCCTGCGGCCATGGCATTCGGGCCTGGGAGAATATTCCAGTCGTCAGCTGGCTGGCTCTTCGAGGCAAATGCGCTTCGTGCAAGGCGTCCATTTCGCCCCGCTACCCGATCATTGAGGCAGTCACCGCGATTTTCTCGGTGGTGACCATTGCTGTCATCGGGCCGAACGAGTCGGCGCTTTGGGCCCTTTTGTTGGTTTGGGCTCTGGTGGCTTTGACGGTAATTGATTTCGACACTCAATTACTGCCAGACAGTATTACCCTTCCACTGATGTGGCTTGGCCTAGTGCTGAACTACTTTGGCGTGCTGACCGATTTTAACAGCGCATTCTGGGGGGCAGTGGTCGGTTATCTGGCTCTGTGGTCCGTCTACTGGTTGTTCAAGCTGGTAACCGGCAAGGAAGGCATGGGGCATGGAGACTTCAAGCTGCTTGCCGCACTCGGCGCCTGGCTGGGGTGGCAGTTGTTGCCAGCGGTTATCTTGCTTTCCTCGGTGGTTGGCGCCGTCGTGGGTATCAGCCTGATGGTGTTCAAGCAGCATGGGCGCGAGGTGCCGATTCCGTTCGGGCCCTATCTGGCGACTGCCGGGCTGCTCTGTTTGTGGTTCGGGACTGAGATTCAGGCGTTCTGGTACGGATTCCTGGGAGTCTGACTCATGAAGATTGCTGGCCTGACCGGCGGCATTGGTTCCGGGAAATCCACGGTCGCTCGCCTTTTCGGCGAACTTGGCGTGCACTGGGTGGACGCCGATGATGTTGCCCGCGAAGTGGTCGAGCCGGGTACACCAGCGCTTGCTGAGATTGCAAAGCACTTTGGGGAGAAGATTCTCACTTCCGACGGCGCTCTGGATCGTTCACAGCTTCGCGCAATTGTCTTTCAGGAGCCGGAAGAGCGGGTTTGGCTGGAGTCGCTGTTGCATCCGATCATCCGCGAGGAATTGATCCGGCAGCTGAACCCGGAAAACTACCAGCTTCCCTACGTGCTTCTGGTCTCCCCTCTCCTTCTAGAGACCGACCAGCACGAACTGGTTGACCGCATTATCGTGATTGACGTACCCAAGGACGTTCAACTCGAACGCACCATGGCCCGTGACACCAATTCCCGGGAGCAAGTTGAGCGGATCATCGCGGCTCAGATGTCACGCGAGGATCGGCTGGCGCGGGCGGATGAGGTGATTGATAATGACCGCCCTCTGGATGATGTATCGCGTCAGGTGCGGGAGCTGCATGAAAGGTTGCTGGTGGACTTTGACTGACTGGTTTTCCCGCTATCGTATTGCAGGCCTTGCGGCTGCACTTTCTCTCACGGTCTCTTCTCCAAGCTACAGCATCGAGCCGGTGTTTGAGGTTCGGGAACGTTCAGTGGCTGAGATGCTGTCTCCGGCTGAGCTCCCGATTGGGTTCTATACGTTTGAGCCGGACGAATACTGGGCGGATCCACGGGATTCCTACTGGCTCAAGTTCAGCAATTGGGTGCTACGGCAGGAGCGCCTTCACGGGCAGAAGATCCAGTCTGTTGGCCAATGGGCAGACCGTACCTTGTCCGGCAGCGCCCAAAGCCTGCCCAACAATGAGAGCTATCTGCGAGTTGGCTTTGCGACGGAATCCGAGTACGGCGACCCGGCACAGTTTGAGCCGGAGGCTCGATTCCGGCTGGATATTCCCACCACCCGTCGGAAACTGCGCCTGGTTATCGAAAGCGAGAGCGAAGACCTGATTCCTCTCGGGGAGCGCCAGCGGGACCGCCAGCTTACTGAGCCGGAGCGTTCCGATACGGAAGCCACGGGCGCCCTGCGCTATCTGACCCAGATTGGCGATGCCATCAATTTCTCCAATGATGTGGGTGTGCGCCTTCGGCTCCCTCCGGATGCGTTTTGGAGGGCAACGGCCGAGAAGCGCTGGCGCCTGGACGACAAGTGGGTGCTGAACGCTCAGCAACGGTTTTATTATTTTCATCAGGACGGTTGGGGAGAGCGAACCTGGATTGGCGCAGGCCGCCCGGTCGGGGATGGTTGGTATTTCCAGTCGTCCTCCGAACTGGAATGGGTGCACAACGACAAGGAATTTGTGGCGGGCCAGATATTCAGCATGCGTAAGCGCATGAATAACCGCCTAATCGTAACACCGAGGCTGGGCCTGCTGGGGGAAAGCAAACCTTCCTGGCGCACCACCTCCGCGTTTACAGATCTTACCTTTCGCTACCGACTCCACAGCAACTGGCTATACGCGGAGCTGATCCCCGCGCTGGAATTCCCACGGGAGGAAAGCTTCAAAGACCGGGCTTCTGTGGTGTTCCGTGTGGAGATGTTTTTCTCCGGTATTATTGAGGATGATCGTTTGTAATGCCAAGACACCCCTCGAAGCCCGCGACCGAGGCCCTTACCCTCACGCCGATTGCCATTACACGCTCCTGCTTCCAGGACAAGTTCGGGGTACCGCGCCAGCCAGGTCTGACCCGACATGCCCGGGCCGACCTGATCATCCAGCCACCGTTTGACCGGGAAGATGCCTTCCGAGGACTGGAGACCGCCAGCCACCTGTGGCTGACCTTCCAGTTTCACGAAGCGGTGCGCGCTGAATGGCGGCCAGTGGTGCGCCCTCCCCGCCTGGGCGGCAACCGAAAAATGGGCGTGTTTGCCAGCCGTTCTCCGTTTCGCCCAAACAGCCTCGGCCTGTCGGTCGTTCGCAATGAGGGATTGGTGCGAAAAGATGGCCAGCTCATCCTCCGCATCAGCGATCATGACCTGATCGAAGGCACACCGATTCTCGATATCAAACCCTACCTTCCCTTCGCCGATTCCGTGCCTGAGGCCACCCTGGGCTGGGCAGATTCTCCGCCAACGGAACGGCTGGAGGTGGTTTTTCTGCCGGAAGCGGAGGCGCAGATCCGTCAGCTTTCATCGGAAGACTATCCGGAACTGCGCCCGCTGATCGAGGATGTGGTCGCTTACGATCCACGCCCCTCGTTTCGCAGAGGGCGGGATGAAGAGCGCATTTACGGCGCGCATCTGTACGATCTGAACGTCCGATTCCGATTCGTGAATGATCATTCACGGAAACGTGTCGAAGTGCTGACGGTCTGTTAAACTGCTTTTGGTGATTTTGTAGTCGACACAGGGAATATGTGCCTTGCCTTCAAAGCGGTTCTTCAAACGATTGGGAATACGGCCATTGGCGGCAAGGTTGCTCGCCTACGTATTACTGTTCAGCCTGTTTCTGTCTCTGGTGGCAACGGGCGTTCAGCTAATCGGAGAGTTCGAGCGGCGCAAGAACGATCTGTTGAATGACCAGACACGAGCCGCCGAGTTGGTCTCCGGGAGTATGAGCAACAACATCTGGCTGATGAATTTCAGCGAGGTGGCTAACAGCCTGGATGATATGCAGGCAGTGCCCGCTGTCCAGTACGGTCGGGTGGTGACCAGCACCGGCGAAACCTTCAGCACCGGTACTTACCCTGAGGGTCGGGTCATTTCGCAGACCTTTCCACTAATATTCGACCGCTCCAACAACCGCAGCCCCGAAAATGTCGGCACGCTCACCGTTACCTCCTCCATTGACCAGATTTACACAGACCTACGTAACCGCGCGCTCCTGAACCTGCTGTTTCAATCAATTGTTGTCATGCTGGGCACCCTTGGCTTGCTGGTGATCGTTCGTTTGACGCTGTCCCGACATCTGGAATCCATGGCCGATTACGCCGCCCGTCTGAACCTGGACGCGCTGGTAGACCCGCTGAAGCTCAAGCGCAAACCCCGCAAGACGCCGGACGAACTCTCCGAACTGGAGCAGGCCCTGAACAAGATGCGCCTGCAAATTCTTGAGGACACCCGTTCCCTGCGCCAGACCACGATCCAGTCCCAGGGTGAGCGGGACGAGGCGGTGCGGGCCAATCACGCCAAGAACCAGTTTCTGGCGAATGTGAGCCACGAACTGCGCATTCCACTGCAATCGGTGCTGGGCTACGCCAACCTGCTTACCGATACACCCCTGGATCAGGAGCAGCGGGAATACGTCCTGACCTTGCTGAGCGCCTCGGAAAGCCTCTCTGCCATCATCAACGACCTGCTGGATATTTCCAGCATGGAAGCGGGCAAGCTGGTGCTGGACGACATTCCCTTTGACCTTCGGGAAACCCTCAATGATCTGGTGCACATGCTCGGCTCTCGCGCCCGGGAGAAAGGCCTCGCACTGGAGCTTCGGATTGACGAAAATCTGCCCTGGGCCCTGAAGGGTGACCCGGTTCGCATTCGCCAGATATTGTTGAACCTTACGTCCAATGCCATCAAGTTTACCGATTCTGGCCATGTGCTGATCAGTATCGAGTTGTTGGGCCGTCGGGACGATAAGGCTCGCCTGCGCATTGCCGTGGAAGACACCGGCGTGGGCATCAACCCGGAAGATGTTCCCCTGGTTTATGAACCCTACGTGCAGCTTGGCCAACAGTTCCAGCGTCAACTGCCCGGCGCAGGCCTTGGCCTTACCATCTGCCGTCAACTGGTAGGCCTGATGGACGGATCCATGGATTTGGAAAGCCGCCCCGGTGAAGGCTCGACCTTCTGGATGGAACTGACTCTGCCCGTGGCCCCGGAGAACGCAGCCCGGGTTCGGCCAGATACCCGGATGGTGAAACACCGCCGGATTCTGGTGGTGGATTCCTATGAGCTCTCCCGCAAGATCACGCTGGAGATGCTGTCCCGCCACGAGGTGCACATTGAAGCGGTGAAATCCGCTGGCGAGGCACTCACGTCCCTGCGTACGGCGTTCGATGGCCAGCAGCCTTTCGATGCCATTATTCTGGATGGTTTTGTGCCGGATATGGACAGCGACCTGCTATGCAGACAGATACGGAGCAATCCGCTTTGGTCGGATATGCGCCTTCTGATCCTGTCGTCCAACCCCCAACGGGGCGATGCCGAACATTTCCGCCAGGCCGGCGCCGATGCCTTCCTGAGCAAATCTCTACGAGAGTCCTGCCTGACGCCCATCCTCAACCAGTTGTTTGCCGATGCCGCCAAAGAAGAACGGCGTTTCCTGACCCGATTCTCGCTTCAGGCTACCACCGATACCGCCCGGCACCGGGAGCTTCCCTGCGGCCGCATGAGGGTGTTGCTGGTGGAAGACAATCCCGTGAACCGCACCCTGACCCGTCGGCTGCTGGAGAAGCTGGGCTGTGACGTGATGACCGCCAACGATGGCGAGGCTGCGGCCAGCCTTTGGCAATGGCATCCGTTCGATCTGGTGTTCATGGATTGTGTGATGCCCCGCGTGGATGGCTTTGAAGCCACCCGGCGCCTGCGGGAATGGGAGAAAACCCACAACCGCCTGCGCATCCCCGTGGTCGCCCTCACCGCAAGCGCCATGGAAGAAGACGAGGAACGCTGCCGCCGATGCGGTATGGATTCTTTTGTTGCCAAGCCTGTCAATATTGAAATGTTGCGGGCAGTACTGGAACAATATTGTCAGGCGTCTGCTGCCTCCTGAGAACTGCTTACCGAAATACGGGCACAGACATCCAGACACGTTTCCAATACCCGAAGGCAACCATGAACGTTGAATGCCCAACCTGTAAAAAGTCGGTGGAATGGACCGAGACCAACCCCTGGCGCCCTTTCTGTTCCGAGCGTTGCAAACTGATCGATCTGGGGGCCTGGGCCAACGAGGAATACCGGGTACCCGCAGAGAACGCATCACCGGAGGATCTGGACCAGGGCGGCGAGACCACCCGGCACTGATCTGCGAAAAATGAAAGTTAACGGGGACTTACTGGCATTTAAGTTGAGTGCTTCCGGGCGCCCCGTTACCATACCGCCAATCCAGCTAATAACTTACGAAGGTGCAAAACTATGAAAGCGTCCCGGATTTCCCTGATGGTTCTCTCACTGGCTGCCGCGCCTGCCTTTGCGGGTGACGTCGACCTTAGCCTCACCAACGACTCGGTGAAGGGCCAGGTGAATTTCTTCGGCACCAACAACGATATCCAGGTTGGCACCGGTTATACCTACCACGAAGGTGGCCGCGATATTTTCAACGCCGATTTCCATGCCCAGGGTCGCACTGCTATCGGTAACCTGCCGACCACCGCCGGCATCGGTATGCGTGGCATCTTCTGGGATCAGAGCCGTGCAGATGGTGGAGCTCTCGGTCTCGGTGGTTTCGCAACCGTCAACATTCCGAACGTGCCGGGCTTGTCGTTCACCGGCGGCCTGCATTACGCGCCCAGCATTCTCTCATTCGGCGATTCCGATGACATGACCAGCCTGGAGCTTCGTGGCAGCTATCGCGTGATCCGCAACGCGGAGATTTTCGCCGGCTACCGTTACCTGAACACCGAAATCGAGAATTCCTCACGAGACCTCAATCTCGATGAGGGCGTTATGGCGGGCATGAAGATTTTCTTCTGATTAATGCCTGATCTGGAACGGGCCCATTTTCCGGGCCCGTTTCGCTTTCCTTCCCTGACTCTTTCGTGCTTTTCCTCACGCTTTCCCGAGAATCCGACTGTTAGACTGTCTACCTGTATTTTCTGCACGGATAGCCAGGCATGCGATTCACACTCGGTTTACTCCTCTCCTCTACTCTAGTGCTCACCGCGGGATGCGGAAGTGGCGAAGATGCCATTGCGGGCGCGGCCAGCCAGCCCAATGACTTCGCGGGAAACAAGAACCCGGTCGATGATTTCAGTTCGGGCAGCACCGGCGATTCCTCGAACAGCGGCGGCCTGGCCAGTAATGAAGTCCGGGTAACCATGGAAGTGCCGGGCGGTGTCACCAGCGAGGGCGAGCCTACCCGCCGTAACCTGAGAATCGTGCAACCGGACAGGGTGAGTGTTTACTACACCAACCCGGCCCTGCAGAACCTGGGTGAGCCTCCCATTTCCAGCCGCACCGACAGCGAAGGTTTCACCATTATCGAATTCACCGAGGGCCTGCCCCTTGGGCCGGATGTGATTATCGATACCAGTTACGGCAACACCCGCATGCGTGCCCTGGCCGCTGATGCGGATCGGGATGTGAAGGTAAATCCTTTTGCCGAGTATCTGGTGCGTAACACGCTCAGCAGCTACACGGCAGGCGAGTTCCAGACCATTATGGATTGCGTTGCCGATGAAGGTGGCGAGCTGTGCCTGAACAAGTATGTGTGGTCAACCCTCGCTGATCAGGTGCACGACTTTGAAATTGATATCCCGTCCAATGTTGGCCTGAGCGGTGCCCTGGATATTTTGGAAGATCGGGGAGACTTTGCCCGTTACGTGAGCGCCATGGCCGACTACGCGGTGCTCGATGAGACCTCCTCGGGCAAGATCAGCGCCAGTTCCGCAGACTACAATTCCGTATTCCTGGGCATTGAGTTGGGGCAGACCTTTCTGGAGTCGACCCTGAGCGGGTCCGGACAATGGGGTGTTCGAACGGCCCAGGAAGAGGTGCTTACCGATGATAATGGCACCGGCTATGTTTATCCGGCTCTGACCCTGACCAGCTTTGATGCGTTCAACATCCGCGTGACCTCTCTGGCCAACGATATCCCATACGATCGCGAGGCTCTGATTCATCAGGAGGGTAACGACTTCTTCGTGCGGGGCTCCGAATACTGGGAGCGGAATACCCACTCATCATCCCCTGGAGCAGCCACGCTGCTGGAAGACACTCGCCTGCTGGCAGGCCGGGCGCTGTATCAGAGCATTACCGGCCGGGGCAGTTCAAAAATTATTGGCTGGACTCGCAATCCCTACTATCTGGACGCCTTCACCAGCGCGCCTGTGGATGAAACCACGGGGCCGGACCGGGTGATCAGCGGCTATTTCAGCGCTGGCAAGGCTATCGAGCTGGAAGCAGACGGCGACCAGTTGCGGCGGCTGGGCACTCTGGAGGATCAGTATCTGTCGGTTCTTGAGGTCAACCTCCTCAGGAAGGAGGGGTTCGACGCAGACAGTCTGAATGGCCGCGGCTACAACATGCTGTACCTTGGAACCCGATTCAGCGATGAGGCAACGCCTCTCACTATTGAAGCAGGCGTTGGCCAATGGCAGATTACTGGCGGCACGGTTAACCAATCCCAGAACTTTACGTCATTACAGCGAGACAGTTCAGGCACTGTCTCGACGGACTCCACCGGTACCCGAACAGAATCCTGGAGCCTGAGCAACCGAACCTCGCGGCTTAGCACAGGGGATGTGGATATCGGCCGCCTGAACCTTGACATAACCACCGCTTCCGGTGATTTCCAGCGGCCCGATATCGGTGTCGGTGCCAGCACCCCGGATGGCACCCTGATGGCATTCAACCTGGATGATAGTCCCTTGGGCGACGGTATCCTGATTGCCGCGGAACAAACCGCGAACACCGCACCGGCTGCGGGACAGTTCAGGCTTCAGGGCTTGGCCCTGGCCCTGACATCGCAGACGAACCGCCTCCGACATTTTGACAATGCCCTGCTGACCATCGAATCCTCAAGCTCGGCAACACTCTCGCCGATTTCGCTGACCAGCACCCATTCCGTTGATAACGAGACCGTGACGAAACCGGCGCTGGAGAGCCTGGCGGACATCGACCTGGCGTTCAGCCAACTAGGCGACGGGAGGGTGCAGTTCACCGCCGGCAACCTTGTACTTGAGGGTTTTCACACCGCCAGTCAGGACCAGTTCTATTTGCGTTTCCGAACCACAGAGAGTGGTGAGGAACAGATCGGCTTGCTGGTTGCAACACGACTGCCCTGACGGCATTGGCATCCGACAAAACCCAACTGGCAAACGCTCTCGTATAACCTGTTATAATCATTGCTATATCGATTGAAACGAGAGGTTTTATGTCTGCGGGTAAACGGGCCGCCATACTGATCATCCCCTTGATTGCGTTTGCGATCGGCGGGGGCTTTTATACGCCACAGGCCAGTAATAACCGGATCAACTCCGATAACACAGGCTCCGAACCCGCACTGTCCTCTCTGCCTCCGCTGCCCACTTGGGCCAATGACGACCTGCCGGATTTTTCTGAGTATCAGGACACCACGGAGAAAAAGGCCGCTTTCTTCTCGTTTCTCTACCCAAGGATTGTTCTGGCCAACTCACGGATTCTGATTGAGCGCGACTACCTGGACAGCCTTGCCGGCAAGGAAACCCTGACCAGCAAGGAGTACAACTGGCTGAACCAGCAATCCGAGCGGTTGAGGGTCGACGCCGAACCCGGGAGCGACGAGCAGTTTGCCCTGCTGCGCAAACGCCTGGATGTGATTCCTCCGTCTCTGATCCTGGCACAGGCCGCCAACGAATCCGCCTGGGGCACCTCACGGTTTGCCACGAAAGGTAATAACCTTTTCGGCCAGTGGTGCTTTTCCCAAGGCTGCGGGCTTGTGCCCCGCAGCCGGGCCGAGGGCGCGAGCCATGAGGTGGCCAAGTTCTCCTCACCCTATCGGTCGGTTCGTGCGTACATCCAGAACCTGAATCGCCACCCAACCTATCAATTGTTGCGGGATGTCCGTCTCAGAGACCGCCGTGACAACGCCCCTCTCTCAGGCCTGGAGCTTGCAGAGGGTCTGCTCGGCTACTCCGAGCGCGGAGAAGAATACATTGAAGAGATCCGGGCAATGATTCACTACAACAACCTGGAATTTTACGACGACGATTTCCGCAGCGTGGTTCGAAACCTCGAGCCCGGCAGCCTTGAACAGCTGGCCTCCACCGAAGCGGAAACCGGTTTACTTCCCCGCCAATCATCACTGAAAACCAATCCGGCTGAAGGTTAGAGACCCTACCCCATGCTCAATTTTCTCCCCGCGCCGCTGAAGGGGACTTTAGCGGCCCTGTTCATCCTGTGTAACACGTTGGTACTGATTCCGTTTCTCCTCGCAGTCGCCCTGCTTAAACTCGTTCTGCCCATTACCGCCGTACGTAAGGGCTGCACGGTGATCCTCAACACCATCGCGTGGGTCTGGATTGGCTTCAACAACCTGTTGATGGATCTTCTGCACAAGGTCGACTGGGATGTGAGGGGCGTGGAGAACCTCAGCCGGGAGCACTGGTATTTTGTCACCTGCAACCACCAGAGCTGGGCCGACATTCCCGCCATTCAGTATGTGCTGAACAGCCGAATCCCCCTGCTGAAGTTCTTCCTGAAGCGACAACTGATCTGGGTGCCGTTGCTCGGGGTTGCCTGGTGGGCGCTGGATTTTCCCTTTATGCACCGCCATACCAAGGAGCAGATCGCCAAACGCCCGGAGCTGAAGGGCAAGGATGTGGAGGCCACCCAGGCTGCCTGCGAGAAGTTTCGCTACACCCCGGTGACGATCTTTAACTTCATGGAAGGCACCCGGTTTACACCTGAGAAGCATGATCGCCAGAATTCACCCTACAAGCACCTCTTGAAACCAAGAGCAGGAGGAACGGCTTTTGTACTGGGCGCTATGGGCGAAATGATCCACACCATGCTGGATGTCACGATCGTGTATCCGGAAGGCAGGGCCGGCTTTTGGGATTACCTTTGCGGGCGCATCCGAAGGATTGTTATTGACGTTCGGACGCGGGAAATTCCAGGCGAGTTTCTGGGAATGGATTACGAAAACAACCGGGAAACCCGGATTGCGTTCCAACGCTGGGTGAGTGAGCTCTGGGCCGAAAAAGATGCGCGAATCGATGAGCTCAAAGCAGCCCAAGCTCCCGGGCCCGGACAATAGCCTGGGTTCGGGATTTCACTTCCAGCTTGGCATTGATTCTGCGCGCGTGGGTTTTCACCGTGTGCAGGGAAATGTGCAGCTTGTCAGCTATTTCCTGGTTTGAAAGCCCTTTTGCAATCAGCTCAAGCACGCCCTGCTCCCGCTCACTGATGGGTTCCGCCAGGGTGTCCAAGGTACCCGCGACCTCACGGAGCTCAAACACCTCGCCCAGCGCTTCTTTGAACGCACTTTCGGGGAACTGACCAAAGCCCTTCCTCATTAGCTCCTGCAACTCATTCCTGAGCTCCCGGAAAGGACTGATGAAGTGCTCTGCAGCAGCCTCATTGACGACGGTAGACAGAACCTTCAAGGCAACTACCGGTCCCTTTTCATCGAGAACGATCACTGCCTCAAGCAAGCGCATGTGGAGCTCCACGCCCCATGGAATGGCCCCCTCATACCGTTCACGGATACCCAGGAGGGTTTCCCGGGCTTTTATCAGGTCACCGCGGGCCAGGTCGACCCGAACCTGAAGGCAGTCCAGCAAGCCCGGCATCATGGGGAAGAGCTCCGGCACGCAGCCGGCTTCCCTGTAGGGAGCAAGTTTTCGAACCGCCTGATCGGCACTATCGATCTGGTTCTGGCACAACCAACAGTTGGCTTTCAGGGCCTCGAGAACCGGCACGAACAGTGATTCGTCGACTTGCCAGGAATGCATGGTACGCTCGGCCCGACCAATCCAGACAAACGCATCCTCAAGTCGACCCTGGGTCCGACACATCAAGACACGAATGGTCATCGCCAGCAGCAGACCAAGATCCCTGGTCTGTTCAGCATGGCGCCCGCAGGTGACCAACAGGCGATCTGCTTCGGCTTCACGGCCCTGATGCCAGAGCACCAGCACCAGATTCAGCTGCAGGCGGGTTTCACCAATCCGTGCGGGACGCGAGAGTTCCTGCATGGCGGTATCGAGACCGGTGCGCAACAATTGCTCTGCATGCTTCAGGGCGCCTTTGCCCAGTTCGATCCGGGCATGGGCATAAACCGCCAGAGCTTCCGAACCGGAATCGCCCGCTTCCCTTGCGAGTCTCGACGCGGCACGGTTTGCTTCCCGAGCCTCCGGGAATCGACCCGCCGCGCACAATGCACTGGAACGGACCATCTGCGTCACAAGCTGGCCCTGAGTGCTGAGTTCCCCGTCAGCCAGAGCCTGATCAGCCATTTCCAAAGCCGGCCCAACACTGCCCTCGCCCCGCAGGATAAAGGCTTTCAAGGCACAAATCCGTGCAGCCTGCTCCTTTCGGTCAGTCTCGGCCAGACCGTCAATCAGGGCCCGAGCCTGGCGGAACTGGCCGCCAATTGCATGAACCCAGCTATAGACAATTCTGAGACGCACGCTTCGTTCCAGGAGCTGGGCCGGCAAGCTCTTGCGAAGGCGCAGGAGCGATGCGGTATCCTGACCCAAGAGCAAAGCCTCTGATCCCTCAGAGGCGATGCGGATGACTTCCTCGGCATCTCCAGACAGTAGCGCGTATTTCAGTGCTTCCGGGAACTGGTCGCGCACGCCAAACCATCGACTCGCCTGCAACATCCGCTCCGAATACCCGGCCATTACGGGCGACTTCAGCCATTCCTGCAACAGCGGATTTATCCGGAACCAGCGACCACGACCCGGCATCGGCTTTAGGGGCAGCCCCCGCTCGGCAGCCTGAGAGGGAACAAAGCCGGTTTCAGGCAGGAGCGGCTCCAGCGCGAGGAACAGTTCATCGGAGCACAGTTCAAGCTCGGCAATACCCCGCATGGACCGCATCTGCCCCGGGGTCAGATTGCCAAGCACCGATTCCTTCAGGAACCTCTCAACGCTTGGTGTTTCCTGAATCGGTTTGCGCTCAATATTCTGAGCAACCTCCCGGCGATACAGGGCCAACGGGGTCGCCCATCCCTCGGTCATATAATAGAGATTGTCGACAGCAACACTGGTGAGTTCGCTTTTTGCCGTGGCGGAACGGAAAAACTCGAAGGTTTCTGAACGGGAAAACTCGAGCGTTTCAGACCCGAGGCGGGTGAATCGGTTTTCCAGCTCGAGGCTGTGTGTTTCGAAAGGCAGTGCCTTACGGGAAATGAGAACGATGGAGGAACCGGCCGGGAATTTCATTACCAGTTGTTGAAGCAGGTCCACTACGGCGGGGTTGCTGAGATTCTGGAGGTTGTCCAGCACCAATACCCGTGGGTGACCAGAATCCTCGCGCGCCAAAGCGACCTGCATCATCGAAAGGGTATCCGAGAAGGTGGCGCCGCTCTGGAGCCCCTGATCCGGGGTTTCGGGTAGATCCAGGGCAATGGCAAGCAAGGTCAGGAAACGGGATGGCGCATTGTCCTGGGAGTTCAGCGTAATCCAGCGTACTTGATCGGCAGCCATTTGGGCGCTGACCAGGGCGCTGACCACCGCGTGGGATTTGCCGTAACCACAGGGCGCCTCCAAAAAAAGAACCCCTCTGGAAGTCAGTGCTTCGGAAATCCTGGTATCGAGCTTTGGCCTAACCATTGAATCGGAGGGAACCGGGGGAATATGAACCCGTTGTCTGAGCAGGTCCCTGATTAACTCACCCCGTTGAAGACCACTGTTCGCTGACTGGAATTCGTCGTTGGCTGCACAGCCATCATTGAATGGTTTCACGCACTGCCCCATTTAGCTCCGGCTCGCACTGCCTTGCACCGCCGGAAAAGTGGATCTTGCACTGACTCTTAGGTGGCGACCGACATCGGGTACGCCTTTAGTATGATAAGAAGGTTAAACCAATTGAGGGGTGGGCTGCAAAATTTTGACGTGAAAGGGTTTTCTAAGGTGTAAAAAAAACGGCGGGCCGTCAGGCCCGCCGTTCTTGAGTCTTCTGCAGAACCCTTACCGGGTACCAGCGCGACGCAGTGCGGCCGGCGTGTAATCCCTGGAGCGGCGATCAACGCCGAACTCATACGGGTTCTCTTCCTCGTTGGTCAGACCAAGCGCGAGGTAGCGACCAGAGAGCAGATCGTACAGAGTCTCAATGGCGTACCAGGGCACGTTCTGATCATAGAACTGCATATTGTGAGCTTCTGCAACACGCCAGAGTTCGCCACGACCGTCGTAGTGATCAATGACGGATGCCTGCCAGGAGTCCTCATCAATGTAGAAGTCGCGCTGGGCATAGATGTGGCGGGCCCCTTCTTTCAGTGTTGCGCGAACATGCCATACACGGTGCAACTCGTAGCGAGTGTAATCCTGATTGATATGACCAGCCTTAATGATCTGGTCGTAGCTCAGACTGCGATCGGTCAGCTTGTAGGAGTTGTACGGAATGTACATTTCCTTCTTGCCAACCAACTCCCAGTTGTAGCGATCCGGAGCACCGTTGAACATGTCGAAGTTATCCGAGGTACGCATACCGTCAGACGCGGTACCCGGTCCGTCATACGCAACCTGCGGTGCCCGGCGAACACGGCGCTGACCGGCGTTGTATACCCACGCACGGCGAGGCTCGGCTACCTGGTCGATGGTCTCGTGGACCAGCAGTACGTTACCGGCCAGACGCGCTGGCGCGGTGATGGCCTGCTTGAAGTAAAACAGAACGTTGCCATCCTCATCCGGATTGTAATCCGAGAGATAGGTACGCCAGGTAAGCTCGTCCTGGAATTTCACAACCGAGAAGTCACCACCTTCGGTCGGCGTCACCTGACCAACTGTGCGCTGTACAGAACCACCCCTGTAACGGGTAATGTGGTTCCAGATTGCCTCCAGACCATTCTGAGGAATCGGGAACGGAGTGGCGGACTGATAGTTACCCAGACCGTTACCGTCTTTGATCAGCTCAACCGTGGTTGCGTTTTCAACGGTCTGCTCCATGACCTCGTCGGGGTAGGCAGCGGTACGATGGGTTTCGTACACCGGCATGAAGTAGTCATCATAGCGCTCGATCATAGCAACCTGGCCCGGGGACAGATTGTCTTTGTACTGCTCGACGTTGCTCTGATCGATGGTGAACTTGGGCTGCTCATCCGCGAACGGATTTAAATAGATACCATCATTCTTATAGCCGGAAGGCGGCGTTGTCAGACCACCCGTCCAGGCAGGAATAGCGCCACCGTTGCCAGCTTTTTCTGCACCCATCGGCGTCAGCGAGTTACCCAGCTTGGCCGCTTCTTCAGCAGAAACCGCACCCCAGGCCTGGCCGGCAAACATGCTCGCTGCCAGGACGCCTGTGGCCAGTAGTTTCTTGTTTAGTTTCATTTAAATTCCCTCGTTCAACGAATTCTTTCCGGGTTCAGAATGAGTATGAAACGCTAGCACTCACGAAATCGCGGTCAGTCAACTCGTTATACGGCTTTCCGCCGAAAAAGTTTGTGTAACCGATGTTGCCGGTAATCTTGTTCTGGTACACCGCCTGCAGCGACAGGCCGATGGCCTTACTGCCTTCGTTGAAAGCACCACCTGGCTGCGGGCTGTACCCCTGCACATCATGGCTCCAGGCCAGCTGCGGTGACAGGTTCACACCGGCCAGCGCGTTCGGGTAATCCCAAACCAGGCGTGCACGATAACCCCATGAGAAGTCGGTTGTGAAGCCTTCGTTTTCGCAGTAGTTGGTGTTGATATTCAGGAGCGGACAAGCGTCGACGCCGCCGGCACTGGGAACAGGGCCTACACCAAAGGTACCAGAGCGACCGTAGCGCGCCTCGTCGTAACCAGGCAGGTCGTGAATGTAAGTCGCGCCGAATTCAGAGATCAGGGAGAGGCGACTCGCACCCATAACCTGGTCGAAGAACTTGATCAACGTAAACTGCGCCTGGGACACATTGAAACGGTCGTTACCAGCAACGCTCACGCCCGGCTCCAGTGTACCGCCGGCCTCTTCAAGCCTTTGCTTTTCGAGCAAACTGACCGGAGTGCCGTCGATAGGATTACGCAGCTGGGTGCCGCCATACAGCAGTTCAAACGCGTTCCACTGGAGGGGAACCTTGTCCCTGAAGGAGTATTCCGCGCCGAGAGACCAACCGCCCGGAGTTGTTGTGTTAATGCTGATACCGTAGAGGTTAATACCTTCAGGATACTCTATAAAGTACTTCGGGAACTGCTCACCGGTGTCTTTAATTGTGCCACTGACATAAGGAAGGCGGCTGTTATACTTGATGTAATAGAAGCCGAGTTCCGAGTCATTGAGTTCCGGAACGTACCACCGCAAGGCAACGCCGAACTGGTCTTTCGAGTCCGCTTCCTGATCACCAATTCGCGGTGCCACAAATCCCTGCGCAAGGGCTTGTGAATCGGAGAGCTGCCCTGCCAAAAGCACGGGACCACAGCCATCAGACGCAAAATCGTTGGTTGAGAAGAACGTGCCACAATCATCTGGACGAATCGGTTCCCAATCGGCCTGAACAAACGTTTCGACGGTTACATTCTCGGTAATGCCGGCAGACATGTAGAACATTTCAACCGGAAGCAAGGCATCTTTCAGTTCTGAACCCGGTGCGCGGAAGGCCGGGACATCAACAGGGTTGATGACGTTGATACCACCCGGGATAAAGGTACTCTCACCCCAGCTTAAAACTTGCTTACCATAACGAAGACTCACTGGCACATTTCCGAAGTACCAATCGGAGAAGACATAGGCGTCGAGGATTTCACCACCCGAGGCATTATCTTTTGCTTCAGGGTTCAGCTCCCGCTGCTGGCCGACGTAATCTACAGCCCTGCTCTCGTCTTTCAGTTCGAAGTCGTACCAGTAGCGACCACGGAGCAGGCCGCCGACACGAGTCAGATAGGGGTTATCAACGTAATAATTTAGGTAAAGTTCGCTGTTACCCTTGACGATTTTGGAGTAGGTGTCTCCGCTTTCGAAGTTAAGGTTACCGTCGTCGTAGTTGTTGGTGGAGGAGCCAATATTTGCCAGAGAGCCGCCGGGCGCGTACTCCGGGCCGAGGTTGCCTTGAGCAATCAGGCGCTTGTCTCGATCTTCTACCCTCCAACCCACACCTGCGGAGAGCGTGGTGTTGAACTGGGCTTCCACATCACCCACATAGAACGAATAGGCTGCTGCCTGACCGGACACGCCGGCCGCAACTGCCACGGCAAGCGGTAATTTGGTCCAACGCTGCCATTGATGTGTTTTTCTTGTCATTGGAAGGCTACTCCATTGTTGTTCTGAGTCGCTGCTCTGATTATTGGTTTTCACGATGTATTGGAGGCTTCATGCACAGTGCTCGTGATGTTGGCACTATAGCTAACGCCTTCGGGCGCTTTGATCAGTCAAAAGTATGATTTTGCTCTCACACCTCTATTACCGCCGATTGCTGCAGGGTTTCTTCGCACAGAATCACTATAGACAACAAATTTGGATGCAACCACTTTGGTTTTGGTGGTTTTTTTCGGCGGCTGTTAGTTGCGAGGAGCGCCAAGGTGGCGATGGTTCCTCCGAGAACCGCTACTAGCACATCCATGTGCGCTTGGCGTCGGCCATCCATGGCCGCCGACATTCTTGGAGGAACCATCGCCGCCCCGGCCAGACTCCGAAGCTCAGAGCATCTCGATCGCCATGGCAGTAGCTTCGCCACCGCCGATGCAGAGGGCCGCGATGCCTTTCTTTTTGCCGTACCGCTGGAGGGCGTACATGAGGGTTACCAGCAGGCGGGAGCCGGTGGAGCCGACGGGGTGCCCCTGGGCGCACGCGCCGCCGTGGATGTTGACTTTCTCGGGGTCGAGGCCGAGTTCGCGAATCGGCATCATGGCGACCATGGCGAAGGCTTCGTTGATCTCAAACAGGTCAACATCGTCCCTGGTCCAGCCGGTTTTGCCGAACAGGGTTTCGATGGCACCAACCGGGGCGCAGGTGAACTCGGACGGATGCTGGGACTGGGTGCTGTGGCCAACAATGCGGGCGAGCGGCTTGAGGCCGCGCTTTTCGGCTTCAGACTCGCGCATCAGGAGCAGCGCAGAAGCGCCGTCGGAGATTGATGAGGCGTTGGCAGCTGTAACGGTGCCATCTTTGGCAAAGGCCGGGCGCAGGCTCGGGATCTTGTCGATGTTGGCGTTGTGAGGCTGCTCGTCGTCCTCAACGACCACCTCGCCTTTGCGGCTTTTCACGGTTACCGGGACGATCTCGTCTTTCAGTAGGCCTTCTTCGATGGCTTTCTTGGCCCGGGTCAGAGAGGTGATGGCGTAATCGTCCATTTCTTCACGGGTATAGCCTTTCTTGTCGGCCATTTCCTGAGCGAAGGCACCCATCAGGCGACCGGTTTCGGCGTCTTCGAGGCCGTCCAGGAACATATGATCCTGGGGTGCCTGGCCGGGGCCCATGCGGTAGCCGCTGCGAACACCCTGCAGGATGTAGGGAGCGTTAGACATGCTTTCCATGCCACCGGCAACCATAATGTCGTTGCTGCCGGCTTTGATCAGGTCGTGGGCGAACATGGCGGCTTTCATGCCGGAGCCGCAGAGTTTATTAATGGTGGTGGCGCCGGTGTGATCCGGAAGACCGGCCTTACGCATCGCCTGGCGCGCCGGGCCCTGCTTGAGTCCGGCGGGCAGGACGTTGCCCATGATGACTTCCTGCACATCCACAGGCTGCAGGCCGGCGCGTTTCACGGCTTCAGCGATGGAAAGGGCACCCAGGTCGGTGGCACTGACACTGGCCAGGCTACCCTGGAATCCACCCATGGGGGTGCGAACCCCGCTCACGATGACTACGTTATCTGTGCTCATTTCTGAATCTCTCTGTTGGTTGTCTGGTAGGTTTTTGTCGGATTAGCAACGCGTAATCCGACGCCACTTATGGTTTATGCGGTGCTTCGAGGTATTCCCGGGACTGCATTTCCAGCAAGCGGGATTCGGTGCGCTCGAATTCGAAGCCGAGGCGGCCGCCAGTATAGAGCTCCGTGATGGGCGCCGCCGCGGAGATAATGACTTTGACGTTGCGGTCGTAAAATTCGTCGATCATATTAATGAACCGCCGGGCCTGGTCGTCTTTTTCTTTGCCCAGAACAGGCACGTTGCTGACGATGATGGCGTGGAACTGCCTGGCCATTTCGATGTAATCGTTCTGGCTTCGGGGGCCGTCGCAGACGTCTTTGAAATCAAACCAGACGACGTCGTCTGCGTGCGCCTGGGCCGGAATTTTGCGACCGTTGATCTCCATGGTTTTACTGTGTTTTGCTGCCTCGACCGCAAGGCCATCAAAGCTTTTGCGGAGACTGACGTCCGCTTCTTCGTCCAGAGGCGAGTGGAAAAGTTCCGCCTGCTCGAGCGTCCGCAACCGGTAGTCTACGCCGCCATCAACGTTGACCACGTCGGTGTGCTTTTTGACGAGTTCAATCGCGGGCAGGAACCGAGCGCGCTGGAGGCCATCTTTGTAGAGACCATCCGGCACGATGTTGGAGGTACACACCAGGGTGACGCCGCGACTGAACAAACCATCCATGAGAGCGGCAAGGATCATGGCGTCGCCAATGTCGGACACGAAAAACTCGTCGAAACAGATAACCCGGGTTTCATCGGCAAACTTCTTGGAAACCAGCTCCAAAGGGTTTTTCTCGCCCTTGAGCGATTTGAGTTCGCTGTGGACCCGCTGCATGAAACGGTGGAAGTGAACCCGCATCTTGCGGTCAAAAGGCAGCGCCTCGTAAAAGGTGTCCATCAGGTAGGTTTTGCCGCGGCCTACTCCGCCCCAGAAATACAGGCCCTTGACCGGCTCTTCCTTGCCTTTTTTGAGCTTGCGAAAAAGTTTGGCCTTGGGCTTGCTGCGATCCCTTTCGGCTTCCACCAGTTTGTCGTACAGTGACTGAAGGCGCTTGACCGCATCTTCCTGGGCCGAGTCCTTCTGGAAATCCGGGCGTTCAAGATCCTTCTGGTAACGTTGCCAAGGGGTCATGGTCGCACTGGTTTCGGAGGACATCGCAGCTGTCATCAAGGTATTCCCGGAAGTTGATCGTAAATTTGGGCGCCGTATTGTCTCGCATTTGGCGATTTTTCGCCACGTTGGCCGCCTGGGCAGCAATACGACGATTGGCGCAGGCCACAATCATGGGATGATGGAGCCTGGGGCGTTATACTCGTCTGCCAGGGGCTTGGCTCACTTCAAGGTAAAAGGACGACACAGCATATGACAAACCTGATTCTGGCAGCGATTGCCGCATTGGTTGTTGGCATTGTCATCGGGGTATTTGTTGGCCGTTCCGGGCAGGGAACGTCGCTTCGGCAGCGCCGGGCGGAACAGCAGATTGAGGAACTGAGAAGCGAATATACCCGCTACCAGGCCCAGGTGAACGAGCATTTCATGGAGTCGGCCCATTTGCTGCGCCGCTTCAATGATGCTTACCGCGATGTGAACCAGCACATGGCCCGCGGTGCCAATCGTCTTTGCAATGACGAAGACTGGATGGAAGAGTTGGCGCAGGAGACTTCCAAGAAGCGCCTGGAAGAGGTCCGCGAGGACGCTTCCGAGCCGCCCAGGGACTATGCGCCGAAGACGGATCCCAAGGATTCCGGGACGCTTGCTGAGGACTTTGGGCTCAAGAAGGGTGATAAGGCTCAGCAGGCCTGACTCATATAGATCTGGCAATTCGGATCGTTGCAGGACTGATGGTTTCGGAGAGAGGGCATGGTGTGCGCCTCTTTCCGGGAACCGCTTCGAGCACATCCATGTGCGCTTGACGCCGGCCATCCATGGCCGCCGACATTCCCGGAAAGAGGCGCACACCACGCACCATCAATCTGGGTGAAATTCTCAACGACCGAAAAGCGATCCTGCTAACGCATCAAACAGGATTATCGCAATCGATGAATTTGTGGGAGATCCCAAACTCCTCTACTAGCGCTTTCCCCAGAGCCTGAACGCCATAACGCTCGGTCGCGTGATGACCAGCCGCGTAGTAGTGGATACCACACTCTCTGGCCGTGTGCGTCGTCGGTTCCGAGATTTCCCCGCTAATATAGGCGTCCAGGCCTGCATCCAGAGCCATATTGATAAACCCCTGCGCTGCACCGGTGCACCACCCTACCCGTTTGATAGCTGCCGGACCGTCGCCGACCCAGAGCGGCTCGCGATGGAGCTGTCTGGCGATGTGAAGACTGAATTCCTCGGGAGACATTGCCTCTTCCAGCTCGCCTTCCCAAACCAGACCACCTAACGGACGGGGATTCTTGATGTTGAGAATATTCGCAAGCTGACGGTTATTACCGTATTCGGGATGGTCATCCAGCGGAAGGTGGTAGGCGACAAGATTGATGTCGTTGTCGAGAAGCTGTTTCAAGCGTTCACGTTTCATGCCCTGGATTCGCTGGTCCTCACCTTTCCAGAAGTAACCATGGTGGACCAGAATCATATCAGCGTTCGCCTCGATCGCAGCTTCGATCAGATCCTTTGAGGCAGTTACGCCAGAAATGACGGTTTTAATTTCGGACGTGCCTTCGACCTGCAGGCCATTGGGACAGTAATCCTGGAAGTTCTCTGGCTGCAGCCATTCGCCGATTTTCTTAAGGATGTCGTTTCGATTCGCCATAAAGCTACGCTCCGACTATTTCATGGAAGCTAGACGAGCGGGGTAGGTGCCCCTCTTCGGGAATGTCGGCGGCCAAGGATGGCCGACGTCAAGCGCACATGGATGTGCTCGTAGCGGTTCCCGAAGAGGGGCGCCTACCCCGCTCTACCCGCCAATACGCAGGCTAGAGTGATTCGAGGCCAGCAATCAAAGCATCATTCTGCTCAACAGTGCCAATGGTAATGCGCAGGAATTCGCTGATTCGGGGCTTGTTGAAGTGCCGAACGATAATGCCCTGCTCACGAAGGCTCTTCGCCAAAACCTCACCCGGCTGATCTTTATGACGGGCAAAGATAAAGTTTGCCTTTGAGGGCAACACCTCGAAACCCAGCCCCTCGAGAGCGGCCGTTACGCGCTCCCGCTCGGAGATCACGCCATCACAGCACTTACGGAACCAGGCTTCATCCTCGTAGGCCGCCTTCGCGCCGGCCAGGGCCAAGCGGTCCAGCGGGTAGCTGTTGAAGCTGTTCTTCACCCGATTCAGGGCCTCGATCAGGTCCGGGTTGCCGACGGCAAAACCTACCCGCAAACCGGCCAGTGAACGCGCCTTGGAGAGCGTCTGGGAGACCAGCAGGTTCGGGTATTTGTCGACCAGGGTGATTGCCGACTCACCGCCGAAATCGATGTAGGCCTCATCCACCACCACGACGCGGTCCGGGTTAGCCGCCAGGATCTCTTCAACATGCTGCAACTCGAGGTATCGACCGGTTGGCGCGTTCGGATTCGGGAAAATCACGCCGCCGTTGGGTTGCTTGAAATCGTCCGGGTTGATTTCAAAGCTGTCTGTCAGCGGTATTTTTTTGCTCTCGATGTTATAGAGGCCACAGTAAACCGGATAGAAGCTGTAGGTGATGTCCGGGAACAGAATCGGCTCGCCGTGCTGGAACAGGCCAAAAAAGATGTGGGCCAGGACTTCATCCGAGCCATTGCCCAGGAAGATCTGTTCCGGCTTGACCTTGTGGTACGCCGCGATCGTCTGGCGCAGGCTTTCGCCTTCCGGATCCGGATAGAGGCGCAAGCCGTCGTTCAGTTCGGCCTGGATGGCTTCGATGACTTTTGGTGAGGGGCCGAAGGGGTTTTCGTTGGTGTTCAGCTTCACCAGGTTAGCCATTTTTGGCTGTTCGCCTGGGACGTATGGAACCAGATCGTTTACCAGGGGGCTCCAGAATTTGCTCATCGCTTTTGCACTCCGTTTGGTGCAGACGGGCGACAGGCAGGTCAATCTCCGAGAACCGCTACGAGCACCCGCAAGCGGGTCCGGCCAGCAATCGCAGATTGCTGTCGTGTGGCTATCGCATGAAGCTCCGCTTCATCATCGCTCTGCCACACCCATGTGCACTTGGCGTCGGCCATCCATGGCCGCCGACATTCTCGGAGATTGACCTGCCCGCCGCCCTGCATACTTTGGGAGATAAACCACGATCGGACTACGGTTTTCCGCATCCGACAATGAAACCTAATTTCTAATACGATATTCCGCCGACCGGGCGTGAGCGGTTAAGCCCTCGCCACGTGCGAGAACCGACGCCACCCGACCCATGCGGTCTGCACCGGCAGCGCTGAAGCCGATGATGGAGGACCGCTTCTGAAAGTCGTAGACGCCCAGAGGTGAGGAGAACCGTGCGGTGCCGCTGGTGGGCAGCACGTGGTTCGGACCGGCGCAGTAGTCACCCAGGGCTTCGGCGGTGTAGCGGCCCATGAAGATGGCGCCGGCGTGGCGAATGTCATCGAGCATGGCCTCAGGATCTTCAACCGAAAGCTCCAGGTGTTCCGGGGCAATTCGGTTGGAAACCTCGGCGGCTTGTTTCAGGTCGGCGACGTGGATCAACGCAGCGCGGTCGGTCATGGAGGTGCGGATGATGTCGGCACGCTCCATGGTTGGCAGCAGTTTGTTGATGCTGGCCTCGACAGCGTCCAGGAATTCGGCATCCGGGCTGATCAGGATGGACTGGGCCTGCTCGTCGTGTTCTGCCTGGGAGAAGAGGTCCATGGCAATCCAGTCAGGGTCGGTTTGGCCGTCACTGATCACGAGGATTTCCGAGGGCCCGGCGATCATGTCGATGCCGACAACGCCGAAGACTTCGCGCTTGGCGGTGGCGACGAAAATATTGCCGGGGCCGACGATTTTATCGACGGCCGGAATGGTCTCTGTCCCGTACGCCAGTGCGCCAACGGCCTGCGCGCCGCCAACAGTGAATACACGATCCACTCCAGCAATGGCTGCGGACGCCAGCACCATGTCATTCACAACCCCATCCGGTGTCGGAACGACCATCACCACTTCGCTGACACCCGCGACCTTTGCGGGAATGGCGTTCATGAGCACGGATGACGGGTAAGCGGCCTTACCGCCGGGCACATACAAACCAGCCCGATCCAGAGGCGTTACCTTCTGGCCAAGCACGGTGCCATCTTCGTCCTCATACTGCCAGGACTTCTGGTTCTGCCGCTCGTGATAGTCACGGATCCGCTCAGCCGCTTTCTCCAGGGCAACACGCTGGTCCTGGGGAATCGCTTCCAGAGCCTTCTGCAGTCGGCTCTGGTCCATTTCCAGCTCGGCGACAGAGCCAGCCTTCAGGCGATCGAACTTCTCGGTAAATTCCAGAACCGCCTGATCACCGCGGGTTTTCACCTCATGCAGGATATGGCGCACCGACTCGTTCACCTGATGATCAACGCTGTCGTCCCAGGCCAGCAGTTTGGCCAACGCATCATTAAAGTCACTTTGGGAGGCGTTCAATCGGGTGATCTTGGCGGTCATAACTCAAATCCTGTATGGGATTAACAACTAACTGACTCTGGCCGGCTCTGGCATTAGGTCCGGCGTTTATCCACAGCTGCGGACATCTTTTCAATTATGGGGTTAATACGCTCGTGTTTCATCTTCATGGAGGCACGATTGACAACCAGCCGGCTGCTGATGTGCTCAATCAGTTCTCGGGCTTCAAGGCCGTTTGCCTTCAGCGTGTTGCCGGTATCGACAATGTCGACGATCTCGTCGGCCAGGCCGAGAATCGGAGCCAGCTCCATGGCGCCGTATAGCTTGATGATGTCTGCCTGACGTCCCTGAGCCGAGTAATATCGGCGGGCCAGGTTCACGAATTTCGTTGCCACCTTGATACGACCGGATGGCGGAGTTTGATCTTTGGGGCCGGCTGTCATAAGGCGACACCGGGAAATGTTCAGATCCAGTGGCTCATACAGCCCTTCCCCACCATGCTCCATCAGCACGTCCTTGCCGGTCACACCAAGGTCCGCCCCGCCGTACTGAACATAAGTCGGCACGTCTGTAGCCCGGATAATCAGAACCCGAACATTGGGGTCCGTTGTCGGGAACACCAGTTTGCGCGACTTCTTGACGTCGTCGATCAGTTCGATTCCCGCCTCCGCCAACAGCGGCAGGGTTTCTTCCAGGATTCGTCCCTTCGACAAGGCGATGGTTATGGAATCTGTCATGGATTCTTCCGGTTTCCCGTAGTGTCTGTATGGATGTCTTTCACGCTGGCAGGCGGCGGATGGTGGCACCCAGCAACTGCAGTTTCTCTTCAATACATTCGTACCCGCGGTCAATGTGATAGATGCGGTCTACGATGGTATCGCCGTCGGCCATGAGGCCGGCAATGACGAGGCTTGCCGAAGCCCTGAGGTCCGTGGCCATCACCGGCGCGCCGGTGAGATGGTCCACGCCCTTGATGATCGCGGCATTGCCCTCAAGCGTGATATCCGCACCCATGCGGATCAATTCCTGCAGGTGCATGAACCGGTTCTCGAACACGGTTTCCACAATGGTACCGGTGCCTTCGGCCACGGCGTTCATCGCAGCGAACTGGGCCTGCATGTCGGTCGGGAAGGCCGGATATGGCGCTGTGCGCAGGCTAACCGCTTTCGGGCGATTACCCTTCATGTCCAGTTCAATCCAATCCGGGCCGGTGTTGATATGGGCGCCAGCCTCTTCAAGCTTAAGTACAACGGCTTCGAGCAGGTCTTCACGGGTATCCTTGAGCTTGACCCGCCCCCCGGTTGCCGCCGCAGCCACCAGGTAAGTCCCGGTCTCAACCCGGTCTGGCAGCACGTTGTAATGGCAACCATGCAGGCGCTCAACACCGTTGATTTCGATGGTGGCGGTACCGTGACCTTTGATGTCTGCGCCCATGGCGATCAGACACTCGGCGAGGTCAACGACCTCTGGCTCGCGGGCCGCGTTTTCCAGGATGGTTTTTCCGTCGGCCAGGGCAGCCGCCATCATAAGGTTTTCCGTACCGGTTACAGTGACCGTATCCAGGAAGATGTGGGCGCCCTTCAGGCGACCGTTGGTCTTAGCCTTGATATAGCCATTCTCAACCTTGATGTCCGCACCCATCATTTCCAGGCCGTGGATGTGCAGATTCACCGGGCGACTACCGATCGCACAGCCGCCGGGCAGGGATACTTCTGCTTCGCCGAAGTGGGCTACCAGAGGACCCAGCACCAGAATGGAGGCCCGCATGGTTTTCACCAGCTCGTAAGGCGCATGAAAGTGTTTGATGGTGTTGGCGTGGATTTCCACGCTCATTTTTTCATCAATGATCACTTCAACACCCATGCGGCCCAGAAGCTCGATCATGGTGGTTACGTCGTGCAGGTGCGGCAGGTTGCCGACGGTTACCGGCTCATCCGCCAGCAGAGTTGCTGCCAGGATCGGCAGTGCGGCGTTCTTGGCACCGGAAATCCGGATTTCACCATCCAGAGGCTTGCGGCCTCTGATCAGAAGTTTATCCACAATAAATATCCTGTTTTGTCCGGGCCGTTCAGCCCTGGCGCTCAGCCCATTCGGCCGGAGTAAATGCTTTTGGATGAAGGGCGTGAATCGAGCCATCCATGATCTGCTGGAACAGCGCCTTGTTGATCAGCTGCTGGCGCTTGATAGTCGGCAGGCCTTCGAATACATCACCCACCACGACGACCAGGTAATGGGTACCATCAATCTGTACCTGAACTTCACAGCCGGGCAACGCTTCCTTGACCAGCTCGGTGACTTGGGCGGCATCCATAGAAAATCCTCGGGTGTTTTGAAATCAGGGGCGAGATTGTAACCAATTCCGGCGCTCGGGTCAGCTTTAGCGTCCGGTAATCAAAGGGCGCAAGGCCGGAAAAATCAATGGGCGGGATGGACGGCTTCCGGACCAAACCCCTCGAGTTGATCATCAAGATTACTCAGGGCTGCCAGCGAGGCCAGACGGCCGCTGACGCCACGAAACGATAGGGCAACGCCCGCCTGATGCGCCAAACGCTGCCAGCAGAGCAGCATGGAGAGAACAGCACTGTGGGCCGTCACCAGCCCATCGAGGTCCACCACCAGATCGGCAGAGGCCGAACGTATCAGCTTCTCACCCTGCTTTCTCAAGCTGATCACGGTGTCTGTGTTCACTTCACCGGTAACGACGAGCGCGCCGTCCATGAGCTGAACCACCGGCGAGCCGCTTGTCATGATTTGTTGACTTCCTGATCGAGGTTCAAACTTTCAACAGCGTCGCTCCAGCCGTCAATCACCGCCTGGATCTGGCCGCGGTTTTCTTCCATTTCCTGGCCGAAACGATCCCGGAAAGCCAAGCCAATGTTGACACCCTCAACAATGACATTTTCCATGAGCCACTTGCCGTCGCCGGTTTTGTACATTGAGTAGGTCACCGGATAACGATTACCGGAGGCACTGATCACTTCCATCTGCACAGAGGCTCGATCGTCGCTCTGGGGGTTGATGGTCGCTTCTTTAACCTGGATCTCGAAGTCTTCGGCACTCACCAGGGCCTGAGCGTAGCTGTCAAAAAGACTGCGCTTGAACTTCACCACAAACGCGTCCCGCTGTTCGGGCGTAGTCTGACGTGCGTAGCGACCCATCACCCTGGCAGCGATGCGACGGAAGTCCACGAAATCAGTCAAAGCCTCATCCATGCTTTTATAGAAAGCCTCTGGATCCCGCTCATAGAGTCCCCGTTCTTCGTTCAGCTTGTCCACCAGCCGCTGGGTATTGGCTTCCACATACTTGCGAAGCTCCTCGGCTTCGCTAGCCTGGGTCGGCGCGACCAGAGCCATGGCCATGAAAAGGCCGATCAGAATGTGGTGTTTCAGTGCAAACATCAGGATCTCCTGTTTGATCTTCCCGGCCCGAATCAACGGCCCGATGCAAAGTTGCTGATCAGCCGCTCCAGGTTCATGGCAGACTGTGTGGAATAGAAGGTATCGCCTTCTTTCAGCGAATCCATTTCGGCCCCTATCGATATATCAATGTACTGCTCGCCGAGCAGGCCGGATGTACGTATAACTGCGGAACTGTCTGACGGGATATTGTCCACATCTGAATGAATCGACATCTCCACCCGTGCCTGGAAGGTTTCCTTATTTAGACTGATGGCTTCAATGGTGCCAACCGTTACACCGGCCATGGAGATGCGACCGCGGGGCGTGAGCCCGCCCGTGTCGTTGAAATTGGCGTAAATGGTGTAGGTGCTCTCGGCCGACTTCGGCGACAGCCCGCTAACCTGCAGCGCCAGGAAAAGCAGCGCTGCGCAGCCTGCGATCATGAACAGGCCAACTACGATTTCAGTGGTTCTCTGTGCCATTTCCGGCTCCGGTATTTTCTCGTTGATCGATGTTTCAGAAATCGCCAAACATGACAGCGGTCAGAACAAAATCCAGTCCCAGAACCGCCAGCGATGAGTACACCACTGTCTTGGTGGTCGCCGAACTGATCCCTGCCGATGTTGGCACACAGTCATAGCCCTGGAAGACCGCGATCCAGGCGCAGACAAAGCCAAAAACAACGCTTTTGATGACGCCGTTCAGGACATCATCTACAAAATCCACCGACGACTGCATGTTGCCCCAGAAGGAGCCTTCGAACACGCCCAGCCAGTCCACCCCCACCAGCATACCGCCCCAGATGCCGACCACCGAGAAAATCACCGCCAACACCGGCATGGCAATAAACCCGGCCCAGAGGCGAGGCGCAATGACACGTCGCAACGGGTCCACGCCCATCATTTCCATACTGGATAGCTGCTCGGTGGCTTTCATCAGGCCAATTTCCGCCGTCAGCGCCGAACCCGCCCGGCCCGCAAACAGCAATGCTGTCACCACCGGGCCAAGCTCACGCACCAGGGTCAGCGCAATCATCTGGCCGATGGCCGCTTCCGAGCCGTAGTCGCTCAGAATAGTGTACCCCTGAAGCCCCAGCACCATGCCGATAAACAGGCCCGACACCACAATAATGACCAGAGAAAGCACGCCAACGGCGTATAGCTGCTTCAGCAGAAGCGGGAAGCCGGTGGCCGGCCGGGGCACACCGCCCAGAACGCCCGCCAGAAAGCGACCGGAACGGCCGAATGACGAGACGATATCCAGCCCGAGGCGCCCGAATGCCGCTATTCTGTCCATCAAGAGGCACCTCCCGACAGGCCGAAGTCCCGGGCAGCACCGTCCGCCGGGTAATGGAATGGCACCGGCCCATCCGGCTGCCCCTGAAGGAATTGCTGAACCTTACCGGAAGGATGCGCCCGCAGCTCCTCCGGCGTGCCCTCACCGATTACCTTGCCATCAGAAATAATGCAGGCGTAATGGCAGATGCTCAGGGATTCGGGTACATCGTGGGAAACCAGCACACTGGTCAGTCCCATGGAACTGTTCAGATCCCGTATCAGCTTGACCAGCACGCCCATGGCAATCGGATCCTGACCGGCGAAGGGTTCGTCGTACATGATAAGTTCGGGATCCAGGGCGATACTGCGGGCCAGGGCAACCCGGCGGGTCATCCCACCGGACAATTCCGAGGGCATCAGCTGGCGGGCGCCGCGCAGGCCGACAGCTTCCAGCTTCATCAGAACAATGTCGCGGATCATGTCTTCCGGCAACTCTGTATGCACGCGGAGCGGAAAGGCAACGTTCTCGAAGACATTCAGGTCGGTAAATAGCGCCCCGCTCTGAAAGAGCATACCCATCCGTTCGCGAAGACTGTAGAGAGCCTTGCGCTTGAGTTTTGGCACCTCGTGGCCGTCCACCACAACACTGCCGGAATCCGGCTTGAGCTGACCACCAATAAGACGCAGCAGCGTGGTTTTACCGGTTCCGCTGGGCCCCATAATGGCGGTAATTTTGCCGCGTGGAATATCCAGACTGACACCGTCGAAGATACGGCGCCCTGAACGGGAAAACACGACATCCTTGAGCGATATGTAAGCCGGTGAATCCATAATCCCTACCTTTCAAAGAGGCGCTACATTATGCCATGGAGCGCCCGAGCTCAATCCAAAGAGCGCAAAATGTACTGATAGCAATGATCAGTTTGACTGAACTTCCTGTAACCGGGCATCGTTGCCGGGGGAAAATGGTATACTCTGCCCAACATTTTCAATGTCCCGATAGCCAGGCCCGTAGCCCGATGACCGAACAGACTGCCCACGATTTCCGATCTTCTGCCATCCGCGCCATTCGCATCGAGCGTGACGCCATTGACGCACTTGAAAGCCGGATCGACGACCAGTTCACCCGAGCCTGCGAAGTCATCATGAACTGCAAGGGCCGCGTTGTGGTGACCGGCATGGGCAAATCCGGCCACATCGGCAACAAGATAGCGGCTACCCTCGCCAGTACCGGCACACCGTCGTTTTTCGTGCACCCCGGAGAAGCAAGCCACGGCGACATGGGGATGATCACACCACAGGACGTTGTCATCGCCATTTCCAACAGCGGCAACACCAGCGAGGTGGTCACGATTCTGCCGCTGATCAAACGCATGGGCGCTCCGCTGATCAGCATGACCGGCAATGCCGCGTCCACCCTGGCCCGGGAAGCCGTCGCCAACCTGGATGTCAGCGTTATGGTGGAAGCCTGCCCCCTGGGCCTGGCGCCCACCTCCTCAACAACGGCCACCCTGGTCATGGGCGATGCACTGGCAGTCGCACTGCTTGAGGCCCGCGGATTCAGTGCCGAGGATTTTGCGTTCTCCCATCCCGGAGGCAGCCTCGGCCGCCGGCTGCTGCTGCGGGTTTCCGACATCATGCATACGGGCGATCAGATCCCCGTTGTTAACGAGGGCACGCTCCTGAGCGGCGCTCTCCTGGAAATCTCCCGTAAGGGGCTGGGTATGACCACCGTCGTAAACGAGGAAGGCACCCTTACCGGAATATTTACGGACGGTGACCTGCGCCGGACTCTGGACCGGTCGGTTGATATTCATAATACGCCCATCAATGAGGTGATGACGCGGAATGGCAAAACCATCCAGGCTGATCATCTGGCGGCAGAAGCGCTGAATATCATGGAGGAAATGAAGATCAATGCCCTGCCCGTGACAAACGATAGCGGTGCCCTCATCGGCGCGATCAACATGCACGACCTCCTGCGGGCCGGCGTAATCTGATGGGCCATGAGGAGCCATTCAACATGAAACACCAATGGCCGGACCCACTGCTGGCAAAAGCCGCCAAAATCCGACTGATCGCACTGGATGTGGACGGCATCATGAGCGATGGCAAGCTTTACTTCAGCGCCAACGGTGATGAACTCAAGGCGTTCAACATTCTGGACGGCCTCGGACTCAAGCAACTCATGGCGGCCGGCATTACTGTGGCCGTCATTACCGGTCGAAAGTCGCCCCTGACCGAAAAGCGCATGCGTGATCTGGGCATCCCGCATCTTATGCAGGGGCGTGAGGACAAAAAAGTGGCCCTGCAGGAACTGGTCAGCACCATGGATATCAGCCCTGAGGCCATTGCTTACATGGGCGATGATCTGCCAGACCTGCCGGCGCTCCGGTTCGCCGGGCTGGGAATCACCGTGCCCAATGGCTACTGGCTGGTGCAGCAACATGCCGACTACTGCACCCAAGCACGTGGTGGTGAGGGCGCGGTTCGGGAAGCCTGCGACCTGCTGCTGACTGCCCATGGAAAGCTTGATTCTGCGCTTGCGCCCTATCTGGAGCTCAAGGCGTGAACTGGCTCCCGGACCGGCCCTGGCTGCGAACACTGGCGCTGGCTGGCACTTTGGTAGCAGCGGTCTTTTTGCTCTGGCAAAGCGATGAGCCGCCGGTCATTGATGATGAAGCAGCGGCGCTGAGGGGCGATGCCGAGCCGGACGGCTTCGTGGTGAATGGCAAGTACACGTCATTTGACGAATCGGGCAAGCTGAAAATCCGGTTCTCCAGCCCCCGCATTGAGCAGTTTGAGGAAGGTAACCTGGCCACCATGGAGTCTCCCCGTGCCGAACTGTATGGCGGCGACAATGTCCTGCCCTGGATTGTTGAAGCTGAGAATGGCAGCCTGCTGCAAAACCAGAACCTGGTCTATCTCACTGACAATGTCCGGATTCAGCGCAGTATTGGTGAACGGGACGCCACTCTGACAACATCAACACTGACTCTGGATAACGACCGGGGCATGGTATATACAGACGCACCCGTAGAAATACGCGACGTTACCGGAGTTACCCGGGCCACGGGCATGAAAGCGTGGATTGACGAGCGGATTCTGGAACTGAACTCCCAGGTGGAAGGACGCTATGAAACCGGAAACTAACCGATACCGGAGCCTGCTGGTTGCCCTGCTGACAGTCGCAGTGGCTGGCCCGGTGGCCGCTTTCGACCTTGATTCCGACATCCCCATCAAGGTCACCGCCGACAACGCCCGCCTGGACGATGGCCAGGGCATTGCTACTTACACCGGGGATGTGGAGCTCGAGCAGGGCAATACCCGCCTGAATGCGGAGCGTGTGGTCCTGTACCGCACAGAGGACGGCCTGAGCCGGATCGAGGCTTCCGGAACCCCCGCAAGATACAGGCAGCCGGCGCGCGAGGGTGAGGGTGAAACCGACGCCCGCGCCCTGAACATTACCTGGTCTGCTACCGACAGCCAGCTGACCTTTGAACGAGAAGCTGTCATTGAGCAGAATGGCAACCTGTTCCGCGGCGACGTGATTCACTATGATACCGCTGGACGTGTTGTGACCGCAGAGGGCGGCGCCGACACGGGCGATGGCAGTGGCCGGGTAGAAATGGTGATCCAGCCGCGCAGCGCCGACAGACGCACTGACAAACAGGAAACCGATGGCAGTTCTGAGAGCCAGTAACCTGGCAAAGAGTTACAAACAGAAAAAAGTGGTTATCGACGTTTCCCTGGAAATTCGAAGCGGAGAGATTGTCGGACTGCTAGGCCCCAACGGCGCAGGGAAAACCACCTGCTTCTACATGATCGTAGGGCTAGTACCCGCAGATCACGGCCGGATAACCATCGACAGCCGGGATATTACGCCGCTGCCGATGCACGGCCGGGCCCGCCAGGGCATCGGCTATCTGCCACAGGAAGCCTCGGTGTTCCGCAAACTGTCTGTGCGCGACAACATCATGGCGATCCTTGAGACGCGGCAGGGCCTGAGCAAGGCAGACCGGCAGAAAAAGCTCGAGGAGCTGCTGGAGGAATTCCACATCACCCATATCCGGGACAGCGTTGGAATGTCCCTGTCCGGTGGTGAACGGCGACGGGTGGAAATTGCTCGGGCCTTGGCCATGGAGCCGGCTTTCATCCTGCTGGATGAGCCCTTCGCCGGCGTTGACCCTATATCCGTCAGCGACATCAAGCACATCATCCGGCATCTGCGGGACAAGGGGATTGGCGTGCTGATCACCGACCACAACGTGCGCGAGACTCTCGATATCTGTGAGAACGCGTACATTGTTTCTGGCGGGCACATCATCGCCTCTGGCAATGCCGATGCGATTCTGGCCAATCAACAGGTCAAGGAAGTTTACCTCGGGGACGAATTCAGGCTGTGACAGTGAATGGCTCATTGTTTTGATGATCTGTAGCAAGTAAACTCGGCAAAGAACTTGCTAGGGTAAATAAAAACCGCGGCAAGTAACCGGCATATAAAGATTTTTTCAAGACCTATGACACAAAGCGCTGATGAGTGACGGATCCTGAACCATGGTTATGAAAGCCTCCTTACAGTTAAAGCTGGGTCAAAGCCTGACCATGACACCCCAGCTGCAACAGGCGATCCGGCTTCTCCAGCTCTCTACCCTCGACCTCCAACAGGAAATCCAGCAGGCACTGGAATCCAACCCCATGCTGGAGACATCCGAGGACGACGATCAGACCGACACGGCCACCGAGAGTGACGAGCGCGAGGCCAACGCTGCCGAGTCTGCTGCGGAGACCACGCCGGAACCGTCCAGCGACTGGGACGAATCAGAAAACGGCCCCGACTGGTCGTCGGAAAACGATATCCCGGATAACATTCCGGACGACCTGCCGGTCGACACCGCCTGGGACGACATTTACCAGTCCGCGCCCGCTCCGGCAGCCCGCAATGACGACGAGAACGATCACGATTTCGAGACCCGCAACTCACCCACCGAGACGCTTCAGGATCACCTGGAATGGCAGCTCAACCTGACTCCCCTGAGTGAGCGGGACCAGGCCATTGCCCACGCCCTGATGGACGCTGTGGACGAGCGGGGCTATCTCACCAGCCCGCTGGAAGAAATCCACGCCGGACTGCTGGATGAGAACGAGGAAGACCCCCTTGAACTGGATGAAGTGGAAGCCGTCCTGCATCGCCTTCAGCACTTCGACCCCCCCGGCGTGTTTGCCCGGGATTTGCAGGAATGCCTGCTGATCCAGCTTAACCAGCTGCCGCCGGACACACCCTGGCTCGCCCAGGCACGCCTGGTGATCACCCACTACATCAACCTGCTGGGCAACCGTGACTACGCCCAGTTGTTGCGTCGCAGCCGCCTGAAAGAAGATCAGCTCAGGGAAGTCCTTGCGTTGATTACCGGCCTCAATCCGCGCCCGGGCGACGTGATTGATCGCGCCGAGCCCGACTACGTGATTCCTGATGTCATCGTTCGCAAGCACAATGGCCGCTGGCGTGTTGAGCTAAATCCGGAAATTGCACCGCGCATCCGGGTGAATGCCAGCTATGCTTCACTTATACGGCGTGCAGACAGCAGTGCAGACAACACCTACCTCCGCGATCAGTTACAGGAGGCCAAGTGGTTTATCAAAAGCCTGCAGAGCCGCAATGAGACCCTGCTGAAAGTGGCGACCCGTATTGTCGAGCACCAGCAGGGGTTCCTGGACTACGGCGAGGAAGCAATGAAGCCGTTGATTCTCTCGGACATTGCCCAGGCGGTGGAAATGCATGAATCAACGATTTCACGGGTAACCACCCAGAAATACATGCATACCCCCCGGGGTATTTTCGAACTGAAGTATTTCTTCTCCAGCCATGTAAGCACTGATGAGGGCGGAGAATGCTCCTCCACGGCCATCCGCGCGATGATCAAGAAATTGATTGCCGCCGAAACACCCAAAAAGCCGTTGAGCGACAGTAAAATTGCAGCCATGCTAGGGGAACAGGGTATCAAGGTTGCGCGACGCACCGTTGCCAAGTATCGGGAGGCCATGCACATTCCGCCGTCCAACGAACGCAAGCGGCTGGTCTGAATACCCCGGGACGGGACGCAACACCGTATTCGCCGGCGCACAATGCGCCAGCACCCAGACCGGCTCCCGGGAGCCGGCATGATGACGACAGGAGACGCCTATGCAACTCAATATTTCAGGCCATCACGTAGAACTGACTCCCGCACTGAAGGATTACGTTTCAGAGAAGTTCGAGAAGCTCGAGCGTCACTTTGACCACATCAGCAACTGCCAGGTGACCCTGGAAGTGGAAAAGGTGCGCCAGATTGCGGAAGCCACATTGCACGTGGTCGGTGGTGAGATTCACGCAAAGGCAGAAAACGAGGATATGTACGCAGCCATTGATGCCCTTATCGACAAGCTGGACCGTCAGATCCTCAAGCACAAGGAAAAGAATGTCGAACGGATGCACGGAAACGGCTCTCGCTAACGGGCTGTTTTCATGTACTTCATCTAATCGAGCTGCGACACGAGTAACGTGTCGCAGCCTTTTTTTAACGGAAATGCAGTCGATCTATGAGCGACACATCCCTGACCATAGACAACATTCTTGCTCCGGAGCTCACCCTCTGCAGGGTAGCTGCGTCCAGTAAGAAACGGGCCCTGGAGTTTATTGCCGAGCAAATAAACCATCAGGACAACACGCTCAGCGAGACCCAGCTCTTCAATAACCTGATTTCCCGTGAGCGCCTGGGCAGCACCGGCATTGGCCAGGGAATCGCCATTCCCCACTGCCGCCTGGAAGGACTGGACCACGTGGTGGGTGTGCTGATGACGCTTGAAGAAAGCGTGGAGTTCGATGCTATCGACAATCAGCCGGTAGATCTGATCTTTGCCCTGATCGTTCCAAAAGAGGCAACCAGCGAACACCTTGAGCTGCTCAGCCAACTGGCCGAGAAGTTCAACGAGCGGTCATTCTGTGATCGCCTCCGGCAATGCGAGGACGCCAGCACGCTGTACCAGCGCATGACCGCCTCAGGCGGCTGATATTCACTGCAGTGGAGGTAAGGTGGTCATGAAGCTGATTATCGTCAGTGGCAGGTCCGGTTCGGGCAAGAGTACCGCACTTCATGTGCTGGAGGACCTCGGGTTCTATTGCATCGACAATCTTCCTATTGGCCTGCTCTTCCCCCTGACACGGGAAGCTGCCAGCCAGACCAGGCCTGGCCGACTGGGCAAGATGGCCGTCAGTATCGATGCCCGAAACCTTTCCGGGGAGTTGGCTAATTTCGAGGAGATATACCGGCGCCTCCAGGAAACCGGGGTTACCGTTGAAATCATCTTCCTGGACGCCGACGAGCAGTCGCTTCTGCAGCGTTTCCACGCTACCCGCAGAAAGCATCCGTTGAGTGACGACAAGACCTCTCTCCGGGAAGCCATTACCAGCGAAAAGAAACTGCTGGAGCCCCTCTCCAAACTTTCCGACCTGTACGTGAATACCACCGGCATGTCCATGTACGAACTCCGGGATATGGTGAAGCAACGGGTGGTGGGCCGGAAAGATCAGGAGTTGGCCCTGTTATTCCAATCATTCGGCTTTAAACACGGTGTGCCGCTGGATTCCGACTACGTCTTCGATGTCCGCTGCCTGCCCAACCCATACTGGGATACCAGCCTCCGGAAATACGTGGGTACGGATCAGCCGGTTATCGAGTTTCTGGAAAAAGAACCGGCAAGCCGGAAGATGATCGAAGACCTGAAATCATTCCTGGATACCTGGCTGCCCTCTTTCGCAGACAGTAACCGCAGCTACATGACCATTTCCATTGGGTGTACTGGCGGTCAGCACCGGTCTGTGTACGTGTGCGAGCAGTTGGGTGAGTACTTCCGGCAACGTTACAGCAATGTGCAGGTACGCCACACCGAACTGCCACACCTGCAGACTCGGGAAGAGATCTGATCGAACCATGATTCGCCGCCCCATTACCATTATCAACAAACTGGGCCTGCATGCGCGCGCTACGGCGAAGCTCGTCAACACGGCATCCGAATTCGACAGCAGCGTGCGTATCAGTGGCAAAGGCCGGGATGTGGACGCGAAGAACATCATGCAGGTGATGATGCTGGCCGCCAGCAAAGGGACCGATGTGGAACTCATTGCCGAAGGGCCGGACGAAGAACAGGCCATTGAGGCACTGGTGGAACTGATCAACGACTATTTCGGTGAGGGCGAGTAATTCCCTTTCCGTACGGCATTCACCTACAACTCTTTCTCACCGATAGCGGCTAACTCCGCTATAATACAGGCGTTTTCTGACGCCGGGTGATTCATGACCGATATTCTGGAAAAAAGCCAGGCTCGCCAGCGCCTTCGTTCCCTGAGCGAAGCCCTGGACAGTGGCGCACTGAAGCAGGTTGCCCGCATCCTGAACGGTGGCCTGAGCCCCAGTGATATTGCCCATCTGCTGGAGTCCTCACCGCCCCGGCAGCGTGCCCTGCTGTGGAATCTCGTCGACAAGCAGCTGGAAGGGGAAGTTCTCCAGTACCTGAGCGACGATATCCGTGGTTACTTCCTGAGCCAGCTGAACGCTCAGGAACTGGCGGATATCATCGAGGATTTCGAGTCGGACGACCTGGCCGACTTGCTGCAGCAGCTGCCGGATACGGTGATCCAGGAAGTTCTGGACACCATGGACGAGCAGGACCGCCAGCGCGTGGAGGAAGTTCTCTCCTACCCGGAGGACACCGCCGGCGGTCTGATGAACACGGACACCATTACCGTGCGTCCGGACATCAGCATCGACGTTGTACTACGTTACCTGCGCCGACATCGCAATCTACCGCCGATGACCGACAACCTCATCGTGGTCAGTCGCCGCGATGATTTCATTGGCATGCTGCCAATTACCAAAATGCTGGTATCGAATCCTGCCTCTACCGTGCGGGAAGTAATGGATACCGACATCGAGCCTATTCCCGTGAGCCTCTCCGACACCAAGGTAGCGACATTGTTTGAGCGCTACGATCTGATCTCGGCGCCGGTGGTAAATGAGGAAGGCCGACTGCTGGGTCGCATCACCATCGATGACGTGGTTGACGTTATCCGGGAGGATGCGGACCACTCCCTGATGAGCATGGCGGGTCTGGATGAAGACGAGGACACTTTTGCGCCGGTGTGGAAAACCACCCGTCGCCGTGCCGTCTGGTTGGGCATCAACCTGATTACGGCACTGACCGCATCCGGCGTCATCGGGCTATTTGAAGACACGATCGCCAAAGTGGTGGCGCTCGCAGTACTGATGCCAATTGTTGCTAGTATGGGCGGCATTGCCGGCAGTCAGACGCTTACACTTGTGATTCGCGGCATGGCCGTGGGTCAGATCAGCGGCGCCAACGTGGGCTGGCTGCTGAACCGGGAATTTCTGTCAGGGATATTGAACGGCCTGCTCTGGGCCGCCGTGGTGGCCGGTGCCGCCATGCTCTGGTTCCAGGAGGTACTGATTGGCGCGATCATCGCCGCTGCGCTGGTGATCAATCTGGTTGCCGCAGCGCTGGTGGGCACGGTTCTGCCACTGTTTCTCAAATCGCGTAATATCGACCCGGCCCTGGCAGGCAGTGTGATTCTCACGACCGTTACCGATGTGGTCGGGTTCATGGCCTTTCTTGGCCTCGCGACGATTTTTTATGCTTGACCGGGTGTCGGATTACGCTTCGCTAATCCGACCTACGGCGGGCGGGAATTTCTATACCTGATCGGGTGTCGGATTACGCTTCGCTAATCCGACCTGCGGTTGGGTGATCTTTTTTTGTAGGTCGGGTTAGCAAAGCGTAACCCGACAATCAGGCTGAGCTTATGAAAGACAACCACGACAACGAAACACCCGAATACGACGGTCCCAGCAAATCCCAGCTGAAACGGGAAATGCATGCCCTGCAGGATCTGGGCAAGCGGATGCTGGACCTGAGCAACGATCAGCTGGAAACGCTGCCGATCAGCGACACCCTTCATGCTGCCATTGAAGAATCCCGTCGTATTCGCCAGAACGAGGCCAAACGACGACACCTGCAATACATCGGCAAGGTCATCCGACAGGAAGATGATCCCGAAGCCCTGGCGAAAGCCATCGACGCCTTCGATGCCGGTAGCGAGGAACACACCCGCAGACATCACCTGGCGGAACGCTGGCGGGACCGGATGATTGCCGAAGGCGATTCTGTTGTTGGCGAATTCTTCAGCTACTGCCCCAGTGCCGATATGCAGCACCTGCGTAACCTGGCGCGCAATGCCCGAAAAGATGTAGAGAAACAGAAGAACACCGGCCAGGCCCGGAAACTGTTCCGCTATCTTCGTGAATGCATCGACGACGCTGAGGCCATGTGAATTTCAGCCTTTGAGCCGACGATGCCCCCACACCGGCATACGGGTACGCAGATTGGCTACCTGATCTGAATCCAAATCGGCGCTAACCAGACCCGGGCCTTCTCCCATTTCCGTCACCACCCTGCCCCAGGGATCACAAATCAGACTGTGGCCATAGGTGCGACGGCGCTCGCTGTTCTGTCCACCCTGGCCGGGTGCCACTACCCATACCTGATTCTCGATCGCGCGCGCCCGGATCAAGGGGTACCAGTGGGCATCACCGGTCTGCCAGGTGAAAGCGCTTGGCAGGCAAATCCAGTCGACGTCCTGCTCTCGCAGTAGCCGGAACAGTTCCGGAAAGCGCAGATCGTAACAGATAGCCAGCCCCAGCTTTCCCGCGGGCGTATTCACGGTCACTATCTGTTCGCCGGGCTCGAAGGTGTCCGATTCACGGTATTGACCATGGGCGTCTTCCACCATGGCATCAAACAGGTGAATCTTGTCGTAACGGGCAACTTCCTTGCCCTGGTCATCAAAGACAATGCAGGTTGCCCTGACCCGATCCTCCAGATCTGAGCCGTCCGGTCGTTTGGCAACGGGCATCGATCCGCCAACGATCCATAGACCCAGTTTCCGGGCCTGTTCGGCCAGGAAGGTTCTGATGACAGGCTCGGGACCCGCTTCCTGGCGACCACGATCAATCATCTGACTGGTGGCCAGAACCGCAAAATTCTCGGGCAGTACGGCAACCGAGGCGCCCTGCTCGGCAGCCCGGGCCAGCAGCTGTTCCGCTTCGCGCAGATTGGCTTCGATGTCATGACCGCTGACCATCTGGATGGCTGCGACCCGGTTGGAAACACGCTTGTTCATGACTGCCTCCGATATTGCCAAACAGAAAAGTTATTCGCCGGTGTCAAAAACCCGCTGAAGATTCACTTCCGGCTCGTCCCACGTGCCGGTCACGCTGTAGGTTGCGCTGGTCAGCCTGCTCAAAGGATCGCCCAGAATCTTGTCCAGCACAAACAAGGCGCCGCCGATCGGCGCACCGGCACCCATGAGCAGTGCCGCCAATGGCAGATTCTGGGTCAGGGGTAACACAACCACAAGCCGCATATCCAGCTCCTCGCTGGCCATATTGGTCGTACCACTGAGTTTGAAGGCGCCGGATGGGCCCACTATCTGCAGTTCCGGATCCATGGTCAGCAAGCCATTGACTATCTGCGCCTTGCCCGAGATCGCGTCAAATGCCACACCCCGCTCATACAGATCGGAAAAGTCGAGCTTCAGCCGGCGCCATAGGGTGTCAGAGTTCAGCAGATTGAACACCCGGAACAGTTGGGCCGTGTTGTTTCGCTCCAGGATCACACCCTCATCCAGCCTGAGACTGACCGAGCCACTGAGATCCGGTATGGAAAGCTCATCCGGACGGCCGGGCCAGTCCAGATCCAGTTCGATATTGGTACCCTCGTTGGTGACCGGCATCTCTGTGTCGAGGAGCTCGTTCAGATCTGCAAGGGCACCCCCGCTGATGGACCCTTTAAACCGGCTGGTTTCCCGGTCCCCGACGATGCTCCAGCTCATGTCGCCCAGCAGTGTCAGGGAGTTCAGGCGCCCCTCGATGCCATTCACCTGCAACCGGAAAGGTTCCGGGCGAAGCTGGAAGGCCCACTGCCCCAAAGATTCCTCGTTCAGTTGCAGTTCAGCAATCGAGACATCGATATCCGGCCAGTTTCCCATATCCAGCGCACGGAACGCCTCCAGCTGCTCTTCCAGGGTCAGTAATTCCGGCGAATCCTCAGGGGGTGTCTCGTTGCGTACGAGCCGTAACACCTGAAAATCGGCCTTCACCGTGTCGCCATTTTGCGGAATTGTCAGTCGGCCTTCAGCGCGTTGCGAGCTGGTGGTCACCACCCACCGGTCACCAAGATCGAGGGCATTGATATCAATATCGTTCAACACCTGCGGGCCAAGGTGCAGGCGTCCAAGGCGCAAATCGAACCCGGTCTCTTTCCATAGCAGATCGAACGTTGCGCGGTTTTCCCAGTCGCCCGCAATGCCAAGCCCACCGGCGGCCGAGGGATTGATGGTTGCCCGCAGCGGTGCGGCCTCATCCGCCGTTTTTGACAGTGGCTCCGGCCAGTCAACCGCCAGCCCCTCAAGAGTGGACCGCACGCGGATGCCCGACGTTGAATCCGATCCCACGTCCAGGTCCGCGGTATAGGTAACACTGCCCTGCAAACCAAAACCCGAACTGCTCCCAAGCCCCGTCCGCTCAAATACCCCGGGCACCGGCAGCGTGCCCGACTGGCGGATGGTAAGGGCATTGCTCGCCCGGGACTTGCTGAAGGCGATGGTTACCGGTTCATCGAAGAATTCGGCAGCCAGTGGGCCACCGGAGAAGCCGTTTTCACTGTGGTAAGTCAGCTCACCCTGAACCGACTGCCAGGCCAACCCTGCGGAAGGATAGGAGACGGAGCCTTCCTGAACGGCAATGTTTGCCTCAACCACGGGGGGCTGCTCCGCCCCCAATGACAGGTCAATACCGAGATCCAGCTGATACTGACCACCATACTCAAGTTTCTGGGCCTCTGTGCCTGCCATATCACCCAGGGGGCTGTTTTCCATCCAGAAACCAACCGACTCACCGGGCACCCGAGCCGAGGTGTCCACCCTTATCCGGGTGCCTTGATCCGAGGGCACCACGCGAACCGTCCCGGGATAGAGATCGAGGCCCCCGGTCTGACCTGCTTCTAGTCGGACCAGCGTGTCGCCATTGTGAACCCTGACGCTGCCCCGGGCACCCGTGACCTCCGGCCAGGCGTCATCGTAGCGGACAGATGCCTGATCGAATTCATAGATCATTGAGGTGACGAAGGAGCCCCGGGGCGCCCCAGAACCTATCTGGCCATGGCCGAAAAACGTCCCTGAGGTAATATCGGCCTCGAGAATGGCCGTCGTAAGCCAATCATACAACCCGGGGTTTACCGCCTTTGCCGGAACGAAATCCGCCAGCATGTCGGCGTTGCCGTTTTTCACCGACACCTTCAGCCCCAGATTGTCCTCACCCTCTCGATCCATCCTCAGATCAAAAGCACCGTCCAGTTCGGTGGTCTCGCCGTAACGCATCCGGACGCCATCCGAAAACACGCGGGTAATAGCGCCATCCAGCAGCCAGGCCACTTCGCCCTCAAGTACCGGGAATGACCAGGCACCCTCGAAAAGCTCCGGGAAATCCAGTGAAACAGGCGACTCGCCGGCGGCAACCCGGACATATCCTCTGTTCCGGTCCAGAGCGATGTCTCCGTTTACAGAGGTGACGCCGGGCGCGCCGCCATGGGCCCGGACACTGACGTCACGCAATCGGCCGGAAAGCTGAAAGTCTTCCGGGGCGCCCTCGGGAAAGAAAATTCTCAATTGGTCCAGAAAGCCACCGGGCCGATAGTCTTGCAGGGCCCGGAGTGCACGCTCTGGCAACAACGGAAGCCGCGCCGCCAGGCGACGCGTAGGCGCAAGCGGCAGGGCGTCGGCAATGACTGACATACCTCCCTCCGAGGGCGCCAGTCTCAGACTGAAAGGTGAAACCACATCGCCGTCCCAGGTCCACTGGAGCTGTTTGAGATGCCATTCGCCAAGGGCGAAGGCCCCGGATTCGACCACAGTCTCGTCGGTCATCACCGTATCGTGGCGACGCCAGCCAAATCTCGCCCGGATGTCTTCCAGTGGCGCCAGAGATTCGGAGCCGACACCCAACTGCAGATAGGGGGTCCGCACCGTACCGGTCACCTGCTGGAGCAGACCGTTGCGGAACGTAAGCCAGGCTTCCCCGCCAAGATCGAAGCCTTCCACCCGAAGGGATCGCCACTGGTACTCGTCAATCAGTCCGTCGAACAGCCGGCCCGAATCCACACCAAGGTACAACTGGCCGGTAAAGTCGCCCCGGAAAAAGTGCTGGCCCACGAGGGAAAAACTGGCCAGCTGCTGAGTGGTGCCAGACCGCATGGCACGGCCTGACGCGTGGAACAAGCCACGGCGGTAGTCGAGATCCAGCTGGGGAATATCAAGGTGACGAAGGTTGCCCTGATTATCCCGGAGACCAAGATTGACGCGAGTAATCTTGACGTAAGGATCGGAGAGCCAGTCGCCGGCAAGCTCCAGCCACTCCTGCAACTGATTGCTGACCGGTTCCGGTATTTCTGCGCCTCTCACCGCCACATCACCGCCGCGCTCCTGATTCACGGTCAGCTCCAGGCCGTCTGCCTCGAAGTCCTCGAAGACAATCCTCAGGCGCGTTAGCGAGGCCAGCGCAGCAAAGCGGATGTTCAGATGCTGGAGGTTGGCAACAACAATTCCGGTGTCAGGGTTGGTGACCTGAATGTCGCTGGCCGTAAAGGCGGGGTCCAGCCAGTACCACTGGGATGAAAGACCACCGATACTGACATCATGGCCCAGTCGGTCTGACAGCTCACGAGCCAGATCATCGCGAAAGCTGTCCACATTCTGGGTCAGTTGACGGCCAAGACCGGCGTACAGGGCCAGCAGCACCAGAAGTGTCAGCAGCATCCACCAGATCAGGCTGGAGAGCCTCGCCAAAAGCCGAACCGGAGGGCTCTCGGGCAGATTCTCCGGAAGCGGCGGTTCGTGGTCAGCGGAGGGCATTCAGACCCCTTAACCCGGTAACCGGCGAAGTTTCCCGGGATCAGAGCAGAACAACATCGTACTGCTCCTGACTGTAGAAGGGCTCCACCTGGAAGCGAATGGTCTTGCTGATAAAGGTTTCAAGATCGGCCACGTTGTCGGATTCCTCATCCAGCAGGCGATCCACCACGCTCTGGGAGGCCATCACCAGATAGCTCTCGGCATCATAGGCACGATTTACCCGGAGAATTTCCCGGAAAACCTCATAGCAAACGGTCTCGGTGGTTTTCAGAAAACCCCGCCCATCACAAATGGGGCAGGGTTCACAGAGCACCTGACCAAGGCTCTCGGTGGTACGTTTGCGGGTCATTTCCACCAGGCCCAACTCGGAGACGCCAGTGATCTTGGTCTTGGCGTGATCTCGCTCCAGCATCTTCTCCAGCATCCGGTGTACCTGCCGCTGGTGCTCGGGATCTTCCATGTCGATAAAATCGATGATGATAATGCCGCCCAGGTTTCGCAGGCGCAGCTGACGACTGATGGCCCGGGCCGCTTCCAGGTTGGTCTTGAAGATGGTCTCTTCCAGATTCCGGTGCCCGACGAACGCCCCGGTATTGATATCAATGGTGGTCATGGCTTCGGTCTGGTCGATGATCACATAACCACCGGACTTGAGCTGCACCTTTCGGCTCAGGGCCTTCTGGATTTCGTCCTCGACCGAGTAAAGGTCGAAAATGGGACGCTCGCCCGGGTAATACTCGACCTTGTCGGCAAATTCCGTAACAAACTCTTCGACAAACTCCATCACCCGTTGATGGCTCTCGCGGCTGTCGATACGTACCTTTTCGGTCTGGGGCCGGATCAGGTCCCGGATGGTGCGGATAAACAAGGGCAGATCCTGATACACAACCGCCGGCGCCTGAACCCGGGTAATGCGCTCGTGGATGGACTGGCTCAACCGGTGCAGGTAGGCCATGTCGCCAATCAGATCCTCAGGTGGAGCCGCTTCTGCGGCCGTCCGAATAATGTAGCCGCCCTGAACATCCTGATCCTCGGCGGCGGCCTCCTCAACGAGGGTTTTCAGGCGGGCCCGCTCGGTGTCGTCCTCAATTCGCTGCGAAATACCAACGTGGCTGACACCAGGCATAAACACCAGATACCGCGACGGAATTGAAAGCTGGGTGGTCAGACGGGCCCCCTTGGTACCGATCGGGTCCTTGGTAACCTGGACGACCAGTGACTGCCCTTCCCGAAGCAGGCTTCGAATATCGGGAACGGTTTTCGGCGTATCGACGGGCTCATCGCCATTGGACTGACTCGGAACCACATCGGACGCATGGATGAATGCAGCCCGTTCCAGACCAATATCGACGAACGCCGCTTCCATGCCCGGCAAAACGCGCACCACCTTGCCCTTGTAGATGTTGCCGACAATGCCTTTCCTGCTGGTGCGCTCTATGTAGGCTTCCTGCAGCATGCCGTTTTCAACCAGGGCCACCCGCGTTTCCACCGGGGTGACGTTGATAAGAATCTCTTCGCTCATAATGTTTGGCTCTCCAGACTGCGCGGCCAGTTTTTCCAGACCGGGTAACCGGCACCAGCCAGCAATGCAGCGGTTTCCTGCAGCGGCAGACCAACCACGGCACTGTAGCTACCCCGGAGCTCATTAACAAAAATACCACCAAGGCCCTGAATTCCATAACTTCCGGCCTTGTCCATGGGTTCGCCACTGGCCACGTAGGCATCGATCTCGGCATTGGAAAGCTGCCTGAAACTTACCTCTGTAATGACCAGGGTTGAGTGACATTGGCCGGTTGTGGCCAGTGCCACGGCCGTTATGACGTGATGCGTCGCACCGGAGAGACGGGCCAGGGTTTCCCGGGCGTCTGCCGGATCTGACGGCTTACCGAGTATCTCTCCATTGAGCACCACGGAGGTATCCGATCCCAGGACCAGACTGTGCGGGGAAGAGTCAGAGACGGTCAGTGCCTTTTCCCGCGCCAATCTTTCGACATAGTGTTCCGGGGTTTCATTGGGCTCCGGGGTTTCATCTATGTCCGCCGGACGAACCGAAAAATTCAGGCCGATTTGCTGCAACAGCTCCGCCCGGCGTGGCGAAGCCGAGGCGAGAATGATTGATGGCATGGCTAACCCAGTTTGCGGTTAATGTTGTCCAGGAGAATACAGAATATGGGCCATACCAGCGCGCTGGTCAGGGCCGGCCAGAGGTAGCTGAATCCGGCGTCATCGGCGCCCAGCAACTGCTTCACAAAATGCACCAGCATCTGATTAATCCCCAACAACAGGAACACCATCAGGCACTGCTGGGGCATTGGATACATGCGCAAACGCTGATGGATAGTAAGCACCAGGAAGGCGATCAACGCCATGGCCATGGCATTCACGCCGAGAGGCGTGGCTTCCAGCACATCCAGAAGCAGGCCCAGGCACCAGGCCAGCAGGATACCGAACTGGGCCGGTGCCCGGAACGTCCAGTAGAAAACCACCAATCCCAGCCACTCCGGGCGGAACTCGAACCAGTCCACCGGAAACAGGGAAATACTGAACACCAGGGCAACGATCACGGAAAGCACGAAGACCGGATAGCTGATTACCGATAACATCAGTCCTGCCCTCCCTGGCTGGCATCTTCGGCGACGTTGGCAGCGGACGCGCCCTCAGCCTCGTCGGTTTCGATCGGAGCGGCATTCTCCGGAGGGAACACCACCAGCACCAGACGGCTCTGGTTCAGTTGGGCCTTGGGTGTGGCTTCAATGGAGACAAACGGTTCGCCCGGCTCCTTGGAAATCCGGCTGACTTCCGCGACCGGATAGCCCCTCGGAAAACGGCCCCCCAGACCAGAACTGACCAGCAGATCGCCCTCTCGAATATCCGCCGTGTCCGGCACGTGAACGAGATCCAGTGTATTGGTGTCGCCGGTACCCAGCAGGATGGCGCGCAAACCGTTACGCACAACCTCCACCGGGACGGCGTGACTGCTGTCGGAGACCAGCAAGACGCGGGAGGTAATCTGGCTGCTCTGCACCACCTGGCCCATCAGACCATGGGCATCCAGAATGGCCTGGCCCGGCGACAAGCCGTCACTGCGACCCTTATTGATAATGACCTCATGGGAAAAGGGATCCGGAGAGACACCGACCACCTCGCCAACGATAACGCGGTCATCCAGTACCTCTGACGAGTTCATCAGGCGGCGCAGTTCGTTATTCTCGGAAGCGAGGGCGGCGTATTTCAGGGCGCGACGTTCGAGGATCAGCAAACGGGCCCTGAGATCTTCATTCTCTTCCTGAAGATCCTGTTTGTTTTCAAATAGCCCGGCGAACCAGTCGGAGAATTCGTAGGGCGCATTGCCCAGCCAGTACACTGGCGCCAGACCGGTTGCAATGGTACTTCGCACGGTTGAGAGCTTGTCGAAACGCGCATCGGCAACCACCAGGGCTGCCGATACGAGAAGAACGATGAGGAGTCTGAAGCCGGGAACAGGCCCCTGGACGAAGATGGTTTTAATGGCGAGCCCTCCCCACAGGATTATCCCTCCTGGGAGAACATTCCGATGCCACCCCGATCAATCACTTCCAGCGCCTTGCCGCCGCCACGGGCAACACAGGTCAGCGGGTCTTCAGCGATAATCACCGGCAGGCCGGTTTCCTCGCTGATCAGCTTGTCTAGCCCGCGCAACAGGGCGCCGCCGCCAGTCAGAACGATACCACGCTCGGCAATGTCGGATGCCAGCTCGGGCGGCGACTGCTCGAGAGCGCTCTTGACGGTCTGAACGATCTGCGCCAGAGATTCCTGCAGCGCGTCGAGAATTTCTTCGCTGTTGAGGGTGAATGCCCGGGGCACACCTTCGGCAAGATTGCGACCGCGAACATCGATCTCGCGGATTTCGAGACCTTCGTAGGCACAGCCAATTTCGTGCTTGATACGCTCGGCGGTAGAGTCACCGATCAGGCTGCCGTAGTTGCGGCGAACGTAGGTAACAATGGCTTCGTCGAACTTGTCACCGCCCACCCGCACAGACTCTGCGTAGACGATGCCGTTCAGGGAAATAATGGCAATTTCGGTGGTACCACCGCCAATGTCCACGATCATGGAGCCGCTGGCTTCTTCGACCGGCAGACCGGCACCGATGGCGGCTGCCATGGGTTCTTCAATCAGGAACACTTCCCGGGCGCCTGCACCAAGAGCGGATTCGCGAATGGCTTTCCGCTCTACCTGGGTAGACTTGCTGGGCACACACACCAGTACTCTCGGGCTCGGAGTAATGAAGCTGTTTTCATGCACCTTATGAATAAAGTGCTGGAGCATTTTCTCGGTTACAACAAAGTCTGCAATCACGCCGTCTTTCATGGGGCGGATGGCAGTGATATTGCCCGGCGTACGGCCGAGCATGCGTTTGGCTTCTGCGCCAACAGCGGCAACCATTTTCTGGGAGTTGTTGGTGCGAATGGCCACTACCGAGGGCTCGTTCAGCACGATTCCGCGCTCACGCACGTAGATCAGGGTGTTGGCGGTGCCCAGGTCGATGGACAGATCGCTGGAGAAGATGCCTCGGAGTCTTTTTATCAACATTCGTGTAGTTTCAACCTGAGAGTTGCAGTCGCAAAGAAAAGATGCGGCAACTTTAGCAGTGAGCACCCCTGCAGGCAAGGCGCTAACGGGCCTCAAGCCTTACGGTTCACACATTTACCTTATGGGCTGGGGCCTCCCGCCATTGTTCGAATCTGTTACCATACTCGCTTTGGTTTTCTGGCCTTGGTGAAGGGCCATTCGGGGAATCCTTTTCAAAACACGCTACGAGCACATCCATGTGGGCTTGTTTCGGGCCATCCATGGCCCTCTACAGTTTTGAAAAGGATTCCCCGAACGGCCCCCAAGCTCAGGATTGGCCCGCTTTTTCAAAAGATTTATTACCGACATTTCATTTATCTGGGAGGCAATGCGTGACCATTTCCCGTGACGACATTGAGAAAGTCGCTGTGCTCGCCCGCATTCGTGTGGATGACGAGCAGGTTTCGGCTCTGGAGAAGGATCTGGGCAACATTCTGGATCTGGTGGATCAGCTGGGTGCCGCCGACACCGATTCGGTTGAGCCCATGGCCCACCCGTTGAATGCAGTCCAGCGCCTGCGCGCTGACGAGGTCACCGAGACCAATCAGCGGGAAGCGTTCCAGGCGATTGCGCCGGCTACCGAGAACGGGCTTTATCTGGTTCCCCGAGTGATTGAGTGAAAGGACACGTCATGCATAACAAATCCGTAGCAGAGCTTTCCCGGGACCTCGATAGCGGCCAGGTCTCCAGCGTGGAGCTGACCCAGGAGTTCCTCGACCGCATCAAGCGGGAAGATTCGAAGTACAACAGCTTTATTACCGTGACCGAAGAGCAGGCGCTGGCCGATGCCCGCGTGGCGGATGAGCAGCGGGCGGCTGGGAATGCGACACCCTGGACGGGCGTTCCTTTCGCGCACAAGGACATTTTCTGCACCAACGGCGTTCGCACTACTTGCGGCTCGAAGATGCTGGAAAACTTTGTACCCCCTTACGATGCGACTATAACTGCGAATTTCCGAGAGGCAGGTGCGGTGTGTCTGGGCAAGACCAACATGGATGAGTTCGCCATGGGGTCGTCCAACGAGAACAGTTATTTTGGCGCAGTGACCAACCCTTGGGGCCTGAGTGAAGGCAATAAGCGGGTGCCAGGCGGTTCATCGGGCGGGTCGGCTGCGGCGGTTGCGGCTCGACTGATTCCTGCGGCTACCGCCACGGATACTGGTGGCTCGATCCGTCAGCCGGCGGCGCTGTGTGGTGTTACTGGCCTGAAGCCCACTTATGGCCGGGTGTCCCGGTACGGGATGATTGCCTTTGCGTCCAGTCTCGACCAGGGCGGCACCATGGCTCGCACAGCAGAAGACAATGCGCTGATGCTGAATGTGATGGCCGGTTTTGATCCGAAGGACTCGACGTCCATTGACCGCGAGGTGCCGGATTACACGGCCACTCTGAACGAGCCCCTTAAAGGTCTGAAGATCGGCCTGCCGAGGGAGTATTTCAGCGATCAGCTAAGCCCGGCGATGGAGCAGCAGGTTCGCAACGCGGTAAAGGAATACGAGAAACTGGGCGCCACGGTTAAAGAGGTATCGCTGCCAAACGCGAAGCTCGCAATTGCTGCCTACTATGTAATTGCTCCAGCAGAGGCATCCGCCAACCTGTCCCGTTTTGACGGGGTTCGCTATGGCTACCGCTGCGAGGATCCCAAGGACCTGATGGATCTTTACACCCGCTCCCGCGCGGAAGGTTTTGGCGCAGAGGTGAAGCGTAGGATTCTCGTGGGCACCTACGCTCTCTCCGCCGGCTATTTCGATGCCTATTACCTCAAGGCCCAGAAAGTTCGGCGGCTGATCCAGCAGGATTTCATCAATGCCTTCAAGGAAGTGGATGTGCTGATGAGCCCCACCACGCCCTCGCCTGCGTTTATTCAGGGTGAAAAAACCAGCGATCCTGTGACCATGTACCTCGAGGATGTGTTCACTATCGCCATCAACCTGGCGGGCGTTCCGGCCATGTCTGTACCGGCCGGTTTCGTGGACGGTCTCCCGGTGGGTCTGCAGATCATTGGGGATTATTTCTCCGAGGCCCGTTTGCTAAACGCCGCCCATCAATTCCAGCAGGTGACCGACTGGCACCAGCGTGAACCGCAATAAGCCCGGGACAGGAGAAAGACTATGCAGTGGGACATTGTGATCGGGCTGGAAATTCACGTTCAGCTCGCCACCAAGACCAAGATTTTTTCAGGCTCCAGCACCGCTTACGGCGCAGAGCCCAATACGCAGGCCAACGCCGTTGACCTGGCCATGCCTGGCACCCTGCCGGTGCCCAACGAGCAGGCTTTCCGCTATGCGGTCATGTTTGGTCTGGCAGTGAATGCCGAGATCGAGCGCCGTTCGGTGTTCGAGCGGAAGAACTATTTCTACCCGGATCTGCCCAAGGGCTACCAGACCACCCAGCTGGAGCGTCCTATTGTCGGCCCCGGTTATGTCGATATCGATCTGCCGAGCGGTGAAACCAAGCGTGTGCGCATCCATCACGCCCACCTGGAAGAAGATGCCGGCAAATCCCTGCACGAGGATTTCCATGGCATGACAGGCGTGGACCTCAACCGGGCGGGCACACCGCTGATCGAAGTGGTCACCGAGCCCGACATGAACAACTCGGAAGAAGCGGTGGCATTCGCGAAGAAGCTTCACGGCATTGTGACTTCGCTGGGCGTCTGCGATGGCGATATGTCTCAGGGCTCCATGCGTTTCGACGTGAATATTTCATTGAAGCCGAAGGGCTCCGACACTCTCGGCACACGTACCGAAACCAAGAACCTGAACTCCTTCCGCTTCATGGAACAGGCCATTGCCCACGAAGTCGAGCGCCAGATGGACATTCTGGAAGACGGCGGCAAGATTGTTCAGGAAACCCGCCTGTACAACGGCGACCGCGACGAATCCCGCTCCATGCGCACCAAGGAAGAAGCCAACGACTACCGCTACTTCCCTTGCCCCGACCTGCTGCCGGTGGAAATCGATGATTCCTTTATCGAGGAAGCCCGCAACAGCCTTCCTGAGCTGCCGGATGCGCGTAAGGCGAGGTTCATGGACCAGTACGGCCTGAACGACTACGACGCCGGATTGCTGACTGGTGATTCCAGACTGGCAGCCTTCTTTGAAGCTGCTGCTGAGCGCGGCAAAGACGCCAAGCTGGCATCCAACTGGGTTCAGGGTGAATTTTCTGCACGGCTCAACGCAGAAGAGAAGACCGTTGCCGACTCGCCAATTTCGGGAGCCCAGCTGGGCGACCTGGTCGTACGGATTGCCGACAACACGATTTCGTCTGCCGGAGCCAAGAAGGTGTTCGAGGCGCTTTGGTCAGGTGAAAACGACAGTGTGGACGCGATTATCGACGCCAAGGGTCTGAAGCAGGTGTCTGATACCGGCGCCCTGGAGGCGATGGTCGACGAGGTTCTGGCCGGCATGCCGGATCAGGTGGCCCAGTACCAGAATGAAGAGGATCCGAAAAAGCGCAAGAAGATGCTTGGCGGCTTCATGGGGCCTTTGATGAAAGCCTCCAAGGGCCAGGGGAATCCGAAGCTTTTCAACGAAATTCTTGTGAAGAAGCTTGGGGGTTAACCCGCTGGCTCCGGGTCGTGGCGTTTTGCTACGGCCCTAGCCTGTCTGGACTGTAGACTGTAGGTCGGCCTAGCGAAGCGTAAGCCGACATCTTTGGGAGGCACACCCCGCCAAGGCCCACCCCCACATTCAGAAGCTAGTTGCCCAAGCCGATCAAACAAGCCGAGCCCAAAGATCATGCTCGTCGGCGTGTTCAACAACGGCCTGAACGATTTCGCCTGGAACAAGGTCGGTTTCATCATTGAGATAAACCATACCATCGATCTCCGGCGCATCCGCCTTGGAGCGACCAATTGCGCCTTCCTCGTCGACCTCATCAATCAGCACATCGATCGTCTGACCGATTTTGGCCTGCAGGCGGGCTGCGGAGATCTTTGCCTGTTTTTCCATGAAACGGGCCAGGCGCTCTTCTTTGACTTCCTCGGGAACCGCACCTTCCAGTTCGTTGGCTTTAGCACCCTCCACCGGGCTGTATTTGAACGCGCCAACACGATCCAGTTGAGCCTCGTCGAGCCAGTCCAGCAGGTACTGGAAGTCTTCCTCGGTTTCACCGGGGAAGCCGACGATGAAGGTCGAACGAATGGTGAGCTCGGGGCAGATTTCCCGCCATTTGCGGATGCGCTCCAGGGTTTTGCTGTCGTGGGCCGGGCGCTTCATGGCCTTTAGTACCTTCGGGCTGGCGTGCTGGAACGGGATGTCCAGGTACGGCAGGATTTTTCCCTCGGCCATCAGCGGAATAATGTTGTCCACATGGGGATACGGATAAACGTAGTGTAGGCGCACCCACACGCCCATTTCGCCAAGCGCTTCGCACAGTGACTGCATCTTGGTCTTGAGCGGTCGCCCCTGCCAGAAGCCGGTGCGGTATTTGGTGTCGACGCCGTAGGCGGAGGTATCCTGGGAGATGACCAACAGCTCCTTCACACCGGCATCCACCAGGCGCTGGGCTTCGTCCATTACATCGCCAATGGGCCGACTGACCAGATCACCGCGCATGGAGGGGATGATGCAGAAGGTGCAGCGATGATTACAGCCCTCGGAGATCTTGAGGTAGGCGTAGTGCCGCGGGGTCAGTTTGATTCCCTGCGGCGGAACCAGATCGGTGAACGGATCGTGCTGTTTTTTCTGCGGAACGAACTGGTGAACCGCGCCGACCACTTCTTCATAGGCGTGCGGGCCGGAAACCGCCAGAACACCGGGGTGAGTATCGCGAATCTTGTCGGCCTCCACACCCATACAACCGGTAACGATCACCTTGCCGTTTTCGCTGATAGCCTCACCGATCGCGTCCAGCGACTCCTGTTTGGCGGCATCGATAAAACCGCAGGTGTTGACCACAACGATGTCGGCGTCGTCATAGGTCGGGACAACATCGTAGCCGTCCAGCCTGAGCTGCGTGAGAATGCGCTCAGAGTCGACGAGAGCCTTGGGACAACCGAGGCTGATGAAACCGACTTTGCCGTTACCGGACGATGCGGGGATCTGGGTGTTATCTGTCATAGAAGGCTTGGAATTCCCGGAGCTCAGCGCGAGCCCACAAATGAGTGAAGGGCGATATTTTACACCAGCTCAGGGACCGCCTGCAGCAAAAGTCCGACGAGTATTGGAACGGATGGAAACTGACGGACGTCAAAATTTGTGACGTCTTGTTCAGAAAGATTTAACAAATCTGCCACTATAGGCGGCAGGCTTCTTGCTGATCACAAAGTAAACAACTACACTTTCATTCGCTTATCATGCGTTTAAGTGTTTCTCTGGAAGGGATTTATGGGAAAGGCAGCATCATTCGCAACCAGACACGCCAGAAGAGTCAACATGAAACCTGTCGCCGCCAAATTGAATTTGCGCAACCAACAGCGAGTGGACGTAGCCACCGACATTACTATTGAGAAATCGGACGGTTGCTGCCTGACCTGCTCGGTATCCAATCTCTCCCGCACGGGCGTGATGATTTCCTGCAATCAGGAAACGGTGAAGCAGCTCATTCCCGAGCAAAAAGCCCCGGCTCCAGGACACTGGATTTCCGTGAAGACGCGATTTGCCGTACCGGTCGTTGCAACGCAACCGGTTTCCATTATTGCCGACGGCAACATCGTTCACATGCGGCGCATTGCAAGGGATGAATTTCAGCTCGGCATCCAGTTCGCAGAGTTTGAAGGCAACGGCTTCGATTACGTCGACCGCTACGTTGCCAAACTGCTGGCCGACTCCCGCAATCCGGTCTGAGCTCTACCTGCCGGCTGACGAACGCCCAAGGCCCACCACTGCTATATTGTTATAACGCCAATGTCTAGTTGGCCGTCTTCTTATGCCCTTACCCCCTCTGGTATAGTTGCCGTATTCATTCGCACAGCCAAAACGGCCCGCACGGCGGCAACGGATTATCATGACCACATACAATCTCACGCACCTGAAACAGCTGGAAGCGGAAAGCATCCACATCATCCGGGAAGTGGCAGCCGAGTTCGACAATCCGGTAATGCTGTACTCCATCGGCAAGGACTCCGCGGTAATGCTCCACCTGGCCCTGAAGGCCTTTTATCCGGGTAAGCCACCCTTTCCGTTGATGCACATTGATACCACCTGGAAATTCCGGGACATGATCAAGTTCAGAGACAATGTCGCTGAAAAGTTTGGTCTTGACCTGATTGTGCACACCAACCAGGAGGGCGTGGATCAGGGAATCGGGCCGTTTACTCACGGCAGCGCGAAACATACCGATGTCATGAAGACCCAGGCCCTGAAACAGGCACTCGACAAGTACAAGTTTGACGCAGCCTTCGGCGGTGCCCGTCGAGACGAGGAAAAATCACGGGCCAAGGAACGCGTGTATTCGTTTCGGGATGAGTACCATCGCTGGGACCCCAAAAATCAGCGTCCCGAGTTGTGGAACATCTACAACGGCAAGATCAACAAGGGCGAGAGTATCCGGGTGTTTCCGCTGTCCAACTGGACGGAACTGGATATCTGGCAATACATCTACCTTGAGAACATCGACATCGTTCCGCTCTATTATGCCGCCGAACGTCCGGTCGTTGAGCGCGATGGCACCCTGATCATGGTGGACGACGACCGCATGCCATTGAAGGAAGGCGAGAAACCGATGATGAAATCGGTTCGCTTCCGGACCCTGGGCTGCTACCCGCTGACGGGCGCCATCGAATCCGAAGCCAACACGCTTCCGGATATTATCCAGGAAATGCTGCTGGCAAAGAGCTCCGAGCGCCAGGGTCGGGTAATCGATCACGATTCAGCCGGCTCCATGGAACAGAAAAAGCGGGAAGGGTATTTCTAAGATGTCACACCAGTCTGATCTGATTGCAGAAGATATTCAGGCCTACCTGAAGCAGCACGAAAACAAGGAACTCCTGCGCCTGCTCACCTGTGGCAGCGTGGACGACGGCAAGAGCACCCTGATCGGCCGCCTGCTCCACGACACCAAGATGATCTACGAAGATCACATGGCCAGCCTGAAAACCGACAGCGCCAAAATGGGAACAACGGGCGAGAAACTCGACCTTGCCCTTTTGGTCGACGGACTGCAGGCGGAGCGCGAACAGGGCATCACAATCGATGTGGCCTACCGGTACTTCTCCACCGACAAGCGCAAGTTCATCATCGCTGACACCCCGGGCCATGAACAGTACACCCGCAACATGGCCACCGGCGCATCTACCGCCCAGGTCGCGATCCTGATGATCGACGCCCGCCACGGTGTGCTGACCCAGACCCGTCGGCATTCCTATATCGCTTCCCTTCTTGGTATCCGCCATATTGTCGTGGCGGTGAACAAGATGGATCTGGTGGATTTCAGCGAAGAACGCTTCAACGAAATCAAAGACGATTATCTGGCGTTTGCCGCCAAGCTGGGCCTGAAAGATATCCGTTTTGTACCGCTGTCCGCCCTGGAAGGCGACAACGTGGTGAACAAGAGCGAGAACACGCCCTGGTTCACCGGCCAGCCGTTGATGGAAATCCTGGAGACTGTAGAAGTAGGCCGGGACAAGAACCTGGAGCACTTCCGCTTTCCGGTTCAGTATGTGACCCGACCGAACCTCAATTTCCGGGGCTTCTGCGGCACCATCGCCTCCGGCGTGATCCGCCCGGGCGAACAAGTGATGGCCCTGCCCTCGCGGCGCACCAGCACTGTCAAAGGAGTCGTCACGTTCGATGGCAACCTGGAAGAGGCCTACATTGACCAGGCGGTTACGCTCACGTTGACCGACGAAATCGACATCAGCCGCGGCGATATGCTGGTCAAAGTCGAGGACGAGCCGGAAGTGGGCAACCGCTTCAATGCCAATATCGTCTGGATGACCGATGCACCCCTGGAAACCGGCCGCCTGTATGACATCAAGCTGGGACCGACCTTTACCTCCGGTACGGTGAAAAAGATTCACCACCAGACCGACGTGAACACCCTCGACCAGCAGGCCAATCCGAGCCAGCTCCAGCTCAACGAAATTGGCCTGTGTGAGCTGACGCTGAACCAGCCGATCGCCTTCGATGCCTACCAGCGCAACCATGCCACCGGCAGCTTCATCGTTATCGACCGGCTGTCCAACGTCACCATCGGTGCAGGCATGGTGGCTGGTTTGGCCGATTCTGGCGAATCTCTCGACCCCGTTTCGGTCGAAGAACGCGAACGCCGACTGGCCCAGAAACCAGCCATTATTGCCTGTAATGGCCGTCAGGCACCGGCACTGGCACTCGCTGTTGAGCGTGCCCTGTTCGACCAGGGCAAGACCGCGGTTGTGGTCACCGAAGAAAACGCCGGCGATGCTGACGAACGCCGCCGCGTTGCCCAGCTTCTGACCTCCCACGGCCTGGTTGCCATTGCCGTTAACCTCGGCACTGATATCGCCAACGCGGCAACAACCGCCGACAGCGAGCAGGAGATTCCTGAGGCTGTGAGCAAGCTTGTTCAGGAGTTGATTCGCAGTAAGCGGGTCTAAGCTTTGAACTGACTGGAGATATCCCTACTTCGGTGGCTGGCGCCGGGGTGGGGGTATCTTTTTCTTTGTGAAAAGCAACTCGCTTCGCTCAGACATCTTTTCCCGGCAGAAAAAGATACCCCCACCCCGTCGCCGACATACCTTGGTGTTAATTCCCAAAACCAAAGTACGGTAAACCACCGGTTCTTTTTTGGCGGACCACTGAAAGGCCCGTGGACGTGGGGTAGGTTATTCTTTTTCTCTAGAAAAAAGATGTCTGAGCGAAGCGAGTTGTTTTTTCGTAAGAAAAAGAATGACCTGCCCTGCGGCCCTCCCGCAAACCTTCAGGCTACCAATGAATCCGCCACCAAATCGTGGCAGAATCCCGCCTCTCTGAGTTAATCGAAACAACGAACAGGAGCCAACAATGGCCATCAAACACCTCCGCACTGCCTTCGCCAGCCAGTACCAGCCGGGTCAGCCTGCCCGCCTTGTGACCGGTGAGGCCCTGCAGGAGCCCGGTGGCGATTACGAAGGCCTGCACAAGCAGATGAAGCGGCTGTTCAACAGCAAGCCCGGCAAGAAATACGGCCGGTTTTCCGAAGACCTGGGCGAGTGCCCGTTCAGCGCCTGGCTGAAAGACTACCTTGAAGACAAGCAAACCTTTGGTGCCATGACCGACCGCCTGTTCGGACAGTGGCAGGAACTGCTGACCGGCAGCCAGGAAGAATTCGATGGTCATTTGATGATCGTCCACGATGCCCTGGCAGACGCCGAAGTGGTTTACCTGTTTATTCTGGAAACCGACAGCGCCATGCGTTTCGATGGCAACCAGTCACTGGATGCCACCGACGTCCTCAGCCTTTCCCGTTTGAACCTGGCCGTTCGCATCGAGCTGGACGACTGGCGCAGCAACAACGCGGCTGAAAACTATCTGACACTGGTTCACGGCCGTGGCACCGGGGAGCCCGGAGAGCTGTTTATCCGTTTGTGCGGATTTACCAATCAGGTGGATGTGGAAAAGGAAACCATGACCTTCCTGGATGCGGTAGAAGCTTTCGCCAAGTCCTCGGAGCCAGAGAAAGCCGGCGAGGTTCGCAACAAGGCTTATGAGTTTTGCAAGGAGCAACATGCCCTGGGAGAGCCGGTGGAAATCGAGGCGCTGTCGGGCTATCTAGACGAAAGCGAGCCGCAGCGGTTCAAGGAGTTTGCGTCGAAAACCGCCGAACTGCCGGAAAGCGGCGTGCTGCATCCGGATCATCGCAAGGTGAAGAAGCTGGTGCGTATTGCCGGCTCCGGGGGTGGCATGAGCGTGTCGTTTTCTTCCGACCTGGTGAATCAGGCGGTTTACTATGACCGTGACAAAGATGCTCTGACGATTACCCGGCTTCCCAAGGCTTTGCGGGAGCAGCTTCAGCGGTATCTTGAGGCTCGCGAGGAATGACATTTCCCGGGTCATCCCACCTGGGGCGATTGGCCCGCAGCTTTCGGACTTCCTGCATCCAACCCACCCCATCGATCAGTTCCCCGGTTTCAGGGTCGATTGGCGGGTAAGGCAGATTGCGGTCGTCGCAGTAGCGTTTGACTGTTGGTTGGCACCAGCGGAATAAAAGGCGGTTGTATTCGTCATCCGGCAATCGGCGCAGATCGAACATACCGGCCAGTTTTCTCTGCCTCTGGGCTTCGGACAGGATAATCGCGCAGGCAGAGGAAACGTTGAGCGACTCCACCATGCCCATCATCGGGATCACGATGTGTTCGTCGGCCTGGGCCGCGGCGTCGGCGCTGACGCCATCCACTTCGTTACCCAGGATTATCGTGCACGGCAGGGTGTAATCCACATCCCGGAAATCAATGGCCCGGTCGGATAGCTGTGCGGCGTATAGCTTGTGGCCCTGCCCTTTCAGCGCGGAAACCGCTTCTTCCATGCTCCGGTGGGTGTGGGTGGTGACCCAGTTGTAGCTGCCTCCGGCGGTTTTCCGGAAAGCCCGAAATCCTTCCTTGGGCCAGACCACGTGCATGTTGGCCAAGCCGAAAGCATCGCAGGAGCGAATGATGGCGGAGAGGTTCCGGGGCTTGTGAACCTGGTCGGTGAGGACGCTCAGATCCGGTTGCCGGGTGTTCAGGGTTTGTTTGATCCGGGAGAGGCGTTCGGGGGTCATTTTGGTGTTTGGGTATTAGGTTGAAGGATTTATCGTGAGGCTCGTGGAAGCGATTGGGGAGGAGCTTTCCAAAAACGTGGAGCGCCAGGGATGGCGCGACCGAGCCCTACAGGGACGTATTTACGGGCGTTTTTTGGAAAGCTCCTCCCCAATCGATTCAGCCCCGAAACCATAAGCCACAAATAATACCACAAGCGGACTAGCAACTAGCCGAGACAAAGGTGGTTGAAGTTTAAGCACCCCGTTATAATACGCAGTTACTTTTTGCTGGCGCCTCGTTTCAAACATCCAGTTCCCGGCGCAACATCCATCAGATTACGTGAGACCCATGGCCAAAAAGCTGTACATCAAAACCCACGGCTGTCAGATGAACGAGTACGATTCTGCCCGCATGGCAGACCTGCTCAAAACTGGTGAAACCGTCGAAATGACCGATTCACCCGACGACGCCGACATCCTGCTGCTGAACACCTGCTCCATTCGGGAAAAAGCCCAGGAGAAGGTGTTCCACCAGCTTGGCCGCTGGAAAAAGCTGAAAAGCAAAAAGCCGGAAATGATCATCGGTGTGGGTGGCTGTGTGGCTTCCCAGGAAGGCCAGGCTATCATTGACCGCGCACCTTACGTGGACATGGTCTTCGGCCCGCAAACCCTGCATCGCCTGCCGGACATGATCACCGAAGTGCGCGCAAAGGGTAACGGCGTTGGCGTTGTGGATGTCAGCTTCCCGGAAATTGAGAAATTCGACAACCTGCCCGAACCCGGCGCAGACGGACCCTCGGCGTTCGTTTCGATCATGGAGGGCTGCAGCAAGTACTGTACATTCTGTGTGGTGCCCTACACCCGCGGGGAAGAAGTCAGCCGACCAGCCGACGACGTGATCGCCGAAGTGGCCCACCTGGCCGGCCAGGGTGTTCGTGAAGTGAATCTCCTGGGCCAGAACGTGAACGCTTACCGGGGCGAAACCCACGACGGCGACACTATGGACCTGGCGGAGCTGATCGAACTGATCGCAACCATCGAAGGCATCGACAGGATCCGTTACACAACGTCGCATCCGGTGGAATTCTCAGATGCCCTGATTGATGTGTACGAGCGGGTTCCTGAGCTGGTAAGCCACCTGCACCTGCCTGTCCAGAGCGGTTCGGACCGGATCCTGGCGGCTATGAAGCGAGGCCACACGGCGCTGGAATACAAATCCAAACTCCGCCGGCTCCGCAAGATCCGCCCGGATATCAGTTTCTCGTCAGACTTCATCATCGGTTTCCCGGGTGAAACCGAGAAGGACTTTGAAGACACCATGAAGTTGATCAATGACATTGGCTTCGACATGTCCTTCAGCTTCGTCTACAGCGCCCGGCCCGGAACACCAGCATCGGACCTGCCGGACGATACACCGATGGATATCAAGAAACAGCGCCTGAGCATCCTGCAGGATCGCCTGAACCAGAACGTGATGGACATCAGCCGTAAGATGGTTGGTAGCACCCAGCGGATTCTGGTGACTGGCCTGTCCAAGAAAGACCCTGGTGAGTATGCGGGGCGTACCGAAAACAACCGGATTGTGAATTTCCGGCATGAGAATCCGGAGGTTGTTGGGCACTTTATTGATGTCGATATTGTGGAGGCCTATCCCAATTCTCTTCGCGGGGTGCCTGTGAGCTCGGAGTTGTTTTAGGCCTGGTTTCGTATTCGTCTGAGGCTTGGTGTAGGGAGAGTGATGCGGCTCCCCTCCCAAAAACCGCTACGAGCACATCCATGTGCGCTTGGCGTCGGCCATCCTTGGCCGCCGACATTTTTGGGAGGGGAGCCCCACCACTCTCCGGCGGCTGCACAGCCGTCTGCCTGAGCAAGCTTCGCATTCGTGAGTTTGATTAGTTCGTAGATTGGATTAGACGAAGCCCTAATCCAACAACATGGCTAGAGCGAGGAAATCTGTCGGATTACGCCCCCGGCTAATCCGACCTACTTGTTTTTTGACATTCGGACCTGCACATAGACTGATCAGGGCGAGGGCCGGAAGGTGTTTCCAAAAACGTGGAGCGCCAGGGATGGCGCGACCGAGCCCTACAGGGACGTATTTACGGGCGCTTTTTGGAAACACCTTCCGGCCCTCGCCCGTTTCACCAACATCAGATACTCGTTCTCCCAAACCAAAACGGAGCACTTTTGAACGCCAACGATCACAGACAATTTGACCTGCACCCGGTGGACCAGCGCCGGCTGGCGACGCTTTGTGGCCAGTTTGATGAAAACCTTAAGATGATTGAAAAGCGCCTGCATGTGAAAGTCGGCAGGCGTGGCCATCATTTCAGGGTTGAGGGTGAGACCGAGCATGTGGCGGCGGCCGTTGAGGTTATCCGGCATCTTTATCGGGAGACCGAGGCCACCGACGACCTTCCTCCGGATACCGTGCATCTCTTTATCCGGGAAACCGGTTTTGAACGCCTGCCCGAAGACGTGCCCTACGATGGCGCCGTGACGGTTATCAAGACGCCCAAACTGCAGGCCAAGCCGCGGGGTGCCAACCAGCAGAAGTATGTTCATAACATCCGCACCCACGATATCAACTTCGGGATCGGGCCGGCGGGCACCGGCAAGACCTGGTTGGCAGTGGCCTGTGCCGTTGAGGCCCTGAAAGACGAGCAGGTGAAGCGGATTTTGCTGGTTCGACCAGCGGTCGAGGCCGGCGAGAAGCTTGGCTTTCTTCCCGGCGACCTCGCGCAAAAGGTGGATCCGTACCTTCGCCCGCTGTATGACGCGCTGTATGAAATGCTTGGGTTTGACCATGTCACCAGGCTTATCGAGAAAAGCGTGATCGAGATTGCGCCGCTGGCGTTCATGCGGGGCCGTACGCTGAACAACTCGTTCATCATTCTGGACGAAAGCCAGAACACCACCCGGGAGCAGATGAAGATGTTCCTGACCCGGATCGGTTTCGGCTCCACTGCGGTGATCACCGGTGACACCACCCAGGTGGACCTGCCCCGTGGCCAGAATTCCGGGCTGATTCATGCCGCAAGTGTTCTGAGCAAGGTGCCGGGGATCGGGTTTACCCGGTTCGAAGCAAAAGACGTTGTTCGTCACCCGCTGGTCCAGCGCATTGTTGAAGCCTACGATTCCTTTGACGACGGGAGTGCAACCGGCCAGTGAACAAGCTGACTGTGGATCTTCAGCAGGTTTTTGAGGCGCCGGGGGTACCCGATGAGGCGCAGGTTCAACAATGGGCGCAACTTGCCTGGCAGGGCGAGGATCCGTCCGAGGTGACGGTCCGTATTGTCGGAACCGAAGAAAGCCAGGTCCTGAATCACCAGTACCGGGGGCGGGACTATCCGACCAACGTGTTGTCCTTCCCATTTGAGGCGCCAGCCGGTATAACGGTGCCATTGGCCGGAGATCTGGTGATTTGTGCACCGGTTGTCGAGAAAGAGGCCACGGAACAGGACAAAACCCTGGTCGCCCACTGGGCGCACATGGTGGTGCACGGCATGTTGCATCTCCAGGGTTTTGATCATATTGAAGACGAAGATGCCGAGGTCATGGAAGCCCTCGAAGTCCGGCTGCTTGCGCAGCTCGGATTCGGCAATCCCTACGAAGCAGAGGAAACGGAACAAGACTCATGAGCGACGATCAGTCGAGTCGCAGTCAGGGCGGCAAGTCCTGGCTGGAACGTATATCCCAGGCCTTCTCCAGCGGGCCTGAGTCCGTTGAGGACGTGCTGGAAATCCTGCGGGACGCCGAGTCCCAGAACATCATCGATGTTGATGCCATGAGCATTATCGAAGGTGCCATGCAGGTGATCGACATGCGGGTGGATGAGATCATGATTCCCCGCTCACAGATGGTCACCGTCAAGGCATCCCAGGAGCCCAAGGAGTTCCTGGGCGAAATCATGGATTCTGCACATAGTCGGTTCCCGGTCATCGGGGACAGCCAGGACGACGTGATTGGCGTTCTTCTGGCCAAAGACCTTCTTCCCCTGGCCCTGAACAACGACCTCAATTGGAACCGTATCCGGGAAATTCTGCGCCCGCCCACCTTCGTACCCGAGAGCAAGCGTCTGAACCAGCTACTCAAGGAGTTCAAGGAAAACCGTAACCACATGGCGATTGTGGTAGACGAATACGGTGGTACGGCCGGCCTGATCACCATTGAAGACGTGCTGGAACAGATTGTGGGCGAAATCGAAGATGAGCACGATTTTGATGAAGAGACCCACATCAAGGCCCGGGGCGATGGCAGCCACGCCGTAAAAGCGGTAACACCCATTGACGATTTTAATGAGTTCTTCGAGACCGAACTGGACGAAGAGGAATTCGACACCATCGGTGGCGTGGTTCTCAAGGAATTCGGACACCTGCCCAGACGGGGCGAATCGGTTGAATTCGGCGGTTTGCGCTTTACCATTGCCAACGCCGATAACCGTGTAATCCGTCTGCTGCAGGTAACCCGAAGTGAACAGTGACGCGAAAAATACCAGAGCGTTAAAGACCCCTCTTTCCTCAAACGCATTACTTGGCGCGGCAACTCTTCTGGTTGCCGGCGCCATGCAAACCCTGACCTTTTCACCGTTCAACCTCTGGTGGCTGGGGCCGGTTTCAGTTCTTCTTATTCTCCTCGTGACGGTTCCTCTGGCTCCGGAGAAACTCTTCCGGGCAGGTTGGCTTACTGGCCTGGGGCTGTTCGGCAGCGGCGCCAGCTGGGTCTACGTCAGTATCAGCGAACACGGTAATACCGCAATTCCGATTGCCGTATTGTTGACGGTTCTTTTTGTTGCAGGGCTGGCGCTGTTCCACGGTCTGGCGTTCTGGTTCTGGGGCAAGCTTGCCAAGGAGAGCCCGGCCAGGCGTCTCATGTTATTTCCCGCTATCTGGATACTTGGCGACTGGCTTCGGGGCTGGCTGCTTACCGGTTTTCCCTGGCTGTATCTGGGCACAGCACACACGGACGGCCCGCTCGCCGGGCTGGCACCTCTGACCGGCGTGCATGGCATCACTTTCTGGATAACAGCCACAGGGGCCGCACTCTACGGGAGTTGGTGGCTCCTGAAACACGCCAAGCCGGTCGCTGCAGGCGTCACTCTTGCTGTGGCGCTGATTCCCTGGCTGATTGCCCCGGCCATTAACCGTGTCGAGTGGACGGAGCTAAACGAGGAGCCTACCTCGTTTGCCGCCATGCAGGGCAATATTCCCCAGCAGATCAAATGGGATCCCGAGTTCCTGAAGGATCAGATCGTCACCTACCTCGGCATGACCGAGGATCACTGGGATACGGATCTGATCCTATGGCCCGAGACCGCCATTCCGATCCCCCAGGACCAGGCTGGCAAGATCATTGATCACATCAGTGAACAGCTGGGCGACAACAGTACGCTGATTACCGGAATACCCTGGTACGGCTTCAGCGACCGTATTGAAGATTTCACGTTTCACAACAGCATCATGGCCATCGGCAATGGCGAAGGGATCTACCACAAGCAGAAGCTCGTGCCTTTCGGCGAGTACGTGCCACTGCAAAGCGTGTTGCGGGGGCTGATTGGTTTCTTCGATTTGCCCATGAGCGATTTCAGCCGGGGACCGGCGTGGCAGGACCCACTCAAGGCCAATGGCGTCAATGTGATGCCATTCATTTGCTACGAGGTCGCCTACCCGGATTTTGTCGCCTTCAACGCCCGGGGCGCGGGCCTGCTACTGACCATCAGCAACGATGGCTGGTTCGGCGACTCCATTGGCCCGTTGCAGCACCTGCAGATTGCCAGAATGCGGGCACTGGAGACAGGTCGCTACATGCTCCGCGGCACCAACAATGGCGTCACCGCGATCATTAACAACCGGGGCCAGCTGACCGAAACCATCCCCCATTTTGAGCGCGCCACCCTGACTGGCGAGGTATTCACCGCCACCGGCAGCACGCCTTACATGCAGACTGGCTCCTGGCCCGTACTGACCCTGGCGGTCATTTTGATTGTCTTTGTCCGGGAGCGGGTCATTCCTCCTGTTTCGGCCAGCGGCTCGTAACCCGCTCGTAGTAGTGGGAGCCGCAGGCTTCACAGGGTTCCAGGTGGCTGGTGGCTGTCAGGCAGCGCATATGCCCGCAGTTCAGACACTGGAACATACCTGCAGTGGCCACCTCGCCTGAGATGTACTGGCCCACTTCCTTGTTTTCCAGTTTCTGTTTGAGTTCCAGGAAGTCGACGACGGTTTTATCAGCCACCGAGAACAAACTGTCCGCCAACTGGTGTTCCAGCAGCGCGATATCAAGCTGCAACCATTCGCTCAGGCCCTCACCGGTCTCCTCGACAAAATGCAGCAGGTGTTCAAGATCCCGCTGCAGATAAGCCCCGAGAAGATTTGCCTCATCCCGGGTCATTTCCTCCAGTTCGTACTCGAACTCCACCGCTTTCTGGACCTCTTCTTCGAGGTTCTGGAGCGATGTTTCTTCCAGATCATGGAGACGCGTTTTTACCCGTTCCAGCATACGATCATAGACTTCCAATGCCTTGCCTGAGAGATGACTTCTTTCTGGTTGTGTCATATCGACTCCTTGATTACCGCAGTTGGGTGCAAGATCTCCGCCAGAACCTTCCCCATAGCTGTAAGTCTGGCACAAGAACAGAAAATTGGCAGACTACCTGTAAAGGCTAGTGTGCGTTAGAATGTTCGGCCCGCTCCGGACGTGATTTTTTGATACAGGCTTTTATTTTTCCACACAAGGTAATTTCGGTAATGGCAGGAATGGACGAGCAATACAATCCCCGTGACGTAGAACAGAATGCCCGTGATTTCTGGGAAGAGAACAAGACCTTTATGGTCAAGGAAGAGCCGGGCAAGCCCAAGTACTACTGCCTGTCCATGTTCCCCTACCCCAGTGGCAAGCTGCACATGGGGCATGTCCGCAACTACACCATCGGCGATGTAATTTCCCGCTATCAGCGCATGCAGGGCAAGAATGTTATGCAGCCCATGGGCTGGGATGCATTTGGTCTTCCCGCCGAGAACGCCGCCATTGCCAACAAGACCGCGCCGGCCAAGTGGACCTACGCCAATATCGAATACATGAAAAACCAGCTCAAGCAGCTGGGCTTCGGGTACGACTGGGATCGAGAGCTGGCGACCTGCAAGCCAGATTACTACCGTTGGGAGCAGTGGTTCTTCGCCCGCCTGTACGAAAAGGGCCTGGTGTACAAGAAAATGTCCACGGTGAACTGGGACCCGGTGGATCAGACGGTTCTGGCCAACGAGCAGGTTGTGGATGGCAGGGGCTGGCGTTCCGGGGCCCTGGTGGAACAGAAGAAGATTCCCCAGTGGTTTATCCGCATTACCGATTACGCCGAAGAGCTGCTGAACGATCTGGACCAGTTGGAAGACTGGCCCGAGCAGGTCAAGACCATGCAGCGCAACTGGATCGGCAAATCTGAAGGTACCGAGCTGACCTTCCCGCTGAAAGACCGGGACAGTGGCCTGACCGTTTACACCACGCGCCCCGACACCCTGATGGGCGTGAGCTACATGGCCGTGGCCGCCGAACACCCGCTGGCGAAAGAGGCGGCGGAGCGTCATCGTGATGTGGCTGAATTTGTCGAGGAGTGCCGCAACAGCAAGACCGCGGAGGCCGAGCTGGCCACCATGGAGAAGCGCGGCATCGACACCGGTTTCAAGGCGGTTCATCCGCTGACCCAGGAAGAGATTCCGATCTGGGCCGCCAACTTCGTGCTGACTGACTACGGCACCGGCGCCTTGATGGCGGTTCCGGGCCACGACGAGCGGGACCATGAATTCGCCCGCAAATACAAGCTGCCCATCAAGCAGGTTATTGCCGCCCGCGATGGCCGTGAGATTGATGTGCAGGAAGAGGCGTTTACCGAAAAAGGCACGCTGGTGTCTTCTGGCAAATACAGCGGCCTGACCAGTGAGGAAGCCTTCGACGAGATCGCCAGCTACCTGGAAGAACACAAAATCGGCAAGCGCACCGTGAACTACCGCCTGCGCGACTGGGGCGTATCCCGCCAGCGCTATTGGGGCGCGCCGATCCCGATGATGACCCTGGAAGATGGCACAGAAATGCCGGTGCCCGATGACAAGCTGCCGGTACGTCTGCCGGAAGATGTGGAAATGGACGGTGTCCAGTCGCCCATCAAGGCCGACCCCGAGTGGTGCAAGACGGAGTTCAACGGCCAGCCGGCGACCCTGGAAACCGACACCTTTGATACGTTCATGGAGTCCTCCTGGTACTACGCCCGATTCTGCAGCCCGAATTACGACCAGGGCATGCTGGACCCGTCCGCGGCCAACTATTGGCTGCCGGTGGATCAGTATATCGGTGGTATTGAACACGCCATCCTGCACCTGCTCTACGCCCGCTTCTTCCACAAGCTCCTGCGGGATGTCGGGCTGGTAACCAGTTCAGAGCCATTCAACCGGCTGCTTTGCCAGGGCATGGTTCTTGCGGAGACTTATTACCGCGACGACGGCAAAGGCGGCAAGGTATGGATTTCCCCCGCCGACGTAACCGTCGAGCGTGACGAAAAGGGCCAACCCGTTCAAGCAGTGCACAGGGAAGATGGCGAGCCGGTGGTTTCCGGCGGCGTCACCAAGATGTCGAAGTCCAAGAACAATGGTATCGATCCCCAGGCTATTATTGATGAGCACGGCGCCGATACAGTTCGCCTGTTCATGATGTTTGCGGCCCCGCCAGAACAGTCCCTGGAGTGGTCGGACAGCGGTGTCGAAGGCGCACACAGGTTCCTCAAGCGGGTCTGGCGTCTGGTGAACGAACACGCCGCCGCTGGCCCGGCACCCGCTCTCGACGCGGCAAGCCTGGACGATGACCAGAAAAACCTGCGGCGCAAGACTCACGAGACGATAACCAAAGTCAGTGACGACATCAGCCGTCGGCTGACCTTCAACACGGCCATTGCCGCCGTGATGGAGCTGCTTAACGAGGTCGGCAAACTGCAGGGTGACGAACCCCAGACCCGGGCGGTACGCCAGGAAGCACTGGACACCGCAGTGCTTGTGCTGTCGCCGATCGTTCCGCACATCTGCCACACCCTCTGGCAGGCGCTCGGCCACCAGGAGCCGGTGGTTGATGCACCCTGGCCAAAAGCCGATGAAGCCGCCATGGTTCGCAGCCAGATCCAGGTGGTACTGCAGGTGAATGGCAAGGTGCGGGCCAAGGAAGATGTGCCTGCAGACATCAGTAAGGCGGACCTCGAAAAGCTGGCCCTGGAAAACGAGAATGTCATGCGCTTTACCGAGGGAGCGACGGTGCGCAAGGTTATCGTGGTCCCCGGCAAACTGGTGAACGTGGTGGCCAACTGATATGTCCCGGCACTCCGCTCTGAAATCGTCGGCACGCCTGCTGCTGACCGCTGTAATGGCGGCGCTGCTTGGTGGTTGCGGATTCCAGTTGCGGGGCGCCCCACCGGTTTCCTCGGCCCTCGAGCCTCTTGCTGTGGATTGCTCATCACAGGTGCCCGACACCCTTTGTCGTTCCTTGCGTGAACAGCTGAACCTGGGCAAAATCCGTGTGGTGCCAGTTGCAGAGGCCGACTACATTTTGCGGTTGAAGAACTTCGAGCAGGATCGTCGCGCAAGTGCCATCACCGCCCAGGCCGCAGCCGCCGAATACACGCTGCGGCACTCCGTTGACCTTGAAGTGATCAGCGCGGATCGGGTGCCCATGGTAGGCACAACACGCCTGACCACCAGCGAGAGTTACCGCTACGATGAAACCAATGTGCTGGCAAGACAGAGGGAAGAAGAGACCCTCCGCCAGCAAATGGACGATCGTCTTGCGCAACAGGTGATATTCCGGCTGGCCCCATTGACCCCGCAGCGAATCGACGCCATCCGGGCAGAGTACCAGCGTGAACAGGAAGCCGACGCCCCAGCCACAGGCCAGCCATGAAGACCAATCCGGGCCAGTTATCCCAGCTTCTGAAAAAGGGCCTTGCGCCCGTCTATCTCATATCCGGGGACGAACCCCTGCTGGTTCAGGAATGTTGTGATCAGGTTCGCAAGGCCGCAAAAGACGCCGGTTTTCATGACCGCCTGACCTTTCACGCTGACCACCAACTGGACTGGAACGCCGTTGCCGAAGAATTCAGTGCCATGTCCCTATTTGCGGAAAAACGGCGCATCGAGATTCACTTGCCAACCGGCAAGCTGGGCGACGGCCGCGCGGTACTGGAACGAGTCCTGGCCGACCCTCCCGACGATATCATCCTCGTGCTCATCAGTGCCCGTCTGGACGCGGCGGAAACCCGCCGCAAATGGTACAAGGAGCTTCAAGGAAAGGGCGTGCACGTGCCAGTGTGGCCCGTCGATGCCGACAAGTTCCAGGGTTGGCTACAGCAGAGGGCCAGCAATCGCGGCCTCAGCCTAACCCGGGGGGCCCTGGCCATCATGAGCGAACGCCTCGAGGGCAATCTGCTCGCCGCCAGCCAGGAGCTCGACAGGCTGTCACTGCTCGCAAACGGCAATACCATTGATGAGGAAACCGTTGAACAGGCGGTCCAGGACAGTTCCCGGTTCAATGGCTTCGAACTCGTGACCGAGCTGATCAGTGGACGTGCGCCTCACGCCGGTAAGATGATCACTGTGCTTCAGCAAGAGGGAGAAAACCCGCTGGGCCTGCTGTCGGTTCTCAGCCGGGATCTGAACCTGCTTCTCGAGTTGAAGTCTGCGGCCGGCCAGTCGGAAAATCCCGCCGCATTCCTGAAAAAACGGGGCGTATTCCAGCCGCAACGTGCCCGTGCAATGGAACAGGCCGCTCGCCGGCTGAACCGGAACCAATTGAATGAGGCCATCACCCTGTGCAGCCAGATCGACCGCGCGGCGAAAGGCTTCGATTCCCTCTCCCCGTGGCACTATTTGCGGGATATGTCGGCCCTGCTCGCCGGCCGTTCCTGATCTGCATCAAACTCAGCCTTCGTTGTGCCCGGTTGCCACTGCCGGCCCCTTGACAGTTTTTTACAAACGGGCGCATTGTAAGCACACCAACAATCCAAGGAGGTGCTTGATATGAGTCTTCAAGAAGATCTCAAGAAGCTGTCGGAAAAAGTAAAACAATACCGGGATGAGGCGCGCGTCCAGATGCATCTGGCCCGTGAAGACGTTAAAGACGAATGGGAGGATCTCGAACAGGACTGGGATCGTTTCAGAAGCAAGATCGATGAAGTTCTGCACGATGCTGAGGACGCGTCCCAGGAAGCTCGTCAGACCGCATCAAAACTTGGCGAAGATCTGAAAACCGGTTACCAGAACATTCGCAACAAACTGAAGTAATACTGTTAACCCGTTAACATTACGCCACAAATTTCTAGCTTGGAGGCTCCGTGGTTTGGAGCCTCTGTGCCATACTTCACAGTATCCGTGAACAAAGCGTCATAGTTTTGACCCGCTTGATCAGATCCTGACCAGTGAGGCCCGAATTGACAGGGTGCTTGAACACACTGCGAGGTATAAAAGGCGTATGAAACGATTCTTACTGATACCCACAGCACTTGGCCTATTGCTCACCACTACCCTCGTGATTGGCCAGAATACCCGGTTCAGTGATCCCAAAACCGTTGTTTCCGATCACTTCTGGGGTGACCTTTACGCCAGTGGCGGCAATTCCTTCTTCTGCAACACCGCCTTTACAAGCAAAGGGTTCGTTCTGACGGACGGTTATGTCTACCCATTGGCAGATGTCCGCAGCGCCCTCGACTGTGGCACATCGCGTCAATGTGAACAGGATAACCGCTACCGTCAGATCGCGTCCGACATGCACAACATGGTACCGGTGCGCAGCCGGACGGAGATGGGCCGGCGAAACGCACGTTACGAGGACCTGGGCTCGTCAGTAAGCGAAGACGAATGCGGCATTCGCCAGAGCGCCCAGTTCTTTGAGCCCCCGGTGCGGGTCAAGGGAGATGTGGCGCGCACGGTGGCCTACATGGTAGACACCTATGACCTGCCCTGGCTTGGATCCTCAGCGGTGTTCAAGGGCTGGAACAGAATGGACCCGCCGGATGATAGCGAGCTGACCCGTCATGGGCGCATTGCCAAAATCCAGGGCAATGACAATCCCTTTATTACCAATCCAGAGAGAATGGAGCGACTTTGAGAGTCCGGGAAACTTGGCCTGCTGACCAGTAAACCATAAAAAAACAGGCCCGAGGGCCTGTTTTTTTATGCCTGAGTCTTGCTGGATAATCAGAACTCTTCGGCAGTCAGCGCCATCATGGAGTCGCTGCCGCTGCGAATACCCTCAGCCAGCGAAACGGTCTTTGGCAGCAGGCGGTCAAAGTAGAAGCGCGCTGTCTTCAGTTTACCGCTGTAGAACCCGGAGGTATCTGAATCCGCCTGGGGCGCAGCCGCTTTGACGATCTTCGCCCACATATACCCCAGGGCGGTCAGGCCGAACAAATCGAGGTAGTCCACAGACGCTGCGCCAATGGCATTCGGGTTATCACCAGCCTGCCTGATCACATGCTCGGTCACGTCATCGAGACGCTCGACCGCTGCAGCAAGCGGCTCAAGAAACGGGCGCAGATGCTCATTACCACTGTTCTCCTCCAGGAAGTTTGCGACGTCCTGGGCAAACAGTTCGTAAAGCTTGCCCTGGGTACCGACCACTTTCCGGCCCATCAGATCCAGTGCCTGGATTCCATTGGTCCCTTCGTAGATCTGGGTAATGCGGCAGTCGCGAACCAGCTGCTCCTGACCCCACTCGCGTATGAAACCATGACCACCAAAGACCTGCTGACCCATGATGCAGGCATCTAGGCCGCGATCCGTTAGAAATGCCTTGGCCACCGGTGTCAGCAACGCCACCATACCTTCGGCGTGTTTGCGACGGTCATCATCCTCGGCGTACTTGGCGATATCCAGCCACTGGGCCACGTAGGTTGAGAAGCTACGACCGCCTTCCACATAACCTTTCATCGTGAGTAGCATGCGCCGGACATCCGGGTGCACGAGGATTGGGTCTGCTGCCTTCTCAGGCTGTTGGGCGCCGGTTGGTGCACGGCTCTGGATACGGTCAAGGGCGTATTCCCGTGCGCTCTGCAGAGAGGCTTCGGCAGCGCCGATACCCTGGATACCAACGCCCAGGCGTTCATAGTTCATCATGGTGAACATCGCCGCCAGCCCCTTGTTCTCTTCGCCGACCAGCCAGCCTTTGGCGCCATCGAAGTTCATCACGCAGGTCGCCGAGCCCTTGATGCCCATTTTCTTCTCGAGGGAACCACAGCTGAAGCTGTTACGCTCGCCCAGGGAACCATCGTCATTCACCAGGAACTTGGGGACCAGGAACATGGAAATGCCCTTGGGACCTTTCGGTGCATCCGGCAGTTTGGCCAGCACCAGGTGGATGATGTTCTCCGCCATGTCGTGCTCGCCCCAGGTAATAAAGATCTTGGTACCCGTAACGTTGAAGGAGCCGTCATCATTAGGATCCGCCTTGGTGCGGATAATACCGAGATCCGTGCCGGCGTGGGGCTCGGTCAGATCCATAGCGCCGGACCAGACACCGGAATACATGTTGGGCAGGTACTTTTCTTTCAGCTCATCACTTCCGTGGGCGTCCAGCGCCAGGCAGGCGCCGGCCGTCAGCATAGGGGCCAGCCCGAATGCCATGTTGGCGCCCTGCATCATTTCCTCGAACTGCGCAACGAGGGTCTTGGGCATGCCCATGCCGCCGAAGTCCGGATTGCCGCCGAGACCGTTCCAACCACCTTCAACGATGGTCTGGTACGCTTCCTTGAACCCCTCCGGAGACGTCACCTCACCATCGTTCCATTTGCAGCCCTGCTCGTCACCCTCGCGGTTCAGGGGCGCAAGCACTCCGCTGCTGATCTTCCCGGCTTCTTCAAGAATGGCGTCCGCCGTTTCCGGGTCCACATGCTCGGCAACCTTGGGCAGTGAGGCCCACAGCGCGGGGGCATCGAAAACCTCGTTCAGAACAAAGCGCATGTCACGTAGGGGTGCCTGATAATCAGCCATCTAAAACTCTCCAAAAATTCTGTCAGTCTGTTCAGGTGGCAATAAGGCCTCTGTCTGGGCCGGTCACACCTGCTCGGGCTATGTGTCCGCTGAAGATTATTTTTATAGGCGCCTATTCTAACCTAAAAGCGGACCGCAACTCATGAAAAAAGCCCGCCTCCGGGGAGCGCGGGCTTTCTGTCCTCTGGAACCGTCCTTCGGTGCCCGCGCCTTAGATGGCGAAGGCTTCCTCCGGCATGTCCATCAGGCTGTCAGCGCCAGCCAGCATGCTCTCAGCGTGTCCCTTGGCCCGGGGCAGCATACGCTTGAAGTAGAAGCGCGCGGTCTGGATCTTGGCGTTGTAGAACATTTCCTCGGTAGTACCCTCAACCATCTTGTCCAGGGCAACCTTGGCCATACGGGCCCACAGGTAGGCAAACACTGCGTAACCTGAGTACATCAGGTAGTCCACGGAGGCCGCGCCCACTTCCTCACGGTTCTTCATGGCAGACATACCAATCTTGGTGGTCAGCTCGCCCCAATCCTTGTTCATCGCCGCCAGCGGCTCAATGAATTCCTTCAGTTGCTCGTCTTCCGCGTTTTCCTTGCAGAACAGGTGCACCTGCTTGGTGAATCCTTTCAGGGATTCGCCCTGGGTCATCAGAACCTTGCGGCCCAACAGATCCAGCGCCTGAATACCGGTGGTGCCTTCGTAGATCATGCCGATACGGGCATCACGAACGTTCTGCTCCATGCCCCACTCGGAGATAAAGCCGTGACCACCAAAGACCTGCATACCCAGGTTCGCTGCCTCGTAACCGATTTCGGTCAGGAACGCCTTGGCGATCGGTGTCAGGAAGCCCAGGGCTTCATCGGCCGCCTTGCGCTCTTCTTCGGTCTTGCCGCTTTTTACAACATCAGCTTGCTGTGCAGTCAGATAAATCAGGGCACGAGCACCTTCGGCAACGGCTTTCTGGGTCAGCAACATGCGACGCACGTCCGGATGCACAATAATCGGATCAGCAATGCCTTCCGGGTTCTTCGGGCCACTCAGGGAGCGCATGGCCAGACGCTCCTTGGCGTATGCCAGAGAGCCCTGGAAGCCTAGCTCGGCGGCACCAAGACCCTGAATTGCGGTACCAATTCGGGCCACGTTCATGAAAGTGAACATGCAGTTCAGGCCTTTGTTCTCGGGCCCGATCAGCCAGCCTTTGGCGCCATCGAAATTCATTACGCAGGTGGCGTTGCCGTGGATACCCATCTTGTGTTCGATGGAGCCACAAGAAACCGCGTTGCGCTCGCCGGCGGAGCCATCTTCGTTCGGCAGGCATTTGGGCACGATGAACAGGGAGATACCCTTGGTGCCTTCCGGTGCGCCCGGCAGACGTGCCAGAACGATATGGACGATGTTGTCGGCCATGTCGTGCTCACCGGCGGAGATAAAGATCTTTGTACCGGTGATGGCGTAAGTGCCGTCGGCGTTCTGCTCTGCCTTGGTGCGCAGGGTGCCGAGATCTGAACCGCAATGCGGCTCTGTCAGACACATAGTGCCGGTCCACTCACCACTGATCAGCTTGGTCAGGTAGGTCTGCTTCTGCTCTTCAGTACCATGCTCTTCGATGGTGTTGGTTGCACCGTGGCTCAGGCCCGGGTACATGCCAAAGGACCAGTTGGCGGTACCAACCATCTCGCTCATGACAATACCCAGGGAACCCGGCAAACCTTGCCCACCATAGTTGGGGTCGGCGTTCATAGATGGCCAGCCGCCCTCAACGTATTGCTGATAGGCTTCCTTGAAGCCAGTCGGCGTCTTGACGCCGTCTTCACTCCAGGTACAGCCTTCTTTGTCACCTACCTGGTTCAGAGGAGACAGAACCTGCTCACAGAACTTGGCACCTTCCCCGATAATGGCATCCACCATATCCGGAGTGGCGTCTTCGGCACCTTCCAGGTTGGCGTAGTGCTGCTCGCTGTTCAGCAGCTCGGTCATTACGAATTTGATGTCACGCAGGGGCGCTTTGTACTCAGGCATGGAATCCACCTCGGTTCTCGGTCTCAGCTGAATCAGGTTTGACAGCTTCTGGCCTTGGGTTTGCTCAGACACCGCAACGCTCTGCGTTGCAGCCTTAATTAAACACTTGTTTGAAACATACGTTTACAGGCACAGAATTGTCAATAGCCGGATGCAAAATTTGTGTTGCGAACTGTCACCGGATCACGCGCCACAGCAGCGCACAGAGCCGGATCACACCTTAAGTGCCGGATATCTATGGAAGGACCTGGATGTTGGAAAATAACCGGTCAGGCAGACACCGGCTCGAAGGAGGAAACACGGTTTTCGTCACCGTTCTGATCAGACTCTCCCATGGCGGAGACTTCACGATAAGCATCGCTTGCGGTTCTTGATGAAGTGCCCGTTTCGGCGGCCAGCTCCGACTGGGCCTGAAGCATGATCTGCATCGCCTGGGCAGCCACCGCTCGATCCTGACCTGACGGCTCCGCCGGCGCCATGGCCGCCGACCGGACAATCCGCATCTTCTCGATGGTCGCCTGGGGATCCCCCTGCACGGGAGACAGATCGATAGAGACTTCCCCACCTACTGCATACTGTGCCCCGTCCGGCCCACGCTGATAGGTGAAGGACATGGCGCCTGCATACTGGCCCCCAACCGCCTGGTGCGCGGCCTCATGGGCACGGACTTCACGGTCCCGCGCTTTCAGCTCAGTCAGTTGTTTCAGCTCTTGTTCAGACAGCCCCTGAGGATTATCGCCTCCCCTGTCACCGGCTTTGGACTCGGGATTTTCCCGTGCAGACTCGGATTTGCCCGACGCCTCAGTGGATCTGGCTCCGGAGGTCGGCGCCTCTGGCTCAGCCGCTGCTGAGCCCGGGGTCTGAACGCGCGGAGAAACCTGGCCTTGGAAAGAAGCCCCGGGAAAAGGAGGAGGAACAGGAGGGAGAGATGAAAGCACGAGCCAGGCGCCCTTTCAGTAATCAGGCCATAATATCAAGAAGCGTTCCCAGTGTTTCATCGGCGGTTTTTACCACCTGCGCGGACGCTTCAACACTGCGCTCATATATCTTCAGATCAATAATCGGTTCAACGAGGCTGCCCGCACCTTCTGCGGTTCCCTGAGGGCCGTCAGCGCCGCCACGGGCAATCTTGCGAGCGGCATTTTCCATGCCGACCATGCCATCCTGGATGCCCTGAATCCCAACTGCGAGAGTGTTATTGATCATAACTGCGCTGCCCGATGACCATAAATTAGCTTAATTAAGCCACAAATCTGGTCAATTTTCAAACAGCCTGTCGATATTCAGATAACCAGCCAACATTTCCGGCCGCGCCTGCGCCAGCCACGGAAGAATACCCAGGCAGGGCGCTCCCATGTGGTTAACCAGGTAGTTCAGGGTGTCCTGTTCGCAACTCATGGGCTCAGGCTCTGTACGGTTGGCGACCCACCCTGCCACTTTCAGACCGTCACTCCTGATGGCTTCCGCCGTCAGCAGAGCATGGTTGATACAGCCCAGGCGGAGTGAAACCACCAGGATAACCGGCATGTTCAGTTGGCGCGGAAACTCCGAATAGGTTTCCCGGTCGTTGAGAGGGACCCGCCAGCCGCCGGCGCCCTCCACCAACAGCAGGTCTGCCGGACGAATCTGCAATCCGCGGCAGAATCCGACGAGGCGATCAGAGGTAATGTGTCGCCCGGCCTGTTCAGCCGCAACATGCGGCGCAATGGCAGGCTCCAGCGCCACCGGGTTGATCAACTCGTAGGCCAGTGGCTCAGTAATGGCGTTCTGCAGAATCAGGGCATCTTCGTTGCGGAGGCCTTCCGGAGTCCGATCGCAACCGGACGCGATGGGTTTCATAGCCAGGGTGTGCTTGCCCATGATCCTGGCCGCATGAAGAATGGCTGCAGATACCAGAGTTTTTCCAACCCCTGTGTCGGTGCCAGTTACGAAAAAGGATTGCTTGGCCATTATCGTTTCCAGTTAACGAGTCTTATGGTTTCTGCCAGTACACCCAGGCAGCCTCATAGCTTGCCATGATAGTGCCGTCCGGCTCCTTGGGGTACTGTCTGCACATTTCCCGCATCCGCCCGGGTGCCGTGGCCGCTCGTCGCCGGCCAGCGCCGCGGAAGCCCGCGCCAAGATGGCGAAGCTCACCCGCCAGGGCCATCGGCGACTCGTAGGGTAGTCTGATAGTGCGCTCCTCAACAACGGCATCCGGCAACTCGGCACGCACCTTGGCCTGCAAGGCAAGGTCAGTCTCGAAGCGATTTACATGCTGATGACCAGGGTCCGCCGCCTGCCACGCCGTTTGCAACTCACGAAGCGTACCGTCAAGGAGCGTGGAGACCATCAGATACCCACCGTGACGCAGGATACGCCGGCATTCCCGGAGCACCGCACGGGGGTCATCACACCACTGAATCATGAGATTGCTGAAAATTACATCGACGCTTCGATCCGGCAAAGGCAAGTGTTCGGCATCGCCCACAATCCAGCTGATTTTCCCAGGGCCCTTCTTCCGAGCCTGCTCCAGCATACCCGGTGACAGATCAAGCCCGCTCAGCGACTCAATCTGCTCAAAATCTGCGAACTTTCGAGTGAACCAACCGGTGCCACACCCCAGGTCCAGCACTGTTAAATCGGGATCGTGGTTTTGCCGGAACTCAAATTTCTGCAGCATGGTATTGCCCATGAAACGCTGCAGTCTGGAGGCATTTTCATAGGTGCCACTGGCCGTGCCAAAACCCCGGGCAATATCGGACTTTCTGGTGTCGGAGACGCCAGCCCAGGCTGACGCGTTGGGCGAGATACTCATAACGCCCATGACAATGCCTTTTGCGAGGCAAAAAACGCCTGTATCGCCTCCCAGCAATCCGAAGCCGAGCAGCCACCCGGCCAGTGTGCCATGCCCGGAACGAGCGCATGGCCGCTTGAAGTCGGGAGCACAAGATCATCCGCCCACGTTCTGACCACAATATCATTTTCACCCATCACATGAAGGGCCGGCGTGGCGAGTGAACGCCATAACGCCCTCTGATCCCCGCTTTCCAGCCAGGCAAGACTTTTGACCAGGTGTTCGTGCGAAACCAGAGTGCCTTTTTCAAGCCAGGGCTTGAGCCTCTGCCGCTCCTGTTTTTCATCCGCAACACCATTGATCATCAACAACAGGAAATGCAGCCAGTAGCGTTGTGGGTCTCGGCGGATACCAAGGGCAAACGCCCGAAAGTCCCTTTCCGCCATACCATTGAGCCAGCGGTCGTCCGCAACAAACTTTGGAAAACCACCGAGGGTGATCGCACAGGACACTGCACCGGTCTCACGCCCGGCAGCCTCCATCACAACCTGGCTGCCCAGCGACCATCCCATCCACACTGACGGCTCCGGATAAAGTGACAACAGCTCGTCCGTCACCTCCGAGAGCGACTGGCAGCGGCTCAGCAGCTCATCATCCAGAGACACGGGAACCACCTCCCCCGGCCAATAGCCATAGAGCCCAGCTAACATCTCTGCACGAACGCCCCAGCCAGCAACCACCACCAGACGCGGACAGACCCTGCAGGAACTCATACCGCCATGTCCGCTTTTTGAACCAGATGCCGGCAGTCTGACAGCGCGGTCAACAGACAATCCAGGTTCGCCTGGGAATGAGCGGCACTGAACGTAACCCGCAAACGCGCCTCCCCCGCGGGAACCGTCGGCGGGCGAATAGCCGAGACCAGCAAACCGCGCTCCTCCAATGCCTGACTGAGCGCCAGCGCGTCGTGATTGTCGCCAACCATAATCGGCTGGATCGGAGTACGTGAAGCCATCAATTCATACCCCATGGCCGATGCCTCCCGACGAAATCGCGAAATCAGACCCAATACATGCTCACGACGCCCCTCATCCCGCTCAATAAGATCCAGACTCGAAAGGGTTGCCATGGCAAGGGCCGGCGGCATCGCCGTCGTATAGATATAGGTCCTGGCCTTCTGAACCAGATAATCCATCAGCATCGATGGCCCGGCCACGAATGCGCCACTGGTTCCGACCCCCTTGCCCAGGGTGCCGATCAGCACGGGGACATCCTCTTCGGACAACCCCGCTTCAGCGACACTGCCCCGCCCCTCAGGTCCGAGTACGCCAATTCCGTGAGCATCATCAACAACCAGTAACGCATCGTGGATCCGGCAGACCCGGGCCAGTTCTGCGAGAGGCGCAATATCACCGTCCATGCTGAACACCCCGTCTGTCACCACCAACTTGTGCCCGGAAGTCTCGGCCAGCATCGCCTCCAGCGCCGCGACATCTCCATGGGCATAACGGCGAACCCGGGCCCGGCTCAGGATACAGCCGTCGATGATGGACGCATGATTCAGCCGATCCGAAAAAATCGTATCGCCTCTCCCGGCCAACGCTGAAATAACCCCCATATTGGCCATGTAGCCGGTGGAGAAAAACAGCGCCGAACTGCGCCCGGTAAACTCCGCCAGACGTAGTTCAAGCCGGTGATGGGCATCATGGTGACCACAAATCAGATGAGAAGCCGCGCCCCCAAGACCAGTCTCGGGAAGTGCATTACGCAGTGCCTCGATATTGGCAGGGTTATTGGCAAGACCAAGGTAATCATTACTGCAGAACGACAACAAAGGTTTGCCGTCAGCAATGAGAGAGGGCCTCTGAGGACCGGCTACATGCCGACGCGTCCGGTACAGACCGGCCTGTTTCCGCTCTTCAAGTTCAAGGGCAAAGTCCCGCACGATAGCACCTGGAGGTTAACTCAACGGTCCGGGCAACGAGCGGGTAAGGCTCCCCGGGATTGTAGAGGGCCAAGGATGGCCCGAAACAAGCGCACATGGATGTGCTCGTAGCGTATCCCGGGGAGCCTTACCCGCTCGTTGCTTCCCCAGGATCAAATACTCAGGCAGATTCCCGCGTAGCGTCGTAGAACATGTGACGGGTCGCCTCATACTCCACGGCCTCGGCAATCGCCTCCTCTTCCTGCTCCTCCGACGCACACTGCTCCCGCTGCTCTGGGCGAATACCCAGGCGTTTGAACAACAGCATATCGGCATCGGCCTCCGGGTTGGCGGTGGTCAGGAGCTTCTCGCCGTAGAAGATCGAGTTGGCACCAGCCATGAAACACAGAGCCTGCATCTGCTCATTCATGTTTTCACGCCCAGCCGACAGGCGAACATGGGAAGCCGGCATCAAGATCCGCGCCACCGCAAGAATCCGGATAAACTCGAACGGATCCAGATCCTCAACGTCCTCCAGAGGCGTGCCTTTCACCTTCACCAGCATATTCACCGGCACACTTTCCGGATGGTGGGGCAGGTTTGCGAGCTGAACCAGCAGCCCAACCCGGTCATCCTCGTCTTCGCCCATGCCCATAATGCCACCGCAACAAACCTTCATTCCGGCCTTGCGAACATTGTCGAGGGTGTCCAGTCGATCCTGGTAGGTCCGGGTGGTAATGATATGGCTGTAATACTTTTCGGAGGTATCCAGATTGTGGTTGTAGTAATCGAGCCCGGCATCAGCCAGTTCCACAGCCTGCTCTTCCTTCAGCATGCCAAGGGTCATGCAGGTCTCCAGGCCAAGGGATTTGACCTGCTTGACCATGTCCAGAACATACGGCATGTCTTTCCTGGAGGGACTGCGCCACGCAGCGCCCATGCAGAACCGGGAAGCTCCCTTTTCTTTCGCGGCCCTGGCCTCAGCCACCACCTTTTCGATTTCCAGCAACTTCTCTTTCTCAAGGCCGGTGTTGTAATGACCGCTCTGGGGACAGTATTTGCAATCCTCCGGGCAGGCGCCGGTCTTGATCGACAGCAAGGTGCTTACCTGCACCTCATTGGGATCAAAATACTGGCGATGCACGCTCTGGGCACGGAACAGTAGATCGTTAAAAGGGAGTTCGAAAAGCTCGCGAGCTTCCTGCAATGTCCAGTCGTGGCGGAGTTCTGTAGCTGTCATGTAAAAGTCCTGTTAACCTTTCCCGGTCTCTGGGTTTACGGATGAATCAGATGATAAAGGGACTGGACTGGCTGTCAACCTTCATGGACAAAAAGGTTAACAGCGTGAGGCGCGGCGGGCTCTGTGTCGCCTGCCTTTCCTCACACGCATTCAACGGCTTATGCCAGCCTTGCCGGGGCGACCTGCCAGTGAACCGCTGGCACTGTCGCTGCTGCGCCCTGCCTCTGGCTTTTCCCTCGTCGGAGCTGCTCTGCGGTGACTGCATGAAACACCCGCCGGATTTCGATACTTCTTTTATTCCCTGGCGCTACCAGTACCCGCTCGACGGCATGATTGGCCGATACAAGTATCGGGGCCAACGCAAGTTCGGAAGACCATTGATGGCGGATTTTGCTGACTTGGTGCAGAAGGCTCGGTCCGATGGTGCTATCGCAATGCCAGAGGTACTGGTACCCGCGCCAATGGATGCGCGGCGACGTCGGCAACGCGGGTTCAATCAGGCCCAGGACATTGCAGAGACGATTGCCAGCGCCCTTAACGTCCCGGTCGCCAACGGACTTGTCAGAAAGGTTCGCCGTGTCCGGTCGCAACGCGAGTTGAACCGGGAGGCGCGACTGGCGAATCTTCGGGGGGTATTTGAGGTCATCTCGCCAGTGCCAGAGAGAATAGCCATTGTGGATGATGTGGTGACCACCGGCGCGACCGTCAGGGTTTTGTCATCAGCACTTCGGGAGGCCGGGGCCCGGGACATTCAGGTTTGGGCGTTAGCCCGGACGCCAGGTTAAGACAGCATAGCTTTTACACGTTCAGCAATTGCCAGACAGGATGTTAAACCGGGCGATTCGATACCGAACAGATTAACGAGTCCCGGCAAACCGTGCGTCTCTGGACCATCAATTCGGAAATCCGCAAAGCCGCCATCAGGGCCTTTAAGCTTCGGTCGGATGCCAGCGTAGGCAGGCTGAAGTCGGGACGGCTCGAGGCCTGGCCACCATTGGCGGATGCCTCTGGCGAAGCTTTCCTGGCGCCTGCGGTCGACGGTGTAGTCTTCCTTTTCGATCCACTCTACATCCGGACCGAAACGCGCCTGGCAGGCGAGATCGAGAGTCAGGTGGATGCCGAGGCCACCAGGTTCAGGAACCGGGTAGATCAAGGTCTTGAAAGGTGTTCGACCGCTGTAGCTGAAGTAAACGCCCCTCGCGAACCATTGCCGGGGAATGCAGTCGTCGGGCAGGCCTGCCCAGTTTGTTGCCAACGGGACGGCGCCGAGCCCGGCGGCGTTTATGACATTTTTCGCTTCCAGAATTAGCGGGGTTTCGCCTGCTACGTTAAGACGGTGCCGATGGCTATCCGATTCAGCGGCCGCTACCGGCGAGCGGAGAACGAGCTGGCCGCCGGCATCATGGAGTTCGCCGAGCAGTGAGAGCATCAGCCCGTGGCTGTCGACAATACCGGTTTCGGGGGACCAGAGCCCCGAGCTGGCGCAAATACCCGGAACGCCTCGGGCAACTCTTTCGGCATCACACAGGTCAAGTTCAACGCCGTTGTTGGCTGCCGCAGCCTGAATATCAAGGAGCTTGTCATTCTGTGCCTCGTCGACGGCGACAATCCACTTCCCGCATTTACGGTGCCCAACCTTGTGCGTCAGACAATAATCATAAAGCTGCTGTCGACCCTCAACACACAATTCCGCTTTCAGTGACCCTTGGGGGTAATAAATGCCGGCATGAACCACTTCGCTGTTTCGTGAGGAGATACCCTCACCAAACCGGTCTGAGCTTTCCAGAACGATGACCTCATGTCCGGCTCTCGCCAGAGCGCGGGCAATAGCCAGCCCAATGACACCGGCGCCGATTACAACGGTTTGTATTTCAAAGTTTTCTTGGTGCACTCTGGTTCGCCTTCACCCCACTACCGAGATATAGAGAATACCCCATTCTAATACCTTCAAGAACGTCGTCCTGTCCTTGCAACCCATTACTAGTGGAAAGATAACGGTTATACTTGGCTGAGACCGGAAATACTTGCCTTTTCCGCACTGGCATTGTCCGCTGGGAGCTGGATGAAAACTGGTACCATCTGCAAACCATGAAATCCAAATACGACACAAGGCTCTGAAACGTCCCTTTATGACCCATGACCCATCACTTGCGGCATCCACCCACCCCTACGATTCCCTGACGCCGGATGTCATTCTGGATGCGATGGAGGAGGCCGGGTTTGCGGTAAGTGGCCGGCTGTTCGCGTTGAACAGCTATGAAAACCGAGTCTATCAGGTAGGTCTGGATGAAGGCGCCCCGGTAATTACCAAGTTCTATCGGCCAGGCCGATGGAGCGAAGCGGAAATCCGTGAGGAGCATACATTCACCCTGGAACTCCTGGAAGCGGACATTCCGGTTGTAGCACCCATGAAACTGGCGACCGGAGACACTCTCGGGCGCCATGGCGAGTTCCTGTTTTCGGTATTTCCGCAGCGTGGCGGGCAAGCGCCAGACACCAGTGTCACCGATACCCTTTACCGGCAGGGGCAATGGCTGGGCCAAATCCACAACATTGGCGCCAAAAAACCTTTTGCCCATCGCTCCGGCATGGATTTGCTAGAGGGCATCGAGGCCAGCAACCGGCTCCTGTTACAGGGCGACTGGATTCCGGCGGATCTCAGGCCCGCCTGGGACAGCCTGATTCCTGATCTGCAAAGACTCTGCGCTGCTCGGGTTGATGAAGCAGGCCCGGTGGAAACCCTGCGCCTCCATGGCGACTGCCATGCCGGCAATATTCTGTGCCGGGACGAACAGATGCTGTTTGTGGATCTGGACGATTGCCGCACAGGCCCCGCCATTCAGGATATGTGGTTGCTACTGAACGGAGACGACTTCGAGCGCGGTGCCCAACTGGGAGAATTGCTGGAAGGCTATGAAATGTTCCGTGATTTCAATCGCCGTGAGCGTCATCTGATTGAGCCGCTACGCTGCTACCGGCAGATTGCGCATTGCGCCTGGCTGGCAAAGCGCTGGGATGATCCTGCATTTCCGCGCTTCTTTCCCTGGTTTGCCCAGGCACGATTCTGGTCAGACCAGATTCTCTCGCTCCGGGAGCAGTTATCAGCCTTGCAGTCACCGGCCATCACGTTGCCCGGGCAATACTGACCAAAACTTTTAATACGTTTGATTCGAGGTATGCATGAGCCAGAATGAGGCCCGTTACACCGTCCGTAGCCTGATCGTAACCGCCCTGGTTGCGGCTATTGGCACCGTTCTTGTATTGGAAATGAGCGGCAGGATCAGTCACAGCGAAAACAAGGATCACATGCCTGTTGGCGATTTCCAGGCCATCCATGTAACCGACGATGATCCGTTCCGGATGTCACCCAAAGCCTCTGAACTACACGCCGTTTGCGAAAATGGTTACCTGGCGATCGCCGCCGACGTGGATCCCTCGTTCCGGGGAATCCTGGTGGACTATAAAAATCGCGGCGTACGATGCTCCAGACCCTCCCCGACAGGACCTGCCGTCCCGCCAGCTCCAGAGGCACCCGACGCCAATGAATAAACCCCGAAAGCCGTCGGAGGCACCAGAGCAGGTGACGGACCGGCTGTTTGCCACAGAACGCCGGCCCGAGGACTTCCGATTCGACGCATCTGTGGCCAGGGTGTTCCCGGACATGATCCGGCGCTCGGTGCCGGGCTACACCACCATCATTCCGATGATCGAGGTTATCTCTGAGCAATATGCCCAGCCCGCCACCAACTGTTATGACCTGGGTTGCTCCCTGGGCGCTTCCACCCTTGCAATGCGCCACGGTATCGCCCATGCAGACTGCAACCTGATCGGGGTGGATAACTCAAGCGCCATGATCGAACGCTGCGAGCATTACATTGCCCTGGACGACAGCCCGCTCCCCGTTACCCTCAGGTGCGAGGATATTCTGGACACCGAACTGAGCGACGCCTCGGTGATCACTCTGAACTTCACCTTGCAGTTTGTCGATCCCGAGAAGCGGGCCGGCCTGCTTGAGCGAATTGCTGAAGCCACTCGTCCCGGCGGTGTCCTGATCCTGTCGGAGAAAGTTCGCTTTGAGTCCGACGACGAGCAAGCTATTCAGACCCGACTGCATCACGAGTTCAAGCGAGCCAATGGCTATTCGGATCTTGAAATCAGCCAGAAACGCACAGCCATAGAACAGGTGCTGATTCCCGAAACGCTGGCTGCGCACAAGGCGCGCCTGTTGTCGGCAGGCTTCGATAACGTGGTGGTGTGGTATCAGTGCTTCAACTTTGTTTCCATGCTCGCCATAAAAGCAAACCAAACCGCCGAATGACCATGGCAGACTTTGACTGGAAAGCCCGGTTCGGGCCAATCATCAATGAACTTGCGGAGGACGGCCTGGATCACTGGTCGGCGCAACTCCAACATCAACTGGCCCACCGCTTTGAGGACCGCCCCCATGGCGATCTCGATCGCTGGCAAGCTGCCCTTGACCAGTTACCCAACCTGGAACCGGTAGAGGGTCAACTGGACCAATCCGCCGTAACCCTGACGTCCATGCAACCCCTGACCGTGGCACAACAGGAACAACTGGAACTCGGATTACGCGGCCTGATGCCCTGGCGCAAAGGCCCCTTCGACTTCTTCGGTACCTACATCGATACCGAATGGCGCTCTGACTGGAAGTGGGACCGCGTGTCGCCCCACCTTTCAGATCTTTCCGGTCGCCGCATACTGGATGTGGGTTGTGGCTCCGGGTATCACTGCTGGCGCATGTTGGGAGAGGGCGCGGGCCGGGTGATCGGCATCGACCCGGGACTGCTGTTCCTGTTCCAGTTCTTTAGCGTCAAGGACTACCTCGGGGATGTCCCGATAGACCTGCTGCCCGTTCGGATGGAAGACCTTCCCGCCGACCTTGAAACCTTCGACACCACCTTTTCCATGGGGGTTCTTTATCATCGGCGCTCACCGCTCGATCATCTGCTTGAACTGAAGGGAACGCTTCGCAGGGGCGGGGAACTGGTGCTGGAAACACTTGTGGTTGAAGGCCCTGAGGGCTTCAGCCTGATGCCCGAGGATCGCTATGGGCAAATGCGGAACGTCTGGTTCCTGCCCTCCTGTGACACACTGCTGCGCTGGCTGGACCGCACCGGCTTCCGGAATGCCCGGGTGGTCGATGTCACCGCTACGACCACAGAAGAACAGCGAAGCACCGACTGGATGCGTTTCAACTCCCTCCAGGACTTTCTGGATCCGGACGACTCCTCAAAAACCGTGGAGGGATACCCGGGGCCATTGAGGGCTACCATAATTGCCGAGAAGCCCTGAAAACAAAAAAACCGCCGTGCCGTTCGGCAGGGCGGTTTTTTTACGTTGGCGATTACTCGCCGAACGGGTGACGCAGTGTAATCGTCTCGATACGATCCGGACCAGTGGAGATCACATCGATCGGCGCTTCAATCTGCTCTTCCAGGAAACGGATGTAGGCCTTGGCGTTCTCCGGCAACTGATCGACGCTGGTCAGGCCAACGGTGCTTTCACTCCAGCCGGGCAGTTCCTCATAAACCGGCTCGATGTCCTTGTAGCTGTCGCAGCCGATGGGCGGCCGGAAAATCTCGCCGTTCGGCGTCTTGTAGCCGACACACACCTTCACGGTCTCGAGTCCGTCCAGAACGTCGAGCTTGGTCAGACAGATACCGGACACACTGTTGATCTGAATAGCATGGCGCAGAGCCACCGCATCGAACCAGCCACAACGACGGGCACGCCCGGTTGTGGTGCCGACTTCGTTGCCCTTCACTGCAAGGTGATTGCCCATATCGTCGAACAGTTCGGTCGGGAATGGTCCGGAACCAACACGGGTGGTATACGCCTTGGTGATCCCCAGCACATAGTCGAGGAACAGCGGGCCGAAGCCGGAACCGGTGGCCGTGCCGCCAGCGGTTGTGTTGGAGGAAGTCACATACGGATAGGTGCCCAGATCGATATCCAGCAGCGAGCCCTGGGCACCCTCGAACAGGATGTTCTCTCCACGCTTTCGGAAATCATGCAGCATGTCGGTCACGTCTGCCGCCATGGGTAAAATTTCCTCGCCCATCTGCTTCAGTTCTTCCAGTGCGGCATCAATGTCCTCAGCCTCTTCCTTGAAATACTCGGTCAGGATGAAGTTGTGGTACGACATGATCTCCCGGAGCTTCATTTCAAAGTCGGCGGGATTGCACAGATCGCCCAGGCGCAGGCCGCGGCGGGAAACCTTGTCTTCATAGGCCGGGCCAATACCGCGACCGGTTGTGCCGATCTTGTCGACACCACGAGCCCTTTCCCGCGCCTGATCAATTCGAACATGAGTACGCAGAATGATCGGACACGCCAGGCTGATGCGGAGGCGATCGCGAACCGCGACGTCATTGGCTTCCAGCTCGCGCACTTCTTTCAGCAGAGCCTCGGGCGACAGGACAACACCGTTGCCGATAAGGCAATAGACGTGTTGCCGCAGGATACCGGAAGGAATCAGGTGAAGCGCTGTTTTCTTGCCGTCAATTACCAGGGTATGACCGGCATTGTGCCCGCCCTGGAAGCGAACAACCGCTGCAACCTTGTCGGTCAGCAGGTCAACAATCTTACCCTTGCCTTCATCACCCCACTGGGTGCCCAGCACAACAACATTTTTACCCATGATTCTCTCTCAATGCGGCTGCCCCGCAGGACAGGCGTTTCGCAAGTTTACCTGTAAATGAATTCACCGAGGCCCCGGGGGCATCAGCCCAGCTTCTGCACGACCCATTGGCCACTCTGCTTGACCAGCTCACGGTCACAGCCTCTGGTAGCAGGATTAACGCCCTCGTCTTCGGGAAGGGCACGAACAACGATTTCCGTCATTCTCAGACCGGAGATCACGCCTTCCAGGGCAGGGTCGTCATCGGCCGGCGCCCAAACAGCGCCGGCACTGCGAGTCACACGCTCGCCAAGAGAGACGAGCGAGCGAATATCAAGACTGAACCCGGTTGCCGGGCGAGCCCGGCCAAAGTCACTTCCGATGGCATCGTAACGGCCACCCTTGGCCACGGAATCGCCATGGCCCGGTACATAGGCTGCAAACACCAGGCCCGTGTGGTAGTTGTAGCCACGAAGCTCACAGAAATCGAACCCGAAGCTGATATCCGGGTAATCCCGTCCCAGCATGTCAGACACACGCCCAAGCTGGTCGAGTGCCGCGTCCAGGCTGTCAGACGCACCCTGCAGGATCCGGCGGGCCTCGTTCAAGGCTTCCGGGCCACCACTGACCCGGGCAAGCTCACGCAAACGAGCGCCCGCAGAGCCTGAAGGGCATTGACCGAGCAGCTGATCAAGCTCCGGCACCGATTTACGGGCCATGGCGTCAAAAATCGCGCTTTCTGTATCCCGATCAAAATCCGCCTCGCCGATCAGACTCTCATAGATGGCTACATGGGCCAGATCCAGATGGATACGTGGCAAGCCGGCCACCCGAAGGGTTTCCAGCATCAGGCTGATCACTTCCATATCCGCCGCTTCGGAGCCACTGCCAAACAGTTCGCAGCCGGCCTGAATCGGTGTTCGACCTGTCAGCATGTGCCTTGGGCGGGTGTGGAGTACGTGCCCGGCATAGCAAAGACGGGTGATCCCTTCCTGGCCCAGGGTATGGGCATCAATGCGCGCCGCCTGAGGCGTCATATCGGCGCGAACACCCATCATCCGCCCGGTCAACTGATCGGTGAGCTTGAAAGTCTGAAGCTCCAGATCGTTTCCGGTTCCGGTAAACAAGGATTCGAGATATTCAATGAGCGGTGGGATTACCAGCTGGTAGCCCCAGCGCTGGCAGGTATCCATTACATCCCGACGCAGGGATTCGATCCGTCCGGCCAGTGGGGGAAGAATATCCTCTACCCCGTCTGGCAGTAACCAGCGATCAGATACTGTCATGAGATTCCGTTGTCCGTTATATCCGCTTCGGCACAGTCGGCCGGGGGATCACACAGGATTTAAGGCGGCACTCGGTAAAAGCCCGACACAAAACCGGCAGAATTTTACACGGTTGCCGGGCACAAAAAAACCGGAATACAGAGGTATTCCGGTTTTTGGTCTCAACGTGCAGGGTTAACGGGCACCCTGCGGATCGTTCAGGAACCTCATGAACGCACTGTTGGAATCGATCACCATGATGTCATCCTTGCTCATGAAAGTATTGCGGTAAGCCTGCAGACTCCGGTAGAAGCTGTAGAAATCCGCGTCGGAGCCATAGGCATCGGCGTAGATTCTGGCCGCTTGACCGTCACCTTCACCCCGGGTCTCTTCTGACTGGGAGAAAGCTTCCGCAAGAATAACTGTTCTCTGACGATCCGCATCGGCACGAATACCTTCGGCCAACTCGCGACCCCGTGAACGGAACTCCTGAGCCAGTTTCTCCCGCTCGGTCGCCATCCGACGGTAGACGTTTTCGCTCACCTGACCCGGGAATTCGATGGCCTTGACCCGGATGTCCAGAACCTCGATACCGAATTCATTCTGGGCGGTCTGATTTACGCGATCCCGCAGGGTGTGCATCAGCTCATCCCGCTGGCCGGAGACGACTTCGACCATGGTCCGGATACCGAACTCGTCCCGAAGCCCGTTATCAACACGGGAGGACAACAGGGACTGAGCGCGGAACTCGTCACCGCCGGTTGCCCGGTAGAACTGGTCCACATCGCGGATCTTCCAGGCGATGTACGAATCCACATCCAGCGGCTTCTTCTCCACGGTCAGATACTGCCTTGAGGGCAGATCCATGGTGAGAACCCGGATGTCGAATTCACGAACCTGGTCGATGACCGGAACCTTGAAATGAATACCGGCCTGGATATCGGTCTCTACCAGCTCACCGAACCGGAGCAGAACACCCCGATGAGTTTCCGGAATGATGTACACACTGGACAGTACCAGCAGGACGACGATCAGGGCGCCTGCAAGGCCCACTACACCTTTAGGTCCCATAATTATCTGCTCCTCCGAACGGTAGTATCCTGCCTGCTTCGCAGTTCCTGAAGAACCTGATCAGTCAGGGTCTGGATGTCCACGTTGCCCTGGTTGTTGCCGGAGGATGATCCACCGGTACGGGGCAGCGAGCCCTGAGTCAATCGATCAAGCGGCAGGTACATCATGTTGCCACTGCTCTCTGTATCCACGAGGATCTTGCTGCTGTTGGCCAGGACCTGCTCGACCGTTTGCAAATACAAGCGCTCGCGCGTAACTGTCGGGGACATCTGATAGACGGCCAACAGCTCGAGGAAACGCGAGGTCTCACCACGTGCCCGCTCGATCACCTCTTCCTTGTAGGCGTTGGCTTCTTCGATCATGCGCTGGGCCTCACCACGAGCCTCCGGAACGATCCGGTTGCGGTAGGTTTCAGCTTCTTCCTTCACCCGCTGCTCGTCCTCACGGGCCCTCTGAACTTCACGGAAGGCATCCTGGACCGCTGGTGGTGGCTGGGTGCTTTCAACGTTAACCCGCACCAACTCCAGGCCGGTGCCGTATTCCCGCAGGAACATCTGAAGCCTTTGCTCGACCCGCACGGCCAGTTCTGCTCGACCTTCGGTCAGCACGTCGTCGAGTGTCGAGCTACCGACCTCATGACGGATCGCACTATCGGTTGCGAAAGCGAGTGCCTGGTTGGAGTCACGCACATTCAGCACATAGGCTTCGGCGTCGCCAACGCGGTACTGAACCTGCAGGTCAACCGTTACCAGGTTTTCGTCCTGGGTCAGCATCTGGCCACTGGACTCAGCGGTACGCACGTTAGTCACACGAACCTTGGTGACACTATCAATCAGCGGCACCTTGAATCTCAGGCCGGGATTCTCGGTCTGGTGGTATTCACCGAAACGGAGAACCACCGCCCGCTCCTGTTCGTCCACGGTATAGAAGGACTGGAAGATGACATAGCCGACCACCAGTATGGCTGCCAGTGCGAGAATCGCTCCGAAACCACCGGCACTACCGCCGCTACTGCCACCGCTGCCGCCGGACTTTCCACCCTTGCCGCCCAGCATTTTGTTGAGCTTGTCGAGACCTTTTTTCAGCGCCTCATCGAGGTCTGGCGGCCCCTGATCATTGCCGCGTCGACCACCACCGGTACCCCAGGGGTCATTGTCGTTACGGTTTCCACCCGGTTCGTTCCAGGCCATAGTGCTCTCCGTTACTGACTTATAAATAGAATGGCTGCAAATACTAGGGATTTATCTCCGCCCCGGCAATAGCCGCTGCGGTTTCAGGCGTGACCAACGTCCAGCCTGACTGACTTTTCATTCACACCGGCGCGGCTCAGCAGCTGATGCCAATCCCGGTTCTGTAATCGCACCTCAACCACCGTGTCGCCGGTATCGCGATATTCCTCGCTGATCACCGATCCTGCCTCATGCAACAGTGCACGTAGCTTGCCATCCGCAGGACCCAGCAGGACGAAGTGGTGAACGACATCTTCGGCCACCCGCTCCACAATCGCATCGAACAATCCGTCGAGGCCTTCCCCAGTAACCGCGGAAACCCAAGCCCTCACCGGGATACCCTCTTCATTGCGCTCAACCCGAGGCGTGAAATTTTCAAGCAGATCAATCTTGTTGAACACCTGCAGCATGGGAATGTCGTCTGCCCCGATCTCCGCAAGCACTTCCTCAACCTGCTCAATGTTCTCCTCGCGGCGCGGGTCATGACTGTCGATGATGTGAAGCAGCAGCGTTGCCTGCGTTGTTTCCTCAAGCGTCGCCCGGAACGCTTCAACCAGCTTGTGTGGCAGATGCCGGATGAAGCCCACGGTGTCCGCCATTACGACCGGCCCGACATCCGGAAGTTCCAGCCGCCGCAACGTCGGATCCAGTGTGGCAAACAGCTGGTCTGCAGCATATACGGAAGAAGTGGTAATACGGTTGAATAAAGTGGATTTACCAGCGTTGGTATATCCAACCAGCGATACCGTGGGAATGTCAGCCCGCTGACGGGCCCTGCGACCCTGGTTCCGCTGGCGACGAACTTTTTCCAGACGCTTGTGGATAGACTTGATCCGCTCCCGCAGGAGCCGGCGGTCAGTTTCCAGCTGGGTTTCACCGGGCCCGCGAAGCCCGATACCGCCTTTCTGTCGCTCAAGGTGGGTCCATCCCCGAACCAGGCGCGTGGACATATGCTCGAGCTGCGCCAACTCCACCTGAAGCTTACCTTCGTGAGTCCGCGCCCGCTGAGCGAAAATATCAAGAATGACACCGGTGCGGTCCAGCACACGGCACTTGAGCTCATGCTCAATGTTGCGCTCCTGACGTGGGCTCAGGGCATGGTTGAACAACACAACATCTGCTTCGTTCGCCGCTACTGCATCACGAATTTCTTCCAGCTTGCCCTCGCCAACGAAAAACCTGGGGCTGGGCTGCTTGCGGGACCCGGTAACGGTGGAGACAGACTCAACACCGGCAGAGGTGACCAGCTCCCGGAACTCACCGGGGTCTTCGGTGCCATCGTGGGCAGTAAAATCGATGTGGACGAGGACCGCGCGCTCACCGACATCAGGACGTTCAAACAATTGGCATCAACTCCGGGGTAAACAAATGATGAGGGTCATAAAAACAAACACCCGCGGCCACAAGACCCCTTGGAGGGATCCTCTGGAACGCGGGTGGCAAGATCGGGAAACGGACGGATCAGTCTTCAGACTCGTCCTCTCCTCCCGGAGCCTGCTGCGGAATGCGAACATTACGGGCAGGAACCACGGTGGAAATAGCGTGCTTGTAGACCATCTGGCTGACAGTATTTTTCAGCAAAATCACGAACTGGTCGAAAGACTCGATCTGGCCCTGAAGTTTGATACCGTTGACCAGAAAGATGGAAACCGGAATGCGTTCCTTGCGCAATGCATTAAGGTAAGGGTCTTGTAACGAATGCCCTTTTGACATGTGTTTTCTCCTGTTTTTAGTAAATGCAGATCGTCATTTGTCAAAGTTAAATGTGGTGCGAAGTCGGATTTTTTTCAAGGCTGCCTCAGCGATATGTTCATCGTCGCTGTCCAGCCAGTCCACATCGGACCACTTGCGCAACCAGGTCAACTGCCGCTTCGCCAGTTGGCGTGTTGCTGCCACTCCCTTGCTGACAAATGTCTCGTAGTCGTCTTTCCCGGACAAATAGCTCCAGGCCTGGCGATATCCGACACAACGCATGGAAGGGAGATCAGGGTGCAGGTCGTCCCGGATCATCAGTGCCCGAACTTCATCAACGAAGCCCGCCTCCAGCATTTTCAGAAACCGCAGGCGAATCCGCTCATGAAGCACCCGCCGCTCAGGCGGCGTCATGGCAAGTTGAATCACAGTATACGGAAGCAAAGATGTTTCGTCTGCCTGCCAGCGAGTGAAATAGGTGTAATCCTCAATGTCACCGTCCTGCCCCACTGCCGTCGCTTGCTCACCCGCCCCCGCCTCGGCTCGCCAGAACCCCGAAATCGGCTTACCGGTAAGGCGCAATACCTCCAGGGCCCGCATCAGACGCTGCCGGTTGTTCGGATGGATCCGCTCGGCCGCCACCGGGTCACTGCCCCGCAACTCTTCATGTAAAGCGTCCCAACCCCGCTCCTCAGCCTCCTGCTCCAGCGCCCGTCGCACGGCCGGACTGGCTGATGGCAAACCGGACATTCCATGAAGCAGCGCTTTGAAATACATCATGGTGCCGCCGACGAGCAGCGGGATCCTGCCTGCAGCCGTTATTTCGGCCATCGCCGCCAGCGCGTCCCGACGGAAATCCGCAGCGGAGTAGGTTTCCGCCGGATCGCAGATATCAATCAGCCTGTGGGGCGCCCGCGCGAGCTCTGCGGCAGTCGGTTTGGCAGTCCCGATATCCATGCCCCGATAGATCATCGCGGAGTCCACGCTGATGATTTCGCAAGGCAGGTGGTCGCAGAGCGCCATGGCCAGGTCGGTCTTACCGGAAGCCGTGGGACCCATCAGAAAGATGACAGGAGGCAGTGACACCTCAGCGCCCCCGGAGAAACAGCTTGTCCAGCTCAGACATGGTCACCAGAGTCCAGGTCGGCCGGCCGTGATTGCACTGACCACTCCGTTCGGTCGCCTCCATGTCCCTGAGCAGCGAATTCATCTCCGGAATGGTCAACTGCCGGTTGGCACGCACCGAACCATGGCATGCCATGGTTCCGAGCAGCTCATGCGTCACCGCCTCGACGCGGTCACTCTGGCCGTGCTCAATCAGATCCGCCAGAACGTCACGCACCAGCTGTTCTGTGTCAGCACCACGCAGAAGCGCGGGCACCTGCCGCACGGCAAGGGTTTCCGGACCAATTCGCTCGATCTGGAGACCGAGTTTCTGCAGTTCCTCACCGTGACTCTCGGTCAGGGCTGCTTCTTTCTGGCTGACCGCCAGCGACAGAGGCACCAGCAATGGCTGGCTTTTCAGGTCCTGCTCGGCAAGCGCCCGCTTCATTCGCTCATAGGCAATGCGTTCGTGGGCCGCGTGCATGTCCACCACAATGAGCCCCGCCCTCCCCTGAGCAAGAATATAGATCCCATGCAGCTGGGCGATGGCATAGCCGAGCGGCGGCTCCTGGTCACTGTCCGCAGGCGGTGTTGGCATTGGCGTGGAGACGCCATCGCTGGCGGGCATGACTTGTTGTCCGTCACTTCCGCCACCGGCATTCAGGGACTGATAAAAGGCCATCTGATCGCTGGCGCGCCACTCCTGTTGCGGCTGTGACTGTCCGCCAAAGCCGGCGCCTGAGCCGCCGGGGTAACCATAATTGGACACCGATGGCTGGCCGTTCCAGCCCGCCTCTGCAGGGGCACCGGTTGCCGGCACTGCTTCCTGACCCTGGGTCGCGGCTTCACGACCAAAAGACTGCGCCACGGCGCCGCGGAAATGATCGTCCGGTCGGACATCGGCCAGCGCCTTGTGCAGGGTTCTGAAAATGAAATCGTGAACCAGCCGGCCATCCCGAAACCGGACCTCGTGCTTGGTCGGGTGGACGTTTACATCGACAGTGGCAGGATCGACTTCCAGATACAACACAAACGCCGGATGCCGGTTGTTGTAGAGTACGTCCCGATAAGCCTGGCGCACGGCATGAGCCACCAGCCGGTCACGGATAACGCGACCATTGACGAAGAAATACTGGAGATCGGCCTGGCTGCGCGAAAACGTGGGAAGAGCGACCCAACCCCAGAGCCGCAACCCGGTGGCCTCTGCATCAATGACTACGGCGTTGTCGATAAACTGCTGGCCGCACAGGGAACCAATACGACGCTCGCGGTCGAGGGCCGATTCCGCTGGCCTGAGGCTTTGCACGACCCGCTGATTATGGCGCAACGTGAAGCCGGCATCGAAACGGCTCAGCGCCTGACGCCGAACACATTCTTCGACGTGATTGAATTCTGTCTTTTCAGTACGGAGGAATTTGCGGCGAGCCGGAGTGTTAAAAAACAGGTCGCGCACTTCAACAGTCGTTCCGACAGGGTGCGCTGCAGGCGAAATTCTCGCGTCCATTTCCCGGCCCTCGACCTCGACACGCGAGGCCGCTTCCTGCGACTCGGTCCTTGAGGTCAAGGTAAGCCGGGAGACAGAGCTGATACTGGCAAGCGCTTCTCCGCGAAAGCCCAGGGACGCCACGGCTTCCAGATCGTCCAGACTGGCAATCTTGCTGGTCGCATGACGGCTCAGCGCCAGGGGAAGATCGTCTTCCTCAATACCACTGCCGTCATCCCGAACTCGAATCAGTTTGACGCCGCCCTGCTCTACCTCAACATCGACGCGATTGGCGCCGGCATCCAGGGCATTTTCAACCAGTTCCTTGACGACAGACGCGGGGCGCTCCACCACCTCACCCGCGGCAATCTGGTTCGCGAGCCGCGGTGACAGCAATCGAATGGGGGGCATGTTACGGAAAAACCTCTTGATCAGGACGCGGGAATACGAATGGTTTGCCCTACCATAACACGGTCGTCCCGAAGGTCGTTAAACTGCATGAGCTCACTGACGGTCGTCTGGTTTTTCCGGGCGACGCCAGAAAGCGTGTCTCCCCGCTGTATCCGGTAGTGGCTGATGCTGTTTCCACCCTGGCGGCCATGTTTCTGCCAAGCCAGCAGGGTTCCAGGCGGTGGCGTTTTCTGGAAGTAGTCATCAATGCCTTTCATGATGGCGCCGGCCAGCTTGTTGCGGTACCACTCAGTGGCCAGGTTTTTCTCTTCCTGGGGATTCGATATGAAGCCCGCTTCCACGAGGATGGAGGGAATATCCGGTGATTTCAGAACCGCAAAAGCGGCCTGCTCGACGCCAGGCTTGTGCAACTTCGCCACGCCGCCCAATTTGCCCAGGACCGAACTGCCAACCCCCAGACTGGCGTTGATACTGGCCGTCATGGAGAGGTCCAGCAGAACACCGGCAAGCATGTCGTCACGGCCATCGAGGGACAGCCCGCCGGCACCGCCGATCAGATCCGACCGGTTCTCGCTGTTGGCCAGCCAACGGGCGGTTTCACTGGTGGCACCACGTTGGGAGAGGGCGAAGACCGAGGCACCCTTGGGCTGTGGTGTACGGAAGGCGTCAGCATGGACCGAGACGAACAGGTCGGCGTTGTATTTCCTGGCCAGAATCGTGCGATTGCGAAGGCCAATGTAGTAGTCCCCGGTTCTGGTCAGCTTGGCGGTATAACCCGGCCGATCATTGATGAGGTTGGCCAGGGTTTTCGCCATTTTCAGAACCACATCCTTTTCACGGGTTCCCCGCGGACCCGTAGCACCCGGATCTTCTCCGCCGTGCCCGGCATCAATGACCACAATAACGTCCCGCTTCCCGGATGAATCCTGGGTCATGGTGGGGGTGGTCGCCTTTTCCAGCCGACTGCCGCTTTCATCAATCAGGTCGACCACCAGTCTGTGGCCATACTGCTGATTCGGCTCGAGCTGAAAACTCCGCGGCTTGATGCCAGCCTTCAGGTCCAGGACGACGCGCAAATCGTTGCCGTTCCTGGGCGCACTGCGGATTCGCTTGATCGGACTGCCGGAAAGGTCCAAACCGGAAAAATCGGTCTTCAGGTTGGCATTCTTGAGATCAATCACCAGCCGCGCCGGGCTGCTCAGGGAGAAGATGTTGTGCTCCACCTGCCCGCCGGTGTCCAGAACCAGCCGGGTATGATCGGGCGCGGGCCAGATACGGGCACTCTCGACCTGCGTCGCTGCCGAACCGTGAAACGCCAATGTCGCGAGCAATAGCGCAATCGGCCACACCAGTTGTTTACTCAGCTTTTCACAATTCATAAAGCTTACCTGCCAGTTTATTCCCGGTTCCGGGCTCGCTATTGCGCCGGACCAATCAATTCCAGTTCGTTCAGCACCCTGGCGCCCAGCTCTGAGCGGGCCCTGAGGACCACAGAGCGCCCTTCTCCCCGAGTTTCGAGATGAACCTCCAGGTCCGGCTCGGGCAATATGCCCTTGCCTCGCTCGGGCCACTCGATCAGGCACAGGTTTTCTGCGGAAAAATAATCGCGGATGCCCATGTATTCCAGTTCTTCGGCGTCGCCCAGGCGATAAAGATCAAAATGGTATGTCGGTGGATTCAGAGTCTCGTAGGGCTCTACCAGGGTATAGGTCGGGCTCTTTACTGCCCCCTCATGACCCAACCCGCGCATGACGCCCCGACTGATGGTGGTTTTCCCCATGCCGAGCTCGCCATCCAGATAAACAACCAGGCCATGGCCAGACTCCACGACGGTCCTGGCCAGCTCCCGACCGAGATGCTCGGTTTCGGCCTCGTTCTCCAGAAAAACCCGACGCTCGTTACCCATTATGCTCATGACAATTCCGCCCCCGGACTCCTTTCAGATTCCCGAAACACCAACGGCAGCGCATCGATTACATCGGTCGGTATCAGTCCAATAAACCCTGTGGTTCTCGCAGCACGGTCAGCCGCAGCAAGGTGCACGGATGCACCCAGCACTGCCGCTTTCTGTCCGTCACCAATCTGAGCCAGAACAGCCGCGACAATACCTGAGAGCACATCACCCATTCCGCCAGTCGCCATTCCGGGGTTGCTGCCACTGATGACATCCAGGCCGCCGTCCTCAGACGCGACAACGGTGCCGGCGCCTTTCAAAAGCACCGTGCCGCCATACAGCGCCTGCAGCTTTCTGGCGGCGGCCATCCTGTCTGCCTCAACCTCAGGCACCAGGCAATTCAGCAACCTGGCCGCCTCGCCCGGATGAGGAGTCAGGATGTGATTATCCGCTGGCATAGCTACCCGACCAGACAACAGGTTCAACGCATCCGCGTCCAGCACCCTCGGCTTGCCGCTGGCGATCACCTGCTCGAGCATCTGCTGGCCCCAGGCACTTCGCCCGATCCCCGGGCCACAGACGACAACCGAGGCAGCATCAAGCAACGTCGGCAACTCCGAGCCATGGATAAGGCCATGAACCATGACGGATGGACACCTTGCCAGGGCCGCTGTCACATGCTCAGGGCGGGTCGCCAACGACACGAGCCCGGCACCCGATCGCGCCGCAGCCTCTGCCGCCAGAAGACCGGCGCCGCCGAACCCGCGATCACCCGCAACCACCAGCACATGCCCGAATATTCCCTTGTGGGCATTGGCGGGCCTGGGCGGTAGCCAGGGCATCACAGAACCCCAGTCACGACGGCGGGCGATGGGCTTCTGGCCACTACCGGCGATACCCTCGTCGGCATCCAGAGATTCGAAAACCACCTCGCCGGATACTGCTGCACCTTGCCCCGTGAACAGGCCAGCCTTGAGCCCGATAAAGGTCACTGTCCTGGCCGCATTGACCACATCTCCCTCGGCCGCTCCAGTGGTCGCATTCAGCCCGGAGGGCAGATCCACCGCAAGGACTGGCGCTGAAGCGCTGTTACACCGGCTTATCAGAGTCGCAAACGGTTCCCGAGGGGCACCGGACACGCCAGTACCGAGCATCGCATCTACAATCAGCCCGACACCCGCAAACAGATCATCCCGTGATGATTCGCTGAGAGCCTCCAGTTCGAAGACTTCAACACCGTCCGCCAGGGCTTTCTGCCAGGCTTTGCGGGCATCACCAGAGAGCTTGCCCGTTGGCGCAACCGCGACACAGCTGACATCCAGACCGTGCCTCTTCGCACTTGCTGCGACCAGATAACCGTCACCACCGTTGTTACCCGCACCGCACAGGACCAGCACCGAGCCGCAGTTCGGCCAGCTCCGGACCAGACAGCGAAAAGCGGCGTGGGCAGCAGACTGCATAAGCTCAAAACCATCAACGCCTTGTTGATCAATCACATAGCGATCAATCTGCCTCACCGCATCGGCGGAAAACAGTGCGTCTGGTAAACTGTGCCCAGCGGACGGCGGCATGAACCTTTGCTCCCGTTACAGAAACCGGTTTAAGAAAATTGGCCAGATACCTGTAAAGCATAGCAAAACAGTAGAAAAGGTCATAACTTAATCAGATTAAATATCCGTACACGGGTTCAGCAGCGAACTCCAGCATCGGCAGTCACTATGAGCACCACATCAACCTGGACCACGACACACCCGGAACTTGCTGATCTGCCGTCGCTTATCCGGCATTGGGCAGCTGAACTCGGTTTTGCCGCTGTGGGCATTACCACAGCGGACACCGGCGAGCACGCCGACCATCTGCAGGACTGGCTTGCGGCAGGTTACCAGGGCGAGATGGATTACATGGCCCATCACGGGGACAAGCGCTATACGCCCACCTCTCTGGTGCCGGGCACCACGCGGGTCATTTCCGTGAGAATGGACTATTTGCCCTCACCGGACAGCCCGAAAGAAGCGCTTACTAACCGGGAAGGTGCCTATGTCACGCGTTATGCGCTTGGTCGGGATTACCACAAACTGATCCGAAAGCGACTTGCGCAACTGGCAGCGAGGATTGATGAGGCCGTTAGCGGACACGATTACCGGGCTTTTGTAGACAGCGCTCCGGTGCTGGAACGCGCACTGGCGCAGAGAGCGGGTCTCGGGTGGATCGGCAAGAACAATATGCTGATTCACCCGAAGGCCGGCTCGTTCTTTTTCCTCGGGGAAATCTTCACCAGCGCCCCCCTGCCCATCGATGAACCCTTTGAAACCGATCATTGCGGCAGCTGTTCCGCCTGCCTCGACCTTTGCCCAACGGACGCCTTTGTTGGCCCGCACAAGCTTGATGCCCGACGTTGCATCAGCTATCTCACCATCGAGCTGAAAGGGAGTATTCCCGAAGAACTGCGACCACTGATGGGCAACCGGGTTTTCGGTTGCGATGACTGCCAGTTGGTGTGTCCATGGCAGAAGTTCAGCAAACCGACGAGCGAAAGGGATTTTCAACCCAGGCACGGGCTGGACAACAGTTCTCTGGCAGAGCTTTTTCTCTGGACCGAGGAGCAGTTCCTCAAACGCACCGAGGGCTCTGCGATTCGGCGAACAGGCTACCAGGGCTGGCTGCGCAACCTGGCAGTCGGGCTGGGCAACGCGCCCTCAACCATCCCGGTAATTGAAGCCCTGAAAAAGCGGGCAGACCACCCTTCCGAGATGGTCCGCGAGCATGTCCAGTGGGCGCTGAAGCGGCACGGCCTATAACTTGAAGAACTGCTCCCGGTAATGGCGCAGTTCGTTGATGGAGTCCCGGATGTCGTCGAGGGCAAGGTGGCTACCTTTCTTTTTTACCCCGGCGAGGACATCCGGGCGCCAGCGCCGGGCAAGTTCTTTCACCGTGGATACATCGAGATTCCGGTAATGGAAGAAGTCTTCCAGTTCGGGCATGTATTTGACCAGGAACCGGCGATCCTGGCCAATGCTGTTGCCGCACAGGGGTGACTGGCCCTTTTCTACGTGTTTTTTCAGGAATTCGATGGCCTGCTGTTCGGCTTCAGACTCGGAGATATTGCTTTCCTGAACGCGTTTGGTGAGTCCGCTTTCACCGTGGGTACGGGTGCACCATTCGTCCATGGAGTCCAGGAAGGATTGTGGCTGATGGACGGCAATAACCGGTCCTTCCGCGACAATATTGAGTTCTGAATCGGTGATAATTGTGGCCATTTCGATGATCCGTTCTTTTTCCGGATCGAGGCCTGTCATTTCCAGATCGATCCATACGAGGCGATTGCTTTCTGCCATTTTGTTCCCAGCCTTCTGAGTGCGGTGATAGTGGGGCTGGGTCCGGCTTTCCGGAAACCGCTACGAGCACATCCCTGTGCGCTTGGCGTCGGCCATCCATGGCCGCCGACATTTCCGGAAAGCCGGACCCAGCCCCACTGCGAAATCAGGTGATATACCTTTAACGTCTCGGCATTGCCCAAGCCGATTAACTACGATTGCAGTATGATGGCACACCAAAGGCAAAACTTTCATCTGGTTATCCGGGACATAAATGGCAAAACGGCGACTGAACAAACAGCAACAATTCCGTATCAAGAAAGTCCAGGAAGAGCGTGCGGCCCGGGCGGCGCGCAAGGAGAAGAAGGTTCAGGAGCAGGCCGACGCCGGCGAGCTCGGGCCAGAGCAGGAAGGGTTGGTCATTGCTCACTACGGGCAACAGCTGGATGTCGAAGCGCTTGAAGGCGATCAAGTCGGTGATGTGGTTCGCTGCTTTGTTCGGGCCAACATTGATAGCCTGGTGACTGGCGACAAGGTTGTCTGGCGGCCGGGGAAGAATGAGACGGGCGTTATCGTTGCCCGCAGTGAGCGCCGCAATCTGCTGCAGCGACCGGATAATTTCGGTGCCCTGAAGCCGGTCGCTGCCAATATCGATCATATTATTCTTGTGATCGCGCCGGAGCCGGAGCCGCACGATAACCTGATCGACCGGTATCTGGTGGCATCCGAGATCACGGACATTCCAGCGGTGATTTTGCTGAACAAGACGGACTTGATCACCGACAGCAACCGGGAGAATATCGACGCGCTTCTTGCTCGGTATGAGGCTCTGGGCTATGAGGTGGTTCGAACGTCTGCCGCTGAGTCTGGTGACAAACCTTCTCCAGAGGTTGAGGCACTGGTGAAGGATCAGACCAGTGTGTTCGTGGGTCAGTCCGGGGTGGGCAAGTCATCCATTATCCAGACTCTGATGCCGGATGAAGCCATTCGCGTTGGGGCTGTGTCGGAGAGTACCGGCAAGGGGATTCACACCACAACCACTGCCAAACTATTCCACCTTCCGCTCGGTGGTGAGTTGATTGACTCGCCGGGCATCCGTGAGTTCGGGCTCTGGCATATGACAGCGCAGGAGATCGAGTATGGCTTCCGGGAAATCCGTGAGGTGATCGGCACCTGCAAGTTCCGCAACTGCCGGCACATGGGTGACCCCGGTTGCGCCATCGACAGGGCTGCAGAGGAAGGGAAAATCAGCCCGGAGCGGCTGAAAAGCTTTCACCGGATCCTTCAGGATATGACGGAGCAGCAGGCCCGCGGGCTGAAGCTGGACTGACGGACCCGGACCGCCTTACCAGTTGAGTTCGCCAGGCGCGGGTTCTTCTTTTTCCTGCAACCATTCCCCGCTTTCCAGACGCTCACGGGCCGCTTCCTGTTCCGCCTCGGTCGGCTGGGTCAGATCAATCAGGGGCTCATCTGACTGGCCGGCGCTACTCTGGATGTTATCGACGGTTTTCTTGTTGAGAACAATAATGGAGATACGGCGATTCACCGGCGCGTTCGGGTCTTCCTTGTCGAACAGCACAGAATCGCTCAGACCAACCACGCGGGCAATCTGCTGCTGACGAACACCCCCGGCAACCAGGGCTCTTCGGGCGGTATTTGCCCGATCTGCCGACAACTCCCAGTTGGTGTAGCCGGGCCGGCCGCTGAACGGCGTGGAGTCAGTGTGCCCGGTAATGCTGAGTTTGTTGTTCACAGAGCCAAGGGTTTTCGCCAATTCGAACAGAATATCCTGAGAGTAGTACTTCAGCTCTGCCCGCCCGCTGTCGAACATGGGGCGGCCCGAGCGGTCGACGATCTGGATTCGCAAGCCTTCGTCGGTGATATCAATCAGCAGCTGGTCCTTGAACTCCTGCAGGGTCTGGTTCTGCTCGATACGATCCTTCAGCTCCTGGAACAGCTCTTCCATCCGCCGCTGCTCCAGGGTTTCGGACAGCTCATCCACCACCTGGTCCTCGATCTGGATCTGGCTGGATTCGATATCCGGGCTCGCCTCGTTGACCACAGAAGCGCTGCCCTCGAGGTCCACAGGGTTTGGAGAACCACCCTCGGTAAAGCCAACGGGATCCCGGAAGTAACCCTCAACCGCTTTTTTTTGCTCCGGCGATGCCGTAGCGGTTAACCAGAGAACCAGAAAGAAAGCCATCATGGCGGTCGCGAAATCGGCAAACGCGACCTTCCAGGAGCCACCGTGATGGCCACCTGCAACAACCTTTTTCCGTTTGATGATGATCGGCTGTTCTTCCACGAATCGGCTCCGGGTTCAGATGAGGGCGGTATTACTTGGAACGAACGTGATCATTAAGCTCCTGGAACCCAGGGCGCTTATCCGTGGGCAAGGCCTTGCGGCCAAACTCAATGGCCATTTGCGGCGCTTGCCCGGAAACCGTCGCCACAATCGCTGATTTGACGCACTCGTAAGCCTTCAGTTCGTACTTCGCAGCGTGCTCCATGGCGATAGAAGCAGGACCCACAAAACCATACCCCATGAAAATACCCAGAAAGGTACCCACCAGTGCTGCAGCCACACTGAGACCAATCTTTTCTGGCCCTTCAGTGAGAAAGTTCATGGTAATTACGATACCCAGCACCGCAGCGACGATACCAAGCCCCGGCAGCGCATCGGCGATTTTGTTGACCGCGTGAGCAGGCTCCTCAAGTTCGTGCTGACGACTGTCGATCTCATTTTCCATCATGCCTTCCAGCTCGTGGGTCGCCATATTTCCGGAACTGATGATGCGGAGATAGTCCGTGATGAACGCGAGCAGTTCCTTGGACTTCATGACGGCTGGATATCGACTGAAGATCTGGCTTGCCTCGGGATTATCGATGTCCTCCTCGATCGCCATGACGCCTTGTTTACGGGATTTATCGAAGATCTCGTAAAGCAGACTCAGCAGATCCATGTAGAAAGCCTTTTTATAGGGTGAGCCTGTCAGTAACTGGACTCCCTTACCAAAGACTTCTTTGAGCGTATGGACGGGGTTAGCAATGATGAACGATCCCAGAGCTGCCCCGAAAATGATTAACACTTCGGTTGGCTGCCAGAGCACCATCAGATTGCCGCCGTGGAGGACATAGCCAGTCAATACGCTGGCCAGAACAATAATCGAACCGACGATCAGTAACATAGAATCTACGCACGCCTTATTTTCTTGGTTATCGGCCGGAGCCGGAAGCTGTCACGCAAAAGGTGACACGATAATAGCAAGGCCGCGTCATAACCGCGAAGCCATGAAACAATTTCTATACAGGTAGCAGTCTTTGGTAAACTTCGCGCCTTTGAGCGCAAAGGATCACATCTAATGTTCGACAAGCTTTTTGTTCTTAGCCAGTACATCACGCCGCAACTGGGGGTATCCAACCTGGCCGGTCGTCTGGCGGACAATGACCGCTCCCCCGCGCTCAAGAACCGGGTTATCAAATGGTTTATCGGCCGCTATGGCGTTGACATGAGCGAAGCCGCCGAACCAAACCCTGAAGCCTACGCCACGTTCAACGATTTCTTCACCCGGGAGCTGAAGCCTGGCATCCGTCCCCTGGCTGACGGCGAAAAAACCCTGGTCAGCCCCGTTGACGGCGCCATCAGCCAGCTCGGCCAGGTCACTGGAGACCGGGTTTTCCAGGCCAAGGGCCAGTCGTTCAGCCTGAGCGAGCTGCTCGGTGGCGAAGAGGCGACCACAGCCCCGTTTGCCGATGGCGAGTTTTCTACAATCTACCTTTCGCCCAAGGACTATCACCGCATCCACATGCCTATGGCGGGCACGCTTCGACAGATGATCCATGTTCCCGGCAAGCTTTTTTCGGTCAACCCGGTAACCGCCGAAAATGTCCCGAATCTGTTCGCCCGCAATGAGCGGGTTGCCTGCATCTTCGACACCGATTCCGGCCCCATGGCTCTGGTGCTGGTTGGCGCCATGATTGTGGGCAGCGTGGAAACCCGCTGGGCAGGCGTTGTTGTGCCCGGCAGTAAACAGGTAACCTCAACCCGATATGAAGGCGAGCAGGCCATCAGCTTCGAGAAGGGTGAAGAAATGGGCCGGTTCCGCCTGGGATCCACTGTCATTATGGTTATGCCCAAAGGCTCCGTCAGCTGGAACAGCGATCAGGTGGCCGGCAAAGCCGTTCGCATGGGCGAGGCGTTCGGCGCCCTGGCGTGATCACGTTCGGCAGGCTCAAGCTCGCTCGAACGGAAACGCCAAGACCTCAACGATGTCCTGAACCCCTAGCTTGAGCATCAGCAGTCTGTCCAGCCCGAGCGCCACACCGGAGCACTCGGGCAAGCCCTGATCAAGCGCGGCAAGAAAGGCTTCATCCATTGCCATTTCAGGCTTACCGGAGCGCCTGCGCAGCTCGTTATCCGCCTCAAAGCGCAACCTCTGTTCTCGTGGATCGGTCAATTCCCAGTAACCGTTACAAAGCTCCAGACCATCAACATAGAGTTCAAAACGATGCGCGGTCTCATAGCCGTGCGACTTTGAAACTCTGGCCAGTGAAGCCTGCGAGGCCGGATAGCCCGTTATGAACACGGGCCTGCCCCGGCCCAGATTCGGCTCCACGGCAAAACTCATCAGCAGATCAAGGCAGCCATCCCGACCAAGGTCAGCCAATTGCTCTGGCTCCAGCCACTCCTCACAGCGGCGCATCAGTTCAAGGTCGGTCGCTGCGAACGGGTCAATGTCCGCCCATCGCCTGAGTGCGTCGCGATACTGAATGATTTCCGGCCGCTCGCAGCCCAGCCAGTCACAGACAAGGTCGGACACCTCAGCCATGAGCGCCATGTCATCAAAGCCTGTCCGATACCATTCGAGCATGGAGAATTCAGGGTTGTGACGACGCCCCTGTTCGCCATTGCGGAACACCCTGGAGATCTGAAAAATGGATCCACAGCCGGCCGCAAGCAGGCGCTTCATGTGGTACTCGGGAGACGTCTGGAGCCATCCGCTTGTGCGGGTGCCGGCAGAAACCTGCGCGGGGATGCCGGCAAGATTGACATCAGTAACGCCACACCTCCCAAGTACCGGCGTCTCGACTTCGAGCACCCCTCGCTTCGCAAAAAAGCCGCGCACAAACGCCAGTTGTTGTGCGCGGCTTTTCAGGGCAGCCTGCGAGGCAGAAGGCTGCCAGACAGGTTCGCGGGTCATGACCGGATCAACTGCTCTTTACCCGGCTCACGTACTCGCCAGAGCGGGTATCAACCTTCAGGACTTCGCCAATGGTGATGAACAGGGGTACGTTGACAACCGCACCGGTAGAGAGTGTTGCCGGCTTGGAACCACCCTGGGCGGTGTCGCCTTTCATGCCCGGATCGGTATCAACTACCTCCAGTTCAACGAAGTTGGGGGGCGTTACGGACAGCGGCGCGCCGTTGTAGAGCGTTACCGTGTAGACGTCCTGCTCTTTCAGCCACTTCAGCGCATCGCCAACTGCCTTGGCATCAGCCGGGTACTGCTCGAATGAACCGTCAGTCAGCATGAAGTGCCAGAACTCACCGTCGGTATAGAGGTATTCCATATCCTGATCAATGACATCCGCAGCTTCCAGACTTTCGCCGGACTTGAACGTGCGCTCCCAGACCCGGTTGGTCATGAGGTTACGCAGCCTTACGCGGTTGAAGGCCTGCCCCTTACCGGGCTTTACAAACTCGTTCTCGAGAATGATGCAGGGGTCGCCATCCAGCAAAACCTTAAGACCGCCGCGAAATTCGTTGGTAGAATATGAAGCCATGAAATGTCCACCTGACAAAATGCTGTTTAGAATTCGAAAGGCGCCATGATACAGCGAACCCCCGCCCGTATAGAAGCCCACCTTTCCGACCACGAACAACGCAGCTGGCAGCAATTGCTGTCGGAGTCTGTGACGTCGCCGGAAGTGCTGCTCCGGCGCCTGGGGCTACCGGAGGAAAAATGGCTTTCAGGTGCAGAGCAAGGCCACCGGCTTTTTCAGATCCGGGTACCTGAACCCTTTCTCGCCCGGATGGAGAAGGGCAATCCGGCCGACCCTTTGCTCAGACAGGTGCTTCCGCTGGTGGACGAAGTCGGCCACGCGCCCGGTTTTGTCAGCGATCCCCTCGAAGAATCTGGCGCCATTGCCACTACCGGGCTTATCCGCAAGTACCGCAGCCGGGCCCTGCTCATGGTGACCGGACAGTGCGCAATCAACTGCCGTTACTGCTTCCGCAGGCACTTTCCCTACGAGGAACAACGCCTGAACCCTAACGACCGACAGCGGGTAATTGACACCCTTGCCGCCAGCCCGGAAATCAACGAAGTCATCTTCAGCGGCGGCGATCCCCTGGCCGTCAATGATCGCCTGCTAAGCCAGTGGGCAAGCGCTATCAGCGGCATCCCCCACATCCGCCGTCTGCGCCTGCATACCCGCTTGCCAGTTGTGATTCCCCAGAGGGTTTGCGATGAGTTGCTGAAGTGGCTGTCGACGACTCCGCTCCAGGTAGTGATTGTCCTGCACATCAATCATCCGGCAGAGATCGACGGCCCCACTCGCCGTGCGCTCGGACACCTCCGAGCCGCAGGCGCAACGCTGTTGAACCAGAGCGTGATCCTCAGGGGTGTAAATGATCGAACGGCGGTGCTTGAGGACTTGAGCGAGACCCTGTTTGCAGCGGGCGTCCTGCCCTATTACCTGCACGCATTTGACCCGGTGACAGGCGCTCACCATTTCGACGTGCCAGATGCTGAGGCCCGAAATCTGGTGCGTGAGCTGCTGGAGCGCCTGCCCGGTTTTCTGGTGCCGAAGCTGGTCAGAGAAGAGCCCGGCAAGGAAAGCAAGACCCCGATCAACCTGTTCCCGTGACCGGTTTCGCAAAAAACGGCCCAAATTCACTTGTCAAAGATTGTCAACTCATGATCTTCTCGCTTTTTACGACTGGTTTGCTACTTTAAAGTCCAGTACCGTTAACGATAAAAACATGTATTTACGGCGTTTTCCTGACAGGCCGGCGGACACTCGGTAACCGCCAGCCAGGCAGGGCCAACCCCGGAATACCACCTGTGGTCCAGACATTGGCATGCATTCATGGAAGGTAAGACCCTGAAACCTGATCTCCGCGTTCCCGAACAGAAAACGGCCAGCCTGTCGTTCTGTGACACGACGCCCAAGGCGTTCCGGGTCTGGATAGACCAATTGCCGATGGCCAATATCGGCGAGGTGTCACGACAGCTTTACCACGCCATTATCGAACTGAATCACCTTTTCCTGGCGCCCCAGCAACGCATGCAGTTCCTGGAATTGATTCGGGAAAAGATTCATTTTGTCTGTAATGAGCTCTCCCGCCACTATCTCGGTCTTGCCGTGGCGCTGCCCGAAAAACAAAGGAAGATCGCCAATCTGTCCCAGGCGCTTCAATTGCATCTCGCGGGCGGCTACAAACTGTGCGTTCTGGAGTTTATCGACAACGGTGGACTGGACAAAAATCGCCGCCAGATTGCCACAGCCGCGCATCGGGCCATTTCCGAGCTGTCGGCAACCATTCTGAGATCGCACCAGCTTTACTGCCCGAGCCCCGCCCAGAGCTGGCTGGAGTGTCACCGGTTATTCCGGTTTGCAAACCGCAACAAGCTCTCCGCGGTTCAGGTGGAGGACGACACGCTACAGCATCGTCGCACCAGCTCGGTCGCCGACAGCTACAAGCGTATCCTCCTGCTGGGCTGTGCGCGCCCGAATCAGCTGCGACAGGCTGAGCTTCTGCACGTCTATGAACTCTTCGAATCCTGGACTGACCATACCCAATGCGGACCGGACGTTGAGGACGACAGCTTGTTTGTGATCAACATGGAACGGGACAACCCGCCGGTCTACCGCAGCCTTCTCGAACAGAAGCCCGGGGACGACAGCTTCGGCTTTGATACCCGGGATCTCTCGGCGATGCTTTCGGAGACGCTCCATGCGCGTCGCGAGCACAAAGAAACCGATCACGAACTTCGGGTGCCGGCGAAGGTAAGCGATACCCTGCTCACCCATCTCAGCCAGGCCCTCGGCATTCTCGCGAAGCGGAACTTCAACCGCATCGCGAGCCAGGGGTCCCTTGAAGTCTGCGTAGGCCTCACAGCCGCGCACTACTTCATTGCCGGCGAGAAAACCTTTACAGAATTCGTGAATGGCAACGACAACGGCCATCATGAGGAAGAAAACCTGTTCGTACGGTCTTCGCGCCAGAAGCAGGACGCCTGGTCAGGCGCCCACGACGCCAGTCCCAGCGACGAACGGCTTCACGCCGGCGACACGCCGATCAACTTCAAGGGTTCCTACGGCAACTCCCAGGCCCCGTCGACCGACCGGAACCGGCCAAAGTCGCACCACTCGCTCCTGATCAACACCAGCCCGGGTGGCTACTGCGTTGCGTGGGAAAGCAATGTGCCTCCGTCATTGCAGGCCGGCGAGGTTCTGGGCGTTCGTGAGCAAAGCTCACATCCCTGGAGCGTGGCTGTGGTGCGCTGGATTCGCCAGATCAAGAACCAGGGCACCCAGGTGGGCATTGAGCTGCTCGCACCGAGCGCTTCACCCTGCGGTGTGCGCCTTATCCAGAAAGTGGGCAACAGCAGTGAATACCTGCGTGGCCTGCTGTTACCGGAAATCAGCGTAGTCAACCAGTCCGCCACACTGATCACGCCCCGCCTGCCATTCCAGTCGGGGAGCCGCATTTCCCTGCTCCATGATGGTCGGGAAGATCAGGGTCAGTTGTCTCGCAAGGTGTCCTCCACTGGCAGCATCAGCCAGTTCGAACTCAAGCTGCAGAACGCGGCAACGCTGAATGCTGGCGCGCCGCCTGCATCGTCCGGAGCCAGCGAGGACGAATTCGACTCGCTTTGGCCATCTCTATAAGGTCTCCAAACTGAGACACCGGAAGCCCGCGGAGGGTTGTTATTGATCGGCAACCCCTGCATCATTCAGCGTTAGTGAATGAACCGTGTATCACGAGATGCCCTTCGAATGCAGAAAAAGAACGCGACCGTACACCTGCTGATTCTGGATCCATCGCAAAACGATGCAGAATCGCTGGTCAGCCTGCTCCGTAACTCCGGCAAGGCTACCCGAGCCCACAGAATCACCTCGGAAGAAGATCTGGAAGAGACGCTCAAGGCCGGAAACTGGGATCTCCTCCTGGCCCGCGATCTGGAGCAGGAATTCTCGGCCGACGACGCCCTCGCCATGATCCGCCGGATGGACAAGGACATTCCGTTCATCCTCCTGACGGAAGAAGAAAGCCGGGAGCGCACGGTAGGAATGATGAAGGCCGGCGCCCAGGATACGGTGTCGTTCGAGCACACCGATCTTATTGTGCTGAAGGTCAATCGTGAGCTGGCAGCTCTTGACGAACGTCGCCGACGCCGTATTCTCGAGTCCCATCTGCGGGAAGCGGAACAGCGGTGCCAGTTGCTGCTGGAAAGCTCCAAGGATGCGATTGCCTACATCAATGATGGCATGCACATCTACGCCAACCAGTCGTACATGGAGTTTCTCGGGTACGATGACATCGACGATCTCATCTGCGTTCCGGTGCTGGACACCCTCACCCCGGAAAGTCAGGAGAAGTATAAGGAGTTCATGAAGTCGTTTGCCGAAAAGGGCGAAGACGGCATGACCATGAACTGCACGGCTCGACGCAGTGACGACCACGAACTGAACGTGACCATGTCGGTCTCGGCCGCCACCTACGACGGCGAGGAATGTACGCAGATTGTTCTGCAGCCGGAACACAGCGATGCAGAGCTGGAAGAAAAGCTGCGCCAGATCAGCAGCCAGGACCTTCTGACCGGACTGTATAATCGTCAGTATCTGATGGATGCGCTGGCTGAAGCGATTGCCAACGCCGGCAAGAAGAATGAGACCGGTGCACTCGCCTACATCGCCCTGGATAATTTCATGAGCATGAAAGGCCAGGTGGGTATTTCCGGCGCAGACCTGCTGCTTGGCGATCTGGCCAACCTGCTGAAGGAGCAGGCCGGTGAGGACCTTGCCCTGGCCCGATTGAGCGACGATGCCTTCAGTCTGCTGTGCCAGCCCTGTGATGAATCCACCATGGCAGGGCACGCCGAGCGCATCCGCAAGGCGGTTGAAGACCATCTGTTTGATATCAATGGCCGCACGGTCCAGCTGACTGTGAGCATTGGTGTCGCCGCGATTACCGAGAATTCGCCGAAGGCCGAGGAACTCATGGCCAGGGCCCATACGGCATCAGCGGAAGTGCGAAAGCTCGAAGGTCATGCCGAGGGCAACGGTGTGGTGGTCTACAACCCCGCCGACTTCGAGGCTCTGGATCAAAGCAATTCGGTGGAAGCGATTCAGAAAGCTCTGGAAGAAAACCGCTTCCGGCTGCTGTTCCAGCCGATCATCAACCTGCGTGGCGAAGGCGAGGAACATTACGAGGCCTTCGTGCGCATGCTCGATAAGGACGATGAGGAAGTCTCACCCTATGACTTCCTGCCGCCAACAGGTCCCAGCGACACCGCGATCAAGATTGACCGCTGGGTCATCCTGCAAACCATCAAGCAGCTTTCCAGCCATCGCTCACGGGGCCACGATACCCGCCTGTTCCTCAATGTAACGGCTGAAACCCTGCAGGATAAAACCTTTACGCCCTGGCTGAGTGTTGCCCTGAAAGCCGCGCGCCTACCGGGCGATTCCCTGATCTTCCAGATACGGGAAGGCGATGCCAACAATTATATGAAGCAGGCGAAGGACTTCACCAAAGCGGTCCACGAGCTTCACTGCAAGGTATCCATCGCCCAGTTCGGCTGCGCCCTGAATCCGTTCAACACCCTGAAGCACATCGATACGGACTATGTGAAGATCGATGGCTCCTTCACGGAAGAAATCCAGAAGAGCGACGAGGCCAAGGAACAGGTCAAGGAAATGGTCAAGAGCCTGCAGTCAAGCGGCAAGCTCACCATCATCCCGCTGGTGGAGAATGCCGGCGTTCTCGCCACACTCTGGCAGGCTGGCGTGAACTATATTCAGGGCTACTACCTGCAGGCACCAGTACCTGAAATGAACTACGACTTCGGCGACAACTGAACCTGAACGGCTCAGAAGTCGGCGTTTTCCAGACCCTGGTTGGTTTCGCTCTCACGGAAACCAATCAGATAGAGGATTGCATCCAGCCCCAGCGTAGAAATCGCATGGCGCGCTGATTCCTTGACCAGGGGCTTGGCGCGGAACGCCACACCCAGGCCGGCCTGGCTCAGCATGGGCAAGTCATTGGCGCCATCACCGACGGCAATAACCTGTTCCCGGGAAATATGCTCTTTCTCGGCGATCTCCAAAAGCAGTTCCGCTTTTCGCTTGCCGTCGACAATCTGCCCGGAGACCTTGCCTGTGACCTTGCCATCCTCAATCTCGAGTTCGTTGGCGTAGATGTAATCGATACCGAGTTTGCGCTGAAGGTGGCGGGCAAAGTAGGTGAAGCCGCCCGACAGGATGGCGGTGCGATATCCCAGCGCCTTGAGACTGAGGATCAGGTGCTCTGCACCCTCGGTCATCCGTAGCCGCGAGGCAATGCCCTCGAGAACCGATTCATCCAGGCCTCTCAGAAGTGCCAGGCGCTCGGCAAAACTCTGGCTGAAATCCAGCTCGCCCAGCATGGCCCTTTCGGTAATCTCTGCCACCTGTTCCCCGACTCCGGCCTCCGTGGCCAGCTCGTCGATCACTTCGGCTTCGATTAGCGTGGAATCCATGTCAAAGACCACCAGCCGACGATTGCGGCGGAAGATGGAATCTTCCTGGAAGGCGATATCCACATTCATTTCGCCAGCGATATGCAGAAAATCCGCCCGCAGCTTCTCAAGATCTGATGGTGTGCCTCTTACCGAGAACTCGACACAGGCGATACGATTGTCTGCGGCATTCAGCGAGGGCCTGGCAGACAGCCGTGAAATGTTATCGATGTTCAGACCATGACGCGCCGTGATGGCAGAAACCCGGGCAATCTGCTCGGCTTTGATATCCCGGGCAAGCAGGGTCACGATATAACAGGCCCGGTTCCGGGCCGCGGCCCAGGACTGGTACTCCTCGACGGTGATCGGCGCGAACCTGACCTGCAGATCCAGGGCATGGAGCCGGAACAGCAGGTCACGAATGACGGGCGAGGATTTGGATTCATCCGGAATCTCGATCAGGATGCCCCAGGTGAGATGATCGTGGATGACCGCCTGACCAATATCCAGGATCCGCACATCGTAGCGACCCATGATGCCCGTGATCTCCGACGTCAGACCCGGCTTGTCACGCCCGGAGACATTAATCAGTACCAGTTCACTCACTGTCGGCACCCTCGCTATCAGAGCCCGCCTCTTCCTGCGCCCGGGCGGCAGACGGAATCACGTCAATACCATCCACCCGTTGCAGCCCTCTGGGCAGCTTGTGTCCGCGACGGCCTCGTTCACCCAGGTAGTGTTCAAGATCACTGAACTGTAGCCCCATCTTGCGCTTGCCAGCTCGTATCTCCAGCTGGTCGTCCTCGGCAAATACTGCTACTGCCACCACATATTCTTCACGGTTCTGAACCCTGGCAGAGGGAATGCTGATGATCTTGTTGCCTTTACCCTTGGCCAGTTCCGGCAATTCGCTCAGCGGGAACACCAGCATCCGTCCCTCGTTGGACACCGCCCCCAGATACAGCGTTTTCTCGGTCGTCGGTATGGTCAGCGGAGGCATGATCCTCGCACCCTTGGGGACACTGACTACTGCCTTGCCATTGCGGTTCTTGCTGATCATGTCATTCAGCGACGTAACAAACCCGTAGCCACCGTCGGTAACCAGCAACGCCTTACGGGACGGATCGCCCATCAACAGGCCTGAGAAGCTGGCACCGGAGGGCGGGTTGATGCGCCCGGTCAGCGGCTCACCCTGGCCTCTGGCAGATGGAAAACTGTGCGCCATCAAGGAATAGGCGCGCCCGGTAGAATCCAGGAAAATCGCCTGCTGATTGTTCCGTCCCCGGGCCGCGAGGGAGAAACGGTCACCGGCTTTATAGCTCAGACCTTCCGGCTCAATGTCATGCCCCTTGGCGGCGCGAACCCAGCCTTTTTCAGACAGCACAACCGTGACAGGGTCGTTCGAGATCAGGTCCACTTCACTGAATGCCTTGGCCTCCTCACGCTCGACTATCGGCGAGCGACGGTCATCGCCAAAGGTCTCGGCATCCGCTTGCATCTCGCTCTTGATCAGTTCGCGCAGGCGATCCTCGGAACCCAGAATGGATTGGAGCTCATCCCGTTCAGCCGCAAGCTCATCCTGCTCGCCCCGGATTTTCATTTCCTCAAGCTTGGCCAGGTGGCGCAACTTGAGTTCGAGGATGGCTTCCGCCTGGTCCGGGGACAGACCGAACCTGGCCATCAATTCGGCCTTGGGCTTGTCTTTCGTACGAATGATCTCGATCACCTCATCAATGTTGAGATAGGCGATCAACAGGCCTTCCAGAATGTGCAGGCGGGCAAGCACCTTGTCCAGGCGGTGCTGGAGCCGGCGGATCACAGTGGTGCGCCGGAAGGTCAGCCACTCGGTAAGGATCTGGTGCAATCCCTTCACACCCGGCCTGCCATCGTTGCCAATCACATTGATGTTGACCCGATAGGTTTTCTCCAGATCGGTACTGGCGAACAGGTGCGCCATCAAACCATCCAGATCGACCCGATTGGATCGGGGCACGATCACCAGACGGGTCGGGTTTTCATGATCGGATTCGTCACGAAGGTCCGCCACCATCGGTAGCTTCTTGGTTTGCATCTGATGGGCAATCTGCTCCAGAACCCGGTTGCCAGAGACCTGGTGCGGCAGATCCGTAACCACGATCTCACCACTCTCCCGGATCCAGCGGGCCCGCATCCGCAGAGACCCGCGACCAGTTTCGTACATCTGCCGGATGTCTTTTCGGGGGGTAATGATTTCCGCCTGGGTCGGAAAATCCGGGCCCTTGATGTGCTCGCAGAGTTCATCAACCGTCGACTCCGGCTGGTCCAGCAGGCGTATGCAGGCTGCGGTGACTTCCCGTACGTTATGCGGCGGGATATCCGTGGCCATACCAACAGCGATACCGGTGGTGCCATTAAGCAGTACATGGGGCAACCGGGCCGGGAGCACTGACGGCTCATCCATGGTGCCATCAAAGTTGGGCACCCAGTCCACCGTACCCTGCCCCAGCTCTCCCAGAAGCACTTCCGCAAACGGCGCCAGGCGGGATTCGGTGTAGCGCATGGCGGCAAAGGACTTGGGATCGTCCGGGGAGCCCCAGTTACCCTGCCCGTCCACAAGAGGGTAGCGGTAGGAAAAAGGCTGGGCCATGAGCACCATGGCCTCATAACAGGCGCTGTCGCCATGGGGATGAAATTTACCCAGCACATCACCCACAGTACGGGCAGACTTCTTGTACTTGGAGGTGGATTTCAGTCCGAGCTCGGACATGGCGTAGACAATCCGCCTCTGTACCGGTTTCAGGCCATCGCCGACATTGGGGAGTGCCCGGTCAAGAATGACGTACATGGAATAATCGAGATAGGCCTTTTCCGTGTAATCCCGGAGCGAAACCCGCTCGAAGCCTTCATCCGTTGTCTGAAACTCTGGCATGGATGCCTCTTTGATTGCCTGTATTGCCTGATTTGAATAGTGTCGGTGATCCTGCTTCCCGGGCCGGGAATAATCAACGCCGAAACAGGAGCGGACATTATATGGAGCACGGCGCCGATACACCAACAACCGGCGGATTTATTGGCCAAAACCGTCACACCCTCGCACAGGCGTCTGATTCCAATAGCGGAATTCCCGCATGGAGAGTCCGTAAGGTGGGCCGTATTCTCCTTTTCAGTGAATAGAAGACCGTTTTTCTTCTCTAACAAGCGGAACACTATGAAACCCAACATCAAAGCCTGCGGGCAAGCCATGGTTACAGCCCTGGTAAATGCGGTTCTGGCGGTGACGCTGATGCTACTGGTTGAGTTTGCAATCAGCGGCAGTTTCCAGATTCCCGAGACCTATCTCTGGGCAGGGTTGCTCATCTGGGCCGTTATTTTCGCGGGACAGTTCTGGCGCCAGAGGCACCTTTGCCAATCCGGTGACACCCACCGGGAATCACCTGACCCTTCCAGATAACCTGTCCACGCTCCCGGCGCGTCACTTCTCATTGACCGGGAGCAATTACTCTACTGTTTCTCAAATCAATCGTCTTCCCGGTGCTATATTGGCAATAAGCCATTCTGGCAACACGGGAGAGACGTATGGATTTTGGTAAGCGCCTGGGGCTCCGGGTGAAAATTGCTTTGCCTTTCGCTATCACGGCTGTCGCTCTGGTTGTTATAGGACTGTTCGCCGTCAGTACTGTCCGAAACCTGGTATCCGACACTGACAATATTGCCGACACCTACCTGCCTTCCGTCAGCGAAATCCTCAACGGCGACCGGGATCTCTACCAGGCGCTGGTTGCCCAGATGGCCTATGTGGACGCCCAGTTCAACAATGAGGAAGGTGAGAATTACCTGGCCAGTTTTGACGAGAATGCCGGCCAGGCCCTGGACCGCTTCAACACAGCAGTTGGCAGACTTGAGGGTACGGGCGTCTCCGACGTTGCTCGAGGATTCGATGCTGCCTATGAGCGCTGGCTGGGATCAGCCCAACGGGTTCTTGAGCTGGCAGAAACAGGGGCCCCGGAGCAGGCAAGAGCCCTGGCAGCCAGTGAAACCAATAACCTTTTCGACAATCTCAGAAATTACTTCGACGAGGTCGGCGCTCACGCTGATGCCCAGGCCCAGATTCGCGCTGGTGAAGCCTCTTCGGAGGGCCAGAGCAGCTCGGTCACCATTCTGCTAATCACAGCCGCCGCTATCCTGATCAGTATCGGGCTGTTTGCTGTGTTCCTGAAAATGATCATCGGCTCTATCGCGGCGCTTCGGGATCAACTGGACAATATTGCCCAGGGTGAAGGCGATCTGACCCAGCGGATTCCTGTGGAGATGGATGATGACCTGGGCAAACTCGCGAAAAGTTTCAACCTGGTTCTGGAGAACCTGCAATCCATGATTGGCTCCATCCAGCAGTTGACCCGGGAGCTTGGCACCGGAGCTACAGATCTCGCCCGGGCGGCGAAGGACAACAATGATGGCGTGACTCGACAGACAGACTCCATTTCGATGGTCGCCACAGCCATCAACGAAATGCAGAGTGCGATCGAAGAGGTTGCCGGTAATGCCTCAAGAGCGGCCGAGATTACCCGCGACGCCGAAGAAAAGGGCAAGAACGGCGCACGAATTATCCGCAACTCCTCAGAGCAGGTGCACCGGTTGGCCGCACAGATTTCAAAAGCTGTGGAGGTTATCCGGAAGCTTTCTGACGATTCCGACAACATCACATCCGTGCTGGACGTTATCCGGGGCATCGCAGAACAGACCAACCTGCTGGCACTGAATGCTGCCATTGAGGCGGCGCGAGCCGGGGAGCAGGGACGTGGCTTTGCTGTGGTTGCCGATGAAGTGAGGACCCTGGCGCAACGGACCGGCCAGTCGACGGAAGATATTCAGAAGATGATCACAACGTTGCAGGCTGGCGTTGCCGACATCGTGTCGGTGATGGAAACGGGCAGCAAAGAGGCGAGCGAAACCGAGAAGCTGGCCACCGATGCGGAGTCTGAGCTCAAGGCCATTCTTGAAGCCATGGCAAACATTGCAGACGTGAATACCAGTGTCGCGTCTGCCACCGAGGAACAGACTCAGGTGGTGGATGAGATCAACCGCAGTATCACCGAGATCAACGATCTGGCCACAGAGAGCGCGAGCCGGTCGAGGGATATCGACGGCATCAGTGAATCCCTGGAGGGCTATGCGAGAGAATTGGAAAGTCAGACCGGCAGATTCCGGGTCTAGGCCCGGAATCTGACAGTGGCAGGGTCAGCCGGTATTACTGCCGGATGCCCTCGACAGAAATGATGATCTCTACGGTCTCAGAGGCCTTTCCCAGATCCATCGGGATGCCAAAGTCTTTAAGGCGAAGCTCGGTTTCAGCTTCAAACCCCATGCGGTAGCCACCCCAGGGATCTTCCCCGTGGCCCAGCATTTCCGCGTCAAGGGTCACTTCTTTGGTCACACCACGGAGGGTCAGGTCGCCGATGATGTCGGCCTCACCTTCTTCATCCAGAACAACGCGCTTGCTCTTGAAGGTTGCCTCAGAAAACTCGTCGACGTACAGGAAATCTTCACTGCGCAGATGCTTGTCCCGCTCGGCGTGATTGGAATCCACGCTCGCGGTGTCAATCGTGACGTTAACGGTGCTGTTTTCCGGGTTCTCGGCGTCATACACGAATTCGCCGTCGAAATCGTTGAATCGACCGTAAAGCCAGCTGTAGCCAAGATGAGAAATCTTGAAGGTTATGAACTGATGGGCGCCCTTTTTATCAAACGCATAGGTGCCGCTGTGTTCGTTGGCATTAACTGCACCTACAAGCGCCATCGACACGGCCGAAGCAAGCAGAACTTTTTTCATGGTTATCTCCCTTATTGCATTGGTGCCCGACTTCCGGGCGTTAGACGATAAATAAACGGCCGGCCAGTCACTTCCCTAACATACGCCGTAATGTGCGGTCGCGATCAAGAAGATGATGTTTGAAAGCGCCAGCCGCGTGAATGGCAGCAAGACCGACTATTGCCCAGGTGGACCAGTAGTGAACGGTTCCAGCGGTGTCTTCCATTCCCTTTATCTGGCCAGTGACCGAGGGCACTTCAAACCAGTCGAACACGCTGATGGAAGAACCGTCGGCGGTCGATATCAGATAGCCGCTGACCATGGCGACGAAAATCAGCACATACAGGAGAAGGTGGGCCACATGGGCGCTTCGAATCTCCCATCGCTTGTGCCCGGCCAGAGGATCCGGCGAAACATTCACCGCTCTCCAAACCACCCGGAAAAGCATCAATAAAAACAGCAGTATGCCAATGCTGCGATGGATATCCGGTCCACGACGGTACCAGTCGTCGTAATAGGACAAATCCACCATCCAGAAGCCAAGCCCGAACAGGCCGAAGACAGCCAGAGCAACCACCCAGTGATTAACGATGGATACAAGACCGTAGTTGGCTGAAGTATTCCTGATTTGCATGATGAGAATTCACCCTGTTCCCTGGTTACATCGTCAAAACCAAGTCTAGAAACTTGGCTCTGTGAAAAAAATCAAAATCTTTTGCAGCGCTACATCAGAAATTCTGATCATCCATCCGGGCTTTTGCCTTTGGTAGCATAGGGGTTTTACGGATTGTTCAAAATTATAGCAACGATAGAATTGAGCCATACTTCAATGCCCCGTCTGGGGCCTCATTGACCGAGAGGACAGGACATGGAACTCGAATTCGACGAAAGCGTGGTTGTACCCAGTAATAACTGATTCTCTGGCGGTCCGTTCGGACCGCTGGGCTCCCCCCCTCCTTTCCTCTTGCAGACCGCCAAAGATACAAACCGTTTCCAGTTTCTACATGAAACAGTGGTAATAAACGCGTTTTTTTGGCAATCTTCCGTCCAACTATCAGTAACTTCGCGATTTTTTAGCGAAACCTGTACTGATAAAAGACAGTTCAGGCGCCAGACTGGGGCGACTGATGCGTTCGTTAAATCAACCAGAATCATCTATGTCGAAACGCCTCCCTGAAAAGCTGACAGCTCCGGAAGTGGAACTGTTGTCTCCTATGCTGAACAGGGACGGTGACACATGGACCGCAGATTTTCGCGGACTGACGCTGCGAACAGCGCTCCAGCCGATTTACAGCATTTCACACAAGCGTATCGTCGGCTATGAGGCTCTGATCCGGGCCTTTGATACGGATAACTCCGCAGTACTGCCGCTGCACCTGTTCCAGCTACCGGCCTCCGAGGCGGAGAACCTTCTCCTTGACCGCCTTTGCCGCTATCTACACATACGCAATTACAGCGGCATCCGCGATCAGCTGAACTGGCTGTTTCTGAATGTTTCGCCGCAGGTGGTTACCAGCGGCAGCCAGGCCGATTCGTTCTTCGGACAGCTTCTGGCCAAAACTGGCCTACCTCCACATCGGATTGTCATGGAGATTGTTGAGCAACCCACATACGACGCTGAAAGGCTTCGGGAAACGGTTGCCTACTACAAGAAACTTGGCTGTCTGACGGCCATTGATGATTTCGGTGCCGGCCACTCCAATTTCGAGCGAATCTGGAACCTGTCACCCGACATCGTGAAGCTGGATCGAAAACTGCTTACCCGTGCGACAGACGATCACAAGGCACGCCAGATTCTGAACGGCATCGTGTCACTGCTGCACCAGTCCGGCTGCCTGGTTCTTCTGGAAGGCGTGGAAACCCGGGATCAGGCAATGATTGCGATCGATGCGGGCGTGGATTTCGTTCAGGGCTTCTATTTCCGCAGACCGAGCACCGACCTGGATCAGCTGACCCATGCGCCCGCGGACTTCGACCACCTGTTGCAGGAATACAAGACCCGCAACCAGGTTACCCTGGACCCGACACGGCAATTGGTGGATTTTTTCAGTGGCTTTTTCGACCATGCCATCACGAAGCTTCGCAGCGGAATGAGTATGCAACAATCCTGTCTGGAGCTGTTGAATCATCCTGCGGTCTCCCGCTGCTATCTGGTCGATGACAAGGGCGTCCAGATGGATGACACCCTGGTTTCCGACGCCGGCACCCGCAGCATGGACCCGCGCTTCAAACCCCTGGAAAGCACCAGCAGCGCCGACTGGTACCGCCAGCAGTACCTTCGCCAGGCACTGGCCCAACCGGAAAGCCTGCACGTTACCGCCCCCTACCTCTGCGTTACCGGGGCCTATATGTGCGTGACCCTGTCACTGGGGTACTATCAGGATGGAAAGCTTCAGGTGCTGTGCTGCGACATTCTCGCCAACCCGACGGAACAGCGCTCATAGACCGGGAGTGATGTCGTAGACCACGGCAATAACCACAACGGTAACGGCACCAACAAACACGTTCATGGGTAAACCGACCCGAACAAAATCACTGAACCGGTAACCACCAGGCCCGAATACCATCATGTTGGTCTGATACCCCAGCGGCGTGGCAAAGCTGGCGGACGCGGCCATCATCACCGCGATCACAAACGGCTCAGCGGCCACGCCCATACTGTTCGTCATCGACAGAACGATGGGAATGACCAGGACCGCCGCCGCATTGTTGGTAATAACCTCGGTCAGGACCGACACCACGAGATAAACCAGCAGGATCGTTAACAGGACGTCGCCCTGACTGAATTCAAGGATGCCTGCAGCCACAAAGCCTGCCGCTCCGGTCTGCTCCAGGGCCGCGCCCATGGCAAAGGAAGCCGCAATGGTAAGGATCACCGGCACATCCACGGACTTCTGGGCCTGGCCCACCGAGCAGCAGCCGGTGAGGATCATTCCTGCGGCGCCCAGCAGGGCCGCGTTAAGCATACTCAGGGTGCCACAGGCAGCGAGACCCACCAGCACCAACAGGATCCCCCAGGACAGCCACGCCCGGTCATGCCGGGGCGTCTCGGTTTCCAGGTCATTAATAAGCAGGAAGTCCTTGTTATAGCGCTGCCGGCTGACAAACGCGGGACGAGCTTCGAGAAGCAGCACATCGCCAGGTTTGAGGCGGATATTCCCCAGGTTGCCGGAAACACGCTCCCCACCCCTGGCAACGGCCAGCACAACAGCACCGTAACGGTCCCGGAACCGGGCGTCGCGAATGGTCAGCCCCAACACATCGGACTGGGGCGATAATGCCGCTTCAACCAGACGTCGTTCCGCCCGATCCTTGCTCAAACTCGGCTCGTCTTCATGGACTGACGGGACGATACCGTTTATCCGCAGGAGGTCGGAAATGGCCTGGGTATCACCGGCAAACACCAGACGATCGCCACCCCTGAGCCGCTCCTCCGAGGGCACCGCTGTAACCACGCTGCCATCGCGTTCGATCTCGACCAGATACAATCGCTCAAGCTCCCGGAGCCCGGCTTCACCAACAGTTTTGCCGACCAGCGGTCCGTCGAACGACACCGCGACCTCCAGGGTAAATTCCCTCATGGAGCCAAATTTCTGCTGATCCTTACGATCCGGAAGCACCCGGGGCATAACCAGCAGCAAAGCCGCCACGCCAATGACCGCCACCGGCAGCCCGACCGCCGTGATCGAGAAAATGGAGAAGCCCTCTTCGCCGGTCAACTGCTGGTACTGACCATTGACGACCAGGTTGGTGCTGGTGCCGATCAGCGTCAGGGTACCCCCGAGGATGGCGGAATAGCTCAGGGGAATCATCAATTTCGACGGTGAGATACCGATCTTCCGGGACCATGCATGCACCGCCGGAATCATGGTGGCGACAACCGGGGTGTTGTTGAGGAAACCACTGAGAAGGGATACCGGAAGGGCAATCCGTGCCTGGGCAGAACGGACGGTCTTGGGATTGCGAAGCAGATGATGCACCAGCAGATCGACACCGCCGGAATGATGAATGCCTGCAGCCACCACAAACATGGCAACCACGGTGATCAGACCACTGTTACTGAACCCGGCGAGCGCCTGATCCGCGGATACAATCCCGCTGGCACTGAGCACCACGAGCACACCCATCATCACCAGATGGGGCGCAAATCGCCCTGCACTCATCAGTATCAGCGCGGTGCCTGCGAGGCCCAGCGCAAACCAGCCCTGCCAGTCCATCAACGGTTCTTCCCGATCAGAAAACTGGCAGGATAACGACTTTGCAGAATACAGAGAAAGAATAAAGGATGCTTTTTATAGCACCTTATAGAATATTAAACTTCAATGTCCGCCATATTGCCGTAGGTCTCGAGCCACGCCCTTCGATCGGATGCACGCTTCTTGCCCAGCAACATGTCCATGCGGCTGTCGGTGTCGTCACCGTCCTCGATGGTCAGCATGACCAGGCGACGGGTGTCCGGGGCCATGGTGGTCTCACGCAGCTGGAGCGGGTTCATCTCACCCAGGCCCTTGAAGCGGGTCACCGAAATCTTGCCTTTGCGCTTCTCAGCCGCAATACGGTCGATAATGCCCTGCTTTTCGTGCTCATCCAGGGCGTAGAAGGTTTCCTTGCCCAGATCTACCCGATAAAGCGGCGGCATCGCCACAAACACATGGCCGGCGGCAACCACAGGGCGGAAGTGTTTTACGAACAACGCGCAAAGCAGCGTGGCAATGTGAAGGCCATCCGAGTCCGCATCAGCGAGGATGCAGATCTTGTTGTAGCGAAGGCCATCGAGCTGGTCCGAACCGGGATCCACGCCGATGGCAACCGCAATATCATGCACTTCCTGGGACGCCAGGATTTCGCCGGAGTCCACTTCCCAGGTATTGAGAATTTTGCCTCGCAGCGGCATAACCGCCTGAAACTCCCGGTCCCGGGCCTGTTTGGCAGAACCGCCTGCAGAATCACCTTCCACCAGGAACAGCTCTGACCGGGCAGTATCGCCGCCAGAACAGTCCGCCAGCTTGCCCGGAAGCGCGGGGCCCGAGGTGACTTTCTTACGGGCCACCTTTTTGCTGGCTCGCAGCCGACGCTGAGCATTGCTAATGAAGAGCTCGGCTAGTGCTTCTGCCACATCGGTATGCTGGTTGAGCCACAGGCTGAAAGCATCCTTGACCACACCGGAGATGAAGGCCGCCGCCTCCCGTGAGGAAAGACGCTCCTTGGTCTGCCCCGAGAACTGAGGCTCCTGCATCTTGAAGGACAGAACATAGGCTGCCCGCTCCCAGATATCCTCCGGAGAGAGTTTAACGCCACGGGGTAACAGGTTGCGGAATTCGCAGAACTCGCGCATGGCTTCCAGCAGGCCGGTGCGCAACCCGTTCACGTGGGTTCCGCCCTGGGCCGTGGGAATCAGGTTAACGTAGCTTTCCATGATCGCTTCGCCGCCTTCGGGCAGCCACTGGATGGCCCAGTCCACCGCTTCCTTGTTACCGGAAAAGCTGCCGGTAAACGGCTCCAGTGGCACCACGTCGATATCGGCCAGGGCAGTGCGCAGGTAGTCGCGCAACCCGTCCTCGTAAAACCATTCGTCTTTCTCGCCGGTTTTTTCCTGGAGGAAGGTGACTGTCAGGCCCGGACAAAGAACCGCCTTTGCCCTCAGGTTGTGGCGAAGCCGGCTAACGGAAAAGTTGGGGCTGTCAAAATAGGTAACGTCGGGCGTGAACTTAAGGCGGGTACCGGTGTTCCGCTTGCCCACGGTATCAATCACCTCAAGCTCAGACGCCTTGTCGCCGTTGGCGAACGTCATCCGGTGCAATTGGCCATCGCGCTTGATGGTCACTTCCAGATGGGTGGACAGTGCGTTTACTACGGAAACACCGACACCGTGGAGACCACCGGAAAAGTTGTAGTTGCCCTGAGAGAATTTGCCGCCGGCGTGGAGGCGGGTGAGGATCAGTTCAACGCCAGGCAGGCCTTCTTCTTTGTGCAGGTCCACCGGCATGCCCCGGCCGTCATCCTCAACGCTGAGCGAGCCATCATTGTACAACACCACGTCGATACGTTTGGCGTGCCCTGCCAGCGCCTCATCCACACTGTTGTCGATAACTTCCTGCGCCAGGTGATTGGGCCGACTGGTGTCTGTATACATCCCCGGCCGCTTACGCACCGGATCCAGGCCGCTCAGTACTTCAATAGCATCGGCGTTATATTGTTGCTGGCTCATGGGCAGGAACTGACTCCGCGATTGATATGAAAAGCTGAGCCATAGCTTAGGGATTCGTGAGGAAAGATCAACGGTTGTTTTCGGCGCGGGTGATCTGGATATCGTCCCAGCCTTCAGCGGTCACCGCGATGACCGCGCAGGGGGTGGTGAGCGCCTGGGTGACGATGGTTCCAGAGGCCGGCTCGGTCACTCTGACCCTCAGCTCCAGGGTCCCGCCACGAATCTCAGAGGAGTCAAGGGTGACACTGTAGCCGCCGGTTGGCTTCTGACCAATTGAAGCCAAAACGATGTGCTCTCTTTCAAACTCAATAGTTTTGAGTGCCTCGAGAGAGAGATTTCGCCCGGGCAACGCTTCCAGCCTCTGAACCTCCTGACGGCTTGTCAGGTGAACATGACCGGGAGCCGTAAGCCCACAGTGCGCCGACTGGGTGATCTGGCGTGCTAGCGGCCCACCTTCTGCGGTTTCCGAGCGACTGCTTGCACATCCGAATAGCATCAGCGTTGCTGCCAGCAGACAGACAGCACGAAAGTGAACGGGCATCAACGATTGGCCTCCAGGTTTCTCACCGGCTCAGCAGCTGTTTTCCCATAATTTTTCAAACGATAGCCTTCGAAGCCGATGCGAGGCAAACCCATGGAAGCAATGGTCGGGCGCCGGAAGCTTGTGCTGAGACTGACTCCGGTGGCCCGTTCTTCCCCGATAACGATCTTCTCTGGCAGACCATTTACCGGGTACTCGGCACAAGCCTCACCGCTCTCACAGATAAAGCCGTTGTTGTCCATGTCCGTTCCAGCCACCAGAAAGTATTCACCTGGCTCTATGTCATCGAACGAGAAGCTGTAACTGCCATCACGGGCAGTTACAACGCTCTGCTCTATGGTTTCACGGCTTTCATCAGGGCTTACCAGCAGTACGTAATGGCGACCTGCGTCTCGCTCATCAGCCAATTCCCTGAGGTCTATCGAAACTGGAACCTCCAGGGTTCCGGTGTCGCCACCGGCACTGTAGTCAATCTGAATCGTCGTCGCATAACTCTGCCCGTCAACGACATTTTCCCCCACCACCGAGACGGCCACCGAGCTCGGCAGAGGACTGTCAGCCGAAAGCGCCGGATCGAGAGAGATCAGATCGGAATCGAAGGCAATGCCATTTACCACGACCGATTCGCCTTCGGGGTAAACAGTAAAATCAAGCTCGCTATTGAAGCGCGCACGATCAAACTCGATCGCGGAAGGCGAAGAAAGGACTATCGTGCTCACGGATCCATCCAGGGCCGCGTCGACTGACTTGAGCGCGTTTATCAGACCAGCCCCATATTCGGTACGGTTGCCCACGTTCTCTGTCAGCACACCGCTGGCCAACCAAGCCCGAAACTGGCCGGGATTAACTGCTTCAGAGTTTGCCCCTTTCATCAATGCATAGACGCCTGCAACGTGCGGAGCAGCCATTGAGGTACCCTGTAATCCTGCATAGGAACGGATAAAGTCACCACCATCATCAACCCCCCAGGTGCTGATGACCAGGTCGGCGTTACCATCCAGATTCGCGTCTCTGGTCGCATCACCACCCGGGGCAACAAGATCCACTGAACCACCAAAATTGGAGTATGAGGCGCGCACCTTCCCCGCATCGACTGCGCCAACGCCAATGACTCGCTCAAAGGCCGCTGGATAGGTCAACTCATCTGTACCCTGGTTGCCCGCCGCAGCGACGACCAGCTTTCCGTTTTCATCAGCCCGGTTTATGGCTGCTTCCAACACTGTGCTTGGACCAACGCCCCCAAGGCTCAGGTTTATGACATCGATATCGGGGTTGTCGCCAGCCCAATTCACCGCTGCAACAAGATCATCCAGAGTGCCAGCACCATCCCGCCCAAGCACTCTGACAGGCCAGAGTGTTGCCGCCGGCGCAACGCCGTCCACGCCGGCAGAATCCCGCAGCGCAGCTACAATGCCCGCAACATGAGTTCCATGGAAGTTACTGCTCTGAGGTTTACCGTCACCCGGATCAGCCGGGTTGTTGTCATAGCCCAAGGGGTCATTGAACTGTGGATCGATATCCACTTCAGCAGACACATAATCGAGAATTCGTCCGGAATTGAACGGAATGACATTGGTGTCCAGGTCCAGGTGCCAATCGCCATAGGTTTGCGGCGTGGATGTGAACAGGCCGGTATCCATCACAGCCACTCCAACCGAGTTACCAAGGGTCGGCGCCGCTTGCCAGGCAAGGGGCGTGCTGATGAGAGGCAGATTCCATTGCAAAGATGACAGATCCCGGTCCGCCTGAGCCCGATAGATATAGTTTGGCTCTGCCACCTGCACGCCCGGCTGCGACTTCAGATTGGTAATCCAACGAAGCGTCTGGTCACGCTGGCCAGAGGAAGCACCGTTCGATTGCGAGGCGACGACGCCAACAGGATCACGCCGGACTAACCAGGCGCCCTGCCCCAGAGACTTCGCAGAGGAGGCCGACAAGACTCCCGCTACGCCCTGGGGATTCACACGTCCCTGTTCTTCTGAGGACATCAGCACGATGGCCTCGTCCGGCACAAATTCCGGTTGGCCGTAATGAGAGCTCTGAAAATTAGTGACGCCAGTCGTCGAAACAGACAGCACATATCTAAAGGGCCCGCCACCAGTGGTCCTTACACTGATCACTGAAGGGCCTGCATCGGGCGAAATTACTGTAAGAGGGGGATTGCCCGTCCCGGAATCCGAGTCCTGGAGTGCGCCGTCCTGGAAAACCGAGAGTGTAATCGCGGGGGGCGCAAAAGACGGGTCCCTGAAAACCTGAACGGCAATCATGCTGCCCGCTGCGAGCTCGGCGCGAAATGTATCCTGCCCATCAATTACATATCGGAAGACAAATTCGCCGGAATCGGGATAGGTGCCCGAGGTAGCACTCAAATAGCCGCCCAAAATACCTGTTGAAGGCACTAACTGGGCCGTACTAAAAGAATCGTTGGACACTGCTTCATTGAGACGACTGTCATCAGCCGTATCCGAATCCACTCTCGTTCCACTTTCAATAGAAATAGTTCCGCCCAGCCCGGGCTCCTGCGAATCAAGGCTGTCGCCACCGCCGCCTCCTCCGCAACCCACGAGGAGAAATAGAGCTGAAAAAACTGAGATTAATTTTGATGAGACATCAAAAGGCATAGTTCAGGCCACTGGCAGAAGATCGATTTCATTTACTAGGGTATAACAAACACGTTCCTTGCGAGTGTTCGGTTTCGTTCAAACTACGTTTCCTCTTGTATTACAGATGCAAAAAGCCGCCTGAAGTTTCCCTCAGGCGGCCCTCTTTATAACAATTCAACATTACAACGCGTAGAACAGCATTGGCACAAAGGCCACGAACAACAGTGTGGGGCCCATCACGGCCAGAGGCAGCAGCAGCCGTTCATAGCGATGCCAGAACGAACCGGTGCGCTCTGCCGCCAGCACTTCCGTCTCACCCACAACCTGACGGGTGAGCAGGTGGTTCAATGCCACTGGCGGGCTCAGATAGCCAAGCTCGAACGCCACCAGGCAGACAATCCAGAAATGCAGCGGATCGATACCCAACTGGATCGCTGGCTGAGCAATGGTGGCCGACACCAGGATTACCGCGCCGAACGGGTCCATAACCATGCCGATTACCGTGAGCATAACCACAATCACCAGCATGGCGATCCAGGGACTGGTCAGGTCCTCCGGGAAAAGCGCATGAACGATATCGGAGCGCTCCAGGATTCCCCCGAGACAGATGGAAAATCCGATCAACGCCAGCAGCGCGCCAATGTGCACTGCCGAATCGCTGGCAGCGGCCGAGCTGCGTGCCCAGAACACCTGGGAACGGGTCTGGCCCTGCTCCTCACTGCTCCGGCCGGAATCCAGCAGCACCAGCGCCAGCATAACCAGTGGCAGGATCAACGGGGCGCTGTACTCGTTGAACTTCAAGCCGAGAACAACCCAGATGGACAGGATAACCAGAGCCGCCACCGCCACATAAGGCAGCAGGGCCCGGCTTTCCGAGAGAGCAGCGCGGAAGGCGCCCGGCGCCGGACGGGGCTTCCAGTTTCCCTGGGTCTTGCACACAATCAGAGAAAACAGCGTTGCCGACATAATGAATACCCAGAAGCCCCAGCTGTACATCTCTGTGGTCGTGACTTCTTTATTAAGAGCCGCCACGACAACAATAAGCAGGCATGGGTTTAGGACCACCCCGAGGCTTCCCGACATGGCAGTCGTTGCCAGGGACAGCTGGCGCCCTGCACCAGCGCGGCGCAGCTCATCATAGACAACACCGCCTACGGCCAGGATGAAAATGCCGGATGCGCCGGTAAACGCGGTTGGAAACGCGGTTGCGAAGATGATCACCGAAGCCAACATTGGCGCTGGCAGATTGAAAGGTTTAATGAGATTCAGCAGAAGCTCGGGAATCCTGGTCTGCTTCAGCATCATACCCACCAACACATACAGGCCGATGTTGATGAACATGGACGACAGGTTGGACATCATTCCGAAATAGATAGCCAGCCCCGAGGCGTAACCGTCTACCAGGAAGAAGTAGCTCATGGCGATCAGGCCCATGGCGCAATACAGCGGAATCACCAGGCCAGAAGATGCGGAAAGACCGCCGGGGCGAATCCGTTCAGGAACATTCAGGAAACGGACGGCATTAATCACCATGAACAGGCCGAAGACCCCACCCCAGGCATACTGCAGACTCATGGTGCCTTCCGAACCCGGCGACGTGGCCAGTTTCCCAAGATAGGCGTTCAGCGACAGCAGCATCAGGCCATTAACCACAAACTGCACACCCTGGCTCAACCGCCATTCGGCACGGTTTCGAGGCAGGCGAAGTGCAATATGGTCGGTATCCAGTGCAGCGATCGCCGCAGCCATCGCAAACATCGCGATGAACAGGTACTTGGTAAGCCCAATGTTCTCGAGCAGGAAATTCGCAAGACCCTGCTCTACGGTCTTGAAGGCCCCGAGAGCTGGCGTGGCGTGCGCAAGGTTCTGCTCATAGACATCGTATTGCTGCTGGCAGAGTTCCAGATTGCTCTGGAGGGATTTGCGAATGGCTTCCGGATTAGGCGGTGAACTGAACAGGTCATCCGGATCCGGCTTGTAATTGGCTACCCGCCGGGCCACCTCGGAATCAATATCTATCTCCAGCTGACACGACGGCTCCGTGGCATCCGGATTCAGCAAATAGTAGTTTGGCCACGTTTGTTCGCCGACCCAAAGCAGTCGGGAATGTAGCGAATTGCCCATCCCCAACAGCAATGTAAACATCAGCAAGAGCAGCAGAACGGCCCCATACATCCGATGTACGGGGTAGAGAGTCCTTGCAGCCGGAGCGGTGATTGCTCGCCAGTTCATGAGGGTTCCGCCCTGTTATTCGCGGTTGGCCGCAGTGCACTCGGCAGCAGCGGGGTTACTTGCACAGCGGATCTTGCTGAGCAGCCCCATCATCTTCGGGTGATACACATCCGGCGCGCCGTTCAGGCCATCGCGCATCTCGATGCGGTTCTCCCGGAACATTTCCTGGTAGCCACGGATGTCTTTCTCAGGAATGCGTACCCATTTTTCTTCGGGAATGGCCGCTTCCTGACCTTCAATCAGCCCCATGGCTTGCGGGAACATATTCCAGGCGACTTCCCGGGCTTTCTGGCCGGTATCGTCATCCAGGACGTCATCACGGGCGACAATCTGAAGTGTTAGCTGTGCCAACGGATAGTCCACCACACCACCGTTCTCACCGATGCCCTTGTAGAGTTCCAGAGCTTCGTAAGCAAAGGCTGGCGCATAGGCAGTATCCACCGAACCGTTGTTGAACTTGCCGGCGAAATTGGTGATGTCGGACGGCACCACCGTGGCCTTGACGAAGTTCACCATGTGGATCGCGTCTTTCTGATAATCGAGGGTCGCCATCCGCTTGCCCGCCAACTCACCGGCGGTATCAATACTGCGGTCATTTACAAACAGATAGCCGGCACCCACCGGAATGATCCCGAGCACTTCGTACCCGTTATCCTTCATCAATGGCGCTGCTTTCGGCTGTGCCAGCGTCGCCAACAGGGTTTTCAGGTTGTCGTAGGTGGGCAGCGCTCCCACGGCGCTGATGCTGCCCGTGAACTTGTTGAATGGACGAATCCGGATATCCGTGGCGGCAACCGCATCGCATTGCCCGGCGTTAAAATCACCAATCGCCACGCCCTCGTCGGTGTAAGGTTTCAGCTGGAAATCCACGCCGTGACCTTTCATTTCCAGAGCATAGTCTTTGACGAAATTGTAGAAGTCTCCGTTCGCACCGATGACATCGAACACACACATGGATACAGACTGCGCTGATGCAAAGGGGGCGGCGGCTACGAGGGCCATGGCAGTCAGGGATTTGCGGATCATAACGACCTCCGGGTCATTCTTGTGTTTGTCAGTTTTCAGAGGATGTCGGCAACCTGCTTTAAAGCAGGTCGTCCAGATTCATGGTTTCAACATTTTCGGTTTGCCGCTCCGGGCTCATCCTGCCGAAGAAGGATTGCGGCGTCCGATAGCCGTAGTTGGCGGTCCAGTGTTTGTCAGAAGAAAAGCGCACCACGCCCGTCGCGACTTCGTCCACCAGACGGTACTCGTCCCAGACCTCAATCGTTGCATCGGCCTCGGCGAAACTCGCGATGGCTTCCTCAAGCTTTTCCGGCCGGCCAAAGGTTTCGGCGGCGACAGCCTGGAGCGCGTGCGGAACCCGCATACCTTTCTCAACGCCCAGTTCCCGGCTGTGTTCCAGCACCTGCCAGGGATCCGGTGCCAGAGCCGGACGGGTGTCTGGCAGCAGCAGCCAGACCAGGGCCCGGATGGCGTTTGGCATACCGCCCCACTTTTCGTTGTCCAGGCAGGTAGCGGCACGCTCGGCCTGGGGAGCAATGTTCCTGGGCACTCCGGCCATGGCGCCAGAATTGGCATCGTTCACGATCGCCTGCATACCGGTCAGCAAGCCCAGCAGGAAGGTAATTTCGTCTTGCTCGGTGAACAGGAAGGGGCACTCAAGGGGTTCAGCGGCGGGATCAAACTCATAGGCAGCCATCGCTCTCTCAAAGGAGGCATACCGGCGTTTCGCGGTCAGCGCATTCAATCGCTTCGCCACTTCCCTGGCGTCCTTGGCCGCTTCCACATCCCCCTCGTAGTTGGCCCTGAGATAGGCGAGCTCAGCCTCCCAGGCCTTGTACTCCGCACAATTGCCTGCCAGAAGCATCAGTAAGGATCCGGTAGTGTCAGGCGCATCGGTAACCCGTGAGAAGGAATAGAGCAGCGGATCCACGCCCTCACCCAGCGCACAGGCCATCTGGACGTCGGACATCTGCAATACGTAGGGCGTGGCTTCGCCCTCCGAATAGCTGGAAAGTACAACGCCGGTGGTGGTGTAGATGGGGTTGGCCGAGCAACCTGCGAGTATGGCAACCGCTGCCAGCGAGAGAGCCTTGAGGCGAGCCGCAAAGACATGCGGTCCGAGCTTTGCCAGAGAGGAGATCATATTTCACCCTGCATCACGTTGTTTTTGTTTGCCCGATCTGAACTCGGTTTTTGTCAACGGGTGCAAGAATGCGGTGAAAACTGTCCTACAAAAATGGCTCGAATGCCGATTTGGTTATGCCGATCGGGCCAATGGCCCGGAAGGAAAGGAATCTATCAGAATATTGTTGATATAAAACAATGACTTTTGAAAACGTCAATCCGTTTACAGAGCCATCATTGCCATTACCTGATCGGTCAGGCCATCCAGTGTCAGCCCTCCGCGCTCCGGTTTGTACCAGGTTACTGTCCAGCTGAGAGCGCCAGTCAACATCCGTCGAACCACGAAGGGATCCGCCTCCAGCGCGCCCTCGCGCTTCAATGATTCCAGCACATCCAACCACAATTTCTCGTAGATGTCCCGAAGCTCAAGCACGTCGCCCTGGGACGGGGCCGACAGACTCCGCCATTCAAATACCAGGACCGCCATGGCCTCGCCGGTCTGGCCATTGATGGATTCAAGTTCCGCGCGAATCAGTCCACGAAGCTTCTGCCTGCTGGTATCGGCGGCCTCCAAAGCTGCCTGCATGAGCGCGGTGTTCAGCCGGATGGTTTCTACCATCACTGCCTTGAGGATCTCTTCCTTGGTTCGAAAGTGGTGGAACAGACTACCGGACTGAATACCCACGGCGGCGGCAAGATCGCGAACCGTTGTGCGCTCGTAGCCTTTTTCCCGGAACAGCCGCGCAGCCTCAGTGAGCAGACGGCCGCGGGCGCCTTTGGGATCTGACACAAGGTTCTCGGCGATCAGGGACTGGAGGATCTGGTTCTGGCTCACTAAGGAAATCCGGTTGGCAAAAGAGGCCTTTAATTCTACCTGAAACTTGCCTGTTTACAAACCAAGCGCTTGCTTGGTATTGTCATCTTCATCGTGTGGCAAAACCGCGACCGCTACCGCTTTCAATCAGCAATCATTTACAGGGCACAGGAAGATGGCTGAATCCCCCAACACTGTTCGCATCGGATGCTCCGCCGCCTTCTGGGGCGACACGGAAACGGCTGCCGCGCAGCTGGTCCACAAAGGCAATATCGACTATCTGGTGGCCGACTATCTGGCCGAAATCACCATGTCGATCATGGCGGGCCAAAAAATGAAGGACCCGTCCCAGGGGTATGCGCGGGATTTCGTACAGACGGTCATGGGCCCCTTGCTCGGAGACATCAAGGAAAAGGGCATTCGAGTGCTGGCCAACGCCGGCGGCGTCAATCCGGTGGCCTGTCGTGACGCCCTCCAGGCTCTCTGTGAAAAAGCCGGCGTGGACATGAAGATTGCCCTGGTTCTGGGCGACGACCTTCTGATGAAGAAGAAAAACCTCTCTGATATGGGCATCACGGAGATGAGTTCCGGCCAACCGATGCCGGCAATGATGGTCAGCCTGAATGCCTATCTGGGGGCGCCAGGCCTGGTTACGGCTCTGGAACAGGGCGCGGACATCGTTATTACCGGCCGGGTGGCAGACAGTGCCCTGGTATTGGCACCGCTGGTGCACGAATTCGGCTGGAGCTGGCAAGACTACGACAAACTGGCTCAGGGCAGCCTGGCGGGGCATCTGCTCGAGTGCGGCGCCCAGTCCACCGGCGGCAACTTCACCGACTGGGAAGCGGTAGCCGGTGGCTACGCCAACATGGGCTTTCCGATCGCCGAAGTGAGTACCGACGGCGGCTTTTCAATCACCAAACCGAAGGATACCGGCGGGCTGGTAAGCCGTGGCACCGTGGCGGAACAGCTGGTCTACGAAATTGGTGACCCAAGGGCCTACCTGCTCCCGGACGTTACCTGCGATTTCACAGGTGTCGAGCTTGAGGAAACCGGAAAAGACCAGGTAGAGGTGCGGGGCGCGCGGGGGCTGCCACCCACCGATAGCTACAAGGTGTCGGGCACCTGGCCGGACGGTTTCAAGTGCACGGTCACCTTCCTGCTGGCAGGCATGAATGCCCGGGCCAAGGCTCAGACCGTCGCACAGGCCATTCTGGCCAAGACCTCACGCATGTTCAGCGAACGTGGCCTGCCCGATTACAGCGAAACCAGCATTGAGCTTCTGGGCACGGAAACAACCTATGGTCCTCATGGCCGTGGCGAGGATTGCCGCGAAGTGGTGGTCAAGATCAGCACCGCCCATCCCAAGAAAGAGGCCCTTGTGCTGTTTTCCCGGGAGATTGCCCAGGCAGCCACGGGTATGGCACCGGGCATCACCGGGATTGTGGGTGGCCGGCCGACCGTGTGGCCAAAGATCCGGTTGTATTCATGCCTGGTGCCGAAAACAGAAGTCGATGTGTCCGTGGATCTGGATGGCGAGCGGAAAACCGTTGAGGTTGAAACCAGCGGCGGTTTCGATAACAGCGATCTCCAACCCCAGTCGTTCACACACGTGACAGGCGACACGCATACCACTGTGCCACTGGTGAAGCTTGCCTGGGCCCGGAGTGGTGACAAGGGTGACCACACCAACATCGGCGTGATTGCCCGGAAACCGGAATTTCTGCCGTTTATCGAGACAGCATTGACGGAAGCGGCCGTTGCGGACTGGATGGCCCATACCCTGAACCCGGAAACCGGCCGGGTGACCCGCTGGGCCATGCCCGGGTTGCATGCCATCAATTTCCTGCTGGAGCACAGTCTGGGCGGCGGCGGCGTTGCCAGCCTGCGGATTGATCCCCAGGGGAAGGCGTTTGCGCAGCAGCTACTGGAGTTTCCGGTGCCTGTTCCTTCAAAAATCATCGACTAATAAACCATGGAGCACGCGCTCGGGCCGTTGGCCCCTCCCGGGACACGCTGTGAATACGTCCCTGTACGCTTGATCGCAGCATCCCTGCTGCTCACAGTCCCGGGAGGGGCCAACGACCCGAGCGCCCGAACATTGGAAAAGGTTTTCGAGATATGAGCTATCAATCTGTTTTTAATCCGGGCCTGTTCAAGGACCAGGTGTTTATTGTTACCGGTGGTGGTTCTGGCATTGGTCGATGTACCGCCCATGAGCTTGCTGCCCTGGGTGCGCGGGTTGCCCTGGTCGGTCGCAAGGTCGAAAAAGTGGAATCCGTAAAAGCAGAGATCATCGAGGACGGCGGCATTGCGTCCGCCCACGTCTGTGATATCCGCGAAGAGGAATCGGTCAAAGCCACGGTGAAGGCGATCATTGCCGAGCACGGAGGCCTGAATGGTTTGGTGAACAATGCCGGCGGGCAGTTTCAGGCACCGCTGACGGGGATCAACCAGAAGGGCTGGGAGACCGTGGTGCGTACCAATCTGACCGGCGGCTTCCTGATGGCCAGGGAAGCCTATACCCAGGCGCTGTCCAAGACCGGGGGCGCCATCGTCAATATCGTGGCCGATATGTGGGGCGGTATGCCTGGCATGGGGCACTCGGGCGCAGCCAGAGCCGGCATGGTGAACTTCACCCAGACGGCCGCAGTTGAATGGGGCGCTTCTGGCGTCCGGGTTAACGCGGTTGCCCCGGGCTGGATTGCCTCCAGCGGTATGGACAACTACCCCGAGCACATGAAGCAGTGGATCCGCAGCCTTGGCGACAATGTTCCTATCAAGCGAATGGGCACCGAATCCGAAGTCAGCTCAGCCATCTGTTTCCTGCTCAGCCCGGGTGCAGCGTTTATCAGCGGCGACTGCCTGCGAATAGATGGGGCCGCCTCCCAGGGTGGCCGGGTCTGGCCAATGCCGAAAGCCAAGAACAACGAGCCCTACAACGGCTTTCATCGGGCTGTCACCCCGAAAGTTCTGAGCGACGACTGAGGAGCCGATCATGCAGGTACTTGAATCCACCGTGGGCTCCCAATCCGAGGACTTCCGCACCAACGCTGAGGCCATGGAAGCGCACATCACCACATTTCGGGATGTGGAGCAAAAGGTCCTGGATCTGGCGGAAGCCGCCCGTGAGAAGTTTTTCAAGCGGGGCAAGCTGCTTCCGAGGGACCGCATTAACCGGTTGCTGGATCGGGGAACACCCTTCCTCGAGCTCTGCTCCCTGGCCGGCTACAAAATGCATGACGACAAGGACGGCAGCCAGGCCGGCGGCGGTATCATCGCCGGCATTGGTTATGTGAGCGGCATCCGCTGCCTGGTGGTGGCCAGCAACAGCGCCATCAAAGGCGGCACCATTACGCCAGCCGGCCTGGACAAGACCCTCCGGCTGCAGCAGATCGCCATGGAGAACAAGCTCCCCGTGGTCTCCCTGTCCGAAAGCGGCGGCGCCAACCTTAACTACGCTACCGACATTTTTGTGCTCGGCGCCCGGGGGTTTGCCAACCAGGCCCGCATGTCAGCAGCAGGAATTCCTCAGGTAACCGTGGTCCACGGCAACGCAACGGCAGGCGGAGCCTATCAGCCAGGACTGTCCGACTATGTGATCGTGGTTCGCGAGCAGGCCAAGATGTTCCTTGCAGGCCCTCCGCTTCTGAAAGCGGCCACAGGTGAAGTCGCCACCGACGAGGAACTCGGTGGCGCGGAGATGCATGCAACGGTGGCGGGTACAGCCGAGTACCTGGCCGAAAACGATGCCGACGGCATCCGCCAGGCGAGAAACATCCTCGAAGCCCTACCTTGGAACGAGCAACTTCCACCCCGACGCGAGCTTCAATGGGAGGAGCCTCTCTACCCGGCCGAAGAACTGTTGGGCGTGATTCCGGCAGATTCCAAAAAACCCTATGACGTTCGCGAAATCCTTGCCCGTATCGCCGACGGTTCAAAGTTCATGGACTTCAAGAACGAGTTCGACGACCAGACCGTCTGCGGCACCATCCGGGTCGAAGGTCATTCAGTCGGCATCATCGGCAACAACGGCCCGATCACCCCGGCTGGATCCGCCAAGGCCGCCCAGTTCATCCAGCTCTGCGACCAGGCCGGAACACCACTTTTGTTCCTGCATAACACCACCGGTTTCATGGTGGGCACCCACTCGGAGCAGAACGGCATCATCAAACACGGCTCAAAAATGATCCAGGCCGTGGCCAATTGTCGAGTGCCAAAGGTCGCAATTGTCATTGGCGGTTCCTATGGTGCAGGTAACTACGCCATGTGCGGGCGGGGTCTGGACCCAAGGTTCATCTTCGCCTGGCCCAACAGCCGAACCGCGGTCATGGGGCCGGCGCAGGCAGGTAAGGTGATGCGCATCGTGGCCGAAGACAAGCAGCGCCGCGGCGGCATGGAGCCGGATCCGAAGACACTGGATTTTCTGGAGCAGGCCACTGCGAAGAAACTGGAGGAAGGCTCAACGGCGCTGTTTGGAACGGCCAGATTGTGGGATGACGGGCTGATCGACCCGCGGGATACGCGGCGCGTTCTGGCTCTGGTTTTCGATGTATGCCGAGAGGCAGAAGCTCGACAGTTGCGGCCTAATACGTTTGGGGTGGCCCGCCTGTAGGCCTTCGAGCTTTGGGGCTGGAACCGGGGCGGAGGGCTTCCCAAAAAACGCCCGTAAATACGTCCCTGTAGGGCTCGGTCGCGCCATCCCTGGCGCTCCACGTTTTTGGGAAGCCCTCCGCCCCGGTTCGGGTCAACCACGAGTTATCGTTTTGGAAGAACAAAACTGCCAGCAGGCAGCAACAAATTTACAGACATAGGCAGGTGTGTGGGGCCGCTTCCAGAAAATGTCGGCGGCCAAGGATGGCCGACGCCAAGCGCACATGGATGTGCTCGTAGCGGTTTTCTGGAAGCGGCCCCACACACCTGCCGCCAAGCTAAAGAACGTGCACCAAAACAAATACGGCACGAACTCTCTACCAGCAGGAGAACAAAAACGTGAAATTCACAGCCGAACATGAAGCCCTTCGAAAAACCGTCCGCGATTTCGTGGAGAAGGAAATCAATCCCCACTGCGACGAGTGGGAAGCCGCCGGGGAATTCCCGATTCATGAGCTGTTCAAAAAGCTCGGCAACCTGGGAATCCTGGGCATCCAGAAGCCGGAAGAATACGGTGGCATGGGGCTGGATTACAGCTACAACCTGGTAGCGGCTGAAGAACTGGGCATGGCCCATTGTGGTGGTGTTCCGCTTGCCATCGGGGTGCAGACCGATATGTGTACTCCGGCTATTTCCCGGTTTGGATCTGATGAGCTGAAACGCAGCTTCCTGGCGCCGGCCATTGCTGGTGATATGGTGGGCTGTATTGGCGTCAGCGAGGTTGGTGCAGGTTCTGATGTGGCGGGAATGAAAACCACTGCCAAGAAAGACGGTGACGACTACATCATCAACGGCTCCAAGATGTGGATCACCAACAGCCCCAAGTCGGACTTCATCTGTCTGCTGGCCAACACCTCGGACGACAAGCCTCACAAGAACAAGTCTTTGATCATCGTGCCCACGAAAACGCCGGGCATCTCCTTCAGCCCGCATCTGAACAAGCTCGGCATGCGCTCTTCAGAAACCGCGCAGATTTTCTTTGACGACGTCCGTGTGCCCCAGCGCTACCGGATCGGCGCCGAGGGCACCGGCTTTATGATGCAGATGCTACAGTTCCAGGAGGAGCGGATCTGGGGTGCGGCGAACGTTATCAAGGCGCTGGAGAACTGCATCACCAAGACCATTGAGTATTGCCGCGAGCGGAAGACCTTCGGCCAGCCACTGATCGACAACCAGGTAATCCACTTCCGCCTGGCCGAACTGCAAACCGAAGTCGAGGCCCTGCGTGCCCTCACCTACCAGGCCTGTGAACTCCACGTTGAAGGCAAGGATGTGACCCGCCTGGCTTCCATGGCCAAGCTCAAGGCCGGGCGTCTTGGGCGTGAGGTTACAGACAGCTGCCTGCAGTACTGGGGCGGTAACGGTTACATGTGGGACAACCCGATCTCCCGGGCACACCGGGATGTTCGGCTGGTCTCCATCGGCGGTGGTGCCGACGAAATCATGCTGGGAATTATCTGCAAGATGATGGGCACCCTTCCGGGCAAGAAGCGCGACTAACAAACGGACGGTGGAGTCACTTATGGACCAGGTACCGCATTGCGAAACACTGCTTCTCGAAAAACAGGGCCCAACCCTGTTTATCACCATCAACCGACCGGACGTGCGCAACGCCATGAGCCTCGAGATGGTGGCGGAACTGTCCGCGGTGTTCACCCAGATTGAAAACGACCTGCACATTCGCGCCGTCGTCATCCGGGGCGCCGGTGGGCACTTCTGCGCCGGTGGTGATATCAAAGACATGGCCGGAGCCCGCGGCCAGAAAGCGGCCGAGGGTGAGGCGGACCCGTTCTATCGTCTGAACCGCGCCTTCGGTCAGATGATTCAACAGGTCAACGAATCCTCGAAAGTGGTCATCGCGATCACCGAAGGCGCCGTCATGGGCGGTGGATTCGGTTTGGCCTGCGTTTCCGACGTCGCCATCGCCGGGCCGAGCGCCAAGTTCGGCATGCCAGAAACCTCTCTCGGCGTAATTCCCGCGCAGATTGCGCCGTTTGTGGTTGAACGAATCGGCCTCACTCAGGCCCGACGACTGGCCCTGCTGGGTTTGAGAATCGATGCGAACGAAGCATGCAGTCTTGGCATTGTTCACCAGGCGGCTTCTTCAGAGGATGAACTGGAAGAGATGCTAACAAGCGCTCTGGATCGTGTCCGCCACTGTGCACCGGTTGCCACGGCAGTAACCAAAGCGTTGCTACACAGGGTTGGCCATGAACCCATGAGCGGTTTGCTGGACAGCGCGGCTGAAAAATTTGCGGAAGCCATCCGGGGAAGTGAAGGCACGGAGGGGACAATGGCCTTCATGCAGAAACGCCCACCAGCCTGGGCAGAATCCAACGACTGAGTTACGGGGGAGCGAGTGGGTTTGGGGTGGCTTTCAGGAAATGTCGGCGGCCAAGGATGGTCGACGCCAAGCGCACAGGGATGTGCTCGAAGCGGTTTCCTGAAAGCCACCCCACAGCCGCTCGCGGACTGGCACCAATAGATGAGACCAGCACCATGTTAAGAAAACTGTTAATAGCCAACCGAGGCGAAATCGCAGTCCGGATCATCCGCACAGCCAAAGCACTGGGATACCGCACCGTAGCCGTCTATTCCGAAGCCGACGCCAAAGCCATGCACGTGGAACTGGCCGACGAAGCCGTATGCATTGGCCCGGCACAGGTCTCAGCCTCCTACCTGAACAGCGATGCAATTCTCGAAGCCGCCCGCAAAACCGGCGCCGACTGCATCCACCCTGGTTATGGCTTCCTCTCCGAGAATGCCGCCTTCGCCAACGCCTGCAAAGAAGCCAGTTTGGTGTTTGTTGGTCCGCCCGCCTCGGCCATCGAACTCATGGGTAGTAAGCGCCGCTCAAAAATCGCCATGCAGGAAGCCGGCGTGCCAGTAGTGCCTGGCTATGAAGGCGACAACGCCAGCGATGACGAACTGATCGCCGCCGCCAAAGACATCGGCTACCCCCTGATGATCAAAGCCTCCGCCGGCGGTGGTGGCCGCGGCATGCGCCTGGTTGAAAGCGAGTCCGAACTGGCCGACAACATCAAACGGGCCCGTTCCGAATCAAAACAGGCCTTCGGCGACGACGAACTGATCCTAGAGAAAGCCGTGATTGAGCCCCGCCACGTGGAAATCCAGGTGTTTGCGGATCGCCACGGCAATGCGGTCTATCTGGGCGAACGGGACTGCTCGGTACAGCGCCGACACCAGAAAGTAGTGGAAGAAGCACCCTCCCCGTTTGTCACGCCGGAACTACGCCAGGCCATGGGTGAGGCTGCGGTCAAAGCGGCTCTGGCCTGCAATTACGAAGGTGCCGGCACCGTCGAGTTCCTGGTGGACAAACACCGGAATTTCTATTTCCTGGAAATGAACACCCGACTGCAGGTGGAACACCCTGTGACCGAGCTCATTACGGGCCAGGACCTGGTCGCCTGGCAGCTCAACGTGGCCGAGGGACGCCCGCTGCCACTCGCCCAGGATGATATTCACCTGAATGGCCATGCCATTGAGGTTCGACTCTATGCAGAAGATCCTGCCCACGGATTCACACCCCAGACCGGGCCGCTATACGCCTTTGAACCAGCCGAAAGCGAAGGTTTACGGTTTGATACCGGGGTACGATCGGGAGATGCGATCACTCCCCACTACGACCCCATGCTGGCCAAAGTAATTGCCTGGGGACAGAACCGCGACGAGGCCCGCCGGCGGCTGGTGCGCGCGCTTGAGGACACGAACGTGTTCGGTGTGACCACTAACCGCCATTTCCTGAGCCGGATCATCGCCGACGACACCTTCGGCGCCGGCGAGGCGACTACGGCCTTCCTCCAGCAGGCCTTCAGGGACGATCCGTCCCTTCAGCCGCAAACCTTGACCATTCGCCAGCTGGCCCTGGCCGCCTGCGTGCTCGACCATGGCAGTTCAGGCCAGAGCGCCTGGAGCAATGCGCCGGCCACCATGACGCCCATCAAGCTGGAAACCGGCGACACCACTGTCGAGCTACTGGTGACCCGCAGCGGCAACCGGTTGTCTGTCAGTATGGGCGAAACCCGGCATTCCCTGGTACTTGAAAGCCAGAGGGGTAGCCGTTTGTGCATTATCGACAACGGCGTACGTCAGACTTGCCAATATCACCGCCAGGGCGATTCCCTATATTTGCAGGCGTTCGGACAATCCTGGTCGGTGCGCGATGTTACTCACCAACCGGCCAGGACTGCCGGCGGTGCGGGCAGCGGTCGCATCCAGGCGACCATGGATGGCGCCATCATTGATGTGTTGGTTGAGGCTGGTCACAGCGTTCACCAGGGCGATACGCTGGTGATACTGGAAGCCATGAAAATGGAACATCCGGTGAAAGCCGACCGCGACGGTATTGTTAGCGCGGTCCAAGCCAGCAAAGGTGACCAGGTGAAACGAAGCCAGTTGCTGGTTGAGATTACTGCCAACGAGACGGCCGAACAGGAGAGCAACGCATGAGCACATTGCGGAACCGCACCGTTTTTATCACCGGCGCCAGCCGGGGCATTGGCCGGGCCATTGCCCTCGCCTGTGCCCGGCAGGGCGCCAACGTGGTGATTGCTGCCAAATCGGACACACCGCACCCGAAACTGCCCGGCACGATTCATACGGTGGCCGAGGAAGTGTGTGAAGCCGGCGGCCAGGCACTGCCACTGGTCCTGGATGTCCGTGATGAGAAGCAGATTCGCCAGCGTATCGATGAAGCTGGCGAACATTTCGGCGGCATCGACGCCCTTGTGAACAATGCCGGCGCCATCCGACTGACGGGCGTAGAAAACCTCAAGGTCAGTCGATATGACCTGATGCATCAGGTCAATGCACGGGCGGTGATGGCCTGCAGCCAAGCGGCCCTGCCCTGGCTGAAGGAGTCTGACCAGGCCCATATCCTGAGCCTGTCGCCGCCTCTCAACCTGAATACCCGGTGGTTCGCCCAGTATGGGCCCTACACCACCACAAAATACGCCATGACAATGCTGAGTCTGGGCATGGCCGAGGAATTCAAGCGTTATGGCATCGCGGTTAACACGCTGTGGCCAAAAACGCTGATTGCCACGGCAGCCATCGAATTTGAAGTGGGCGGCCCCCAGATGATGGCCCAGGGCCGAAAGCCGGACATCATGGCCGATGCCGCTGTCAGCATCCTCAACCGGTCGCCTGAAACCATGACTGGTCAGAACCTGATCGACGAGGTGCTGCTACGGCAGGACGGTATCACCGACTTCGAGCATTACCGGTACGAGCCGGGCGATAAGCCCCTGATGCCGGATCTGTTTCTGGACTGAGCCCGCGGCATGCGTTGTTCCGGGCTCAACGTCCACACAATAAAAGGGACCAATGGAAAAACCATGAGCCAAGACAACGTATCCGCATTGGACATTGCCCGCAGCCTGCCCGGAATATTCCGGCGCTTGCCGGCGATAACACGGGGGCTGTATTACTACGCCCTGAAAAACGAGAACCTGGAGCTTACGCTCGGCACTCTTATCGACAACAACGCTAAGAACCTGGGCGCCCGGCCCGCCATTCTGTTTGAGGACCGCTCGATCACCTGGAGCGAGTTGAATGACTGGGCTAACCGCATCGCCCGCTACTTGCAGGACCAGGGACTCGCCAAAGGGGATGCCATCGCGATATTCCTTGAAAACCGCCCCGAACTGCTTGCCGTGGTAGCCGGCGCTGCGAAACTCGGCGTCGCCTGCGCCATGCTCAACACCTCCCAGAAAGGCGAGGTACTCGAACACAGCATCAACCTGATCGAGCCCAAAATGGTGGTGGTTGGCGAGGAACTGGTTGAGGCGTTCGACGGCATAAAGGCACATCTCAAGACGGGCCATCCCAAGCCATTCCAGTTTGTGGCAGACACCAACACGCTGAACGCCTTTGGGGACGCACCGACCGGTTACGCCAACATGGGCGCGCAGGTCAGCACCTTCAACAGCGACGCCCCGGTTCTGAGCGATGCGCCGAAAATGGGGGATACCGCCATCTACCTGTTCACCTCCGGCACCACCGGCCTGCCCAAGGCCGCCCCGGGCTCACACCGCAAATTTATAATGGCCTACGGCGGGTTTGGCCTGATGTCTCTGGCCATGAAGCCGGAGGACGTTCTTTACTGCACGCTCCCCCTTTATCACGGCACCGCACTGCTGGTCTGCTGGGGCTCCGTCCTGGCCGGCGGCTCCGCCATTGCCCTGCGCCGCAAGTTCTCCGCCAGCGCCTTCTGGGAAGACGTTCGCTACTACCACGCCACCACCTTCGGCTACGTCGGCGAACTCTGCCGCTACCTGCTGAACCAGCCACCCAGCGAACAGGACCGGAACCACAGCCTCACAAAAATGATCGGCAACGGCCTCCGCCCGTCCATCTGGAAGGAATTCAAGCAGCGCTTCGGGATAGAGACAGTCGCAGAGCTCTATGCCTCCAGCGAGGGCAACATCGGCTTCAGTAACTTTTTCAATATGGACAACACGGTAGGCTTCTCTACCGCCCCCTACAAACTGGTGAAATTTCACGACGGCACACGGGATCCAGTTCGTAACGAAAAAGGATTCATGCAGGAAGTGGCTAAAGGCGAGCCCGGCCTGTTGATCGGCGAGATCACCAAGAAATGGTCGTTCGAGGGTTACACCCAGAAAGAGGCCACGGAAAAATCGATCCTCCGCAACGCTTTCAAGAAGGGCGACGCCTGGTTCAACACTGGCGATGTCCTGAAGGAAATCGGGTGCGGCCACCTGCAGTTCGTCGACCGTATGGGCGATACCTACCGCTGGAAGGGCGAGAATGTCTCAACGACGGAAGTGGAGAACATCATCGACGGCTCAGGATTGGTTGAGGAAGCCATCGTCTACGGCGTCGAAGTCCCCGGCACCAATGGCAAGGCTGGCATGGTAACGCTGGTTCCGAAAAGCAACGGCGCCCCGTTCGACGTCAACAAACTGTTCACGTATCTCCGGGATAACTTGCCGGCCTATGCCGTTCCGGTGTTCGTTCGAGTAACCCACGCCATCGAGAAAACGGGGACCTTCAAGTACCGGAAAGTGGATATCCAGAAGCTCGGGTATTCGCTTCGGAACGACGAGGAGGTCTATGCCTGGCTGCCTAGAACCAAGGGTTATACCTTGCTCACACCGGAGTTGGTTTCGAAGATTGATGGCGGGAAAGTCAGTTTTTGAGATCAGGCATGTTGTCGGATTACGACTGCGTCTAATCCGACCTACGGACTATAACTCCAAAGCTGGATGGTGAGAGTGGGCGGCCCCTCCCAAAAATGTCGGCGGCCATGAATGGCCGACGCCAAGCGCACATGGATGTGCTCGTAGCGGTTTTTGGGAGGGGCCGCCCACTCTCACCCACTCCAAGCCCCAGAAGGCTGGGGCAGGAGCCAGACCAGACTCAGGAGCCGACCTTCAACACCACCTTGCCGGTCGCTTTCCGCTCGGTCAAAGCCCCCAGTGCCTTTGCGTAATCCTCAAATTCGTAAACCGCACTGATCTTGGGATCAATCTTGCCCTCTGCATAGAGCTTCATCAGCTCCATCATGTTCTGGGCACTGGCTTCCGGCTCGCGTTGTGTGAAACTGCCCCAGAATACGCCGACCACGGAACAACCCTTCAGAAGAGTCAAATTTGCCGGAATTTTCGGAATGTCACCGGCCGCGAAGCCGATGATCAGGTGACGGCCATTCCAGCCCATGGCTCGGAGAGCCTGTTCCGTGAAGTCACCGCCGACGGGGTCGTAGATTACATCCACGCCTTTGCTGTGAGTGAGTTTCTTCACGGCGTCTTTAAGAGGCTCTTCAGAGTAATTGATCAACTCATCGGCGCCGGCTTCCTTGGCAACCGCAAGCTTTTCGGCCGAACTGGCGGCTGCGATAACCTTGGCGCCCATCGCTTTGCCCAGCTCAACCGTTGCCAGGCCCACGCCACCGCTGGCGCCCAGAACCAGAAGAGATTCGCCAGGCTGGAGGTTGCCACGCTGCTTCAGTGCGTAATAGGAAGTTCCATAAACCATGGTGAAGGCCGCTGCCTTCTCGTCAGACATGCCGTCGGGAACCGGGAGAAGATTCTGCTCCGGCACGATGACTTCTTCGGCAAAGGCGCCATAACCCGTCAGCCCGGCAACACGATCGCCTACTTTGAAACGAGTTACTTTGTCGCCAACCTCGATAACCTCACCCGCCATTTCGCCACCCGGGGAAAAAGGCAGGCTCGGCTTCAACTGATATTTGTTCTCTATGATGAGGGTGTCCGGGAAATTCAGGCCGGCGGCTTTGACGCGTACTTTTACACCGCGGCCTTTCACTTCGGGACTTGGGACTTCTTCGATGACCAGCTTCTCGGCCGGACCATATTCCTTGCAGAGGATGGCTTTCATGAGCGCTCCGTTTTTGTTTGATCGGATTACAGGCTACGTTCTCCTGTGATGGTTATCCGTCAAGCTAAACAGAGTCTTATCATGAAGCAAATAAAGTTCTTTTATCTAAACGCATAAGCGGCGTTTATTTCTTACAGCAAATCCATCAGAGCATTGTCCCGCCGATCACCAGAGCCCCTACCAGAACCAGGCCGGCCACAATCAGGCCCACTTTCATCCCGGAAGACAGGACCTGAGGCGCATTGCCGACAGACTTGGGATCATCACGGTTAGCCACATTCTGATTCTGGCTGGAGTTGCGCACGAGCTCTATCATCGTCTCACACTGTTGCGAAGTGAACGAAGACGGGTTAAAGGATTCGAGTCCCTGATCGTCCAGAAATGTCCGAACGTCCCTCGAGAGCGGCACGTATTTCATGGACCAGTTACTGAACGTTCGGTTCTTCAAAGGTTCTTCTATTAAAGTGACGATGTTGCGATGGCGGTCGTCCTTAAGGATCCTGTCATAAGTGCGACGCACTGCATCCTCTTCACCTTCCAGATACTGGAAAAACCGGTCGTTTCCGTAATATAGGCCACCAACCAACTGATCTTTGGCATTGTTCTTACGGGAAGTCATCAGAATTCGTGCAACGTGGGGCTCGACACCCTTTTCTACCGGTTTGGCTTCGAACGTGGCTTCACTGGCATAGGCCAGGCGCATCAAGGACATAGCAACTCCGTACAACAGGATACAGGTAAGTTGAATGCAAGATACGTACAGAACTGTCGCTATGGATCACAGTCCGGATCGGTCGCTTCCTGGCAGTTCTCTGGCCTCAGGTGAAAGCCATCGGCTTTTTCGCTATCCTGCGCGCTTTCGCTTTAGGCATTCGGCCACTCCTGGCCTATCTCGGGGCTAGCCATGATCGACATCATCTACGTGCTTGAAATGGTTGGAATCGTCGCGTTTGCGATTTCCGGCATGATTGTGGCGCGCTCCAAAAATATGGATCCTGTGGGCGTATTTACTATCGGATTCATCACGGCACTCGGTGGTGGCACCCTGCGTGACCTGATTATGGACAACCACCCTCTTTACTGGATCAAGCACGAAGAGCAACCGATGCTGATTCTGGCCATAGCGGTTGTCTTCAGCTATTGGAAAAAGGCAGAGCGGCTGCGGGAATCCAGAATTGTGTTCCCCGACGCCATCGGGCTGGGCGTTTTTTCCATCCTTGGCGCCCAACTGGCCCTGGATTTGGGACATTCGTGGTTTGTCGCTTCACTTCTCGGAGTGATGACAGGCACCTTTGGCGGCGCCCTGCGGGATACCCTCTGTAACGAAGTACCCTATATCTTCCGCAAAGACCAGATCTATGCCTCGATCTCCTTTGCCGGATGCTGGCTATACTTTGTCTGCCAGTGGTTCCTCGACAACGAAGCCCTGCCTCTGACCATTGGCCTGCTTTTTATCGTGATTGTGCGGATGCTGGCGGTCCGCTTCGATATCCGGCTCCAGCGTGACTCCCACAGCAACTAGCACCACATTCACTTTGACGGAGTGTCAATCATCCCTTGGCCTGAGGAGGCTGAGCCGGTAACATTGCCGTTTTTTCACGCAATCCAAGAATTCCGCCCAGACCAGACTCCTAAACACAAACCTTCAGCATCCTGTGAGGCAGACACCCGTCATGCTTGAACGACTGTTCCAACTGCAGGCCCACGGCACCACTGTTCGTAAAGAAGTGGTTGCGGGCATTACCACCTTCCTGACCATGGCGTACATCATTGTGGTCAACCCGAGCATACTGTCATCCACCGGCATGGATTTCGGGGCTGTGTTCGTTGCTACCTGCCTTGCAGCCGTGATCGGCACCCTGATCATGGGGCTGTGGGCCAACTACCCGATCGCCCTGGCGCCAGGCATGGGGTTGAACGCCTTTTTCTCCTTCACAGTCGTTGGCAGTATGGGCTACAGCTGGCAGGTGGCACTGGGGGCTGTGTTCATCTCCGGCTTCCTGTTCTTCCTGCTCAGCATTTTCAAGGTCCGCGAATGGATCATAAACAGCATCCCCATGTCCCTGAGGTTCGGCATCTCCGCGGGCATCGGCTTCTTCCTGGCCCTGATCGCCCTGAAGAATGCCGGCATTGTTGTGGATCATCCCGCCACGCTTGTAGGCCTGGGCGAAGTGAAGGTTGCAGAGAGTCTTCTTTTCTTCGGTGGCTTCGTGTTGATTTGCGCACTGTCCTTCCGTCAGGTAACCGGCGCCGTCATGATTGGTATTATTGCGGTTACCGGCGTAGCCATGGCACTGGGAATGGTGGAGTACAACGGTCTGGTTTCAGCACCCCCGAGCATAGCGCCGACGTTCATGCAGCTGGACCTGGCGGGCGCCCTGAATATCGGCATGATCAGCGTGATCTTTGCGTTTCTGTTCGTCGATCTGTTTGATACATCCGGCACCCTGATCGGCGCTGCACAGCGAGGCGGCCTCCTCGACAAGGACGGCAAACTGCCGCGCCTCGGCCGGGCCCTGATGTCGGACTCGGTTGCGACCATGTCCGGTGCCGCCCTCGGTACCTCAACCACCACCAGTTACATCGAATCCACCGCGGGCATCTCCGCCGGCGGGCGAACCGGCCTGACTGCTGTGGTTGTTGCCGCACTGTTTCTCGCGTGTTTGCTGCTATCACCGATCGCCAGCATCATTCCTGCCTACGCCACGGCCCCGGCACTGCTTTATGTGGCGGTTCTGATGGCCAGCGGCCTCAAACTGATTGACTGGGACGATGTCACTGACGCAGCCCCTGCTGTGGTCACCGCCCTGATGATGCCTTTGACCTTCTCCATTGCCAACGGCATCGCCCTGGGATTCATCACCTACGCCATCCTGAAGGCACTCAGTGGCCGCTGGGCAGATCTGAACGCCAGTGTTGTTATCATTGCTGTTGTTTTTGTTCTGAAATTCATTTTCCTGGACGCGGCCTGATCCGCCTCCAGGGCATTAACCGGAACGTTTATGGATTATTTTTCTGAAAGCATCAAAAAGGCCATTCGTACGGTCCCTGACTGGCCAAAGCCAGGCGTGGCCTTTCGCGATATAACCACGGTACTGCAGGACAAAACCGCCTTCCGGAAATTGATCGATGCCTTCGTACACCGCTACCACGGCCACAAGATTGATGCCGTGGCAGCGGTGGATGCCCGCGGCTTCATCATCGGCTCGGCCCTGGCCTATGAGCTCAACGCGTCCCTGGTGCTGGTCCGCAAGAAAGGCAAGCTGCCGTTCGATACGCTGGTGGAAGACTACGAGCTTGAATACGGCACTGCCTCCGTGGAGCTGCACAAGGATGCCTTCAAGCCGGGCGATAAAGTGGTCCTGGTGGACGACCTGATTGCCACCGGTGGCACTATGCTGGCGGCTACCCGCCTGATCCGCAGGATCGGAGCGGAGATTGTGGAAGTGGCAGCCATGATCGACCTTCCGGATCTCGGTGGCTCGCGCAAGCTGCAGGACGAAGGTCTTCAGGTTTATACTGTTTGCTCGTTTGAAGGGGAATAATCAACAGCAACCAGGAGGCGACCATGCCGGATTACCAACACCACTGGAAAGATGGGACACCCGTCCATCTGCCGCTGGGAAAGATCGTCTGCATTGGTCGCAACTACGCCGAGCACGCCTGGGAGCTCAATAACCCGGTGCCGGATGAACCACTGCTGTTCATCAAACCCGCAACCTCTGCGGTGCATATTACCCGCCCCCTGGATTTTCCGAGAGACGAGGGGGCGGTTCACTTCGAGACCGAACTGGCGGTTCTGATCGGTCGCCCCTTGACCCGGGCTTCAGCCAGTGAGGCCGAATCCGCGATACTGGGCTACGGTCTGGCGCTGGACCTGACTCTGCGAGACCTGCAGAGCAAACTCAAAGAGAAGGGCCAGCCCTGGGAAAGAGCGAAAGGCTTCGATGGTGCCTGTCCGCTTTCGCCGTTTGTTGCGGCCAATAAGTTTTCCGATGCCCCCATTCACTTCACAATGGACATCGATGGCAACCGCCAGCAAACGGGCGATACGGGCGATATGCTCAATCCCATTATTCCCCTGATCGCCCACATCAGCAGCCAGTTCACCTTGCTGCCCGGCGATGTGGTGCTTACGGGAACGCCCAAAGGCGTTGGCCCGCTGATTTCTGGCCAGACCCTGTCGCTTGAACTGGAAGACCTGCTGTTCGTGGAGACCAAAGTGGTTTAACGTGCAGGGCCGGCTAAACCCAAATCCGGTCAAAGGCGTACATCTGTTTATGGCAAAGAAACCGGTAACCTCCCGACGTGGTCGCTTCTTCAAACTCGCTGGCATGACGGCCTCTGTAGCAGGTCAGTATGCTGGTCAGCGCGCGCGTCGACTATTCCGCTCAGAAAATGACGAGGGCGCCCAGAGCGAAAGCTACACCCGCATGGCCGACCAGATTGCCGATACCCTCGGCGAACTGAAAGGGGCGGTCATGAAAGTGGGGCAGATCGCTTCCCAGACCCAGGACTTTCTGCCCAAGGAATTCTCGGACGCGCTGGAGAAACTCCAAAAAGAAGCGCCGCCCATGCCGTTCGAGGTCATCGTGGGGCAAATCGAATCGGAACTGGGCAAACCGGTCTCCGAGCTTTTTGAGTACCTGCAGGAGACGCCCTACGCTGCGGCCTCCATCGGCCAGGTGCATCGCGCCCGGCTTCACGATGGCACAGATGTTATTGTGAAAATTCAGTACCCTGGCGTTGACGAATCCTGTGATTCAGATCTCAAGCAACTGCGCATGGCGCTGAGACTGGGCGGCCTGCTGAAAATGCCCAAGGAGTCGGTCGACCGGCTGTTCGCTGAAATCCGGGAGCGGCTGAAGGAAGAACTGGATTACGAGAACGAAGCACGGAACATTGAACTCTTCCGGGAGTTCCACAAAGATCAGCCCTGGGTTCTCATCCCAGCTGTGGCGAAGAGCCATTCAACCCGCCGGGTTCTGACGCTGGAACTGGTTGAAGGGGATCACGTCAGCAAGATTACGAAAGACCGGTACGATCAGGACACCATCAACCTGATCGGGCACCGGATCTTCACGCTCATGGCGGACCAGCTTTTCCGCTTCCAGTGCATACATGGTGACCCCCACGCCGGCAACTTCGCCTACCGGCCCGATGGCTCCATCGTCATGTACGACTTCGGCTGCGTGAAAAAGCTCAAACCGGAGATCATCGAAGCCTACCGGAATGCCCTGGTTTCAGCACTGGAGGAGGATTACGAAGCGCTGGATCGGCACCTGATCGACCTGGGCGCAAGGGTCGGCAGCCAGCCTGCCGTGGATGAAGCCTACTACGCCATGTGGCGGGATATTCTGGTGGTACCCTTCGAACAGCGTGATGTGCCCTACGACTTTGCCGAGGCGGACATCCACAAACGCGTGGCAGAGAAAACCAGCACCGTTTTCAAATACCTGGATTACTTCAAGCCACCGGTGGAAAGCATCTTTATAGACCGGATGATTGCCGGACACTACTGGATGCTGAAGCGGTTGGGCGTTCAGGCCGCTTTCAGAGAAGAGCTGGAGAGATATCTCCTAGACCCATTGCCAAACAGCCAGATAGAGACGACGAAACGTTAATACGTCGAGCGAGGGGCACCCCACACCTTGAGCTCAGCAGAAATAATAGCCAAGTATGCGGTACTTATTCGACCAGCCTCAGATGCAGGCATCGCCTCCCTTGTAACATTTCATTCGCAGACCTTTAAATATTGCAAAATGTTCTCAACGACTCTATTTCCCTTTGTTCTGGATCTATACGATTACGCGGCGGTTTATTAATACATATTAAGAATCAGGAAAATGGAGCACAAATGAACACCAAGGGAATATTTTCACTTGCTATTGTTTTCAGCATCTTGACAGGATGCGTGGCGGCCCCGATTGAGCGCCAGACTGGAGAGCTGGATTTAAAATATGAGTCTGAAAGATCATCCAAGACTCATCCACAAACAATTGCGATCGTAAGTCCTAAGCTTGCCGGGTACGAATCAACTCAAGCAACCAGCTACAACGGAATGCCACTCCCTCAGACCACTGCAGACTTCAACCAGCGCTTTTATCAGGGGCGGTACCCGAACACTCTGGAAACAGCACTCGGCGAGGGCTTTCAGAAGCTCATTACTGACAAAGGATTCCGCTTTGTTGGCCCGTACCGGAGTTTCGACGAGATTACATATACTGACAAGAAGGACACCTACCTCGCCATCATTCCTTCTCTTGATCTGGAATTCAGCAAGGCCGCTTCTCGCCCCGATTGCTCTGGCGCTCGCTGCGTCGAGGAAGGCCGCTTCTCCATCAGCGGCGATTTTTCGTTCAAGCTAGTTGAACCACTCACCATGCAAACCTTTATGACCAAGCGAATCTCGCTTCAAGATCTCGATATTTCAAAGGAATACCGAGCTATTTTCGACAATCCTGGTCATAACAAGAACGACCTTGTCGGTCTTGCACTGAATACTGCATTTGAACAAATTGAAAAAGCCAGCAATCAGGGACAGGTCGACAATAGTAAGAATATCGACACCAGCGACAAGGCCCTTGCTGAGGCAGTAAACGAGTTTTACGCCGCCGCAATGGGCCGCTTGGACACCTACCTTCAATCAGAGGAAATTCTGAGCTTCTCCAGAGACGTTGAGGCATTGAAGGATCGCAAGCGTTATTAATTGAATCCCCACAGTTGAAAAGCAGGGGGCGAACAGCCCCTGCTTTGGCCCCATTCCAAATGGAAAAAAAATGGAAAAAGTAAAAGCAGCCTTGGCGTTTTCAGCCCTAGCAACAATAAGCGGTTGTTCGGTGATTGGCGGCGGAAGCGGAACGAACTATGAGAACTATGAGAGCAACGCCTGCGACATTGAGGTGAGGAATGAAGGATCTTTCCTCTCTGGGCATCATATCGAAGGCGTTACTGGCCGACGCGAAATACACAACGAACACATGGAACGGATGGCAGCCTACCTGATGGCAGAGGGTTACGACATTCGCACCAAGAATCGTGAAAACCAATTCACCGGCGTATTCTTTTCCAATGGCAAGCAGTACCACATGGCCATTAGTGTCGACAAGCAGCCTTCAAGCGAAGAACGACTGAAACTCACTTTTTCGACACCTCCCTTTATCGGTCTTCTAACCAGCCAGGTTCGAGAGGAATTCTGCAAAATAGAAGCAACAGCAGCGTTCGGAACTACAACCCGCTAACCCACTCGGCAACACCCTCAACGGCACCCTTGCGGATAAACCGGGCCCGTGACACTGAAGCCGGCTCGCCTGGGTCGATCACAGTGATGGGCACGTCCCTGTCCACTTCGTACACCAGCCCGGCCGCCGGGTATACCTGCAGAGACGTTCCCACAATCAGCAGGTGATCGGCCGTGCGGACAACGTCGGCAGCCTTGTCGAGCATGGGCACTTCCTCGCCAAACCAGACAATATGAGGACGAAGCTGGGCGCCACGGTCGCAGGTGTCGCCCAGGTTGATATCACGATAACCGATGTCGTAAACCAGCTCCGGATATTTTGAACTGCGCGCCTTGGTAAGCTCACCGTGAAGATGAATGACGTTGCTCGCACCACCCCGTTCGTGAAGATCGTCCACGTTCTGGGTGACCACGGTAACCCGGTAGCGCTGCTCAAGCTCCGCCAGCAGCTGATGGGCCCGGTTCGGTTGGGCGTAGGCAAGCTGGCGGCGGCGGTCATTGTAGAACCGCAGCACCAGCTCCTGATTGCGCGCAAACGCCTCGGGCGTGGCCACATCGTAGACGCTGTGCTGCTCCCACAACCCGCCGTTGTCCCGGAAGGTTGAGAGACCACTTTCGGCGCTTATGCCTGCGCCTGTCAGCACTACGATATGATCCTGCATCAGTCGAAAATCTTGCCGGGGTTCATGATTCCGTTGGGATCGAATACCTGCTTGATCCCTCTAAGGTAGGCGATTTCCGCCTCGCTGCGCGTGTACTTCAGATAAGGCTTCTTGGTCATGCCCACGCCGTGCTCTGCAGAGACACTGCCCTGATAGCGCTCGACTATTTCGAACACCCATTTGTTGACCTGCTGGCACTTCTCGAAGAAATCCTCGTTGGCCATATCTTCCGGCTTGAGGATGTTGAGGTGCAGGTTGCCATCACCGATATGGCCGAACCAGATAATCTCGAAGTCCGGATAATGCTCGGTGACAACCGCGTCGATTTCCTGCAGAAAGCCCGGCACCTTGGAAACGACCACGGAAATGTCATTCTTGTAGGGCGTGCGGGGCGCAATGGATTCGGAAATGCGCTCGCGCAGTTGCCACAGGTTCTGGGCCTGAGTTTCACTCTGGCTAATCACGCCATCCAGCACCCAACCGTTCTCCACGCATTGCTCAAAGAGGGCCATGGCATCGTCCATCACCTGATCGGAGACAGCTTCGAACTCCAGCAGCGCGTAGTACGGCGCCTCGGTTTCAAACGGCGCCTGAACCTGACCATGGGCCAGTACGTGTCCCATGGCCTGATGGGAGAAAAACTCATAGGCGGTGAGGTCGATCTTTTTCTGGAAGGTCTGCAGCACGTCCATGGTGTTGGTCAGGTCGTTCAGACCCAGTACCAGTACCGTCAGGTTATCCGGCTTACGGGACAGCTTCATGGTGGCTTCCGTGATAAAGCCCAGTGTGCCCTCCGCGCCGATGAACAGATGCCGCAAATCGTACCCGGTGTTGTTCTTCTCCAGATCCTTGTTCAGATCCAGGATATCGCCCTTACCGGTCACGACCTTGAGACCGGCAACCCAGTCCCGGCTCATACCATAGCGAATTACCTTGATACCGCCAGCGTTGGTAGACAGATTACCCCCGAGCTGGCTGGAACCGGCGGAGGCAAAATCTACCGGGTAATAGAGACCGTTCTCCTCGGCTGCATTTTGCAACTGTTCCGTCACAACGCCAGCCTGGCATCGAACCGTGCGGTCACTGGCGTTGAAATCCAGGATCTGATTCATGTTGTCGAACGCCACAACCACTTCCCCGTTGGCAGCCACTGCGCCGGCACTCAAGCCTGTGCGGCCGCCGGAGGGCACCAGTGCCACCTGATTCTCGTTGGCGAACTTTACCAGTGCCTGAACCTGCTCCGTGGTCTTGGGTAACGCGATCGCCAGGGGCTTGGGTGGGTAAATCTTGGTCCAGTCCTTGCCGTAAGTGTCCAGATCCGCCGGGTCGGTCAGTACCTTGCCGGGCGCGTCGCCGGTGGCCATCAGGTCTTTGAGGGAAGCAATGATCTGTTCAGAATTCATGGATTTTTCGGTCTCGTCAGGTTTGGGCCGGAGCATCCTGCAACAGGAATCACAGACAGTTGATTCAGGCAAACCGGCGCGCTGTGAAAATCTTGGTTTATGGTATCATACCGCCCCTGTTCTGTGAGCCAGCCCCGACGATCACTGGCCACGGGTCATTTCACGTGACGAAAGGTTCGGAAGCAAGCCCATGTCAAATACGTCTCTTGAGAAGAGCAAAATCCGTATCCTGCTGCTGGAAGGCGTGCATCAATCTGCCATTGATACGCTGAATGCTGCGGGCTATACCAACATTGAGTACCTGTCTCACTCGCTGGCCGAGGAAGAGCTGATCGAGAAGATTGCCGATGCGCACTTCGTCGGCATCCGTTCCCGCACTCAGCTGACCGAGAAAGTATTTGAAGCCGCCAAAAAGCTGGTGGCCGTGGGTTGCTTCTGTATTGGCACCAACCAGGTGGATCTGCAGGCGGCCACCCGGCGCGGTATTGCCGTTTTCAATGCGCCCTTCTCCAACACCCGGAGCGTCGCCGAACTGGTTCTCGCCCAGGCCATTCTGCTCCTGCGCGGTGTCCCGGAGAAAAACGCCAAGGCCCATCGCGGCGAGTGGCTGAAATCCGCCAAGGACAGCTATGAAATCCGTGGCAAAAAACTGGGCATTATCGGCTACGGCAACATCGGCACCCAGTTCAGCGTCCTGGCCGAGGGCCTGGGCATGGATGTTTACTTCTACGATGTCGTCTCAAAACTGTCGATCGGCAACGCCACCCAGGTAGGTACGCTCCAGGAGCTGCTTAACATTGCCGATGTGGTCAGCCTGCACGTACCGGAAACCCCGGCCACCAAGTACATGTTCAAGGCCGAGCAGTTCGCCCAGATGAAACCCGGCAGCATTCTCATGAATGCCTCCCGCGGCACCGTGGTGGACATCGACGCCCTGGCCGATGCGCTGGGCAGCGGCAAACTGCTGGGTGCTGCCATTGACGTATTCCCGGTTGAGCCCAAGTCCAACGACGAGGAATTTGTCTCTCCGCTGCGGGAGTTCGACAATGTCATACTGACCCCGCATGTTGGCGGCTCCACCATCGAAGCCCAGGCAAACATCGGTCGGGAAGTGGCGGAAAAACTGGCCATGTACAGCGACAACGGCACCTCGGTTTCTTCCGTGAACTTCCCGGAAGTCGCTTTGCCGTCACACCCCAATCAGCACCGTCTGCTGCACATCCACGAAAACGTGCCCGGCGTGATGTCCGAGATCAACCAGGTGTTTTCGGAGAATGGCATCAACGTTTGTGGCCAGTATCTGCAGACCAAGGAAGACATCGGCTATGTTGTCGTCGACGTGAACAAAGAGTACGGCGAACTGGCACAGGAAAAGCTGCTCAAAGTGAAAGGGACCATTCGCTGCCGCGTACTGTTCTGATTCACTGACAGAAACAAAAAAACCGGAGCCTTTGCTCCGGTTTTTTTATGGCTGCGAACGCCCTGCTTACTGCATGGGCACCAGCGTCAGCTCAACACGACGGTTTTGCTCACGGCCGGCCGCGGTATCATTGGAGGCAACCGGGTAGCGTTCGCCGTAGCCAACAGCCCGGGTACGCTTCGGCTCAATACCCTGGTTCAGGAGGAAGTCACGCACGGATGAGGCGCGACGCTCACTGAGCAGCTGGTTGTAGCTGTCAGAGCCGGAGCTGTCGGTATGCCCCTCGATCTGGATGATGGTCTTGTCATACTCCTTCAGCACCAGAGCCACGGATTCCAGTGTTCCGCTGAATGACGGCTTGATGCTCGATTCATTCAGATCAAAGGTAATATTGCCTGGCATCACCAGCTCGATCTCATCGCCGTTGCGCACCACGCGAACACCAGTGCCCTCCAGCTGGCGACGCAGCTCGGCTTCCTGTTTGTCCATGTAGTAACCAACGCCACCACCAATGGCCGCGCCGCTGGCTGCGCCAATCAGCGCACCTTTTCCGCGATCACTCTTGCTGGAGGTTGCCGCACCGATAGCCGCACCACCAATAGCGCCGATGATGCTTCCCTTGGTCGCATTCGAAGTTTTCTCTTCACCGGTGTAGGGGTCATAGGTCATACAACCGCCGAGACCGAAAGTTGCCACCATAAATACAAGAATCATCTTCTTCACAGCTTTCTCCTGTGCCTGGTTTCTTCAGCCAACCCGATTTAACGGGTCTTTTCCGCCGAATTCGTGAATGTATCAATAATGGTATTGAATACGGTTGCCTGCAAATCCTGAGCTTCGTTCACAAGATGATGACGTCCGTCAGGGATTTTCCGTTCCTCAACCGAGGAAAATTTATTCCGGATAATACGCAGATTGTGCTGCCAGTCGACTGTCAGATCCTTCTCACCTTGCACGACGGTCACCGGAAAGTCGACAGGCCGCGCAGATTCGATATGGGGCACCCATTTTCGAAGTGCGCTTACCCAATCGACATGCACTGCCCTCGCCTGGAGCGGGTCATACTCCCGCAAGAATTTGAGAAAACGACTGTTGCTACTGTTCTCGGCGAACACTCGGCGCCAGCGGGATATAAACGGTTTTGCGATGCTATGAAGCACCTTTGCTCCTAACCAGCCCGCAGGTCTTACGAGAGGAGCGAGAAGCACCACTCTCCGGAAGTCGGAAGTCTGCTGGTTGTGCTGGTTGGACAACAGGTAATCAATCAGGATCGCCCCACCGGTGCTCTGTCCGACCGCGAACCAGGGCTGACGCAACTTGTCCCTGACCTCGGCCATCACGTCTGACAGAACGCCCTGATACTCCAGGAAACTGCCAATGGCTGCGGGCGTGCCGCTGGAAAGGCCATGGCCGGGCTGATCGTAAGCGAGCACATCAAATCCGGCTCCCAGGCACCGATCGATCAACTGGCTGTACAACCCGACGTGGTCAAAATAGCCGTGCAGAATAAACACCGTGCCACGTTCTGTCGACTCGTCCGGCAACCGGAAATAATGCACCATGACTTCATGACCGCAAGCTTTGACGTAACCCTGATGATAAGCAACGTCCGGATGTTCCACCCAGAGATCCAGCCCATAAAAACGACAATAGGCCACCATTTCATCACTGAGATCACGCGAGCATGTCGGGTCGAAGAGTTCGAGTCTGTCCAGGAGTGAGTGCCTGTCCCAGTCCGGTATTTCTATGGTATCCGTTTTCCAGTACACGTAGAGTTAAACGCCTGTCATGAATGAGTTATCGAATTCGGGCTTTCAATCCTAACCTATAGCGGGCCTAACCCATAGCAGGGGAAAGACACAGATGTTGCAACACGTATTAGAGAGTGCGTTGCGCCAGACCATGAACCGGCTGGTCAGACCGGTCCTTAACCCGGCGGTACCGGTGCCACTTCAAAGACGCATTGTGCGCCAGGCTTACCGGAGTTCGACACCGCCGAGAGGCGCGAAATTCGAGAACACAACCGTTGGGGGCGTGCCGGCAACCCGGACAACCTTCGGCAACGATCACCAGAGCGCCGTTCTCTATCTGCACGGCGGAGGCTACATCATCGGCTCCTCAAGGACGCACCGCGGCATAACCGGGCACCTGGCGAAAACGACCGGCTGCGCCATCGTTACACCGGATTACCGGCTGGCGCCCGAGTTTCCATTCCCCGCCGCCCTGGATGATGCCGAAGCCTGTTGGAACGGGCTTCTGGAGGCTGGCCTGAAACCGGACCAGATTGCCGTCGCCGGCGATTCCGCTGGCGGGGGGCTCTCCGTTGCCCTGGCTATGCGACTGCGAGATAAGGGCCTGCAGCTTCCGGCATCACTCACGGTGTTTTCACCCTGGGTAGACCTGACCCAGGAGCAGCTCTACGCACCGGAATGTGAACCGGTACTTCAGGCCAGCTGGACCAGCAAGGCCGCGAGGCTGTATGCCGGAGAGGAATCCCTTACCAATCCGTTGATCTCACCGATATTCGGAGACCTGAGCGGCCTGCCACCCTTGTTGATCCAGGTAGGCAGCCAGGAAATCCTGCTGAACGACGCCGAACGGCTGGCCGAGGCCGCAAACCGGCACGATGTGGAAGTCCGTCTTGAGGTCTATAACAGTCTTTGGCACGTTTTCCAGGTACACAGCGGTCAGCTGGATCGGGCCACTGCCGCGATGGAAACCACCGGCGAACACATCAGACGTCATCTGGCAGACTGAGCTCGCCCCGGGCCAGGGCCTCTTTCCTGGGTCGGGGCCATTGTTTGATGTGCCACTCCAACCGTGACGCTCGGCTCCTGTCCCCGGCCGCAGCACTGAACACCAGTTGCAGAGGTCCCTTGCCCCTCAGGCTCCGAGCGCCCCTGGGGGCACCGGCCTGATGCTCGTGGAAACGCCGCTCAACGTCAGTGGTTATGCCGGTATAGAGCGAACCTCTGGCGGTTCGAACCATGTAGACAAACCAGTCAGCCAAGGTTCAGGGCCTCTTCACGATCCTTCACTTTTTTCTGCTGAATCCATAGCCCCATCATGATCAGAACCAGGCCAATGTAGGTGGAGGGCAGGATATGCTCGCCCAGAATGAAATAGATGAATACCAGCGAAAGGAACGGAGAGATAAAAATCAGGTTGCTGACCTTCGAAGTGTTCTCCGCCTTTTTCATGGCATAGGACCAGAGCACGAAAGCGATGCCCATCTCGAACACGCCTACATAGACCGCTGCAGCCAGCGACGTTCCCGGAGCAAAGCTGAGCCCCTCTGTCCACCAGCAAATGAGCAGAATCACCGGCAACCCGCACAGGAAATTCAGGAACAGGCCAACCACCGGATCCCGGGTATCCCGTGTGGCAATAATCCAGTAGGACGCCCAGACCACTGTGCTTCCGAGGGCAAGAGAAACCCCAAGTGGATCCTCGAAGCTTAGCGAAGTGACAGCCCCGCGCGTGGCAATCACCACGACCCCGGCATAACAGATCAGGCCCGCAACAATATCCAGTTTGCGCAGCCGGTGCCCCAGAAAGGGTACCGACATATAGGCCAGCACCAGAGCCCAGGTGTAGTTCAGCGGTTGCGCTTCCTGGGCGGGTAGTCGGTCAAAGGCACCGAACAACAGAAAATAGTACAGGCAGGGATTGATCAGCCCCATGCCAAAAGATTGGGCATACTGTTTGCGGCTGAGAGAAAACACCAGATGCCAGCGCCCCTGTAGCATCAGAATCACGGCCATTACAACCACCGACGCGCTGCACGCAATCAGCAGCATCTGAACGGGCGCGAGCTCCCTGAGGGAGAGCTTGAACGCGGTTGCCACGGTGGACCACAACAGCACCGTGCCAAGTCCATAGAGCATCGCCTGCTTCTGGTTTGTCATTCCCGGCCTCCTGCCAACCACAAAAACTCCATGAACTCTCTCCTTTATGCACTTGATCGTCTGGCTCGACAGTGTAATTCAATACAACCCCGTAACCCACGGCAGTGCGCATTCTTGTGTTACCTTGTATGGCAATATCAACCAAGGATCGAGAAAACTGGAGTTCCCGTTATGCCCACTGTCCGCTTCAGGTTCTGGCCATTGAGCCTGGCATTGGCCATTGCACTGACCGGTTGTTCAGACAGCCAGACCAGCGGTGGGGACGAGACCGCCGATGCGCCGGAGCCCCCCGATTATCCGGTTACCTGGCGTTTTGCCCTTGAGGAGATAGAGGGTAGCGTTCAGCATGCTTATGCCAAAGCGTTGAAGGAACGGATCGAGGAGCGTTCCGACGGCAGGATCGAAATCGATATTTTTCCCTACGGTTCACTGGGAACCTCGGCCCAGCTTACTGAACTGGTCCGCAATGGCTCGATAAGCTTGGCGTTCGCCTCTCCCGGACATCTTGCCAACACCGTCCCGGAAGTCGGTCTTTTCACACTGCACTATGTTCTTCCGGACGACGAAGACGTTACCCGAGAGATTCTGGCCAGTACAGAATTGCTCGGATTGTTTGAATCACCCTATGCCAATCAGAACATGAAACTGCTGGGTTTCGTGCCTGAAGGCTGGATGGCCTGGACAGCTAACAAGGCGCTGCGCTCGACGGAGGACTTCAACGGACAGCGAATCCGAACCATGACATCCGACATGGCGGAGGAAACCTTCCGGGCCTATGGCGCCGAGCCCAGCCAGATTCCCTATTCCCAGGTTTACAGTGACCTGCAGCTGCGCAAGATCGATGGCCAGAGCAATCCAGTTTTCGCCATTGAGGAAATGGATTTCTATGAAGTACAGACCACCATGACCCTGGCGCGACCGGCCCAGTTCGTCGCTTCCGTGGTTTCAAATCTTGAGTGGTACAACGCCCTGCCTGAAAACCAGCAACAATGGCTCGACAACGGACTCAAGGACGTCGCGCAGATTGCCTGGGAGACCCAGGAGGAACTGAATCAGACCCGGCTTGAGCAGATGCTGGAAGAGGGTCAAATGAAGGTCGTTCGCCTTACCGATTCAGAACGTGAGGCGTTTCGGGAAGCCAGCCTGCCGGTACGTGACATTTACCTCGAGCGCACCGGCGAGAGCGGGCAGCGCATTCTCGGCAGGCTGCATCAATTGATTGAGGAAACAGAAACCGGCAAGCAAAGTTCAGGGGTTTCCGGTGACGGGGGCTGAGACAAACCTGACGCCCTCTGAAGCCAAAGCACTTGCGCCCTTTGCTGTCAGCTCGGAAATAAACCGAAACTGATCCTTCAACTCTATCGGGTAGGCCTTAAGCCGGTAACACATGCCCCACGGTTTGTTGGAGACCACCACAACGACGGGCCTGAACGTGCGGGTAAGAGGACAGGTGTAGGCCACATCCCGCAGCAGTCCCATAACCCGGCTGACGTCATGGTGGGGTTCGAGGTTGAACTCCGCCACACACATCAGGTTATCCGTTCCGTTGTTGGCGTTGGCAATGAGCGACGCCCAGAGTTTGCTGTGGGGTACCACCACCACGGTATCATCCGGCGTAACAAGCTCCGCGGCCCGGGTGCCAATCGAGCGGACCTCTCCGTACTGCCCGTCCACCTCGATCCAGTCGCCAGGCCGGTACGGCATTTCGTAGAGGGTTACGATTCCGGCAATCAGGCTGTTCGCATAATCCTTGAAGGCAAACCCGAGAGCCAACCCCAGGGCTCCAAAAATGGCAACCATGTTCTCGAACGAGGGCTCCACCAGGATCGGAACCACGATGATGATGGTCACCACGATAATGATCAATCGCAACAGGGGCACCGACGCCAGGATATAAAACCGGGGCTTGCCCCCGAGTTTTCCTGCAATTCTCGGAAGCAGCTTCTGAATTACGATGGTCAGGCCCGTCGCCAGCAGCACAACGATTAATGATTCCAGCAACGCTTCCGACGTAATCGCTGAAAACGCCTCCCGAATACCAAGATCACCCATCGCTCATCTCCTAGAATGTGTCGACTGGAAAGCCCCAGCTCTGCAGGTGTCGACGGATCGAAGGGTATCCCTGAGCGGTGACTTTCCAGCAACCACCAGTTGGCTCCTGCTCAATGAGATCCGCGCGGGCCAGACGCGCCAGTACAAACCCTGCCTCATGTTCCGCGACTCCTGTCACCAACTGCAGATGAGAGGCGTCCAGTCCATCGTGCAACAGCAGGGCATGCAATAGCAGGCCGATGTTGTCGCCCTGGCTCTGGGGTACCGCTGGCAAACCCAGTTGATCAAAAGGGATAACCCAGGCCCGGGCGACTGAACCGCTGTCTGCAGAAACCTGGCCGGACTCCTCAGTGGCCGCCTCTTCTTCCGGACGAGCTCTCAGCGCGCGGCGCCAGATGGCCAGCGCAACGCCCGGATTACCTCTTGCCACCGAGGCGAGATCCCGGAGAAAGCCACTGTGTTTGCGTCTTTTGCCGTCATTTCCTTCAGCCATCGGTAATACCCATAGGCCATCGTCTGCCATTCGGGCCGTGATTGACTGATCGCTATCACCGGCAGCAAGGGATTCGAACCATTCACCAAGTTCCACTGCTGCCATCGGCGAGGGTGTCATCGGCGAAAAGTGCGCATCCCTGAAGTAAGAGGACCAGAATTGCCAGCACCAGCTCGAGCAACCAATAACGCCAGGAGCCAGGCCTCCCGTGGCAACCCGACGGAGTAATTCCCGAACCAGAGCCAGCCCGGACAGATGGCGCAACCAGAAATCAGCCATCTCGGGAATAACCCACGGCCTGGAAAGATCCTGCTTGTCCCACCACTCCCTGGCGCCTTGGTCATCAACAAGCAGGTTCTCGGGTGGCAGGATCAGCGACCACCGGTCTGCCTCGCCCTCTTGCTGCAATTCAAGTTCGGGAAAACACTCAAGGGCAGAACGAATACCCGAGAACGGTGGAGCCACTAGTAAAGCGACTCTCTTGGCGGAGTCGTGATTGGGGCCGCGCCATTCAAGAGCCTTTGAGAGCGTCTCCGCGAGCGATCTCAGCGCGGGCCGGGGTGCAAAGGATTCAAGTCGGGCGGTTGAGAGCTCCGGAAGGTTATCGAGGCTTTCAAACACTTCCTTTTCCGCCACTATGCCCGCCCGAATCTGGGCGAGGGCATGGCGCAACGCATCTTTAAGTGAACGTCTCACGGATGTTTCAGGCACTTTCCACTGCTCAACCGGAATCAGACCGCCGGGCATCCACGTGGATTCTGCCTTGTGTACTGGCTTACCCTCCAACCTCATCACTCCCTCGCGTACTGTCCCTCCAACTACTCTGGAACCAGCCAACCAATATCGTGAGACAGATTCAAAACGTCCGACCCGGCAACATCGCTCATCATTGCGGCAAACCGGGAGTCAAAACCCCAGGGTGGGTTTACCACCAGAATGCCCGATCCGACCATACCTCGCTCCGGCGGATTATTCAGATGCACCTCACTGCACAGTATCTTACGCGCATCGGCACCCCTGACCGCATCTTTCAACTGTTCCTGGAGGCCACTGGTCAGTATCGGGTACCAGACAAGATAAACCCCATGGCGACACTTATGCCATGCTTTCCCCAGAGTTTGCGCCACTTCAATGTAATCGGTTTTGACCTCGTAAGAGGGATCAATCAGCGTCAGCAGGCGCGGCTGTCTGGGAGGCAACTGCCTTAGCAGACCTGCCAGGCCGTCCTGTCTGAGCACGCGAATCGGAGCCTCGGAAGCCCAGCCCGCCAGTTGCTCGCCCTCGGAAGGATGAAGTTCAAAGAGCGTCAGCGCATCTCCATCCCGGAGAAAATGCTGAAACCAGGCAGGAGAACCCGGATAAACGGACAGCTCGCCACCGCCGGCATTGAATCCTGTCAGCACGTCCAGAAACGGCTTCCAATCATCGGACAACAGCCGATCTTTCGCACCCCAAAGTCTCTGAACACCGTGGTCGGCTTCCCCGGTCTTGCGGGCCCGCTCACTCCGCAGATCGTATATGGCACTCCCGGCATGCGTGTCGAAACAGGCAATACCGGAGGCCTTCGCCTGCATCATGGTGTGGACCAGTGCCAGGGCTCCATGTTTCTGGACATCGGCGAAATTGCCGGCGTGGAAGGCGTGCAAATAACTCAACATACAAGAAAGCTCCCTGGTGACGGGGCCATTAAGCCCGATCACGGTTGCCCAGGGCAAGAGCACTGTCATCAATGCGGATCAATCGTGTCCTTTTCCCGCTTGCGTTTCAATCAAACGGCACCCATAATGCTGAACGCAAATGTTTCGCATTCGCATCATTATTACCATAACTTGGAGAAAGGAATGACGTCCATGTTTCGTCCAGCCCCGCTGGCATTGACAGTTACCGTTCTGCTGACTGCAGGCTGCGCTAATCATCCCTGGTCCGCCAAGGACCCTCAGCCGGCAACCAAAGACTCAGTAGTCGATCACTACGCCGATCTGGCTTATGCCAATTACGAAGATGCCCTGATCACCGCCCGCGCGCTGGACCAAGCCACTGACCGCTTGATCGCAACCCCATCCGAAGCCAATCTGGCCGCCGCAAAAGAAGCCTGGCTGGCTGCGCGTGTCCCCTATCAACAGACCGAAGTGTTTCGTTTCGGCAACGCTGTCGTCGATGACTGGGAGGGTCAACTGAACGCCTGGCCTTTGGACGAAGGCCTGATTGATTATGTGCAGGCTGACGACTACCAGCACGAACTCGGTAATGCCGGCGCCACGGCCAACATCATCGCCAGCAACCGCATTAATGTTGGTGGCGAGAACCTGGACGTAGCTTTCCTGTCTCCGGAATTGCTGGCCGATCTGAACGAAGTGGGCGGATCTGAAGCCAACGTGGCCAGCGGCTATCATGCGGTTGAGTTCCTCCTCTGGGGCCAGGATCTCCATGGCTTCGAAAACGGCGCCGGAGAGCGGCCGGTCACCGATTATGCCAAAGGCTCTGATTGCACCAACGGCCATTGCCAACGCCGTGGTGAATACCTGGATGCAGTAACGGACCTCCTGGTTTCCGATCTTGAGTGGATGGTGGCCCAGTGGGCACCGGGCGCCAGCGACAACTACCGCGCCCAGCTGACAGGCGCTGATGCGAACGAGGGTGTTCAGAAAATGCTGTTCGGCATGGGCTCCCTTTCCCTGGGCGAACTTGCAGGTGAACGCATGAAGGTCGCCCTGGAGGCCAATTCCTACGAGGACGAGCACGATTGCTTCAGCGATAACACCCATAACTCTCACTACTACAATGGCCAGGGAATCCAGAACGTCTACACGGGTACCTACCATCGCGTGGATGGCAGCCTGGTGACCGGCCCTTCCCTGTCTGATCTGGTTCAGCAGAGCGACCCAGAGCTGGACGCCCGCCTTAACAACCAGCTGGACGCCTCCATGGAAGCCCTGGCGCTGATGAAGGCCCGTGCGGAGAGCAGCGAAAATTCCATGGCTTTTGACACCATGATTGCACCCGGGAATGCCGAGGGAACTCGTATCGTCAACGGCGCTATCATGGCACTGGTCGCACAGACCGGTTCCATTGAGCAGGCTGCGCGCGACCTGGGTATTGAAGCCCTGTCTCCCGATGATGCCGGCCACGCGTTCTGAGCATGATGAAACCGCTTGCCTTAGTCGGGGCGCTGGCGATTGCCAGCGCCCACGTATGCGCCCAGACTCACGCGGGCTATCGGATCCAGACATCTCCGGCCTCAGGTGGTGAGGGCACCGTACAACAGTCAGACACCAATGCCTACTCGCTTCCCCAGGGCAATCTGTCCATGACCAAACGTCTGGATTTCAGTGTCGGCAACAGTTTCTTCCGGAACCCCTGGGTCGAAGCCCCGGCAAGCACTGACGCCCGTGACGGCCTGGGCCCGCTGTTTAATACCAACTCCTGCCAGGGATGTCATATCAAGGATGGTCGCGGACACCCACCCGGTGTCGACGAGCCGCCGGTCTCCCTGTTTTTGAGACTGGCAGTCCCTGCTGATCCGGAGCTGGACGCAGACATTCTGCGCAAACACGGTTTTAAACCGGCGCCAGTATATGGCAGCCAGCTCCAGACAGCCGCGCTTCCTGCAGCGAAACCAGAGGCTGATTTGATCGTCGAATGGACGCCAGTGAAGAAAACACTCGCGGATGGGACGGTGGTGGAACTGCGCAAGCCTGTATACCGCATTGAGAACCCAAATTATGGGCCACTGCCGGAAGACCTGCTGGTGTCACCCCGGGTAGCACCCCAGATGATCGGAATGGGTTTGCTGGAAGCCATCCCCATCGAAGATTTGCAAGCCCTCCAAGACGCTGACGATGCAGACGGTAACGGAATTTCCGGAAAGCTCAACCAGGTCTGGGATCTGACAACGAAACAGACGCTGCCCGGCCGTTTCGGCTGGAAGGCGGCCGAGCCGGATGTCCGCCAGCAGAGCATGGGAGCGTTCGCCGGAGATATGGGCCTGACCTCGACTCTTAAGCCCACAACCGACTGCATGCCCGAGCAGAATTGTGAGCGGTTTACCCATGGCGGCGAACCTGAGGTAAGCGACAAGGTCGCCAACTTCGTGACCTTCTACGCGAAAAGTCTGGCAGTACCTGCCCGTCGCAACCTTGAGTCCGAATCCGTCCAGCAGGGGGCAAGGGTGTTCAACGAAAGTGGCTGCGCTGGCTGCCATACGCCGAGACATCATACCGGCGAGGTTGCCGATCGCCCGGACCTTAGCAACCAGACTATCTGGCCCTATTCGGATCTGCTGCTGCACGACATGGGTCCTGCCCTGGCCGATGGCCGCAACGAATTCCTGGCCAATGGCAATGAATGGCGAACCCCGCCACTCTGGGGCATTGGCCTCGCCCAAGTGGTGAACCCACAAGCCGGGTTCCTGCACGACGGCCGTGCCCGAACTCTGGAAGAAGCCGTGCTCTGGCACGGTGGCGAGGCTCAGGCGGCCGCCGACCGATACCGCCAGATGTCGCCCGAAGATCGTTCCGCTCTGATCGATTTTCTGAATTCACTCTGAGGATCAGCCATGCAACGGATCACCAGACTGCTATGCACATCTATCCTGGCACTAACCTCGCCCCTGGCGTGGGCAAGCGATGCCAACACCCAGGCCCGCCAGCAGTGGTATGGGGGCATTGGGACCGGCTATCCAGCGTTGACCACAGAATCGGATGAGCTGGCTGAATCCGTCCGTGACTACTGCCAGAATCCAGCCGAGGGAAGCCGGGATCACCTGGAAGCCGCCTGGCTGGATGCCTTCCTGGCCTGGCAGAAGGTACGCTTTGTCGATTTCGGCCCGGTCGAGAACAACAACCTTTCCTGGCAGTTCCAGTTCTGGCCGGACCCGAAGAATCTGATCGCACGGAAAGCGGCTTACCTGATCGGAAACGATGAACCGATCACCCCGAACGTGATCAATCAGTCCGGTGTCGCTGTGCAAGGCTTCCCGATGATGGAATATCTGCTGTTCGATCAAGAGCTCAATGCCGGGGAAACTTCACTCCCCGTCGCCCGGACCTGCGAGCTGCTGACGAACGTCGCCGGACACGTGAAAAGCAACAGCGACGAGTTGATGGCTGGGTGGCAGGCTTTCAGGCCGCACTATCTGGAAACCGAGCAGTACTTCGACACCACTATCCGAGCGGGTATGGCAACGCTGGAAATCCTGGAAGAAAGAAGGCTGGCCCAACCTATGGGACTTCGCGGCAGTAACAAACGCAACCCTTACATCGCGGACGCCTGGCGCAGCGGCAAAAGCCTGCAGACTGTCGCGGCGACGGTCGACGGCCTGAACCGGTACTTCTTACCGGGGCTCGAAATTTCGCTGGAAGCAAAGGGGGCGTCCGACCTGGCAGACCGCATTCGCAAACAATTCAACGAGGTTCAGCAGAACTTTCCCGGTGCCCACCTGCCCATGGCAACTGCTTTGAAAGAAGAAGACCAGTTCCGGGCTCTGCAGAGCCTTTACGTTGATATTTCCCAGTTGACCACTTTGGTGAATGACCAGGCGGCAGTCGCACTCGGCGTAGTAAGGGGCTTCAACTCGAGCGATGGCGACTGAGGAAGCTGATCTTATGCTTTTGAACCGGAGAGCCCTTCTCAAGGTGTCCATTGCCGGCGGCGTTGCCGTGGGCCTGACCGGCTGTTCCCTGCTGCCCCGAAAAGCGTCAGTCCAACCTGATGGCTATGCCGGCGCCGTCGGGTTCCCAGATGGCAGTTTTGGAGTCAGCGCATTCAACCGCAACGGCCGGATACTGTGGCAGGCGCCTGTCGATTCCCGCTGCCATAGCGGCTGCAACCGACCGCACCAGCAAGAGACCCTGTTTTTCGAACGCCGCCCGGGTTGGTCATTCTACGTTTTCGATAGCACGACAGGTGACCGGAAACACCATATTTCAGCCGAGCCGGGAGAACACTTTGTTGGCCACGGTGTGTTCTCGACCGATGGCCGACGCCTATACGTCACCGCCAGCCGGTTCGATCAGGGCGCGGGGATCATCGCAGTCTACGATGCCGAAAACGGTTATCGGCGGACCAAAACCTTTGATCTGGCGGGAATAGGCCCCCATGAGCTGACCTTGCATCCCGACGGCGAAACCCTGGTGATCGGGCTCGGAGGCATCCTCACTCATCCGGATTACGACCGCATAAAGCTGAATCTGGACACCATGGATCCAGCCCTGCTGCTGATGAATCGTCACTCCGGCAAAATCGCTGGCCGTTTCAGGCCGCCCCACCACCAGCAAAGCGCCCGCCATGTCAGCGTCAGCGGCGGTGACCGCGTGTACGTGGCCTATCAGCACCAGGGCCCACTCTACGAAACGCCGCCCTTGTTGGCGCGTCTTGAAGAGGGAAAACTGCGGGAATACCGGTTCGATGAGGACACCCAGAGAGCGCTGGCCAACTACATTGCCAGCGTGGTTGCCCATCCGGAAAACGACCTCGTAGCTGCTGCTTCGCCGGTTGGTGGAACGGCCATTATCTTTCGGGGCAAGACCGGTGAGCTGGTCAACCGCGTGCACCTCCCCGATTGCGCCGGCATCCAGGCCCTTGCCGGAGGGGACTTTCTTGTTTCCTCCGGACGGGGAAAACTGATTCGGCTCGGCGCCGATACACCCGCGAGGGAACTCTCAGAGCTATCCGTTCACTGGGACCACCATCTGGTCTGATCGCTCGCAGTTGCCGTAATCCGGACTTAAGGATACCGGGCCACACTGGTATCCTTTCGACACATTTTCCGGAGGATAGCGGTTTGCCTGAGAGCAGAAAGGACACCATCGAACAACTTTATGGCCTGATTGCCAACGAAGAAGATGCCCGGGTCTGTAAGGACATTCCCGAAGAGGCATGTCGCGAGGTACCCCGCAACTTTTTCCTAATTCTCGCCAGTAACGTGCTGACCAAGCTGGGCGATCTGCTGATCAGTCCCAAAACCGTGCTGGCCTGGTTGATGAGTGCCATAGGTGCTCCCGCGCTGGTGGCCTGGCTGGTTCCGATCCGCGAGTCTGGCTCTCTCGTTCCACAAATGGTCATCGCTGCCTGGGTGCGCCGCAAACCGGTTCGCAAGTGGTTCTGGACGCTTGGCAGTTTCGGACAGGCCGCCAGCGTGGTCGCGATGGCGGCCAGTGTCTGGTTCTTCGAGGGTTATGCAGCCGGTTTCGGGATCATTGCCGCTCTCATTGTGTTTTCCCTGGCCCGCGGATTTTGCTCCGTCTCCATGAAAGACGTTCAGGGCAAATGCATTCCCAAGACCCGCCGGGGCAGGCTTGGCGGGCTGGCATCCACCATCGGTGGCACGGCAACCGTTGTTTTAACCGGCCTGTTATTTTGGGAACGCGGCGACCCCACGATTACCTTTTACACAGTGTTGCTGCTTCTGGCAGGCACACTTTGGGTAATTGCCGGATTTCTGTTTGCCGGAGTTCAAGAGCATGAAGGTGAAACCGGTGGCGGTGGAAACGCCATCAACGAGGCGTTCCGGAGCCTGTCCTTGCTCCGTGATGACGTCCCCTTTCGTAATTTCGTGATCACCCGGGCCCTGCTTCTATGCTCTGCCTTGGCATCTCCCTATTTCGTGGTCCTGGCACAAAAGGAGTCCGATATTGGCTGGATGCTGGGTATCTTCCTGCTCGCCAGCAGTCTCGCCAGTTCCCTGAGCGCAAGTTTCTGGGGTTGGGCAGCGGACACCTCCAGCCGAAGGGTGATGATCCGTGGCGCGGCAATGGCCAGTGGCACCTGCCTGATCGTCGGCAGTGCAGCACTTACCCTGGGGCAAGACATTGGCAGCGTGTGGTTCTATCCAGTGGCATTCTTCGTGCTGAGCATCGCACACGCGGGTGTCAGGTTAGGGCGTAAAACCTATCTGGTGGATATGGCAGGAGGAAATAAACGTACCGACTACACAGCAGTGAGCAACACGGTCATTGGCGCTTTGCTGCTTGTTACCGGCGGCCTCACGGCACTGGTATCAATGATCTCCCCAGTCGCGGTCATTATGGTTCTTGGCCTGATGGGACTGGCCGGGATGTTCTGCGCGATGCGACTGAAGGAAGTTACGGAAGAGTGATCTGAGGCACCCTATCAGGAGGGCGCCTTGCCGTCATTCAGGGCGAGCGCCCCTTTGACAATCCGGTAAATAATCCAGATCGAAATACCGAGGATAATAAACCAGCCGATAATCAGTGGCGTGGTAACAATACCGATCACGGTCCAGAGCAGGCCTATCCAGAACGTACGAATCTGCCAGCGGAAATGCCGCTCTACCCAACTATTGCGGACGTCGTCCAGTTTGACGTAATTGATGATCACGCCCACCAGACCGGTAATGCCTCCAACAAAGAATGAAAGCGCCTGAAGGATGTAAACCACCACCGCCAGGTTACGGGCAGGGTCTGAACGACGGGACGCGGGATCCGAGTCGGCAGGAATAAACTCCGGTTCAGTCAAAGCAGGTCTCCTATTCGACGATTAACCTGAGTCTACCACAGCGGTCATGGCCGGAAATCCGCAGGCGGTCAGTGATTGTCCGGACGATAACCTACCCGGAATCCACCCCAGTGCTTGCCATTCACATAGATCGGCACGGAGAGGTCATGCATGATTTCACCGGTATCCCGACGATAGGTTTGCAAGAGCATGTTTTCTGTATGCTGACCACAGCGAATACCGGTACGGTCGTTGAACAGCCGCTTGCTCCTGCTCTTGACCAGATCCACCTTGGGATCGCCGGTTGGCGCATGGGCGAAATCGCGGTTGTGGGTGGGTACGTATCCGTCAGGGGCGGCGGCAATGGCAAAGACAATCGCCTCGTGAGCATTTTTCACCTGCTCCTGAATAGCAGGCAGATATTGGTCGGTAAACTTGTCAAAGGTGCTGGAGTACTTTGGCGGATGAGTATTGGGGATCGGCTTACGGGACTTGTCGAACAGCGCACTTTCGGAGAGTTTGCCGTCGCGGATCGCCTGCTCGAACATTCGGCCAATCTGGTCGGCCCCGGCTCTGGCCTGATCGAAGAACGGCCGGTGATAACTGGCTTCGCTGTTCAATGCAAATGACGCGTTGGCTTTTTCCGCAAGCTCCATCAGCGTAGCCGCCTGCTCTGCAAGCGATGAAACGCTGGTATCGCTCTCGGAAATCTGGTCGCGCACTGTTTCAATCGCGGAGAAAACCTGGCCCAGACTCTGCTCGTTGTTCTGGTCAATCTCGGCGATCCTTGCAACCTGCTGCTGCACACGTTCCGACTGATCGCTGATTTGTTCCAACCTCTCTCCAACGCTCTCCACCGAAGTCAGCCCCTCCTCGATGCTGCGGGCCAGGTCTTCAATACGGGAAACGATCAGCGTAGTGTCTGAGCGTATTTCCTCCAGGGTTTCTGCGACTTCACCGGTTGCCTGGGCCGTCCGACCAGCGAGCTGGCGCACTTCGTCGGCGACTACCGCAAACCCGCGCCCCTGGTCGCCAGCCCTCGCCGCCTCAATGGCGGCATTGAGTGCAAGCAGATTGGTCTGTTCAGCGATACCCTGGATGGTGGTGGTCACACCCTGGATCTTGTTGGACTTCTCGTTCAGCTCCTGAATCAGCCGCAGATTTTCCCCGGACTGCTGGTGCACAGTCCGCACACTGTCGATAGCGGAGATCAGGGCTTCACGACCCTCGGTGCTTACCTGCTTGTTCTGCAGCGCCATGGTGGCTGCATCGGTGGCCTGCTCCGAGGATTCCCGCACGGTTTCAGTAATCTGCCCCGCGTAATCGGCCATTTGCGCAGTTTCTTCAACCTGGCGATCCAACCGTAGCTTCAACTGGTCGGCCGCGAAAGACACCTGGGCCGCGGAGATCGCGTTCCTGTCAGCGCTACCGGAAAGCGTTTCGACGAGCGCGCGCCCAGCCCTGGCATCGGCGAGCAGCTGGTGACATTGGCCATGTAGCGGGTGATCATCCGTCAGGCTGCCATCATTCAAAGCCTTGAGCCCGCGCTCGGTCGGCTCCAGGACGCGAACAATCATGAATCCGCCAGCAGCCACGAGACCTACGACAAGCCCTATGAGCAGTGAGGTAATTTCAAGACCTAGCAACGGCGCCACCGCTGCGCAGATGACTGCAAGAATCCCGGCAACCGCCATCCCCCATAAAATTGAAGCCCTGTCCAGTAACCCCATGGAAACCTCTTCTTTTTTGTTGTTTCTGCAAGCATCTTGTTATTAAAGGCCATTGTGGAGACTAAAGAATTGACATGAGTTTATAACTCATACTTTAGTGTATTTAATATTCATATCGGCGGGGAACAGCGTTTCTGAAACAAAAAACCGCAAACCCGACTCACTCTGTTACCGAGTGGGCCGGGTTTGCGGTGTTCAGATGACTACTTTGGCGTTGGCTCAGGCGCCGATGACGCCACCGTCGTCCTTGGTAACGATCACAGTTGCATCGCGGGGGCGCGGATCATTGGAATCCGGCCAGTTACCTTCCGGGTGCTGGATATTGACGAACATGGTTTTCACATCCGGCGTGGAAACAACACCCGTCACCTCACAGCCCTGGGGACCTACGAAGAAACGCTTGATCTCGCGGGTCTCTGGATTGGCAGCCAGCATCATATTGTTCTGATAGGGCGCGGCATCGGAGCCATCGGTCTGGATCCAGAGACGACCGTTGTAGTCGAACCAGAGGCCATCCGGGCTGTTGAAGATATTGTCGTCGGTCAGCGAGACGATAACCTCGTCACCCACTACGGTTTCCGTGCCCTGCTCACCGGCAAAGACGAAAATGTCCCAGTCGAAACTGGTGGCGGTGTGATCGTTGCCTTCTTCGCTCCAGCGGATGATGTGGCCCGTGCGGTTGTTGGCATTCGGGTTGGCCGCGTTAACCTGTTCCTCGGTACGACGAGAATTGTTGGTCAGGGTGAAATAAACCTGGCCTGAATTCGGGTCAACCGCACCCCATTCCGGGCGGTCCATGGGGGTTGCACCCGCGATATCGGCGGCCAGGCGTGTATTCAGAAGAACGTCAGCCTGGTTCTCGAAGCCGTCGAAGGCAATGTCGCCAACGGTCGTACCCACTGCAGCATCAACCTTGGCCTTGAATTCAGCATCATCGAGGTCCAACGACAACCAGTCGCCGGAGCCGTCGTCATTGAAGCGGGCTACATACAGAGTGCCTTCGTCGAGGAGGTATCCACCGGCTGTGGCGGCATAGTATGGCTTCGACGATACAAACTTGTAGATGTACTCGAAACGGGAGTCATCGCCCGAGTAACATACCACCGGCTCGCCTTCCTTGGCCGGCGCGAAGATGACACCTTCGTGACCGAAACGACCCAGTGCAGTGCGCTTTTGCGGTTTGCTTTCCGGAGTGAACGGATCGATTTCGACCATGTAGCCGTAGGTGTTGGCTTCGTTGCGGTAATCATCGCCAGCTGCTGCGCCAATCGTGCTTACGTTGAATCGAACATACTGATCCTGGGCGCTATCAGCCAGCTCCCAGTCATAACGGCTGGAACTACCCACGCCGTGGCGAGTTTGCTCCCGCGGCTGCGTTGCGTCGCTGTTGGCAAAGTAGCCGTGCCAGTTCTCTTCAGCGGCCAGGTAAGTTCCCCAGGGCGTCGGACCCATGGCACAGTTGTTGAGCGTACCGCGGGTCTCGGTAGCGTCCGGGCTGTACTTGGTGATCAGCTTGCTGTGGCCGCGAACCGGGCCGCGAATATCCATTTCGGTGTTGCCAGTAATGCGGCGGTTGAAGGGGCTTCCAAAGACAATGTCCCATTTACCACTGGTGTCGCGCTTGATGTGAACCACGGAAACACCGTGTGCAGCGATTTCTTTACGCACCTCATCCGCAGGACGCATGTCGTTTACGTAGGTGGCTCCGTTGGCATGCAAAGCGCCCTGGTTGATGTACTCATGGTTCATCACCAGAAGGCCTTCCGTCGAACTATTGCCACCAGCCTTCTGATCTATCGAGAAGAAATGCACGCCGTCGTGGTGCATGCCCATCTGCTGTTCCTGGTCCGCACCGGTATTTGTGCCATCTGGCTTGTACTCTGGGTAGGAGCCGGTAATCGGAGTGCCCCACGGCAGGAACGCCTCAGTAGAGTATCCTTCGGGAACAACCACCTCGTTGGCCGTTGATGTCGGTACCGCCTTGAAGCCGATATCGGTACTTGAAACATTGCTGCTTGTGGTGCTGTCGTTGCTATCGCTGCCACAACCAGCCAGCCCCAGACCCATCACACTGGCAAGAGCAGCACCAACGCTGCCTTTCATCACAGTGCGCCGTTGCATGCGCGCGGCCAGGACTTGGTGGAAGGGGGTGTTTTCAGTGTGGTTAACTACCGGCTCGTAGTTGGGATCCAGGTAATTGGGATCAAGGTCATGCTTAGCCATGTTGTTGCCTCTCTCAAAGAACAGCGGGTCGATGTTGTTGAGAGGCCAGTTTCGGCGGGAAATGTGACAGTAATCGTAAGGTTAGAAGACAAATGCGTTAACGTTATCTTACATGGGTGAACGATGAAGAGCTGACCGCCCCCAAACACCATGGTTCAGCAGGCGGCCAGACCACCCAGTTACTGCTGGGTGGCTTCTTCGTAGCCTTCTTCGATGGAATCGCCTGCTTCTTCAGCAGCATCGCCCATCGCATCGGCGGCTTCCTCTGCGCCTTCCTGCAACTCGCCCATGGCACTTTCATCCTGGCCAGTCGCCTCTTCGACAGTCTCCTCTGTGGAATCGGCCGCGTCCTCCATCATGTCTCCGGCGTTATCCGCAGCCTGCTCGACATCGACGCCTTCGTTGTCTTCCGAACTGCAGGCTGCAAGGCCGAGTGTCAGAACCATCAAAAGTGCACTCAGTGTGAGCTTGTTCATACCATATCCCTCTGTTGGTAAGTATTTACAACGGTGCACAGAGTACGGGGCGGTTGGCCCCGGGGCAATTACCGGCCAATTACCCTTTCGTTAACCCGCACTGTCCGAGAGCAACTGGCCATCGATGGTAATAACGTGATCGAACGGGAGCATGGTTCCGCGCCCAAGCAGCAGAAAATCCTGCCCGGCGCGACTGAAGAGATCGCGAATAACATCATGAACGAGACAGATCTGACCGGCGCTGTCACGGTAAACAACTTCGGTAAGCCTGCCGGAAGACAAGTACTCCCGAATTATTCCCTGAACAGAGTATGAGGCGGTCGCAGACGACGGATTGGGCATGGCTGATTCTTCCTTGTGATCAGACTCTTCTTGTTCAGATGAGTTTGGCCCAGAAACCTGTTTTCTGCCAAAGAAATGGTGTTTGTCATTTTGAGCCAAGGTTTCAACCAACTGTCGACGACCGTTGCATTGTTGGATTGTCCGACATAAATTGCAATGACGCGCACAGCAAGGGAGACAACAATGAACGCCAAAACCCCAGATAACCTGCAATCACACAAAATCTCAGCGCCTGCCGAACAAGACGCCCCTGGCAACTGGAAGGACCCGAAGCGCTACATGTGGCTACTCGGTCCCGCACTGCCAGGAATCGGACTGGCCGCACTGACCGGCTATGCCCTGGCCCCAAAAAAACTGAAGGCCCTGGCGTGGACCGGCCCGGCACTGGTGCACGGCATTATTCCTGCCCTGGACCGTGCTATCGGTGAGGATCAGAGCAACCCACCGGACTCTGCTGTCAAGACACTGGAGCAGGACAAATACTACGACCGGATTGTGAAGGCGTTTATTCCGACCCAGTACGTCATGACCTTCATGGGTGCCTGGCTTGCCAGCCGTAAAAGCACGCCCCTGGACGACAAGATAGGATTGACGCTGACAGTTGGCGCCATCAATGGCGTCGGGATCAACACGGCCCATGAGCTGGGCCACAAGTCCAACAAACTGAACAAGTTGCTGGCGATGGCAGCCCTCGCCCCCACCGGCTACACCCACTTTGTTGTCGAGCATAACTTCGGCCATCACAAACGAGTGGCAACGCCGGAGGATCCGGCCAGCAGTCGTATGGGGGAGAGTTTCTGGAAGTTCCTGCCGCGTACGGTGTTCGGTGGTATCAAATCATCCATCAAGATCGAGAAGGCGAGGCTTGCCCGCAAGGGCAAGAACTTCTGGAGCCTGGACAACGAGCTGCTGCAGGGATGGGCCATGAGCGCCGGGTTCTTTGGCGCCACAACGCTGGTTTGCGGCCCGAGGGCGGTTCCGTTTCTGGCGGCCCAGGCGGTTTACGGTGCCAGTTTGCTCGAAAGTGTGAACTACATCGAGCACTACGGCCTGCTGCGCCAGAAGGACAAGAACGGCCAGTACGAGCGCACCCAGCCGGAGCATAGCTGGAACAGCAACCACATTGTGACCAATCTGTTCCTGTATCAGCTCCAGCGGCATTCAGACCATCACGCTCATCCGCAGCGCAGTTACCAGGCTCTGAGGCATTTCGAGAAGGCTCCACAGTTACCCGGTGGTTATGCCTCGATGCTTCTGCCAGCCTATCTGCCCCAGTGGTGGTACGAAACCATGGATAAGCGGGTGATTGATCACTACGAGGGAGATCTGAGCAAGATCAACTGGGATCCGGACCGGAAAGAGGAGCTGATGGCCAGGTATGCGGACTACGCTGCTGAGGTAGCTGCTGAAGCGAAGGCTCGCCGCGAATCCGCGAATTCCGAGGCTGCCTGAATATAGCCGCCTGCCAGCTCGGGCCCCAACCTTCAGGGTCGAGTGCAGGCGGCCGACCAATCACCCCTGCCGGGAGACGCCGTAAACCCATCCATGGGGGCTTGATCGCAGCATCCATGCTGCTCACACTCCCGGCAGGGGTCAGCGGTCAGCCGCAGCCAGTTCTGGTGGGGTAGTCCTTACTCCTGAGGCGCACAGCCTAACGGCCCTTGAACACCGCCTCTCGCCTCTCCAGGAAAGACTGAATCCCTTCTTTGACATCCTCACTGGCCATAACCGGCTGGAGATCCGGGAACAAACTCTGCTTCGCAGCCTCCTGCCCTTCGCTGACAGCAATTTTTGAGGATTTAAGACTGCCCTGGACACCCAGTGGCGCCGCCCTGGCAATTTTCTCGGCAATTCCCAACGCGACGTTGAACTGCTCGCCGGGTTCCACCAGTTCCTGAATCAACCCCCACTGATACGCCTGATCAGCGGACCACTCATCGCCAGTCAGCAGGTAACGCTGGGCATTGCCCCAGCCGATTTCACGCTGCAGGCGAATGGTGGCGCCGCCGCAGGCAAAGATGCCCCGCTTTACCTCCAGTTGCGCGAAGCGGGTGCCTTTCGCTGCGACGCGCACGTCGGTATTGAGCATCATCTCGACGCCACAGGTGAAACAGATGCCCTGCGCCGCAAAGACCACCGGTTTGCTGAGGGCCTGGCCGGTGATGTGGAAAGGATCCAGTTCGCCGTCACCCGGCTCGATGCCCTTGCCGTTGGCAAACACGCCCGCCCAGTCGTCCAGTTGCAGGCCGCTGGTGAAGTGGTCGCCTTCGGCATACATCAGGCCGACCCGCAGTTCCTGGTCGTTCTCAAGCTGGTGATACGCCGCCGCGATCTGGTGGTACATTTCGCGGTTCATGGCGTTCATTTTCTCCGGGCGGTTCAGCCCGATCAGCAAGATGTGATTTTTCTTCTCAACGTTTACCAGAGCCATTGCTCTCACCTAATCTATCTTATTTCTTGTCCGCGGGGTGCACCCAAGTCTGGGCGCAAGCGGCTGGGATCGCTTTCAGGGACCGTCTGTGGCCAAGGATGGCCACAGCCGAGCGCACAGGGATGTGCTTGTAGCGTGTCCCTGAAAGCGATCCCAGCCGATTGTGCCTGCTCCGACGTCAGAACCACTCAGACTTCATGTTCAGGCAAGTATCGTCCTGATTCCGCAGCAGAACCAGATCCTGGGCTACGGTTGGCAGTTCCCAGTGGAAGAAGTACTGGGCCGCCTGCAGTTTGCCCTGGTAGAAGTTGCGCTCGTCATCGGTGTTCGCCGAACCCAGGGCGTGGGCTGCGGCGTTGGCCTGACGGAGCCACATCCAGGCCACTATGATGTGGCCGAACAGGTGCAGGTAGCAGGATGCGTTGGCCAGGGTTTTGTCGGGATCTCCTTCCATGAGGGATTTCCCCAGGCTCTGGGTAACCTTCACTGCCTGCTGCAGGGTTTCACTGAGGGACAGGGCCCACTGCTGGCAGCGATCGGTGGTGGCAGCCTGAAGATCCACCTGCATTTCCTGCATGAGCAGTTGCAGACCGTGGCTCTGATCCTGCCAGATCTTCCGACCCAGCAGGTCGAGGGCCTGGATGCCGTTGGTGCCCTCGTGAATCGGGTTCAGGCGGTTGTCACGCCAACATTGCTCCGCGGGATACTCCCGGGTGTACCCCGCACCACCGTAGACTTGAATAGCCAGGTCGTTGGCCTTGGGGCCGTATTCAGATGGCCAGGCTTTGATGACCGGAGTAAGCAGGTCCAGCAGCTTTCCGGCTTCCTGGCGCTTCTGTTCGTCCGGATGGGTATGCTGGTCATCCATCAGTCGGGCGCCGTAGAGGCAGAGAGCCAGACCACCCTCGCTGTAGGCTTTCTGGGCCAGCAGCATGCGACGGACATCGGCGTGATCAATGATAGGCACCTGTGGGGATTCCGGGTTCTTCTCGCTGGCCTTGCGGCCCTGCAGCCGGTCTTTGGCGTATTCCAGACTGTGCATGTACCCACGATAACCGATTACGGCAGCGCCGAATCCGACGCCAACCCGCGCCTCATTCATCATCTGGAACATGTACTTCAGGCCTTGATGAGGTTCGCCAACCAGATAGCCGTGGCAGGGAGCATCATCACCGAAGCTCAGGGCGGTGGAGGTGGTTCCGCGGTAGCCCAGCTTGTGAATCAGGCCAGCGAGGCTGACGCCATTGCGTTCTGTGGGATTACCTTCGTCATCCACCAGAAACTTGGGCACGATGAACAGGGAGATACCCTTAACGCCCGCTGGTGCGCCTTTGATCTTGGCCAGCACCATGTGAACGATGTTGTCAGTGATGGACTGCTCGCCACCGGAGATATAAATCTTCGCGCCCTTGATCAGGTAGTGGCCTTCATCTGTGGGCGACGCCGAAGTCCGGATATCCGCCAGTGAGGAACCGGCATGGGGCTCGGTCAGGGCCATGGTGCCGCTGAAACGACCGCTGAGCATGTTCGGAAGGAAGGTAGTTTTCTGTTGATCGTTGCCAAAAACCCGGATCAAGTTGGCGGCGGCGGTGGTGAGGAACGGGTAACCCGCGGTGCCCGGGTTGGCAGCTGTGAAGAAACCGTTGCAGGCGGCCATGACCGATTCAGGCAACTGCATGCCACCCAGTTCATAGTCGTAGCGTCCTGCGATAAAGCCGGCCTGCGCATAGGCGTCGAAGGCTTCCTTTACCTGCGGAAGCATTTCGACCTGGCCATTGACGAACTTCGGTTCGTCTTTGTCGGCGGCGCTGTTATGGGTCGCGAATTTCTCCCGGGCCATCTTGTCAGCGGTTTCAATGACGGCATCGAAGGTGTCGCGGTTGTGTTCGCTGAAGCGCTCGCGGGTGGTGAGGTTTTCGGTATCGAGGACTTCGTATAGCTGGAACGCCAGGTCACGGCGGTCGATCAGGGTGTCGGTCATGCTTGGTCTCCTGTTTGTTGTCGACAGCCTCTCACAACTGGTTTTTTCTGGGAACCGGCGTTTATGACATAATTATGGTCATTATTGCCACGGCCTGGTCATCTTTAGGCTTATCCATTGCTCGCCGACCGGCTATGGGATGGGAACGTCTGGCCGGGACACGCCGTGAATACATCCATGTAGGCTTGGCTGCAGCATCCATGCTGCAGACAGTCCCGGCCAGACGTTCCCACCCCACAGCCTACTTTGGAGAACATATGCGAACGGTTTCTGTAATCGGTTTTGACGGGGCACTTGCCAGTGCTATTACCGGCATTATTGATCTTTTCCGTCTTGCCGGAGTCACTTGGGCGCGGATCAACGATGAAACGCCGACGCCTCAGTTTACGACCCGCCTTCTGACTAAGGACGGAGCCCCCTGTCGCTGCATCAACGGGCTGACCATTCAGCCAGACGGGGCCTGGAATGATCTGCTGCCGGGCGACGACAGTGATCTGGTGGTAATACCGACTATTGGCGGGCCGATTGATGTCGTTCTGGCGGGAAATTCGGAGCTCATTGAGTGGCTCAGCACTTTTCGGTCTTCAGACGCCGGGCAGGTGCGGGTGGCGAGTAATTGCACCGGTGCGTTTATGCTTGCCGAAGCGGGGCTGCTCGATGGTCGTCAGGCGACGACGCATTGGGGCTTCAGCCATCAGTTCCGCCAGCGCTTTCCGGCGGTGAACCTTCAGCCGGACAAGCTGGTAACGGTGGACGGCGACATTGCCTGTGCCGGGGGCGGTATGGCCTGGTGGGATCTGGGAATTTATCTGGTAGAAAGATATGCGGGGGCACAGGTCGCGCGGGAGCTGGCGAAAGCGTTTGTGATTGATGCCGGGCGGACCAGCCAGGCTCCCTACGGTGCCTTGCAGGCTCGGCGTTACCATTCCGATGCTGCCATTCTCACACTGCAGGACTGGCTGGACAGTCATTACAGCGAACCCGTTACCCTGCAACGCCTGGCTTCACTCTGCGGACTTACCGAGCGTTCTCTGATTCGCCGATTCAAGGCAGCCACCGGCGACACGCCCACCGGGTATCTGCAGCTGCTGCGGATTGAGGTGGCACGTCAGCATTTGGAGAGATCGCGGTTACCGATTGATGAAATCACCCAGTTGGTGGGATACGAAGACGTGAGTTCGTTCACGCGTCTGTTCCGCAAACATACCGGACTGTCCCCGGGCGCCTATCGATCCCGCTTTGTCAGGTAATGTGAGGATGCACCCGAATGGCCCGGGTTATGCATCGGTTTCCAATGAAGGCCAATGTTCGGCTTGAAACGTAAAGAATACCGACAGGTGTCACTATGGGGAGGTCCGCCATGAACGCACCAATCAGACAGAGCCAGGCAGACATTCTGAGCAAGTTATACGACATGAAGCGCAAGCAGATCGAGCAGGCACTGCATCAGGGAAACAGCTTTAGATGTCAGGTACTTGAAGCGGAAGCCGAGGCGATTTCCAATGCCTTGAAAGCCGCCCGCTAACGATTTTAAATCCTTCTATCCGGAGCCATACTTCTTCAGACGGCGGCTCCATCGCTGCTTCGCATACCGGCGAAGGTTCGAGACATTATCGGTTTCATCCATGATTTCCGTGCCCAAAAGTGTCTCCAGTATGTCCTCCAGCGTCACTATTCCCAGCCAGGTTCCCAATTCGTCATAGACAACGGCCAGGTGTTGCCGCTCTCTGAGCATGTCCGAGAAAAGAAATTCGATGTTGGTGTTGCCTTTGACCCGCTTTATTTTTCGCATGTGCTCCAGCAGGTCGACATCGCCATCGAGATTGATCAGGTCTGCACGATGCAGGTATCCGAGCGCCTCGCCGTCTTCATCGATTACCGGATAGCGGGAGAACGGTGATTTTCTGACCTGCTCCCGAAACTGGTCGTAGGTGATGTCCGGGTCAACGTATTTGCAAACCGTCCGTGGCGTCATCACGGAACTGACCTTGATTTCATGGAATCGCAGAACGTTTTGGATCATCCGCCGTTCGTCTTCATCCAGGGCTTGCTGATCCTTTCCTATCTCTGCCAGGGCGCTGATCTCCGCGCGGATATCAACGTCCGCCTCGCCGGATCCAATTCGACGGGTTACCTGTTTGGACAACCAGATAAACGGCAAAAGCGCCTTGATCATGAAGCCCAGGATTGCCGGCAACCGTGGCGCAATGCTCCGCCAGTACTTGGCACCGATGGTCTTGGGAATAATTTCCGAGAAGATCAGGATGGCAAGCGTCATAACAGCAGAAGCAATGCCCAGCCAGGCCTCACCAAAAACCACCGTCACCTGGGCGCCAACACCCGTGGCGCCGACGGTGTGGGCAACCGTGTTCAGTGTAAGGATTGCAGACAGCGGATCGTCCACATCATCTTTCAGTTTTCGCAACCGGGCGAACAGCTTCGGCTTCTCTTTTTTCAGTGAGGCGATGTAGCTCGGAGTCACCGAAAGCAGGGCCGCCTCAAGAATGGAGCACAAAAAGGAAAAGCCAATCGAAAGCACTGCGAAGGCGATAAGTAATGTCATAGTTTAGCTGCGACTTCCGTTCCCTGCCGGATGGCCCGTTTTGCGTCCAGTTCTTCGGCGACGTCTGCACCGCCAATCAGATGTGCGGTCACCCCAGAGTCCGATAACTGGTCGAAAAGTTCCCGGTAAGGTTCCTGGCCTGCGCAAATAATCACATTGTCCACAGCCAACACCCGGCTCTCCGTGACCTTGCCGTCTTTGTCGGTCAGGGAGATATGTAGCCCCTGGTCGTCAATCCGGTCATAGCGACAGCCCCTCAGCATTTCTACTTCACGGTGCTTCAGGCTGTTGCGGTGAACCCAACCTGACGTCTTGCCCAGACCGCCACCGACCTTGCCGGTTTTTCGTTGCATCAGGTAAATCTTTCGGGGCGAAGGTGTTGGATGGCGCTCGGCCAGTCCTCCGGGGCCATCAAAGTGCGGGTTAACGCCCCACTCTGCCTGCCAGTCGGCAACGCTGACCTGCTCGCCTTCGGGATGATGGCTGAAATCATGGGTCAGAAATTCGCTGACATCAAAGCCAATGCCGCCAGCTCCAATCACGGCCACATTCTTCCCAACGGATTTGTTGTGGCGAAGGACATCGAGGTAACCGAGCACCTTGGGATGATCGATGCCTTCGATTGCCGGTGTTCTTGGCTTCACGCCAGTGGCGATCACCACGTCATCAAAACCCTGCGACTTCAGTGATTCCGCGTCCACGCGAGTGCCAAGCCTCAGGTCAACCTCCAACAGCTCTATCTGGCGCTGGTAATAACGAAGGGTTTCGTAGAATTCTTCCTTGCCCGGGATGCGCTTGGCGTAGTTGAACTGGCCGCCAATCTGATCATCCGCGTCGAAGAGGGTTACTTTGTGGCCCCGTTTCGCGGCGGTTGTCGCTGCTGCCAGTCCCGCAGGCCCGGCGCCTACCACTGCAACCCTGCGCACAACCGGCGCCACCGTCAACACCAGCTCGGTTTCGTGACAGGCCCGCGGGTTTACAAGGCACGATGCCCGCTTGGCCTGGAAGGCATGGTCAAGACACGCCTGGTTGCAGGCAATGCAGGTGTTGATTTCGTCACTGCGCCCCTGCTCGGCCTTGCGCACAAACTCGCTGTCCGCCAACAGAGGTCGAGCCATCGACACCATATCCGCCTTGCCGGCGGCAAGAATTTCTTCCCCTTTTTCAGGGGTATTGATGCGGTTGGTGGTACACACCGGGATATCCACTTCGCCGTAGAACTTGGCGGTGACATCCGCGAAGCCGCCCCGGGGAACCGAGGTAACGATGGTGGGCACCCGGGCTTCATGCCAGCCAATCCCGGTATTAATGATGGAGGCTCCCGCCTGCTCAATGGCCTTGCCCAGTGTCACGATCTGATCCCAGGTCTGGCCACCCTCGACCAGGTCCAGCATGGACAACCGGTAGATAATGATGAATTCAGGCCCAACAGCTTCGCGCATTCGGCGGACAATCTCCACGGGCAGGCGCATGCGGTTCTCATAAGGGCCACCCCACTTGTCCGTTCTCTTGTTGGTCCGCTCACACAAAAACTGATTAATGAAATAGCCCTCGGAGCCCATAACTTCCACGCCGTCATAACCGGCGAACTTTGCGAGTTTTGCGGCACTGACGAAATCGTTGATCTGACGTTCGATCCCTTTCGAGGAAAGGGCGCGTGCCTTGAACGGGCTGATTGGTGCCTTGGTTGCCGACGCCGAGACAATCAACGGCTGGTAGCCGTAGCGTCCAGCGTGCAGGATCTGCATGCAGATCTTGCCACCCGCCTCATGCACCGCCCCCGTGACGTGACGATGTAACAGAGCCGTAGCCCGGTTGTTCATGGTTGAGGCAAGGGGAGCCAGCTGCCCAACCAGATTGGGCGAGAAACCGCCCGTCACCATAAGCCCCACGCCGCCTTCTGCACGCTCCGCAAAATAACGCGCGAACTTGTGGATGTTCCAGAACCTGTCTTCCAGGCCCGTGTGCATGGACCCCATCAGCACCCGGTTCTTCAGTTCAGTGAAGCCGAGATCCAGGGGTTTCAGAAGGTTGGGATAGGTGTCGCTCATGGGACTCTCTCAATAAATATTTATCGCGAGTATACACTTGATCAATGGCAAGTTGACTTGACCTTCCAGACGGGGCACGTATCATCGGCAATCAAGTTTAACTGACGGAGCAACCATGACCGCAAGGTCCTTCGGCTGCACAAGAGTGACCCGCCCACCTGTTACCGCTGACATCGCGCGGCACCGGGGACGTCTTCCATACTTCCCGGACCCGCCTGCCTTCTGCTGATCCACCCCGCCCTTCATGCCGTAAAGGCATCGTCATTCCTTATGCAGGGTGGCCGGCCGGAGACTAGACTCAGGCAAACATGCCTTCAATACTCACGTAAAAGAAAACCAATAACGAGGTTGCGATGTCGCTACCGCTGGTTGTTTTACTGCCTTTTCTGGGTGCCATAGCCGCACCTCTTTTCGCCCAGGGCGGCAGAACGGCGATTGCCGTTGCATCTTCTGTACCCGCATTGATCGCACTCGCGGCCCTTTTTCCGCATTGGGAAACCCTGGCTGATGGCGGCGTTGTGCTGCACAGCTACGAATGGCTTCCTGCACTCGGACTCTCCTTCAGTTTCCGCCTGGACGGGCTGTCCCTGCTGTTCGCTCTGCTGATCCTGATCATCGGGCTACTGATTATTCTTTACGCCCGCTATTACCTCAAAGCCCATGAAAACGTCGGCAAGTTCTACGCCCTGCTGCTGTGTTTCAAAGGATCGATGCTCGGCATCGTGCTCTCGAGCAACCTGCTCCTGATGATGATTTTCTGGGAACTGACCAGCCTGACCTCGTTCCTGCTCATCAGTTTCTGGACCCATAAACAGGACGCCCGCCGTGGCGCCCGGATGGCACTCGCGGTCACCGGCGGCGGCGGCCTTGCACTGCTCGCCGGCATCCTGATCATCGGCAACATTGTTGGCAGCTTTGAACTCGACGATGTGCTGGCGGCTGGAGAGCAGATCAAGGCACATGCCATGTACCCGGTGGCCCTGACTCTGGTTTTGCTAGGCGCTTTCACCAAATCGGCCCAGTTCCCGTTCCATTTCTGGCTACCCCACGCGATGCAGGCGCCTACTCCCGTCTCGGCATACCTGCACTCGGCCACCATGGTCAAAGCCGGCATCTTCCTTATGGCCCGGCTTTATCCGGCCCTGGCGGGCACCGAGCAGTGGTTCTATATGGTCAGCTTTACCGGGATGGCCACCTTGCTGATCGGCGCCTACGTCGCCATGTTCAAGCATGACCTCAAGGGATTGCTGGCTCACTCAACAGTCAGTCATCTCGGCCTGATCACCCTGCTTTTCGGCATGGGCACCCAACTTGCAGCCGTTGCAGCGGTCTTCCACGTAATTAACCACGCGATTTTCAAAGCCTCATTGTTCATGGCCGCCGGCATCATCGACCATGAAACCGGGACCCGGGATATGCGCCGCATCAATGGCTTATGGCGCTATATGCCTCACACCGCAACTCTGGCCATGGTCGCAGCCTCCTCCATGGCCGGCGTCCCACTGCTGAACGGCTTCCTGAGCAAGGAGATGTTCTTTGCCGAGTCTCTGGAGCTTAATCTGCCGGGGCTCCTGGCCTGGCTGCCACCCATTGTTGCAACCCTTGCCGGGGTCTTCGCGGTGGCGTATTCGGCCCGCTTTGTCCACGATGTTTTCTTCAACGGCAAGCCTGTGGATCTCCCGATTTATCCACCCCATGAACCGCCGCGCTACATGAAGTTTCCGGTGGAGATCCTGGTGTTCGCCTGCATCATGGTAGGCGTTTTTCCTGCTGTTTCTGTCGGGCCGCTGCTCTATCTGGCAGCTTCAGCCACCCTCGGCGGTGATGTGCCTGAATACACGCTTTCAATTTACCATGGCTTCAACCTTCCGCTATTCATGAGCTTCGTGGCGTTTTTCGGCGGATTGCTCATGTACAGCCAGCGGCAGCGCTTCTTCGATTTCCATGCCCGATTCAAGGAAATCGACGAGAAGGCCGTGTTCGAAGCTGTCGTCTTGCGCATTGTCGATCTGGCCAACAGGTTTACCGCGCGAGTAGAGAACGGCTCACTCCAGCGATACGCTTTGCTGTTGTTGGTCAGCGTGCTGGCAGTCGCGTCCGCCCCTCTCCTGAACCTTGGAATTTTTGTCGGAGAGAACGGACTCAGCCCGGTGGATTGGCCAACCGCGATTGCCGCCGGCGTGCTGATCCTGTGTGCACTGACAACAGCCATCCTGCACCGGCAACGGTTCTATGCCCTTGTTCTGCTGAGCGTGGTCGGCCTGGTCGTGGCCCTCGCTTTCGCCCGCTTTTCAGCACCAGACCTGGCCATGACGCAACTGTCCGTGGAGGTTGTGACCATCGTCCTGCTTATGCTGGCGATCTTCTACATGCCGTCGTGGACGCCAATCGAGACACCGATGAAACGTCGGCTGCGGGACATTGCCATTGCGGCGGTTGCCGGGATTGGGATGACACTGGTCACGCTGGCCATGCTAACCCAACCGTTCAGCTCGATTTCTGATTTCTTCCTCGAAAACAGTAAATCCGGCGGTGGCGGTACCAATGTGGTCAACGTAATCCTGGTGGACTTCCGGGGCTTCGATACCCTGGGTGAGATCACCGTTCTTGCTATCGCTGCCCTTGGTATCTACGCCATGCTGAAGGACACGGCCCTGACGCCTCCTCCCAGCGATGGCGAGGGCCATGCATGGACGCGGGATTCCCACCCGCTGATGCTAAGGTTGATTGCCCGGCCCATGCTGCCATTGGCACTGATGGTATCCGCATTCATTTTCCTGCGGGGCCACAATTTGCCCGGTGGCGGCTTTATCGCCGGCCTGGTCACTTCGGTTGCCCTTATCCTCCAGTACATTGCCAGCGGGATGGACTGGACCGAAGACCGAATCACTTTCCGTTACCACAACGTGATCGGCCTTGGGCTGCTCTTCGCAACGGTTGCCGGCGCGGGAAGCCTCGCTTTTGGCTATCCGTTCCTGACCTCCACGTTCGATTACATAACCTGGCCCGTGGTTGGCAAATTCGAGGTCGCGTCTGCACTGATATTTGATCTGGGCGTCTATCTCACCGTGATCGGCGCTACCCTGCTTGCGCTGGTCAGTATCGGCCGGATATCTCCCCACTCCGCCATAAAGAGTAAAAAGGAGGGTGCATAATGGAGCTTGTGTTTGCGCTGGTCATTGGTGCCCTGACGGCATCCGGCGTTTATCTGATTCTGCGGGCTCGCACCTTTCCTGTGGTGGTGGGACTGACCATGCTGTCCTACGGCGTGAATCTTTTTCTCTTCTCCAGCGGTCGCCTGGCAACCGGCCAGCAACCTGTCCTCGGTACCGCTGCAAGCTATTCCGACCCTCTGCCACAGGCACTGGTACTGACGGCTATCGTGATTGGCTTCGCCATGACCGCGTTCGTTGTCGTGCTGTCACTGCGCAACCTGGCAGACAACGAGGACGACCATGTGGATGGCAAACAACCGTACAAATCGCCTGCCCCGGAAGAAGAGGAGGTAACCGGTAAATGAACCACTGGCTTACCGCTCCTGTTCTGATTCCTCTGTTAGGCGGCATTCTTCAGGCTTTCATGGGCTACGCGCCCATCAGTCTTCGCCGCACGCTGGCACTGGCTACAACCGTCCTGATGCTGGTTTCTGCCATCGTGCTGCTGGTAATGGCGGACGACGGCAGCTATCGAATCTATGCATTCGGCAACTGGCAGCCACCATTCGGTATCGTATTGGTCCTGGATCGCCTGGCGGCCCTGATGCTGATCATGACAGCGGTTCTGGCCCTGTTCTGTCACATCTATTCGATCGGCGGTGCCGACGACGGCAATCGGCAGTTTCATGCACTTTTCCTGTTCCAGCTGATGGGGCTGAACATCGCATTCCTGACCGGTGACCTGTTCAACCTGTTTGTTGCTTTCGAGGTACTGCTTATTGCCTCGTACGGTTTGCTAATGCATGGCGGTGGCACAATAAGGACCGTTCCGGGCCTCCACTACGTTGTGCTGAACCTGATTGGCTCCGCCGTGTTCCTGATCAGTGTCGGCATGATCTACAGCGTCACCGGCACTCTCAACATGGCAGACCTGGCCGTCAAGATTCCGCAGGTTTCCGGGGAAGGTCTGAACATCGTCAAAGCCGGCGGCATGATGTTGCTGGTTGTTTTCGGTCTCAAGGCCGCAATCCTTCCCCTATGCTTCTGGTTACCGCGTGCCTATTCCAAAGCCACGGCGCCCGTGGCCGCGCTGTTCGCGGTTATGACCAAAGTTGGCATCTACGCCATTCTTCGGGTCTATCTCCTGATCTTCGGCGATGACGCTGGCGAACTTGCCAATCTGGGCATGGACTGGCTATTCCCCATTGCCCTGGCCACCCTCGCCATGGGGGTGATTGGCGCGCTGGGATCCGGCAGCCTGAAAACACTGGTCGCATGGCAAGTCATCATTTCCGTGGGCACATTGCTGGCGCCAATCTCGCTCGGGTCCGAAGCAGGTCTGTCTGCTGCCTTGTTCTATCTTTTGAGCACCACCTGGACGGTTGGCGGCCTGTTCCTGGTATCGGAGCTGGTGGCCAACCAGAGGGGCTCCGCCCGGGACCGAATCGTTACCGCCCCCCAAATGCAGAACCGCACCTTCCTGAGCGTGCTGTTCCTGGTCGGTGCCGTTGCAGCAGCTGGCCTACCCCCTTTGAGTGGCTTTTTCGGCAAGGTACTGATTCTGCAATCCGTGCAGTCGGGAACCGAAATGGCATGGCTCTGGTCAGTACTTCTGATCGGTAGTTTCCTGACCGTTATCGCGTATAGCCGCGCTGGCAGTATCGTTTTTTGGCGCACGGTGGATGGTCATCTGGAAAAGCCAGATCCGCTCAACGGCCGGATTTCTGTCGCAGCCGGTGCCCTGACTGCACTGGCAGTGGTGATCGTTGTACTGGCTGGCCCGATTACCCGCTACACCGATGCCACGGCAGAACAGTTGCACAACAAGGATGCCTATATTGAGATCCTGCAAACCAAGATGGTCAGGGAGGACAGCTGATGCTTGATCGCCTGAGTTTTCCCCAGCCCTGGCTGAGCCTTACCCTTTTTATCACCTGGCAGTTCCTGAGTGACGGAATAAGCGGCGGCAGTGCGGTATTGGGCCTGATCCTGGCGTGGGCAATACCGCAGATAACCCAGGGCTTTTGGCCTGATCCGCCGGCATTCATCAAGGCCTGGAGAGTGCCCGCCTACCTTCTGCGCGTTGTCTGGGATATTGTTATCGCCAGTGTTGAAGTGGCACGGCTCATCCTCAGCCCGCGGCCGGCACGTCCTGCATTTGTCTGTTATCCCCTGGAGCTGGAGCACCCTCTGGCCATCACAATTCTGGCCAGCACCATCTCGTTGACACCCGGCACCGTGAGCGCTGACGTCAGCGATGACAACAAGCTGCTACTGATTCACGCGCTTGACGCGGAAGATGATCAGACAGTTATCGACACGATCAAAACCCGCTACGAGAAGCCTCTGCTGGAGATGTTTCAATGATAGTTACCGCCCTCTACATCACCATTGCCATGGTCACTGTGGCGGCGCTTTTGAATGTATACCGTCTGATCAAGGGACCGGATGCGCCCGATAGAGTGCTGGCACTCGACACGCTCTACATCAACGCCATTGCTTTGATTATCCTGCTGGGCCTCACACTCGGAACACGCATGTACCTTGAGGCGGCCCTTCTGATTGCTGTAATGGGCTTTGTTGGAACCGTCGCCATGGCCAAATATCTGAAGCGGGGCAGCGTCATTGAGTAAGCCCACACCCGGCAAACAAATGCTCCAGGAGGAAACACCCGATGAACCCCTACGCTGAATTCGCCATCTGCCTGCTTTTGATCATCGGCGGCGCATTTACCCTGATCGGCGCTATTGGCCTGGCTCGCCTACCTGACTTCTTTACTCGCCTTCATGGCCCCACCAAAGCCACCACGGTTGGAGTGGGCGCTATCGTGATCAGCTCGGTGATCTACTTCAGCACACTTGGACAGGGTATTGGTATCGAGGAATTCCTGATCACCGCCTTTCTGTTCATGACGGCGCCTGTGAGTGCCAACTTCCTGGCAAAAGCTGCCATGCATTTGAAGGTTAACACCACAGAAAACACCCGGGGCCATCCCTGGGACCAGTAATTCAATCAACAATTCCAAGAACTTTTTGTGCCAAGGAATCGTATTAAATACTGATTATAAAAACCGCCGTTAACTGCAGGACGTTTTAACTTGGGTCTTAAAGGAGCACCCTTGAATGATGTTACTGGCTGTGCTTTCGGGATTTTTGCTGGCTGTGGCGGTTCCCGCGCTCTATCGCGTGGCAGGCAAACACATTGGCTGGGTGCTGGCCCTTCTCCCCGCGTTGCTCACGGCCTATTTTGCCAGCCTGATCCCGGCGGTCAGCGGCGGTGAAACTCTTCTGATTCGTAACCAGTGGATGCCCGGACTCGGCGTCTCGCTGGATTTCATGGTTGATGGCCTGGCACTGGTCTTCGCGCTTCTGATCAGCGGTATCGGAACCTTTATCCTGATCTATGCCGGTTCCTACCTCCAGGGCCACAAGGATCTCGCCCGATTTTACGTCATCATGCTGTCGTTCATGGCGTCGATGCTGGGGCTGGTGTTATCCGATAACCTCATCACTTTTTTCGTGTTCTGGGAACTGACCAGTATCACGTCCTACATGCTGATCGGCTTCAACCATGAAGATGCAGAAGCCAGGAAATGCGCCCTGCAGGGACTCTTCGTCACAGCGGGAGGCGGCCTGGTACTGATGGCCGGTCTGATTCTCCTGATCTTCATCACAGGGAGCTATTCGTTCTCCGAGATACTGGCATCCGATCTCGCCATTCACGACCATGGTTACTACACCGCGGCGGCGGTTTGCATACTCATCGGAGCCTTCACCAAATCTGCGCAGGTACCATTTCACTTCTGGTTACCCAATGCCATGGCTGCGCCTACCCCCGTTTCTGCCTACCTGCACTCGGCGACCATGGTCAAAGCCGGCGTCTATCTGCTGGCCCGCCTGAATTCATCCATGGACGGGGATGCGCTGTGGAGCAACTCCCTGATGTTTTTTGGCGCTGCAACCATGCTCACTGGCGCCTACCTGGCCTTCAGTAGCACCGGCATCAAGAAGGTGCTCGCATACTCGACGGTCATGGCGCTGGGCACCCTCACCATGCTCATCGGAATCGGCACAGAAAAGGCGATCATCGCTTTCGTCTGCGTTCTGGTGGCGCACTCGCTGTATAAGGGCGCCCTGTTCATGCTTGCGGGCGCACTGGACCACGAAACAGGCACCAAAGACATCACAAAAATGGGCGGGCTCTGGCGCAGCATGCCCAGGACCGCGGTTATTACCGGGCTGGCTGCATTATCGCTGGCGGGGCTTCCGCCACTCTTCGGTTTCGTTGCCAAGGAATTGATGTTCGAGTCGGTTATCAACTCGCCGGTATGGCCCTGGGCGCTCCTGACAGCGGCTGTCGCTTCTTCGATTCTGGTCGTGGCCGTAGCGGGACTGGTTTTCCTGAAGCCGTTTTTCGGCCCCGTTCGCACCACTCCGAAACAGCTCCACGACGCGCCCGTCGCCATGTTGATAGGCCCGGCAGTATTGACCCTTCTGGCGCTGATTTTTGGCGTGGCGCCGTTTTTGCCCGCAATCTTCGTACTGGATGCCACAGTCTCATCCGTCTATGGCACTGGGGTAAAGACGGCTCTGGCCCTGTGGCACGGAGTGAATGTTCCATTGATGCTGTCTGGCGCCAGCCTCCTGGCGGGCTCCCTGCTTTTTGTAACCTGGCAGCGACTGCATCCGACGCTTTACGCTGTCAACACGACCACCAGCCGCTTTGGTCCGGAGGCGGGCTATTTCCGATTCATGCTCGGGATCACCCAGGTTGCAAGCTGGCAAACCCGAGTGCTGCAGAACGGGGTTCTAGGCATCTATCTGCTGATCCTCGTTCTGGTCACTTTCGGTCTGACGGGCTACACGCTGTTCACCCGCCACGGCTTTCAGCTGGATTTCGATTTCAGCAATGGCTACTTCTACGAGTTTGGCATCGCTCTTCTTATTGTCGCAGCAACCGTCTTTGCCAGTGTCACCCGGTCCCGGCTGGGTTCCGTTGCCTCAGTCGGCGTACTGGGTTTCGGGGTGGCCCTGATATTCATCCACTTTAGCGCTCCGGATCTTGGCATCACGCAGCTCCTGGTGGAGACCCTGACAGTGATATTGCTGGTTCTGGTGCTCTTCAAACTGCCGCCTTTCGTCAACCTCTCATCGCCATGGGAACGTTATCGGGACCTGGCGGTGGCGGTCTTTGCCGGCGCGATCATGACCCTGCTGATGCTTGCGGTACTGGATATCCAGTACTTCGACAGTATCTCCGGTTATTACATTGAAAACAGTTATGGCCTGGCCTTCGGCAAAAACATCGTCAATGTGATTCTGGTGGATTTCAGGCAGCTAGACACCCTGGGGGAAATCTTTGTTCTGGGCCTTGCGGCTATGGGTGTCTACTCGATGGTCAAACTCAGGGCGGAGGACCAGCACAAGCCATGAAAACCAACACGCTCATACTCCACACCGCCGCTCTAGCGATTATGCCGCTACAACTAATGTTTTCGGTGTTCCTGCTTTTGCGCGGGCACGACGAACCCGGCGGCGGTTTTATCGGTGGACTGGTGGCGGCAAGTGCTTTTGTGCTTTATGCCTTCGCTTTTGGTGCTGAATCAACACGCAAGCTGCTGCGTGTCAGCCCTCGGGATATTCTGGCGGCCGGGTTGCTCTTCGGTCTCGCCTCTACAATCCCTGCCTTCTGGACTGGCCAGGCCATGCTTACCGCACTCTGGTGGGAGGTTCCACTCCCCGGTGAAGGCTATCTGAAACTATCAACCGTTCTGATTTTCGACATTGGCGTGTACCTGGCCGTCCTGGGCACGCTGATGACCTTTGTGATCAGCCTGATGGAGTCGGAAGAATGAACCGTGCATTCATTGACAGGGAGGGGGCTCAGTTATGGAAACCTTGATGGCCTATGTCGTTGGGCTGCTTTTTACAGCCAGCATATACATGATGCTGCGCCGCTCTATCGTCAAACTCGTCATTGGCCTGATCATTCTGAGCAATGCGGCCAACCTTCTGATTTTCGTCGTCGCGGGTTTGACCCGGGGCGCGCCACCGCTGATTCCCGAGGGGGCTAGTGAAGTCGTTGGAGCAGTGGCCGATCCACTGCCACAAGCCCTTATTCTCACCGCCATTGTGATTGCTTTCAGCGTCCTGGCGTTTGCCGTGGTTCTGATCCGTCGTGCCTACGAAGTGGTCGGAACCGATGACCTGGACAAGATGAAGGATACGGATACTTGAACCCGGAACTCGTTCTCCCGATCCTGATCCCCCTGACAGCCGGAGCTCTATCCCTGGCATTCTGGCGCTCTATCACGCTTCAGCGGGTACTTGCAGTTGTTGCCACCGGGCTGTTGCTGGCGGCCGGCATCTGGCTCATGCGCTCAACCATTGATCAGGGCTTTCTGGTGGTGGAAATGGGCAGTTGGCCTGCGCCCTTCAGCATCGTGCTGGTGTCCGATGTTCTTGGCGCCATCATGATTGTGCTAACCGGCATTATCGGCCTTGCCATCGCAATCTATTCGCTGGCCTCAACGCCGAAAGGTCATGAAAAATTCGGTTATTACCCCCTGATGCACCTGCTGCTCGCCGGCGTGGCCGGAGCCTTTCTGACTGGCGATATATTCAACCTGTTCGTCTGGTTCGAGGTGATGCTGCTCGCATCGTTTGCCCTTCTGACCCTGGGCGGAGAGCGAGCCCAGATGGAAGGCGCCATCAAGTACGTGACCCTGAACCTGTTCTCGTCGGCTATTTTTCTCTCCGCCGTCGGCCTGCTTTACGGAATGGTGGGCACCCTGAACATGGCGGACATCGCCCAAAAACTGAACAGTGTGGAAGACCCTGGCATGGTGACGGTGGTCTCCCTGATGTTCATGGTATCGTTCGGCATCAAGGCGGCGGCGTTCCCCCTGTTTTTCTGGCTCCCTGCCTCCTATCACACGCCGCAAGTCGCCGTCTCAGCGCTGTTTGCAGGGCTGCTGACCAAGGTCGGGGTTTACGCGCTCTATCGAGTATTTACGCTGATCTTCACGCAAGATGTCGCCTACACACACACCATACTGCTTTGGGCCGCTGCCCTGACAATGCTGACCGGCGTTCTCGGCGCGGCGGCGCAGTTCGAATTCCGGCGAATCCTGTCTTTCCACATTGTCAGCCAGATCGGCTACATGCTGCTCGGGCTGGCGCTATTCACGCCTCTGGCCCTGATTGGCGGTGTGTTCTACATCATGCACCACATCATTGTGAAGACGAATCTGTTCCTGGTCAGCGGCATCACCTACCGTCTCCTTGGGAGCTATGAGCTGAAGAATCTGGGCGGAGTTTACCGTCAGCGCCCGTATCTGGCTCTGTTGTTTTTGATCCCGGCGCTGTCGCTCGCCGGTATTCCGCCTTTGTCCGGCTTTTTCGCCAAGTTTATTGTGGTGAGAGCAAGCCTGGAAGCCAGTGAATATGTGGTCTCGGCCATCGCTCTGCTGGTTGGTTTGCTGACCCTGTATTCAATGATCAAGATCTGGGCGGAAGTCTTCTGGAAAAAGGTTCCCGACCATGTGACCGATGTCCGCAGGCTCAATGGCGAGATAAAAGACGCGCACAACTGGGCCTACTATGTGCCGGTGGTCGGGCTTGCGGCTTGCACGCTCATTATTGGTCTATACGGGCAGCCCATTTACGTTCTGGCCGAGACGGCCGCAGACCAGTTGATGAACCCGCAGCTATACATAGAAGCAGTTCTTGGAGGGATGCCGAAATGATCGGTCTGTTCTGGAACCTGCTGCTTGCAATCGCCTGGGTGGTTCTCAGTGGCAGCGTCACTGCCATGAACCTGCTGGCCGGTTTCTGTTTTGGCTACATTGCGCTCATGGTTCTACAAAACCAGGTGCCTGCTTTGAAGGGCTACTCCCGGAGAATTCCGAGATTGATCGCCTTCCTGGCCTTTTTCCTTAAGGAGCTGGTGAAGTCCAACCTGCGGGTTGCCTACGATGTCGCCACGCCGGTTTGGCACATGAAGCCCGGTGTGATTGCATTTCCGCTACAGGCACGTACCGATATGGAAATCATGTTTGTCAGTAGTGTTATCTCCCTGACACCGGGGACCCTCAGCCTGGATGTGTCCGATGATCGACGGGTGCTGTTCATCCATGCCATGTTTCTTCAGGACGAGGAGCAGCTCAGAAATGACCTGAGAGAACTGGAACACCGAATCCTCAAGGTTATGCGCTAGGAGGCCACCATGCTTGGAATCGCCATTAATATTGTTTATCTCATGCTGTCCCTGGCGTTACTTTTTGCCTTCATCCGGTTAACCCGGGGCCCTTCCCTGGCAGACCGCGTGGTTGCACTTGAGCTGATTGCATCCGTGGTGGTTGGCTATGTTGGGGTTCATGCCATTGATACCGGTGTTTCCAGTTTTCTTGATGTGGCTATCGTGATATCCCTCACCGCTTTCCTCGCGGCAATAGGGTTCGCCAGGTTCCTGGAGCGCGGAGGCGTCAAGGATGAGTGAAATTTTCGTTTCCATCCTCTTGCTGGCAGGGGCCGCGTTCATGGTGCTTGCAGCCATCGGCATCGTAAGGTTGCCGGACCTGCCAACACGCATGCATGCATCCACCAAAGCGGGCGCGATGGGCGCCATACTCACGATGGCCGGGGTGGCGCTGCATTTCTCCGACAGCGCCGTCGCCGCAAGGGCGATCGCGTTCATCGTATTTATCCTGTTAACGGCACCGATCGCTGCTCATGTCATAGGGCGGGCGGGTTATTTCACCGGTATTTCGCTTTGGAGCGGTACCACCAAAGACGAACTGCGGGAACGGTACGATCCAGACACTCACAAGCTTTACAGCGGACTTGAGACTGAAACAGAGCGACCAATATCCCACAACGGTAAGGACGCCTCAGACTGATTATTTTGTCATTGGAAGTGCACAAAATTCCCGTATAGTAGTCGCCCAAACTTATTCCAGGAGCCCAGCACATGCTGCAAGTAAATGAATATTTCGACGGCCAGGCCAAGTCCATTTCTTTCCAGACCTCGACCCTGCCAGCCACCGTTGGTGTGATCAGCCCGGGCGAGTATGAGTTCGGTACCAGCAAGAAAGAAACCATGACTGTCATAAGCGGTGCGCTCACCGTGCTGCTCCCCGGCATGGAGGAGTGGATGACCTACGGAGCCGGCGAGAGTTTTGACGTAGCCGGGCAGGCTAGCTTCAAAGCAAAGACCGACATCGATACCGCATACCTCTGCACTTACGAGTAATACTGCCGCCCTGACGGGCACGTCCGCAGAGCGAAACGGACATCACATCTAAGCTACCGTTCGCTCTGCATTTTTTCACTGTTACCGGTTCCTGTTTCAGCCAATCTGTGTCAGATTTATTCCTGTTTCTCGCGATAACACCAACAACTGGGAAAGAGGAAACAAGTAATGGCACAGACCCGCATCCTATCTCCGGCTGACAACGCCTATCAGTACCCACTTTTGATCAAACAGCTCCTGCTTTCCGGCCCTCGCTATAATCCGGATCAGGAAATCGTCTACTCTAACCGCAGCAAGTACACCTATACCGATCTGGTTGAGCGCATCCACCGCCTGGCAAACGCCTTGACCGATGCCGGTGTAAAACCGGGTGATACGGTTGCAGTGATGGACTGGGATACACCCCGGTACCTGGAGTGCTTCTTTGCCATTCCGATGATTGGTGCCATTCTGCACACGGTCAATATACGGTTGTCCCCGGACCAGATCGTCTACACCATGAACCACGCCGAGGACGATGTGGTTCTGGTGCACGACGACTTCCTCCCGATCATTGAGGCCGTCAAAGACGAGATCAAAACGGTCAAGACCTGGATTCAGCTCACCGACAGCGATGCCGCGAAAAAGGCACCTGTTGATGCTATCGGGGAGTATGAGAGCCTGCTCGCCAAGGCCAATGACAAGTTCGACTTCCCCGATTTCGACGAAAACAGTGTGGCGACCACCTTCTACACTACGGGAACCACAGGCAACCCGAAGGGCGTTTACTTCAGCCACCGCCAGCTGGTACTGCACACGCTGGCCATGACAGGCACCGTGGCGTCATTCGACGAGATGCCGCTGATGCGTTCCTCGTCGGTTTACATGCCAGTGACGCCCATGTTCCATGTGCATGCCTGGGGTGTACCCTATGCCGCCACCATGATGGGCATCAAGCAGGTTTACCCCGGCCGCTATGAGCCGGAGCTGCTGGTCGATCTGCTCAAGGAACACAAAGTGACTTTCTCTCACTGCGTGCCCACCATCATGCAGATGATGATGGCCACCGAATCCATCAAGACGGCCGATCTGAGCAACTGGCACGTATTGATCGGCGGCAGCGCCCTCACCAAAGGCCTGTGCGATGCCGGGGCCAAGCTCGGAATCAAACTGTACACTGCGTACGGCATGTCTGAGACCTGTCCGTTGCTCTGCGCCTCCCACCTCAAACCGGAAGACATGGAACTGCCTCTTGAACAGCAAACTGCGATCCGGGTAAAGACCGGCATTGCGACGCCCATGGTTGAGATGGAAATTGTGGACCCCGAAGGCAATCCGGTCCCCCACGATGGCGAGGCCAAAGGCGAAATCGTGGCCCGCGCGCCCTGGTTGACCCAGGGTTACTTCAAGGAGCCCGAGAAAGGCGAACAGCTCTGGGAAGGTGGCTGGCTTCACACCGGCGACGTTGCCTCGATGGAGCCGGACAACACCATCACCATCAAGGATCGCATCAAGGACGTGATCAAGACCGGCGGTGAGTGGCTGTCTTCACTGGACCTGGAAAACCTGATCAGCCAGCACCCGGCCGTCGCAGGCGCTGCCGTGGTGGGTGTGCCTGATGAAAAATGGGGCGAACGGCCGCACGCACTCGTCACCCTGAAGCCGGGTGAGCAAGCCAGTGCCGGGGATATCCAGAACCACCTGAAGCAGTTTGTGGAAAGCGGCGAAATCAACAAATGGGCAATCCCGGAGCATATTGATTTCGTGGAAGATATTCCGAAGACCAGTGTTGGCAAGATCAACAAGAAACTGATTCGGGATCAGCTGCAGTAGACTGTACCGGAGCAGGAAAAAGGGGTTAGATGAAGGGGTTCATCTGGCCCCTTTCAGTTTTATAGACCGGAAAACGTAAAATCCACCTCCGGCTTGCGGCCGTCAATAATGTCCGCAAGGGCCGCGGCGGAACCACAGGAATGGGTCCATCCCAGGGTACCGTGTCCGGTATTCAGGTAGAGGTTGGCGAAGTGGCTCTTTCCGATGTACGGAACGTTGGAGGGCGTCGCAGGCCGCAAACCGGTCCAGAATTCGGCCTGATCCCAATAACCTGCTTCGGGCATGACTTCCGCTGTGCGGCGCACGATAGCGCGGCAGCGGGTGTAGTTCAGTTTCCGGCTGTAGCCGTTAAGTTCGGCCGTGCCCGCCACACGCATGCGATCACCGAGGCGGGAATAAACCAGCTTGTACTCGTCGTCAGTGAGGCTGACATTGAACGCCGCCTCCTCGTTCTTCACGGGTACCGTAATCGAGTAGCCTTTGGCCGGGTAAATGTTGAGGAAAATACCCAACTGCCGGGCAAGTGCCGCACTGAAGCTGCCCATACTCAGCACATAGGCATCCGCACGGAGGGTCTCATAGCCCCCGTCATGGAGAGTCTGGACCCCGAGTACCCGCTCGCCGGCACGCTCAAAACTCAGGATCTCAGTACCGTACCGGAACTCTACGCCGGCCTCCGCGCAACGCTTTGCGAGATTCTGGGTGAATAACCGCGCATCACCAGATTCGTCTTCAGAGGTGTAGGTTGCTCCGGCAATCCGGTTGCGGATCGGCTTGAGTGCCGGTTCCAGCTCAACCGCACGGTCTGCATCGATAATCTGCCGATCACAACCCAGATCCTGCATGATCCGGGTAGGCTCGATAGCGCCATCAAACTCGGCGGGATTGGTGTAGAAATGCAGGATGCCCTTCTCTAGGTGGTCATACTCTACGCCGGCCTCCTTACGCAGAGTCTGCAATTGGCTTCGGCTGTAGGTGCCAAGGTTCACCATCTGGCGAATATTGTGAGCGGCCCTGGCCGAGGTGCATTGGCCCAGGAAAGAAAGCGCCCAGCGCCACTGGTCTGGATCGAGCCTTGGCCTGAACAACAAGGGTGCGTCCGGGCGGGTGAGCCATTTCAACACTTTCAAAGGGGCTGAGGGATTGGCCCAGGGCTCGGCATGGGATACGGAGATCTGGCCACCGTTGGCATAACTGGTTTCCAGGCCGGCCTGATTCTGGCGATCCACCACGGTTACCTGGTGTCCCTGCTTTTGCAGATACCAGGCCGAGGTGGTGCCTACAACGCCTGCGCCCAAAACCAGTATATGCATGCCTGCCTCCGGTCGAACGGAACCCGCCATCCCTCAGGATATTCCCGGGGAGTTCCGGCCAGATTCCGGTTGATGTGAAACTCGGGATTCGTTATTCGCGGACTCTATTGTAACGTGAGCATGCGGGAATTGCGTGTTATACCATCAGCCACCAGCGCGCTTGACGGTCCAACCCTTCTGTTCAAGCAATGGAACCAGCAGGTCGCGCTGATCACCCTGGATTTCGACCACACCGTCTTTTACCGTACCACCGGTGCCGCACTTGGCTTTCAACACCTTGGCGTAGGCTTTGAGTTCTTTGTCATCCAATGGAATGCCGGTGACCAGGGTTACACCTTTGCCTTTGCGGCCTTTGGTTTCCCGGCTCACCCTGACGACACCGTCTCCGGCAGGCCGTGATGGTGCGGTGCAGCTGCATTCATTCATCGGGTTGCGGCAATCGGGGCACATTCGCCCCTGCTCGGTCGAAAAAACCAGACCGCCCTCAGATCGCTTCTTCATTCCGTCTCCCTGCTATTCCTGTCTTGCCCGGTCTTTCAATCAAGACCGGGGGGATACTTGGTGAACATTTCAGTCACGACCTCGTCGATCAATTCTCTCCGGGTCTCGGGTGACTGGTTTTCATTGAGATAGCGTCGGCTGGCTGCACGCCAGACAACTTCCTTGGACTTGCTGTCCGCCAGTTCTACCACCAGCTTGCCTTCTTCAATCTCACGCACCGGTGGTGGCGCGGACAGTGCCCAGCCGAAGTTACCGCTGCCAAAACCAAACCCGAGTCCCACGCCGGTCTGCTCAAGCCGCTCTTCCGGCACAATCTGCCAGCTGACCAGCAAATCCGCCTCCGCCTCGGGCACCTGTCGCAGCGCCTTGCGATTCAGCTCTCTCTCAACGGCACTGCGTACCCGAGTGCCGTCGAGTGATGTAAAGGATGACGAGTCGGTACCACTGGCAAACGCCCAGGATGAATAATTTCCAAAAACCACAGACGAGTTGTAGTCGGTCACCACATTGCTGGCGCAACCGGTCATAGCCAAGGTAACAACCGCTAACATCAGAAAACGCATCATGATTTTTGTCCTCAATTGAGAAGATCGCTATTCAAACAGTATACGCCTCACGGACGCGCAACGATGCCCCTGGGATCCGTCACCTTTCAAAACTGTAATCCAGTTTATGGGCATCGCAGAACGCCCCGAACGCTGTCATCTGCTCCTCCGGAACCAATACACGGGCGCGAACCGACGCCCCGTAGTCCACCGATTCCACCGACGCACCGTTCACCTCGCACCAGTGACGCAGAGGTTGCTCGTCGGCAAAAGACAGGTAAACCAGCGCGTCCGCCATGGGTTGCTGGACCACACGATCAACGGCCGACAGCACGCTCTCTGCCGCTCCGGCATAGGCTCGCACCAGGCCTCCGGCACCCAGCTTGATACCACCAAAGTACCGGATCACCATCACCAGGACATCACCCATATCCTTGTGCTGAATCACGTTAAGAATCGGCTTCCCGGCCGTTCCGGACGGTTCACCATCATCGTTCATGCCAGCCTCGGCGGCAGAACCGGGACGCCCGATCTGGTAGGCCCAGCAGATATGCCGGGCGTCCGGATGGTCCCGGTGAGCCTGTTCCAGCCAGTCCTTCACCTCCTCCCGCGAACTCACCGGGGCTACCCGGGCAATAAACCGGCTTTTCTTCACTTCCGTTTCACGCTCAAGGTATCCTGCGGGAACGGGGTAATCTTTTTTCATGGACAACGACCTATGGCCTCTGAAGACGAATACAACAACCCGGGCACGGCAACGCCCGCAAAGATTCGAAAAGCGGCCTGCGGTATCCGGTTTGACGAGGACGAGCTGCAGGAGGGTATCGACTTTTCCGGCGCGGAAAAACTGAAACCTTCCGACCCGGAGCCGGAATCAGCCGCCTCCGAAAAACACCGGAAGGCGAAGCGTCACCCGTAAGCCACCACTTTCTCCCGCCGCTGCCCCTATCACACCATCGTGGGCCGCTACGATATCTCTGGCAATGGCCAGGCCAAGCCCCCAGCCCGTGCCTCCGCGAGACTTATCCGCCCGGAAGAACGGCTCGAAAAGCTGGCCGATCAGTTCATCCGGAACGCCCGGTCCCTCGTCATCAACCGTTAGCCTCAACCAGTCATCGGCCACCGTCACGGCAAGATGAACAGCCCTGCCAGGTGGCGTGTGATCGAGGGCATTCTGGAGGATGTTATCGATGGCTCGCTGTAAAAGCCCTTCATCACCCAGCACCGACGCCCGTGAACTTTCCGGTGACACCACGAGTTTGCAGTCCACACCCTGGTGTTCGGCATAGTCCGCGGCATCCTTGAGGACCTGATTGATCACATGCACCAGCCGGAGTGGCTCGCGCTCGATATCGCCACCGGCTTCGGTAACCCGGTATAACGTCAGTATCTGACCCGTCATGGTTTCAAGCCGTTCGTTCTGGCGCAGAATGCTTGCCATCAGCTCTTCGTCCGCACCGGCCTCGCTTGCCAGCTCAATGGCGATACGCTGGCGGGTGAGCGGTGTTCGCAGATCGTGGGAAATATCCCGAAGCAGGTGCTTCTGGCGTTCCAGCAGACTGCAGAGCTGTTCGGTCATGGCATTAAAGGCGGTTGCCAGCTGCCCCACCTCATCCCGGCGTTGGGCGATATTTTCGCTGACCCTGAGAGAATTATCTCCGGCCGCAATCGCCTGGGCCGTGCTTTCCATGTGTTTCAACGGTCGCGATACCAGGCGGGCGATCCACCAGCACGCCAGAGAAATCATCAGCAGGGCCAGCCCGAGCTCGATAGCCCTGAAGAATCTGGGATTGAGCCAGCCGGCACCCTGTACCCGAGGCCAGGCCACCAACCGGTAACCGCCTCCCACGTCCAGAACCGCGGGTTTCTGCGGGTACCAGCCAGATTTCATGCGGTCGCGGATGAACGAAGGCAGCTTGCCATCGTTTTCATCCTGTTCGAGCAACACCAGAAACAGTTCAAGACGCTCGCCTTCGTCCCGCAGAAAGCGCCACGCTTCGCCACGATCACCGGCCTCGCGGATTGCGATGGCTTCTTCGGCCAGATCCCTGAGACCTGCCTGGCGCTCGATGGCTTCACGCTCCCGGTCCAGAAGCATCCTGGTTGCGAGGTTACTGGCCACCACGGTGACCGCCATGGCCAGCCAGATCGACAGGAAGATCCGCCAGAACAGAGGAAACATGGGGCGCCGCCTCATTCCGGCACCCGATAGCTGTAACCCAGCCCCCGTACGGTTTCGATTCGGGGCGGGTCGTCATTGCCCAGTTTTTTGCGAAGGTTGCTGATGTGCATATCAAGGGTACGGTCGTAAGCTTCAAGGCGCCGCCCAAGTGCCCATTGCATGAGATCAGTTTTACGGACCACGCTGCCTGCGTGCGCCAGGAGAACCTGCAGAACCTCGTATTCGGTGGCGGTCAGCTCCATCGCCACATCGTCCTGGTAAATACGGCGATGGCCCGGTTCGACGCGGAGATCGCCATAGGTCCGGGCCGCATTGACTTCGGTTTTCTGGTCCCATGCAATTCGTCGCAAGAGCGCCTGAAGCCGGGCCACCAGCTCACGGGGATTGCAAGGTTTCGGAATATAATCATCGGCCCCCACCTCGAAACCGACGATCCGATCCGTTTCGTCGCCCCGGGCGGTCAGCAGTACCACGGGCAGATGGGTCTCTGCCCTCAGTTCCCGCAATACCTCGAGGCCACTGATATCCGGCAGCATGATGTCCAGCACGACAATATCGCAGTCCTGACCCAGCGCCAGCGCGAGGCCGTCCCGGCCATTGCCGGCTTCCCGAACGGTAAATCCCTGATTGGTCAGGTAACGGGCAAGCAATTCCCGCAATTCATCATCGTCCTCGACCAGTAACACCCTGTTCTGCATGTCGCTTCTCCACCTGTCGTGCCGGCCACGGTTGCTGCCTGAAGTCTAACACGCTACCCGCAAGCCACTGATTCGGGCCAGGCCACTTTGCAGAACCTTTACACTGGCCCCGGGGTGATCAAAACCCGTCTTCTGACGTATGGTATCGAGTACATAAAGGAGTTTTCCCTCACCATGTCAGAATCCGGACCAGCGACTCTCACACTGGAAACCTGCACCAGCATCAACGACATTCCCGCCCGTGAGTGGGAGCGGCTGGCTGGGCATACCAATCCATTTCTTCGCTACGAGTTCTTCCAGGCACTCGAAGCTTCCGGCTGCACATCCCCAGAGACCGGATGGTCGCCAAGTCACCTCGTGTTCAGAAAGGCTGGCAGAGTCGTTGGCCTGGCGCCGGCTTTTCTGAAGAGCCACTCTATGGGGGAGTATGTGTTTGACTGGGCCTGGGCCGATGCATACCAACGGCATGGGCTGGCGTACTATCCAAAACTACTGATCGCCATTCCCTTCACGCCCTCCGCAGGGCCAAGGCTACTGCTGGATCCGGAGATTCGACAACAGTTGATACCGGAGCAGATTCACCACCTGTTGGACAGGCTGACTGAGGAACTGGGAGCCCACTCCTGGCACCTGCTGTTTGCGGACAGCGAGGATCAGAAGCTGCTCCTCCACGAGCGGGCGTTACACCGTATCGGATGTCAGTTCCACTGGCATAACCATGATTACCGTAATTTCGAGGACTTTCTGGCAGCGCTGACTTCCCGCAAGCGCAAGTCTATCCGCAAGGAACGTCGCCAGGTTGCGGACCAGGGCATTTCCTTTGCGCGCTTTCACGGCCGGGATATTCCGGCGCATGTGCTTTCCGCGTTCTACGTTTTTTATCAGGCGACCTATCTGAAGCGAGGCCAACGGCCATACCTCAACAAGCGTTTCTTTGAGCTGCTTCTGGAACAGCTACCCGAACATGTACATCTGGTGATGGCAGTGCGTGACGGCGAAATGATTGCCGGTGCCCTGTTCCTGGCGGGCAAAACCACCCTCTACGGGCGTTACTGGGGATGTCTTGACGAATACAACCACCTGCACTTTGAAACCTGCTACTACCAGGGCATTGAGCTGGCGATGGACCTGGGCCTCAGCCATATTGACGCCGGCGCCCAGGGCGAACACAAACTGGTACGTGGCTTTGAGCCGGTAATCACCCACTCCTGGCATGGTGTTTTGCACCCCGGCTTCCGCGAAGCCATCGAAAACTTCACCCGTGAAGAGGCAGACCAAGTGCGTGCTTATTTCAGCGATGCGGAATCCGCCCTACCCTTCCGACAGCAGACGCCGGATTAACTTCTATACTAATAGACCCAGACTGGATTTAAGCGGGGGTCAGACACCATGGATACAGACCCATTGTGGAGCATGTTATCGGCAGGCGGCCTGCCGCTTCTGCTTTCGGCGGCAGCCCTGGGCCTGGCCGTGATTGCCCTATTCATCGGATCGGGCGCTCGCCAGCGCAGCCATGACCAGTTGACCGCATTGCGAGAGCGTTCCGATACCCTGTGGAGGGAAGTTGACGACATACGGGTGGCACAATTCAATCGTCCCGGTGAGGCCGGCAATAGCGCTTCGGGCTCCCCAGTGGAAGAAGCCCGCTATCAAACAGAGGTGGAAGCCTACGCCAAGATCTGGCCCCAGGTATGGCATCTTCACGAACGCCTGGGCATGTTCCTGAGGGCAGTTGAAGCCGGCGAGGCGGCCGGTGAACTCAGACTGGAAGCTCGTAATGCGGCCCTGGAGGCCCGAAATCTGCTTAACCGAAACCGCCCCTTCTGCACGGAGTCCGTCGATGAACTGGTTACCCGGCTGATCGATGCCGAGATCAAGGCGCATCTTGCGGCCTGCCAGTACCTGGACCTGCTCAAAGATGTCTCCAGTGCTTCATCCAATCACGACCGGCGGGTATTACAGGACAAATGCCACAGCCTGCATGAGGGGGAAGCCCGAGAACTGATGAACCAGCTGGTTTCGTCCATTCGGCACCGGGCAATTCGGAGCAGCTAAAAGGCGCCCATTCAGCTGTTGACGATACGGAACCCTACTTTCATCACGACCTGATAGTGCCCAACCTTGCCATCAACGATATGGCCGCGGGTTTCGGTTACCTCAAACCACTCCATATTGCGGACGCTTTTTCCACACTCCTCGAGTGCGTTCTCGATGGCATCTTCAATGCTCTTCCTGGAAGAACCGACAATTTCCACTTTTTTATAAACGTGATGGTCAGACATAGAAGACTCCTGAAAATTGCAACTTGTACCCCTGAGCCTAGAAGACAAGCTTCCTCCCGGCAAACCACAGCCAGGTACATGCCTCATCCGCCAACCCACGGCTGGCGTATCTGTCCCCTATAATCCAGGTAGTCATCCGGAACTTTCTGTCACTCACAGGGTCCCGTCTACCCCAAGCTTCGGACTGAGTTCATGAAACGATTTTTCAGATACACCGGCTGGTTCTTCGGCGCCGTGCTATTGCTGCTGTCTGGCCCGATTCTGCTTGCCACCAGTGGCAGCCTGCAGGGAGCCGAGAGCTGGCAAACAGCGACCCGTGAGAGTGCCCGGATTGCGCCCCTGCCGGAACAGGCGGAGGAAGCCATCGTTCAGGTATACGGCGCCCGGGCCTGGAGTTGGCGAGGTTACTTTGCCGTCCATACCTGGATAGCCACCAAGGAAAAAGGGGCCAATCACTACCGGGTGCATGAGGTCATCGGATGGCGCAGCTACGTGGTCAATTCCCGGCCCGGTGAGCCAGACAGGCACTGGTACGGCGCAAAGCCAGACCTCTATGCCGACATCCGCGGCGAAACTGCCGAAAAGCTGATTCCCGACATCTACCAGGCAGTGGCGTCCTACCCCTATCCGACCGAGTACGAAGCCTGGCCTGGCCCGAACAGCAACACCTTCGTGGCCTGGGTAATCAGGGAGGTTGAGGGTCTCGATGTGGCTCTGCCGAACCACGCGATCGGCAAGGACTACCTCGGCGACAATATTGTCGCAGCGGTTCCGGGTGGCGCGGGTTATCAGGTCTCACTGGGTGGGTACTTTGGCGTGCTGGCAGGTATTCGGGAAGGCCTCGAGCTGAACCTTCTGGGCCTATCCTTCGGTATCAACCCGCTGGCTTTGGGGATCAAACTGCCAGGCATCGGCGAGTTAGCGCTTAGAAACCCCAACCCGATAGCTGAAAATTCCCCTTAGGTTTGGGAAACAGGCGGGCAGGGCCTCCCAAAAATGTGCGGAGCCAAGCGTACAGGGATGTATTTACAGCGTTTTTTGGGAGGCCCTGCCCGCCTGTTTCATGCTCCGAGGCTGAAAATCAAAGACTGGCAAACTCCAGATACCGGCTCGCCGCCTGCTTCTTTTCGTCCTGGCTGTTCAGCATTTCCAGACGCATCTTGTCGATCAGCTTCAGGTAATCATCAAGCGGTGATTCGGGCTTGCCAGCGTCTTTGGATTCTTCGATAAACGCCTTCTGCTTTTCGCGGATTTCATTCAGCTTCTCGAGCGCTGAACGTATCGCTTCCACCCTGGCCTCCACCAGGCCATTTCCGCCTCGGTCTGGCGAGCCACGCTCCGTGTTCAGGACCGTCTCAGCGGCCGGCGCTTCGACGGTATTCTGTTCTGCAAGGTCGATTTCTTCCAGGGTGCGGACCTCACCGTCGGTGCTCAGATAGATTCCCGACCCCTTGATCTGGCCCAGCGGCACACCCTGACTGTTAGCCAGCGTGAAGCGGTCTTCCACATTGTCCACATAAAGCGCCTGAACGCCGACTTCTGAGAGGGATTTCAGAGCCTGTAAGCCGTCTGCAGTCTGGACCCACACCGACAACGACTCGAAGATCTCATCGTTGGCATCAATCCAGCGGTTGCCGTCGTCATCAAAGCGGGCCAGCTCGCCAAAACCGGAGCCGCTCCGGGGACCAAACAGCTCGGAGCCATCGTCCACCTTGCCATTGCCATTGCGGTCCAACACCAGGTAGCCGCTACCGCCGCCCAGGGTGGCAAACTGTCCGGTTTCACCGTTACCGTTCAGATCGAACTCGAACAGGGTATCGGTCAGGCGGGCCGTGGCGGTGCCGAAGTTGATAACCAGAGGGTCGGTGAGCGGCCGCTCCTGGATCTGCACCAGTTCCGAGTACTCGTAGGTTCGGGACTGGGACTGTCGCAGTGACAACGTGAAGTCGATGGTCTCGCCATTGTCCAGCGCGATGGTGCCAGTGGAGGCAAAGCTTCTGGATTCGCTCTCCGAGTAAAACATATAGCGTCCGGCTGAAATCGAGAGACTGCCCCGACCCTCGACACCCGCATCACCACCGAGCGCGGCGCGGCTGACGCTCAGCGCCTGCCCGCCCATCAGAAACAACTCGGTGGTTTTCTCGGCAAGCTGTGCACTGGCAAATACGCTCTGCTGACCGCCATCCGTCACCGTGCTGCTGCCGCTGAAGGCGAGCTGCTCCTGGCTGGTGTAACGATAGGCAGCCTGGCGCATGAGCGTAAGCTCAGAGCCAACCGCGTTCTCATTGGCCTGCGGCGCAGCGGCAGATTGCCGGTTGATGCGGAGCTGCGTGCTGTCGAAAGCCGATACCTGGCGGGAACTGTCCTGGAAAAGCGAAATCTGGCTGGAGGAAATCATGGCTCTGGGCACCTGTAATTACTACACAGGTGTATCGGCCGCAAACTCCCGGACTTGAGCAGTTTTTAATCACCTCAGATTCGAGAGGTTAGGCCAGAAACCGTACGATTCCGGCGGCGGCAATCCCGGCGGCAATGGCTGGGAGAGGTTTACGCAACGCCAGCATGGTAACCGCAGTCGTGGTCAGGGCCGCCAGCGCACCGGCGTCCCCCGTCACCGCCATGGGCACGATGATGGCGATCAGGACCGAGCTGGCCATGGTGTTGATAAAGCTCTCGATGCGAGGATTGATCTTCACGAACGACATGATGAACACGCCGCCAAAACGGGTTACCAGAGTAACGGCGGTCATGATCGCAATCAGGAACAGAATACCGGCCGTGGTGGTCTCAACGGTCATGGGCGCTGTCCTCCGCGTCAGAAGCAGGAGCAGGCTTTCGCTCTAGCCAGAAGAACCCGATTGCACCACCGGCCAGCGCGCCCACGACGACATGGGTATTCGCTGGCAGCCATTTCCAGGCCGCCAATGAAGCCAGCGCCGCAACGGTCCAGGCCACGAGCACTCTCGGGGATTTCTTGCCGCCCAGCGCCATGGCCAGGAGGAAGCAGCCGAGAACCATGTCCAGGCCCAGGGATTTGGGATCCTGCAGAAGGCCACCAAAATAGACGCCCAGACCGGTCCCGATGATCCAGGCCAGCCAAAGTGCCAACCCGCCACCAAGGATAACCTCCAGGTTTCGCCGACCACTCTGGTATTCCTGGGCCGAAACAGCCCAGTTGGCATCGGTCAGCAGTAGCAAGAGGCCATAGCGCTTGCCCGGAGGAACGTCCCTGAGCATCGGGTAAAGCGAAGCGCCCATGAGCAGATGGCGGGAATTGATCGCAAAGACCACAGCGATCATCGGCAGCACAGATACCTCGGTGCCCCACATATCGACGGCGGCAAACTGAGAGGCCCCGGCAAACACCGTCGCACTCATCAGCACCGCCTGGAGCGGTTCAAGGCCTTTCTGGGTAGCCGCCAACCCGAAGGCAGCGCCAAACGCCACCACAAACAATGAGATGGGAAGCAGCCGGAAAAACTCCACCCTTACCCGGGCCGGCTGTAGCTGATAAGAATAGGAAGCGACAGACATCCGGAGAAACTAGGTCAGTTTCCCCGATCCGCGTATAGGTAGTTACCGCAGAAAGGGGCACACCTGCGACTAATGGACCAGATCTGCCCAACACATGAAGGCATTTAACCTCATGATTGCCCCGAATGTTTCCCAGGGGGTCGCCTGAATCCGTGGATGAGCCCTGTATTGGATAGTTCGCTTTTGCATGTTGACGTTAACGTCAATTGCCGCTAGTTTGTTTTTCGTCCAGCCCCAAAAGGGCACTTTCGGTGGGCCACACCCCAGCGGACATACCGGACACCTGAAATCGTAACGCCGGCCACAAGCCGGCAGACAAGAACAAGATACCCGCTCATGCCGAGATCCGGCCCAGTGGGAGAGGATTTCACAATGCTATTCAGCCACCCCGAGTTCGATAACCACGAACATCTGTCCTTTTTTTGCGATCCCGAAACCGGTCTCAAGGCCATCGTAGCCATCCACAACACCTCCCGAGGCCCTGCGCTGGGCGGTTGCCGGATGTTCCCCTATGCCTCTGATGAAGCCGCGCTGCGCGATGTGTTGCGACTGTCTCGAGGCATGACCTACAAATCCGCCCTGGCCAACCTGGACCTGGGTGGCGGCAAGTCCGTGATTATCGGCGATCCCCGAAAACAGAAAACCGAAGCGCTGATGGAGGCCATGGGCCGCCATCTGGAGAGTCTTGGCGGGCAGTACATTGCGGCGGAAGACTCCGGCACCAGCGTACCGGACCTCAAAGTCATGGGCCGACACACCGACCATGTCGCCGGAATCGCTTCCCGCACTGGCTTCGACGGCAACCCCAGCAACGGCGACCCATCACCGGCAACCGCCTACGGCACCTTTATCGGCCTCAAGGCAGCGGTAAAACACCAGCTCGGCCGGGATAATCTCAGTGGGCTGAAGGTTGCTATTCAGGGCATCGGCAATGTCGGGTTCCGTCTGGCCAGACACCTCAAGGATGCCGGGGCTGATCTCTGGGTCTATGACATCCATGAAGAGAACATGCAGCGGGCCGTTGATCAGCTGGGAGCCAAGCCAGCGGCTGCCGAGGACATACTGTCACTGCCTGTCGACGTGGTCGCGCCCTGTGCCATGGGGGCGGTACTGAACGATCACAGCATTCCCCAACTGAAGGCCCGGATCGTCGCCGGCGCCGCCAATAACTTGCTGGAACACCCCGAGCACGACGCCATGCTGCGGGGCCGGGGCATTCTCTATGCTCCGGATTTTGCCATCAACGCCGGCGGCATCATTGATGTCTTCTACGAACGAACCGGGGCCGCACCGGAAACGGTTCGTGCCCACGTCGAGACCATCGGCGATACCCTGACCGAAATCTTCAACCGTTCCGACCGCTCGGGGCGCCCCACCGGGGAGATCGCCAACGAACTGGCCGAAGAACGGTTCAAAAAGCACACCGCCGGAGCCAGCCTGGCGCCCGAGCGGTTGGCTCGCACCGGCTGAGCTGACACCGGCGCACCCACCAGGAGGCTGCGGGTGACTGCAGCTTCCCTTTATAACCCTGACACAAAAACAAATACTCCAGGAGATAGTTATGTCTGTCACTTCATCAGATTCCGCCAGCCATTCGGGAGCGCTCGAAGGCTCATCGGCGGCACTTGAAGGTTCAAACGCCAAACGCGGGCTCTGGTCATCACGCCTTGCCTTTATTCTTGCCGCCACCGGCTCCGCCGTGGGCCTGGGCAATATCTGGAAATTTCCCTATGTGACCGGTGAGAACGGGGGCGGTGCCTTCGTGCTGGTTTATCTGCTGTGCATCGCGGTCGTCGGGATTCCCATCATGATGGCGGAAGTCATGATCGGCCGTCGCGGTGGCCGAAGCCCTGTCAGGAGTCTTAGCCTGATCGCCGAGCGGGACCGACTCAAGCCAGCCTGGAAACTGGTTGGTGCCATCGGCATTCTGGCGGGTTTCCTGATTCTTTCGTTCTACTCGGTCATCGGCGGTTGGGCGATTTCCTACGTAGGCACTACGGCCAGCGGTCAGCTTGCCGGGCAGTCTGCCGACGCCGTAGGCGCGATCTTCTCCGGGTTGCTCAGCGATCCCACCACCCTGCTGGCCTGGCATACCCTGTTCATGGCATTGGTGATGGTTGTAGTTGTGCGGGGCGTTCGCTCGGGGCTTGAGCGGGCTGTCAGCATTCTTATGCCGGCCCTTTTCGTGTTGCTGCTGATTGTGGTGGGCTATGCAATGACAACCGGGCACTTCGGGCAAGCCGCAGCGTTCCTGTTCCAGCCCGATTTCTCCAAGCTCACAACGTCGGGAATACTGGTAGCGCTGGGTCACGCGTTCTTCACCCTGAGCCTCGGTATGGCGGTCATGATGGCTTATGGTTCATACCTGCCGAAGAACATTTCCATTGCCAAGACCTCGATCACCGTATCGGTCATCGACACCGGCGTAGCGCTGCTCGCAGGCCTGGCCATTTTCCCGATCGTGTTCGCCAATGGTCTTGAGCCGGGAGCGGGGCCGGGGCTGATCTTCCAGACCCTGCCGCTGGCCTTCGGTCAGATGCCCATGGGCTCCCTGTTCGGCACCCTGTTTTTTGTGCTTCTGATCTTCGCCGCCTGGACGTCGGGGATTTCGCTGCTGGAGCCGATTGTGGAGTGGCTGGAAGAGCAGAAAGGCATGAACCGCACCGTAAGCACACTGGGCGCGGGCATTGTGTGCTGGGGGCTGGGCATTGCCTCCATCCTCTCCCTGAACCTGTGGGCGGATTTCGCACCCCTGGGCTTTGTGCCCATGCTGGAAGGCAAAACCATCTTCGACCTGCTGGACTTCTTCACCGCCAACATCATGCTGCCCCTGGGCGGACTGCTGGTTGCCCTGTTTGCGGGCTGGGTGATGTCACGTCAGGCCATGGAGCGTGAACTGGCCTTGTCACCGGCCATGTTTAATCTGTGGCTGATCACCGTACGCTTCGTTACCCCGGTTGCCGTGGCTGTCGTATTCATCTACAACCTGATGTAACCCGCTGTTATAACTGATCGAGGGAGGCCCTCAGGGTCTCCCCGATCCTCGCGTTCAGCTTCAGATCCACCAGATCTTCAGCCCGCGTCCGCCCCAAGTTCAGGGTGGCAATGGGCTTGTTCCATTCGTTGGCGTACCGGCAGAAACGGAACCCGGAATACACCATCAACGACGAACCGATTACCAAGAGGCCATCACTGGCCTTCAGCGTATCCAGGGCCGAATACACCCGGTCTTTTGGGACAAAATCACCGAAGAACACCACATCCGGCTTCAGAATCCCTTCGCACTTCGGACAATCCGCCAGCCGGAAATCCTCGAAATCCACATCCAGATCGGCATCGCCATCCGGCGCTGTCTCGGCGGTGTATTTCTGGAACCCCGGGTTCAGATCGGCGCAGCGATCGTGCACCTCATCCCGCGGGCACCGGTAGCCGCAACTCATGCACACCACCTCATCGGCCCGCCCGTGCAGGTCCGTCACCGCCCGGGTGCCTGCCTTCTGGTGCAACCGATCCACGTTCTGGGTGACCACCAGGCTGCTGTGGTTCAGCAGCTCAAGATCGGAGATGTAGTGATGGGAAGGGTTCGGTCTGGCATTACGCATAACCGGCCAGCCAATCAGGCTCCGGCCCCAGTAGCGCTGGCGGGTGTAGAAGTCTTCCATGAAAGCCTTGTGCTGAACCGGCTGCTTGCGCTTCCAGGCGCCATCGCCGTCCCGGTAATCCGGGATGCCCGAATCCGTACTGACCCCCGCGCCGGTCAAAACCAGCAACCGGGGATAGCGATGGATAAACTCCGCCAGCAACGCCCCGGCTTCCTCCGGCTCATGCAAAACCGGCGGCTGGTCCGGCTCCGGCAGACGCTGGCTGGAGCTGAAGGGTCGGCTGCGGTGCGTGGTTACAGGCATACAGACTCCGGTTTCTCAGCCCGGCTTACGGGCCACATATACGGTGTTGAACGATTCCCTGTTCTGAAATGGATTGAAGAAGGATACGACATGGCAGGCCACATCGGTGAACACCTCGTTGAGAACGGCCATGAACTCGTCATCCTCGCCCTCGTTCGACCACATGGCGAACATCCCTCGGGGCGTCAGTTGCCGGGCCATCAGGCGCAGATTGTTGGCGGTGTAGAAGCTGGCACTGGAATCGTGCAGAAGAGCCCTGGGCGAGTGGTCGATATCCAGGAGAATGGCATCGAATTGTTTACCGGGGCTCTCCGGATCAAAACCACCAACCTCAGGATCGGTAACGGCAAGGTCGAAGAAACTGCCATGGACGTAACGGTTCCGTGGATCGCCGTTCAGGTCCTTACCCAGAGGCACCAGCTCCTGCTGATGCCAGCCGATGACCGGCTCCAGGTATTCAACCACCAGCAGCTCGGCAACCCGCTCATGCCTGAGCGCCGCCACAGCGGTGTAACCCAGGCCCAGACCACCAACAACGACACTGAGATCGTCGCCCTCAGTTTCGCCCAGTCCGATATCAGAGAGGGCTACTTCTGCATCCACAAACATGCTGGACATCAAGAATTCCTCGCCCAGCTTCACCTCGTAAATATCCCGGTCACCAATGGCCGGAATCCGGCGCCGGCGCAGAGTGATCTCGCCGATTACCGAAGGCTGGCTGTCAATCTGTTCGAAAAGCAGTCCCATCTGTTCAGACCTTGCGAGTGGATTCATCAAGACAGGAACGCAGAATACTCCGCATCTTCTCCGAGCCCAGCTCGTTCATCAGTTCAATGTTTCTCTGCGGGATCCCATCCACATCAGGATAACTGTCAATCGCCGCTTCCAGACTGGCTTCCCGCAATAGGTGCAGCATCGGAAATGGCGACCGATTGGTGTAGTTCTCCACCGCATCGGGCTCGGTGCCCGCAAACTGGTAATTCGGATGGAAACTGGCAATCTGGTACACGCCTTCCATCTCCAGATACGCCAACAAACCATCTGCCGCATCAAGAAACTCATTGTAGGGCCCGAAATCCTGCAATACACCCGGATGAATCAACAGGGTAGTTTCAATCTCCGGCTCGTCTTCCATCCTCTGAAGCTCCGAGTGCAGAGCCTGTAACAGCTCGTCTTCCGTTTCGGCTTCCGACACCACAAACCGAACCCGGTTCCTGACCAGCTCCCGTTTGGCGAACGGACAAAGGTTGTAGCCGACGACAACGTCTTCGACCCATTTGCGGGTTGCGTTAATTATTTCGGTCTCGCCCATGCTTATCTGTACCCGTTGCTTTGTTTGAGGCTTCTGCTCAGGTTAGAGCGGCCGTGTGGGACTGGCTTTACAAAACTGTGCGGAGCCATGGATGGCGGAGCCCAAGCGTCACAGGGATGTGCCGCAAGGAGCGTGTTTTGGAAAGCCAGTCCCACATGGCCGCCAGCACCCAAGCCTGAGTCTCAGAGGTACCCCTGACTCCGAAGATAATCATCATAGTTGCCACTGAAGTCAGTCACCCCATCAGCCTTGAGCTCAATAATTCGAGTCGCAAGCGAAGAAACAAACTCCCGATCATGGCTGACGAAAATCAGTGTACCCGGATAGTTCTCCAGCGCCAGGTTCAACGCCTCGATGGACTCCATATCCAGGTGGTTCGTGGGCTCATCCATCAGCATCACATTGGGCTTCTGCAGGATCAGCTTGCCGAACAGCATCCTGCCCTGCTCGCCGCCCGAGATCACCCGCACCGATTTCCCGATATCATCGCCGGAGAACAGCATGCGGCCCAGAGTACCGCGCACCAGCTGCTCGCCACCCTTGGTCCACTGGGACATCCAGTCGGTCAGGGTTTCATCCTCGGCAAAGTCCGCCGTGTGGTCCTGGGCGAAATACCCCACTTCCGCACTGTCGGTCCACTTCACCTCGCCACTGTCGGGCTTATAGGCCCCTGACATGCATTGCAGAAGCGTTGTTTTGCCGATGCCGTTGGGACCGATGATGGCTATTCGCTCGCCGGCTTCTACCTGCAGGTTCAGATTCTTGAACAGGGGCTTGTCATCAAATCCCTTGGTCATATTTTTCAGGGTCACCGCCTGGCGGTGCAGTTTCTTGCTCTGTTCAAAACGGATAAACGGGCTCACCCGGCTTGAGGGCTTCACCTCTTCCAGCTGAATCTTATCGATCTGGCGGGCACGGGAGGTGGCCTGTTTGGCCTTGGAGGCGTTGGCCGAAAAGCGGCTGACAAACTGCTGAAGTTCGGCGATCTGAGCCTTTTTCTTGGCGTTGTCCGATAGCATGCGCTCGCGGGCCTGGGTGGCGGCGGTCATGTATTCGTCGTAGTTGCCGGGGAACAGGCGCAGCTCGCCATAGTCCAGGTCCGCCATGTGGGTGCAAACGCTGTTCAGGAAATGGCGATCGTGGGAAATGATGATCATGGTGCTGTTGCGGGCCACCAGGATGTTTTCCAGCCAGCGAATGGTATTGATGTCCAGATGGTTGGTAGGCTCGTCCAGCAGCAACACGTCGGGATCGGAAAACAGGGCCTGGGCCAGCAGTACCCGCAATTTCCAGCCCGGTGCCAGGGCACTCATGGGGCCGCTGTGCTGCTCCAGCGGGATATCGAGACCAAGCAACAGCTCGCCGGCGCGGGCATCGGCGGTATAGCCGTCCATTTCGGCGAACTGGACTTCCAGGTCTGCCACGGCCATGCCGTCTTCTTCGCTCATTTCCGCGAGGGAATAGATCCGATCACGCTCTTTCTTGACGTTCCAGAGTTCCTCATGGCCCATGATCACGGTATCGATGACCGAGCAATCCTCATAGGCAAACTGGTCCTGACGCAGTTTACCCAGCCGGACATTGGGTTCCAGCATAACCTGGCCGGCGGACGGCTCGAGGTCGCCACCCAGGATTTTCATGAGTGTGGACTTGCCGCAGCCATTGGCCCCGATCAGTCCGTAGCGGTTGCCGTTACCGAATTTGGCGGAGACGTTTTCAAACAGGGGTTTAGCCCCGAATTGCATGGTGATATTGGCAGTGGAGATCAAGAAACAAACCTGTCGATGTGGGGCCGGGCGAACGCCGGCGAAAAGAAAGCCGGCATTGTACAGGTTTGCCGGGTGGACTGTGAGGCCGCAGAAACACGGATAAAAAGGGCTTGCCTCTGACGAGCTCTGCGGGCAGCATTCCGGTTCTGATGTATACATTCATCCGACACAAGGACATTGATCATGGCACAGGCTACAGCGCGCCACATTCTGGTAGACAGCGAAGCGAAATGCGAAGAACTGAAAAAGGCGATTGAAGGCGGACAGGACTTTGCCGAAGTGGCAAAGCAGCACTCCTCCTGCCCCTCCGGTCGCAACGGCGGAGACCTTGGCTCCTTTGGCCCGGGCCAAATGGTTCCCGAGTTCGACAAGGCGGTTTTCAACGGTGAAGTGAACACCGTTATCGGTCCGGTCAAGACCCAGTTCGGCTATCACCTGCTGGAAGTGACCAGCCGCAGCTGATGACTCCTGGTTTCATACCGGGAATGCAAACCACCGGCCGGCGACTACCGCTGCTGGCCGGTGCCGCTTCTCTGCTCATCGCGCCTTTCCTGTTTGTCGGCGGGCCTGACTGGGCCTCCGGGCCACTCCTCAAATCGGCCTGGAACCTTGGCCACATCCTTCTGTTTGCACTACTTACTCTGGCGGTCAGACCCTGGCAGTGGCTAGGCGGCTGGCGTCTCTGGCTTGCGGTTACCGTCGTCTTGCTGGTGCTCGGAATTGGTATCGAGTTGATCCAGGGCGGACACAATCGCGACATGGATGGGAGGGACCTGCTGCGCAACCTGATTGGCAGTTGGCTGGTTATCGCGTGGCACCCATTTCTTACATCAGAGCGGCGAACCTCTTTCAGCAAGGGCTTGATGGCTGCATCCGTTACGCTGCTATTGTGTTTTGAGCTGGGGGCTACCGGCATGGTGGCTGCCCGACAGTGGCAGGTACACCAACAACTCCCCCTGCTATACGATTTCAGCCATCAGGATCCCGGCGCGTTCTGGACTGGCAGGCTCACGGTCTCTGCCGATCACTCGCTGAATAATGCGCAGAGCCTGAAACTTGATCTGGGTACTGAAACCTACTCGGGGGTCTCGCTCAACAATCTCCCGGCGGATTGGCGCGGTTACGAAAAACTGAGCATTACCCTGTTCAATCCCTCAACCGCTACCCTGGCGCTGACGCTTCGAATCAATGACGTGGCCCATGACCGCAGCGACCATGCCTACAACGACCGCTACAACACCCGCCTGACCCTGGGCCCGGGCTTTCATACCTTCACCCGGAAACTGACCGACATCGAAAGCGCTCCCGATGGCCGGACCATGGACATGTCTCAAATCAGAAGAATGGGACTTTTTGCGGTTCGCCTGCCCGAGCCACGTACTGTTTACCTGTTGGATCTGAGACTGAATTAAACGAGCGTCCAGGGATTGTCGGTCATCGGTTCGGCCCCGCCTTCAGTGACAAGAATCGTTTCGCTACACCCAATGCCCCATTGCCCCGGGATGCGCAAACAGATGGGCAGGTGGAAAACCATGCCCGGGCGAAACTCCACATTGCCACCCCTGGCGATAAAGCCCGAACCCTCCACCCAGGACGGCGGGAACTGGGCGCCTACCGTATAGCCAAATACACCGGAGAAAAACACCTTGCCTGCCAGCGGCTGGAGCGCCTTCTCGGCGTTCTGTGCGGCCTGGTCGAAAGTAACCCCCGGGCGGATCGACGTCAGCAGGGTGTCCACAATCCGACGGCAGCCATCATGGACCCGACGCATTTCAGCCGACGGCTCGCCACCAGCAACCACGGTCTGCATCATGGGTGCCGTATAGCGGTTCCAGGCCGACCCGAATTCCAGAAAAACAGGATCGCCTTTCTGCACCACCGTACGTTTGTGATTGCAGTGGATCACGCTGCTGCGCCGACCGGTAACAACAATTGGCTGCATGCTCATGAATTCACTGCCGGTCGCCAGCAGCGCCCTGGCGCCTTCGGCGGCAATGTCATTGTCGGTGACACCCGGCTGGACCGCGGCCACGGCCGCCCTGAAACCTTCGGCTGTTATCCGGGCGCTTTCACGCAGGCACCGGATTTCGGCATCGGACTTTACGATCCGGATCTGCTTCAACAGACCGCCGTTGTTCAGAAATCTTACTCCGGGCATCCGAGCTTGCAGGCCTTCCAGCACGCCCTGGCGCAGAGAGCCATGCCAGGCATCAATACCCACGGTCTCCACGCCGTCGTTCAGGGCCTGAACCAGTGGTTCCAATACCTCGCCGATGCCTTCCCACCGGTATCCGCTGACCCGGGCGACCCGGGTTGTCATCATCGCAGGCCCCATTTCGATGGACGGCACCTGCAAAAGCAGGTCCTCCTGGGTAACCACCAGGGCCACGTGAACGGATACTTCAAAGGTGCTATAACCGGTCAGGTAGAAAATATCCGAAGGATCGGTCAACAGCAGGGCGCCAAAATCCTCCCGGGCCATCCCATCCCGGACACGAGCAAGACGATCGTCGAACTCCTGCTCCGGAAACGGACACTCCAGCCCCCTCAGTTGTGAGGACAAGGCTTTCTGATAGGCATTGAAATCCATAACGACACTCCTCACTCGCATATACTAGGGAGATTGGACCCTATTCTGGCTTTGCACAAACCCCGAGCAAGGAATTATTCGAGCATCACATTTGCGCAGAACGGCAACGGAAGGGATTCACTGACCGCCTGGTGATTCCGGACTGAGAAACCGGGACATCTGCTTGCCGATGCTCTCCACCGGCTCTGTGATCGCCTGCTGGATGCTGTTGGTCACAACCTTCGAGAAAGCCGCGCCGGCAGAGCTCTCCAGGAACTCCAGGTAGAGATCCATCTCCTGGGCACCGATGTTCTGGTAGGTATACAGATAGCTGTCGTAAACCTGCTGCCCAACCACGCCCCTGAGCATGCTGCGCTGGCTTTCGATGCGCTGACGCAACTGTTCGTAATTGGCCGAATCACTGCTGAACGCCGCCATTGCCGTTGCCAGGCCCAGCTGCACTGCGATCGTTGTATCCACCGCGCTCTCTGTAGCCCGCGCAGCCCGATCAAACCGATCGAACATTTCCGCTTTGCGCGTACCCTTGTACCGGCTGTTCAATTCCGCGGCACTGGCCTGGATCTTCGGCCAGGCCGAGGGTTCCGAAGCTGCAATCTCGGCCGAGGAAATCTTTCTGGCCACAGGGGTTTCGTACCAGTCATGGACTGCCTGGAGCTGCGAATCCGTGAGTTTGGCTTGCAGATCGTTAATGATCTGCTGCTCGATATCCACGGAGTTGAAACCGCTGCTCACGATGTTCCCGATGGTATTGGCCACCATCGGAGGAAGCTGACCATTCTGCTTGAGCCCTTCCCGGATTCCCTGGCTCATCATGGCGGGGTAACGGGCCACGATATCGTCAACAGGCGATACTTCCAGGACCTGGCGGGCATCCGGCGCTGCCTGGGCAGTGCCGGTAACAAGAAGGGCTGTGATTAAAAGAGGTTTAATTATGGGAAATCGCGTCATTTACCTATCATCCCGGATGAATCATTGATTCCCTTATGCCATGGGTCCGATGCATGCAGCAAGCAATCCCTGGGCCTCGGAGATGACGGTTTGGTAGGAATGCGAAAGAAACGTCCCCGGAAGACCCAAAGTCGGCGATCGGCTCTGGATACCTGGAAAAGCCGGGCGAGATGGTATGGGCTTCCGATGCTGGGGTTGCTGATGGGCCTCTGGGCGACGCTTCGCTTCAGTCTGCTGGCACCGGATCCCCCGGCAAACCCCGAGGACGTCTGCGAAATCTTCCGGGAACACCCAGTCTGGTACGACTACGCCAACGAATCCAGGCAACGCTGGGGCACACCCATCGCCACCCAGATGGCGTTTGTCTATTACGAGTCTTCATTCCGCAGCCATGCCCGTCCGCCACGCACCCTGCTCTGGGGCTTTATTCCCTGGACCAGGCCCACAACGGCATTCGGTTATGCCCAGGCCCTGGACCCGGCCTGGCGGGAATACCTGCAGGCCAACGGCGAAGGCTGGTTTACCGTGCGCACCGATATGGAATACGCGCTGGATTTCGTCGGCTGGTACAACCAGCTAAGCCACCGGCAGCTTGGCATTCCCTTCTCGGCCCCCCGTAAGCTCTACCTTGCCTACCATGAGGGCCGGGGCGGATATGCCCGCAGAAGTTTCGAAAAGAAGCCTGACGTCATGGATCTGGCCGCCCGGGTACAGACCCGGGCCTTCCGATACGACAACCAGCTCCAAACCTGCGCTCAGGAATTCCAGTGTTGGCGCTGGTATCAGTTCTGGCCTTTCTGCGGCTGACGCTCGTCAGAAAGCGGAAGAAATCTCCATCTGAGGCTCCAGTGACTGCAGGCGTTCCACCAGATACTCCATAACGATACGGACCCGGGCCATTTGCTGGGTATCCTGGTTCACATGCAGCCAGAGATCCACGCTCTCACCCTCCAGCGGGTCCGACAGGCGGCGGAGTTCACGAGTGCTCTCACCCAGGTAGCAGGGCAAAACCGCCAGGCCGGCACCGGCTTTCGCCAGCGCGTGCATGGATTGCAGGCTGTTGCAGCGAATGAAAGAGGTAACGTTCTTCAACTGCTTTCTGTACCACCGGCCCGTCGCCAGATGGCTGAAGGTTTCATCAGGTATGATCCAGACGCAACCTTCCGGACGGTTTTCCACGTCCATTTCGCGATGCCGCCGACAGTAGCGGGCCGACCCGTAAACGGCGGATTCGATGGAGGCGATTCGCTCGCCTTCCAGAGTTGCCTGCGGCTTGTTCTCGGGCCGCAAGGTCAGATCCGCTTCCCGATGGCTGAGGTTCGCGACATCGTTGTCAGTAAGCGTTTCCAGCTCAATATCCGGGAACTCCCGAACCAGCTCGGCGAGGATCGGGCTGAGCAGTGCGCTCATCATTGCGTCTTCCGCCGCCAGCCTGACTTTACCCACCGGCGCAGAATCCTGCCCGACCAGTTTGCGCTCGAGATTTTCCATCTCGATGGCCAGCCGATCCGCCTCCCGGAACGCGGTCTCCCCCACGGGGGTGAGCTGCAGTCCATCCCGACTGCGTTCAAAAAAATGTACACCCATCGACTCTTCCATCTGGTCGAGTCGCCGTAAAACTGTGGTTTGGTGCACACCCAGTAATTCGCCGGCCTTGGCAAGCGTTCCGCCTATTGCCAGAGCCCTTATATATCGAAGATAATCCCAATCCATAGTTACTGCATATTTGCAACGTGAGTACGGATTTTAACGTATTCAAACTGCAAATAAGAACCCTTAAAATTGTTTCTACATTAAAGGTAGATCCCTAACTAATCTACCTACCAAAATCAATACACCCGTTAAAAAGGAGGAAGGCGCTATGACTCAGAACCATATCGCAACCGTAAACTCGCTGCCGTCCAGTATCCTCCACAACAGTGCTGAGGTCAGGCGCCAGTATACCCGTGCTGCGGCAAAGCAGGCGGTACAGTTTTTCAGTCGCAAGATGCGGAGCTTCAACCGGAAAGCAGCAAACGTTGCTCCGGACATGAGCCAGATGCAGGGCGGCCACTAAACCGGCAGCCGAATCTGGCATGAGCGCGGAGATCGCTCAGGCTGAGAACAGAAAGAACACAAGGATTTGAAAACGCCGGTGGCTCCCAGGGAACCACCGGCGTTTTACGTTAGCGGATCAGAACTCCCAAACGACTTTCTTCTTCTGGCTGAACCAGTCGTCCATCTTCTGGTTGTAGAAATCTTCTATCACATTCCGCTTGATCTTCATGGTCGGCGTCAGCATGCCGTTTTCCATGGTCCAGGGCTCCCGAACCACCACAACAAAAGCGACCTTCTCGTGGGACTCGCACTCCGCGTTCACCGCCTCCAGTTCCGCAGCAAGTTCCTGCTCCAGCTCACCGCGATCCACTCCGGTTTCCAGTTCATCCCTGGCCTCTTCCGACAGCAGGACCATCAGGCAAGGCTGCGGCTGGTTGGCACCGGCTACACAGACCACTTCGGCCTTGGGATGATTAAAGCGGTTTTCGATGGGCACCGGCACCACGTATTTGCCTTTGGACGTTTTGAACAGATCCTTTACCCGGCCTGTGATCCGGAGGGTGCCGTCCCGATCGATCTCGCCCATATCTCCGGTTTTCAGGAAACCATCCTCGGTGAGGTCCTCTTTGGTTTTCTCCTCATTCTTGTAGTAACCCAGCATCTGGCCCGGGCTTTTCACCTGGACTTCGCCGCCCTCTCCGATGCGGTGCTCGACCCCCGGATTCGCCATACCTACCGAACCGGCGCGAGCCTGGCCTGGTCGGTTGGCGTGGGAATAGCCGAAGTTTTCCGACATCCCGTACACTTCCAGCAGCTCCAGCCCAAGGTTGCGATACCAGTTAACGATGTCCGCTGACAGCGGCGCCGCGCCGGTCAGGGCTGCCCGGCAATAATCCAGCCCGAGCTGTTTCAAGACCTTCTTCTTCACCAGGCCACTGATAATGGGGAGACTGAAGAGCAGCTTCTGCTTTTTTGGCGGCAGTTTGGCGTTTACACCAAGATAGAACTTCATCCAAAGGCGCGGGACCGAGAAAAACAGCGTCGGCCTTGCCCGCTGCAGGTCCTCCTGGAAGGTGTCCAGGGAATTCGCAAAATAGAGATGGAACCCATAGTAGAGGGACTGCGTTTCAACGGCGGCCCGCTCAGCCACGTGAGCCAGTGGCAGGTAAGAGAGCATTCGCTCGTCAGACGAAACCGGGAACAACTGCTGCAGGCCATCAGCTACTGAAATCATGGTCCGGAAGCTGTGCATGACGCCCTTGGGGCGGCCTGTGCTGCCGGAGGTATAGACAATCGTGGCCAGGTTATCCGGATCCGGCAGCTTGGGCTGCGCTGGCGACTGTTCGGCCACAATCTCCGACCACTTGGGCGTATCATCCCGTGGCGACAGGGGCAGGGAAATGAGCGGCAAGTCTGCCGGAATGTGGTTCTTGATGTCGTTCCAGCCGTCCGCGGTACCATCCAGTTTTCCGAGGAACAGGAGCTTTGCCTCACTGTGCTCGAGAACGTAGGCGGCAGTATCTCCGTTGAGCGTGGGATAAAGTGGTACCGAAACATGGCCTGCAGCCCAGATCGCCAGATCGGCCAGTATCCAGTGCGCGCTGTTTTTGCCGAGGATACTGATATTGCTGGGTTCCGGAAGCTTCAGGCTGTCCAGGTAAGCCGCCATGCGTGATACCTGATCGGCGGCTTCTCTCCAGGTAATATCTTCAACCCGGCCATCCGGGTAAGGCTGAGTAAGGTAAACGTTGTCAGGGGTTTCCTCTGCCCAGTAATAGAGGCAATGGAGTGAGGTCTGCTTCCGGGGGTCTACCGCCATAAACGGCTCCTTTTTGTTATTGTCCTTCGTGTTTAGGTCATGCCATTGCGATTCATACTAGCGTCATTTCAGACCTGCTCAATAGCAATTAGTGCCCGCGCCATTGGCAAATTAATCCTCGCCCGAGAACTGTTACTCAAAATTTTTCGTAACATCTGTCAAGTTTGAGCTAGTGTGAAGGTTGTACACCTTCCTTTTCGAGCAAATTGGATGTAGCCATGAGCAAACCAAAACGTTCGTTTTTGATTTTCCCGGCCTGGGGCATCATTCTTCTGGGTTCCGGTGCCTTTTTCTATAGCGCCTATGCGGGCATGCTGGGCAGCTGACCCCGGAAAACCGTTTTAACGGCGAAACCGGGTTTCGAGGACAACGGCAGAGTTGGTTCTCTCAACTCCCTCAAGATTGCCGATGTCATCCAGCACCGCGCTCAGTTCCTCCAGGGACTGGGCCTGAACAATGGCAATAAGGTCGTACTCCCCACTGACGGAAAACAGCTGCGATACCTGGCTGATTTGCTCCAGGGCGGCATTGGTTCTGCCGGTCAGCTTCTGGAACACCTTGATCGATACGTGAGCCTCCACCTGGCTTGCCGAAAACTCACCCCCCAACTGCACCGAGTAACCCCGGATGACACCGCTGGCCTCCAGCCGCGCTATACGGTTCTGCACCGTCGACCGTGACACATGCATGGCTTTGGCGAGTTCGGTGACACTGGCACGGGCATTCTGCCGCAGCAGCATTAGCAATTTCTGATCCTGTGAATTAATCATACTGCCAAATCTCTTTTACATTTTGCATAAATTATAGATCATTTCGATCATTTTGCAGCTGCATTCTGGCGCTGACGGCTTTCATACTGGGCCCAAAACAATGCCCAGGAAGATCGCCATGATAATTCGACCGATTACCCCCGAAGATCTTGATGCCCTGATGCAGATCGCAATGGAATCCGGCCCCGGCTTCACCTCACTGATGCCGGATCGCGATGCCCTGAGCAGAAAAATCGATCATTCGGTCGAGAGCTTTGCGCGGACCGTGACCACTCCCGGCGATGAGCATTATCTTTTCGTGCTTGAGGACAGTGCGACCGGCCAGATTATGGGGACCACCGGCATTGAAGCTGCTGCTGGCGTATCCCGTCCGCTCGTGCATTTCCGCCGTAACGCGGTTATCCATCACGAGGAAGATCCCCGGAAACGTCAAGCTGAGGAAAGCCTTACCCGATGCCAGTATTACACCGGTTGCACCGAGGTTTGCTCGCTGTATCTTCGGCCCGGATTTCGCCGGGCCAATGCGGGCAAGCTCCTGTCCCGGGTTCGCTTTCTGTTCATGGCTCTGCACCCCGAGCGTTTTGCGGATACCGTTATTGCAGAAATGCGCGGCGTTTCCGACCATGCCGGCCAATCCCCTTTCTGGGACTGGCTCAAACACCAGGTGGCGGATCTTGATTTCATGTCGGCGACACAGCTGGCCTGCTGTGGCCAGAGCGGCTTTGTTGAACGCTTTATCCCCGCCACGCCATTATTTACCCGGCAGATGACCGATGCAGCCAGGGCGGTTATCGGCCAGGTCCATGAAGATACGCGCCCTGCCCGGCACATGCTGGAGCACGAAGGTTTTCGTCACCGGGGCTTCGTGGATCTTCTGGATGGCGGGCCAACACTGGAGTGTGCCAGATCCGACATCGCCAGCGTGCGCGATACCCTTCTGACCCGCACAAGGCTCCAAAAAGGCAACCGGAGTTCCTGGAATTTTGATGGAAACACCACTGGATCCGCTATAGTTGCCAATGCCGGCTGTTCAGAATTCAGGGCTACGGTAACCGAGCAGGTCTTCTCGAGCCCCGATGCCAATAGCCTGTCAGTGCCAGAGCAACTGGCGAACGAACTGAATCTTGGCGGATATAGCGTGGCCTGCTACCTGCCACTGAGAAAGTCCAGGGAAGAGTCAGAGGGGCGTCAACAGCCCTGCCAAAAACCGGTTACTGAGGAGATTCGCTATGCATACTGATCCGGACACCCTGTTTGCGAGGCTCTGGGAGTCCTACCGCCAGGTAACCCCTTCGGCCGATCGCATACATAAGATCCTGGGCGCCGAAGAGGGGCAGGCCATCGTCAATGACCATATTGCGCTTCGCACCTTCAACCTGGACCCTGTTCGGCTGGACTCTCTGGCAGAGCACTTTCTCAGCCTCGGCTACGAAGAAGGTGGCGAATACCACTTCCAGGCCAAAAAGCTTTATGCCCGCCACTATGAGCACCCCTCCCGGGAACTGCCCAAGGTGTTTATTTCCGAGCTGCTTGTAGAGCAATGCTCACAAGAGCTGCAATCGGTGGTGAAAAGTCTTGTCGGCCAGGTAAAGCCAGAGGCGGTTACTGCCGATGATTTTCTCTATTCGGGACGCCATTGGGAGATCGACTACGACGCCTACCGCCAGCTGATGAAGGAAAGCGAGTACGCCGCCTGGATGGCCGCCTGGGGCTACCGCGCAAACCATTTCACGGTCAGCATCAACCATCTGGAACAGTTCGGTTCGGTTCCGGAAATCAATCAGTTGCTGAAAGATCATGGCTATACGGTGAATTCATCCGGCGGTGAAGTAAAAGGCTCCCCGGAAGACTTGCTGGAGCAGTCGTCAACCATGGCCGATCGGGTGCCGGTTACCTTTTCCGATGAGACCGTGACCATACCCAGTTGTTTCTACGAGTTCGCCCTGCGTTATCCGAAACCGGATGGCCAGCTTTACTCGGGCTTCGTAGCGGCATCGGCCGACAAGATCTTTGAGAGCACGAACGCGGGCAGCTGAGTCTGCGTGACAAGACTCGCGGTCACGACCACCCCTGTTCACCGAGCAGGGGAACGAACCGGACCGCGCCCAGGTCCTCGGTCCGGAATTCGTCCTCCGTCAGCCGGGTAATGCGCACCAGCGACTGGACCGAATGCTCCGACCCCACCGGTATGACAAGGTGCCCGCCAACCGCCAGCTGATGCTTCAATGATTCCGGCACCGCTGGCGCACCGGCAGCCACGATGATGCCATCGAAAGGCTGGCGCTCGGGCCAACCCATCGTGCCGTCGCCACAGCGAACCTGAACATTGTCAAAGCCCTCGGCGGCCAGCGTTCGGGCTGCACGATCAGCCAGCTCCTGAACCCGTTCGATGCTGAACACTTCGCTTGCAATACAGCCCAGAACTGCGGCCGCGTAACCCGAGCCTGTCCCTATATCCAGAACCCTTTCTCCACCCTCCAGATCCAGTGCTTCCGTCATCAGCGCCACGATGTAAGGCTGTGAAATGGTCTGCCCCGCTCCTATCGGAAGGGGACCATCATCGTAGGCGCAGTCCTTCATGCGCTCGGGAATGAAGTGTTCACGCGGCACCCGGCCCATGGCCTCAAGCACAATAGGCGACTCGATTCCGCGTGCACGGAGCTGAAAATCCACCATGGACGCTCTTTGAAACTCAAAGCCATTGTCCTGATTCATTGCTCTCTTCCTTCCCCTGGTCTGGCTGCTTACCGCCCGTTACAAAGCAGTAACTTTTTTACAACGGCGCGCTTGAGATTATCTGTCTACTTTTTAGTCACCGGCAATGACAGATACAACCACCGAATGCCAAAAACAACAAACGGACAACGGGGCGAAGAACCGGGAAACCCGTTGCCGAGGAGGAGAAATGTCGACATCCGTAAACCACCTCGACGAGCGCACGCGGGACTCCGCAGACCTGCTCGAGGAGATCATGCCCTCTGCCATTACCCTGGCCATGATGCTTCGCCACCGGAAAATGGCCGCCTGGCTGCGCACCGAATTTGACGGGTACCAGGACGTTGCTGCCGCACCGCCCTATCGTAGACAGTTGCACGGCCACATCGTTGCCAAATCGCCCCAGTACGGGTGGATTCCCGCTCCGGTAGACGACCAACAGAAGGAGGAATTCGGCTACATGGATCTGCTCGAGGGCGTGAAGGGTCTGGAGAAAACCTGTGTTAACTGCAAGAAGGGCAACGGCAATCGGGTGTTGCTGGAAAAGGATGAGATGGCCGTGCTGCAGAAGCAGATAAACCTGACCGCCGAGCTTGCCATCAACCTGAGTCGAGACGTTTATTGCCGGCTCCTCAGGACCGTTCGGGCTGCAATCTACCTCTGGACCCAGGAACTGATGGCTGAGGGCATGGCCGGGGAGCACAACCACTACAGTCCGGACGAGCGCGCAAAAGTTGCGCATCTGGATGAACCCGAGAAGTTCTGGCGACGGGCCATGGAAGAGGTCGACAGCCTGCCGATACCAGACGTGAGGGTGACCGGTTTCTTTGAACGGGTATTCGGGCGCGCAGGCTGAGCCTCGCGCCCTGGCGGCTACCAGAGCACGCTGACAATCCCGACGCTGCTCACCAGCAGCAGCACCGTCCCCAGCAGACGGAAGAACACTGGAGTCTCCGCTTGGAGAATACGGTCATGGGCGTAGAGCCCGATGACGTGGCCCACAGCTGCGCATGGTAGCAGCCATAGGTGATGGATAAGTTGCAGATCGACGCCGGCCCAGACAAAAGCGGCCATCTTGATCAGCACCAGAATGAACCAGAGCGCGAACAAGGTATCCCGCAGTTTTTCTTTGGGCAGGTGCTGGGCTGCCACGGCAATGATCAGGGGCGCACCGATCAGGGAAGTGCCACTGATGTACCCGCCCACCATGAGGAATATCGCGTCGACCGTTTTGCTGCCACTGCGAAACGGTCGGTTGATGATGTAGGAAACGGAATAAAGCGCCACGATAACGAAAATAATGGCGCTCAGGATGTCGCTGGGCATGGTGATCAACCCGAATACACCAATCAGCTTGGGCACAATCATGATGGCGAGGATCCGCCACAGGTATTGCCAGTCGACAGTGCCCGAGCCCGCCTCACGTTGCGCGCCGGCCCTGGTGCGATTGTTCATCCATATTGTCAGGGATGAAAACACCAGAAGGTGGACCGCAATGATCGGCAGAAAGACTAGCGGTTGATCAAGAACCAGCAACAGAAATGGCAGGGACAGAACGGCACCACCGAATCCCAGCCCGGAGCGGACAAAACCACTCCAGACGAAAATCAGGGCAATCAGCAGATACTGGTAAATCGCGAGATCAAACATGGATTCCCGGTTGTCGTCAAAAGGGCCGTCGTTTATCCGGAACTGGTCTAAGCTCAGTTAGTTGCGAAGAAAAACAACATCGTCCGGAGGATGTGAATGGCCCTGTCATGGAAACAGAAGTTCCTGCTGTTGATTGTTGCCACGCTGATCGGTCTGGCGATTGCCACTCTGGCCTCCCTGAGCGGGCTCGGCAAGGTATCTGACGCTTATGAGGCCCGAAGTGAGGCAAGAGCCTACGAATCCGCGTCCCTGACCCTGCTGAACGACTGGCTGGCACTCGAGAGAACGAGTGAAAATCTGGAACCGAACCAGGTTGAGAGCTATCGGGAGAGACTGGCGTCGCTCGCGGCCCAGTCATCGGCGCTCAGTGAATCCGCCGGAACCCTGCCGGGTGACGCGATAAAGACCACAGCACAACAAATCCAGGAACAGGTTGCGGAGTATACCCGACTTCGCACCGAATGGCTGGCCCTGAATCAACAGCTGGGCCTCACTCCGTCCAGCGGTTTGAGAGCAACAATGTCCGAAGCCATTAACGAAAGACTGCGGCAAATCAGCATTTCCATCTTTAACGACGACATCAACACCATCGCGTCCACCTACCGCGACTACCTGTCGACCTTCGACACGACTTATGCCCAGTCAACCCGCGAGGCCTTGGCGCGGATGCAGGCCACCGTCACCGAGATGGACTGGCAGGAAATCGACATCGGCCAGGCCGTCCAGGCGTTCGCCACTGCCTTTTCCGATGCCGAATCGCTGATCGCCGATCTGTCTGCCATAGAGAACCGGCTGTCTGCCACCGGCACCCGTATTCGCGACCTGATTGCCGAGCAGAATACCCTGCTCCGCCAGGATATTATTGTGGCAACCAGCCAGCAGGCCGAAGAGGCCCGCGCCGCCTCGACCTGGCTGATCATTGCAACCGCTGCTGCGGTGGTCATCATCCTTATCCTGACCCTGACGACCGCCTCCAGAACCCTGGTGAAACGACTCAATGAGACGGTAAACCTGCTCACCCGGGTTGCCGGTGGTGACCTCAGTCAGCGCCTTGAGCCGGGCAGGAATCCGAATGATGAATTCAATCGCCTGGGCGAGGCGGCAAACAAGATGCTGGACGATGTCTCGGACGTTATCGGGCAGGTTGTCGAGGGTAACCGCACGCTGTCATCGCTTCAGGTTGAACTGGACGCTTTGGTAGAACAGATGGGCAGAAACGGCGAGCAGGTTGAAGACGAGACCGAGCAAACCGCCACTGCGGTTCAGGAAATCTCCCACACGGCGGTGGATATTGCCCAGTACACCCAGTCGGTCAATGACGCTGTTCAAAGCGCAAACGGCGCCGCCCATTCCGGTGCCGAGGTGGTCAGGCAAAGCGCAAAAACCATGACCGAACTGGCCGAAAGAATCCAGAAAACCCACGATCAGGTCAGCCAGCTGAGCAAAACCGGCGAGAAGGTCAACTCCATCGTTGGCGTAATCAACGGCCTGGCTGAACAGACCAACCTGCTGGCATTGAATGCTGCGATTGAGGCGGCAAGAGCCGGTGATGCCGGACGCGGTTTCTCGGTTGTTGCCGACGAGGTTCGGTCCCTCGCAGAGAAGACCGTATCGGCAACCAACGGGATTGCTGAGATCGTGGAATCGCTTAACCGTGAAACCCAGGCCATTTCCAGACTGATGAAAGAAGGCCTGACTTCCGCAGGTGAAGGAGAGGAAAGCTCGAGAGAGGCCGCGCACTCGATCGAACAGATCACCGGCTCGATACAACAACTGGCTGGCGACATGAATCAGGTGGTGTCCTCTGTTGAGGGGATATCAACGACCACCGAGGAAATCGCCCAGAAAGTGGAACAGATTCACGGGCACACCCGGGAAACCTCGGATATCCGCCAGAAGCTCAACGCCCACATCGGACGACTGTCATCCCAGGTAACCACCCTGACCCAGGCCTCACAGGGCTTCCGTCTGTAACAATGTGCCCGGGACAGGTTGCACGGTTGGGTTCCAGGCGTTAGCATGCTCGATACTGTACATTTAAACAGTGTCGAGCATGCCCATGAAAACTCGCGCCACCGCCCTGAATCCCCACAACCGATTCCAGCCCATTGTCACTGACCGGCAGACAGACCATGACTGGTATCACGATCCAGAAGACGACCTGAACCCTGATACGCTCGCTACGGAAGTCGTCCTTGAGACCGCAAAATCCATAATCAGTCGAAATACGTCACCGGACGTGCCGTTCGACCAGTCGATCAATCCATACCGTGGCTGTGAGCACGCCTGCATTTACTGTTTCGCCCGCCCTACCCACGCCTATTGGGATATGTCACCAGGGCTGGATTTCGAAACCCGGCTGATCGCCAAACCCAACGCCGCCGCCCGCCTGAGAGAAGAGCTCGATAGGCCCGGCTACCGGGTGTCGCCCATCGCCCTGGGCGTCAATACGGATGCCTACCAGCCACTTGAACGGGACCAGAGAATTACCCGCCAGGTCCTGGAAGTTCTGGCCGAGTATCGCCACCCGGTGTCCATCATTACCAAGGGCGCTCTTATTCTCAGGGACCTTGATCTGCTGGGCGAAATGGCTTCTGATGGGCTCTGCTCCGTGCGCATCAGCCTCACCAGTTTGAGCAACGATCTGAAACGACGCATGGAGCCCAGGACAGCGGCTCCGGCAACCCGCCTCAAGATGATCAGGCAGCTCTCGGAGGCCGGCATTCCGACCGGTATCATTCTCGGGCCGGTAATCCCCTTTATCAACGATCACGAAATCGAGTCGATTCTGGAAGCCGCTGCAGAGGCGGGCGCCACCCGTGCCAGCTGGATTATGCTGCGGTTACCCCATGAACTGGACGAGTTGTTCCAGGACTGGCTGCAGCGGCACTTCCCGCAAAGGGCCGAGCATGTGATGAACCGAATGCGCGACCTCAGGGGCGGCAAGAGTTATGACGCCACTTTCGGCCGCAGAATGACGGGCACGGGTCCCTACTCGGACCTGATTCGCCAGCGTTTCACCAAAAAAGCACGGCGTTTGGGACTGAACCTCCATGCAGAAGAACCGTTGCGGGACGATCTTTTCCGGCGGCCAGGTGGGGAACAAATGCCGCTGTGGTAGCATCAGACTATTGCTACCTTACCACCGTGATTAACGCCTCTCAGGGATGAGGTGGAGAACACCCATGCATGGAATCAGACGTTTTTCCCTCGCCACAACATTGGTTGCCCTGTTTGGCGCCCTCTGGCAACCCGTTTGCCTGGCAGCAGATGAAGCCATTGTTGCCAGGATTGAGGCCATGGAGGCCGGCTTCCCCGTGCAGGTGCTCGGAAGCCGGTTAATGGCCCACAAGGCACTGTCAGCCTTTTATGGGGCCAACGGATACCAGCCAGCATGGAAATCGGCTGAGCTTCGTCGGCAGTTGATTGATTCGGTTGAACAAGCCAGTCATGACGGTCTGAACCCGGCTGACTATCACGCGGATATTCTCTCGGGGCTCGCACTCAGACCCATGAGCGATTTCTCTGAAGACCTGAGGGCCGATCTGGACCTGCTGTTCTCTGACGCTTTTTTGATGCTCAGCTCACACATGCTGGTCGGCAAGGTCAACCCGCAGACGGTTCACGCCGAATGGACCGCCAACAGGCGTCAGCGCCAGATGGAATCCGTTCTGAAGGATGCGCTGCAGCGCTCGGATATCACCGGCACGCTGGATTCGCTGCGGCCGGCAGATCCCGCTTACCGGAAGTTGATGAATGCAAGGCAGGACCTGACCAGACTGCTGGGCCAGCCCTGGTTACCTCTGGTCTTGCGCCCGACCATTCGCCCCGGCGACAGGGATGAGCGACTGAATGAGGTCCGCCGACGACTCTCTCTGTTGGGAGAGCTTGCAGAGATACCGGCAACGGTCACAGATCCGCGTGACTACGACGCGGAGCTTGAATCTGCAGTCATGCGCTTCCAGGCCCGACATGGGCTTGAACCCGATGGCCTTATCGGGAAGGAAACCCTGACAGCGCTGAACCTGATTCCGGTGGAACGCCTGCGCCACATTGACGCCACACTCGAACGATGGCGGTGGCTGCCGGAATCCCTTGGCGACACCTATGTCTTGGTCAATATTGCCGGATTTGAACTGAAGCTGGTGGAAAACGGCAAAGAAGTACTGCGCAAACGAGTGATCGTCGGCCAGCCTTTTCGCCAAACGCCGGTGTTCAGCGATCGCATCCGGTATCTGGTGTTCAATCCCACCTGGACCGTACCGCGAACGCTGATGATTCAGGATCAACTGCCCCGGATTCGCCGCGATCCGGACTATCTCTCCCGACTCAATATCAGCGTTTACCGTGGCTGGGGCGCTGACCGGGAAAGAGTGGAGCCGCTGGACGTTGACTGGCCATCACTGAATCGGAACAACTTCCCGTACCAGTTGGTGCAGGAACCCGGCCCCCAGAATGCCCTGGGGCAGATCAAGTTCATGTTTCCGAACCAGTACGATGTTTACCTGCACGACACGCCGGGTCGCGGCCTGTTCTCCCGGGCCGAGCGATCATTCAGCTCTGGCTGTATCCGGGTTGAGCAACCCTTTGACCTTGCAGAGCGGCTTCTGGCGTCGGCGCCCGACTGGTCCCGGGAAAAGATTGACCGGGTGGTTTCCGGGGCAGAACCCCAGACTGTCGTGCTACCGGAGCCGGTGCCGGTGCATATCCAGTACTGGACCTCCTGGGTGGATAACGAGGGAAGGCTGCAGTTCCGCAATGATTTATACAACCGCGATGCCCGCCTGATCGATCAGCTCCGGGGAACCGCCGACGGGGATACGCGCTACAATACACCGGTAGCCGGCTCGAGCCCGGCACAGGACAAGCTCTGAAACAGGATACGCGCATCAGTTGAGGGGATATCATGAAACAGACCCTGCTCGTGGTTTTCGGGATACTGTTACTCCAGGGATGCCAGTCGCTGCCTCCCTCCCAGGACGGGATTGACGCAGACACTGTCTTCGTCAGCGCCAGTCATTGTCTCAACGAATACCTGGATGATCTTGAGAAGGTGCATTACGGCCCCTGTCTCAAGGTCATCGCTATCAACGGCGAGGAGCCGGATGTCAGAGAAGACGGATTTGTTGAGCTACCGGCAACCACCGCGCTGACCATCGGAGTGAGCTGCGTTTATCGCCACGCAGACGGCTCACCTATTCCGGCAACCATGGAAAACGTAGACTTTGCCGTGAGCAAAAACACGTTCGCAAAAGCCGGCCTACGCTGGTATCTCCACGCCCATAAACAGGCCCGTGGTGTTGTCGGCTGCGAGCCCACTCTGTCGCGCTCGGTCTATCCCACCTACGACACGGACTGATTCTTCATGACCAACAAAATCGATATTCACTATTGCACCGGTTGCCGCTGGCTTCTGCGCTCGGCCTGGATGGCACAAGAGCTGCTGACAACCTTCGAAAGCGAGATCAGTGAATTGAGCCTGCACCCCGGCAATGGCGGCATTTTCGAGGTATGGGTCAATGACAAGCGGGTCTGGTCCCGCAAGCAAGACGGCGGCTTCCCGGAAATTACCAGACTCAAGCAATTGGTTCGCGACCAGGTTGCACCGGAACGCTCTCTTGGCCATTCCGACACGAAGACCGGCGCTTCAGAATAATCGTTCAAAAATACTGACAGGCTGTGTCGATATTCTTCGCTTTTAGAGAAGGCGCTGCGCCCCGATAGTACACCCGTTAAATTCAACAACATGAAAGGGTATCTATGAGCGACGTGATGCAATCCATCAAATTCAACACCATCGAGGTACCTAATCGATTCGCCCTCGCACCAATGACACGCACCAGTGCGGAGCCAGACGGCACCCCGAATGCCTTGATGGCAGACCATTACGAAGGCTACGCCAGGGGCGGCTTTGGTCTGGTGATTACCGAGGGCACCTATACCGATGACAAGGCAAGCCAGGGCTATGCCAATCAGCCCGGCATCATCAACGAAGCCCAGATAGATGGCTGGAAGACCATTGTTGATCGGGTGCACGCGGCAGGCAGCAAAATCTTCGTTCAGTTGATGCATGCCGGCGCGCAGTTCCAGGCCAATCGTTTCACCGATCAGCCCCAGGGGCCCAGCGAAGTCCCACCCAAAGGCGCCCCCCTCGGTTTCTACGGTGACCAGACTGAGTGGCAAACCCCCAGCGCCATGACCAAGGCCGACATTCAGGCGGCTGTTGATGGTTTCGCACAGTCCGCCGCCAATGCGAAAGCCGCAGGTTTTGACGGTATTGAGATTCACGGTGCCAACGGCTATCTGTTGAATCAGTTCCTGAGCACCTACTTTAACTGCCGCGACGATGAATATGGCGGAGCACTGGAAAACCGGCTGCGCCTGGTGGTTGAAGTGGTCCGGGCGGTTCGCGGGGCCGTCGGCGAGGACTTCACCGTAGGCATTCGCCTGTCCCAGGGCACAGTGACTGACCCGGACTATCAACTGCCCGAAGGCGAACCCGGATTCCGTCAGATTGTAGAAGCCGTGCGCGATGCCGGTGCTGATTTCGTCCACACAACCGACGGTGACGTTAACCGCAAGCATCTTGCGGCAAGCAATGAAAGTCTGGCTGGCGTGGCCGCCAGCGTTGAAGGGATCGGTCTTATCCTCAATGGCAACATTGATGAAACCAACTGCCAGGATGTGGCCAACCAGTTCCCGGACACACTGCTTGCGGTGGGCAAGAAGGCGCTCGCAAACCCGGACTTTGTGCAGCGCCTCAAGGACGGCAAAGAGATTGCAGACATCGATTTCGCGATGCTGCAACCGAAGGCCACCATTTCCAACGAGCTGGCCTGGCGCAAGCAGAACGCCGCCTGATCTCCTTGCTCTCCCAAGAAATGCAGCCGGAGGAACCCACAGCGGGGCCTCCGGCGTAGCTACTTCAAGCTGCTATGCTGACATCACAAGCCAACGGGAGACTGAATGACTTCTGACATCAGTATTGTCTGGCTGGGAACCATTGCCAGCCTGCTGGCGGGCCTTGCCAGTGGCGTGGGCGCCCTGGGTGTGTTTCTTGTCCGTACCCTCACCCATAAACTGCAGGACGGTATGCTGGCTTCAGCCGCGGGCGTGATGTTGGCGGCTTCGTTTTTTTCTCTGTTGCTACCTGGTCTCGAGTACGGCGAACAGATTACTGGCGAAACCTGGACCTCCGCGCTGATTGTTATCTTCGGGCTGCTCTCCGGTGCCGCTGCGCTCTACTTTGTGCATCAGAAACTGCCGCACCAGCATTTCGAACTGGGCCGTGAGGGATCCGACGCCTCCTATATTCGCGGCATATGGCTGTTCATTGTTGCCATCACGCTTCACAACTTTCCCGAGGGAATGGCTGTCGGCGTCGGTTTTGCGGGCGGAGATGTGAATAACGGTTACGTGCTGGCCACAGGCATCGGGCTTCAGAACATCCCGGAAGGACTGGCCGTGGCGTTTTCACTGCTTGCCATCAACTATTCCCGGCTCAAAGCCTTCGGCATCGCCCTGATGACCGGCCTCGCCGAGCCTCTGGGCGGCCTGTTCGGTGCCACCCTGGTATGGCTGGCCGAGCCTCTGATGCCCTGGACCCTTGGCTTTGCAGCAGGCGCCATGCTGTTCATCATCAGCAACGAAATCATCCCGGAAACTCACCACCGGCAGTGGAAAATCATGTCCACCTTCTGCCTGATGGGCGGTTTCGCCGTGATGATGTTCCTGGATGCTACGTTGGGCTAACAGCCCAGACGCCCGCCAGGGCTTCCAGCGCCTCTGCAATCAGGGGCTCGTCCTGGCGGTCGCCGCGCCATATGAAGCTGAGCGCGCAAGGCAACTGCACACCATCGACAATTTCCAGGCCGGTTTCCTGCCGCTCAGCCATGGCAAGCGCATCCCGTGCGAGGCTCAAACCCACACCGGCCCGAACCAGGTCCAGCATACAGGCCTCCTGATCGACCTCGGCTACCCCCCGGGGCATTAACCCAAGGGGCTCCAGAGTGCCTTTGAGCAGCCGGTGGTGAACGGAGTCTTCTGGAGTCACAATCCAGGGCATGGTGGCCAAGTCGGACCACTGGGCGGACCGAAGCCTCGACCCCCAACCCGCCGGCGCAACCACATAGTAGTGAAACCGGGTTAGCTCACGGTGAACCACATCCGGCGCCAGTGCACCCGGCCCGACGCCGGGCGGCGCCAGAAAAAAACCGACATCGAGGCGGCCATCCCTGACCTGTTCCAACACGCTGCCACTCATACCCTGACGCAGTTCGGTTTCCAGTTGTGGCGCCCGTTCCACCAGGCGGTGGAGAAACGCCCCGAGACGGATAAATTCCGGATCCACGATGGTGCCAATCCGCAGCCGCCCTCGAAGGGTGTTATGCAATGCCCGGGCGCTCTGCTCAAACGCCGCCATGGCGGCGAGTGCTTTTTCAGCCGATGGCAAGAGAGCCTGACCATCGGGGGTCAACACCAGACCCTGGGGCTTACGCAGGAACAGTTTTAGTTCCAGTTCGTCCTGCAGTTGCTTGAGCTTGAGGCTGACGGCGGGCTGAGTCAGATGGAGGCGAGTGGCAGCGCGGCTTACACTGCCCTCACGGGCGACAGTAACGAACGCCCGAAGGCTCTGAAGGGGGTACATAAGCGTCTCGTTTCAGGTTCTCGATATAAGATTACCTTATATCTGGCTTTTGAAAATCTCAATTGCTTTGCCTCTTTGCCACGCCTAACCTGTATGATCAGTTACTATACAACGCTCCTCCGTGGCGCATGGCAGAACGCATTTCCGCCACTTTAAGCGCTCAAACGAGATAGAACAGAGGCATCCATGACCAACGCAACCATCCAGCATTATATCAATGGCGAAATATCTCTCGGCACATCCAGCCAGTCTCAGGAGGTGTTCAATCCTGCCACCGGACAGGTCACAGGCCGCGTAGCGCTGGCCGGCCGTGAGGACGTAGACGCTGCTGTTGCCGCCGCCGATGCTGCATTCCCCGCCTGGGCAGACACACCGCCCATTCGCCGGGCCAGGGTCATGTTCAAGTTTCTGGAACTGTTGAACACCCACAAGGATGACCTGGCCCGCGCCATCACCGCGGAGCATGGCAAGGTATTCACGGACGCCCAGGGCGAAGTAGCCCGGGGCATCGACATCGTCGAGTTCGCCTGCGGCATTCCCCAGCTGCTGAAAGGCGATTACACCGAGCAGGTGAGCACGGGTATCGATAACTGGACCACCCGCCAGCCCCTGGGCGTAGTCGCTGGCGTTACCCCGTTCAACTTCCCGGCGATGGTGCCCATGTGGATGTTTCCGGTAGCCATCGCGGCAGGCAACACCTTTGTCCTTAAGCCCAGCCCTCTGGACCCGAGCGCTTCCCTGATGATTGCCGACCTGCTCAAACAGGCCGGCCTGCCGGATGGCGTGTTTAACGTGATTCAGGGCGACAAGGAAGCGGTGAACGCGCTGATCGAGCACCCGGACGTCCAGGCCCTGAGTTTTGTCGGGTCCACCCCGATTGCCAACCTGCTCTACGAGAAAGGCGCCAAACACGGCAAGCGCATTCAGGCCCTTGGCGGGGCCAAGAACCACATGGTGGTAATGCCGGACGCCGATCTCGACAAAGCGGTCGATGCCCTGATCGGTGCCGCCTACGGCAGTGCCGGCGAGCGCTGCATGGCCATCAGTGTGGCGGTGCTTGTCGGGGATGTTGCAGACAAGATCATGCCAAGGCTGGCCGAGCGGGCCCGAAGCCTGAAAGTGAAGAACGGCGAACAACTGGATGCCGAGATGGGCCCGATTGTTACCGCCGCCGCACACCAGCGCATTACCGGCTACATTGACAAGGGTGTGGCGGAAGGTGCCGAGCTGGTCGTCGATGGTCGGGAGTTCGATGCATCGAACACCGGCGATGGCTGCGCCGATGGTTTCTGGATGGGCGGTTCACTGTTTGATCATGTCACGCCCGATATGACGATCTATCGTGAAGAAATCTTCGGACCGGTTCTGGCCTGTGTCCGGGTACCCGATATCGCCACGGCGATTCGCCTGATCAACGACCACGAATTCGGCAACGGTGTCAGCTGCTTCACCGAGAGCGGCAGCGTGGCCCGGGAATTTGGCCGCCGAATCCAGGTCGGCATGGTCGGGATTAACGTACCCATTCCCGTACCCATGGCCTGGCACGGCTTTGGTGGCTGGAAGCGCTCGATGTTTGGCGACACCCACGCCTACGGCGAAGAGGGCGTAAAATTCTACACGCGCCAGAAATCCATCATGCAGCGCTGGTCCGATTCCATTGATGCCGGTGCGGAATTTGTGATGCCAACCGCCAAGTAACAACAGAACCAGCTGCGGAGAAAACGCCATGTCCGACAACAACAATGCGACGGGACATCAGGAGTTCGACTACATCATCATCGGCGCCGGCACTGCCGGCTGCCTGCTCGCCAACCGCCTGAGCGCAAACCGGGAGAACCGGGTGCTGCTTATCGAGGCTGGCGGACGGGATAACTATCACTGGATTCATATCCCGGTGGGCTACCTGTACTGCATCGACAATCCGCGAACAGACTGGCGTTTCCGTACCGAGCCCGATCCGGGCCTGAACGGCCGATCCCTCATCTACCCCCGCGGCAAAACCCTGGGTGGCTGCTCCAGCATCAACGGAATGCTCTACATTCGTGGCCAGGCCCGGGACTACCAGCAGTGGGCCGAAATTACCGGCGAGGACGCCTGGAACTGGGACAATTGCCTTCCCGATTTCATGCGCCACGAAGATCACTACCGCCTTGATGAGGGCGGCGATGCCGACCCGGATCACCACAAGTACCACGGTCACGGCGGAGAATGGCGTGTGGAGCATCAGCGCCTGAAGTGGAAAGTGCTGGAGGACTTTGCCACTGCCTGCGTCGAGGCGGGCATACCCCGGACCCGGGATTTCAACCGTGGCGACAACGAGGGCGTCGACTACTTTGAGGTGAACCAGCGCTCCGGCTGGCGCTGGAATACGTCCAAAGCGTTCCTTCGGGGCGCGGAAAAGCGCCCCAACCTGACCCTGTGGCACTCAACCCACGTATTGGGGCTCGAGACAGAAAACGCCGGTTCCGGACCTCGCTGTGTCGGCGTTCGGGTCGAGCGCCCTGGCGGCGATGACGTTATCGCCCGAGCAAACCGGGAAGTCATCCTGTCCGCAGGCGCCATTGGCTCCCCGCAATTGCTCCAACTCTCGGGCATTGGTCCCGCCGACCTCCTTAAGGAACACGGCATTGATGTGGTTGCCGACCTGCCCGGCGTTGGCGAGAACCTCCAGGATCACCTGCAGATTCGGTCTGTGTACAAGGTGCAAGGGGTTACAACCCTGAACACCATGGCCAACTCCCTGATCGGCAAGGCCAGGATCGGCCTGGAATACCTGCTTACGCGCTCGGGGCCGATGAGTATGGCGCCCTCACAGCTTTGTCTGTTTACCCGCAGTTCCGAGGAATACGATTACGCCAACATCGAATATCATGTGCAACCCTTGAGCCTGGACGCCTTTGGGCAGCCTCTTCACAACTTCCCGGCCATCACCGCCAGTGTCTGCAACCTTAACCCCACCAGTCGGGGTACGGTACGCATCCGCAGCAACGATCCAAAACAGGCACCGGCGATATCCCCCAATTACCTGAGCACGCCGGAAGACCGGAAAGTTGCCGCAGACTCTTTGCGGGTGACGCGTCGAATCGCCGAACAGCCTGCCTTCATGCAGTACCAGCCAGAGGAGTTCAAACCCGGCCTTGAGTACCAGACCGACGACGAGCTGGCGAAGCTGGCGGGCGACATCGGCACCACGATCTTTCACCCGGTGGGCACCACCCGTATGGGGCGAGCCGATGATGAACAGGCAGTGGTGGACCCTCATCTGAGGGTCCGGGGCGTGGCGGGACTGCGAGTGGTGGATGCCGGGGTCATGCCCACCATCACCAGCGGCAACACCAATTCTCCAACCCTGATGATTGCCGAGAAGGCCGCCCGCTGGATTCTCGCGGGTGATTGAGCATTGAACTGATTGCAGTTTCCAGGTTTTTACCGGCGGACAGGCTGCTAGAATCGGCAGCCTGTTTCCATTGCAAAGGACTGACCTACCATGACGCTTGCAACCTGGCTGACCGTGGTCACCATCTGCATTCTGGGCGCTATGTCCCCGGGACCCTCGCTGGCACTGGTGCTCAAGCAGACGCTCACCGGTGGTCGGCGCAACGGCATCATCACCGCTCTTAGCCACGGCATCGGTGTCGGCATCTATGCCTTTCTGAGCATCCTCGGGCTCGCCGCCATCATCACCGCCTCGCCAACGGCGTTTTCAATGCTGCAGTGGGGTGGCGCCCTGTACCTGGCCTGGCTGGGCGTGAAAGGACTAATGGCAAAGCGGCAAACGGATGACGAACTGCCCGAGCCGCCCACCACCAAAAGTGCGGCCCGTGACGGTTTTCTGATTGCCTTCTTCAACCCGAAAATCGCGGTATTCTTCCTGGCCCTGTTCAGCCAGGTCGTGGGCACCGACACCAGCCTGATGGCCAAGTTCGGCTATGCCGCAACGGCTCTTGTCATCGATACCAGCTGGTACCTGATCGTTGCCTGGCTGTTCTCAAACCCGAAATGGCTGACCCTGCTCAGACAGAAAGCCGTGTGGTTCGAGCGTATTTTTGGCGCCATTCTCGTGGGCCTGGCCGGCCGTATGGTCGTCGGCATTCTGAACGGCAAATAGCAGGCTCAGTCCGCCAGCTGGACAATCTCATCGTATTCGCGAGTCTGGACCACCCGCTCGGCGGCGGGCTCTGACGCCAGACCGCAGGCTTCATTGACCATGGCGCTGGCCACCGTTTGCGCCTCAATGCCGCGGTATTTGTCCAGGGGACCGATCAGCAGGCGGTTAACCAGCGGCATCGCTTTTATGCCCAGAGCCTCGGCGGTGCGCTGTTCTTTCCGGTCGCCCAGTAAAAGACTTGGGTGATAGATGGACAGGTACGGGTAGTCGAGATCTCTCAGGGAATCTTCAAGCTCGCCCTTTACCCGGTTATAGAAAATGGTCGACTTGGAGGAGGCACCAATCGCTGACATCAGGATAAACGCCCGTACTCCTTGGGAACGGCCCAATTCCCCTGCTTTCAGGGGATACCCAAGATCCACTTTTCGAAACTGCTCCTGTGAGCCCGCTTTTTTGATGGTGGTTCCCAGGCAGCAGATAATCACATCCACATCGAACAGTTCGGCGTGATCCTCCAAGCGATCGAAATCGACTTCATGCTGTGCCAGTTTGTCGTGCAACGTCGGCAGTTTGTGCCTCACCAGCGCCACCACCTGCGAAACTTCATCCCTGCCCAGCAAACCCTGCAGCACTTTGCCACCAGTCAAACCGGTAGCGCCCAGCAACATCACCCTCATAACCGTCTTTCCCCAAGATTCATCTGCTTCCATCCTACCAAAGACCCATCGAAACGGGTTTATCGTCGTATGTAACACCGGAGCAACCCATGTTGCACTGATTCCTTGCCGTCCAACAACAGGAGAATAACCATGACAACAGCCTCCACCACTCTCCGAGACCTGAAAGGGCTCGGTCATTCGCCTTCCGCACTTTCTGAATCAGCACTGATCATGATCGACTGCCAGAACACCTATCGCGAAGGCATCATGAAACTTGAAGGGGTAGAGAACGCTCTGGAGGAAGGGAAAAAGTTGCTGGAAAGAGCCCGCGCCAGGGGCATTCCGATCTTCCACATCCGCCATGATTCGGGCCCTGGCTCGCCCTACGACATCAACGATCACATCGGAGCAATAGCCGATATTGTCGCGCCCATCGAGGGCGAACCGGTGATTACCAAGAACTTTCCGAATTCGTTCGTACAGACTGACCTCGATGAGCAACTCAAGGCGAAAGGCGTAAAAAATATCATTCTTGCGGGCTTCATGACCCACATGTGCGTTAACTCGACAGCTCACGGCGGCTTCAATTTGGGATACGCGCCCACGGTCGCAGCCAGCGCCACAGCCACCCGTCCGTTGCAGGCTGCCAATGGGAAAGTATTGTCCGCGCAGGAGGTGCACGATGGCGCCCTTGCGTCCACGCGGGATCTTTATGCGGCTGTGGTGGATAATGTGGCGGATTTGCCGGACTGATCAGACATAAAAAAGCACCGGGCGTGGCCCGGTGCAAAGACTGACAGCAGATCGTCAGGTGGGAGTAGTCGTGGCAAGCCTAGTCGCTGACGGGACTCTCTTTCATCGCTGCATTCATTCGCCGACGCAACAATGGGCCAACCAGGTAGGGTAGGATCAGCCCCAGGCCTGCAACGATCCAGAGACCCATCGCAAGCGGGCTTGCCCACAGCACGCTCCACTCGCCATCCGAAAGCACCAGGGCATGACCGAGGTTCTTTTCCATCTCGGGCCCCAGCAACAGGCCAAGGATGATGGGCACCAACGGTATTTCCAGCTTGCGCAGAAAATAGCCGGCAACCCCGAATGCCACCATGAAATACAGATCGAAAGTGCTGTGACTGATGGAGTAGATGCCCACGAACGCCACCATGGTAACGATGGGCAGCAGATACATTGGTGGCACCGAGAGCAGCTTCACGAAGAAACCCACCAGTGGAATATTGAGCACCAGCAGCAGCACATTACCGATCAGGAGCGCAGCAATAACACCCCACACGATATCCGCGTTCTGGGTGAACATTAGCGGCCCGGGTGTGATATTGAGGGAAATCAGCATCGCGAGCAGCACCGCGGTAGTGCCGCTTCCCGGAACCCCGAGGGTCAGCATCGGCACCAGGGCACCGGAAGACGCGCCGTTATTGCCGGCTTCCGGCGCAACCACGCCCCGGATATCACCTTCACCAAACTTGCCCTTCTTGCCAACCACCTGCTTTTCCAGGGTGTAGCTGATAAAGCTGCCTAGTGAAGCACCGGCCCCTGGCAAAACGCCAGATATAAAACCAAGCACACCACCACGCAGTTGGGTCGGGATCGTCATCACCAACTCTTTCATGGTCAGAGTCAGCTTGCCCACGTTCATCTTGTCACGGCCTCGGCCCATGCGGGATTCTACAAAGAACAGCAGCTCGGAGATGGCGAACAGCCCGACAATGGCCAGGATGAAATCGATACCCTCATACAACTCAAGAATTCCGAAGGTATAGCGCTGGGTTCCGGTCGAGATATCGATGCCCACGGTGGAGATCATGATCCCCAGGGTGGCGGCGACCACGGTTTTCACCGGGTTCTTGCCGGTAATTCCGCCCAGAGTGGCAAACGCCAAAAGGAACAGCGCAAAGTACTCCGCCGGCCCAAAGGTAAGGGCAAACTTCGCCAGCACCGGGGCCAGCATAATCAGACCAATGGTGCCAATCAGACCGCCAGCGAAGGATGCGATCGCCGAGACCGCCAATGCATCCGCTGCCCGCCCCTTCTGGGCCATGGGGTAGCCATCCAGGCAAGTCATCATCGCTGGTTCGTCACCCGGAATGTTCAGCAGAATCGAGGAAATCCGTCCACCGTACATGGCGCCAGCGTAGACAGCTGTCAGCAGGATCATCGAGGTTTCAGGAGGCAAACCAAGGGTAAAGGCCAAAGGAATAAGAATGGCGACACCATTGGCAGGCCCCAGACCAGGCAGGCACCCGATCAACGTGCCCACGAAAGCACCGAACAGAGCAAACATCAGGTTGTACGGAGTCAGGGCTACCGCAAAACCGTCCATCAAGAAGCCTAGAGTTTCCATCAGTGCACCTCCAGCAAGCCGGCCGGAAGACTCAGAGACAGGCCATAATTAAACAGCACGAAGACCACGACGGCGCTCAACAGACCGGTGAGGAACGCCGGCCTCGGCGCTGCGCCCATGCGCCAGCTCAGGGTACCCACAGCCAGGGTAGTCGCGATGACAAAGCCAAGGGGTTCCAGCAGCAGCGTATAGACCACAAGAACCACCAGCGAGATCAAAAGCTCAACGGCGGACTTGCCAACCGGCCATTGGGCATCTGGATCTGGCTTAATCATCAGGTAGAGACTGCCTGCCACCAGGACGACTGCCAGCATGGTAGGAAAGGTCTCAGGACCCACGGTCTCGGCGCCACCGAAAGGCTCGGGCCACTGCTGGGCAGCCCAGCCATAGGCAACGGCGAGAACCAGAAGGCCCAGGCCGAGAATGCGATCACCGAGGCTGGTCATTTCAGCAACCCGATTTCACGTGAAAGGTTCTCGATGTCCTGTACCTGGTTGCGCACGAACTCATCGAACTGGCTTGCCGGCGGATGAAACGGGATCAGGCCGTTGCTCTTCATGACCTTTTTCCACTCTTCACTCGCGTACAGCGTATCGACGGCCTCCACCCAATAGGATTTGGCTTCTTCACTGGCACCTTTGGGCATGTAGAAGCCACGCCAGTTGGGACCAACCGCATCAATGCCCTGCTCCTTTGCGGTGGGAAGGTCGCTGAATTTGCCCGGCAAACGCTCCTCGGCGAGCACCGCGACGACTCTCAGGTCACCAGATTCGAGAAAGCCGGTGGCTTCGGAGATATCTCCGGTGAAAGCATCCACTTGCCCACCAACAACCTGACTCATGGCTTCACCACCATTGTTGTAGGAAAGGTAGGGAATGGAGGGGAGCTTGTCGGCGCCGGCCGCCTTGGCCGCAATCAGCACCTTGAGGTGGTCCCAGCCGCCACGGGCGCTGCCACCGGCGAATTTCACGGATTTAGGGTTGGCTTTCACTGCGGCCATCAACTCGCTGAGGTTCTGGTACTCGGAATCCTTGCCAACGGCAATGATGCCGTAGTCGGCACCCAGGGCCCCGACCCAGGTAACCATATCCGCGTTCATGCCCGGGAACTGCTTCTGGGCCAGACGTGTTGTGGTAGCCGTTGAAGCAGCCACCAGCAGCTTGTTGTCTTCGGCCCGCTTGCTCACGGTATGGGCATAGGCCACGCCACCGCCGGCCCCGGCCATGTTGACGGTCTGCACGCTACCATCAACCAGGCCGAGGTCCTGCAGGACATTGCCGACGCTGCGACAGGTAAAGTCCCAGCCGCCGCCGGGGTCAGCCGGGGCAAGACATTCCACTTTTCCGGAGGGCTGCCAGGCCATGGCAGACATGGAGACGGCCGCAGCCGCCACAAAAGACAGGGTTCGTTTGATAATCATGGTTGTCACCTCATCAACTTGTTTTTGTGATCACTCCTGAGGCAGGACCTTGTTGGCCAGGTCCCTGGCTATGGCAGGCCAGAGGAGCGATTGCAGGCAGGTTAATAGGTGAAACCCGAGACCCGGAAGCTTGTGCACGTAACGCCTTTAAAGGGCTTAACGGGCATTTTGTTCATATTGATTACGGGCAACCCGGGCGATCATGCAGTACCCTGAAAACCAAACGACAACAAGCCATGACCAATCCGTGTTCCGAAAAACCAAACTCAAAACCCGAATGATCCTCACGCTGGGTCTGCTCGGCGCGCTACAGACCATACTCATTGGTGGCTTTGCCGGCTATTACCTCAGCGATTCCCTGTACGATGAGATCGGCCAACGGGCACTTATGGTCGCAAAGACCGTGGCCGCCACCCCCGCCGTCATTGATGGCGTGCGCTCACGCGATGTGGATGGTCTGAGCCGCCTCGCCACGCGACTGACGGAGACAAATGAGGCTTTGTTCATTGTGATTGGCGATCACGAAGCCGTGCGCCTGGCGCATCCGGACCCGGGCCGTATTGGCCACTCAATGGGTGATGATGATGGCGACTTTGGCCGCAAGGCCCTTGTGGAAGGAAACGCCTATGTGGCGCTTGCCAAAGGCAGCCTCGGCGAATCCATGCGCGGCAAGGCACCCATAACCATTCCAGAGACTGGAGAGATCCTCGGCATCGTGTCGGTCGGCTACAGCCTTGGCCAGGTCGAAGCCACGATTCAGCGCTACAACTTTGTGCTCTATGGCGTGGTAGGACTGATGCTGTTGGTCACTATCCTGTCGGCCATTGTCATCGCCGGCCGGTTCAAGCAGGCCATCTTCGGGCTGGAGCCGGAGGAAATCGCCCGGCTATTCCGGGAACGAGAGGCAACACTCCAATCGGTGCGGGAAGGGATCATTGCCGTCAATCGGGACGGCATAATCACCACAGCAAACCGCGCCGCCTATGAAACACTGGATCTGCCAACCGACAATCCACTTGCCGGCAGACCTATTCTGGAGGTTCTGCCAGAAAGCAGTCTGATGTCGGTACTGGAATCCGGTCACCCGGATTTCGATCGAGAGATTTGGCTGCGTGGGCGCCAGATGGTGGTTAACCGATTGCCCGTTCGACAGGGCAACGAGATCATTGGCGTGGTTGCCAGCTTCCGCTTGCGTAACGAACTGGATCACGTCAGCCGCCAGCTCACCCGGATTCAGCAATATGCGGATACCCTGCGCAGCCAAACCCACGAGTATTCGAACAAACTCCACACCATTGCCGGGCTCATCCAGATCGGCGCCACCGAAGAAGCCTTGAGCCTGATTGGCAGTGAGGTGAGTGATCACCAGGCTCTTATTCACCTGCTGCTGGAGGCCGTGCCTGATCCGGTTATCGCTGGCTGCCTGCTCGGCAAATACAATCGCGCCAGGGAAATGGGATTACGGCTGGACATTGATCCTGACAGTCAGATGGCAGACCTGCCAGCCACCCTGCCCCGGGATCAGCTTGTCAGCGTTCTTGGCAATCTGATCGACAATGCCCTGGATGCCACGCGCCTTGAAGAAGGTGCCGGTGGCCGGGTGCTGCTTTCCATGACCGATCTCGGCCAGGAGCTGATTTTCGAAGTGCAGGATCAGGGGCCAGGCATTCCGGAGTCTGAACGACAGCGGATTTTCGAGAAAGGGGTAAGCAGTAAGGAAGGGGAAGCCCGTGGCTATGGCTTGCATCTGGTCCAACAGTTCCTGGGGTACTGGGGCGGCTCGGTAACCGTCGATAACATCCCGGAAGGCGGCAGTCGCTTTACCCTATACTTACCGAAAAAGCCCGAGCGGAGGTTCGAACATTGAACACCATTCGCCTGCTGATCGTCGAGGATGACCGGAAAATCGCCGAAATACAGCGACGTTTCGTTGAACGGCTGGAAAACGTTGAACTTTGCGGCATCGCCCATACGCTTGCCGATGCCCGGGACCAGATCGAGATACTGGCACCCGATCTAATTCTGCTGGATGTTTACTTTCCCGATGGCAATGGACTCGAACTGCTTCGCGAACTGCGGGCTGAAGACAGCGGTAGCGATGTCATCCTGATAACCGCCGCAAAGGAAGTCGAAACCCTGCGCAGCGCTTTGAGAGGCGGTGTTTTCGACTACATATTGAAACCCCTGGTTTTCGAGCGTTTGCAGGAGGCGGTCAGCCGCTACCGCGACCACATGGAGCGCTTATCATCACTGCACCATGTTGCCCAGAAGGAGGTGGATGCTCTGCTTCCAAGAACCACCAGCGAAAGCACTCAAAGCACAGAACAGCGATTGCCCAAGGGTATTGATGCCCTGACCCTGGACAAGATCCGGGCGGTGATGGCAAGCGGCCGCCACCTGAGTGCCGAAGATGTCGGTGGTGCCATCGGGGCCTCCCGAACGACCGCCCGGCGTTACCTGGAATACCTGGTGGGTACCGAAGAGCTGTCCGCTGAAGTGACCTATGGTAGTGTCGGACGCCCGGAGCGACGATACTGTGCTCCAACCCCCTGTTCCTGAGCGAAACCGGAGTTCTGCTTGAAGCCGCTGATTCTGAGTCTCGCAGCCCTTGTTCTCCTGACCGGCTGCCAGGAATCCCCTACCGGCCGGAACCGCCTGGCCCTGGTTCCCGACGCTGTTCTGGCGGACATGGGCCAGGACAGTTTTGAGCAGATGAAACAGCAGAACACCGTGATCACAAGGCCGGACATCAACCGCCTGGTACAGTGCATCACGGAGGCCCTGGTCAGCGCGGCCCAGGCCCGGTATCCGAGCGCGCCAATGCCCGATTCCTGGGAAATTGCGGTCTTTGAAAACGCCACGCCCAATGCCTTTGCCCTCCCCGGAGGCAAGATCGGCGTGCATTCAGGGCTACTTGAACTGGCCGAAAACCAGGCCCAGCTGGCCACGGTCATTGGTCACGAAATCGCCCATGTTCTTGCCGACCATGGCAATGAACGCCTGACCCAGGAACTGGGCCTGCAAGCAGGAATGCTGCTGGTGGGCCTGTTCACCGAAAGTGAAATTGCGGAGAACCAGATACAGCAGGCTCTGGGCATTGGCGCCCAACTGGGTATTACGCTGCCGTTCAGTCGTGCCCATGAGGAGGAGGCCGATTTGATGGGGCTGGAAATCATGGCCCGGGCGGGTTTTGAACCGGGCCAGAGTGTCAGGCTCTGGCAGAACATGGCGCAGGCTTCGGGCGCACAACCGCTGGAATTTCTCTCCACCCATCCGAACCACGACACCCGTATTGCCTCTCTGCAAGATCAGCTGGCGGCGGCCCGCTCGGTTTTCGAGACAGTTCCTCCAGCCAACTGTCAGATCTGATCAAGTCGCACTCACCGTATAATTGACTATCATCAAGTCTAGCGGCGCGTTAAAACTGAGGCAGATTCCATGGTGGAACGCTTGCCACATCCGGATGGTTTCCGGCTGGTCCTGACCCCCAACCGTTCCCTCAGCTGGCATGGCAATGTCAGGATCTGGGCAGCTCTGTTTGTGCTTTCAGCCCTCATAGCCACGGGCTTCACGCTTATGGGCGCCTGGGTGATTATTCCGTTTGCCGGGCTGGAGCTGATTGCGCTCGCTTGCGGCATCTACCTGACCTCGCGGGAGTGCCAGCGGCAGGAGGTGCTGTCCATCGACGATGAGGACATTCATCTGGAGAAAGGCAGAAAGCGCAAGCAGGCCGAGTGGACCCTTCCCACCCGTTATGCGCGGCTCAGGGTTGCCTCACCGCCGCACCCGTTCACACCGGCGAAGCTCTCTCTCACCCACCGGGACACCGAAGTTTCGATCGGCGGCTTCCTGAACATCGAGGACACCGAAAAGCTCATTGGCATGCTGGAGAAAAACGGGTTGCTGATCGAACGCAAAGAGCCCGATCCGCAGATCGGGCTCTGGTTCTGATAATTCCGCCCATCCCTGATTGCTTACTCGTAGCTTGCTGCAATTCTTTCGATTTCTCCGGCCTCACGAGCCTCATCAAGCGCCTGCTGGAGATCCTCGATCACGGCCGGATCGGTGTTGTTGCTGAACGCCAGATACATGGGCGTTTCCCGGAATACCAGCACCGGCTGCAGCCCGGTAATCCCGTGCTCTTCTTCTGCCATCAGGGGGCCAACCAGGCCGTCGGTCACCCACAGATCCGCCTGGCCCAGGGTAAGGCGACGGGTGTTTACATCACCGGAAACCCCCATCACCACGTTGAATCCCTGATCAACCAGGTACTCGGACATCACATCGCCCTTGTACCCGGCGATTCTCAGGTCTTTGGCTTCTTCCAGGGAGTCCAGAGTGATATCGGAGTCTGGCGCGGCAAACAACGTCCATTTGATTGATGCCAGAGGACCTACCCATTGAAACTGATCTTCCCGCTCGTCGGTGCGCGCGGTGCAGAACAGACCATGATTTTCGCGATCCTGTACCCAGTTGTAGGCGTAGCTCCAGTCCCGCATTTTCATCACGTAGTCATAGTCGACCCGGGACAGCATCGCCTTGACCATATCCGCACAGATGCCGGTTATGTCGTCTTCATTGTGGGCGAACCCTTTTCCGGTTTCAGAGGCATTATAGGGAGGGTAGTTTTCCGTAAAGATATACAGGCGCTCGGCCGCAAGGGCCGGGAGGCCAATGGCCGACAGGGTCAACGCGATGAGGCCGGTTTTAATGCCTTTGATTAACTTCGAGGAGACCGATGCAGTTTCTGTGGGCATTCTCTAGTCCTTTTCGACGATTCAGCTGGAACGGAAGTCAGGCGGCCGCATTGGGTGGCCATAAACCAGGGACATGATTGCAAAAGCGACACACTGGCATTTAATGTCAGCCTTCTTGGTTGATTATGCCAGCAAAACCCATGATTGCGCTTCCTGCGGAAAAAGTCAGTGACAAAACGTATCTGAAAGCCCGCCAGCTTTTTTTGCGGAACTCAGATGGCACCAGAGACATCGTCTCCACCGCCACCGTCGGCAGCAGTGCTGACAATCCTGTCACCAATCACACGCAGGGAGGCACGATAAAAGACTACGTCGAGAGGCGCACTGGAGACCACATTGCCGCTGGCAGGACCGTCGCCGCCCCGGAATTGCAAATCGACCAATAAGCCATGGTGCTTGTCTCTGCCCCCCTGCTCCAGCACAATTCCTGCGACCATTCCCCCAAAATAATGAACAACAAGGCAAGCGCGATGGATTTTGTCAGAACCCCGGAAAACTGCTTTGAAAGACTGCTGGACTATCCGTTTGAACCCCACTACGTCGACGTTGGTGGTCTGCGAATGCACTACGTGGATGAGGGACCTGCCGAGGCAAGCCCGGTTCTGATGATGCATGGTGAACCTTCCTGGTCCTACCTCTACCGTCATATGATTCCGGTATGTGCGGCGGCCGGGCACCGGGTTATCGCTCCGGATCTGATCGGTTTCGGCAAATCTGACAAACCCACGGCTATCGACGACTATTCCTACCGGCAACACATGGACTGGATGCAGTCGTTCCTGGATCAACTGGGCCTGACCAATATCACCCTGGTGTGCCAGGATTGGGGCTCGCTATTAGGGCTGAGACTGGCGGCAGAGAACCCCGACCGATTCCGGGCCATTGTGGTTGGTAACGGCATGCTGCCTACGGGCGATCAGAAAGCGCCGCCCGTGTTTAAGATCTGGAAAAATTTCGCCCAGCACAGCCCCTGGTTTCCCATTGCACGGATCATCAACACCGGCTCTTTCCGCAAGCTGGGGCCCGATGAAATGCGGGCCTACGACGCGCCCTTCCCCGGCAAGAAATACAAAGCCGGCGCCCGGGCCTTCCCTAGACTGGTGCCGATGCACCCGGACGATCCTGCCAGTGAGGCTAACCGGAACGCCTGGAAAGTTCTCGAACGCTGGGAAAAACCGTTTCTGACCACCTTCAGCAACGGCGATCCGATCACCCGGGGTGGGGATGCGTATATGCAGAAGCGGATTCCGGGCGCAAAAGACCAGCCCCACGTAACCCTCAAGGGTGGCCACTTTCTCCAGGAGGATTCGCCCGTGCCCTTTGCCCGGGCCATCAATGACCTGCTCGCTACCCTCTCCTGAGTGACGTAGCCCTAGAGGTGGCCGACTCAATCCTGGCCGACCGGCACCCGTGGCCGGTAGTGCCAGGAAGACCAGCTGTACAGCCCCAGTGCGATCCAGATCACTACGAAACTGATCAACTGAACATCACTTAATGGCTCACCAAAAACCAGCAGAGCGATGAAAAACTGCAGAGTGGGGTTGATGTACATCAGGAAGCCCACGGTCGCCAGCCGCAGGCGCCGGGCAGCGCCTGCAAACAGAAGCAGCGGAATGGCAGTCACGATGCCGCTGGCCATCAGCAGGCCGCCGATATAAGCGCTTTCGCCGAAGTGGGACATGCCCTCACTCGCCAGCCAGCCAAAAGTCAGCAGACCAACCGGAAGCAGCAACATGGTCTCAACGAACAGACCGGACAGGCCATCCAGCATCACCTGTTTTCGAACCAGGCCATAGGTGCCGAAACTCATGGCAAGGGCCAGGGAAATCCAGGGCAGCTCACCAAGAAGCGCCAACTGGATAAGGATTCCGATACCTGCCAGCACCACGGCGGCCATCTGCCACGGGCCCATGCGTTCGCGAAGCACAAGCATACCGAGAGCAACATTCACCAGCGGCGTCAGGAAATAGCCCAGACTGGCTTGGAGAACATGGCGGGTTTCCACGGAATAGATGTAGATACCCCAGTTGGCGGCAATAAGTAACGCACAGGCAAGTACCCGCCAGAGCTGGGTCGGATTCGCCAATGCCGCCCGTACAGCCGGCCAGCGACGCAGGCCACTTATGACCACGGCCAGGAACACACAGGACCAGATGATCCGGTGAATCAAGATTTCAAAGGCCGGCACACCCTCAAACAGGGCAAAGAACAGAGGAAAACAGCCCCAGATCGTGTAGGCACTCAGGCCATACCAGACCCCTTTGGTCGCATCCGTCATGTATTAGCCACTCCCGGACACCCTTCCTAGGCTGGTTTTTTCTGGGTGGCAACCAGAGCCACACCAACGATAGCGATGAGCCCGCCTGTCATTGCCAGTCCTCCAAGGCGCTCATCGAACAGCAGATACGCTTCCAGCGCGGTAACCGGAGGCACCAGGTAAAACAGGCTGGCCACCTGGGAAGCAGCACCCTGGCGTATCAGCCACATCAGAAGCAGGACGGCGCCGGTGGATAAGCCAATCACAAGCCAGGCCATGGACAACTGCAACTGCAGGCTCCACTCAACCTCTCGGGTTTCGAGGGCGAAGGCTCCAATGGCAAACAGAGCGGCCGCTGCCGCAAATTGAATCAGCGTGCCGGCCACCAGATCCGCGCTGGCGCCGAAGCGTTTCTGGTAGACCGTGCCCATGGAAATTCCAGCGAGGGCAAAACCCGCCCAAAGCAGGCTCCAGGGAGAGAAGCCGGAGGCCTGACCACTCATGCCGAACTTTTCGAGGAGGACAAGCGCCACACCGACCAGCCCCAAAATAAGTCCAATCCACTGACGTCCGCTGACTGTTTCCTTGAGGATTGCCACCGCCGCCGCCGCCGTCACCAGGGGTTGCAGCCCCACAATCAGGGAAACAATCCCGGACGCCATGCCGTCCTGAATTGCGTAGTAGACGCCGCCCAGGTAGCAGCCATGCACCAGCATCCCGGTGACCGCAAGATGTCCGGCACCGCGCCAGCCCGGCCACCGGGTTTTCATGAGCCACGCCAACCCGCCTAGCACTACCAGTGTCAAAAGCATGCGGATCAGCAGCAGTGTAAACGGCTCCGCAAACGGCAAACCATACTTGGCGCCGATAAAACCGGTACTCCACAGCCAGACGAACAGCGCGGGCACGAAGAACGAGAAAAACAGTGAGCGCATGAAACTCAACCGGATTCGATGTATTTGTCAGTCAGCTTACTTTATAAGTTAGCAGGCAAACAAAACAGATACAGAAAACCGTTTTCCTGACCGGTACAGTTTGTCAGGCACCAGTCTCCGGAAGCCTGACCTCGATATCAGGTTCATCGTTGTGCCAGTTGCCCTCCCACGTTACTTCGGGGGCCTCACCCGGCCTTGGCGTAATGGTAATCGACACGGTTCCGAAACTGGTCGGTGCCGGACCAAAGCGGATTGGCTGGTCCTGTTCCAGCCAACGCGGAGGAATACCGGCACAGAGAATCAGGCGATCCCCCTCCTCCCGAACAAAGCAGTTGCGCACCATCAACACCCATTCGGCAGACGCCCAGACGTGGTGACCATCACCCATGCAGCCGCCGCCGGTCGCCGGATGAATCGCTTCCGGCCATTGTCCGGTGGGCGATGCCAGTCTGGCAACGGCATCCACCAGCTCCAGAAACCGTGGATCACCCGCGCGCAGAAGCACCTGTGCCACATGCAAGGTCAGGTAGGCGTTAAGGCCCGAGTGAATCATGTCCTGATAAAACGCCCCTTTCACAAAGCATTTGTCGAGTAGGAACTCGACACAGTCGAGCAACCTGGGGTCATCCGGTTCGCACAATTGTGTGGGGTAACCCATGGCCAGAGAGCCAATGGCGCCGGCATCCAGGCGGCGATAGGGCGAGGCTGGCATGCCCGGTCGCTTGAGTCGCTGCTCACAGGTTGCCAGGCTGCGATCCACCGTCTGGCTAAACTCCCGGGCACCGGCGCCAAAATGCTCGCCGGTTTCCCGGTCAATCGGGGCAAACAATGATTCAGCGGCCTTGAGGCCAGCGATGCCCCAGAAGTCGTCCCAGTAGTAATAGTCATTGGGCCCAAGATGCTCGGCACTGAATCCGGCAGGCAACAGGCCGGCGTGAGGCTCATCGATGTTTTCACTCAGGCGTTTATTCTCTATCCAGCGAGCGCCCTTCCGCACTGGCTCCTGCCATTCGCGGTGCAGCGGCCGGCCGGTGAGCTCATGGAACCGCCTCAGAATCCATAGCACTTCACCGTTGGCATCCCATTCGCCTTCCTGGGAGCGGAAGTAGCCGTTTTTCAGTTGCCGCGCGGGAAACTGGTACAGCGCCCGTTCGGCCCGATCGGTCAGACCTGCGCATAGCAGGGCATGGATAATGAAGGCGGCATCACGAAACCAGAAACGCTTGTAGGTATAAGGCCCGGGGTACACGTCCTCCGGAGAGTGCAGTACGAGGGAATTCAGGGCGGCGTCATAGAGGAACTGCCAGTTTTCATCCGGGCAATCAAGCCGGGCGTAGCCTTCAAGGGCACTCTCCCAGCCATCCGGACTAATGATTGGCGCCGATTCATCCTGCAGCGGCACCCTGAGCCTGAGTTCCGATTCCTCACCGGCTTCAACCCGGAACAGGGCCGCCGCCGTGACCATGCCAACGTCGCACTGCCCTTCGCTCTGGTCTTCCTTGTCCTGCAGGTGGATCCGGACATCACCCTGGCGGTAGTTCGACACATGGTGACGCTCTGGCGGCCGACTGAAAAACACCGCCTGCTTGCCATCCACGGTCCAGGCGTCTCTTTGCTCGGACAGCCGGACCTTGTTGATAAAACTGATGCCTTCAGGATTGGCCGGCCGCAAGGATATAACCAGGGAGCCTGTCGTCTCAGACCTGGCCTTAACAACCATCTCGCAAACCGGCCGGCCATTTTCGACCACAACCTTGGAACGACTGGTCAGCGCCAGCCCATCCAGTTCCGACTCCGTGACCACGCAGGGGCCATCGTCCAGTTCCTGGCGCTGCCGGGCCGTCTTGCAACGTGAGGGCAGAAGACACCGGCCATCATCTGCCAGCAGCCATGCATCCAGTGACCAGCCGTCATGGAATGGGGTCAGCAACCCGCGGGGATCGACCACCGGCAGCTCATCGACATCAGGCTGACCAATGGCCGTCCAGTTACGGTTACTCAGATTGATGTGGGTGATGGAAAACGCCCGGGGAATAAAGGCAATATCTTCGGGGTCAAACTGACGCTCCACCCAGTAAGGCCAGACCCAGTCAAGGTTATGCTGGATGACCCGACTGTTGATCAGACCCCGCGCGTGGAAAACCACGCCGGCCCTGAGCAGTTCGATAGGCTCGCCGACTTCCGACGGCTGGGCAAAACTGTGCAGTTTCCCGAGCAGCGCGATCGGATCCAGAAAACCATGGCGGTGGGCCACGCGTTTTACCAGATAACGCCAGGGCAGCCACTTCATCCAGCTCATTCGTTTGCCTCCTGTTCTGTTGGCTCAGTCTCGACCTTGTAACGGGCCAGTGCCCGACGAGCGAGGCGATTCAGAAACACGACCGCCAGTACCGTGCCTACGAAGCCGGCACCATAAATGGCCCACTCCAACGGAGTGCGACCGGTTTCCCGCGCACCCAGGGTAGAGAGGTCGGCGGCAAGCGAGCCGAGATACACGTTGTGCAGGGAAAAGGGAATCACGCCGAAAAAGGTGCCGACAACGAAACCGCCGAACGAGAAGTTGGTGAGACCGAACAGGAAATTGGACAGTTTACCTGGGAAGAAAGGGATCAGACGGGTAAGCAATACGATTTTCCAGCCGTGGGGCGCCATTTCGTTGCTGACTACAGACAATCGTGCACGGCTGCGAATATACACACGGGCGTGCTCACCCAAAAAGTGCCGGGCAACCAGAAAGGCAATGGCCGAGCCCAGGGTAGTACCCACCACCACGTAGGCTGTGCCCTCCAGCACGCCGAACACAAAGCCGGCCCCGGTGGTCAGCAACACCCCGGGCAGAAGCAGCACCATGGCCAACACCATGATGCCGATAAACAGGAAAGCCGCCCAGGCCCCCTGGGTATCAAACCAGTGCAGAAGCTCAACGACCTGCTGATGCACACCGAGGGCATAGAGCAGACCGACAATCAGCCCGACGGCGGCAATACTTCCTCCCATCCAGAGGACGGGCGACTTCTTCCAGTTGCTCATGGCCTCACCCTAACGCGGGAGGGCACCCGGTCTCAAAGGCCGGGCAGATCATCCGCGCTTCATGAGCTGCTGAGAATCGACTGGAGTTTTTGGGTCAGCTCTACGGCTTCTGCTCCGAGCGGAGTAAGGTAGCCGCCGTCTTTCTGGCTGATCAGCCCCTTGGCATGAAGGCTTTCGGCCGCCTTCACGGTTTCCGCGGCCGCCGAATGGGCATGCACCTTCAACCCTTCCTGGGTTGAGGTAGAAGGAAACTGGCCCAGCAGATTGAGTTCGGCAAGGTGATCAACAGAGAATGGCATGGCATTTCCTCGTATTATTATCGGGGGTTTACATTCAGCATAGCCGATTAACACCATGAAGCTTTCCCGAATTCTCAGCAACCGGAATGGCGTCAGTCGACGTCAGGCCAATTTCCTGATCGCGTCCGGTCGTGTGGTTGTGAATGGAGACATCTGCAGGGAGCCGGCTGCCGAGGTGGACCGATTCTCCAGCGTCCGGGTGGACGAGGAGATTGTTCAGACCGGGGAGCACCGACTCTACCTCATGCTCAATAAACCGCAGGGCTTTCTCAGTGCAACCGCCGACGACATTCATCAAACCGTGATGGACCTGATCGCCCCGGACATACACCCGGATCTGCATATTGCGGGCAGGCTCGATCGGAGCAGTACCGGCCTGCTGATTCTCACCAATGATGGCTGCTGGTCACGCCGGCTCACCGAACCCCGCATCAAAATCCCGAAAGTCTACCGGGTGAACACCGCATATCCGATTTCGCCCGAGACCCCTGAACGATTCGCGCGGGGCATCTGGTTCGAGTTCGAGCAACTCACCACGACACCCGCTCACCTGGAACTTTTAAGCCCCTGCACAGCCAGAGTGACCATCTATGAGGGCCGCTACCACCAGGTCAAGCGTATGTTCCACGCCGTCGGCAACCGCGTGACGGCCCTGCACCGTGAACGTATGGGTAAAATCCGGTTGGACGATACGCTGGCAGCCGGCGAATACCGCTCGCTTACTGCCGAGGAAATCAACTTGATGCCCGATTGATCTGCCTCACAATCCCACTTCAAACATGGGCTATGCTTGCGTAAGGCAATCTCAATGGAAACAGGGACGATTCACGGCAATGCCAAACCAGGCGAGCGATCTCTATCCCCGACCACTTCGGCATCTCAGCAGCTACCTCTCGGGTCTCGTGCAGGGCAAACTCTGGCTGAAGGTTCTGATTGGCATGTTCCTGGGCCTGATTACGGGCACGCTACTCGGTCCCTCCGTCGGGCTCGTGGAACCCGATACCGGCACGTTGATCGGTAACTGGCTGGCCTTCCCCGGGCAATTGTTCCTGGCAACCATCCAGATGATTGTCATTCCCCTGGTCATTGCCTCTGTGGTCAGAGGGCTCGCTGCCAGCGAAGACCTGGAACAGTTGCGAAAACTGGGCCTCAGAGTCACCGCCTTCTTCGTTGTTACGACAGCCATGGCGGCGTCCATAGGCCTTTGGATCGGCGACCTGATCAACCCCGGCAGAATGATGACGGGGCTGGGCACCCCACTTGCGGCCGGAGAAAACAGCGTACCTGTGGCGTCAATGCCGGGTGTGGATGAGTTGCCCAAGACCCTGATCGGGTTGCTACCTGGCAACCCGCTCGATGCCATGGTTGAAGGCCAGATGCTCCAGGTCGTGATCTTCTCCATCATTGTCGGCATCGCCCTGGTAAGCATGGCCCCCGAAAAATCCAGGCCCATGCTGGACCTGCTCGATTCCCTCCAGCAAATCTGCATGACGGTCGTGCGCTGGGCAATGCGCCTTGCGCCGATTGCCGTGTTCGGCCTGATGGCCCAACTGACAACCACCCTCGGGTTCCGGGCAATGTTGGGCATGGCCTCCTACGTTGCAACTGTCATTGCGGGCTTGCTGGTGCTGCTGGGCGTTTACATGCTGATCCTGAAGCTACTCGCTGGCAAATCTCCCGTCCGCTTCCTGAAAGACACTCGGGATGTGCTGCTGCTGGCCTTCTCCACCTCCAGCTCAGCGGCCGTCATGCCCCTCTCGATAAGGACCGCCGAAGACAAGCTGGGAGTGCGGCCATCGGTTTCCCAGTTTGTAATTCCACTGGGTGCCACCATCAACATGAACGGCACGGCACTCTATCAGGCCGTTGCCACCATTTTTCTGGCACAGGTCTACGGCATTGATCTCAGCATGGGCAGCATGGCGCTCGTGGTCGCCATGGCCGTCGGTGCCTCTATCGGCTCGCCGGCCACGCCCGGGGTGGGCATAGTGATCCTTGCCATGGTTCTGCAGACCGTGGGCATTCCGCCCAGCGGCATTGCCCTGATCATGGGTGTCGATCGGATTCTGGATATGTGCCGGACCGCCATCAACGTGACCGGAGACCTGGTCACCTGCCAACTGATGGAGAATTTGGCGGGAAAGAGACTGCCGTCCGAACCAGTACCTGAGGAAACTTCCTGACCGGACGGAAGTGAAATGATCAGATTAACGTCAGATCAGATGCTGTCGGAGCGTTTTCCGGCGTCCTCATCCAGCTCCTTCTCAGTGTTGTTCCATTGTTCAGAAAGCGCTTCATAGGCATCGGAGAATCCCTTTCGAGCTTGTTCCCAGGCGGATGCCGAGCTGTCTTTCAGTTCCTGATACCAGCTTTGGACACGAGCCCTCTGTTCCCGCAACGACTCAAGGCTCTTCTGGGACCGCTCCCGGGCAGTGTCACTCATGTCGTCCCAGTTTTCGGAGAGTTGTTGCTCAAGCTCATCGATACGTTTGTCCAGGGCCGACAGTGTTTTGTTGATCGAATCCTCCGCTTGCTCTTTCTGGTCAGAACCATACTCCTGAAGCGCCTCGCCCAACTCACGGGTTTCCTGTTTAAGCGACTCAACAGAAGAATCCGGGGAAGAATCCTCCGGTGACGTTTCGGCCAGAGCCGTCCCTGAAAACAGTCCAACAAAAGCGATCGCAAGTGCGTAAGTCCAGTTCTTCATCGTTCAGTCCTCCCAACACGTCCTCGGACTGTAGCAGCGAGGTCTGGCCGGATGCACCTTAACTTAACCTAATACTGGGGCTCACAGTGGTTGTGAAGTAAGGCTCTCGACCACCGCCTCGCAGACCTGATCCTGATTAAGACCTGCCCCCTTCACCGCCAGGTCCGCATACCGGGAATACAGCTCGAGCCGTTCTTCGAACAAGGCTTCCAGCGACTGATCCGGCCTGCGGGAAATGCCCCGCATGCTGTGATCGCCGATTCGCTCAATGACGAGCTCAAGCGGGATATCAAGAAAAACGACGGTACCATTGGTCTTGAGATGTTCCATGGCGAGAGCACTGTAGACGGCACTGCCGCCCGTGCTGATAACCTTGTGCCGGACATCCAGCTTGAGAAGCACCTGTTCTTCTATTCGGCGCAGGGCTTCGTAGCCGTCGTGGTCTACAATTGCCTGGAGAGTACGACCGGCTTCTTCCTGAATGAGCAAATCGGTATCGACAAACCCGAGGCCCAGGCGTTTGGCCAGCAGCACACCCACCGTGCTCTTGCCACTGCCGGGCATACCGATGAGAACGAGGTTGTCTATGTCGGTCGGGTTAACCATGATGCTCTAGAGGGACCTCTCCGGAGAATGAGAACTGGCCGGCATTAAACGCAGAACGTAACACTTTTACGACACAGCGCGCGCTTTATTCCGACCCGCAAGCCCGTATAATTCAGCCAACGGCGGTTTTCAAAGAATACCTGAAGCCGGCCACAGACGGCATCTTTCGCGAGTGAGTAATGAACATCGGCAGATCTCTTCTGATCCCATCCATCGCAGCTCTTGTGCTTGCCCTGTCCGCATCTGCCCTGGCGGACGGCATCAAGCGTATCGTGCACCCGGATGGCACTGTCGAATTCACCAACGTAAAAAGTGCCAGCCAGCCCAGAGCCTCCAGCGGCAACGACACCGTCTACCGCTACACCGATGACAACGGCGTGGTTGCCTACAGCAGTATGCAGCCGGCTGCTGCCGAGTTCGACGTTATCCGTTTCCACTGCTACGCCTGCGACCCTGAATCCAGCGTCGACTGGCGCAAAACGCCGCTGTTCACCAAACCCTTCAATTCAGAAATCCAGACCGCGGCACAGGAGTTCGGGGTTGATCCCGCTCTGGTCCGCGCTGTGATTCACGCCGAATCGGCATTCAATGAAAAAGCCCTCTCTCCGGTGGGAGCCCAGGGGCTGATGCAACTGATGCCGGGCACGGCTGAAGAGCTGGGTGTGCGGAACGCGTTGGCGGCTGCCGAGAACATCCGTGGCGGCGTCCATTATCTGGCCAAGATGCTCGACCGGTTCAACGGCGACATCCGGCTGGCCACCGCCGCCTACAATGCGGGGCCCGGCGCCGTCAGTCGATACCAGGGTGTACCGCCTTACGCCGAAACAAAAGCCTATGTCGAAAGGGTTGGCATCCTTCACGAGCGCTACGCCGCGCTGTAGGCCCCTCAGAGGTCCGATAACCGATGAATTTCAAGCGTCTGGAGACCTTCATCTGGGTTGCGACGCTTGGCAGCTTTCGCAAGGCTGCCGAGCACCAGCACACGACCCAGCCGGCCATTTCCAACCGTATTGCCGCGCTTGAAGACGAGCTTGGCGTCAGGCTGTTCGAGCGGGAATCCGGGCACAGCAAACTCACGAGCAAGGGGCAGGAGCTACTGCCCTATGCCGAGAAAATTGTCTTCATAGCCCAGCAGCTGCGCAAGCGCGCAGACCGGGGGGCCTCGCTCTCCGGCATTCTCAGGCTCGGGGTTTCCGAAACCATTGTGCACTCCTGGCTACCGCGTTTTTTCCGGGAGCTGCACGAAACGGCCCCCAATCTGGATGTGGAAATTACCGTGGATGTCTCCGGCAACCTCCGATCCGGTTTGCTGGACCGGAGCCTCGACCTGGCCTTCCTGATGGGGCCCGTATCTGAGCCGAAAATCGAAAACCGGGCGCTTTGCAGTTTCCCACTGATCTGGGTCGCCAGTCCCGAGCTCAACCTTCCGGACCAGCTCCTGGCTCTGAAGGACCTGGCCGAATGGCCCATCATTACCTACGCCCGAAACACCAAACCCTTTGCTGAAATCAGCCAAAAATTCAGCGAACTGGATGAACTGCCGGCACGCTTCTACTCCTCAAGCTCGCTGGCAGCCTGCCGGCAGTTAACCCTGGACGGGATTGGTATCTCCACGCTTCCGCTAAGCGTAATCAAACATGAACTGGAAAGCGGTCGTCTTGTCCAGCTCAACACCTCGTGGACGCCCTCCGAACTCTCCTTCACCGCGTCTTATTCCGGTGCCCCTTTCAACCCGATTGCCGAACTCGCGGCAAACCTTGGCGTGATGGTTTCCGACGAATACGACCGAACAACACATCACGAAAAGTTATCGCCGGACCTAAAAAACGATAATTAGACTTTTTCACCAGCCGGTATACCCTGAAATTTAGTTGTAAAAAACAATTTCAATCAGGGGTTACCGTCATGCACACCGGTGCGTATTCCGATTTCAAGAACAACCTGCTTGATCAGGCCTCAGAATTACGCGCCCGCATTCGTTCGGGCGCCCACACAGCGCCCACAAGTGGCCTGGCCAACAGCCTCTTGCAGGGAAACGTAGTCATCCTGCCGTCCGAATGGGCCGGCGATTTTCTCCTATACTGTCAGAATAACCCGGTTGCCTGTCCCCTGATCGGCATGTCTCAACCCGGGGATCCCAGCCTCCCTGACCTGGGACACGATCTGGATATCCGTACCGATGTGCCCGAATACCAGGTTTTCAGAAATGGCGAGCGAGCGGAGAAAGTCACTGATCTCAAGAGCCTTTGGCAGGACGACCTGGTGACGTTTGTCCTGGGTTGCTCGTTCTCGTTTGAAGATGCCCTGATCAGGGCCGGTCTCTCGGTCCGGAACGTGGACGAGGGGCGGAACGTTTCCATGTTCCGCTCGAACATTGCCACCCGGCCAGCCGGCCGTTTCAGCGGCAACATGGTGGTCTCGATGCGCCCGTTCAGCGGTGCTGATGCCATCCGCGCCATACAGATTACGACGCGCCTGCCAAAGGCCCACGGTGCACCGGTTCACATCGGCGATCCGGCGCTCATTGGCATTCAGGACGTTAACCAACCTGATTTTGGAGATCCGGTAACGATAAGGCCGGGCGAGCTTCCGCTGTTCTGGGCCTGTGGGGTTACCCCGCAACTCGCCCTCGAGAACGCGCGCCTGCCTTTCGCAATAACCCATGTACCGGGAAAAATGCTGCTTACCGAGCGGCTCAATGAAGAACTGGCGGTACTCTGAAGCCCCAGTTCCGTTTAAACGATAAAAAACAGAAACACGGGAGATTCGCTATGTTCAAAAGACTCGCCACAGCCACCCTGGTTACCGGGGCGCTGCTTACCTCAGCCGTTCAGGCCGATCAATGGCACATGCCAACGCCCTACGGCGACGCCAACCTGCCTACCCAGATCGCCTACGGTTTTGCCGAAGATATCAAAAACGGCACCGATGGTGACCTCACCATCACTGTTCATTCCGGCGCTTCGCTGGTAAAGCACCCGGAAATTCCCCGGGCGGTAAGAACCGGGCAGGTGCAGCTGGGTGAAATCTTCATCGGCATCATGGGCAACACCCATCCGGTGTTCAAACACGACAACATTCCGTTCCTGGCAACCAGCTTCGAAGATGCCAAAAGACTCTGGGAAGCCGCCAAGCCCCAGATCGAAAAGCAGCTGGACAAGGAAGGTATGATCCTGCTGTACACCGTCCCCTGGCCCGCCCAGAGCCTGTATACCAAAGCTCCGGTCAACACCCTGGAAGATCTGGAGGGCCTGAAAATGCGGGCTTATAGCCCTTCCACATCGCGTCTGGCTGACCTGATGAACACCACCCCGACAACCGTTCAGGTACCCGAGATTCCCCAGGCGTTCAGCACCGGCATCATCGACGCCATGATCACCTCACCGTCAACGGGCGCCAACGGGCAGGCCTGGGATTACCTCTCCCACTACACCGATATCAAGGCCTGGATTCCCAAGAACGTTGTGGTCGTCAACAAGCGTGCTTTCCTTCGCCTGAGCGATGAACAGCGCCAGGTGATCCTGGATGCGGCTGCCGCTGCCGAGGCAAAAGGCTGGGAAGGTGTTCGCAAGACCGCCGCAGAAGACACCGCCACCCTGGCGGAAAACGGCATCACCGTTTCCGAACCGTCTGATGAACTGATGGCCGAACTCCAGAAGATCGGCGACATCATGGTGAAAGAGTGGGAGCAGGAAGCACCGGAAGAAGTCGGCGCTATCCTCTCCAACTACCGCTAAAAGTTCAATCAACGGAAGCCTCCCGAGTGTTCGGGAGGCTGTTCCGGGAGGCATCCGTTATGAACTCTCTCCGAGAGAAGTTTTATCTGGCATCCGGCTACGCTGCTGGTTTCTGCATCGCCCTGATCATGGTCGTCATCCTGGCGCAGATCGTCGGCCGCCTGTTCGGCTTTATCATTCCCTCAGCGGAAGACGTGTCCGGCTGGGCGCTTGCAGCCTCCACCTTCTTCGGTCTTGCCTACACCTTTCATAACGGCGGCCATATCCGGGTCACCCTGGTGATCCAGAAGTGGTCGGCACGGCCAAGATTCTGGCAGGAGCTTGTCGTCCTCATTTTCGGGTTCGGGCTCGCCTGCTACATGACGTTCTATTGCTGGCACATGGTGTGGGAATCCTACATCTTCGAGGAGGTGTCCCACGGCTATATTCCCGTTCCCATCTGGATACCACAGGTTCCGGTTGCTCTCGGGATGACGGCACTCAACATAGCTATTCTTGACGACCTGGTCGCCGTGATTCGCAAGCGCACACCCTCCTATCAGCAGCATGAAGACGAGCTGAACCTGGAGGACGTATAATGGATATCGCGTTTCTCTCCATTGTCCTGGCAGTGTCGATGATCCTGATGCTCGCGGTGGGCGTGTGGGTGTCTCTGACGCTGGTGGGCATCGGCGTCCTGGGCCTCCTACTGTCCGGCAACGATCAGATCGGCCTGCTGTTCGCCACGTCGAGCTGGGGCGCCAGCACCAGTTGGTCCCTGACGGCCTTGCCCATGTTCATCTGGATGGGCGAGGTTCTGTTCCGTACACGGCTTTCCGAAGATCTTTTCAAGGGCCTGGCACCCTGGATGGCCGGACTGCCCGGCAAGCTCCTCCACGTCAACATTCTGAGTTGCGGGATTTTCGCGGCGGTTTCCGGCTCATCCGCTGCGACTGCCGCAACCATTGGGCGAATGACCCTGCCGGAACTGAAGGCTCAGGGTTACAGTGACAAGATGGCAGTAGGCACCCTGGCGGGCTCCGGTACGCTCGGACTCTTGATTCCGCCCTCCATTATTCTGATTGTTTATGGTGTGGCCGCGGAAGTTTCCATTGGCCGCCTGTTTATCGCCGGTGCCCTGCCCGGCCTGATGCTGGTCGCCATGTTCATGGGCTACACCATGATCTGGGCCAAGCTCAACAAGGATCAACTTCCGACTACCAAAAAGGAAAACCTCACGTTCTCGGTCAAGGTCAAGGCACTCCGTATGCTGCTCCCGATCGTTGGCCTGATCATTTTCGTGCTCGGTTCTATCTATACCGGCTTTGCCACCCCCACAGAGGCAGCCGCGCTGGGAGTGTTCGGAGCCCTTATCATTGCGGCTGCAACCGGTTCACTAAGCATTCAGAGTTTCAAGGACAGCCTGCTGGGCGCGGTGAAAAGCTCCTGCATGATCGGCCTGATTCTCGTCGGTGCCCACTTCCTGACCCTGGCCATGGGCTTCCTGGGCATTCCGCGGGAACTGGCCGCCTGGATCGGCAGCATGTCCCTGTCACCGTTCGAACTCCTGATTGGCCTGACGGTGCTCTTCGTCCTTCTCGGCTGTTTCCTCGACGGGATTTCGGTCGTGGTTCTGACCGTGGCGGTTGTCATGCCGATGGTTCAGCAGGCTGGCATCGACTTGCTCTGGTTCGGGATCTTTATTGTGCTGGTGGTAGAGATGGCACAGATCACGCCCCCGGTGGGCTTCAACCTGTTCGTCATCCAGGCTCTGACCGGCAAGGACATACTGTATGTGGCTCGGGCAGCCCTGCCGTTCTTCCTGCTGATCATGGCAGCACTTTTCCTGATTGGCTGGTTCCCGGAGATTGTCACTTACCTGCCCCAGACCATGAGCCGGGGATGACGCAGGCAACAACGTTTTTCGGAGGTACACAATGAAACTCAACTGCGATATGGGTGAGAGCTTCGGCACCTGGACCAAGGGTATGGACTCTGAAGTCATGCCTTACATCGATATGGCCAGTATTGCCTGCGGTTTTCATGCGTCCGACCCACTGACCATGGACCATACCGTCAAGCTCGCACTGGCCCAGAACGTCACCATCGGCGCCCACCCCGGCTACCCGGACCTGCTCGGTTTCGGCCGCCGGGACATGGACTGCCGCCCGGACGAGCTCAAGGCTATCCTGGTTTACCAGATGGCGGCGCTGAACGGCATCTGCCAGGTGCATGGCACTTCGATCTCCTACGTGAAGCCCCATGGCGCGCTGTACAACCGGATGATGGTCGATAACACCACCTTGTCCGTGGTTATGTCCGCCGTTCGCTCCTACGCACCAAAGTGTCCCCTGGTGGTCATGGCAACGCCGGACTGGCAACAGGTCAAGGATCGGGCGGACGAATACGGCATTGAGGTCTGGTTCGAGGCATTCTCTGATCGCGCCTACAGCGACGAGGGCAGACTGGTAAAACGGTCGATTCGCGGTGCCGTCCACGAGACCACCGACGCCATTGAGGCGCAGGTTACCCAGATTATCCGTGAAGGAACCGTCACCTCGATCTCGGGCAAACATATTCCGATCAAGGCGGATACCATCTGCATTCATGGCGACAGCTACCATGCCGTCGACGCTGCACGGCATATGCGTCAGGTTGTAGAAGCGCTATGAGGATCGAGTCGGTCAACGAAAACACCTGCATGGTGTATTTTGGCGACCAGATCGGAGCGGAATCCGCGGGCCTGGTCAAGCGGGCCACGGACCGGCTGCGGCGCGACATGTCCGACCTCATCGTCGACCTGGTCCCCTCATACACCTCAATTCTGGTGACCTGGGATCTGGAACAGGCTGACCGGTTTGCCATCGCCCGCAAGGTGGGCGCAGCGATCGACTCCGAGGATGATGATTCCACCGGGGACGACTCTGCCCGCATCGTCGAGCTGCCCGTCTATTATGATCCCGAAGTGGGTCTGGACCTGGAGGATGTCTGCGAACATGCCGGCCTGCCCCGGGACGAGGTCGTTCGCATTCACAGTGAACAGCTTTATCAGGTCTACGCCATCGGCTTCGCTCCGGGGTTTGCCTACCTGGGAAGTACCGACGAACGGATTGCCATTCCGCGGAAATCCACGCCCCGACTTAAAGTCCCTACCGGCAGCGTCGGTATCGCAGGCACTCAAACCGCAATCTACCCGAGCTGCACGCCCGGTGGCTGGCAGATCATTGGCCGCACACCGCAGAAAATGGTTGATTGGGACAGCGACTCCCTGGCCCTGGTACAGGTAGGCGATCAGGTGCGCTTTCGCGCCATAAGCCGGGACGAATTCCTCGAGCTGGGAGGCAACCTCGATGAGCTTTGAAGTCCTCGAACCTGGAATGCTGGCCCTTGTTCAGGATGCCGGCCGCCACGGCTACCAGCATATGGGCGTGACCACCGGCGGTCCCATGGACGAGTTTTCGTTTTTCTGGGCGAACCGTTTGCTGGACAATGATCTCAATGCCCCTCAGATCGAAATCACCTTTGGCAGATTCAGCCTGAAGGCGAACCATGATGCCTGCATTGCCATTACCGGCGGCGATCTGGGCGCCCGCATCAACGATCGTGCCGTTGAACCCTGGCGAACCCATCACATCAGCAAAGGTGACCGACTGGACTTCAACGCGCCCGTGAGCGGCTTGCGGGCCTACCTGGCGGTCAGCGGCGGATTCAAGCCAGCCATGAAGCTGGGCAGTTGCGCTACCGTGGCACGCGAGGGCCTGGGTGGCCTCGATGGCAAGGGCGCGAAACTGGCCAAGGGCGATAAGCTGGAGTTTGAGAAAAACGCATCGTTTGTTGAGGCATTTCTTCCCGAACCAGAAATCCCCGATTATCAACAGCACCTTCGCCTGGGTGTCATTCCAGGCTATCAATATCAGAGCTTCCCCGCGGTTCAGCGAATGAAGTTTTTCTCGTGCGATTATGAAATCAGCCAGAATATCGATCGCATGGGGTATCGCCTGAAAGGTGACGCCATCTATTCGGATCTGGACGGGATTGTTTCGGAAGGGATCGCCTACGGTGCTATTCAGGTACCGAAAGATGGCCAGCCAATTGTTCTGATGAAGGACCGGCAAACCATCGGCGGCTACCCGAAAATCGGCTGCCTGAGCGCCCTGGATGCAGGTCTTCTGGCCCAGAGGGGGCCAGGATCACCGGTGAGCTTCTTCCTCTCGGACGTTGCCGAGGCCGAAGGCCGCCGAATGCTGTTTAACCAGAGGCTGAAAACAGGCGCGCCCGGCGTCAGGACTACCTGAGGCCGGGCGCGTTTGGAACCGATTGTCGCCGCTTATTCCGAGGCGGCAATCAGGCTGGCGTTACCACCGGCTGCCGTTGTGTCGACACATAGATGGCGTTCGATCACAAATCGCTGATCCAGCGTGTGCTCTGTAATCAGCGGTAGCAACGCGCCATCACGCTTGGCCAATGCCTCGCGATAGGCTTTCAGCAGGGGTTGATCGCCGCAGCTGACAACTGCCTCGAAGCCATCAATGGTTGCCAGTGCCTCCGGCTCCAACAGACCCTCGGCGCCTGCGATCGGCAGCCCGGCCTTGTTCGCTTTATCGACCACATCCTGAGTCCCTGGTGCAATCACCACAACCTTGTTGCCCTGTGACAACGCGGTGCCGGCCTGCTCCAGAGCGGTTTCCTTGTCTGGTCCCAGACACAGCACAACGCCACGGGCATGGTTGGACAGGCGGTTGGTCTCACCCGTTGGCCCGGGCAGCGCTTCCACGTGAGCGTCCAGCGGCTCCGGAACGTTTCCAAAGATGGCCCTGACGGCGTCCATACGGGCTTCCGGCCTGGCCGCCTTCAGTTTGTCCAGCTGCCCGATCAGTTTCTGCAACTGCTTGGCATCCGCCTTCTTGGCGTTCGAATCCGCCTCGCGCTCGACTGTTTCACCTTTCAGGAAACGACGAACATACTGCGGACCACCGGCCTTGGGGCCGGTGCCTGACAGGCCTTCACCACCGAATGGCTGGGAACCCACGATGGCACCGATCTGGTTGCGGTTCACGTAGGTGTTGCCTACCTTGATCCGACTGGTAATGCGCTCAACCCGGCGATCAACCCGGCTGTGGATACCGAACGTCAAACCGTAGCCCTTGGCGTTGACGTCATCCACCACCTTATCGATGTTCTTCGCCTCGAACGTCGCCACATGCAGTACCGGGCCGAAGATTTCCTCCTCCATTTCCTCGATGCCACTGACGCTGAGAACCGCCGGCGAAACAAACAGCCCTTTCTCGGGGACCTTCATCTTCTTCAACAGCTTGCCGTTGCGCTCGAACTTCTCGCAGTGGTCCACGATCTTCTTGCGGGCGTTCTCGTCGATCACCGGGCCCACATCCGTGGACAACAACCAGGGGTCGCCGATGCCGAGTTCTTCCATTGCTCCGTAGAGCATTTCCAGAAGGCCATCGGCAATGTCTTTCTGCACATAGAGCATGCGCAGGGCTGAACACCGCTGACCGGCACTCTGGAACGAGGAGGCCAGCACGTCACGGACAACCTGCTCCGGCAATGCCGTGGAATCCACGATCATCGCATTCAGGCCGCCAGTCTCTGCCACCAGCGGCGCGTCCGGTGCCATATTCTCGGTCATCACCTTGTTGATGCGCTGGGCTGTCGCGGTAGAGCCGGTGAAGCACACGCCACTAACCCGCGAATCGGAGGTCAGGGCCGCACCCACGGTGGCGCCGGTACCTGGCACCAACTGGATGGCATCGGTCGGGATACCCGCCTGATGCATCAGTTCCACAGCGCGAATGGCCAGCAGGGATGTCTGCTCAGCCGGCTTCGCCACCACGGTGTTGCCCGCCGCCAGGTTGGCCAGAATCTGCCCGGTGAAGATCGCCAGCGGGAAGTTCCATGGCGAAATACAACACATCACGCCGCGGGCATCGCCGCTGTCTTTATAGCGAATAGCCTCGTTGGCGTAGTACTGGGAGAAATCGACCGCTTCACGGATCTCAGCAACCGCATCCAGCAGGGATTTGCCGGCTTCACGGGTAGTGAGCGCGAACAGCTCGGCGTAGTTCTCCTCGTATAGGTCGCCCACCTTGCGGACGCAGGCAGCACGCTCTTCAGCCGATTTGGCAGACCAGCTCTCGAACGCAGCCGCCGCGGAGGTAATCGCAGTGTCTACATCGGCATCGGAGGCCTGAGTGACGTGGCCAACCAGATCGTCCGGATCGGCCGGGTTACGTACCACCTGCACTTCGGTACCGGCCACCTCGCCAGCAATCAGCGGACCACCCTTCCATCGATAATCCTTGTAGGCTCCGCGACCTTTCTCGATCTCGTTCACGGTGACCGGATCGGTGATATCCCAGCCTTTGGAGTTGCGACGCTGATCGCCAAACAGCTTGAAAGGATGCACGATCGCCTTGCTGGAAATGTTACTGCCCATCTCCTCAACACTGACAATCGGGTCCTTGGCAATCTCTTCCGGCGTGATGCGCTTGTCGACAATCTGGTTCACGAAGGAGCTGTTGGCGCCGTTCTCCAACAAACGACGCACCAGATACGCCAGCAGATCCTTGTGCGGGCCAACCGGCGCATAAATGCGACAGGGCACACCACTGACCTTCAGAACCTCATTGTGCAGGGACTCGCCCATGCCATGCAGGCGCTGGAATTCATAATTGTCCACCCCCTTGGTCTTGGCCATTTCAAGAATGGCGGATACCGAATGGGCGTTGTGAGTAGCGAACTGCGGGTAGATCCGGTTCGTCATATTCAACAGTTTGGTGGCGCAGGACAGAAACGATACGTCACTGCAGGCCTTGCGGGTAAACACCGGAAAGCCGTCCAGGCCCATTACCTGGGCACGCTTGATCTCGGCATCCCAGTACGCACCTTTCACCAACCGCACCATGAACTTGCGGTCGTACTTCTCGGCCAGCCCGTACAGCCAGTCGAGAACGAACGCCGAGCGCTTTCCGTAGGCCTGAACGACCACGCCGAAGCCATCCCAGCCGGCAAGCTCGGGATCGGCTACCAGCTCCTCGATCACATCCAGGGACAGATCCAGACGATCTTGCTCTTCGGCATCGATATTGAAGCCCATGTTCGCAGCCGCGGCCTTTTTAACCAGCTCGCGGGCCCGGGGCAGCAACTCGTTCATAACCCGCTCTTTATTACCGTACTCGTAGCGGGCCAGCAGGGCAGAGAGCTTGACCGAAATGCCCGGGTTCTTGCGGACATCGCCCTTGCTCGCCTTGGCAATGCTGTCGATAGCGTTGGAATAGGAGTCGTAATAACGCTTGGCATCATCATCGGTGCGCGCGGCTTCACCCAACATGTCGTAGGAGTAGGTGTAGCCCTTGTCCATGTACTCTTTGGCTTCATCCTGGGCTTCATCAATATCGCGACCCAGCACAAACTGGCGGCCCATTTCCTTCATGGCCTGCCCGGCAACAGTTCGGATAACCGGCTCACCAAAGCGCTTGAGCAGCTTACGAAGGGTTTCGCCGACGGTGTTGCGTTCGGAGTCCTTCAGTAGATTGCTGGTCATCAGCAGGGCAACAGTGGCAGTGTTGATCAGTGAAGACGACGCCTTGCCCACGTGAGTGCCCCAGGCGCCTGAGGTGATCTTGTCTTCGATCAGTTCATGGATGGTTGTATTGTCGGGCACGCGCAACAGCGCCTCGGCCAGACACATCAGGGCCACGCCCTCTTTGGTGGTCAGCCCATACTCAGCCAGGAACTTCTCCATGATGGTGGACTTGGCGTTCTTGCGAACGCCGCGTACCAGTTCAGCCGCACGAGCGGAAATGGCGTCGCGCTCGGCTTGGGACAACTGGGCACCAGCAATCATCTCGTGGATAACTTTGTGCTCGTCAGCGAGATAATAATCACGAATCGCCTGCCGGCTATCGACAAGCTCGGGCGTCTGTGATTGCTGCGGTCTCATAGTTGTACCCTCTTAGTTGTTTGTCTCTCCGGCATTCTACCGAGATCGACAAAGACTATTTCGCTATAAATTCAAGGCAAGCGTGCCATTACGTCTTTAATACATCACAAAAAATTAATAATTTTCTCCGAAAAACATGATTTTCGGGCACTTTGCCTGTAGTCGTCCGACTATGCGGCTTTCAATGCCAGCTCTCTGAGCACTCCATGAGCCACCGAGAAAACGGCACAATCCACGTGATTGGCGGCCTGCATGTCGTTCAGCATCCGCTCCCAGCGGGCGAGTAACATCCGCTTGTTCCCCCGCCACGCCTCGATCCGCTTCTCCGGCGTTCCATCGCCATCAACGGGCTCAGAAAACACGCTGAGCGTGAGGTTCCGTAACTGATGGTCCAGCTCGTCCCTGAAATGAATGGTCGCCAACACCTGCCAGTGACCATTTGCCCGGAAGGCCCGCATTTGCCGGTCCAACCAGGTCAGGTTCAGGCTTTCACCGAGCGTGAAATACACCCAGGCCACCGACTCCAGCTCTTCGTCCAGCTCACGGGCGATCTCGACCATGTCCATCAGCCAGTAGCGGCTTTCCGCGGAAGCGCACCAGGCGGATAAATCTTCCGGGACCTTCCGCTCACAATATTCAGCATAGCGTTCATACCACCGACTTGCAGGAATCACCGATTCAAGTCGGCTTTTCGAAGCCAGCACATCCGCCATGGGAGCCCGGTAATGGTCGATACAGGAAACCGGGTCCAGCGCCTGCCGGCGGTTTTGTAACAGCCAGCTGGTGCTCCGTGTCACCAATCGAATGGCATCGGCGAACAGGTCTGCCTGAACACCGGCGTCAATGTTTCCATCCAGTGATTCCATACCCTCCCAATGAGCGTCTACGTCATGTATTCGCAGGGAGATCAGGTAGGCCGAGGCAATCCGTCCAGCGTCAGCCCCGGTAGCACTGCGTATCCGGTCAAACCAGGTGATCCCCATGCGATTGACCATATCGTTGGCAATCTGCGTGGCCGAGATTTCTGCACGCAGGGGATGTGCTCCCACCGCTTCCGGGAAGGCGGCCAGCAGAGAGGCCGGGAAGGCCGAGTGCAGCGCCGAATTGAATCGCGGGTCGTGGACGATCGGTGATGCGACCAGAGCCTGCTTGAGTTCAATTTTTGCGTAGGAAACCAGTACCGCCAGCTCAGGGCGCGTCAGGCCGCCACCGTGCTCCCGGCGAGCCTGCAATTCCTCATCAGGCGGAAGAAATTCGAGACTGCGGTCCAGTTTGCCTTCTGTCTCAAGCCTGCGCATCAGTCGTTCGTACTGGTCTGCGGTGGCAACTGCCGGGTTCTGGGCAAGACTCAGCGCCATCGCCTGTCGGTAATTGTTGCGCAGCACCAGTTCCGCCACCTCAGGGGTCATGGCCCTGAGCATCCGGTTGCGCTCCGGAAGCGACATCAGTTGTCGGTGCACCAGGTCATTCAGCAGGATCTTGATATTCACCTCATGGTCCGAGCAGTCGACGCCACCGGCGTTATCGATGAAATCACTGTTCACGGAGCCGCCACGACGAGCGAAGTCGATCCGCGCCTTCTGGGTAACACCCAGGTTCCCACCTTCTCCCAATGCCTTGCATCGCAGTTCGTTACTGTCGATTCGAAGTGCATCGTTGGTCTTGTCGCCCACATCCTCATGGGACTCCGAAGGTGCCTTCACATAGGTCCCGATACCACCATTCCAGAGCATGTCTACCGGCGCTTTCAGCAAAGCGCTGATCAGATCCGCAGGCGACAGGCTGCGTGCCTTGATGCCCAACACCTTGCGCATCTGTGACGACACCGGAATAGACTTCATGGATCGGGAGAAAACGCCGCCCCCGTCGCTGATCAGCTGGGTGTCGTAATCGGCCCAGGATGAACCGGCCAGCTTGAAAAGCCGCTCTCGCTCGCGAAACGAGGCCGCAGCATCCGGATCCGGGTCGACGAAAATATGCTGATGATTGAATGCTCCGATAAGGCGAATTCGGTCGGATAGCAGCATGCCGTTGCCGAACACATCGCCACCCATATCGCCGATACCGACCACGGTAAACTCATCGCTTTGGGTATCGGTGCCTTTCTCCAGGAAGTGCCGTTTCACCGACTCCCAGGCGCCCCGGGCTGTGATACCCATTTTCTTGTGGTCGTAGCCCTCACTGCCCCCGGAGGCAAAGGCATCGCCCAGCCAGAAGTTGTACTCTGCCGCCAGTGCGTTGGCGATATCGGAAAACGTAGCTGTGCCCTTGTCGGCGGCGACCACCAGGTAGGTGTCATCGCTGTCATAGCGAACGACATTGGCAGGAGGGACCACCTGGCCGTCATCAAGGTTATCTGTGATATCCAACAGCCCCCTTATAAAGGTCTGATAGCAAGCAACCCCTTCTTCGCGAACTGCCTCCCGAGAGCCATCCCTTGGCGGCTGCTTGACCACGAAGCCACCCTTGGCGCCTGCGGGCACGATCACCGAGTTCTTGACCTGCTGGGCCTTCACCAGGCCAAGAATCTCCGTGCGGTAATCCTCGATCCGGTCGGACCAGCGAAGGCCACCCCGCGCCACTGGTCCGGCACGAAGATGGACACCTTCGATTCGGGGCGAGTACACAAAAATCTCGAACTTTGGCCTTGGGCGCGGTATGTCAGGGATCGACGACGGGTCCAGCTTGAGCGACAGATAAGACGGAAACCCACCGTCCTCGCGAACCTGGAAATAGTTGGTTCTCAGCGTTGCCCGGATGAGCATGAAGAAACGCCGCAGAATACGATCGTCATCAAGGCTAGCCACCGCTTCCAGCGAGTCCCTCAGCTCTGCCTCAAGCTTTTCTGTCCTGGACTTACGTCCTTTTGCCCCGGGCTCGAACCGATTGAAAAAGAAGGCCACAAGCCGCGAAGTGATATCCGGATGCCGGGCCAGTGTTTCTGCAATGAACGGCTGACTGAACCCGAATCGCAGTTGCTTCACATAACGGGCATAGGCTCTGATCAGCGCCACTTCCCGCCAGCCCAGGCCGCAGAGCATGATCAACTGGTTGAAATCGTCGTTTTCTGCAAAGCCGTTCCAGATTTCCCGGAACGCCGACTGGATCAGCGGTCTTGCAGTACTCAGGTCGGCTTGCCGGCACCGGTCGTGGAGTTCGACGGTAAAATCGCTAACCCCGAAATTTTCGCCATCCCGGCGACGAACCCGGTACGGGTGCTCGCCCAGAACCCGCATACCCAGGTTCTCCAGAATCGGAATCACATCTGACAGGATAACCGGCTGGCCTTCGCTGTAGAGCTTGAAATGGAATCCGGTTTCGGAGGGATCTCGAGGTTGGTAGAACCGCATGGGCACATCGGTGCTCACGGCAATGGACTGGATCTGCTCAATATCAGCAAGTGCCTCCGACACCGGAAACCTCGCCCGGTAGGCTGAAGGAAACCCACCACTGAACACCTGGGCATAGCGCCCGCCAATCGAGTCGCCGAAACTCCGGACCAGTTCGCCGTGGAGGTCGTCATCCCAGGATCGGGACTCCTCCACCATCCGGGCCACGATTTCCCGGAGTTCAAGGGAGTCGTCGTTATCGGACGCCTGGTTCTGGAGGACATCGGCAAGCTGTTCCAGCAGGGTTTGTTTTTGTAATGCGCGGGAATCGGTCATCGAAACTCTCCGGACTTGGCAAACGTTCTTACTGGGCTGATGAACCTACCAGTATACGCAAGCCCGGAAAGTCACTTAGACCATATAGTTTCGGATTAGAGGAGTTTCGATTATATTTGCCATATGATTTAGCCGTTAATTCAACCTGGAACAGACAACATGGCCGAATTGGATCGAATTGACCAATCCATTATTCGCGAGCTACAGAAGAACTCCCGAATCACGGTAACCGAGCTTGCGTCCCGGGTGGGCCTTTCCAAAACGCCTTGCCAGGTGCGTATGCGCCGGCTGGAGGAACACGGTTATATCACCGGTTACACGGCCCTGGTTAACCAGACCAAACTTGGTCTCAGCCACATTGCCTTCGCACAGGTCACCCTGAACGACACCAGCAGCGGCGCTCTTACAGCCTTTAACAAAGCCGTTCAGAGCGTCTCGGCGGTGGAGCAGTGCCACATGATTGCCGGAAACTTCGACTATCTGTTAAAAGTCCGAACCCGCAACATGCAGGAATACCGGCAGGTTCTGGGGGAGGAAATTTCGGCTCTGCCCCACGTGCTGCAAACCAGCACGTTTGTGGTTATGGAGAACGTCAAGGACGCCGGACTGTAAGAGCGATCTCCCGGCATCCGGCGCCGATCCTTATTCGGACTGCTCGTACTTGGGCTTGTAACCACTGGCGTCCACTCGGGGCCGATCCGTCTCGGCTTCTGCCAGCGGCTGGACCTCCTCAAGGCTGGCCAGGGAACGAAGCGTGAGTCGCTGGTACTCTTCTGTGCCTTTTCTCTTCCAGGCGATTTCTTTGTCGCTCAACATGCGCATAACCTTGGCCGGTGAGCCAACGATCAGCGATCCCGGCTCACAGGTAAACTTCGCTTTAACGAACGCGCAAGCGCCAACAATGGAGCGGGGTGCAATATGCGCCTCATCCATCACCACCGCATTCATGCCCACCATGGCGTCTTCGCCGACAACGCAGCCGTGCAGGATTGCGCCATGGCCGACATGCCCGTTTTTCTCGACAACCGTATCCATCCCGGGAAAGGCATGCATTACACAAGTGTCCTGAACATTGGATCCCTGTTTCAGAATGATCCGCCCGAAATCTGCCCGCAGCGAAGCCGCGGGCCCCACGTAGCAATCCGGTCCGATCCAGACATCGCCAATCAGAACGGCGGTCGGATGCACATAGGCGGACGGATGAACAACAGGAACAACGCCTTCTATACTGTAGCTGGGCATAACGGTCTCCTTCGCAGACGGGCCTGACAGCGCTCCTCCAAACGACAGGCTGAACGTGGGACCCGAAAAGTCATTGTGATTCATTTTCTGTATCACATTATCCTTTTCCGGGAGATTTTTCATACCATAGCCCCTGTTTTGAGACGTGAATCCACCGCTGCAATGGCTCAAAGCCAAGAACGCTGATAAATTTTTACCGGATATTCAGCAATATAGACGAAGCAGACAATTACATCCGACCAAAGTGATACAGAACCAAGCCAGCACAATCCTTGACGAGTATCAATTCTAAGATATACTCATTTTCCACATTCGATAGCAGTGTGCCGATTCAACACACCTTTCACGCTATCCCCCTACAACAAACAACAGGACATACCGCCATGACTCAGCCGAGCATTCTTCTTGAAATCGATAAGGGCGTGGCTCTGCTTACCCTGAACCGTCCGGACAACCTGAACAGTTTCAACGTTGAAATGCATGAGCGCATGCGCGATGCCATCAGCACCGTGCGCAAGGATGAGTCTGTCCGTGTACTGGTCATCACCGGCTCCGGCCGGGGTTTTTGTGCGGGGCAGGATCTCTCCGACCGCAGCGTCTCACCAGATCAGGAAATGCCGGACCTGGGCGCCTCCCTGGAGAACTATTACAACCCGCTGATGCGCAGCCTGCGGGATCTGCCGATGCCCGTGCTCTGTGCCGTTAACGGGGTGGCCGCTGGCGCCGGCGCCAATATTGCCCTGGCCTGCGACATCACCCTGGCAGCCCGTTCTGCGAATTTCGTCCAGGCCTTCTGCAAACTGGGGCTGGTACCCGATTCCGGCGGCACCTGGACTCTGCCCCGAGTAGCGGGCATGGCCAGAGCCAAAGGCATGGCACTTCTGGGCGACAAGATCAGCGCCGAGCAGGCCGAGAACTGGGGCATGATCTGGCGCTGCGTTGATAACGAGCAACTCATGGAAGAGACCATGAAACTTGCCCGCCATTTCGCGACCCAACCGACCAAGGGCCTTGCACTGATCAAGCGGGCACTGCACGCCAGCGCCAGCAACACCTTTGAAGAACAGATCAATCTGGAGCGCGATCTGCAGCGCATGGCCGGACAGACCGAAGACTACCGTGAGGGCGTTGCCGCCTTCATGGAAAAACGCACGCCGAACTTCAAGGGGAAATAAGCCATGCCGGCACTGGATACTCAAACCAAAGTTGCCGTCGTCGGCGCCGGCGCCATGGGCTCCGGCATTGCCCAGGTGGCCGCCCAGGCAGGCCACCAGGTTTACCTGCACGACCAGAGAGAGGGTGCCGCCGAGGCGGGCCGTGACGGTATCGCCAAACAGCTTCAACGTCGTGTCGACAAAGGCAAGATGCAGCAGCAGGAGCTGGACGATGTTATCGGCCGGATTCAGCCCGTCGCGAATCTGGATGACGTCGCCGATGCTGGGCTGGTGATCGAAGCCATCATCGAGGATCTCCAGATCAAACGTCAGCTGCTGGCGAACCTTGAAGATCTGTGTACCGGCGATGCGATCCTCGCCACCAACACCTCCTCCATCTCTGTTACCGCCCTCGGTGCTGACATGAGCAAACCGGAGCGTCTGGTGGGCATGCACTTCTTCAACCCGGCACCTCTGATGGCGCTGGTCGAAGTGGTCATGGGGCTGGCGACCAGCAAGACTGTTGCCGATACCGTCCATGCGACGGCCACCGCCTGGGGCAAGAAGCCGGTGTATGCGACGTCGACTCCGGGCTTCATCGTGAACCGCGTGGCCCGTCCGTTTTACGCGGAGAGCCTTCGCCTCCTTCAGGAACAGGCCACCGATGCCGCCACACTGGATGCCATCATCCGCGAAGCCGGCCAGTTCCGCATGGGCGCATTCGAACTGACCGACCTGATCGGACACGACGTCAATTACGCGGTTACCAACTCTGTTTTCAATTCCTATTACCAGGACCCGCGCTTTCTGCCGTCACTGATCCAGAAAGAACTGGTGGAAGCGGGTCGCCTGGGACGCAAGAGCGGCCAGGGGTTCTATCCCTACGGCGAGAGTGCGGAAAAGCCACAGCCACAGACCGAGCCGGCACATCAATCCGATGAGTCCGTGGTCATTGCCGAAGGCAATCCCGGTGTAGCTGCACCGCTGCTGGAGCGACTGAAGGCCGCCGGCCTGACCATTATCGAGCGCGATGGCCCGGGCCAGATTCGCTTCGGCGATGCGGTACTGGCACTGACCGACGGCCGGATGGCTACCGAGCGTGCCGCCAATGAGGGTGTTGCCAATCTGGTGCTGTTTGACCTGGCCTTTGACTACAGCAAAGCAAGCCGACTTGCCCTGGCGCCTGCCGATCAGGCGTCCGACGCAGCGGTTTCCTGTGCCTGTGCTTTACTACAAAAAGCGGGTATCGAAGTCAGCCTGATCGCGGACCGGCCCGGCCTGGTTATCATGCGTACCGTCGCCATGCTGGCGAATGAAGCAGCCGATGCGGCTCTTCACGGTGTAGCAACGGTCGCCGATATCGATCTGGCAATGAAAGCGGGCCTGAACTATCCCGACGGCCCCCTGAGCTGGAGCGACCGCCTTGGCGCGGGCCACGTGTTCAAGGTACTCACCAACATCCAGAACAGCTACGCAGAAGACCGTTATCGCCCTGCCCTGCTGCTCCGGAAGAACGCATTTGCACAGAAGGGGTTCTATTCATGAGCGAGATGGATCCGCAAACACTCGCCGAAGAATGCGCGAAAGCCATGTTCGCGCGGGACCGCGCCAGCCAGAAGCTGGGTATGAACATTGAATCTGTCGCCCCCGGCAAGGCGGTCATTACCATGACCGTGACCGGCGACATGATCCAGGGCCACGGCTCATGCCATGGCGGCTACCTGTTTACCCTGGCCGATTCGGCATTCGCCTTTGCCTGTAACAGCTATGACCGGGCCACCGTTGCCTCCGGTTGCAGCATTGATTACATGTACGGCGCCAAAGAGGGCGACCAGCTGACCGCTACCGCCGAGGAGCAGGCCCGCGGCGGCCGCACCGGCGTTTACGACATCACATTAACTAATCAGGACGGCCGCAAGGTTGCCCTGTTCCGGGGCCGTTCCTACGAGGTTCGTGGCACCGTACGCAATTCGGAGGAAACTGCATGAGCACCGACAACACCCTTAAAGACGCCTACATCGTCGATGCCATTCGCACCCCAGTCGGTCGTTATGGCGGAGCCCTTTCCGCCGTACGCGCAGACGACCTGGGCGCCATTCCCATCAAGGCGCTGACCGAACGCCACCCGGATCTGGACTGGTCGAAAGTTGACGACGTTCTTTATGGCTGCGCCAACCAGGCCGGTGAAGACAATCGCGACGTTGCTCGCATGTCCCTGCTGCTGGCAGGCCTGCCGGTGGACGTACCGGGCAGCACCGTCAACCGTCTGTGCGGTTCCGGTATGGATGCGGTCGGTAGCGCCGCCCGGGCCATCCGCACCGGCGAAACCCAGCTGATGATTGCCGGAGGTGTCGAATCCATGTCACGGGCTCCCTTCGTGATGGGCAAGGCCGAGTCTGCATTCAGCCGCAAGGCGGAGATTTTTGACACCACCATCGGCTGGCGCTTTGTAAACCCGCTGCTGAAAAAGCAGTACGGCATCGATTCCATGCCCGAGACGGCCGAGAACGTCGCAGCCGATTTCGGTATCTCCCGGGAAGATCAGGATGCGTTCGCCCTGCGCAGTCAGCAGCGCACCGCGGCTGCCCAGAAAGAAGGCCGACTGGCCAAAGAGATCACGCCAGTGACCATCCCGCGCCGCAAGCAGGACCCGCTGGTGGTGGATACCGATGAGCATCCCCGGGAAACCAGCCTTGAGAAACTCGCCTCGCTGCCAACGCCGTTTCGTGAAAACGGCACGGTCACGGCCGGCAATGCGTCCGGTGTGAATGACGGAGCCTGCGCCCTGCTGCTGGCCGGAGCCGACGCCCTCAAACAGTACAATCTCAAGCCCCGCGCCCGGATTGTTGCCATGTCAACGGCTGGTGTGGAACCACGGATCATGGGCTTCGGCCCGGCACCGGCCACCCGCAAGGTTCTGGCCACGGCCGGCCTGGAACTGGCGGATATGGACGTGATTGAACTGAACGAAGCTTTCGCCGCCCAGGCCCTCGCGGTAACCCGCGACCTGGGCCTGCCGGATGATGCCGAGCACGTAAACCCGAACGGTGGCGCCATTGCCCTCGGCCATCCCCTGGGCATGAGCGGCGCTCGGCTGGTGACCACCGCCCTGAACGAACTGGAGCGCCGTCATGCCGCGGGCCAGAAGGCCAGGTATGCCCTGTGCACCATGTGCATCGGCGTTGGCCAGGGCATCGCCCTGATCATTGAACGGATGGACGCGGTGGCCTGAAGCCACCCGCCAACAAGAACAAAGACCCTTATTCGACAAGAACAACGCAGGACAGAACCATGACCTTACCACTGCAAAAACTGGGCAAACTTGATCGCATGGAAACCGCCAGCATTGATGAGCTGCGCCACGAACAGCTACAGCGTCTGCGCTGGAGTGTCGTCCATGCCTACACCAACGTGCCTTTTTACCGCAAAGCGTTTGATGACCAGGGCCTGAAGCCCATGGACATCAACTCCCTGGATGACCTGGCCAAAGTGCCATTTACCACCAAGGCGGACCTGCGGGACAACTACCCGTTTGGCATGTTTGCCACACCCATGTCCGATGTGGTGCGGGTGCACGCCTCCAGTGGTACCACCGGCAAGCCAACCGTGGTCGGTTACACCCAGAGTGATATCAACACCTGGGCCGACATTGTGGCACGGTCCATCCGGGCCGGTGGCGGCTCCCGTGGCGACAAGGTCCATGTAGCTTACGGCTACGGCCTGTTCACCGGCGGTCTCGGTGCCCACTACGGCGCCGAACGCCTTGGCTGCACGGTCATTCCGATGTCTGGCGGCCAGACCGAGAAGCAGGTCCAGCTGATCAAGGACTTCGAACCGGACATCATCATGGTGACGCCGTCCTACATGCTGAACATTGCCGACGAAATGGAGCGTCAGGGCATTGACCCCCATAAACTGCCCCTGCGGCTCGGCATTTTCGGCGCAGAGCCATGGACCAACGCCATGCGATCAGAGATCGAGGAGCGCCTGGGCATCGAGGCTCTCGATATCTACGGCCTGTCGGAAGTCATGGGCCCGGGCGTGGGCATGGAATGCATTGAAACCAAAGATGGCCCGACCATCTGGGAAGATCACTTCTATCCGGAAATCATCAACCCGGAAACCGGCGAAGTGCTGCCTGACGGTGAATACGGTGAGCTGGTCTTCACATCATTGACCAAGGTGGCCCTGCCGATTCTGCGCTACCGCACCCGGGACCTCACCCGTCTGCTGCCGGGTACCGCGCGCCCTATGCGCCGGATCGACAAGATTACCGGTCGCAGCGACGACATGCTGATTATCCGTGGCGTCAACGTGTTCCCGAGCCAGATCGAGGAGCAGGTGCTGAAGTGCGAAGCTCTCGCCCCGCACTACGAGATCGAGGTATACAAGGAAGGCAACCTGGACTGCGTGGACATCCGGGCCGAGCTGAAACCCGGCGCAACTGACACTCCGGAAAGTCGTGCCGCGGCAGCCAAGGAACTGACCCACCACATCAAGTCCTACATTGGCATCAGCACCCGTGTCGAAGTGGTGGAAACCAACCGTCTGGCCCGCTCCGAAGGCAAGGCCAAGCGCGTGTTTGATCGCCGTAACAAGTAAATCTGACCGACCAGCAGAGAGTCAGCACGCAGCGGATGCCGCTGACTCTTATTGCTTTTCCCACCGCCAGACCCCGCAATCACCGATTTAAAATTGCTTTCCGTTTGCTGATCTCAATAGCATTTGCTCACGTATCACTTTTTTTATTATGCAAATCAGCACTATAAGACCTTATAAAGAATCTTTCAGATATAACATGACACACAAAGACTGTTCTTGATATTTATTCAGTATCATATAATATGGAGTTAATGGCCTTCGGTCCTGACTGAAGGCACTTGTTCACGGACAACAGAACAACAAGCCCGATCCGGAGGTATTTGTTTATGTACGCCCAGCTCGTTGAAACCGGCGCCAAGCGCCTGAAGACCAAAGAAGAGATGTCGCCTGAAGAGCGCGAATTTCAGGAAAAGGTCGACGCCGAAACCAAAATTGAACCCAAGAACTGGATGCCCGAAGGCTACCGGAAGACCCTGGTTCGCCAGATTTCCCAGCACGCCCACTCCGAAGTGGTCGGCATGCTGCCGGAAGGCAACTGGGTAACCCGCGCTCCGACGCTCAAGCGCAAGCTCCAGTTGATGGCGAAGATCCAGGACGAGGCGGGCCACGGCCTGTATCTGTACAGCGCCATGGAAACACTGGGCGCTGACCGTGACGAAGAGATCGAAAAGCTGCATCAGGGCAAAGCCAAGTACTCCAGCATCTTCAACTACCCGACCCTGAACTGGGCGGATATGGGTGCGGTTGGCTGGCTCGTCGATGGTGCCGCCATCGTGAACCAGGTGGTGCTGCAGCGTACCTCTTACGGCCCCTACTCACGCGCCATGATCCGTATCTGTAAGGAAGAAAGCTTCCACCAGCGTCAGGGCTACCAGATCCTGCTGGACATGATGCGCGAAGGCACCGAGGAGCAGAAAGCCATGGTGCAGGACGCCATCAACCGTCTGTGGTGGCCGGCCCTGATGATGTTCGGACCGCACGATGACGAGTCTCCGAACTCCCAGCAGTCCATGGCCTGGAAGATCAAGCGCAAGAGCAACGACGAACTGCGTCAGATGTTTATTGATCAGACCGTTCCGCAGCTTGAATTCCTGGGTTGCACTGCGCCCGATCCGGACCTGAAGTACAACGAAGAAACCGGCCATTACGATTTCGGTGAAATCAACTGGCAGGAATTTTACGACGTTCTCAAAGGTGACGGCCCCTGCAACCGGGAGCGCATCAAAACTCGCAAGAACGCAATTGACGGAGGCGCCTGGGTCCGTGATGCGGCCGTCGCCTACGCCGAAAAACAAAAACAGCGCGCACAAGCCGCTTGATACCGGAGGAATACAACATGTCTGAATGGCGCCTTTACGAAGTCTTTGTGCGGTCCAAGCACGGCCTGAACCACAAGCACGTGGGCAGCGTGCATGCCTCTGACGCCGAGATGGCCATGGAAAATGCCCGCGATCTGTACACACGCCGCAGCGAAGGCGTGAGCATCTGGGTGGTTCCCTCCGACACCATCACGGCGTCCGCGTCCGACGAGAAGGAAGTACTTTTCGATCCGTCGGAAGACAAGATTTACCGGCATGCTTCCTTTTACAAGCTGCCCGATGAAGTCGGACACATGTAAGGAGCGGTTTCCATGACACAAGCAGAAGCATTACAGGAATACCTGCTGCGCCTGGCAGATTCGGACATGATCCTCGGCCAGCGCCTTTGCGAGCTGTGCGGCAGGGCCCCTGCGCTTGAGGAAGAGATGGCACTGATGAACGTTGCCCTCGACCTCGTCGGCCAGGCCCGCAACTGGTACGAGTACGCCGCCGAGCTGATCAACGATGGCCGGGATGCCGATAAGCTGGCATTTCGTCGCGATGCGCATGACTACCGTAACCTGCTGCTCACCGAACAGCCCAACGAGGATTACGCTGTCACCATGGGCCGTCAGTTCTTCTTCGACGTGTGGCACTACTTCACGCTCAAGAGCCTGACCGAATCCAGCGACGAGCGCATTGCCGGCATCGCTGCCAAGGCTCTGAAAGAGGCGACCTATCACTTGCGTCGTTCCTCGGAGTGGGTGAAGCGTCTGGGCGATGGCACCGAAGAGAGCCACGGTCGCATGCAGGATGCTGTCGATATCCTCTGGCGCTTTACCGGCGAGCTGATTACGCCGGACGACACCGATCGTGTGATGGCCGAGGCGGGCATTGGCCCGGACCCTGACCAGCTGGCCAAAGACTGGCGCGGTATGGTCAACGAGGTGCTCACTCAGGCAACCCTGACACCTGGCGCGGAAGACGCCTGGATGTACATGGGTGGCAAGCACGGCGAGCACACCGAACACCTCGGTTTAATCCTGGCAGAAATGCAGTTCCTGCAGAGGGCCTATCCCGATGCCACAACATGGTGATTCAGACAGCCGGTCAGCTGTCGACATTCTGATTGCCAGTGATCGGGTGCCGGCAAATGCCCGCCCCGATCTGCTGACAGAAGACGACATCTGGGCACTTCTCGAAGAGGTCAAAGACCCGGAAGTGCCGGCAGTCAGTGTCGTGGAGCTCGGCATTGTCCGGGCGGTGCACTGGGACGGCAAAGAGCTGTCCATCGATGTGACCCCGACCTACTCCGGGTGCCCGGCCACCGAACTGATTGAGGAACTGATTGCGGAAGCGCTGCGCGCTGCAGGCTTCCGGGATCCGACAATCAATCAGGTGCTGACCCCTGCCTGGACCACCGACTGGATCACAGACGAAGGCAAAGAGAAGCTTCGGGCATTCGGAATCGCGCCACCCGTTGGCAGCTCAAGCAAGATGAGCCTGCTCGGGGAATCGGAAGTCCTTACGTGCCCTCACTGCGGCAGCAAGGACACCGAGCGGGTCAGCGAGTTCGGATCCACCGCCTGCAAAGCCCTTTATCGTTGCAAGGAATGCCTCGAGCCCTTCGACTATTTCAAATGCATCTAGAGCCGATACGATCATGAACAAATTCTACTCACTGACCCTCAAAGAGGTCAGACCTGAAACAAGAAACGCCGTATCACTTGCTTTTGACGTGCCAGCAGACCTGGCAGACAAGTTCCATTACCAGCAAGGCCAACACCTGATCGTGCGGACCAAGCTGGATGGCGAGGAAGTTCGCCGCTCCTACTCAATCTGCCGGAGCGTCAACGATCAGGAGCTGCGGATTGCCATTAAACAGGTTCCGGGCGGCCGTTTCTCTACCTATGCCAACGAGATGCTAAAACCGGGCGAGACCCTCGAAGTCATGCCCCCACAGGGTCATTTCTCTGTCGATCTGGATCCGGAGCGAGAAGGCAATTACCTGGCCGTTGCCGCCGGCAGTGGTATCACCCCAATCCTGTCGATCGTCAAGACCACCCTGGAGACCGAGCCGAAAAGTGAAGTCACTCTTTTCTACGGCAACAAGGCGACCAGCAGCACCATGTTCCGTGACGAGCTTCAGGATCTGAAGAACGAGTACATGTCGCGCCTGAATCTGGTGTACATCTTTACACGCGAAGAGCAGGACATTGACCTGTACAACGGCCGCATCGACCACGACAAGTGCGACAGGCTGTTCGATCACTGGATCAATGCCAAAGATCTGACTGCAGCCTTTATCTGTGGCCCCCAGCTGATGACCGAGACCGTGCGGGACTCACTGCTGAACCACGGCATGGAAAAAAGCAGAATCCATTTTGAGCTATTCACCCCGGCTGGTGGCGTTCCTCAGGCCCGGAAGGACCGCGATCCCGCCCACGTGGACCCGCAGTCCGTCAGCGAAGTGACCGTCATTGCCGATGGCCGCTCCCTGACCTTCCCGCTGGTACGCGACACCAAGAGCATTCTGGACGCCGGGAATGAGGAAGGCGCTGATCTGCCTTACTCGTGCAAGGCGGGCGTCTGCTCGACCTGCCGCGCCAAGGTGGTGGAAGGCGAAGTGGAGATGGACCAGAACTTTGCTCTGGAAGACTACGAAGTGGAAGCCGGTTACGTGCTTTCCTGCCAGTGCTACCCGATCAGCGACAAGGTGGTTCTGGACTACGACGAGATGTAGTTTCCAGCCCAACATCAAGATAAGAGCAAGGCAAGTCCCGTAACAACGGGGCTTGCCTTCGCGTTTCAGAAACGAATGGAGTTTCCCATGTCAGTCCTGAAAAGTTTCATTGCCGGCCAGTGGGTTGGCGAAAAGCCCGCCAAGGCCCTGCCCAGCGCCATTAATGGCGAGATCGTCGCCAACACTCACGACGATACCCTCGATTTCAAAAACGCCGTCGACTATGGCCGCAAGGTTGGTGGCAAGAACCTGATGGCCATGGATTTTCAGGAGCGCGCCCTCGCCCTGAAGGCTATGGCGATGTATCTCCAGGAACACAAGAAAGAGCTGTACGCCCTGTCCATGCACACCGGTTCCACCAAGGGCGATAACGGCATCGATATCGACGGTGGTTTCGGCACCCTGTTTTCCTACGCCAGCATGGGCCGGCGCGAACTTCCCTCTGGCAACGTGGTTCATGAAGGCCCGGTGACTCCGCTGGGCAAGAACAACCACTTTGCGGGCACTCATATCCTGGTGCCCCGCGGTGGCGTTGCGGTTCACATTGATGCTTACAACTTCCCGGTGTGGGGCATGCTCGAAAAGTTTGCGCCCACCTTCCTGGCGGGCATGCCGTCCATCGTGAAGCCGGCCACCTCCACCTGTTACGTAACCGAACTCGCCGTCCGCCTGATGCAGGAATCCGGCGCGCTTCCGGAAGGCAGCCTGCAGTTGATCATCGGCAGCACCGGCGACCTGTTTGACCACCTGGAAGAGCAGGACGTAGTCACGTTCACCGGCTCGGCAGCAACGGCACGAAAGCTCAAGAACCATCCGAACATCATCAACCGTTCGATTCCGTTCAACGCCGAAGCGGACTCCCTGAACAGTGCGATTCTGGCGCCGGACGTTACCCCTGAGCACGAAGAATTCGACATCTTCGTGAAAGAAATACGCCGCGAAATGACCGCCAAGGCCGGTCAGAAATGTACCGCCATTCGTCGTATCCTGGTGCCGAAAGACCAGGTGAACGCGGTCTGCGACAAGCTCAAAGAGCAGCTCTCCAAGATCAGCGTTGGCGATCCCTCTGTCGAAGGCGTTCGCATGGGCGCACTGGCCTCCATCGACCAGCTGGAAGATGTGAAAGCCAACATCCAGGAATTGCTCAAGACCAGTGAGCTGGTTACGGGTGGCGAAGGCAACTTCAAGGCTACCGGCGATGGCACCGAAAAGGGCGCGTTCATCGAACCGCACCTTCTGCTCTGCCGGAACCCCCAAAACGGCTGTGGCGCGCACGATATTGAGGCATTCGGCCCAGTTGCTACCGTAATCCCTTACGACACCATTGAGGACGCGGTTGAGCTTTGCTCCAGGGGCCGCGGTTCACTGGTCACGACTCTGACCACCCGTGAGCCAGCCATTGCCGGCAAGATCGCCCCACTGCTCGCAGCCTTCCATGGCCGCCTGCACCTGCTGGATGCCGAAGCTGCGAAGGAATCCACCGGACACGGCTCTCCCCTGCCCATGCTCAAACATGGCGGACCCGGCCGCGCCGGCGGTGGTGAGGAACTGGGCGGTATCCGTGCGGTTCATCATTACCTGCAGCGCACCGCGATCCAGGGCTCCCCGAGCATGCTGGCTGCGGTTACCCGCGAGTATGTGCGCGGTGCCGATCTGATCGAAACCGACGTGCATCCGTTCCGTCGCCACTTCGAAGACCTGCAGATCAACGAATCGCTGCTGACTCACCGACGCACCGTTACCGAAGCCGACATCGTCAACTTCGGCTGCCTGTCCGGTGATCACTTCTACATGCACTTTGATGAAATCGCAGCGCGGGACTCCCAGTTCGGCAAGCGTATTGCGCACGGCTATTTCGTGCTGTCCGCGGCGGCCGGCCTGTTCGTCTATCCGGGCGAAGGCCCCGTGCTGGCTAACTATGGTCTGGACACACTGCGCTTCATAGAACCGGTTGCCCCGGGAGACACCATCCGGGCGCGCCTGACCTGCAAGCGCAAGATCGATCAGGGTCGGACATCTCCGGACGGACATCCTCAGGGTGTCGTGGTCTGGGACGTCCAGGTTCACAACCAGAACGACGAAATGGTTGCGAGCTACGACATCCTGACACTGGTTGCCAAGAAGCCCGAGTAACACCGGGCTTTCCTGTTTTCTCCCTGTCTTGGACCCCAGGGAGAAAGCGTCAGGCAAATAAAAGGGGGACAGGTCGCAAGACCTGTCCCCCTTTTATTGGTGAAAGGAAAATTCCGGGCAACTTTACATACCCAGATAAGCCTCTCGAACCTTCTCATTGCTGAGGAGCTCACGGCCAGTGCCTTCAATTACCACCTTGCCGGTCTCCAGCACATAGCCACGATCTGCGAGGGCCAGCGCCTGGGAGGCGTTCTGCTCTACCAGGAAGATGGTAATGCCCTCTTCCTTCAGTTCCTTGACGATGTTGAAGATCTCTTCGATGATCAACGGCGCCAGCCCCATACTGGGCTCGTCCAGAAGCAGCAGCCTCGGCTTGGCCATCAGGGCGCGGCCCATTGCCAGCATCTGCTGTTGCCCTCCGGACAGCTCACCCGCCAGGTTATGACGCTTCTGACGCAGGATCGGGAACTTGGTGTACATCCGCTCCAGATCGTCCATTACCTCGGGGGTTTTGCCCCGGGTATAGGCACCCAACAGCAGGTTGTCGTGAACGCTCAGGTCCTTGAACACCTGCCGGCCTTCGGGCACCTGAACAATACCATCAGCCACCCGTTGATCGGCGCCGATCTTGGACAGATCCTTGCCTTCAAAGGTGATGGCACCGCGGTCTGTGGGCTGAAGACCCGAGATAGTCATCAACAGTGTGGATTTGCCGGCGCCATTGGCGCCTACCAGTGACACGATCTCACCACTGTTGATATGGATGTCCACATCATGCAGCACTTCAATCTGGCCGTAAGACGTCACCAGTCCCTTGATGGACAGCATCTCTTCTTTAGCATGAGGCGCAGTCACCCGGTCTGCGTGCTTCAGGCCGAGACCACCGAATTTCTCGGGGGTATAACTGACAATCTGGTGCCGCAATTCCCGGAATTCCTCCCGGACGCGCTCACCGAACAGCGGATCGTTTTCCACGTCCCGCGCTTCAATGATCTGCTGCCAGTCTTCCTCGGTCAGGAGTTTACGGGCCCGTGGAATGACCACGCCCTCTTCCTTGCGAATGTGTTTGCGCAAGGCTTCCGTGAAACGGGCCAGAGCATGGCTGAACTCTTCGCGACCTTCCGGCCAGCCTTTTTCGCACTCAGCCAACAACTGGCGCAACTCCACCAGCTTTTCATGGCCAATTACGTAGCCCTTGGCCAGCTTCTCCAGCAGAGGCGCTGTCTCAGGAGACTTCTCACTGAGCCGCTTGTAGAGCTCAATGTCAGTGGGCGTGCTATGAACCCGCTGCGAAAAGTGCTGAATGTAATTAAAAATTGTCGTCAGCAGCCGCTCATCTGGCCGCTGGTCGTTGAGGTTCATATCACTCAGAAGCTGATCCAGCAGATCCAGAATCCGCCACAGCGCCTGGTGTTCATGAACAATAATCCGTACGGCCTGCTCACTGCGTGACTGGGCAGGCGCCATTTCAGTGTTTTGCTCGCTCATGTGAAATGTCTCCTTGCTCAGCCACCCAGATAGGCGGCGATAACATCCGGGTTCTGGCGGATTTCCTCAGGGGTTCCTTCAGCCAGAACGCGGCCGTAGTTGAGCACCAGCAACCGGTCGGATATGCCCATCACCAGTTTCATGTCGTGCTCAACCAGCATTACCGTGGTGCCCTGATCCGCAATTTTCCGGATCAGATCTTCCAGGGCAGCCGTTTCAACCGCGTTCAGGCCAGCCGCCGGCTCGTCCAGGAGGATAACCTTGGGTTCAGCGGCCAGCGCCCGTGCGATCTCCAGACGCTTGAGCGCGCCATAGGACATGGCCGAGGCTTCGGCATCCAGGTAATCACCACAGCCCACGTATTCCATCAGCTCGGCAGCACGCTTACGGGCGGCGGCTTCATTGCGACGCAGGGACGGCAACCGGAACAGTGTGGTGAACAGGCTGCTTCTGAGCTGCAGGTGGCGCCCCAGCATGACGTTTTCGATGGCGGTCATGTTCATGCAGATCTGCATCTGCTGGAACGTGCGGCACATACCCCGCTCAGCCAACTCATTCGGCTCCAGTCTGGCGGTGCTCTCACCGTTCAGCAGAATCTCGCCTTTGGTCGGCGTATAAAGCCCGGTAATCAGATTAAACAGCGTTGTCTTGCCTGCGCCGTTGGGGCCAATAACCGAATAGACCTGCCCGGCCTCCACGGCGAAACTGACGCCTTCCACCGCGTGCACACCACCAAAGGCCTTATCCAGTCCTTTAACTTCAACCAGGGCTGTCATGCCTCACCTCCCTTTTTCTTGCCCAACCTTTTGGAAACCACCGCAACCAGTGTTGGGAGCAGGCCCTTGGGCATGAAAATCATGGTCAGCATCAAAATCAGGCCGAACATCACAGTCTCCAGCTCCTGAAAATCAGCCAGAACCTGCGGCAACAGCTTCAGTACCACGGCGCCGAGAATCACGCCGAAGGTGGAACCCATTCCGCCCAGCACAACCATGGTGATAAAGAGGATGGAGAATTCAAAGCTTGCTACCGCGGGCGTGATAAAGCCCTGGAAATGCGCGTACAGGCTACCCATCAGGCTGGCGTATATGGCAGAGATCACGAACACCAGGCTTTTGTATTTCGCCGTATTCACACCAACCACACTGGCTGCCACTTCCGAGCCGTGAACCGAGCGCAGTGCCCGGCCAATTGGCGACTCAATAAGGTTCAGGGCAAACCAGACCGCTACCAGAAGCACAACGCTGGCAAAGATATACCAGGCCTGGAAGCCTTCAATCTCGATGCCAAACAGTGAATAGCTACCGAAAGCACTCAGTTCCCAGCCAAACACTTCGAACGCGGGAACCGGCATGCCGTCTGGCCCACCCGTGAGTGCCCGCTCGTTATTCAGGATAATGGCAATAATAAAGCCCACGGCGAGGGTCGCCATGGAAAGGTAGTGGCCCTTCAGACGCAGAATCGGACGGCCGACGATCCAGGCAATAAAGCCCACAACGATTGCTCCCACCACCAGCGCAGGCACTGAAGACCAGCCGTAGGTGCCGGTCGCGATGCCGGTAAAGTAGGCGCCAAGACCGAAAAAGCCAGCATGGCCAAGACTGATCTGGCCAGCAAAACCCACCAGGAGATTGAGGCCCACCACCGTGGCAGCAATGATCGCCATCTGGGTGACCAGCTCATAATGGAACGGATTACCAAGAAAAGCGGGAAGAATGATGAGAATAAGGGCGAGAATCACCAGTCCCCGGAGACGCGACTGCATAAACGTATTCAACATCAGACGCGCTCCACTACCTTGGCACCAAACAACCCTCGGGGCATGAAGAAAAGCACCAGCAGGATCATGGAAAATGCCACGGCATCCTTGTAGTCGGATGAGATGTAGCCCGCCGCCATGGCCTCAACAATACCTAGCGACAGTCCACCAACAACTGCACCAACACCGCTGCCAAGACCACCAATGGCCGCAGCCACAAAACCTTTGAGGCCTAGAATGATGCCGATGTCATAAGAGGTAAACGTGATTGGAGCCACCACAATGCCGGCTACAGAACCGAGTAGCGCAGACACCATGAACGCCAGCATCAGAACCATCTGGGTACGGATACCCACAAGGCGCGCGGCTTCCTTGTTCATGGAAGTGGCCAGGATTGCTTTACCAATCAGTGTCTTGGTGAAGAACAGCACCAGCCCAACCACCATGATCGCACCAATACCCAAAACCCAAAGACTCTGGCTGTTTAACACTGCGCCAAAAACCTCAATGGGCTGGTCTGTGCTGAAATTCTGCATCACATGGTATTCCTTGCCCCAGACAACCTGGGCAATACCACGGATAAAGATCGACGCGCCGATGGTGATAATGATCAGGGTAACGACGTCTGCCTGTTTGGCAGGTGCAATCGCGAACCGCTGCAGGGCGATGCCAAGAATGCCGGCCAGAATGACCGCCAACACGACCGCCAGGATCATGGGCACGCCCATGGCCGTAAGCGAAACCGTAGCCATGCCTCCAATCATCAGAAACTCGCCCTGGGCGAAGTTGATGACGTGACTGGCGTTGTAGATGAGGGTAAAGCCGAGGGCTATCAGGGCGTAAGTCGCACCGATAGTAATCCCGGTGAACAGGTACTGTAAGAATTCTGCGAGCATAGCGGTGGTTCCGGTCGAACATCGGCTGGCGACTTACCCTGAAAAGGGGTCGTCGCCAGCCGCGAGACAGGTTAAAGGGGTATCAGTCGATCAGTTTCCATTCGCCGTTCTGGACTTCCAGAATGCGGAAGGATTCCGGGTCAAGGCCGTTGTGGTCTTCCGGTGACATGTTGAACACACCGGTGACGCCGACATAGCCCTGGATGTTTTCCAGCGCGTTACGAACCGCTTCCGGATCGGTAGAGCCGGCCTCTTCCATAGCGCGGACCGCCAGCATCAGGCCATCGTAGGCGTAGGCACCGAAGGTGGACACCTTGGAATCCCAACGGGCTTCGTATTCAGCCTTGTAGTTCTGAACCACTTCTTTCTGGGGATCGTCGTTCGGCAGGGAATCCGGCACCAGCAGCGGGGAAGCCGGCAGGCGAAGGCCTTCTGCAGACGAACCGGCGAGTTCGAGGAAGCTGTCGGATGCAACACCGTGGGACTGATAGAACGGAAGTTCCATGCCCAACTGAGCATAGTTGCGGGTTACGATTGCCGGGCCCTGACCAAAACCGAAGTTCAGCACCGCTTCCACACCACTCGTGTTACGGATATTGGTCAGCTGGGCGGTCATGTCTGTATCAGATCCGCTGTAGGTAACATCGGCCACCACTTCCATACCCATCTGCTCGGCTACTTCAAGAGTCTGGGTACGACCAGAGCTTCCGAAACCACCTGTGCCGGAGATAAGGCCAAACTTGGTAATGCCGCGACCCTTCATGTCGGTCAGAATACGCTCTGCCGCCATGCGGTCGGTTTGAGGAGTCTTGAATACCCACTTTTTGACCGGGTTGGTGATAACCACAGCACCGGCCAGGGAGATGAACGGCACTTCTGCCTGCTCAATCAGCGGTACCGCCGCCATGGTAGCACCGGTAGTACTGCCGCCAACGATGATATCAACCTGGTCCGAGCGGATCAGACGACTGGCAAAGTTACGGGCAGAGGAAGCGTTGCCAACGTCGTCATAGTGGATCAGCTCCAGTTGACGACCAAGGACACCGCCTTCTTCATTAATTTTTTCAACGTACATCTCGAGCGTTTTCAGCTCGGGATCACCAAGGAACGACGCCGGGCCTGTCACTGACAGGAACGAACCGATCTTGATGGGTTCAGCTGCCTGAGCGCTCATCATCATGAGACCGGCGGCTGCAACGGCTGCGCACTTTCCTGCGCGACGAATCACTGTTTTAAACATTGTTTTTGTTCTCCCGAATTGTGCAGGGGCATGAGTATGTTTTTGTTTCATCGTCCGTGACTACGACAGTCCTTATTCTTCGCTCCCGGTAAAATTCGATACCATTGACGAATATCAAACGAAGTTATTGTATCATAACTCTCGTGTCAACCGATTTCAGAAGGTCGAGTCACGGCTCTTTCAGTAAAGCCGACACTGCCGCAGGGCGCCAGTATGGCTAACAGAAAGACAAGCCTTTACCTGACACGTAAGAACCGGATAATAAGCGCAACATGTTTCATTGATTCTTATTTGCGAACTCAGGCCATGACTGCAAAAAGCCAGCTAGAACTGCTCGTCAAGAATTTCCAGAAGAAGCGGCCGCTGCGTGCAGGCTCCCTCATCATTACCATTTACGGTGATGCCATCGTTCCCCGCGGCGGCAATGTCTGGCTCGGAAGCCTGATGAAGCTTGTTGAACCCATGGGCATCAGTCAGCGGCTGGTTCGCACCTCGGTGTATCGCCTGGTTCAGGAGTCCTGGCTGCAAACCGAGAAAGTAGGCCGTTGCAGCTACTACAGCCTCACCGGCCCAGGCCTGCGCCGGTTCGAACAGGCTTTTCAACATGTCTACAATCTCGATACCGAAGAATGGAGTGGAAGCTGGTGCCTGGTGTATCTGAACCAGCTGTCACCGGAACTTCGGCAGAAAGTCCGGGAAGAACTAAAATGGCTTAGCTTTGGCAGCATGGCACCCGGCCTGATGGAACACCCCCGGTTCACTCGCAACGAACTGATTCCAATGCTTCAGGAATGGGGCGCCCTGGAAGACACTATCGTTATGCAGACCATGCCCATGGAGCAGAAGAGCCCGAGAGCGCTGAGGCTGCAGGTTCGCGAAAGCTGGAACCTCGATGAGCTGGGCGGCCGGTACAGGCGGTTCCTGAGTCAGTTTCGCCCCCTCTGGCGCGAGCTTCAGTCTGAAGACACTCTGAGCCCTGAAGAGTGCCTGATTCTCCGGATCCTGCTGATTCACGAATACCGCAAGATCCTGCTGAGGGATCCGCTGCTGCCGGATGAACTGTTACCCGGAGACTGGGAAGGCCGCAGCGCCAAGCAGCTGTGTCGCAACCTGTATCGGCAGATCTATGTGCGCGCCGAGCAATGGCTGGACGCGAACCTCGAGAACGCCTCTGGCCCCCTTCCGGGTCCCGGTGAGAAGTTCTATAAGCGCTTTGGTGGCCTGAGAGATACGGCGGCCCAGACTGATCTGAAGACTGAACCGGAAATGCTATAACTGACGGTCAGTCAGGTGACTGACCGTCAGCGGAAGAGAGCTGTTTTCTGGTTGCCAGGCGCCCCTCCCGACGGATCTGTGCGTTTTTGAATCGGCGCCGCTGCTCATCCGTTTCCGGAATCACATCCGGCACCGCTACCGGGCTGTCATGTTGGTCCAGTGCAACAAAGGTGAAAAAGGCCGAGAGAATATGCCGGGTATCGCCGGTATAGCTGTTCTCCGCCTCCACCTTCGCCCCGATCTCCATGGACGACCCCCAACTCCGGTTCAGGGACAGGCTGAACAACAGCGTATCGTTACCCTTCGCCGGCGCCCTGAAATGGATTGAATCCACGGCAGCCGTCACACAGACATGGGCAGAATGCCGCTCTGCCACAACCAGCGCCAGCCGGTCGCATTTCGCCATGATCATCCCGCCGAACACCGTGTTGTGGGAGTTCATATCGTTCGGAAACACCTTGTACACGTGTTTCTCGATCGCAGATGCGGAGACGGGCTTTGAAGGCTTGTCAGCCATTAACGATCCTCTTTTTCCGGTTCCGATGAAGCGATAACCTCTCTGACGACACTCGCACTGTGCAAGAAAGCCGCCTGCTCCTTTTCATCCAATCGCGGGTGCAGAACTCGCTCAATGCCGTTGCGACCAACAACCGCAGGCAGGCTCAGGCAAACATCATCCACACCGAGAAAGCCATCAACGCGAAGACTGACCGGTAGCGTATGCTTCGAATCATTTGCAATGCATTCAATAATTTCTGCCGCCGCCAGGGCAACCGCATAGTTGGTACAGCCCTTGTGCTTCAGCACCTCAAAACCCGCACGGGACGCTCTCTCGAACAAAGCATACCGGCCGGGCGTAGCGTCGAGTGTTTCGCCACCAACATCCGCGCAACTCATGGCGGGAAACTGGCTATCCCCGTGCTCACCCAGAATGTAAGCGCGAATATCCTCACTGTGGATGCGAAGCTCTTCTGCCAGTAATTGGCGAAATCTGCTCGAATCCACCAATGTGCCGGTTCCGATAACCTGATTCGGGCGAAAACCGCCAAACTCCAGAGCATAATGCACCAGAACGTCTACTGGATTCGACACCATCACGATCTTGCAGTCCGGCGACAGCCGGGCCAACTCTGGCATCAGCTCCTTCATCAGTTCGACATTACCCTGCGCCAGTTCGAGCCGACTACCCATGTTTTTCGGTGTAGGAACTGAGGCGCAGACGGCGATCACATCCGAGCCGGCAGTGTCTGAAATCGTTCCGGCAGTAACCTGGGCAGGCGTGTTCACGAACAATTGACCGTGCCGTAGATCAAGCACATCACCCAACACGGATTCTTTACTGCGGCCAACCAGAACCAGTTCACTGATTATATTCTTCAACGTCAGCACGAAAGCCAGCGTTGACCCGACATTACCCATGCCAATGACTGAAACTTTCATACCTCTTTGCTCCCTCTGTGGAACTGCGCATAGAACGGACCTGAAATACTGGTTTACCTGAAATGATGTATTAAGATGGCCCCTGACTAACTGATTCAGGGATGATCAAGGCATGGTTAAGCAACATTTCCGCTATTCCGCCAGTATTCTGAAAACCGGCCAGCTAGTGGGCGCGCTAGGCGCACTGCTGGCCTTCATGCTGGGCAGCCTCCTCCTGCTGGAATTGCCAAACCTCAGCGAAATGGACCCCGCACAGATCTACAGGGATGACTATGGCAACGTCCATTTCGAGTTACAGATATTTGTGATCGTTTCGCTGATCGGCGCGCTGGTCGCAGCAGCCAACCGCAAAGTGAAAGTGACCCTGGACAGTGAGACCGTGAGCATCAAAATTCCCAAACTGACCGGGCTTGGGTTGATGGGACTGACCACGGGCGAGCATCGAATCCCGCTGCACACCATACGGAAGATCGAGCTTACCCCGGTGACGGGCTTCCGGAATATGGCTCAGGCTATTCAGCAATCGCGGCTCAGTCTCGTTACTGACAGTAAAACCTACCTGCTTCAACCCTACAACTTTTTGAGGGTTGGCGCCCCGGATCATCGACTGGGGCTTGCCGGAGCTTTCGGGAAACCAAAGGCGCGGGTAGAAACCATAATCAGTGAATCGCCCCTCGTAAGGGCCCTGTCGGAAGCAGCAGTTGAAGCAGATGTTGCCTCGACGCCCGTTGATCGTTCCGGGCCGCTCGCCAAACATTTCAACCTGCTCAAACACCGGGGCATGGTGATCGAGCTGACGTTGTTGGCCTTCCTGGGCGCCTATGCACTGGCTGACTATCTGATGCTCACCAATTACCTGGTTCTGGGAGATTTGCCCATGTGGCCATTTGTCTCGGCGGGCCTACTCGCCGGCGCGATGGGAATCCGGCTTGGCAGAGGTGCTCCCGGGCCTGAGCGACTGGGTGTTGCCGCGATGCTCTGCATCGTGGCTATAGCAGCAACTTACCCGGGAATACAACGCTATACCCTCATCGTTTCAACGGAGCCCGTCCCCGTTGCCTACAGTATGACTGAGCCTGCTTACTTTGAGCATTCGAGCTACCCTGCGATTGATCAACGAAACAGCAATATTCAGGAATATTGGCAAAGCCTGGAGACGGGAGCAGACGTCGTTTTCCCGGTTCACAAACCGGCACTGGGCTTTGCTCTGGTTGATATGTCTCGCGTTTACGAGAAAAGCCGCGCTTTTTACCGCACGAGGCAACAATAGGCTTCTCGAACGAATGGCACTGGAACAATGCAACGATCGGGATTAACGAGAAAGCGCAGGCTCGGCCTCTCTCTCCTTCGCCCGCCTTGCCAGGTGAAGCATCAAAACGCCCAACGCCATCACCACCAGGGTCAGCCAGAGGCCGTTGATGTAGTTGCCTTCCACATCAGCGAGATAACCGACAACTGCCGGCGCCACCATCTGTGCGATGCCATAGCTGAAGGTAAGCCGACTCATGGGCCGGGAAGGGTTTTCCGGGAAAACCCGCCCAACCATTGCCAGCATCATACTGACGATACCGATAAAGCTGGCGCCGTAAATCACCGAACTGAGCATCACACTGGCCAGACTCGTATTCACGATCAGCATCAGGATACTCACAGAATTCAGGACGTAGGCCAGATAAAGCGCCAGCCACTGCCCCCAGCGGCGCGAAAAGACATCCCACAACCAGCAGGCCGGCGTGGCGGCAAGACCTGCAATCAGCCAGACCAGCCAGCCCTGCCCCTGAAGCTCAGGCATGGATTCAGCAATCGCGACCAGAAAGGTGGCGGTCACCACATAGCCCACACCGGCACAGAAATACGCCAATTGCAGGATACGAATGAATCGGCTGCGCTCGTCGCCACCACTGCCGGCACCAGTCCTGGGCAAGGCACAGGCGCGGTAATCGGGCATCCAGCGCCAGGCGGGGACCAGCAACGCCAGGGCCACCAGACCATAGATCACCCATTGCTGATCCCAGGTAAACGGATCCTTGATCAGCTCCGCTGTAACAGCGGTCAGAACAATCCCGAGCCCGATGCCGGAAAAGAACACGCCAAGCTCGGACTTCTGGTTGTTCTTGATCAACCAGCTCATCAGCAGACCGGCGCCAAGCAACATGCCCGCGGAAGTGCTCAACCCGGAGATGAAGCGCAGAATGAACCACAGCCACACGTTGGTGGTGTACCCCATGAGAACCGTCGAAACTACGGCGACCACTAGCCCAAGCTGGTAGAGCCTTACCTTGAGACCGAGATCGCTGATCCGGGTAATAAGCACCGCGCCGGTCAGGTAGCCGGCGTAGTTCACAGTTGCCAGCATGCCGACAACGGATTTGCTCAGCCCCAGCGCAGCCACCATTTCCGGGATCATTGGCGTGTAGGAAAACCGGGCAATTCCCACCATGACCACAACGGCGATCACGCTGGCTATCAGGACTTTTATTGTTTCTATCGGTTTCACGGCGTGCCCTTACTTCAGAACGACTTCGGATCAGGCGCGGCCCAGGAACTTGCGCTCCTCCACGTTGATGCGAATGCGATCCCCGGTGGAAATGTGCTCGGGAACCTGAACGACCAGCCCCGTGGCAAACCGGGCAGGCTTGGTTCTGGCCGTTGCAGAGCCACCCTTAACGGACGGATCGGTCTCTTCAATCACCAGTTCAACGGTGGGCGGAAGTGCCAATGACACCGGCGAATCCTTCAACAGGATAACCATCACGCCCTGGGTATCTTCGGAGATGAACAGCAGCTCGTCGGCAATGGCCTCACGGTTCAGGCTGTACTGGGTGAAGTCCTCGGTATCCATGAAGACATACTCATCGCCATCCGCGTAGGAAAACGTAGCTTCCCGACGCGTGAGATCGGCCAGGTTGAGCATGTCCGAATCCTTGAAGGTCTCGTCCAGCTTTTGGTTGGTCACCACATCGTACATCCGCATTCGGTACAGACTGCCGCCAGCCCGACCCTGGGGAACTGAACGCTCGATGTCCTTTACAAAATACACCCTACCATCGTATTCAACGGCGGAGTTCTTTTTGACTTCACTGGCTCTGGGCATGTCTTCTGTTTCCGTAAAAATTGGGGTTTTGGGGCTGCTGATATACCACGACTTCGCCCCGGAATCGATAGCTCTTAGCTAACAAGGGCACGCACATCTGACAGGAAGCGGTCTACCTGTTCATTGGTCGTTGCCCAGGAACACATCAGGCGGGCACTGCCACCGATAAAGTTGTAAAAACGCCAACCCTTCGCCCGCAGTGCTGCCTGCAAAGGCTCAGGCATTTCCACGAAAACACCGTTCACCTGCCTCGGGTAGCGTAGCTGGATGCCGGGAAGTCCCTCCAACCCCTGGGCAAGGCGCTGGGCACAGGCATTGGCATGGCGGGCGTTCTGTAGCCAAACATCGCCCTCAAGAAGCCCGCACCAGGGTGCCGAAATATAGCGCATCTTGGAGGCCAGCTGACCGGCCTGCTTACAACGCCACTCGAAATCCTCTGCCAAAGAACGGTTGAAGAACACCACCGCCTCACCGAGCGCCAGACCATTCTTGGTGCCGGAAAAGCAAAGGACATCGACACCAGCCTTCCAGGTAATGTCAGCAGGGTGAGCGTCTAAAGCAGCCACCGCATTGGCGAAGCGGGCACCGTCCATATGGATGTTGAGCTTATGCCGGTCAGCCACGGCCCGAATGGTCCTGAGTTCCTCCGGCGTATAAACCGTGCCCACCTCCGTGGCCTGGGTGAGGCTGAGCGCTTTGGGCTTGGGGTAGTGAATATCGGTCCGCTTGGTCACCAGGTGTTCGATGCTCTCCGGTGTCAGCTTGCCGTTCTCGCCCTGCCCCAGAAGCAGCTTGGCGCCGTTGGAGGCGTACTCCGGGCCGCCGCATTCATCGGTTTCAATGTGGGCCAGCTCATGGCAGATCACGCTGTGAAACGACTGACCGATCGAGGCCAGGGCCAGAGAGTTGGCTGCAGTGCCATTGAACACGAAGTAAACGTCACAGTCCGTATCGAACAGCGCCCTCAGACCATCCGCTGCCTTCTGCGTCCAGCTGTCCTCGCCGTAGGCTGGCTCATCCATCCGGTTGGCCGCTTCCATGGCTTTCCATGCCTGCGGGCATACACCACTGTAGTTGTCGCTGGCAAACTGCTCGGACTGGGACAAAATTCACTCTCCTTCCATTTGAATTGCTTACTCTCACTGATCAAGAACCTTCAGGCGAAGCCCCGCACAGGTCTCGCACTTCCCTGGCCCATTCGAGCCAGCTTTCCGTTGCCATGATTCCGCGCCGGAGAGCAAGATACTGCAATTTATAATGCCGCGGCAGCGTTTGCACATCCTGGAAATAGTCCTGCTCTATCTCGCGATATCGCTCCAGCTCTTCCTGCCAGTCGAGTTCATAGCGAGAAAGCTCCTCGAAAAGCCTGTCGTGCGACCAGAGATCTCCTGCAAACAGCTTGAGCAGCAGCGGGTCTCTGGTGGCCGGTCGTGGGGAAAAGCCATTCACCCATTCCCCCAGTTCAGCTCTTCCTGAATCAGCGAGATGGTAAACCTTGCGATCCGGCTTGCCAGACTGCTCAACCAGCTCAACCTTTACCAGGCCATCATCGAGCGCCTTTGCCAGCTCTCGGTAAATTTGCTGGTGGCTGGCATTCCAGACATTGCCCATCCGTTCTCTGAACCGTCGGGTCAACTCATACCCGGTTGCGGGTGATTCATAAAGACTCGCAAGTAATGCATACCGAAGCGCCATTCTCAATCCTCCAATATGCGCATTGTTGCATATAGCAACAAAGACGCGCTACCATGTGCAACAAGTTGCATATAGGAGCAATGCCATGAATCTTGAGCCTTTGACCAACACATCGACTGCCATTCAGCTTCACGTTATCGCAGCGGTTCTGGCATTTACGCTGGGCCTTCTACAATTTTTCCTCAGAAAGGGCACAGCGCACCACAAAATGGCCGGCTGGGTATGGATCGGGCTGATGGCCGCTGTTGCGTTGTCATCCTTCTTTATCCACACCATTCAGTTAGTGGGCCCATGGAGCCCTATCCACCTTCTCTCTGTTTACACGCTGATCATGCTTTGGTGGGGAGTGCGCCAGGGCCGGAAAGGAAATTCGAGGGGGCATGGCATCACCATGGCATCCCTCTTCGTTTTCGCCCTGATTGGCGCCGGGGTTTTTACCCTGCTACCAGGCCGGATGATGCATACGGTGGTTTTCGGCTGAAAACCTTCAGCGCTGCAGGCATCACCGATTTATGCCTGACTTGCACTCCATCTCAATTCGGGTGGAGCCGGGGGAATGACAAACCCCGATACTTTATACTCGTGCCTCTGAAAGCCAGCAGAACAAGGACTCTCCCGCCATGAGGCGCTTCAATATCGCCAGCATTCCTGGCCGGATCATCACCGCCATCCTCGCAATTGCCTGCCTGGCCGGCAGTTATTACACCATGACCACCGGTCTCAGCCAGCTCACTGAGGCACGGCAACTGGAACGGCTACCTGAAACGCCCGTCGGCGCTTTGACCACGGGCCCCTATGTGATCGCAGGCGAAGTCACGGATCAGTTGGGAACTCTCGAAACGCCCTATTCCAAAACCAAGGCCGTCTACTATCGCTACAAACTCGAGGAGGAATATCGTGACTCCGACGGTGATCTGCGTATCCGCACCCTGGATTCCGGCGCCCGCGGCGGCGACTTCCAGCTCAGGGACCAGACCGGCTCGGTCATTGTGGCTCCGGGCAGCGATCTGGAGGGGGTCGAATGGAATCTGGAGCGAACCTATCGCAATCAGTCCGGCCGCAGAATCTACTCGGAGTGGGCGCTCATTCCCGGACACACGGCCCGCGTAACCGGCCAGTACAGCAGCGAAATCGGTGCAGTTACCTTCTATGGCCTCGAGGACTTCAGCCTGCCGGCCATGGTTTCCCGGAACACGCTGGCCGTGGACAGTGGCGACCGCTTCTTCGACGCCGCCATCCGCATTTCCATCGCAACTGGCCTTCTGGCTCTCGGTATCGCGCTCTCGCTTCCTTTGATCAGAATTCACCGGTTCTGGGTCTATGTTCTGGTAATGACCATTGCGGTGTCCGGCACGCTCTCGGTGCTTGGCATCAACAAACTCCGGCAGGAATGGTCTGCCATCGCCGATTTGTATGAAGCCCGCTATCAACAGATTGACGAAGCCGACAACCGCTCGCTGGTGCTTGCCGACGTGTCTGCTTTGCAGCAACTGATCCGCCAAAGTACGAGCGGCTGGCTGGATCGCTGGATTTTCCGGAGCGTGGTTCAGAATCGCCTGCCCGTTCCCGAGCTTGATGAGCAGACCGCCAGCATTGCCCGTTCCATCGTGGCCAGCCAGCCCGAGGGCCGATACCAGCACGCCTGGACCAGCCGAGGGCTTGCAGCAGCCAGTATCATAGCCGCCCTGCTGCTTTTGTGGTTGTCGATCCGGACCGTCAAGTTCAAGCGCCTGATCGAAGCGGTACCTACCAGCAGCACCCGGGGACTCAGTTTTGGCGTCTCGGAGCTGAAGGCGATGGTGGATATCGATGAAGACCACCCTCCCCTTCGGGATCCACTGAAAAACGAGAAATGCGTGGCCTTCGACTACAAGGTGGAAGAAAAGCGGGGTTCCGGAAAAAACGAAAAATGGCGGGTTATTGAGCATCGGGAAGAACGAGCGCCTTTCTGGCTGGAAGACAGCGAGGGAAAGGTTCTCGTCCAGCCAGACGGTGCGAAGATCGAATACCCGCAGTACCATTCGGAGCGCCGGGGCGACAGGCGTTACACCGTCCGCTTCCTCGACACCTTCGTGAACGTCTACTGCCTGGGCTTTGCCGGCCTGGATCGCGATCAGCCGGACCGGCTCACGATCCAGAAGGATGATGCCTCACCCTTCCTGATCAGTGGTAACGAAGAAGAGGACATTGTGCTGGATCGGGGGGCACGGGGTTTCGCGGGCATTGCCCTCACACTCGGCCTGTTCCTGTTCTCCACTACCGCCCTGTTTGCAGCAGATGGGGGCTTCAGCCCGGACAACCTGATTCTGTCTGCCCTGACGGTACCGATCGTCCTGCTCGCGTACACCGGAATACTGCACTACAACGACATTGTCTTTCTGAAGAACCGCGTTGATCGGGCAGCGGCCAATATCGACACCATTCTCCAGCAACGCCATGAGCTGTGGCCCAACCTGGAGAAAATCGTAAAGGCGTCTCTGGCCCACGAAAAACAGCTGCTGAAAGCCATTGCCCAGCTACGCAGCGCGGACCCCGTCGAGATGAGTTCGAAGGGCCAGGCGGACAAGCTTATCCAGTTTGAAAAGAAGGTGACAACTGCGCTTCAGGCCCGGATCGAGGGATATCCGGACCTGAAGAACAATGAGGTTATTCAGAAGTTCATGTCGATCATGGCAGAGACGGAAAACTACCTTTCGCTCTTGCGAAACAGCTACACCGAGAGCGCCATGATCTACAACACTCGGATCCAGTCCTTCCCGGACGTTATCCTGGCAAAACTGTTCCGTTTCCGCGAAGCGCCGCCGTTCAGTTCGGAAACGTGAACTAGCCGTTCAGGCCAAGGTGCTCGGCATCCTGCTCGATACAACGATCCAGCAGCGCCAGATAGTCCGCTTTGGCCTTCACCTTGGTTTCGCGGTGGGCGCGCATGTTCAGGGTTTTGAAATGCTGCGCCAGCTCGGTGGCCCGCTCAACCAGTTTGTCCTGGGCAACCACCTCATCCAGGAAGCCCGCCTGCACGGCCCCTTCCGGGTTGTAGATCTCAGCGTTCACGACCGAACGGTAAAAGTGGGCCGGCGCCAGTCGATGGCGGGCAATTTCAATCCCGGCGTGGTGCATGGTCATGCCGATTGCCACTTCGTTCAGGCCAAGCTTGAAGGGCCCTTCAATACCAATGCGGTGATCCACTGACAGCAGAATGAATGCGCCCTTGGCAATGGCATGGCCGCTACAGGCACCAATGATTGGCAACGGGAATGCGGCCAGACGCCGGGTAAAGCTGGACCCCGTTTTTACCAGCGCTGCTGCTTCTTTCGGCCCCTTCTGCATTTCTTTCAGGTCATATCCGGCAGAGAACACGCCTGGCTGCCCGGTCAGGATCACAACGGCCTTGTCCTGCTCGGCCCGATCCAGCGCCGCGTTGAGCCCCTCGAACACTTCCTGGCTCAGGGCATTGGCCTTGCCATTGCTGATGGCAATCGTCGCAACACCGTCTTTCAAGTCATAACTTACCAGCTCAGTCACCTGTTCTACCTCTCTACCGGAATTAAAGTGAGCGTTTGTTTACTTCGATGAACCTGATTGTGGGTTAGGCGCGCTAGAGATTCAATATCCATCGGTCATGTCGCCAAAACCTGGCCGAAATTTGAGATAGTCAAGTATCCGGTAAGGTCGCAAAGCGAACATTCAGGCGCATAGACCAACACTTTTCCTTGGAGAAGTTGAGCCTCTTTGAAGGAATGCCCGCAGTATCGGGATAGAATCCCGTTGATCCCAGCTTGATCAAAGTGCTGCTTCCGTAATAGCTCGGCAGCTGGGAATTACCTTCCGATGGCGAACCTCACTAACTCAGGAATCCTCCTGAATAAGAGCAACAAGATCATGTCTGATCTCTTCAGCCTTCAGATCAGGTCGAATTAACAAGCGGGCGCTGCCGTCCCGATCAAACACATAGATCGCACTGCTGTGTGACACCGCATAATTTCCGTCGGGGCCAGGTTCGTCATAACCAAAGGTTGTCCGATAGCGTTTGGCCAATTCGCGAAGCTGAGGTTCGGTTCCGGTGAGCCCCACAATGTTGTCGCCGAAAAAATCTACGTATTTTGCCAAGCGCTCTGGTGTGTCACGTTGCGGATCGACACTCACAAACAGGGTTAGCACTTCATCCTCAAGCTCGGGGGCCAGGCTACTGGTTGCCTGATTGAGTTTTTGCAGGGCGGTTGGGCAAACATCGGGGCATGAGGTGAATCCGAAAAACAGCATACGAACGCGGCCACTGTAATCGCTTCCAGACACGGGCTCGCCCTGACTGTTAACAAGATCGAATTCCAACTCGGGCATCAGGCCGCTGATGTTTTTTCCGTGCCAGTCCTCATCGTTGCCAAAACAACCGGTAAGCAGCATTGTCATGACAAACATTGAAATCAATGAGAGCGCCTTGGTGCGATGTCGCCAGAAACGGATACTCATGACGCTTTTCCCTCAAGATTTTTGGAATGATTCGTGTATTTCCCGTCCTCGTGCATGGCACGACGGAGGATAAGTAGAATGCCGATAATGCTCATCATAGCCGGGGGAATGTAGGTCAGTAGACCGCCGAGGAATTGGTCAACCTCCGGGTCCAGAGGCCAAGCGCGGCCACAGACCTCGTAAACGTCGTAGACCATGTCACGCGAAAACACGATCCACGCCCCCAGGATCATCTGAAGTACACCGGCTACAGCCAGGATCAGCATGCGTTTGCCATATCCCAGCGATGAGGTGATCGCCGGCGGTCTTGGATCAAAGATCAACCACCAGAACAGCAGGCCATCCAGCAACATGCTCCAGTTCATAACCCAATACAGATCCCGGCTGAGCATGGCGTCGAAATGGATTGATGGCCACAGCCAGAAATAAATAAGTCCGACAAACAGGAACAGGGCGATAAAGGGCTGTTGCAGAACGTTATAGACCCAGCCCAGAGGCCTGAGTGTCTGCTTCCAGCCCGGGCTTATTTTTGCGAACCAGAACCGCATGACCGGCAAGGGATTGGACAGCGCAATTAGAATAGGCCCAATGTGATGAAGAATCAGATGCTGGCCCCGATGGACGAAGAACATGTATTGCGCGTAGTAATCGAAGCGGGTCTGCATCACCGCATAACAGATCAGTACCCCCAGGGTGAACGCAAAGATCCGCAGCGCTCCTGGCCGATCCTGATCGGGCATCCGAAGAAGCCCGATGCCATAGAACCCCATCACGAGCATGTAGCTCAGCACGGTCAGCGGCGAGAAATCATAGGGTAAAAGATAGTCAAGCAGTGACATAGCGTTGCCGGTTGTTTTGTTGTTATTTCAGTGACTCTACCTTGGATGTCACCAGGTCGTACAGTTCCTGAGGCCCCAGGCGGCTCAAGGTGTCTCCGTTAACGTAGAATGTTGGGGTTCCGGAAATTCCAACCGCCTTAACATCCGCAGCATCCTGTTGAATAATGCCGTCAATCTCGGGTGAGTTCATACCGGCCCGAGCGGATTCTACGTCAAGCCCGGCTGACGCCGCCGCATCCCATGCTGCGGTGACCTTTGGATCATCGTGCCATTTCGGCTGTGCTTCCATAACAGCGTCAAGCACCGGTTCATAGATTCCCTGTTCACGGGCGGTTTCCAGGATTCTGACAGCCTCTTCCGAGCCTTTATGAAACAGCACGTAGCGTAATACGAGGCGCACTTTGTCCGGGTAAGCCGCCATAATCTGTTTTACATAGGGGTACATAGCCCGACAGCCTTCGCAGGATGGGTCGAAGAACTCGACAATCGTTACCGGCGCATCCTCAGGGCCGATAATGGGAGAGTAATCCCTCACCAGCGGCGTTTCTTTAACAACGGCGGGTTCATCCGTGCCCTGAGAACGATCGTAATAAACAAAAGCGGCAGTGAAGACAGCCAGACAAAAAAGAACGAGAGTTATGACCAGGTTTCGGGTACGCACGTAATACTTTCCTATTCTAGATGAGTTTAAGGAGTGTCAGATTTTTCAGGTATTTGGTAGCAGCCTACTGGGCACCCACCTCAGATAAAACATCATTCCAAACAGTTCCACCAGGGACTGCACGACAATCACCACGACAGCCGCAGCCCAGGCCTCTGGCAGTGACAGTGCCAAGGGTAACACCACGAAGGAGTTGCGCGTGCCAAGGCTGAAGATGACGGTGCGCCCGGTTGCTACCGGTAATCGAAAGACCCGGCGCAGAGCTTTTCCGACCAGGGCCGCCGCTAGCAGGTAAGCCGGGAACAGAACCATCAAGGGCCAGATGAGAGGGCCGGTACTGTCGATCTGGCTGACCTGTGTCATCGAGATGATGAACAGTACGACGGTCAGCAGCGGGACCGGCATCAAGCCCATCGACTGAACCAACCCGGTCGCTTTTTCGGACTTTTCCGCCCATTTTTCAGTCAGAAATGCCAGGATGAGCGGGACAATAATCAGCCCCGTAAAGGCTGGCAGCAGGTGTCGCCCAAGCTCCAGATTTACGTTGAACTGATCGCCCAGGAAAAGCCAGAGATAGAGTGGCAGAAGCGCCAATTGAGCAATCAACAGAACCGGCGTTGCTGCGATGGCTCGGGTGCTGTCCCCCTTGCCAAGATGGGTGAAGGTGACAAACCAGTCGGTACAGGGCATCAGCAATACCAGGAGCACACCCAGCTTCAGTGCGTCATTATCCGGCAGTGCCAACACCAGCAAGGCAGTGATCACCGGCATAATCAGGAAATTGCCGGTGAGCAAGGCACTCATGAACCGACGATCCCGGAACACATCAGACAGGTGAGTCAACGGTGTTTGAGTAAAAGTGGCATAGAGCAGAACCCCGAGTAACGCCCAGATCAGGCCATCCGGCACCCTGTCGCCGAGGGAAGATGTCCAGCCCCCAACCAGGCCGAAAACAACAGCGATGAGGTAGGCCCAGACCTGATGGCGTTCGATCGTTTCTCGCATGGAGTTCCTGGCCTTGTTGATTCGAAAATCAGATGGATGATGAATGATGCGCTATCTCACGCAGTAACTTGCGCCACCGCCGCTGGCGATATCGGTACAAACCGTGAGCGTAGAGCCATACCACTATCGTGAAAATCCCTGCCTCTATGTTCACCTCATCACTGTACGTGCTGGTACGGTTTCCGTCTGGGACTACCTGAATGACGTGGTTCCAGACGGGGACCAGGCCTCCGCCTTCCTCGGTCGCCAGAATTCGCTGATCGTCGTCGATCCTTTCAAACCTCAGTGTGTGTTTCCATGCCGGAACGCAGCCAAAAAACATCAGGCGTGTGACTTCTATGCTTCCCTCTCGCCATTGTTGAGGAAAGCGCTCTGAACCCCCAAAACCCAGAAGGCCCTTGCAAACAAACAGCAGCGTACCGCTTTGTTTGACCAGCGCCCAGACCTGATCAGCGGGCGCTGGAAAAGTCGTTGTCAGTGTCAGCTTCACGCTCACATTCCTTATCAGTGAGCGTGCGTTCCGCAGTGTGCAGCGGTCGGGCATTGTTCGTCACCGCGCTCCCACTGGATGGTCGTGTGCTGGATGCCAAAATGCTGATTCAGCATTTCAGCAGCCTCACTGATAACCCGGTCGTCACTCTCTGGGTCGGGTTTCACCAGATGAACGGTCAGCGCGTTTTCGGTGGTACTCAGAGCCCATATATGGAGGTGATGGGCCGATGTTACTCCCGGCAAACTTTCAAGACGTTCATGGACAGCCGAAGGATCAATTCCCTTGGGGACAGCATCCACCGCCAGGTTTACGGAGTCCTTCAGCAACTGCCAGGTGCCCACAAAGATCACCACGGCAATAACGAGACTCACGATCGGATCGATCCAGGTTATATTGGTGAACATCAGTATCGTGCCGGAGATCACGACGCCGACCGACACTGCGGTATCTGCGGCCATATGCAAGAAAGCGCCCCGGATATTGATGTCCCCTTTCTGCCCTTTGAGAAAGAGCATCATGGTTGCGCCATTGATCAACACGCCAATCCCCGCCACGATCACCACGGTCAACCCGGCGACGTCGGCAGGATCTGTCAGGCGCTGAATGGCTTCCCAGGTAATGCCACCAACAGCGGCGATCAGAATCAGAGCATTAAACAGGGCCGCCAGAATGGTGGTTTTCTTCAGGCCATAGGTCTTGGCGTAGGTTGCCGCTTTGCTGGCCAGCCAGCTGGCTGCCCAGGCCATGATTAACCCCATGACATCGCTGAGGTTGTGGCCGGCATCCGCAAGCAGTGCCAGCGAGCCGGATATAACCCCGTACACCGCTTCAATGACGACAAACAGGATGTTGAGAAACACAGCAATCGCAAAAGAGCGGTTATGGGTGTCGAAATGATGACTATGGTCGTGACCGTGATCGTGCATTTTTTGCCTCTATCAATGATCAACAACGATATTGGTCTAGTTATGAAGCCTGTAGCAACTACAGGGTCAAGGGTTTGCCACTTATTTTTCGGTACGCTTTGAGTAATCCTACTGATCGCGCGCTTTTCCCAGCACCTCTGTCAGATCCTCGGGCACCGGCATGGGTGCAAACGCGCTGACGTTCGCGCGACCGGTGTTTCCGACCGGAACCCAGATTCGGGAAAAGACCAGGGCGGCAATGGTTCGGGTCAACTGCCCCAGCACCTCACGAACGTCTCCTGTCCGCCAACCCAGTCTGAGCATCCGCAGGTGGGTTGCAGCGTGCGCCAGAGCAAATTTCTGGCTGAGGATATGGGCACGTTCCAGATGAGTGAAGGCTGTCTGGAAATCGCCCGCCCCTTCCGCCCTTCGTGCCGATTCAAGCTCCGCAAGATAGGATTGCTTCAGTTCACTGTGCACTGATGTTTACTCCCCGTAGATTGACAACGGCAAGCCGATAATCGACCGCCTGCCCCCGAAAGGATCAGCCTTTCAGTGCCTCGCGGATCCGGTCCTCGAAGGATGATCTAATTTAAAACCCTTTAGCTACTCCAGGGTCAACAGTTAAACATCGGCGTAATACGAGACTCATGATTTAGCCGATATCAAGCGGGACAATGGCAAGCCCCGGATATACGAGACGCCCAGAGTTGGAAATATCTGGGTCAAAATCACAACTAAATCCAACGGAGAAATAAGGGGCACGAACGTTCGCTTTTGTATAGGAGTCGCGTGGGATGCGGGCCGGTCACAAAACGAACTTTTAGATCCGAGTCGCCAAGGCCCCGTTTGAAGCTGAGAAATGTCATGCGTATCGGGGGAAGTCCAGCTTTGGACTTACCCCGGTGCAAAAGGTCCGCTTTGTGGTCATTCAATCGTTTCTGAATGTCCGCTTTTGCTTAAGTAGTGCCCTGGATGCGGCTCGATCGCAAAGCGGACATTCTGGTACGACGCCCGGAAAACCTCTTGCATGCCTGGCGGATGGACAAACCGACCGTCAATCACTTCAACGATCCGGCCGCGGCAATTTGGGTAGTATGGCCTCCACGTCAATCGTGTAGGTAGAGAAAAAAGCTTCCGCCGCTTCAATTAAAGCAGTCTCGTTTTCAAGTATCCCAAGATAGACCGGCCACTCGGCGTCTATCAGTTCCGTGCTGTAAAGCTCCGGATCGACGCTCCCCAGCTGTGCAAGAAACCGGAACTCCGTTTCGTTCATGACGATATAATCGCACCGTTTGTGCAGAAACATTTGCAGCATCTGCTGGGCATTGTAGCCGTCATGGCGCACCAGATGGCTCCCGATCCGCGCCTCAAGTCGATCACTGTAGACAAACCATCTGCGAAGACAGATACCTCCCTCGAGGTCATCGAAGGAGTCCGGTTGTCGGCCAGGTTGCGCGAATACACGGTCACGCCAGGTCAACAGCGGCCCTACGGCGTGCATTCGTTCCGGCAAAGGCATCCAAAGCGGGTTGGCGAACACGGCGTTGGCTAGCCCTCGTTCCAGAGCCCATGCCTGGCGTTTGCGCGCCATCGGGAGGAAATCGGCTGCGATACCGGTCTCCATGGTGAAGTCATTGATCACCTCCACCAGAATGCCCTCGTTGAGGTCGTTGCCGTAATAAAACGGCAGAAAGCCCTCGTCCGAACCCATAATCTGAAGCGTTTGGGAAGAAGCTGGGAGGAGCCAGAATGCCATGATGATAAACAGGACTACTCTCATTCGGTCCTCGTTGAAGTGATCAATCGGGTAAGGCCGTCGCTTGCCCGACTATGCCTTGCTAGTTACAGACAGTTTGGCTCGAATTCTGGCCACACGCCATGAGAAAGTCGATGTCGCTGCAACGTCAGCTTTACCCACAAAAACTGTGGATAACTTTGTGGGAACAGCTCGGATAGGTGCCTTCAGCCCTGCAATGGCAAGGCCTCAGCAATTGTGGCGTTTTAATGACCGGCCAGCGAATAAATGGCCTTATCAGGCTAGCGAATACCCTTCGACTGCAGCCACTGAGTGATCTGCGCCTGATTCATGGCGCCGCTCTGGCGGGCCACTTCCCGGCCACTCTGGAACAGGATCATTGTGGGGATGCTGCGAATGCCAAACTGGCTGGCCGGACCCTGGGCCTGCTCGGTGTTCAGCTTGGCAAAGCGGACCTTGCCCCGCCAGTCTTTCGCGGCCTGCTCAAACTGAGGCGCCATCATCTTGCAGGGGCCACACCAGCTTGCCCAGAAGTCCACCAGCACCGGCAGATCACTGCGTCCGGTATGGGCAGCAAAGCTTTGATCCGTAAGTTCCAGAACCTGATCCGGCCACAACGGCTGCTTGCAGGCACCGCAATTACCGCCGGATGACAGTTTATCCGCAGGCACGCGATTTACCTTGTGACAGTGGGGACAGACCAGGTGTCGGATGTCAGTCATGATTGATTAGCCTCAGGTTGTGTACTGCTAGCAAAGATCGGGGCAGAGAAAGAGAAATCAAGCGACGCGCCCTCAGTCCGTTGTCGCCAGCGCGGGCGTTTATGCACATAATGGATAGCAAACATTGGCTGGCAACAGGAATGCTGGGGGTCAGGATGAAAAGACTTGATGGCAAGACCGCGCTGATCACCGGCGCGGCCCGCGGTATTGGTGAGGCAATCGCTATTCAGTTCGCCGAGCAGGGAGCAACGGTCATCGTATCGGATATCGATGACCAACGGGGCCAGGCACTGGTTGATGGTTCGGAACTGGACATGCACTATCTTCACCTCGACGTCAGCGATGAGGCCCAATGGATAAGCTGCGCCCGTTCCATTGAAGATCAGTTCGGGGGGCTGGACATTCTGGTGAACAACGCCGGAATCACCGGTTTCCTGGAGAGTGCCGGACCCCACGATCCGGAAAACCTTGACCTGTCTTCCTGGCACAAAGTCCACGCTACAAACCTGAACGGTGTTGCTCTCGGCTGCAAGTATGCGATCAAGTTGATGAAGGGCTCCAAGTCCGCCAGCATCGTGAACATCTCCTCGAGGTCCGGCATTGTGGGCATTCCCGGGGCGGCGGCTTACGCATCCAGCAAGGCCGGCGTTCGGAATCACACCAAGTCAGTCGCGTTGTACTGTGCCGAGAAAGGCTATCCGATCCGGTGTAACTCCATACATCCCGGCGCCATCATGAGCCCCATGTGGGAAGCGATGCTTGGAGAGGGAGAGGCAAGAGAAGCCGCGATCGCCGAGGTAGAGGCTGGCGTTCCAGTCGGAAGGATGGGAAAACCCGAGGATGTTGCCTATGCGGCCCTGTACCTCGCCTCAGACGAATCAAACTACGTAACTGGCATTGAGCTGAACATCGACGGAGGAATACTGGCCGGAAGCGCCTCAGCTCCGGCCAGACGATAAAAGCCGTCTTCAGAAATCGGACATCACATCCTGAAGATCCTGCTTGAGCTCTGCCGGTTCGGTGATCCATACCGTTTTATCGAGGCCGGGAAACACACCCACATCAAGTCCATCCCTGGTTAAGCCTGGAACCCATTTCCGAAAGAAGTCTGGCAGTGAAATACTGCGGGGAGTCAGCTCCTCGCCGCCGTTGGCGTACTCGGCGGCAAACGCCGAAGCCGGCCACACGGGCAGGTATTCCACATCGCCGTCTTCCGAGGCGATCTTGAGGAATTGGCTCTCACCATTAACCAGAATCCAGATTTCCCGTTCCTCGGCCACCTGGCTCAGGAAGTAGTCGTACCGCTCTTCACCATCCATTTCCATTACTTGATTGAGGTCTTCACCGCTCATGTCAGGTACGCCACTCCAGTCGTTTGCTTTTGGGTATTTGCCGGAGACTAACACGTATTTGGCAGAGACTGGCGGCCGCTTTTCCAAAACAGTACCAGCAGCGCTGCAAGGGCCAAGTTGCCGAAGAGTATGAAGGGGTACATTTCAGGGGAGATTCGCAACCATTCACCGGTGAAGTTCATCATGGCGTGGAAAATCAGGGCCGCCAGAATGCTTCTACCGGTGCGGTTATAAACGAGCACAATCAATAACGTATGGCAGATGATCATCGGCATCCACCAGTAAAGCTCGGGGTGAAACGTGGTGTTGGCGTAATACCCGGGAAACCAGACGAAGGGTGCGTGCCAGAACGCCCAGACTGCGCCATTCACCAGGCCAGCCACAACCGGGCTGAAACGTTGTTGAAGGGCGTCCAGATAAAAACCGCGTAACCCCACCTCTTCCACTGCCGGAAACACGAAGGACAACAGGAACAAAAACAGCAATGGCCACGGATTCAGAAACAACTGCCAGTTCGTATCAAGCGGCTCGCCAGTAACGCCCAGAAGCACCGCCAGACCGGCCATGGCAAGATCGTACGCCAGCCAGAAGAACAGGATAATCAGCCACCAGCGACCGGGAATCCGACGCCAGTCGGTCAGGCGCCGCCACAAGTCCCTTAATTGCCTTTTGCCACCGTTTGCCGCCGCCAGACCAAGACCTGCAACAACAGGACTGGCCCCGCCGAGCAAAAACCAGATCAGATTAGGAAATGCCCATACCGAGGAATCCGATAGCAGCACCGGTATCCAGAAAAGGTAAGCCCACCCCAGGTATACCAGGGGAAATGCTATTAACGGTTGCCTGATCAATGGCCCTATTCTCCGTGAATTGTCGTTTCGGGCAGTATTCCCTCAATCCGCCAGCCTTTGTTGATATATATCAAACAGGCATGAAATTCGTGATGAGCGGAGGGCTTCCCACTATCCTCGCCTCTACTCTTCTGGATATCATCATTATGCAGCGGAAACGGCGCACTCCACAGCCGCCCTCAATACGGACACCCGACAATGCCCTCTGCAGATCAGATCACGCAACCTGAGGCCGTTCCGTTTCGGTCGATAACCCTGTTTCTGTTGCTGACCTTCGGCATCGCCTGGGGAATCCTGGCTGCCTTCATCTTTTTTCCTGAAACCATGGTTGGACTGTTCGGCGAAATCACCGGCGAACACCCGCTTTTCTATCTCGCGGTCTGGGCCCCGGCCATCTCGGCCTTCATTGTGATTGTTCGGTGGTCCGGGCTGGAAGGATTGCGACGGCATTTGGGGCGCGCCCTGCTGTGGCGCTGCTCATGGCCCTGGTATGCGTTCCTGCTTCTTGGCGTGCCCTTGGTGTTCTTCGTGGGGTCGTTCTTAAAGGGCAACCTTTCAGAGACTGCCTTCCCATTCCCATCTGCGTCCTCGTTTCTGGTTGCACTTTTTTTTATTGCTATCAAAGGCCCCATTGAGGAGTTCGGCTGGCGAGGCCTGGCACTCCCCCTCCTGCAACGCAAGATGACGCCAATATGGGCCGCACTTGTCATTGGCGTGATCTGGGGGCTTTGGCACACGCCAGCTTTTCTGCTGAGTGGTACCGAGCAGAGCGCCTGGTCATTCCTGCCATTCTTTACGGGCACCATTGCACTGAGTGTGATTGTCACCCCTCTGTTCAATGCCTCCCGGGGCAGCATCTTCCTCCCCGCACTCTTTCACTTCATGCTCATCAATCCAGTCTGGCCCGACGCCCAACCCTATGACACCTATATTTTCGCGTTGATTGCCATTGTCATCGTCTGGTTACATCGGGACAGTATGTTCACGCGCACCAATAGCGTTACCGAGGTCGTCCCGGACAAACAGTGAACGCATTGATGACTTTGCGAAAAGGGCCGGGTTCCGGCCTCAAAACTTTAATTCTGGTGAGCCTGCTCTGGTTGACCGCCTGCCTGGCCAGTCCTCAGCGGGCAGCCAATACGCCCCTGGAGGCCGCATTCTCAGATGCACTGGAGCGGTTTCAGAGCGAGTACGATTTCCCCGGCATAACCGCCAGTTACGTGCTTCCTGATGGTTCTTCGCACTCAGCAGCAGCCGGTTGGGCCGATGCAGAACTTCGCGAGCCAATGACGCCGGAGTCGAGAATGCTGGCCGCGAGTATCGGCAAGACATTCGTTGCCGCCACCATGGTGTCGGTCGCCCAGGAACGCGACATGGATCTGGACGCCACCGTATCGACATGGCTGGGCCGGAACAGCTGGTTCCGGCGGCTGCCAAACCATCAGAGCCTGACTGTTCGCCAGCTGCTTAATCACACATCGGGCTTACCGAACCATGTGTACCTGCCAGCCTTTGCAGAAGCAGTCTCACAATGCTGGCCGGAACCCGGAAACTCATTCACACCCGAAACACTGGTCGGTTTCGTTCTGGACGCAGAAGCACTGTTTCCAGCGGGCGAGCAATGGGCTTACACAGACACCGGGTATATTCTTATCGGACTGGCCATTGAAGCGATCACGGGGCGAACTTACTACCAAGAGGTTGACGACCGTTTTCTCGAACCACTGGAGCTGACGGCAACAGCAGCATCGAACAAACGCTGGCTTCCGGGCCTGGCGGCTGGGTATGTTACTGCCGACAATCCCTTTGTCTTCCCGGCAAAAACAACAGATAAGAACGGCGTTATGGTATGGAATCCAGCGCTGGAGTGGACCGGCGGCGGACTGATCAGCACTTCCCCTGACCTGGCACAATGGGGAGCTGCCCTGTTTGGCGGACAAGGAGTGTCAGAGGAGATCCTGAACACAATGCTTCAGCCTGTTCCGATTGGCGAAGACATGCCCGGGACCTATTATGGCCTCGGCGTCGCCATTTCCCGATCGGGTCCGCTTTCACCGGTTTTCGGCCATGGTGGCTGGATCCCTGGCTACAGCTCAAGTCTCCGTCATTATGCCCGGAGTGGGATTACCATTGCCTTCCAGATCAACAGTGATCGTATCTCTCACCAACACCTGTCTGACATCGAACTATGCCTTGCCGCTGTAGTCATATCAGGTGGCAAAGAAACCAACTGTGTACCCTGAGCACATCGCCCCCGACTAGTCGCTAACACGGAGCTGAAAAATGAAAAAACACCTCGCCCTCCCGATCCTGTGCATCGCGATGCCTGTCTTCGCGCAACCGGCGCCTCCTCAAAAGGGGTTCAGTGGTGAAGTCTCGCTAAATGCCGGGATCATCTCTTCAACGTCCAACTTTAACGTCGATGGCGACCGAACCATCAGCTCTCTTGAGAACAAGGCAGACAGCGAGTCAGAGGGCCTGATCGCTCCACTTGGCAACGTTGCCTACACCTTTGGCGATGGACTGAAACAGCAGATTTACTTCGGTACCACACGGGAAGATATTGCGGTCGGAACCCTGGCTGTGCAACTGGGGTATAAACACAAGCTCAGTTCCGGCACGGTAGTGGATGTTTCCTTTTTGCCCACGGTGATTTCGGGAGAAACCTGGCAAAATCCTTATCAACTCAACACGCCCAGGAAAGAAACAGACGTCTCGGGCAATGCCTACCGCCTACAACTTAACAGCATTTCCGGCTCCGCCTTCAGCCTCGATCTTGCCTTTGCGACGGCGGATGTTGAGGACGACCTGACCGCAGGGTCAGACCTGGCTCGCGATGCCGACATTTACTACGCCAAGGGCAGTTACCGTTTCACCCTCTCTCCGACCAGCTTTGTATCTCCCTCTGCCCTTTACATCCAACATGATGCCGATGGCAGTGCCAGCACCTTCGATGCCTATGGCGCCGAAGTAAGCTGGTTCAACATTCTGGGCAGGCACAGCCTGGTTTTGACTGCAGGCTTCACCAGACGGGACTACGACAGTGCCAGCACGTTGTTCAATAAGAAGCGCTCGGATGATGAGCTCAACTTGTTCGCGGCCTACGAGTACCCGGAATTTATGGGTTGGAAGGATTGGTCGTTTATTTCGTTTGCAGGCTACGGCGACACCCAGTCCAACCTGACCTTCTACGATGAATCTTCGTACCTGTTTGCAGTGGGGCTGAACTACAAGTTCTGATCAGCCCCGGTTTTGATCGGCTGCCCCCTAGGATCGAGCCCTCGCCATGCGAAACAGGGCCTCTGGCGAGATTCGCTTGATCCAGAGGGCAGCCATTTCCTTGCCCTTACCCACCGGGATTTCGCGTTTCTTTGCCGTTAACCCCTTGAACACCACCTCCGCGCACTCGGTCACGTCCATGCCGCCTGCAATATCCTCATCTTCCTTGCCGTAGGCTGATCCGTCACCGGCAAGGGCATTGCGGGAAATATCCGTGCGAATGAAGCCGGGGGTGATTGTCGACACGCTCACTCCCTGGCCTTCCACCTCGGCGCGTAACGCATCGAAGAATCCCATAACGGCATGCTTCGCGGCACAATAGCCGGTACGCATGGGGGCGCCGACCTTGCCGGCAACGCTGGAGGTCACGGCAAGGTGGCCGGAGCCACGCTCGAGCATATGGGGAAGCACCGCTTTGGTCAGCGCAATCTGGCCCATGACATCCACATCCATGAGCTTTTGGTAAACGGACATGTCGGTGTCCTTGCACAGGGACCGCTGCGAAACGCCGGCGTTGTTCACCAGCAGATCGATGGTACCGAACTGAGCCAGGACCATCTCAACCTTGCCTGGAAGTGAATCCCAGTCGGTAATGTCCAGCGGGAGTACCAGTACTTGCCCAGTTGCTGTCCCGGCGACAGCCCGGCAACGTTCGGCAACACGCTCCAACTCATCTTCCCGGCGAGCGGAAAGCACCAGACGGTCACCATTCTTCGCAAACTGCAAAGCAAGTGCTTCACCGATGCCAGAGGAAGCACCGGTTATCCAGACGGTTTTGGCAGACATGCAGGGTCCTCGAGAAATCTCAGTTTTCCACCATCCGGGCCCGAAGCCTAGGTAGCTGAGCCGGGTAGTGTTCCTGAATGAAGGTTACCATGCCCTCCCGGACCGCACATCTCAGGTCCCAGTTCTTGCTGGAGTTGGCGGCGCTCATCAAAAAACGCACCTGGATGGCCTGATCACTGGAATCGGTCACCTGCACCGAGGAAAATTCGCCATCCCAGAGCCCCGATTCATTGAGCAGACGAGTGAATTCCTGCCGGAGCGGTTCGACCGGCATGGTGTAGTCGACCCAGATAAAGACAGTTCCCAGCAGCTCTGCGGTATTCCTGGACCAGTTCTGGAACGGGTTCTCGATAAACCATTGCAGCGGAACAACAAGGCGGCGGAGATCCCACACGCGCAGGACCACATAAGTGGCAGTCACTTCCTCGACCCAACACCACTCACCCTGCACGTAAAGCACGTCGTCTATACGGAAAGGCTGAGTCAGAGCGATCTGCATGCCAGCCAGCAGGTTGCTGAGCACAGGACGGGCCGCGAAACCGAGAATCAGGCCGCCGACACCCGCGGAGGCGAGAAGGCTGGCGCCCATGTGCTGAACCGATTCAAAGGTCATCAGGGCAGCGCCGAGACCGATGATCACGATGAGAATGTTAAGTGCGCGGACCAGGAATCGGGTCTGGGTTTCGACCTTGCGGGCTCGCTTCCACTGCCCTTCCAGCACCGGATTGAGCGCAACAATGACTTCGCCAATAGCCGAGGTCAGTCTGACTGCCGCCCAGGTGATGGCAAGGATGAGCATCAGGGTGGCGACCTGCTGAATGGCTGAGATCAAGGGCAGATCCGCTGGCGCGGCGGCCAGGGAACCGACCAGGGTAAGCAGGCAGAAAACGACACCCAAAGCCCGGGCAGCGGCATCCAGGAACAGCCGGATGACCGTTCTGGACTCTGAGAAATGCCGGAACACAGCGAGGGCCAGACGGTAAACGATGTAAGTAACCGCAACCGCAAGAATCGCCGAAGACCCCGGCCACAACCAAGCCGTGAAACCGGCTTCAAACGATTCCAGCATCAGCCCTCCAGGAGCTTTCGATCAGAAGAGTTCGCGGGGAAGAACGTCCCTGTCCCGCTGTGTTCCATAAAAGCCTAGACCAGCCCTTGCTCACGCGCCATTGCCATAGCGGCTTTGGGCCCGGTCCAGAGCGAAGGAAGGATAATCAGTGAAACCGGAATAGCCGTCAGCACAATAAACTGCTGTAACACACCGATCTGGCCCGCTCCCATGTATAGAAGGATCGCCGCCATCAATGCCATAGCACCCCCCCAGAAGACACGGATCCACGGGTTCGGTTCGTCATGGCCTGCCCCGACCATGGCAATGGAATAGCTCATGGAGTCGCCGGTGGTGGCCACGAAAATGGTTGTCAGCAGCAGAATCGCAGCCGCCATCCAGGTGCCGCCAGGCAGGGCCTGAGCCACGGTGAGGGTGGCCACATCAAAGCGGAAGTTGTTCAGTGCTTCGGTCAGGTCGAAGGTGCCGGCAAGCTGGTGGTAAATGCCGGAGCCACCCAGCAGGGTGAACCAGATGGTGGTCGCAATGGGCGCCAAAACGGCCACCGCCAGCACCATTTCCCGAACCGTGCGGCCCCGGGAAATTCTGGCGACGAAGACCGCCATCAAAGGCGTGTAGCCAATGAACCAGGCAAAGAAGAATACCGTCCACCATTTCATCCACCAGGCCGGCGCCGTTTCGGCGGTCATGGTAGCCATGGCAAAGAACGAGGTGACGTATTCACCCATCGACTGGGTGTAGGTGTTGGCCAGGAATAGCGTGGGGCCGAACACAAAGATGACCCCGGCAATGATCAGCGCCAAAATCACATTGAAACGGCTTAGCAGCTGAATGCCCTTGTGCAGGCCGGTCATGGCGGAGGTCATGTAGACGCCGGCCAGTACCACCAATACCGTCAACTGGGTGCCATATCCGTCCGATACGCCAAACAGCTCATGCAGCCCAAAGCTCATCTGGGTGGCCAGAAAACCGATGGGGCCAACCGTCCCCGCTACCACGGCAATCACACAGAAGGCATCGATAACACCGCCAAGGCGCCCCTGAATGACTTTCTCACCAAACACCGGGTATAACAGGGTTCTCGGCTGCAGGGGTTTGCCCTGGCCGTAGTGAGCCCGGGTCAGCACCAGAGCCGTGAGGGAGCCGAGCACTGCCCAGGCCAGGAACCCCCAGTGAGTGAACGACTGGGCCATGGCGGGCGCGACCGCTGCAGCGGATCCCGCTTCGGTATCAAACGCCGGCGGTGTAACAACGAAGTGGTAAACCGGTTCCCCGGCAGCAAAAAACACTCCGCCCCCGGCCAGCAGGGTGCACATAATCATCGACAACCAGCGAAACCGACCAATCTCCGGCCGATCCAGTCCGCCGATTCTGGCAGCGCCGGCCCGGCTCAGGGCTGTTCCCATAGCGATGAAAAACGTGAGTAGCAGCAGCACCTGGAAAAAAGAGCCCAGATAGGTTGCAGTCCACGCAAACCCGGCTCCGATCAGGTCGGCCACGTATCCGCTGTCGACGATCGAGGCACCCACGAAAAGAAGTATGAAGCCGATCGTGAGCACGAGAACAACGGGATCACTGTCTGTAAGCGGCCCGCTTCGGGCTCGCGGGAGAGATTGGGATTGAGCGGTCATAAGGTCTGCCTCCGGAAGAAAAAGCCGCGCAGGCTACAGGAAGTGAATGGATCATGCACGGGGATTTCTGAAAATACGCATGGTCTGATGAAATATGCCACCGTACTGTTAGGATTCTATCTTTCGAGGAGATCGCTTTTGTCGCATCTGCACCTGGCCATACTGCTGGGCATGACCGTGGCACTCGGGCCATTGGCACTTGATGCCTACTTGCCCGCTTTCCCGGACATTGCTGACGGCCTGGGCATTGATCACGGGCACGTGGGGCTCACGCTCAGCGCCTATGTCACCACATTGGGTCTTGCTCAACTGGTGGGTGGCCCCCTGTCTGACCGATACGGTCGCAAACCGGTGCTTTTCGGGGGGCTACTGATCTTTATGGCAGGCGCGGTCATGGTATCGATGGCGGATAGCCTATCCGACATGGTGTTCTGGAGGATAGCGCAAGGCATTGGTGGCGCCTTCTGTGCGGTGTCGGTTCCTGCGATTGTTCGCGACGAAGTCAGTGGACAGGACGCTGCCCAGCTGTTCGGGCTCATTGGCCTGATCATGTTCATAGCGCCCGCTGCGGCGCCGTCGCTGGGTTCACTGATGCTTGCACTGGGTGAGTGGCACTGGATATTCCTGATGCTGGCCGGTTATGCCGCGTTTCTTGTGCTGACTCTCCAGCTGGCGCTTTTTCCAAGGCTTCAACCGCGCACACCGACAACCACGCCCATTCGCTCCCTGGTGACCAATTACCTGCTGGTGCTCAAACACAAAACCACCATGCGTTTTATCGGCATTCAGGTTCTGTGTTTCAGCACTATGCTCTTGTTCATCACCCACTCCTCATTTATCTACCAGGAATGGTACGGGCTCTCCAACAGCACCTTCGCCCTTCTGTTCGCCGCCAACATTGCGTTCATGGCTGCCCTGAATCTGACCAATCGTCCGCTGCTGAGGCGATTTTCCTCGGTGCAGTTGGTGCGTGCCCAGGTTATTGCACAATGCCTGGCTCTTGTCGCCCTGGTTGCCAGCGTGCAGTTCCAGGGGCCCCTCTGGCTGGTGGCAGGGTGCATTATTGTTGCCATCGGCTGCCAGGGCGGCATCGTGCCCAACAACATGGCGAACGCCATGGAGTTCTTCCCGAATCTCAGCGGCACTGCGGCGGCTCTTCTGGGCGCATCGCAGTTCACCATTGCCGGGGCAGTCAGCACCCTATCCTCTGTCTCTGGAGACCAGACACTCCTGAGCATCGCAGTTTCAATGCTTGCCTGTTCATCGGGTGCCGTTCTTCTTGCACTGGGCGCGCCCCGGGCGGTAGCTTTGGCCAAAGAATCCGGCTTGTAACAATTTCAGCAAAGGAATCGTCTGAACAGTTTTAGGGGGAAATTGAACCATCCCCTACCCACAAGACGTATTGCTGTTAGCAAACACAACAAAGGACGTGTCCAGAAATGACAATGCCAATACCGGAAGTGCAGTCCTCCAGCCGAGCCCTCAAACCCGGAGTCGGCCTGCTCAGAACGCCGGATCTGAGTATTGGGTCTGTGGAGGACAAACGCGCCGAAATCGCTTCCTACTTCACCAACACCTTTGACACCTACACGCGCCTCTTCGACTGCCTCGCCGATGAGTCGGGCTATTTCCAGAAATCGATTCCCCTGAGACACCCTCTCATTTTTTACCTAGGCCACACCGCAACTTTTTTCGTCAATAAACTGGTGCTGGCCAAACTCATTCCAGAGCGCATCGACCCTCACATGGAGTCGATTTTCGCGGTGGGCGTTGATGAGATGAGCTGGGACGATCTGGACGAAGATCATTACGACTGGCCCACCGTTGCCGAGGTGCTGGATTACCGCGCTAAAGTCCGCGCCACCGTTCTGGACCTGATTGAAACACTCCCGCTCAGCCTGCCGATCAACTGGGAGCATCCCTGGTGGCCGATCGTTATGGGTGTTGAGCACGAACGCATCCACCTTGAGACCTCGTCCGTGCTGATCCGGCAACACGACCTCTCAAAGGTGCGGCCGCAGCCAGAATGGGAGCCGATTCGCGAGACTGGGGAAGCACCCGAAAACGAACTTTTCACCGTGCAAGCCGGCACAGTTTCCATTGGCAAACCCTACGAAGACGCCTTCTACGGCTGGGACAATGAGTACGGCGAACACGAGGCCCAGGTTGATGAATTCAGGGCCAGTCAGTATCTCGTCAGCAACCAGGAATTCCTGGAGTTTGTTGAAGCCGGTGGTTACCAGGAAGATCGATTCTGGAATGAGGAGGGTTGTGCCTGGCGGCAATTCGCCAGGGCAAAGCATCCGACTTTCTGGCGCTGGCAGAACGGTTGGCATCTGCGCCTCATGACTGAAGAGGTCGAGATGCCCTGGGACTGGCCCGTCGAGGTGAACTACCACGAGGCCAAAGCGTTTTGCGAGTGGAAACGGGAGCAAACCGGCCAGCCAATCCGCCTGCCAACCGAGGACGAGTGGTACCGCCTGTGCGCCGAGGCCGGCATCGAAGAAGTGGGCCATGATCCCGCAAATGCCAACCTGCATCTCGACCATGGAGCATCTTCTTGCCCGGTTACCCGGTTCCGGCACGGTCAGTGGTTCGACGTTGTTGGCAACGTCTGGCAATGGACGGAAACACCGACCTATCCGTTCGATAATTTCAAGGTGCATCCGCTGTACGACGATTTCACAACGCCGACGTTCGACGGGCAACACAACCTGATCAAAGGCGGTTCGTGGATTTCCTGCGGAAACGAAGCCCGGTTATCGGCTCGTTATGCTTTCCGGAGGCACTTCTTTCAGCATGCCGGCTTCCGCTACATCGCCTCCGAAAGCGAGGCCGTGCAACCCAACGCTTACTATGAAAGCGACCGGTTGTTGACTGAATACGGGGAATTCCACTTCGGTGACACCTGGTTTGGTGTCGAGAACTTCCCGAAAGCCCTGGCGGATCTTGCTCTGGATGCCATGAAGGGCAAACCAACCGGAAAAGCACTGGACTTGGGCTGTGCCTGTGGCCGTTCCAGCTTTGAATTGGCAAGGCGCTTTGACGAGGTGGAAGGCGTCGATTTCTCGGCCAACTTTATCAGGCTGGGCGTGGAGATGGCCGAACAGGGCTCCATTCGCTATGCGCTGGCAGAGGAAGGTGACTTGGTCAGCTATCACACCCGGACACTCAAAGAGCTGGGCCTTGAGGAATGCTCAGATCGGGTAAGCTTCTACCAGGGCGATGCCTGTAACCTGAAACCGCAGTACTCGGGCTACGACCTTGTTCTGGCGGCCAACCTCATTGATCGCCTTTACCGCCCAAGGCGCTTCCTGGACAGCATTCACGAGCGCATTAACGACGGTGGCCTGTTGGTTATTGCCTCTCCGTACACGTGGCTGGAGGAACACACGCCGAAAGAAGAGTGGATTGGCGGTTTCAAAAAGGATGGAGAGAATCACACCACGCTGGATGGCCTGAAAGAACACCTTTCACAGCATTTCCGCCTGGTCAGTGAGCCCAGAAAGGTGCCTTTTGTTATCCGCGAAACCCAACACAAGTTCCAGCATACCCTGTCGGAAGTGACTATCTGGGAGCGGTTGCCGCGCTGATCAGCGCGGTGATTTCCTCACTGATCGCCCCGTGGTCCACCAACTGATCGAACCAGTTGGTGGCCACTTGGTCGGTCGTCAGGCCCAATAGCGTCCCCAGCACGATGCCTCTGTGAACGTTATCGCCACCCAGGTTGGTGTTCATGCGCAGCGCAAGCCATGGATCGTTCCGGTATTTGTAGGCCAGGTACAGAACAACCGGCCAGGAGTCGGAGATATAACACGCCGGCGAATACATCCTGCCCACGACCTGGTTGTCGGGCAGGTTCCGCTTGACCAACCCCGCGACATCCAGCTTGCCAGCCTCTGAAAGCAGCGCCTTGATACCCTCCTCATCGGGACCTTCGAGCAGACCACAGAGGAGTTTCACGTAGCGGTCGCACACCCTCATCAAGCTCTCATCCGGATGGGTCAGCGCAAGATGGTCCCGACAATGGGCCTGAATGCCGGGTACGTCCCTGCCACGGAGTCGCTCTGCAAACACCAGTGCGGCAATCGTCACCAGGCCACCGATGGAAGGCGTATCGTGGGTAACCATGGCACACTGCTGCGCCGGTAAACCCTTCGCATAATTGGCGAAAAACCCTCGATGGTAGGATTCCGCATAGGTGTCCGGATGGGCCGGTGGATCAGCGGTCATAAAGCCGATGTACGCCGAGAGAAACGCCTGAGAACTGTATTCACCGTTCCCGTCCGCCAGGCAACGCATGAGCACGCGGCTGCAATGGGCATTCAGGGTGTTCTCGCCCGCACCCATGCCTTGGTGATAATGCACGTTCGGTACATTCCAGAACTGGTCGCGGCCCTTGAGGATAACCTCGCCCACAATTTGCGGCTCTGCCTCAGCATTATGACCAGAACGGCGACCACCACTGCGGGTGGAATGCAAAGACATGATCGATGAAGGATGGAACTCCGGTGCGGCCTCAAATCGCTGGACCCCTCCCGGAAACGCCTTTTCGATGTCCATCGGGTTGTAGTACCAGTGGACGGGCATGGCGAGGGCATCAGCAACGAACTGTGTTTTCAGTGCGCTCGCAATTCGGGATACATAGTTGGAATCAACGCTCATCACATCATCTCCTGACACAAACGCCTCGTAATCCCGTTGCTGTCAATTACAGACAGTTTTCTGAGGCACACAAAAAAACCGCGCCCCGGAGGGCGCGGTTATGATCAGACAATCTAATCACTGCACTTGCTCGAAGTAACCGGTCAGCCGGTCCTTATTCGTTGCAGCGGCTGCAGTGAGCTTATCCACCGCGGCTTTCGCAGCGTCATAATTGACCGCTTCACCTACCTGAATCACACCAGCCATGTTCAAAGCAGCGTGGGGCGTGCACTTATACACATATACGCCCTCTTCACTGAGCGTTACGGTAACACCCTGATTCATGGCACCCTGCCAACCTTCCGCGCCCTCAGGCACTTCTACGGATACTGAATTATGCGCCGGATCAACCAGCACGAATTTGACAGTATCGCCGGGCTCAGCTTTGACGAATCCGGGTTCAAAAACCATGGCACCGTCAGCGCCGGAGTTCTTCATTTCAACGACGTGTTCGGCAGCCATTGCAAAGCCAGAAATCATACTTAAAGCGGCTGCGGCGACGGTATGTTTGAACGATAACTTCATAGTGACTTCACCTCATTGGTTGGCCATCGAAAGTATTTAGTATTACGCACCCTACCCTCTCCAAGATCCCTTTCGACTCTAAGGGCATATCCTTATGGGAATGACACTCCTGGTTTGCCAAGGATCATTTCTGAGAACCAATGAGGGTCTGTTTCGTAGAAACTGCCATAGTGTCTACGGATATTGAATGATGGCGGAACTACAGATCGACGGGATACACCACCAGCAGCTCTCCCACCTTGGAGTGAGCAGGCAGTTCGAGCAGGAGCTGCGTTGCAGTCATGCGGGAGAAACCGGTGCCGTGTGGATTTACCGGGGAATTCTGGCTACGCGACCCCGAAAAGAGCTGCTGGATTTTGCAACGGAGCACCTGGCCTCGGAGAGCGAGCATCTGCGCTTCTTTAACCAGCTTCAGTGCTGTTATCGCCCGAGCCTGCTGCTGCCACTGTGGCGCCTGGCCGGCTTTTTGACCGGTCTTATCCCGGCCTTAATGGGAAAACAGGCGGTTTTCGCCACGATCGAAGCCGTGGAAACCTTTGTTGACCTGCACTACCAGGAGCAGATCAAAACGCTTTCCCCGCATGCATGGCGCGAGTCGGAGCGGGCTATACTTGCAGGATTCGAGACATGCCGGCTCGACGAAGTCCACCACCGTGACGAAGCCGGGCAATATCGATCCGCTGAGGCGAGTCTTCTTCTGAGGCTATGGACAGGGCTCGTGGGGGCCGGTTCCAAAGCGGCTGTCCAGTTTGCCCGACTGATTTGAGAGTCATTCCATGAGCCTGATATCCAAACCCTTTGATGACAGCGGCGTTGAAATGGTGGACGAGATCGCCCAGTACGGTACTGCCATCTCGAAACGGCTCGAACAATTCCGATCTAAACGCCAGCTTCGCCACGACTCACCCGGCGGCTACTCCGGCATCGTGATCGCGGCTTCCATCTGCAGTGCGATGGGAAACATCATCGAACGCTCGAACCAGGAGCCTTTTCGTGACGGGTACGCCCGAGCGGCCCAAACGTTTTTCTTTGAACACGTCTCCCCGGATGCACCATCAATCCCTGCAACTGTTGAGGATTGCCGCTCTTCGCCCGAGCTCCTGCAGGTCATCAACGCCTTATTGGCAGATGACCAGATACTGCCCGCGGATGGCAGCGTTTCACTCCAGACTGTCATGATGGCTCTGGTCTGGTCGGCACTGACCTTTGCAATGGAGTCTCTACCGCCGGAGCAAGCTCGCTCCTATGTGCAACAGCAGATTTTGAACGGAGACCGGGAATCGGCTCGCCATTAGGCAAAAGGGGTTTATGCAACAAAAGACGATCACTGACGAAACCTTGAGGATGGGCGTTGACGTCCTGACTGAGAAAGATCCCGACCTTTACGAGGTGCGAGCCCGACTTGGATACCCGCCAACCTGGACTCGCGAACCCGGGTTTGCATCCTTGGTCCACATCATTCTTGAACAACAGGTCTCGATCAAAGCCGCCGCCACCATGTTCCAGCGGCTCGAGTCCCACCTTGAAACGGTAACGCCTGACTCTGTGAGGGGCGCCGGCGAGTCCGGGCTCAGGAATGTCGGGCTCACACGGCAGAAATCCCGGTATTGTGTTGGGCTGGCCAACCGGATAGCGAATGGTGAGCTCGACCTCTCCCGGCTCTCAACACTTGACGATGCCGAGGGCCGAAGCCACCTTTTGGGTATACCCGGTTTGGGGCCCTGGACCGTCGATATCTATTACATGATGGCCTTGGGCAGGCCGGACGTCTGGCCCCAGGGCGATCTGGCACTGGCATCCGCAATACAGGACATCAAAAAGCTCGATGCCCGACCGACAAAGAATGAGCAGTTGGCCTTTGCCGAACAATGGGGGCCGTGGCGCGCGGTAGCGGCTCGTATGCTCTGGATGCATTACCTCGACGCCCGAGGTCAGTGAAGGAGGAATTGTGATCTACGAAACTGAAATGAAACACCTTGCCCGCTGCGTGGAACTGGCTTCAATGGCCGTTGATAGCGGGAACCCGCCGTTTGGCTCTGTGCTGGTGGATGAGACCGGTGCCGTCAGGTACGAAGGACACAACGAAACCGCTGGCGGTGATGAGACCCGCCACCCGGAGTTCGAGATAGCCCGTTGGGCGGCTGCCAACATGACCCCGGACGAGCGAGCAGCTTCAACGGTCTATACCTCTGGCGAACACTGCCCGATGTGTGCGGCTGCCCATGGTTGGGTGGGCCTCGGCCGCATCGTCTACGCAAGCTCGTCAGAGCAGCTTTCAACCTGGCTGGACGAACTGCATGTGGCGCCACCGCCCGTTGCAACCCTGCCAATCAACCAGGTGGTTCCGGGCGTTCCCACCGAGGGCCCCTTCCCCGCGCTGGCAGACGCAGTGCGCGAGCTACACCAGCGTTATGCTTTGGCCGATCGAAACAAAACATAATTTCCCAGCAGGGCCAGTGATGCGCCCAGCACCGCGGTTGCTGTCCATTCAAAACCCTCGAGCCAGGTCGACACACTCAGGGCGACCACCGGGAAGAGCACGGTGGCGTAGCCAGCCTTGTCGGCCCCGAGAGTCTGGATAACGGTGATGTAGCAATAAAAGGCAATGATGGAGCCGGGCACCGCCAGGAAGACGGTTGCCCCCCAGAATGTCGCCGCAGTGGGGACCACCCATTCCACACCCTGAATCAGGCACCAGATGCCAAGAATCACCGCGCCGTAAACCATGGCCCATGCGTTGGCGAGGAAGAGCGGCACCTTTGACATCCGCACCTTGATGCTGACCAGGTTACCCATGGAAAACCAGAAGGTTCCGGCAATCGCGAACAGAATGCTGGTCGCCGTGGCATTGCCAAGCTGCAGATCATGCCAGAACAGAAGGGCCACGCCCGTGATACCCAGAGAAATTGCCGGATAGAGCCGGGCAGTCGGTCTCAGGCGCAACCAGAGCCAGCCATTCAGGGCGTTAAACAGAGCGGCCAAAGAAAACACCACCGCCAGCAAACCGCTTGTCATGGATTCAGCTGCACGATAAATCAGCAGGAAGTTGATGCTGTACAGGGTTGCCCCCTGCAGCACCAGCCAGCCGTGCTGTTTGAGGGTCAGTTTTTCCAGCCTGCGCACCAGAGTTACAACCAGCAATGCGACGGCAGAGGCCATGACGAATCGGTAGAAAACGGATATATCGACCGGCGCCGCTTCAACCTGCAAACGAATCGCTGTCCAGGTGAGTCCCCAGATCAGTACCGTCAAACCATAGTGAACAGAGATGGGCATGGCGTTGATTCCTGTTGCTATCGGGAACAATCGTTGAGCAGCGACCAGCATAGGGCTCAAACCACACCAAAACTTGTCAGATCCTGCTGAACCATGGATGATTCTTGCGGAGGTTCCCTATGCAGACTGATTCCGAACCCATGCCCGAATGCCCAAAACAATTGCAGTCGGCCAATCGCGACATTGTCGATACCCTGAGAACGGCTGGCGTCGCTCCGCAGCGAATGCTGGAACTGGATCAGGGACGGGCTCTGGCGCAATGGCAGAATCGTCAGGGCGAGGTGCGTTACGAGCGGCCAAGACACCATGCTCTGAGCATCTACATAGACAAGGGCGAGCAGGCCCGAAGGGTATTGAACGGAAAGGTTGTAAGCCAGGGCTTTCCGGGCGCCGTTTGCCTGTTCCCGGCAGGCAGCCGCTCACGTTGGCAAATCAGCGGACAGTTCGAATTTTTTCATCTCTATTTCAATGATCTGGACGTCGCCCGGTGCGCCGAACAGACCTGGGATGCCGATCCGGACAAGCGTCAGCTTTCCGAGCTGTACCACGCCGAGGATCCGGTTCTCGCCCAGGCCGGCAAGCTACTGGCACTCAGCGACTGGCAAGCTCCCGGCCAGACCATGGCCATGGACCACCTGGCACAATGGCTTCTCCTCCAGGTTGTCAGCCGCCATTCCAGCGTCCGACAGACACTGCCGGAAGTCACAGGGCAGTTGTCACTTCGGTACCGCAGAATGCTGCAGGAACGCATCCACGCTCATCTGGATCAGTCATTAACGCTTGCCGACATGGCCAGTTGGGTCAACCTGAGCCCCTATCATTTTGCCAGGCTTTTCAGGGCAACGTTCGGTTGTGCGCCTTATCAATATGTTCAGGAACAGCGATTGGTCCACGCCCGAGAACGGCTTGGAAATAGTAGAGACAAGATCACGGCTATTGCGCTGTCATGCGGGTTCAATGATTCCAGTCATTTCAGCCGGGCATTCAAATCCAGGTTTGGAATAACGCCATCGGCCTGCCGAGCAGAAGCCCACTTTAACCACTGACCCTGGAGACCTATGCGCATTCGCATAACGCACCAACGGATTACTCTTGCTCTGCAATTGATACTGCTTGGTGAAGCAGTGTTTGCCGTCTGGGGCCAACGATGGTTCACCGCTTTCTTGACGGCAATGATTATCGCCATCACGTTCTTCCCCCTACTGTTTGAACGCCGTTTCCGTATCCACATTCCCCCGGAGTTACAGCTGGCCGCCATCGGGTTTGTGTTTGCTTCCCTGTTTCTCGGAGAGATCCGCGATTACTACACGCGATTCTGGTGGTGGGACATGGCGCTGCACACCACGTCAGGATTCTTGTTGGGTATTTTGGGTTTCCTCCTGGTGCACATCATGAACGAGACCGAAAAGATTCACGTGCACATGAATCCTGGCTTTGTCGCATTTTTCGCGTTCATGTTTGCACTGGGCGTGGGCGCACTGTGGGAGGTTTTCGAGTTCACCATGGATTCCCTGTTTGGCATGAATATGCAAAAACCCATGCTTGATGATCCTTCCGGACTGACGGATACCATGTGGGACCTGATCGTGGATGCGACAGGGGCACTGGTCATTTCAATATTGGGATGGCGCTACCTGAAGAACCCTGACAAACGTTCCTTTCTGGAGCGCTGGATTGACTCTTTTATTGAAAGAAATCCGAGATTTTTCAAACGTTAATGATTTTAAGGAAATGACATGCAAGTCTGATGACCCCGTCAGAGAGGGCGTGGCGTCATGACCTGTCAAATGGGATAATGCGTGCAAATTCAAATCCGTCGAACGAAGCCATTCATGTTTTTATCGTGTAAGAACATCTCAGACTCACAAGGCTTTACCCTGATCGAGCTGGTTCTCGTCATCGTGATACTTGCGGTATTGGCTGCGTTTGCGCTACCCCGTTTCTCGGACCTCTCAACCGATGCCCGCCTGGCCGCACTGGATTCACTGGCAGGCACGATGAAAAGCACCATTGGAATTGTAAGAAGCAAGGCCTATGCTCAGGGGCTGTCCCCTGCAGCAACCAATCCTGGCGGGAATCAGCAGACTGGTTACGTAATAGAAACCGAAGCCGGTCGTTCAGAGGTGGACTGGCGCAATCTTTGTCCTGAAAGCCGGGCCGAGGCCGCAGATTCGCTAACAATGCTTGATTACATCTCGGTGGACGCCAACGATGCCTCCCTGGAGACGTTCGTTGACAACCAGTACACCCGCGTAGGGTTTTCTTTGCCTGCCGGATCTGGCGCCGGCCCGGGCTGCTATGTCGAATACGATTCCTTCGGCGATCCAGAATGCACGGTGACCCAGATAACCTCGGAATGCTGACACACGTTTTCTCTAAAAATCGTTGGAATGTGGCCTACTTTACCAAGCCTGAACGGGGCGCAAGGCAAGCCATCGCCGTGAGCGAAACATCCCGAAAAGTCGCCTCTGAAGCAACAACACTCGGGAATCGATCGTAAAGCATCCGACGGCAAGTAGAGGTTCTTGCCTCGGCTTTTTCGACGCAATCAACGTGGGCCTTCGTGCCACTGCCCTCGCCCGTGGCGTCTGAACAGAAGTCCGGAATCTGGGTAAAAATCCAGTCAACTGCAGCACTGAGTTCAACAGGATTGGCCCGCAGATTGGTCAGGCGGTTTGCATCGATGGGGTCGGGCTGTTCACGGGTCTGGTCCCATAGAACAAACAGCAGGGCGGCAGATACCAGTGCAACAGTGACCTTGGGAAACTTCATGGGCGCCTTTTCAATCCGGTGAATCAGATCGCCGATCATAAACGCTCAGGCATCTGCTGTCCCGGTTTCCTATACTAATCTGGATTTCACACAAATGGGCTTTCCAAGGAAAGCGCCCTGCCGATCAAACAACCCTGTCGCTTAAGCCAAAAGGAGTTTTGCAAATGACCACACTGATCGTTGGTCTCATTCTGTTTCTGGGAATTCACTCACTTTCCATTATTAACGAGCCACTGCGTAACAGGCTGAACGCGTCCATGGGCGAGGGAGCCTTCAAAGGACTGTATTCCGTGGTGTCCCTCGTCGGTCTGGTTCTCATCGTCTGGGGTTACGGCGCCGCCCGGATGGATCCGTCGGTGATCTACGTGCCGCCCGGCTGGCTCAAACACGTGGCTTTCCTGCTTCTCGTTCCGGTGTTCCCTTTGCTGTTCGCCACCTACCTCCCGGGCAAGATCAAGGCGAAACTTAAGCACCCCATGCTCGTTGCCGTCAAACTCTGGGCTCTGGCTCACCTGCTGGCCAACGGCATGCTCCACGACCTTCTGCTGTTCGGCTCCTTCCTTGCCTGGGCCGTAGCCGACCGGATCTCCATGAAGCGCAGAACCCAGCGAGCCATCGCAACGCTGCCAACCACAAAGGTCAATGACGTCATTGCGATCGTTGGCGGGCTGGCAGTGTATGTGGTTATGGTGGTCTGGGCGCACCAGTGGCTCTTTGGCGTGGCGCCGGCCTGAACGACCGGCGCTCAACCGGATTAAAGCCCCTGGGCTCCACGGCGCAACCAGTCATGCACGAACGCAAGCTTGCGTTGCGCCGTTTCCGAGAGAACAAAAGGATACAGGTCGGAAAGGCCCATGGAGCGGTTCACATGGTTAACCCGAATAGCCAGCGACGCAGCTACGTTTATCAGCATTGCCGTATCGGGTTCCGAGTAAGGATCCCAGCCATGTCGGGGCACCTCGGGCGATGTCAGGCCGGATGACACAAGACTGTCTGTGATGTCTGTCAGGTGCAGCAGATGCGCAGCGGTCTCGGCCCAGTCTTCGTGAGGGTGTGCCGAGGCATAGCTGGTCAGGTAAAACAGTCGCCAGTCTTGCGGCGGACCGTTATGGTAGTGATGCTCAAGCGCCGCAGGATAATCAGCGCGTTCATCACCGAACATCTCCCGGAACGCATCCAGAAAATCCTCCCGCAAACTCAGGCGCCACCAGAGCATATGGGAAATCTCATGGCGCATATGGCCGACCATGGTTCGATAGGGTTCGTCCAGGGCCTGCCTCCGGGTGGCACGAACCACGGGATCAGCTTCGGCGACACTGATCGTCACCACACCGTTTGCGTGCCCCATGGCAACCGGGGTCAACCCCTCGGCCAACATGTGAAACATCGGGCGCGTGCCGGGATCTTCGGGCCGAAACCAGTGCCAACGACCGAGATTGTCGAGTACCCAACGCTTTGCTGCCTCGGTTTTCGCCCAGTTTGGCATGGCATGCGGAATATTGGGATCAGGGGCCAGCGCTGTCATCGAACAGGAACGGCAGAACGCCCCCTGCTCCGGGGCGATCCAGTTACAACCAATAATGTCACGATTGACACAAAACGGCGGCATGGGAACGAACGACCGCGCCTGGGGATCGTAGGCGACCGGTGTGCCCTGTGCCGTGGTGAGATTGTCAAACCACAGATTTCCGGAACCAACCGGGTTGGAAAAAACCTTCATTGAGCTGGTGCTCCTCTTGAACGGCAGTAAGCTCGAAAATGTGTTGCCGTTCTTCCGAACCTATACCCTATAGACAAGGAACACCAGCCAGACCAACAAATCGACCGGGTATCACTTACACGCTGATCACCAGATCGTCGTAATCAAAGCGCACTTTCGGTAGGCCTGAACTTCGGTCACGGGTACTGCGGTAACCCAAAGCAACGATGGCAGTAGTCTCAAGGCCCAGTTTTGCCAGTCCAAGTACGTCATCGTAGGCTTTGTGATCGAAACCGGTCATCGGGCAGCTATCTACGCGCATTGAGGCTGCCGCAGTGAGCAGGGTCCCCAGGGCAATATAGGCCTGCTGATGCGCCCAGGCCTGCTTTTCCGCCCGGGATTTGGCCGCAAGAGCCTGTTTCATATGTTCAACATAGCCCGAGATGTCGTCGGCAGGCACGCCCCGGGTTTTCACAAACTGGGTGACATACCGGTCCACTGTGTGATCGCCAATATCCGTCTGGGCCGCAAAAACAATCAGATGCGAGCAGTCCAACACCTTCTGCTGGCCGAAAGAATAGGCCAGCAGGTCCCGCCGAACCGCTTTGCTCTCAACGACAAGGATTTTGTAGGGCTGCAGTCCATACGAAGAGGCGCTCTTGCGAGCCGCATCAACCAGTGTTTCCACGGTGTGGCTGTTCAGCTTTTCGGGCGAAAATTCACGGACGGCATAACGCCAGTCCAGGGCTTCGTGTATGTTCATAACGCTTTCTCCAGGAAAATTAGTCCAAGACCGGTGGTTATCGAGCCGAGGTATAAGGTATTGCGATGGGCCGTAACGGGGCCGCGTCGCCGCCGCGAATCTTCAGGGGTGTTCCAATGAAGGCAAACTCGTAGACCTTGTCTCGTGCCAGCTGTTCAAGGTTGACCAATTCCATAATCGTGACGCCCTGCTGGGCCAGCAAATAGGTGTGCACAGGCACATAGTTTTCACTGTCTTCTGAAGGGAAAGCTTCAAAGCTGAGATTGTCGGCGCCCAGCGACAATGCCTGTTTCTCGCCAGCCAGAAAGCGCGCTGCTTCCATGCCAAGCCCAGGGGCATTGGCCATAAATCGGCTTCCGTCACTGTAGTGGCGCATGCGACCGGTGCGAATAAGCACGACATCGCCTGGTGCAATGCTGGTTCCCTGGGCGGTCAACGTATGTTTAATGTCGTCTCGCGTGATTCGATAACCGGGAGCAAGTTCATCAAGCCCTTTTGCTGTCGGAATATCCAGAAGCACGCCTTTGGCGATGATCGGGGGCATTTTTTCAACGCCTGTCCGATTCCAGCCCCGATCCCCGAGATGCTCCTCGGCGGAAAAGTGATTCCAGACCTTGCCGTTCAGGCCGAAATGATTGAGTGCATCAATATGGGTACCGGTATGCGCATACATCGAAAACGCGGATCCGGTGTAACTGACATGTGCGTTCATCTCGTCGCCTACCGACAAGGGGTCGTCGACCACAGTGCCTTTGGGGGTATGGGTCATCCACATCTGGAAATGTGGATCGCCTGCTGCCTGCCAACTGGGCATCCCGATGTAGAACTCGACACTCAGGTCATAGGTTTTCTCTGGATTCAGGTTCTCGAGCGCCGCTTTTCGCGATTCCGGGGTGATCATGTTCAAGCGACCAATTTCATCATCCGGCCCCCAGGGGCTGGAAGCCACATCGGCGCCCAACACCATGGCGGGCGCCAGAAGCATGGCAAGAAAGGTAGAGCGGTAAAGTGCAGTTCGATGGTTCATAGAGTTGCCTCCTTCGGGTTGAAGTAGCAACTCTAAGAGACCAGAAAGGATCAAAAAACGGACGGAATAGAACTATATATTTTCCAGAAAAGAAATAGTAAGAAATAAGCCCACCTGGATTGGCTCTATTCCCAGTATGGTCTGCGTCCAAGTTGCTGATCGAGATGGTCAAGCAGCAGCCGGACCTTTGTGGGTTGCTTGCGCCCCGGCGGAAACAGCGCGAATACGGTGTAGGGTTTTGGTGGGAAGCCTGAAAGCAGAGGAATCAAAGCGCCTTTATCAATATCTTTCTGCACCAGAAAATGCGGTACGAATCCGATGCCAGTTCCCCTCAACAGACTCTGGCGGATCGCCAAGCTGCTGTCTGTCCGATAGTTGCCACTTACAATGACTTCCTGATCGCCCAGCTCCCAGACCCTGGGCCTGTCGTGAAGCGAAAACGTCAGACAGTTATGCTGCAACAGGTCTTCCGGAGCATGAATCGCAGGGGCACAGGCCAGATACTCCTGTGATGCGCACACGATATTTCTGGACGTTCTCAGTGGCCTGGCCATAAGGGTCGAGTCGACCAAAGAGCTTCGAATCCGAATGGCAATATCGACGCCCTGCTCCACCAGATCGACCATGCGATCGCTGAGCTGAAGGTCGATATCAATTTCAGGATAGAGGCCGAGAAAACTGTCGATAGCTTCTGTTATGTGGGTCAAGCCGAACGACATGGGCACGTTCAGCCTTATCGTGCCTCGCGGCTCCGCCTGGAACCCTCTTGCCTCCAGCTCTGCGTCTTCCAACTCATCCAGCAAGGCCTGTGTGCGTTTCAGAAAGGCGAGCCCGGCATCGGTCAGGTTCATGCGGCGAGTAGTGCGGTTGATCAGCCTCGTGTCCAGATCCCGTTCCAGAAAGGCAATGTGTTTGCTGACGGTTGCCGCAGTAACTTCCAGGTCATCTGCTGCTCGGGTAAAACTGCCCAGCTCAGCTACGCGCCTGAAGATGTTCATCGCGACCAGCTTGTCGGTGGCCACTGAATACTCCCGATTATTTCTGATTTGGAAGGAGTATTGTTCGAATGCAGCCAATTATCAACTTAATTAATTGCGGCAAACTGGCTCCTGGTGATACCCCACAACCCGGAGCACCCAATGATGATAGCCTCAACGCAGCGTGCAATTCTCCCACCCCAGGCCGCAGTTTGGACCCTCCTGCTGGCCAATGGATTCCTGATCGCCTTGATGCTGGCGCTGGCAAAAGCAGCAACATCCCAGGGTATGCCGGCCGTCACTTATGCCTTCTGGCAAACGCTTATTGCAGGAGCCGTTCTGCTGTTGTGCTCCCAGAAACGCCGCTCTCTGCTGGAACGTCGCCTGAGCCGCTATTTTCTTATCAGCGGTTTAACCGGTATTGCGGTCCCGAATGTCATCGGATTTTATCTGGTGACAAAACTGGGGGCAGGATTCACGGGCATTATGTACGCCTTGCCACCGATATTTACGTTTCTGATCGCCACTGGCATGGGGCTCGAAAAACGCAGCTGGATCAAACTGGCCGGGCTATCAATTGCGGTCATTGCCTGCGCCTGGATCGTACTGCAACGTCATTCGGAGATCAGCAGCCCCAACCTTCTTTGGTTTGCCATGGGCCTGATCATCCCGGCCATGCTGTCGATCGGTAACGTCTACCGTTCAGTGGCATGGCCTGATGCAGTAAAGCCCATGATCCTCGCATCAGGCACGCTACTGGCATCCGCTTTAACGCTTGGCCTGTTCGCAGGCCTGACGGGGACGCCCATTTTTCCGGAAAGCACAGGTTTCTATCTCCTCGGTATTGTCGTTCTGCAAGGCCTCCTGACCGCGCTGACCTACCTCTGCGCCTTTGAACTCCAGCGGCGCTCCAACCCGGTTTTCTATAGCCAGCTTGGCGCAGTAGCTGCTGTGTTTGGCTTGCTGATTGGCGTTGTCTGGTTCAGGGAAGACTACTCGGTAAGCATCTGGCTGGGAGCATTCATGGTTATTCTTGGGCTCAGGATCAGCAACAGGACAACAGCTCAAACCGCGACGACCTGAATCCATCAACCAGATTCATAACCAACCCTCAAACAAATTCATTTGCCTCATCCGGGCACCGTTCCTAGGATGGTGACTTCTGTCGCCCAAAATAAGAATCACACCCCGGGGAACCAGGCATCATGACTTTCCGCTCCGTACTGATAGCCAATCGCGGTGAAATCGCGATCCGCATTGCCAGAGCCTGCAGCGAACTTGGTATACGGGCAGTAACCGTGTTCTCTGAAGACGATGCCACCAGTCTGCACACCCGTATGGCCGATAAGGCAGTAGCTTTAACGGGGCGTGGCGTGAAGACCTACCTTGATGGGGCGCAACTGGTAGATGTGGCAAAGGCCCATGGCTGCGATGCGGTCCATCCGGGCTACGGATTTCTGGCGGAAAACGCCGATTTTGCCCGCCAATGCGCACAGGCCGGACTGGTCTTTATTGGCCCGTCGCCAGACGTGTTGGAGGGATTTGGCGACAAATCGGCAGCCCGGGCTCTGGCGGAGCGCTGCGACGTTCCGCTGATCAAGGGAATCAACAAGTCGGTGAACCTGAGTGAAGCCCGGGCTTTCCTGAATGAGCATGGAGCCCTTATGCTCAAGGCGATTGCCGGTGGCGGCGGCCGGGGCATGCGGGCGGTTCACACCGAAGCGGAGCTAGAGCAGGCTTTCCAGCGCTGCCAGTCCGAGGCTCAGTCAGCCTTCGGCAGTGGATCGCTCTACATTGAGCAGCTGATTGGTCGGGCGAGACACATTGAAATCCAGATAGTCGGCGACGGCACCGGAGCCGTCAGCCACCTCTGGGAGCGCGATTGCAGCCTGCAAAGGCGTAACCAGAAGCTGATCGAGATTGCGCCGAGCCCTTCACTGGAAACCTCGATCCGGGATGCCATGATCGACTGCGCCCTCAGGCTCGCCAGATCCATCAACTACCGTGGCCTTGGAACGTTTGAGTTTCTGGTGGACCAGGACCAGCCGGGCCGTTTCTATTTCATGGAGGCCAACCCCCGCATTCAGGTTGAGCACACGATCACCGAAGAGATCACCGGTGTTGATCTGGTGCAAACCCAGCTGAAGCTCCTTGCGGGCCACAGCCTCGCTGATCTGGCACTGGAATCTGCACCACCAGTGCGAGGATTCGCGATTCAGGCAAGGATCAACAGCGAGACGCTTCACGCTGATGGTCATGCCACCGCGGCTACCGGCACACTCCGCACCTACGAGCCACCCTCGGGCCCCGGTTTACGAGTCGATGGCTATGGTTACGCCGGCTACGGCATCAGCCCTTCGTTTGACTCCCTGCTCGCCAAACTGGTTTCCCACGGTAGCGATTATCCATCAACACTCCGACGGCTGTATCGGGCCCTTTGCGAGTTCCGCCTCAACGGTGTAAGCAGCAATATTGGCCTGCTCCAGAATCTGATCCGCCACCCAAGCGTTGAATCCTGGGCTGTTACCACACGCTTTGTCGAAGACCACCTGGAACCCCTGATCCCTGAAGAGACCAGTACGGCCCATCCGACTCTGCACTTTAGCAACACTTTCGCGGCAGAGGCCGCCGAGAGCCCGAAAGCCAAACCCGCGCCGGCAGGCACGATCGGCATTCAAGCCCCCAGTTCCGGCACGGTTGTCAGTATTGATGTCGTACCGGGAGATGCAGTTGCCGTGGGCGACCCCATCGCGGTGCTCGAAGCGATGAAAATGGAATTCGTGGTCAAGGCAACGCAATCCGGCATCGTCCACACAGTTGCCGCAGAACCAGGCGCAACGGTGAACGAGGGGCAAGCGCTGGCGTATCTGGAACCGGCCGAAGTGGACGCCAGAGGCATTCAGAGCGAAGAGGCGGTTGATCTGCAGTATGTCCGTGCCGATCTGGCGGAAGTGCTAGAACGTCATGACCTTCTGACGAATGAACGCCGCCCGGCGGCAGTCGCAAAGCGACGTAAGAACGCCCAGCGAACCGCCCGTGAAAACGTTGAAGACCTCCTCGATCCGGACAGCTTCAACGAATACGGGGCACTGGCACTGGCGGCACAACGGCGCCGACGTTCGGTGGACAAGCTGGTTGAAATGAGCCCGGCGGATGGCCTGATTACGGCCATTGGTAGCGTGAACGCCCGGGACTTTGGAGCGGAAGCGGCACGCTGCGCAACCATGGCCTACGATTACACCGTATTTGCCGGCACCCAGGGGCTGGCCAACCACCGCAAGGCAGACCGAATACTGGCTCTGGCGGAGCAATGGCGGATTCCGCTGGTTCTCTTTGCGGAAGGCGGTGGTGGTCGACCATCCGACACCGACACCAATGGCGTGTCCTTTCTGGACTGTCATACCTTTGTCAGCATGGCTCGTCTCTCCGGGCGGGTGCCTACGCTCGGTATCGTGTCCGGTCGATGCTATGCGGGCAATGCGGCCCTGCTCGGCTGCTGCGACACCATCATTGCCACTGAAGATGCCAACCTGGGCATGGCAGGGCCCGCGATGATTGAGGGCGGCGGCCTTGGGCGGTTCAGCCCGGAAGAAGTGGGGCCAGTTTCGGTTATGGGCCCCAACGGGGTGATTGATGTCCTGGTTGATAACGAAGCAGAAGCCGTACGCGTGGCGAAGCAATACCTTTCTTACTTCCAGGGCCCTTTAGAGGACTGGCAGTGCGAGGATCAACGCCGCCTACGCCACCTGATCCCGGAAAACCGCATGCGGGTTTATGATATCCGCCAGGTCATCGAAACCTTCGCCGACCAGAACAGCGTTCTGGAGCTCCGACGGCAATTTGCGCCAGGGCTGATCACGGCGCTGGTTCGTATTGAAGGCCGTCCCATGGGCCTAATCGCCAACAATCCTGCCCACTTGGGCGGGGCGGTCGATGCCAACGCAGGGGACAAGGCTGCCCGCTTTATGCAGCTGTGCAACGCTCACAACCTGCCGATCCTGTCACTGTGCGACACACCGGGCTTCATGGTGGGGCCTGACGCCGAAAAGCAGGCCACTATTCGCCACGTTTCACGAATGTTTGTGGCTGCAGCCAATCTTACTGTGCCTTTCTTCACCGTGATTCTGCGCAAGGCTTACGGTCTCGGCGCCCAGGCCATGGCGGCGGGCAGCATGCTCACGCCTTTCTTCACCGCAGCCTGGCCCAGCGGTGAGTTCGGGCCCATGGGCTGGGAAGGTGCCGTGCGTCTGGGCTTTGCCAAAGAGCTGGCCGCCCAGCGTGACGAAGAGTCACGAAAAAAGATGTTCGATGCCTTTGTGGCCAAAGCGTATGAGCAGGGCAAGGCGCTCAACGTGGCCAGCTACCTGGAGATCGATGCGGTCATCGACCCTCAGGAAACGCGGGCCTGGCTGGTCAGGGGGCTTAATTCCACGTCCGCCGGAGACCCTGGCGGACGTGGAAATGGGCGGTTTGTGGACACGTGGTAAACGTCAATCTCAACAGCTTGTGACCTTGGTCACCTTGACGCGAAACTCGCGTGCTGCACAGGGCAAGGTCTCGGGCACTTCCTCTGTGTCACCGTAGCAACCGTTCACATTGTTCAACATCGTGTCCATAACACCACGATGCTGAACACTTGCGGAGCCCGGGCAATAGACTTCGAAATAGACATCAAGGCATCCCACCTCTTCCGGCTTGATGCTTGGGACAGTTCCGAAAACGTGCTTTGAGGGACCCGGACAAGATCGGCCATAGAGTTTTATACCCTGCTGCATTGTTGCCAGATAAGCCGCCCGACGAGCCTCGCGCTCTGCCTTTTCACGCTCTCGCGCACGCTGGCGCTCCAGTATTTCCTGCTGACGTGCCAGTCTCCGAGCCTCCTCAGCCTGACGGCGTTCTTCTGCTCTTTGGCGGGCTTCTTCCTCAGCCTGTCGGCGTGCCTCAAGCCGTCGCCGCTCCTCTTCCGCGAGCTGTCGCCTTTCGATCAGTTCAGCTTCCCTACGTTCTGCCTCGGCAAGCTGTTGAGAGCGTCTACGCTCCATCTCCCGCCGCTGTTGCTCCTGCTGACGTTTGATGGCCTCCTCACGGCGCCTTTGCTCTTCATACATACGCTGTTGCATCTCAAGCTGCTGCCGCTGCTGAGCCAACTGGTTTTCGGTGAACTGTTTGAACTGCTGAACGGTCTGATTGAGCATTAGCATCGTGTTGTTGGAACTGGAACTGGAAGGCTGATCATAAGAGGGCTCACGGCAGTACCTCGGATTCTGGTAACCGTCGACGCAATCTTCGTATTCTTCCCGAATCGGGCAATTCGCACTGCATTCCTGAATCCGGCGCTCCATCGCCAGGCGCTTTTTCTCTTCCTCGGCAATTCTGTGCATTTCCTGTCGATAGTCCCGGGCTTCTGCCAGACGTTTCCGGGACGGTTCATCGAAAACCAGTCTCTCCGCCTCTTTGAGCTGCCGATCCGCGCAGGAAAAATTCCCTGTGTCCACACATTCATAGGCCTTGTCGACGGCGGCGCTGAAGTCCTGACGATCCAGCTGATCCAGTTGCTCAAGCATTTCAAGCTGTTTCAACATCTCTTCCATGTTGTCACCGCCAGGTTTTGGCTGATTGGCTGCGACTGTCTGGACAAAAACAGCCAAAACAAGTGCAAACAGAAAAGGGGACTGGCGAACGGTCTTCATTACAGCGTCCTCAGGTAGGCAAGGTTTTCGTGGGTCTGTTCGATTTCAAGACTGAAATTTCTCAACGCCCGGACACTCCCGTGCCCCTCGGGCAGCCAGTCGTTTACCAGCCGTTTGGCAATGACCAGAGATCCAGGCTGATCGCAGTCTGTCCCGACCGATGGAAACAGCTGCATGAATTCGGGGCCTGGTATTCCCTTCGACACCGGCAAACGCCCCTGAAGCTTCCGAACCGGTTGCAGGACACACTGTTCAAGCCACCGCCGATGGGTATCGTGCTCCATCTCATTCAAACCGTTCTGAAGCGAAGCCATAATCTCCGGGTCGCCTAAAAGGTTCATCAGTGATTGGAGCCGGGCCTGTTCAAGGCCGATCAGGGCCCTTTCCTCCAGCAGCAAATGAGCTTCCCTGGCATGCTGGTCATAGGCGTAAACTTCCAATAGCTCGTCGGATTTCAAAGCGATCAGCAGGCGCTTCTTGGCCGGTGTGCTTAAGTATTCATCAAGTGATGAGGGAGAATTCCAGCCCGCAGTCTGGCTGACCAGTTCGAACGCCCGTTCGTAATAGGGACGGGTGCTGGAAAAGTAGAATCCTTCCTGCTCCGCCCTTTCCAGAGACTCGAGAACACGGTCGTCAGCCAGTTCGCTGCGCCTGAGCGCTTTGAAAAAAGAGTCGGGGCGTAGATACCCCGTTTCCAGATTACCGGCTACGGTGGGTTCATCTGACGCCTGTTCCACGAGGGCTGCCAGAGTGTCTTGCAGGAGGGTTGCACAATTATTCGTGAAAAAGCGGTAGTTACCCCTGAAGCTCCAGTGAATCTCCGACAACTCTCGCACCACTTGTTCGGTCTGTTCAGGGCGCAAATTCAGGGGAATTGAGAACAGGTTTCTGTCCGCAAGTAAGGTATTGGTTCGGTAAGCTTCCATAAAGGAAAAGCCGGTCAGATGGGCGTCGTATCCGCCGAACGCGCCTTTGATCAGGCTCATCTCAAGTTCATTGATTCGGGCAACGTAGCCAAGAACCACATGATCGAAAATGTTTTCGTTGCACTCGGCATCACTCGAGGACCTGGAGGGGCAGACGATGAGTCGAATAGAAAGATGACCGAATTGGGAGGCAACCGACTCGCCTGGTGAGGCAAACATTATGTGTATGCTGCGGACAAGGTCCGGCGCTACGGAGAACTGATATCCGCCTTTCTCACGATCCAGCAGATAAAAAGGGACGGTTGGAGGGCACTCTCTATAGTCCAGGGACTCACCCAGCCTTTGTGAGAAATAGTAGGCATAGGCCGGGTGCCGACATTTATAGGACGTATCGGAGCGGTGCTTCGTTAGTTCAATCAGGAAGTCTGCATCACTGCCCTGCTTTCCTGTCACCAGCCTGCTCAGATCCGAAAAACGGTCATCGGGTTCTATCGCTGCTGCACGAGAGCCATCCAACTCAAGCGTGCTTAAGCTGGAGCAGCCTCCCAACGCCAAAAGCGCCAGGCCAGAAAGAAGCAGGCGGAATTTCACAGCGAAGAAGCGTCAGAGTTTGTCCGCGGCCCTCGCGACCAGAGAGTCAGGGTTCGCCCAGCGGGCCGCAGCCGTTTGGCGACGCAATGTTTCCAGCCTGCTGTCCTTAATCTGTTGGTCAGTGGTCGTTACCGGTGTCGAAAGCAGTTCAGCCGTGAACGTTGGGGCTACAATCCATGGCGCCGAAATAATTTGGGAAGAGCCCGGGTCATCACCATAGATCCCGAGAAGCGCGGACTCAGACATCGCAAAATATTCCATCTTGCTGGCCTCGAGATCATCGATCTTTTTCTGACGCTCCGCCTTCGCTTCCCATTCGGAAGCTGTCTGCGCGTTGTCGGGCACACCATTCCCTGAACGATACCTCTGTGCCATGCGCTCCATTGCGGCGGCATTTCCAGCCCGAGCACTCGCCAGATCTTTCTCCAGTTGCTCCTGCGCGGCCTTTTGAGCGGCAATCCGGGCCTGTTCCCGACGTCGCTGTTCTGCCTTTTCTGCTGCCATTCTGGCCTCTTCCTTGCGCAGGGCTTCCTGCTTCTGCCCATAAGCTGTCAGGGTTTTATCCGGCAGGGAAACACGAACCCGCTCAGGCACTCCGGCACGAAGCTCAATTCTTTTGACGAATACCTGTTCAAATTCCCGACCGACCGGACGAACCACTCGCAGCTCATGGGCGCCTGCGGTTGTCAGAATTGGGAGTTTTGCATAATCCTCGCATTCGAATTGATAGGCACCGTCGAGGTAGACGGCCGCACCGTTTGTATCTTCCTGGCAATCAATGCGAACAAGGGAGTTAGATGCGAATACAACCGAGGAGAAGGCGAATAGCAGGAAACCCAACAACAACTTCATTTTTTTTACCTTTGCGACATCAGGACCTGATTACATATCAGTAATGTGATCATGGATTGGCCAATTGATCAATATCAAGTTGGCTCAGAACCGGCTCCGGCCCCTCAACAGAACCTGAAAATCATCAATACTTTCGTCGCCATCCAGGGGAAAGGCGAAGTCGAGGTGCAGCATGCGCTGCACCTCGATCCGACTGGACGCCAGCCGTATGCCGAAGCCAACATCCTTCAGCACGCCTTCGTCCGACCCACTGTTCCGGTCGTCAGTGAACCAGGCCCGGCCGACGTCGGTGAAGAGTACACCACCTACCCGAAACAGCTTGAACGGATGCCAGTCCGGGAAATAGCGCCGCTCCAGGGTCCATAGTACCCGGCGGTTACCCTGCTGGTATTCGCTGGGATAGCCACGCAGACCGTTCTCCCCGCCAATCAGCAGTTGCTGATCCGCTGTCAGATTGTGCGCTGCGGTGAACGCGAGGTTGGTGTACCAGCTGTTCCAGCGCTCCGAGCCGCCATGGAAGTACTGAACGCTCACTGTGCCCAGCAGGTTTTCAACCCGATCCTCGTCAAAACGGTAAGTGCCGCTCTGGCTGAGGGAATAGCTGGCGTAGTTGGTCTCCGAAGCGTGCAGCGCATCCTGGAAATCCATGTTGAGAACCACCCGATCTTCCGTGGCGCCCAACCCGCTGCCCGAGTAGCCCAGCTCGGTTCGCCATATAAAACCGTCTCGCACGTCCTCCACCCGCTGGAGCCGGGTGAGGTTGGTCATTTCACGGAAACGGTTCTGGCGGTAATCAAAGCCAACCCAGGGGTAACTCAGGGTCCGGTCGTCCGGGAGGATGTCGAGATCGGGTTCGTTGGGCAAACGGTCGAACATGAGTGCATCGTAGCGGTATCCGGCGAGCAACCTCAGTTGCCGGCTGTCTCTCTCAGCCAGGCGCCAGCCTCCATCGATACTGAAGAACTCCTGGCTGCGCCGATAATCGGCAATGGCCTCCGCTCCAACGTAGCGGGATTCCTCCCGTACGTCATCGATGCCGCTCAGGCCAAACCGCCAGTCGGTGGTCTCACTGAAGAAAGGCCTCTCAAGGTAGGCGCCTCGGCCCCGGCCGTCGCTTCTCTCGTCGAACGAGAACCCCGCCTGCCAATGCGAACCCAGTACGTTCGGGTCATCAAAATACAGACTGGTTTCGGTGCGGTCCGGGTCCTTCGCATAGCCGATTCCGAAGCTCTTGCCTGATCCGGCAAAGTTGGGGTCAGACAACCCGAAGTTGGTGGTATTTTCGCCCCCGGATCGGGATACCCCCACGCTCGGGAACAGTGTCCAGGTATCCCTGGTAAGCACGCTTACCTCAACTTCATCGCCACAAACACGGGTTACGCCTACCCAGGCAGCGGTCAAATACTCACGCTGGCGCAGCACCCGCTCGGATTCGGAGATAAGCTCGGGCTCGTAGACATCTCCTTCTTCAAACACCAACTGGGCACGCAAGGCGGACTCCCAGGTAGGCGTGTTGAGCGCGTTCAGAGTTCGATAGAGCGCGTTGTTCTGCTCAGGGTCGGTGGTATCAAAGATCGGGCGGCGAAGAATTCGGATGTCGCCGATGCGCGCATCTTCCGGAATCACCAGATCGTTCTGGCGGGCGAGCAGATCTCTCGGCTTGTCCAGATCAATGGCTTCCGGCTGGATACTGCTGGCAATGCAGTCGCCCTGGCCCGATTCGGCGGCCAGGCAGGATCCGGCAAAAACCATTCCCGAGACAACAAGCGTTTTCCTGAACACCATACTGACCTCTACAGCCGCATAGACAATAATTTAGCCCAGCGTTACTGCACTGTCAGCGGTCGGGCGGTCGCCATATGGGAACATCCTCCTGTTTTGGTTCTTCCCAGTCCCGATGCATGGCGCTGCTAAGCGCTTCTTCAAGCTTCATGAAGAGTTCACCATAACGGGGGCTGAACCGGATGCCTTCCTCGATTTCCTTCCAGGCGTCGAACAGCTCATCCTCGTGGGCTTTTTCATTGTCGAGGAAGGCCCAGGTCATCTGACGGGCACGCATCGGGTGCACACCCATGGCGGTCAGGGCATGACCGCCGAGCTCAAGTGCCGAATGATAGGTTTCACTCACCACATCATCGGCCCCGGCCTCTCGCAATCGGTATCCGTGGCCTCTGTCGAACGCGCGGGCCAGCACCCAGACACCGGGGAAGAACTGCTTCACGTGCTCCACCATCTGCACCGAACGGTCACGGTCGTCGATAGCCACCACCAGCAGCCGGGCCTGTTCGATGCCTGCGGTTTCCAGCAAATCCGGGCGACTCGCATCCCCGAAAAAACTCTTGATATTGATCTGCCGGAGGTTCTCGATCTGTTCTATCTCATGGTCCAGCGCCACGATGGGAACCTTATTGGCCCGCAACAACCGACAGACAATCTGGCCGAAACGACCGACACCGGCCACAATAACGGGCGCCTGCTCGTCGATGGTATCCGCCTCACGGTCATCGTTCTGTGAACGACGATAACGGGGCAAAACAATCCGGTCGTACACGATAAACAGCAACGGCGTCAGGAACATCGACAGCGCTACCACCAGAGAGAGGACTTGGGACGTTTCCACGGGAATCACGTTGTTCTGGACACTGTAGGTCAGAAGCACAAAGCCAAATTCCCCGGCCTGGGCCAGGGACAGCGTGAACAGCCAGCCATTACTGCCATGCACTCTGAACAGCAACGCCAGGCCGAGCAGTATCGCAGCCTTGACCGCGATCACGGCGACCGCAAGTGAGACCACCGTGCTCCATTGCGCCGACAACACATCGAAATTGATCCCGGCGCCAACGGTGATGAAGAACAGGCCCAGCAGCAGTCCCTTGAAGGGTTCGATATTTGCTTCCAGCTCATGCCGGAATTCACTGTTGGCCAACACCACGCCGGCCAGAAAGGCCCCTAGAGCTGGGGAAAGGTTCACCAGACTCATCAGGGCCGCAATCCCGATAACCAACATCAACGCCGTGGCTGTGAACACCTCACGCAGGCCTGATTGCACCACATAACGAAACAGGGGGCGGCTCAGATAGTGACCACCCACAACCACCGAAGCGATAGCCGCCACCACAACCAGGCCGTGGGCCCAGGCAGGAAGACTGTCCACCAGGCTCAGGTTGCCACCATGACCATCGGAGGTGCTCGCCGCGCCCATGAGCTCCGGCAAAGCCAGCAAGGGAATCAGCGCAAGCATGGGAATGACAGCGATGTCCTGAAACAGCAGAACCGAGAAAGCACTACGACCACCTTCGGTTTTGACCAACCCCTTTTCGTTGAGGGTCTGCAAGACAATCGCCGTAGATGACAGCGCAAAGATCAGGCCGACCGCAAGCGCCGTCTGCCACTGCAGCCCGAGCCAGACAGCCACAGCCATACCGGCTGCCGCCGTCAGCACCACCTGCAGCCCACCCAGACCGACCAGGCGCACACGCATGGCCCAGAGCGCCCTGGGGTCGAGTTCCATACCCACCAGGAAGAGCATCATTACCACGCCAAACTCGGCAAAATGCTGGATGGTATTGGCTTCCTGCCCCACCAGCCCCGTGACCGGACCAATCACCACACCGGCCACGAGATACCCGAGGACAGAGCCAAGCCCCAGGCGTTTTGCCAGGGGCACAGCGATTACCGCTGCCACCAGGTAGATAAAAGCCTGGACGAAATAAACTGTCATCAATGATTTCCTTGATTCAAAGTCGGGCGGCTAGAGGATATGCAAAATAGCATTCCCGGCAGGTCCGTTTAGCGTAGACCGAGGAATGCTTCTTTGACATGCGAGGCAAGCGCGTCATTAAGGGGATTTGAACCCCGGCGCACCAGCGCGAGCTGATAGAAGCCGATTTCTGGCAGGGTATCACCGGCTACCTCTTTCAGAGGCGGACGGATCAGGCTTTGCGGAAACGGGGCCACGGCCAGATCTGCCAGCATGGCGGCCTCCTGGCCGGAACAATGCTCACAGGTGTAGGCAATCCTGTAAGGAATACCCGCTTTGTCCAGTGTCCGAAGGGTCATACGCCGCCAGGCACATCCTTCATGGGCCATGGCAATCGGCAGCGGAGAACGCTGGTAAGCCGATGAGCCCTCTCGCCCGGCCCAGACCAGCGGTTCCTCGTGGACCACCTCACCGCGGGGAATACGGCCCTCATCGGCCACAGTCACGAGGGTCATATCCAGTTCACCGGCATCCAGGCGCGCGAGATTCTGTTTGCTCGAGCCAACCACAACGTCCACCAGCACGGCGGGATAGGATCTGGCAAATTCTGCCAGAACTTCCGGCAGAATTCGGGTACCAACATCGTCGGAAGTGCCAATACCCACTTTCCCCTCAAGGGTTGGCGAAACGAAATACTGCACGGCCTCTTCATTCAGGCGCAACAATCGGCGCCCATAATCAAGAAGAACCTCACCTTCTGCGGTTAACGTGACTCGCCTGGGTTCGCGAACAAAGAGGGTTTTCCCAAGGTTCCGCTCAAGCTGTTTGATCTGCATGCTCAGGGCGGAAGGTGTTCGGTGAACGGCTTTGGCGGCGCTGGTAAACGTGCCATGTTCCGCAATGGCAACAAAACTCCGGAGCACATCGTTATCAAGCAGAGGCATATTCATGGACGGACCTTACGGATAGATTTATGGCCGGCAACTGCCTTAAGCATAACTGAACGAGATCTTAAATTCTTTTCGTTTGATTGAAGGCAAAGAGAATACCAGAATAGCGGCTGTAGGCACCCGTAAGCGAGTTACACAACGTCTCCAAACGAGCTGCTGCAAGCCATTCACCAACAGTCGGGGCCGTAGACATGTTGAAGAGCACAGAGCATCACGCAAACTCCGCAATGCAGCCGATCACCTCCTGGATTGAGGGATATTCCAGACGCCAACAATTCCGCCGTATGGCAGAGTCATTGCTAAAAGAGAAAGATGATACGCTTTCGGATCTAGGCTATGACCGCCATGACCTGGAAGGCGCCTTGCACCTTCCCATCCGGAACGATGCGATGCAATACATCGAGGCACGTCGTTCCAGACGTGCCGTGGAAGCGCGCAGAACCAAAAGTCCTCGACTCGCCGGCTAACTGCGGGCCAATTCCGAGAACCGTACCAGGTTATACTCGCCTGTCAGCACATCGGCCAAGTGGCTGATGTGCTCGGGCGTGATTTCACAACAGCCGCCAACGACACCTGCGCCGTCCTCCAACCACTGTTTTACCTGAAGCCCATACACCCCGGGAGAAACGTCCGGCCTGGCTTCCAGTTCATCCACCAGCGCTCCGCCGGCCATTGGTTCAACCGTTTTGAACGCGTTAGCGTAACCACCCGTGCATGGGAAAAGGCCGGTCAGTTCAGGCATTGCCTGCGAAATCACCTCCGGGTCGCAGCAATTGAGCATGATCGCCGTTGGCCCGAATGGCTTCACTGCTTCGACTGCCTGGGCAAGCGTTTCCCCCGACCGGAGCTTGCCATCCGTTTCCAGCCTGAACGCCACCCCAAAGGGCTTGCCTGATTCACCGGCGGCGGCACAGGCGGCTTTCGCCTCCAGGGAGTTCGTCATGGTTTCGATGAGGAAGACATCTGCCCTTCTCTGCAGTTTAACGAGGATATCGAACTCCGACTTCAAATCCTCGAAAGTCCGGGCAGGTTGGCTCCGGTAGCTACCAACCAGGGGTGGAAGGCAACCGGCGATATCAACGTCTGCGCCCGTTAGCTCGATGGCGCGCTCCAATACCTCAAACGCCCGTTGATGGATTGCACCAATCTCGTCACCAAGGTCTTCTCTGGCCAGTCGTGTGGGCGTTGCGGCATAGGTGTTCAGTGTCAGGGTACGGGCGCCGGCCCTGATAAAGTCAGCATGGACATCGGTAACAACGTCCGGCTGCTCCCGCATTACCGCCACTGACCAGAGCAGTGACGTAACGTTCATGGCCCTGCGGTAGATTTCCTGGCCCAGGCCGCCATCGAGGAGTGCAACAGATTTCATAAAGTACTCATCAGGGTGTAACGATATTGAACCGGCCCTGAGGCTTGTCCAGCATGCTGAAGAAGCCTATCAGGTCGAGCCTGCTTCCCTCAAAGCTGATCTCGTCACTGAACAGAAGTTCCTTCAGCCCTGCCCGTCCAATCAACAGGTCTACAAACAGAGGCCGCGTCAGACGCAATGTGGCATCAGCGGGAGTGCCCTCACTGACCAGACGGTTATGAAGCACTGAATGTTTCAGAGTCAGCAAATAACTTTCCTGCAGATCGGTGAATACAATCTTGATGGTAGTGTTCTCGCCCTCTGCGTCTTCGGCCTTCAACCGCACCGCCATGCTGTCGAAGAACAGCGATACTGGCGTATTCAATAGCACCTCTCTCATCATCGCCGGTTTGATGCCCTCTTCCGGCGAGCCGTGACGCAGCTCATAGGCCCCCGTCAGATAGAAGTCCCGCCAGGGGGCGGATTCCGCCTGATAACCGAGCTGATCATAGACTCTGGCCAATAGTTGTTTGGCATCGTCGTTATCCGGCTCGGCGAAGACGACATGATTGAGCAATTCCGCCAACCAACGGTAGGTATCACGCCCCTTGGCCACTCCCATGTCCGATGCCGCCTCGAAATCCTGAAGAGCTTTTTCCAACACTTTGTCCGCACCGCCCATCATCGCCACATAACGTCTGGCAGATTCGCTTTCGGGCAATGGATCAAGCTGAGCCGGATTCCCGGTAAACCAGCCCAGGTAATGCTGATACACCGCTTTGGCATTGTGGGACACGGTGCCGTAGTAGCCCTGGTTGTGAAACGCCTGGTTCAGTTCTGGCGGCAGCGACAACTGGTCGGCGATCTCACTGGGCGTGGCGCCCCGGTTCATCAAACGCACTGTCTGATCGTGGATGAACTTGTAGGTATCCCGCTGCACCCCCAGGAAGTCCTGGATGTTCTGCTGCCCCCACAACGGCCAGTGGTGACTACCGAAATAAATATCGGCGTCGGCAAACAGGGTCTTTGCCTCGTCGATAAAGCTGCTCCATAGACGGGCATCCCGAACCTTCGCGCCCCTCAGGGTGTAGATGTTGTGCATATTGCGGCTGACCAGCTCGGCACCGCAAAAGGCCTTATGCTCGGGAAGATAGAAGGTGAACTCTGCCGGCGCCTCAGAACCAGAGACGATCTGGAAAACCATTGGCACACCGTCCACCGTCAGCTCCGCGCCGGTTTCGCTGATCAGATCCGTCGCCGGGGCAAAACCAAAGGTGCCGAACGCGGGCCCTTTACCCAGGCCAGTGCCAACATGGCCGCGTTCATCCCGCTCCAGGCGCTTGCCATACATAAACATCGCCCGCCGCGTCATCGCGGGGCCGGCGATGATGTTCTCACTGGTTGCTTCTTCCTCGAATCCGGCTGGCGCGATAATGCGCAGATTGGCTTTTTCTTCATCCGAAAGGTGCTGAAGAATGCCTTGCACGCCACCAAAGTGATCAATGTGGCTGTGAGTAAAGAGAATCGCACGCACCGGCTTTTCGCCGAGGTGTTCCCTGGCAAACAGGAAGGCTTTGCTGGCAGTCTCCCGGGCGGTCAAAGGATCCACCAGAATCCACCCGGTATCGCTCTCGATAATCGACATATTCGCCAGGTCGTAACCCCGGATCTGGTAAAGCCCGTCGGTAACCTTGAACAAACCATGAATGTTATTGAGCGCAGCCTGACGCCAAAGGCTTGGATTGACCGAAGCCGGAGCGTTTTCTCCGTTCTCATCGATAAAGTCGTAGGCCGGCATGTTCCAGACCTGGCCCCCCTCAAGATGATCAATGACCAGCTCCGGATCCTGGGCAATCAGACCGCGCCGCGCGTTCTCGAAATCGTCACGATTATCGAATGGTCGCTGATCAAGTACCTTCTGATTGGCCTGCCCTGTAGTGGCCGTCGGCGCACTGTGTCCTGCACTATTGGCTGCCGATGAATCCGGACCGGAATCACACCCGGTCAGGGCCAGCGCAATACCTAACAGAGGGGCAAGGAGAATCTTCGCGGCTGGAGACATGCGGGAAACCTATCGAGCTGTTGTTATTGGTTAACCCAAGCTTACTCCAGAGTCGGCCAGAGTCTGCGTAAGTCAGGCAAAATACTCCTGAATCCACTCGAACAGTTTGGTTGCTGACATATCGCCAAGCGCCATCTGCTGGAAGTCGTTGCCTACTTCATCTTCGATGGTCACGAACTGGTACAGAAGAATGCCGGGCTGTTCATCGTGCAGTATGAGCGTAATCCTTCGGCGGGTACGCAGACAGTCGATGGTCATCACATCCGCCGGTATACCGGCATCACGCATACCACGGCGCACCTCTACCACCGGATTGATGTGCTGATGGGTTGCCTGGATGCGGGCATGGGCATCGCTGGCAAGGTCGGACAGAGTTTTCAAAGGGTCTTCAGACATGGTGCAGATTCACTCCGGTTATTCATAGACATCATGCAACGTCAGCATTTTGAAGTCCGGAACCACACCGAGTCCAGGGCGATCGCTGAGTGTCATTCGCCCACCGGAGACCTCCGGGGCACCTGTCGCCAGCTGGGTGGTGTTATAGTTGTGTAGATCGGTCGTATTGAGCAACGCCCTTGTAGGGGTACTTGCCGCCAGGTGCGCGTAAGCGGCGGTTGCAATACCACTGCCCCATGCGTCTTCGATAGTCATGGGTATGCCAGCGTCCGCGCACACATCGCGGATAATCCGGGATGGGGTAAGTCCCCCAAATTTGCTGACTTTAAGGGCGATGGCATCCATGGCGTCATCCCGCAAAGCACGCTGTAAATCGGCGAGAGAGTTCAGGCTCTCGTCCAGTTTGACAGGGTGTCGGACCCGCTGGCGAACCGACTGGCATTCCTCGTATCCTCTGCAGGGCTGCTCCAGGTATAAGTCCACATCCTCAACAGCACGGGAAAAACGCAAGGCCTGATCCCGCCGCCATGCCCCGTTTATGTCACCAATCCAGAGCTCGTCAGATTGCTTCAGCTTGCTGAGGGTTCGAACCAGTTCAATGTCTTCCTCCACATCGTGCCCGAGCTTGATCTGGATATGGCGAAATCCCTCCGAGCGGTATTGGCGCAGAGACGCCTGCATATCGATCGGATCGGCCAGAGGAACAATCCTGTGCAAGGGCATGGACGGTGTCTGCAGACCACCAAGGAGGGTGTAAACCGGAAGGCCAGCCGCCTTGCCAAGAATGTCCCAGCAGGCGATATCAATGGCCGCTTTTGCAACAGCCTGGCCCGTAAGGGCCTGATTCATCCGCTCATGGAGGCAGGAGATTTCCCTGGGATCCTCACCAATAATCGCAGATGCCAGCAAAGAGAGGCAGGACGGAATCCCCTCGGCAAAAGCCGGCATATAGTTGGGGCCGCATGGACAGACCTCGCCGTAACCTTCCAGCCCCGTATCCGTTGTTAAAACCACAACCGTGCTGGTGAAGACCTGATGGGAACGGCCACCGGCAAAGGCATAGGCTTTGCCGGTGTACTCAAGATCTGCGGTGTAGGCTGCAATACTGGTTATACGCATGATTGGCCTCGGGCTTAGCCCCTGAGAATGATCCGCGGTACATCTGATGCATTGTAGTCTTTGCTTCCCGTTTCGCTCGTCATAAATATCGACAGGTTAAACACCGGTTGGTATCAATCCGTGCCACACGGGCAGAGCCATATCTTCAGGATCATCATTCGGGCCACCAGTGCGGCTTTTGAAGGCCCCCTCTTCAATCGGTACCCGGAATAAGGCCGTTGCCTTTCTTTCCTTGTCGCTCGGCGCCCTTACCTGCTCCCACCGCCCCGGCTCGATCTGGTTGATGATGGCACGGAACGCGGCATCAAAGGCGGCATGGTCCGTGACCGGCACAGCATGGCCATACAACACCAGTGACTCGTAGTTGGCACTGTGGTTGAACGCCGATTTGGTCATCACCCATTCATTTGTCACGGCGAACGAAATGCAGAGCAATGCGCCCGACTCCAGACGTCGGGATAACCGTCCGCCATTCAGCGTATGCACGTATAGATCATCCCCAACTCGCCAGGCGGTGATCGGGATGATACGAGGCTCGCCATCTTCGACAAACCCCACATGAGCCGTTTTGAGCCGATCAATCAGCCTGTAAGCTGTTTCCCTGTCATAGCTTGCTCGCTTTACCGCCCTCTGCACCCTGCTGCGTGGACAGAAAGTCAGTGGGGACGCGTTGGTCCCGGTCAAATCAGTCGTTGTCATCAGAAGCTCCTTTCCGGTCTTGCACTTCACAAAATGTACTTCTATTGAAAGGCACTTCTGATACCATCGAAAGATCCAGATTGTGACTTTTGATAGGACCAGTTGATGTGATCGATGATATCCGGCTAGACAGCACGCACCCGCTGCAACACCAGCTGTATCAACGATTGTCCGAACGGATACTCGATCAGCGCTACCCACCCGGGCGTCAGATGCCGCCGAGCCGCCAGATGGCTCAGGACCTGGGCATAAGCCGCAACACGGTGAACGCTGTTTATGAACAGCTCAAAGCGGAGGGCTTTCTTCAAAGCCGTGCCGGCAAGGGTGTCTTTGTCCATGAAGACATCAAATCAGCCGTGACCCCCTCAGGGCCAGGCCTGAACAACCCTGTTGACGATTCCATGAAACTGCCACCACTGCCTGCACTTCCACGGGGAAAGTCGAAGCCGGTAGAAGACGCCAGTTTGCCATTCCAACCGGGCCTGCCGGACCTGGATGCGTTTCCCATACGCAGCTGGAACCGGATCCTGCACCACCAGGAAAGCCGGCGGACACTGCGAGGATATGACAGCATCCAGGGGTATCAGCCCCTGAGACGCGCCATCGCCACCTACCTGAGAACCTCCCGCGGTGTTCGCTGCGAAGAGCATCAAGTCATCATCACCAATGGCGCACAACAGGCCCTCTCGCTTCTTGCCGACGTTTTTCTGCAACGGGGCGACAGTGTCCTGTGTGAGAATCCCGGATACCGCGGCGCCCGGAACGCGCTGGGCCGGCTGGGCAATCCAGTGATTCCAATCCCCCTCAGGAACCAGGTCCTGGATGTGGAAGCGTTGCCGGGCCTTGAACCTGCCAGGGCCAAGCTCCTGTTCTGCACGCCCACGCACCAATACCCCATGGGCGGCATCCTCGACCTGTCACAGCGAATGGCGCTGGTGCAATGGGCCCAGCAAAACGGATGCTGGATCATCGAGGACGACTACGACAGCGAGTTCCACTTCCACAACAAGCCTTTCGCTGCCATTCAAGGCCTGTACGAGAATTCGCCCGTGCTCTACATGGGCAGTTTCAGCAAAACGCTGCTACCCGCATTGCGCGTTGGCTATCTGGTGGTCCCGGAGGCGGTGGTCGAACCCTTACTCTGGGCAAAGCAGATTAGCGGTGGCGAGACGCCCCTTCTTTCCCAGGCAACCATCGCCGAATTCATTGAGAGTGGTCAGTTCACACGCCATCTGCGGCGCATGCGCCAGCTATACCGGGACAAGTGGCAACTCTTCCAGAGCGAGGTTACGAAAAAGCTCGGCGGACTTGCTCAACCGGTGGCGGAAAGCGCGGGGATGCACCTGGTACTTGAAGGAGATTTTGACGACCTGGCGCTCAGCCAATGGCTGAAAACCAGGGGATTTGGCAGTACACCGCTGAGCGCGCACTTTCTGGGAGATGCCTCCAGAACCGGTCTGGTAATGGGATTTGCGAGCGCCAACGAGCGCGAGATCAACGAATGCGTTGCCGATCTTCGGGACAGGCTAACGAACCAAACTCTGTCGAATTAGCTTTCAGATTTCCCGTAATACTCGGAAAGCTCAGCGGCCAGAAAATCAAAAACCGTCCGAACCCGAAGGTTCATCCTGAGTTCCCGATGTGATACTAGCCAGACATCGCCTCCGAAAACCTTATCCTCGAAGACTCTCTCTACTTCAGGCTCTGCATCACCCAACTCAACGGGCATCATGCCAATACCGATACCAGCCCGAGCCATTCGCCAATGAACCAGATGGCTGTCCGTCCTTGCAACGAATTGCTCTTCCCGCAGCTTGAGGCCACGCTGCGCCAGGGCTCCCACGTATCTCTCATTGTTTGAAAGAAAGCCTATGAATGGGGCCTTACAAAGATCCTCGGTCAACGGCGATGGCAGATCAGCCAGGATTTCGGGTCTGGCGTAGAGAGTCGCCGAGAATCCCCCCACCTTGCGGGCAATCAGATCGGGTTCTGTGGGTCGAAAGTTCCGGATTGCAATGTCTGCAGCACGGCGGCGAAGATCGCTGGCCTCATTGGAGGCAACAAGGTTGATACGTATTCCGGGATACTGGTATCGAAGCCTTTGAAGAATTGGCGGCAGAATGTAAGCGGCGGTGATTTCAGATGCCGAAATCGCAATCTCGCCCTCAATGGACTTCGCCTGACCCGTTGCCGCAAGTGAAAGGCTGCTTGCGGCCTCTCCCATCGCTCGGACATAGGCAAGCAGTTCGAGGCCATTCCGAGTCAATTCCAGCCCACGACCTCCCCGCTCAAACAGCGCCGTAGAAAGTTCCTCTTCCAACGCCGCAACCTGTCTTCCGAGGGTCGGCTGCGAAACCCCCAGAGCCTTTGCAGCAGCAGAGAGGGATCCTTCCTCGGCTGTGACCAGGAACGCACGGGCTCGGTTCCAATCGAAGTTAACGGTTCGCCAATTCATTCAAATATGCATATCTGCAATAAATTTCTGTCGATATTACCAACAGAAGTGAAGAGATAGAATCGGTTCCCGGAACTAAATCAACCGCCCTGAGAGACGAACTCATGAACTCATCCATCCGTTTCTGGAACCGCAGTGCTGCTCGATACGCCCGCCGTCCCATCCCGGACCAAAACGCCTATCTGAGAAAGATCGCCCTCACCCAGAAATATCTCAATCCGGAAATGGATGTTCTGGAGTTCGGCTGTGGTACGGGATCAACGGCACTCATTCACGCGCCCAGAGTATGCAGCTACCTGGCAACCGATGCCTCTTCCCGAATGATAGACATCGCCCGAGAGCGAAAGGCAGAAAAAGTCGCTGACAACCTTCGCTTTATGGTTGCCACACTTGAGGACATGCAACATCGGCAGCAAGCGTTCGACGCGATCCTGGGGTTGAACATCCTGCACCTCCTCCGACACCCCGAAGGTGCGATACAAGGGGTTTTCGGCATGTTGAAACCTGGCGGAGTGTTCATCAGCAACACCGCCTGCCTTCAAGATACTTGCCCCTATTTGAAACCAGTCGCTTCCCTGGCCCGAGGTCTGCGACTCGCGCCCTATGTAAATTTCTTGTCCCGTTGTCAGTTGGAGAGGCATCTGGAGTACGCCGGATTCCAGATTGATTATCGCTGGGTGCCTGAAACCTCAAAAGACGTTTACTTCCTGATCGCCAGGAAACCAGACTAGGGCTGAGGTCATCATCAGAAGAGCAATGTCGACCAATGAAGACAACACTTTCCCTAATCGCCCTCATCGCATTGACCACCGGCTGCAGTCAAAGGGCTGTCTATGAGAACGTTCAGACAAATCAAAGAAACGAATGCGCCAACGAGCCACCATCGACCTACTTCGAGTGCCTGGATCGCACGAACAAACCCTTTGACAAATATCAGCGTGAAAGGAAAGAACTGTTGGAAAAACCAGAAGCGGATGGCAAGCTTCCCTGATCCCACGGCAAGCTGTATTTCAGCGCCAATCAAAAAGGAGCATTAAATGGGAAGTTCAAAGCTGGTCGGTATCGTTTTGCTGGTGGTTGGCGTCGGACTGCTCTATTTCGGCTATCAATCAACACAGTCTCTGGGAAACCAGCTTACCGAGACGGTCACAGGCCGATTTACCGACGACACCATGTGGTATCTGATCGGCGGGGCGGCCGCGGCTGCCGCCGGCGCTTTCCTGGCATTTTTCAAGAAATAAGCCTGCCTGTTTTTCACCGCTCGGGCCTGACCACAAACCAGCTGGCCAGGACGAGCGCTCCGAAAACCGTGTACGCCAGAATAAACACCCAGTCCGGTGCACTGTAATACAGAATGGAATGCAGCCAGTGCTGGATGAACGATCCCTCATAGCCTGCCTCCCCGGCCTTTGCCCGAAGCGCCATTTCCCAGGTCGTAAGCGGGCATAGCACACCCAGCCACGACTGCAGAACCACAATAACAATCACAGCCAGGTGGCTGAGACGGAACCAGACATTGCGAACCCAGCGCCACTGGAGGAAAAAGCCAGCGAACGTCGCCACCAGCCCCAGGATCACGAAGGCCACCAGCATCGTGTGCAGGATCAGGAGCACATCAGCAAAGATCAGTAACCATTGGCTGTCCATCGCTACTCTCCAAAGACTGCTGAGCTGCTAGTTTTGGTCTATTGTACAGGCACGTCAATCTCTGCCAGTGAGGGAGCGATCAATGAGCCATACACCGCCTCCAGCCAGACTCGGATTCCTCTATCCGGGCCATGCGGCCGAAGATGATTACCCCCTGATGGGTTCCATGGTGAAGCCTCCGGCACAGGTAACTCTCATTCACACCGAATTCCTGGAGGACGCCCATACCGTTGAAGCCCTCAGTGAAATGGGCAGCATCAGCCGTCTCTCCAAAGGTGCAGAAAAACTGGCTGACTCAGGGATTGAGTCGGTGATGTGGACCTCGACCAGCGCGAGCTTTGTGCTCGGCCTCGATGGTATTCGCCAGCAGATTGACACGCTCGAGAAACTGCTGGGCGTACCCGCTTCCACAACCGCAATGGCATTCGCCAGAGCAGTGAAAGCCATTGACGCCAAACGGGTGGCCATCGCTGCCACCTACCCCGATGGTGTCGCACAGCGATTCCGGGCGTTTCTCAATCATTTCGATATCGAAGTTGTGCATCTGGCCAGCCGCGGCATCATCACAGCCGCGGAAGTCGGTCTACTTGAGAAAGACGCGGTTATCGAATTCGCTCTGGCTAACGTCAGGGAAGAGGCCGACGCCCTGCTGATGCCAGACACAGCGCTCCACTCTTCAGCCTGGCTCACGGATCTGGAGCAGGCAATCGGGCAGCCGATACTGACAGCTAATCAGGTCAGTTTCTGGGAGGCCTTGCGACTGTGCGGCAAGCTCACTCCCCAGTCGGGGCTGGGCAGTCTGTTCGAACACATGCCCGAAGACTAGGCCATTACATAACGGGCGCGGCCCTGTTTTTTCGCGCAATATAGAGCTTCGTCGGCCCTTCGGATCATGTCGTCGATCGAATCAAACTCGTTGGCCAGGCCCTGACAGACCCCGATGGAACAGCTGAGCACCTTGCTATCGGGGCTGTCCTCGTTTGGCACCGCACTCTCCTGCCATTGTTTCAGAACCTCCGCAGCAAGCAGCTCAAACCGGTCGGCATGCTCGCCCTCAATCACAGCCATGAACTCCTCGCCACCATAGCGTCCGAGGATATCTGTCTGCCGTTTGAATACCTGCCTCATGATGTCCGCCTGCAAACGAATAGCTCGATCACCCTCCTGGTGGCCATACCGATCGTTGAACTGCTTGAAATGATCCAGATCCATCATGAACACGGCGAGCCGCTGATTGGAACGCCGCTGCAAGGCAAACAGGCGCTCCGATTCACTCATCAATGCTCGCCGGTTGAATAACTCCGTGAGACCATCCAGGGTACTCAGGCCAACCAACTGCTCATTGGCATCCTCCAGCTTCCCCAGCAATCGATCAATCCTGTGCCTGCCAATCACACCGACAAACAGTGATCCAACCACGAACCCGGCGTTCATCCAGGTTCGCTCGCCGTAAACGGAATCCAGGAACATCAAACCGACAAAGCCAAGCGAACTGATCAGCATCGCTGTTAACGCGTAATAGAACTTCATTCCGAAAACAAAGAAACCGAAGAAGGCATACAGTAACGTACCCTCGTAAGGAAAGCTGAATGCTGCCTGCTCCCATGCCACGTGGATGAGGTAGTAATTGGCGTAGGTGATGCTGAGAACGGTCGCCAGGAAGGCCGTTTGTGCGAAACGGAGAAATTGGCGCGCGAAGGTGAGAGCAAGCAAGCCAGCAAGAATCGGAAGTTGAATGAGGGCTCTGCTGGTGATGTAAGAGCCCGCCAGTTCAGGCGGAATCAACTGAAGGTCACCAATCATGAACAAAGATATCAGAATGCCACCCACCACGATGGAGAGTCGCAGCATGAGCATGTCGCGGGGGGATACGGTATTTGATTCAACCGAAGGAGTCGGCATAAAAAGAGCTCACAGCGCACTTAGTTCCCTGTACATGCCGAATCTAAACAAATTCTCGCTATGACCACCAGTAAACAAGCGTATTAAAAGAGATACCACTGTTACAATTTTGGCGCAGGCCTCACTCGAAAATCAGAATTTCGACCATTCGACGGGCCGGATCTTCAGATTCATCGGAGTCATCCGAAAGCGCCTCACCAGTGCCATCAATCGTAATCAAAGGATTGCCGGTCTGATCCGACTCTGCCAGCACGGCATCGATATATCGTTTAACAGCCGCGGCCCGGCGTAGCGAAAGCAGGTAATTGTAGGTTTCCTCACCAACAGCATCAGCCTGGCCCCTGAGAGAAATGAGAGCGCCTTCACTCACTCTTTCCATCAGACGATCAATCCGGTCTTTCGCCTCGTCACTGAGTGAACTGTCGTTGAGGGCGAAAAATACCGTTTCCCGAGTCAGCATTCTGCGACCACAGTCTTCACCCCGGCAGATGGCGGCCTCGAAACGATCCAGGCGTTCAGATAAGGCGTTGATCGCATCGGCATTTTCCCGCTGTAACGACTCCAATCTCGCCAACCTGTCACTCAACGCTTCCAAACCCGGACTTTGAAGCTGCGGTTCCGACTCATCAGGGGTATCCGGATCTGTATAGATGTAACTGCCAGTGTCCGACTCAATCGCAACGATACGCGCGCTCAGGTTGGTCCACAGAACGTAAAAGGCTATGGCGACCAGTATGAACCCGATCATGGTCAAAGCACTTCTCATGGCAACTACCCCGTTATACCGGCAGGAAAAAACAAGTCAGAAACCGCGCTGCCCCTGATCGCTGACGCTGCACATTCGAATGCATGACAGCCAGATCCTTGCCCAAGGCTCGAATCTGGACACCGCTTCGGTACACGTTCCGGAAATTCAGATTGGCGTGCATCTCGAAACGGGTGGTGGTCTGCCATGCGAGTAGCTGATCGGGGCTGTTACTGGGACTTTCTTGACCATCGGTGCCATCGCTGCCCCGGGCAGACAGCAACAAGGTGCCATCGCTCGGTGCATCCGGGTCCACGCAAGCAACCACATAAAACATTCGACCAAACACCAAAGAAGCCAGTTGCCAACTGTACCTCGTGCGTATATCGATGCTATCGCTCATGCCCACAAACTGCTTCCAGGAAAAAATCACAGCATCACCCGGTTTGAGGGTCCAGACCACAATACGCTCATCAGCAGGCAAGCGCCGGTATGGCGCCGCCCCGACAACACGGGCGCCTGTCCAGATACGGTTCATATGCCAGGCACCGCGCAAGAACCGAGAGAAGAAAGCCCTTTGGGCCTGGGGAGTCACCTCATCAGGCGGCGCATTGGTAAAATCATAGCGTTTACTGACGTACATCAGTTCACCCATTTCAGGGCTCAGTTCGAGTCGGTCAGGCACATCCCTTACCCGACCAGGCTGGCCGGGCTCCGGCCCCGATTCAAACTGAATCATTCGCTCGCCATTGGCCTGCGCTCCGAAAAACACCCGGGCAAAAATGTACATCAGGCTTTTGATGACAACGAGGATCAAGACAAACCAGGAGACCCAGGCATAGATATCAACAACAGCGTAGATCACACCCAACTGCTTCTTTATCACCGTTTCCATATCGTGGAAAGTCGAGCTCAAGTCCTCTCGGGCAACGTCAACAAGGTTGGCGGCGCCGGTTCGGGCAAGCTCCGCATAACCCTGCGTTGTTCGATCCAGACTCTCGCGCTCCGCCTCGCGCCTTTCGGCATAGGCTTCATTCAGCGGTTCCTTGACCGACGTTTCTGCGCATGACGCTGTCTGGAAAACCCAGGGCAGAAAGCCACTGCACCCCGGTGGCGCCATTTCTGGCTCGATATCTGGCAATGTCTCGGGTACCTCTGTTTCATAAAACGACATAATTGCGGCAGCGACGGCTTTCGGGGCCGATTTTGCCTGGGCATCCAGGCTGTCGAGCATTCCGAAAGCGGCCTGTTCCTGCTCATCAAAATAGGCGCTGATGGCACGATCGATGTTCTGCCTCCGGGGTGCGTCGAGGTCTGCACCCGACATGATTTCCAGGTTGTAGAGGTGGGCATCTATTGACCGATTGACTTGCCAGGACGCTGCCAGACCAGCCGCCAGCAACATCAGGAAGGGCAAATAAAAGATAATCGTTTTACGAAAAGTCTTCAGCAGAAACGATCCCGACTGCCTGCGAAGCAAAGGGCCGTTTTCCTGAACCAGCAATCTGGCAATGCGTAGGCCGAAACAAAGCATTAGAAACTGAACAATCAGCCACAGCCGGTAGCCCAGGGCACCTTCTGCGTAGAGCAGTGCGGCAAGCAGTGAAGCTCCCAGAAGTGACAGGTAAACCGGAGACGCGATGGAAAAAGTCCAGAGCAAAACGACTAACACAGCCAGGCAGAGCGCTTTGTACACCATGGATACCTGCCACGCTTTGTAAACGTCACTTGCCCACAGATAGGTCTGTATTCTTGCATCCAGGTTCCGAAGCTCTGCCAGGGCCCCCGCTGAGCGTGCACGCGCCTCTTGAAGCGTCGACAACTCTACCCTGAGTGCTCGGCGCTTTGACTCAAGGGCATCGCGGTGGCGCACCACCTTGGCTCGCCCTTGCTTTAGCTTGTCCCCCACTACCTTGTCTGCGAGCCCGAAGCTGAAACGCGAGGCAATGGCCAGATCGCGCAATGCCTTATCTATGACTCGGATATGCGCGTTCGCTTGGGCGATCTTTGGTTTCAGTGCGTTGATCTGAGCGGCAATCTTTTTCGTCCGTTGATTACCGTTGTTGCCCCATTCAGCTCCCTTTTCCGACAGTCGGTTCAATTCCTCGTGCAGTTCTTCACGCTCGAATCGGAAAAGGCCGGTGTCGGTATGGCTGATGTCGCCAATCCTGTCACGAAGCCAATCGATGCCGGGCAGTTCGCCACTCTCTCTGGCAACATTTTCATTCTCATAAAGCTTTTCCTGCGCATCCCAGGCGCTGGGCAGCTGATCGGTCAGTCGTTCAGCCGGGTAGAACACCAGGGCCAGCCACGGCAAAAGCAGTGGCATCAGGACAAATCTCCGCAGAAAAACACAGGCCGCGATTCCCAGAAGAAAGACAACCAGACAAAGCTCTGAAGACAAGAAAATCAGGCTTTCAATCTCAAGCCCGAATCGAGTGCCAAAACTGGCAAAAGGGGATATGTGGCCGGTAACGACGACCGGCACGATGCCGAGCGCGATGGCAACCCATAGGGCAATGCTGGCACCGCGTCTGGTCATGGGGGAGTTTCCTTCCCGGCAAGCAGGTAGCGAGAAGTCTAGTCCAATTTATCACCTGTGAGGTAATCGCTCAGAGCTGGGTGCACAACCCGCCCCTTGTCTCTGCCGCTTTTAGACGGCTCGGTGTCGTATTGGATTTACCTGCCATTAGCAATTAGAGCCACATTGATTAAAGGCCCTGCCCGAAATGCGGCAGCGCGGTGGCATTCAATGCAGGTAGAGGGGACCCAAAATGGCACAACTACCGAAACGGGCAAAAGTCGTAATCATTGGCCAGGGCGGTATCGTTGGCTCGTCGGTAGCGCACCACCTGATCGAACAAGGCTGGGATGATATCGTGGGCTTGGAAAAGTCCGCCATTCCCACAGATATCGGGTCCACATCCCACGCTTCGGATTTCTGCTTCACCACCTCCCACGACAAGTTGAACATTTACACCACCAAATACAGCCAGGCGTTTTATGAAAAACGCGGCAATTACGTGAAATGCGGTGGAATGGAAGTGGCCCGTTCGGATGACGACGAGCGAATGGACGAGCTTCGTCGCAAGGTGGGTTCCGGAAAAGCGTTCGGCACCAATGTCAGCATGATCTCGCCCAAACAGGCAAAAGAACTGTTTCCATTGCTGGACGAAAGTCAGATCCAGGGCGCGATGTGGGACCCGGATGCCGGGCTGGTGGTGCCCCGCTCCCAGAGTGTTGCCGGCGACCTGGTGGAAGAAGCTGTGGCCACGGGCAAGCTGCAGGCCTTTGCCTACACACCGGCCATCCGCATTGATGTCGAGGATGGCCAGGTGCGTGGCGTTGAAACCCACAAGGGCTACATTGAGACCGAATACGTTGTGCTCTCAATGGGGATATGGGGGCCGCTGATGGCAAACACCGCCAACTCACCATTGCCACTGATGCCTCTGGAACACCCGTTGCTATTTTTCGGCCCCTACGAGGAACTCAATGGCACCGGCAAACAGATCGTCTATCCGCTGTTCCGCGACCAGGGCAACTCCGCCTATGTCCGGGACACCGGCGACCCGACCACCACCGAAGGCGGTCGCATCGAGTGGGGCTATTACGAAGCGGAGAACCCGCGGCTGGTCTACCCTGGCGCCATTGCGGAGCCCGGTGATGCGCGGATGTCCCCCTCAATGCGGGATCTTTCACTGGACCAGGTCATGGATGCCTACGAAAAGGCCATTGAGATGACGCCGATTCTCGGCGAGCTGGGGTGGGAGGAGAAACACTCTTTCAATGGCCTGCTGTCAGTGACGCCGGATGGCGGTTCACTCATGGGCGAATCCCCGGAAGTCCGTAATCTGTGGTTCTGCGAGGCGGTCTGGGTGAAAGACGGCCCGGGTGCGGGCAAGTTACTGGCCGACTGGATGACCCGTGGCTCCCCTGAGATGGATCCTCACAGTATCGATATCGCACGCCATTACCCCCTGCAGAAAACCCCGGACTACGTGTATAACCGCTGCTACGAGACGGCCAAAAAAATCTATACCCCAGCGGTTCACCCCCGTGAACCTTACCTTACCGGTCGCAAGATGCGAACCAGCCCTTTCTACCTGCGGGAAGTCGGACTGGGTGCCTACTTCATGGAGGCCGCGGGCTGGGAGCGTGCTCACGGTTATGCGGCCAACGAGTCCACCCTGCTGGCGAAATATCGCGACCGGATCCCGGTGCGGGAACATGAATGGGACGCCCGACACTTCTGGGAGGTATCCAACGCCGAACAGCTCGAGATGAGCGAATCCGTGGGTATGATCAATCTGTCCCATTTCGCCATATTCGACATCTCCGGTGACAACGCGGAAGCGCTGTTGGAATATCTGTCCGTTGCCAAAGTCGGCGGTACCACGCCCAACGGCAAAGGTGTCTACACCCATTTCCTCGACGAGCGCGGGGGCATACGTTCCGACCTGACCATCATTCGGCGGAGTGCGCAAGACTATCGGGTAATCTGCGGCGGCGACACCGGCCACCGGGATTACTGCTGGATCACCCGTATGGCCCGGGAGAAGGGGCTGGACAAGATCCAGGTGCATGACCGCACGGACGAACTCGCGACCCTCGGCCTTTGGGGTCCCAAGGCCCGGGAGACACTGGCCCAGTTCGTTACCGACCCAGACCAGTTGTCCGCGGACAATTTTCCGTTTGCCACCGCCCGCGAACTGAACATTCAAGGGGTCCCGGTCTGGGCCTTCCGGATTTCCTATGTGGGCGAGCAGGGCTGGGAGCTCTATTTCCCTTTCAGTTACGGCTTGAGAATCTGGGACCTGCTCTACGATGCGGGCGTTACGCCGGTGGGCATTGAAACCTACGCCAATACCCGTCGCCTGGAGAAGAGCCTGCGACTGCAGAACGTGGACCTGGAAACGGAATACAATCTCTACGAAGCCGGTTTACAACGGCCCAAGGTCAAGGAAGCCGATTTTCACGGCAAGGCCGCGTATCTGGAACAGCGGGAGTGGCCCCGGCAATCCGCCTACCTCTGCACCATGACCATGACAGACCACCGGGATGCGAATGGCGTTCTGCGCTATCCGGTCGGCCAATGGCCGATTCTGGATCCGCAAACCGGTGAAGTGCTGGTGGATAGCCAGGGGCGCCGCTCCTACAACACCAGTGCGGCCTGGGGGCCTTCGTTGGGGAAGATCATCCTGCTGGGCTACATCCCTGCCGAGTACGCTCAGGAAGGCCGGGAACTGACCCTGGAATACTTTCAGGAACACTACCCGATCCGAATCGAGGCGGTGGGTTACCGGGCGCTGTTTGATCCGGACAACGAACGGACCAAGTCCTGAACGAAAGCGGGGCGCGCTGAGTCTATAAAGGCATGCTCCATGTCGCTTATAGACCACTGACATTCAGAATACCGCCTTAGAATGAAATCGATGTGGAACTGATCACTTATTGCACGATCAAAGTGCAACGGCTAGTGTTCAAATTGTGGTAGTCGGTACGGAAATTCGCGGTATTGGCTAACGCTGCTGGCCCAGGCAGGGCAAAGGGGGTTGTTTATGACCACTGATACCGGCTCGGAAACACACAAGCCCATCCAACAGCCCTATCGGGTCGGCTTTCTGCTGATCGACAACTTTACCTTGATTGCCCTTGCCACTGCGGTTGAACCCCTGCGAGTGGCCAACCAAATGGCAGGCACGGAACTCTATTCATGGAAGCTACTTACGGCTGATGGCAGTTATGCGTGCGCCAGTGACGGTGTCACGATGGTGCCGGATGCCTCCATTCAGGAAGAACACAGCTTCGACCTGGTGATCGTTGTCGCTGGTATTGATGTCACCCGCAGCTTTTCACGTCATGAAGTCCAATGGTTAAAACGGATGGCGCGGCGGCACGTCCTGATGGGGGCCGTGTGCACCGGGCCTTATGTATTGGCCAGTGCCGGACTGCTGGACGGCCATGCCTGCAGTGCCCATTGGGAGTGTCTCGAAGCCATGCAGGAAGACTTTCCCCGGGTTCAGACCAACAACCGCCTGTTTACTGTCGAGCGTGAGCGCATGACCTGCACCGGTGGCACCGTGCCGATGCACATGATGCTCAGCTTCCTGGCACGGCGGCATGGCCAGGAACTCAGCAATGCCATCTCCCACATGTTTGTCTGCGACCGGGTACGGGAAGAGAGTGAGCAACAGCCCATGCCCATGCATCCGGGCCTGGCCCGCGCGCAACCCAAGCTGGCGGAGGCCGCCCAGTTGATGGAGTCCAATATCGACGAGCCGATTGAGCTGCAGGAACTGGCAACCCTGGCCGGCATTTCGCGCCGGCAACTGGAACGGCTGTTCCTGAAACACATGGGGTGCACGCCGTCTCGCTACTACCTCCGGGTACGGCTGAACCGCGCACGCCGGCTACTCAAGCAGACCTCTTGCTCCATCGTTGAGATTGCCTCCATGTGCGGATTCGTCTCCGCTACTCACTTCAGCCGTTGCTATCGCAAAACCATGGGACGCGCACCCAAGTACGAACGGATGGGAGTTTTCACTCCGGCAAGGACGGACAGCTTCCTGACAACCACCATGGCAAGTTTGCCGTCCTCATCCCTGCAAGCCCTGAAGCGGGCCCGGACCGAGCCCACTTTCGGAACTTTTGAGGATACCCCCGAACACACTGTTTCAGGTTAACCCCACCACCAGGCCATTAGCATCCAGGGCGATATCCAGGGCGGCGGGCCGCCTTGGCAGACCCGGCATGGTCATGATGTCGCCACAGACCGCCACCACGAATCCGGCGCCGGCTGCCAGGCGCACTTCCCTCACCGGCAACATATGTCCGGACGGGGCGCCCTTCACCGACGAGTCCACCGAGAAGCTGTACTGGGTCTTGGCAATGCACACGGGAAGGTGGCCAAAGCCCAGGCTTTCGTATTCCTCCAGCTGTCGTTTGGCGACCGTTGTGAACTCCACGCTGCCCGCACGGTAGATACGGGTAGCAATGGTGCGAATCTTATCCGCCAGGGGCAGGCTGTCCTCATAGAGAAATTCCACCTCCGGTCTGCCCTCGTCCATTTGGTCGAGCACAGCCTGGGCCAATTCAGTGGCACCTTCACCACCGGTTGCCCAATGATCGGCGGGCACTGCCCGTACGCCTAGCTCCTCGCTGATGGACTGCACCAGAGCCATCTCCTCCTCGGTGTCATCCGGGAAACGGTTGATACATACCACCGGGGTCAGACCAAACTGCTGCAGGTTGCGGATATGCCGCTCAAGGTTGGCGGACCCTCTGCGCAGCGACGCCAGGTCAGAAATGCCAAGTTGACTGCGGGGTATACCGCCCTGCATTTTGAGGGCCCGAATGGTGCAGACCACTACGGCGGCATCCGGGCGCAACCCTGTGTGTCGGCACTTGATATCAATGAACTTTTCCGCGCCAAGGTCGGCGCCGAAGCCGGCCTCGGTAACCACCACATCATTCAGGGCCAGCGCAGCCCGGGTGGCAGTGACGGAATTGCATCCGTGGGCGATATTGGCAAACGGGCCACCATGGATAAACACCGGATTGTGCTCCAGGCTCTGCACCAGGTTCGGCTGCAGTGCTTCTTTCAGCAGTACGGTGAGTGAGCCCTCCACGCCCAGATCACGAACGGTCACCGGCGACATGTCCGAACGCCGTCCAACGATGATATTTCCCAGGCGCTGCTTCAGGTCCGCCCGGCCGTCTGCCAGGCAAAGGATGGCCATGATTTCCGATGACACGGTGATGTCGAAGCCGGTTTCACGGGGCACGCCGTGTGCCGCCCCGCCCAGTCCACAGACCATGTTTCGCAGGGACCGGTCGGTTATATCCATGACTCTGCGCCAGCTTATGTAACGCGGATCCAGTCCGGTTTCATTGCCCCAGTGAATGTGGTTATCGATCAGTGACGCCAGCAGGTTATGAGCACTGGTGATGGCGTGGAAGTCACCATTGAAATGCAGGTTGATGTCTTCCATCGGAATCACCTGGGCCCGGCCTCCGCCGGCGGCCCCGCCCTTCATGCCAAAGCAGGGTCCCAGGGACGGCTCCCGCAGACACACGGAGGAGCGCACACCCAGCCGATTTAAGCCGTCGTTCAGCCCTACACTGGTTGTGGTTTTCCCTTCCCCCGCGGGGGTTGGCGTAATGGCGGTCACAAGGACCAGCCTGCCTCTGGGTGCCGAGTCGGACGTATCCACATAGGCCATGTCCAACTTTGCTTTGTAGTGGCCAAAAGGCACAAGACTCTCGGCCGGCAAGCCGAAGCGCTGCTGCGCCAACAGCAGGATAGACTGGGGCTGGACCGAACGGGCAATCTCGATATCCGGAGTGCCCGGTGGCGGAAACTCGGCCGTCGCTGGCGTGTCGGGTGTCAGTTTACTGTACTGAAGACTCATGGCACTGCCTCCCTTTTCTCTTCGGAGGGCCCACTGTGTTCCCGAATCCATTGCGCTGACTGACGCAGGCCTCCGAGCGGAAACAGATGGATGCCCCGCAGCAGGGTCTCCGGATTTTCCAGGCAATACTGCACCAGAGCCCGGACCATGTCGTCGGGTTTCCAGGCACCCAGCATCCGGGCGCTGCCAGGGCGACGGAGCAGCATACGTGCGGATGCACCTACCCCACACATGGCGGCATAAGCGATGAGCGTTTTGATCCGTGTTGGGCCCGCCATGCCGATATAGACGGGCACCTCCTCCAGCATGTTGCCCAGGCTCTGCAGCCAGTCGATTACCACCTCAGCATCGAAGGTGAACTGGGTAACCACCCAGAGCCTCGTAGCGGTAGTACGGGCGTATTCACGCTTGATGCTCAATGCCTGCGCCAGGGTTGCCCGATCCGCCATGGGGTGGCCGTCCGGATGAGCCGCAACACCGATACCGTGGAACCGGAACTGGGCCAGCAATCCCGATTCGAGTACGGCCAGGGTATCGGGGAAAGGGCCGGCCACCGCATCGCTGTCGCCCGCGATCAGCAGCAACCGATCCACCCGGCTTTCATCCAGCTGGGCCAACCAGTCCCGCAGCTGCCCTCGGCTCTGAGCCATGCGGGCAGGCACATGCGGTACTGGCTGCATCCCCAGGTCCAGCAGACGACGTGAAGCTTCCAGCGTATCGCTGAACTGCCCCTTTGGCAGGAACGGTACGTACACGCAGGTGCCAGCCGGCAGAAGGTCCGGCAGATGCTCTGCCGTCAGGATCTGGCGGGGTGTCGCCTCGATGGAGGCCGAGCGCACCAGATCACGAAATCTCGCTGCTGCCTCCTCATCGGGCCAATTGAACGCCTGTTTTTCGCTCATCATTGTCATAAACCGCGCACCCCATTGCTAACGGTGTCAACCAGGCAGCTGCTACCGACGGATCTTCCCGCATTGTTAATCGGCGAAGTCGATTCCCTTCGCCCTGGCTCTTTCACGGGCGTTGGGGTTCACCGAGGGTCGGAAGGGCACTTCCACCACTTCAGCCTCCACAGCGGTCGAACCATCCGCGGCAGCATATTCCACAGGAAGATGCACGGTCAGCCGCGTGCCGACAGCACGAAGATCAAACGGCACATAGGCCAGCGCGATGTTGGTCTCAAGTTCCGGCGAGTACCAGGGGGAGGTAACGTAGCCCTCCGCTTCGCCACCCTCAGGGCCGCTGATCAGCCAGAAATCATTGGAGTAATCCGTCACCTGGCCGCCGCCAAAGCGGATGCCAACCATGATGTGGCTGAAAGGCGGACGCCCGGCTTCCATTTGCTCACGGACCATCTCAAGCCTTTGCTTGCCGATGTAGTCGGCGTCCTTGTTACGCGGCACCTGGTAGGCCAGATTGCACTGGAACGGCAGGGTCTCCTGGTCCACATCCTGCCCCCAGGAAAGAATGCCCGCGGCAATCCGGCGATGGTGGGCAGGCGCTATGACCCGAAGGTTATGGGGCTCACCCGCAGCAAGCACCCGGTACCACAGGTCCTCGGCGTATTTGGTCGCTTCCTTAAGGTAAATCTCGTAACCCTTCTCTCCGGTAAATCCGGTCTGGGAAACGATCACGTCGTGGCCGGCCACCTGGCCTTGCATCAAGCCGTAGTAGGGAATGTCCCGAACCGCATCGCCAAACAGATCCGCCATGAGCGCTTCGGACTTGGGACCCTGAATCTGCACCGGTGCCACATCGATTTCCGCAATGGTGACATTGAAGCCCATACCGATGTTCACGCCCCGCATCCAGAGCTCCAGATCGCTGTCGGAGAGGGAGAACCAGAACTCATCTTCGGCGACCCGCAGCAGAACCGGGTCATTGATGATGCCGCCCTCTTCGTTGCACAGGATGACGTACTTTCCGCGCATGGGTTTGATCTTGGTCGCATCCCGGGTGATCACGTAATTCACAAAGCGCTCTGCATCCGGGCCTTTGACCTGAATCTGGCGCTCGACCGCCACGTTCCACATGGTGACATCGTGGATCAGCGACTCGTACTCCCGCATGGCGCCGCCGTCTTCCGGGCGAATATACCCCCGCGGGTGATACATACGGTTATAGACCGTCGCCCGCCAGCAGCCCGCCTCATAGGCAAGATGCCAGTAAGGTGACTTACGGACCCGCGTGGAAATCAGCATCTCCACCGGCGTGGGGCCGGATTGACGCAGGTTGATGGGAACGCGCCGATCAGACTGGTCGACGCTGCCAGGCTGGCGTGCAGCACCGGCCCGTTGTTGTGGATAATCCAGAAGTGCTTGCTCGAATTTGACGGCCATTGCTATCTCCCCCTTGGCGGGTTGTCGATAGCCCTAATGTGGCCGTCTTTGACTTTTCCGGGAGGAACCAATACGACACTGAGGCGACTAAAAACGGCAAGCTGATAGGCGGTCCTCTGGCAAAGCGTTTCAAAAAGACGACTTCAGGCAATCACGCACCAAATGTGCAAATCACCCGAAAAATCGCACCATATGAACGCATTTAGTCCCCCACCTGATAATCTGCGATCAGGATCCTGTGCAAATTGCACAATCTAGAGGCGACTACTTGGCACAAATCGGCCGGAAAAACGACCATGGCACAAACGTTGCCAACTCCCTTCGTGTTACCTACGACACGGAGAGATCGTCATGACCACTGAATCTACACCCAAAGAACAGGATTATCCCTTAAGCCCGGTCCCCATGGATCAGCGCAAAAGCGTCTGGTCCATGGGGCTGGTACTCCTTGGCTTCACTTTCTTTACCGCCACCATGTGGGCTGGTGGCAGCGTTGGTGTTGCCTTCGACTTTTCCACAATGCTGATGGTTCTGGCGGTCGGCAATCTGCTGCTGGGGCTGTACGCAGCAGGGCTGGGTTATATCGCCGCGAAGACAGGCCTGAACACAGCCCTGATGAGCCGGTTCACCTTTGGCGAGCTGGGCAGCAAGCTTTCCGACTTTATTCTGGGCTTCACCCAGATTGGCTGGTACGCCTGGGGTACGGCCACCATGGCAATTCTGCTGGTCAAACTCACGGGGATGCCGGAAGGGATGACAACGCCGCTGATGGTGCTGTTCGGTTTCGCCTTCTGTATTACTGCGTTTATCGGTTATCAAGGCCTGGAGTGGCTATCGAGGGTTGCCGTGCCCGCCATGATTATTCTGGTCGCCGTCAGCATGTCCATTGCCACATCCGATGCCGGCGGCCTGTCCGGGCTGCTGGCCATCACCCCGACCAATGAAATGAGCGTTGCAGCGGCAATCACGCTGGTTTTTGGCACCTTTGTCAGTGGCGGCACCCAGGCCACCAATTGGACCCGCTTCGCGAAATCCGGCAAAACCGCTGTGATCGCCACATTGCTTGCGTTCTTCCTCGGTAACGGTCTGATGACCCTGATCGGCGCCTTCGGTGCCCTCGTCTACCAGCAAGCCGACATCGTCGACATCATGGTCGCCCAGGGCCTGGCAACACTCGGTATCCTGATGCTGTTCCTGAATCTCTGGACCACCCAGGACAACACGGTTTACAACTTTGCGGTCGCAGGCTGCAACCTGATCCGTACCCGCCGCCGCAAGTCGGTGACCATTGCTGGTGCCGCGATCGGGACAGTACTGGCGGTACTGGGTATGTACGAGTGGCTGATCCCGTTCCTTGTTCTGCTCGGCACCTTTATCCCGCCAATCGGTGGCGTCATCATGGCCAGCTACTTTGTCGGCTATAAACGCCAGTATCCGGACCTGACAACGGTTACACTGCCAGCCTTCAACGTTCCGGGGCTCGCGGCCTACGCCATCGGCTCCGCAGCCGCCTATACGTCTCCCTGGATCGCACCCATTGTGGGTGTCATCGTCGCGGCCCTGAGCTACAGCCTCATTCTGGTTGTCAGCGAAGCGGTCCGTGAGCGCAAAGCCCAGGTGATGGGAGCGATCTGAGTGACCCTGCGATGCCGGAACGTGCCACACCTCCCCGGCCTGGATGCCATTCGGCTCCGGGGCGGGGAGTCCGCCGGGGATAACCCGGTACGCTGGCCCTATGTAGCGGAAAACCGCTCGTTCAAAAGCTGGGTCAAAGGTGGCGAACTCGTATTTGTTACCGGCATCAGCCGGCATCGCAGCCCTCAGAATCTGGCGGAATGCCTGTATGAGAGTAAGGAATGCAATGTCTCCGGACTCGTTGTCCTGACCGGAGATGCTTACATCGGTCAACTACCGAACACGTTATGCCGGCTGGCCGACGAACTTGCCATACCACTTTTTGAGCAGCCCTATTCTTTGCCCATGGTGGAGGTCACAGAGGCCATCGGCAGGGCCATTGTCTGGTCCGAACATACATCGGTCGAGCAGATGGACCATGACCTTCTGGCCGATTCTGCCGACTTGCTCGATGCCTGGATCGCCTGCCGGGGCAACCAGAGTGCCATGGCAGAAGCATTAGGCTGCCACAGAAACACAATACGCAACCGAATGAACCAACTCAGTGAATCAATGCTTGGCCAGGGCACCCCGACAGAACAATTCAGAACACTGTTACTGGCACACCTGCTACTGAAACCATAGATGCGGGTTAGCCACTGACCGGAGATAAAATGACTAAACCATTGAACGCAATAGCGAACGCACGTCTACAGGGCCGGGATGGGCTATTCCGGCTTGAGATCAGCAACGGACGCTTTTCAGGTATCACCGCCCAAGCCGAAAATACCACCGTCAATGAAGGCGAACTGGATGCCGGAGGAAATCTGGTCACAGCCCCTTTCGTGGAGCCACACATCCATCTCGACGCCGCGATGACCGCCGGGGAGCCGCGCTGGAACAAGAGCGGCACCCTGTTTGAAGGCATTGAATGCTGGTCCGAGCGCAAGACAACCCTGAGCCACGACGATGTGATCAGTCGCGCCAGCCAGACGCTGAAGCTCTTTGCCGCCCATGGCATCCAGTACGTGCGTACTCACGTGGATGTGACTGATCCGAACCTGACTGCCCTCAAGGCCATGCTTGAGGTTCGCGAACAGACCGCAGCCTTCATTGACCTGCAGATCGTCGCGTTTCCCCAGGAGGGCATCTGGTCTTTCAAAAACGGGCGTGAACTCATGGAGGAAGCCGTGCGTCTCGGCGCTGATGTGGTTGGTGGCATTCCCCACTTCGAGTTTACCCGGGATTACGGTGCGGAGTCGGTTCGCTGGCTGATGGAGCTTGCCCATAAAAACGACCGACTGGTGGATGTTCACTGCGACGAAATTGATGATCCGGAATCCCGGTTCCTCGAAGTTCTGGCCGCCGAGGCCCTGAGACTCGACTACGGTTCCAGGGTATCCGCCAGCCATACCTGTGCCATGGGCTCCTATAACGATGCCTACTGCAGCCGCCTGTTTCGATTACTGAAAAAGTCCGGCCTGCGCTTCCTTTCCATGCCCACTGAAAGCCTGCATTTGCAGGGCCGATTCGACAGCTATCCCAAACGCCGTGGCATAACCCGGGTCCCCGAGTTGCTTGATGCCGGCCTGAAGGTCGCCTTTGGCCAGGACTCAATTCGCGACCCCTGGTATCCAATGGGCAATGGCAACATGCTCCGGACCCTTGATGTCGGCCTGCACGCCTGCCATATGCTGGGTATGAGCTGGATCGACCGTTCACTGGAGCTGATCACCGAGAATGGCGCGGCTGCGCTTGACCTTGATGAGTATGGCCTTGACGAAGGGATGCCAGCACGGTGCGTGGTTCTTCAGGGGGCCACGCCCTATGAAGTGCTACTTGGGCAGCGACCGGTGCTGACGTCTGTAAGGGACGGGCAGGTGCTGGTCCGGCGGGAGGCCTGCCATCCGGAAACAGGCCTGATGCTTTAAGAGCAGTATGCGGCTCAGAATAAAAGCGTGAGGCCGCCGGTCACCACAGCGAATAGCACGGATAAACCAATCACGGTCCGCCAGGGGAAAGGCGGAGGCGGAGGTTCAATCGCCAACTCCTTTTCCAGGTAGTTACGAAGCAGACGGGTGTTGCGGGTGTTGGCTTTATAAACCGCGTCGAAGGCATCGCCTACCACTGGCAACAACCCGCCGAGAAAGTCGATGCCCATGTTCCGCAACATGCGCATCTTCACCGCCCTGGTGGCGCCTGCTCGCTGCGCTTCCACCAGTACGTATCCGGCCAGCACCAGGCCCACGGCGTCCCCGACCACGGGCAGCAGGCCAATTACGGCTTCCGCGCCAATCCGTACATTGGTGAACGGAATAGCGATGTTGCTATCGGTAAAGCGGCTGAACTTATCCAGCCGTGCCAGAATGGCCCGTTGCCGGGCTTCGGATGGTTTCGGCATTCTCTCTCCAACGAAGGCGCTCACTCAGGCTTTGCGCCGATTTCTTCGAATGCCTGAACTAGCGTGTCGGGCTCCTGGGCGCCGGAGATCAGGTATTTACCGTTTACAATGAAGGCCGGCACCGCAGAAACACCGGCCTGTTGATAAGTTGCTTCATCCTCGCGTACCACGTTGGCGAATTCATCGGAATCCAGAATCTGCTTTGCCCTCGCGCGATCCAGCCCGAGGCTCTCGACACAGCCCAGCAACACGTCCTGGTCTGAAACGTCTTTTGCCTTTCCAAAGTAGGCCTCGAAGAGCGCCTGCTTCATCTCCGTCTGTTTGCCCTGCTCAGCCGCCCACTTCAGCAGCCGATGGGCATCGAAGGTATTGCAGGTGAAGCGCTCCTGCATTTTTTCAAAGTTGAGGCCCAGATCTTTCGCGATCGTCATCATCTGATCCTGGGTCGCGCGCATTTCCTGCTCACTTCGACCGTACTTGCGGGCCAGGGCCGGAAGAATGGGCTCGCCCGTGCCAGAATGGTCCGGGTTCAGTTCAAAGGCGTGCCATTGCAGGCCGAATTCATACTCCGACGCCAACTGTTTCATGGCCTGCTCCAGGCGGGCATAACCAATCGCGCACCAGGGGCAGGCGATGTCGGAAACAATGTCGATGTTGATCGTTTTCATGGGGTATCCCGTTGATTGCGTTTAGACACGATACTGCCAGCCTAACACGGAGACAGATCAGCCATCTCCCGCCAGATGTTCCCGGATCAACTCTGCCATCTGCCGGGCCGGTTCAGTCGGACGGCCCGACGGCCGATGCAGGGCCATCTCGATGGATTGCAGGGCCGGCATACCGCTTCGTTCGTCCAGAACCCGCAGCTGGGGTGTAAGCATATCGCGGGTTACAGGTACCACCGCCAATCCGGCCACGACAACAGGCATCAATCCTGTCATCGACTGGCTTGAGTAGGCCAGGCGCCATTGCCGACCCGCAGAAAACAGCGCCTGCTCTGCCACCTCTCTGAACACATCAGCGCCTGGCGAGTAAAGTGCGAGAGGAATGGGATCGGTAAGGGACGGCTGTTTCTCGGCACCGACCGCCCACACCAGTGGCTCCCGGCGAATCACTTCCCCCCCGGGAGACCGGGTCTGACGGGTCACAACCGCCAGATCCAGCTCACCAGCCTGCACCTGCTGAAGCAGCCTGACGCTTGATCCGCAGATAACCTGCAGCTGAACCGCCGGAAACAGCTGGCTGAAATGGGAGAGAACGGAGGTCAGCAAAAACGCATAGTCTTCCGGAATACCCAGGCTCAGCTGCCCCGATACCTGCCGCTGCCGCAACGAATCCAGCGCCTCGTTGTTCAGGGCCAGCATCTTTCGGGCGTAACCGATCAGTTGCTCGCCCTCCGCGGTGAAACGTATTCGTCGGCCCTCTCGCTCGTGAAGGGGCACTTCCAACAGGGCTTCCAGGCGGTGCAACTGCATGCTGACAGTTGACTGGGTATAGGCAAGCCGGTCAGCCGCCGCGGTTACCGTTCCCGTGTCGGCAATGGCCACCAGTGTTTGCAGCACGTTCAGATCCAGAATACGGGGACGCAATTCATCAACTCCTGTGATGCTTTTGATCACTAAACGTTGTTTTTGTGATGTCTTAAGCGAGTATATCCTCCCGCTGTCAGATCACAACACACCAGCTAAAGGAGGACTGCCCATGAGGATTATCAACGCGCCCATACGTCTGCCCAACATCCTGAGCATCATCGCGGCTCTGGTTGCCGTCGTTCTTTGGGCTGTTGCCCCTTTGCTGGTGGATGCAGCGCGGTCCATCCCGCCCTTCCAGCTTACGACCATCGCCCTGATCAGTGGCGCACTGGCCGTGCTGCCCATGAGCTTCCGGGGCCGCGAAGCGCGTAAATCTGTGAAAGTGTCCTGGCAATGGAAACTGGTGATTTTCGGTCTTGTGCCGTTGCTGGTTCTGGGGGCGGTCGGCGCCTACCTGGCCGGGCTGGGCATGGCACCCACCGCAGAGGCGTCATTGATCACCTATACCTGGCCAGTCATGTTCATCCTGATCAGCCAGTGGGCCTTCCATCGGCGGATCGCCCTCCCGGTTATTGCGGGGGCACTGATTGCCTTTTCCGGCGCGGCTTTGCTGCTGGGTCCGGAGGCTCTGAATAATGGTTTTTCGGGCAACCTGACTGGTTACGGGCTAGCTCTTATGGCCGGGGGCTGCTGGGCGCTGTATTCGTGGATCTGCCAGGCAACACCTGTTGCGATCGCTCCTGTCATGCCCGGCCTGTTCCTTCTGGCCAGTGCCGGGGCAGCGGCCGCCGACACCGTTTCCGGCTCTGCCGCCGTGCTGCCGTCAGGAACGGCTCTCGCCGCGGGCGTCGCCCTCGGTCTGGGGCCATATGGGCTGGCCATGGTGGCCTGGGACCTGGCACTTCGGAAGGGGCCCACAGCCCTGGTGGGCAGTCTCGCCTACGCGGTACCAGTGCTGGCTGCCCTTTTCCTGGTGCTGGCCGGAATCGCAGCGCCGGACTGGCGGCTGCCCCTGGCAGCAGTACTTGTGGTGTTGGGCTCACTGGTGGCATCAAGCCGCAGGAAGACTTGAACAGACCATACCGTTAGGCAAGCCTGCTTGGTCAGGGCCAGCGGTCTTTACTGGAAGACTTGCGTATACTCCTCATGAGTCACTCAAACCGCATGAGGAGTATGCCAATGGTCGATGAAGATACACTCACCGCTCTGAAAACCGCCTTTACCTTCATGCCCCAGCCGGTCGAGATCAACCGGTTCGAATACGGGGATGACGCTGACAGAATTCTCGCTCAGGTGAACTTTGTGCGGGAAGTGCTGACCCGTCACGGCATTGACCCAGAAGAAGTCGCCGGCGAAATCAATCCGGACTCATCCCCCAATTCCTGCTACTGAACCAACCGTGTTTTCGGGAGACTGCATGCCTTACCAGTTTGACGATCTGAAACGGAGCTGCCAGTGCGAGTGGCAGGCGTACATCCAGCACGACTTCGTGCAGCAATTGGGTAATGCGTCGCTAGCGCCCGAAGCGTTCCAGCATTACCTGAAACAGGACTACCTTTTCCTGATCCAGTTTGCCCGGGCCTTTGCGCTGGCCGCCTATAAAAGCCCGACACTGTCGGACCTCCGCCAGGCCAAGGATGGCTTGCAGGCCATCCTGGATGTGGAACTGGATCTGCATGTCAGCTTCTGCAAGGAATGGGGCATTTCCGAACAAGAGCTGGCCGAACTGCCGGAAGCCCGAGCCACACTCGCCTACACACGCTACGTTCTGGATACCGGTAACCGTGGCGACCTTCTGGACCTGCACGTCGCCCTGTCACCATGCATGGTGGGCTACGGAGAAATCGCCAACTGGCTTAACAGCCGGGCGGAGACTATCCGGGGCGATAGCAATCCTTATGATGCCTGGATCGCCATGTATGAAAGCGAGGAGTTCCAGGACGCCATGCAGGCAGAGATCAGCTGGCTCAATGAGCGACTGGCCGAAGTCTCCCCTGCCCGCTTCAAAGAGCTGAGCCGGATTTTCAGCGACGCCACCCGACTTGAGATTGATTTCTGGGAAATGGGCCTGAACCTGAGCAACTAGCTCGCCAGCCCGGTACTGGAAATGCAGGCTGGGCATCTTTACTTGGCCAGATTGAGAGAAGCGTTGGCGAGACCGTGCCCCCTCCTTGCTACTCGGTCACCCGGAGTCCGCGCAAGTTGATCTCTACGCGATCCCTGCCTTTGGCTTTTGCCCGGTACAGAGCGTCGTCGGCCTCCGACACTAGCTTGTCAAAGGTGGCGTGGTGCCATTCGGCAACACCGATCGATACGCTCATTACCACCCGCTGATCATCAACAGGTATGACAATATCCCGAATACATTCAAGCACTTTTTCGCTGAGCCTGAAAAGATCGACATGATCAGAATCCGGTACGACAATCATAAATTCTTCTCCACCCCAGCGCCCAAAACGATCAATTGACCGAAGCGAGGGTGAAATCGCCCTGACAAATGCCTTGAGGCATTCGTCGCCAGCAGCATGTCCGTATTGGTCGTTGACGCGTTTAAAATGATCGATGTCCATAAGCATGACGCTGAAAGGGCGGCCGGACCGTTCGCTGCGCTTTGCCTCCTCCTCCCCCAGCGCTCGCATACGCCGTCGATTGGGAATGCCCGTCAGTTCGTCTGTTAGTGCAAGTGTCTGGAGCTGTTGGTTAGCATCGAATAGCTCCTGCGTGCGCTGCTGGACTCTTTCCTCCAGCTCCTGGTTCAGATGTTGGACTTTTACCAGAGCTTTTTTGAGCTCGCCAGATTTTCGACGGTTCTGATCCACGAACGCAGCGACGAAAAGCAATAGGACGTTAAAAATGATAATAAATTCCTGAGTCAATAAGGCGCTGTGGTCCTGTTGTTCACCAACAAAAGGGCCAACTCCCGAAGCAGAGGCGAGGGCAACGAACATTGCCACAGCTGTAGCAAGAGGGTAGCCAGCGAAAGGTCCAAAACGAACAGCAACCCATGCGGGCGCCACGACTACTGCCAGAGGAGACAGCGCCAGGTAATCCTCCGAAGCCAGGTCAAATACAAAGATCAGGTAACAGACTAAAAGGCCGACTATCCAGGCGGCGACAAGTTCCAGACGTACACGCCAGTTACTGTTGACCGCTTGTTTCAAAAGGCCCGAACTGAAAATCATGTGCAGAAAAGGCGTCAAGATGATCAACCCAGTCGCGTCCCCGACCCACCAAAGCCGCCACAACGTCAGAAAGGGAGTATCTCTTTCCAGCAGGAAAAAGTAGATCGACGCCCCACCAAGCGCAGCGAGAGGCGACGCAATAAAAAAGACGGTAATCAGAAAGAGACTTAGGTCCTTGGGCTCACTCCAATCGAGATTTCGATCAAGAAACCACCGAATCAGGCTGGCGGCAAGCACGCACTCGGCGATGTTGATAGTGCCGAATAGCAGCGCGTGGAATAGAGAAAATACCGAGATATCGGCTGCAACCTCTGCAGCCATAACAACAATGAAAAGTGACCACCAGCGGCTCCTCGGCTGACTCAGCAGCGCTGCGAGCAGTACGGCGTTCGGCGGCCAAAGCACCACTATACCGCTCTCCAGAGCAGCATAATGAACGCCAATCCAGGCACCCAGATAGTAGAGCAGGCCCACAACAAGCGGAAATAAGGCTGGTTGACGATAAACGTTCAAGACCAGAATCTCGGTTATCGTCCGTGCTCGATGGGTTGGAAAAGCCAAATCTTCCCTGAAAGGCTCTTTGTTGGGTTGGCTCGCAAGAATGGCGTACCCACACCTATACTGTATCCCAACTGACCTTCTTCGCAAGAAAACACGTCTGAAATAGCTACATGCCTAACCGTAAAAAGAGGACCGATCTGCAGGGATCAGCTCGCGGATTCTTGCTCTTCCCGCAACTTCGCCCGCACATTCATCAGCACTTTCCCGTAACGGTTTTCGCCTCTGCGATCCCGGCCACAACCCCAGAAATAATCGAAATTGCTGTTTTCAACGATTTTCGTGTCGCCGGTATCCAGCAGAGCCTCTGCCATCTCGGGGTGGGTTCGGCAACGGACGTAGATTCCCCGCGTCATAACGGTTTCGCGCACCTGTTTCCAATCCCGACGCAGGCTCTTATGGCGCTTGCGCCCAAGCTTTCCTGCCTTGCCGGGGGTATCGGCTTTGCGCACCTTTTCCTGTCGATTGTCATCGGTGAACTTCATGCCCTGAAAATAGTGTTCCACGGTTGGCCAGATCTTGCCTTCCAGCTCGAAACTGTATGGGGCATGGGTACCCAGAGGGTTTTCCGGGTCAGTTCGTGACATGAACAGATCGTTTTCGCCGTTGTCGTCGGGGAAGAGAGACATTCGTGCAATCCTTTAAAAATAAGTGGTCCTGCAATGCCCCTAGTATCAACGAGTCCGCGCCAAGGGTCACGTCAATAAATCTGCTCATCTGCCAGACTGGAGATCTCGCAGATATCCAGCACCAAGCTGCGCGATCTGGCCCCGAATCCAGGCCACTCGCTCCAACACATACGACGATGGCGAGTTGACACGCAGAACTTTCGGATTCGGGAGCACGGCCGCGAGCAGCGCGGCCTGGTACTCAGTGAGGTGACGGGCAGGCTTGCCGAAGTAGGCCTGGCTGGCGGCTTCAACGCCATAAATACCGGGACCAAACTCGGCAATGTTCAGATAGACTTCCAGTACCCGCTGTTTTGACCAAAGGCCGTCTATAACAAGAGCCAACCCCGCCTCGATGGCCTTGCGAATGAAACTACGCCCGTTCCATAGAAAGAGGTTTTTGGCCGTTTGCTGGGTGATGGTACTGGCCCCTCGAAGCCCGTCGCCGGCCCGATACTCCGAGAGCGCCTGACGAACCGCCTCAAAATCCACGCCCACATGGTGCGGGAATCGCTGATCCTCGCTGGCAACCACCGCCAGCGGCATCCAGGGAGAGATCTCTCGCATGGGCACCCATTCGTGAGCGAGGGATTTGTTCGTGCTCTGAAGCTGATAACCCAGCATGAAGGCCGAGGTGGGTGGATTTACGAACCTGAACATCAAAACCACCAGCAGGATCAGCAAGATAGCGCCAGCGCATAGCAGCAAAAACCATCGCAAAAGCTTGCGACCACCTGATGCTCTGGTCATCAGTTCAAATCCTCATCTTTGAACAAGCGAGTTCCCGGCCATAATTGACCAACGGGGCGCACAGCGCGCAAACTGCTGATAGCGATTCCTGCAAGAGCGTATGCGACTACCATGCCTGCAAAAGTAAAAACCCGGATTCTCTTTCATTCCAGACGCCTGAATATATACCTGGTCCGATATCCAGAAGGCCACAAGGTAGGGCCGCACGTGGACATGGTTTCCGAGGGCCGGCTCTACAAACTCAATTGGGTTCTGGCCAAACCCAAAGCCGGTGGCGAATTCATCTGCGACAAGAACATGTTCAACCTTTTTGGAAGATTGTATCTGTTTCGCCCGGATCTCTATCAGCATCGGGTATCAAAGATCGAGCGCGGAAATCGATGGCTGTTGAGTTTTGCGTTGACTTCCGGACTCCATAACTCAAGCAGGACAGTATCATGATGTATTTTGCCCATGAAATGAGCCGCGCCGCGCTGATGCCCTTGCGCATGATGACAGACGCACAGAGCAAATTGCTCAGGCATCCTCTCAGCCCTTTGTCCCGCTTGCCTGGTGCTCGCAGTATTGCTTCCGCCTACGGCGTGTTCGGCGACCTGACTCGACGCTACCCGAAACCGGCGTTCAATCTGCACACAACGGTGTGCGATGGGGAGAAGGTCGACATCAGTGAAGTCATCGTCAAACGCAAACCCTTTGCCCAGCTCAAGCATTTCCAGCGCAGCGTATCGCGCCCCGATGATCCGAAACTCCTGATCGTTGCGCCCTTGTCCGGGCATTTTGCCTCACTGCTGCGTGGCACTGTGAAGGAAATGTTGCCAGACCACGACGTCTACATCACCGACTGGCGTGATGCCTGCCGGGTTCCTCTTTCCGCTGGCGACTTTGGGCTGGACGACTATATCGACTACGTCATCGATTTCATTGAAGAGCTTGGGCCGGACACCCATGTATTGGCGGTTTGCCAACCCGTAGTGCCGGTGCTCGCAGCCACCGCCCTGATGGCCGAGGACAAAAATCCGGCAACACCGCGCTCGCTGGCCCTGATGAGCGGCCCCATAGATGGACGCGTCGACCCCACCGCACCATGCGAGCTGGCCACTAAACACAATCTGGCCTGGTTCCGGCGCAACCTGGTTCACCCTGTGCCGGCGCCCTACCCGGGTGCAATGCGGAAAGTGTATCCAGGATTTCTGCAGCTGACCGGATTCGTGAACATGAACTTCGACCGCCATGTTGACGCCTACCGCGGTCTTTTCAAGTCCATGCGAAACAAGGAGGTCGAGAAGATCAGACGGCATCGTGAGTTCTACGACGAGTACCTCGCAGTCATGGATCTGCCGGCCACGTATTACCTGGACACTATCCAGCGTGTATTCCAGGAGTTTCATCTTGCCCGGGGTTGCTTCATGCATCGCGGCCGCAAGGTGAATCCGGCCGCAATCGAAAAGACAGCACTGATGACGATTGAAGGTGAAAAGGACGACATATCCAGCCCCGGGCAAACCCGGGCCGCTCATGATCTATGTGTGAATATCCTGGACGCCAGACGCCTGCATCATCTGCAAAAGGGTGTTGGCCATTATGGTGTCTTCAACGGCAGCCAATGGCGCGAATCCATTGCGCCGCGACTCAAGACATTCATCCGCGAAGCGTGACACGCATCAAGTTTTCTTGTCGCACTTCAGGGGCTCTGCTAGCTTGAATGAGGTTATGAATAATAAAAAATAACACTCAAAGCGAGCGATAGCTCCAGGGAGGATGTCATGCAAGATCTCAAAGGGAAGGTCGCCCTCGTAACCGGCGCCTCACGCGGCATTGGTCGTCATATCGCACTTCAACTTGCTCAACGCGGCGCCGATGTCGCCATCAACTACCGCTCCCGTCAGCATGAAGGCGATGAGGTTGCCAAGGAAATCGAGGCGACCGGCGTCCGGGCACTTGCCTTCCAGGCAGACCTGTCAAAAATGCCGGAAGCGCGCAGCCTGGTTCGCCAGGTCCAGGAGCAGTGGGGCCGCATCGATATCCTGGTGAACAACGCCGGCATCACCAAAGACAAGTCCATGAAAAAGCTTACCGACGACGATTGGAACGACGTCCTGGACACCAACCTGGGCAGCGTCTACGCCACCTGCTCCGAAGTATTGAAGATCATGATGGACCAGAAGTACGGTCGCATCATCAACATCACGTCTTTCGTCGGGCAGGCGGGCAACTTCGGGCAAGCCAACTATGCGGCCAGCAAGGGCGGCATTATTGCGTTTACCAAGACCTTGGCGCTGGAAATGGCCAAGTACAACATCACGGTCAATGCCATCGCCCCCGGCTTTACCGAAACCGAAATGCTGGCCCAGGTCCCGGAGAATATCCGTGAACAGATCATTGCCAGGGTTCCGATGGGTCGTTTTGGCAAGCCGGAGGAAATTGCCCGCGCCGTGGTCTTCCTGGCCGCAGAAGGGGATTACATCACCGGCCAGCAGATCAACGTTAACGGCGGCGTTTACATGTAACACTTGAGAGGCAGAAGACGAAAAATGGCTGATAAACCAATAAAAAAGCAATCAACGCCTGACTTCGAACCCAATGTGGTAAGCCGCTCTCTGGCACGAGTGGGTGTCCATGGCGGTCGCCTGCTCAAGCGCTCTGTCATTCGCCGTTTAAGTGGCGGCCCGCCAAATCCGGCCAGCATGGGGAGCATGACCAAGCCCTTTTTCACCCTGACAGCCAAGCTTGCAACCCAGCCAGACACGCTTCTCTTTGCGCAGATGCGAATGTTCAAGGACACCAGCCTGTTCTGGTCTGGCCTTTTGGCCAGCGGTATTGGCAAGAAACCATTGACCGTAGCAGAACCGGAGCCTGGCGACGGCCGATTCCGGGACCAGGCCTGGAACGACGTCATTGCCTTCAACGCGCTCAAGCAGGCTTATTTGCTATCAACTCGCTGGGTTATGGACACCATTGACGATGTCCGGGATATGGACGATCACGATAGACGGAAAGTCCGTTTTTTCACCAGCCAGATGACCGATGTCCTCTCCCCTAGCAACTTCATTCTGAGCAATCCGGAAGTGTTGCGCACAACCGTCAAGACACGGGGTAAGAACCTGCTGCGTGGCATGGCCAACCTGCTGCGTGATCTGGACGAAGGCAAGGGCCCAATGCCTTTCCGCATGTCTGACCCGGACGCTTTTGAGGTGGGCGACAATCTAGCCAACACACCCGGCGACGTGGTTTTCCAGAACGATCTGATGCAACTCATCCAATACCGGCCGACCACCGAAACCGTCCATCGCCGGCCTTTGCTGGTGATACCACCCTGGATCAACAAATATTACATCCTGGACCTTGGCGAGAAAAAATCCTTCATTCGTTATTGGGTGGAACGGGGACACACTGTGTTTGTGGTTTCCTGGGTAAATCCCGGCCCAGAGCTGGCACACAAGACCTTTGAAGACTACATGCTCGAGGGTCCGGTCGCCGCCATGGATGCTATTGAGCAGGCGACGGGTGAGCGAGAAATCAATACGGTTGGATACTGCATCGGTGGAACCCTGCTTGGTTGCACGCTTGCCTGGCTGGCGGCTCGTGGCGATGACCGCGTGAAGAGCGCGACATTCCTCAACAGCATGATGGATTTCTCAGAGGTCGGCGATCTCGAAGTCTTCATCGACGAGGACTCTATTGCCAAAATCGAGAAGGCCATGAACAAACAGGGCTATCTTGAAGGTGCCTCCATGGCAACGGCCTTCAACATGCTGCGGGCCAACAGCCTGATATGGTCATTTTTCGTCAATAATTACCTTCTCGGCCGCGATACTGCGCCCTTTGATCTGTTGTACTGGAACTCGGACGCCACCCGCATGCCCGCGGCCATGCACAGCTTTTACCTGCGCAATATGTACCTGAACAACCGGCTGCGTGAACCCGGTGGTATTACATTGGCGGGCACACCAATCGATTTGAGAAAGGTGAAGATTCCAAGCTACTTTGCGTCCGCCATTGAGGACCACATCGCGCCCTGGATTTCCTGCTACAAAGGCGCAAGTAACCTTGGTGGCCCACTGCGTTTTGTCCTCGGTGGCTCAGGACACATCGCCGGCATCATCAATCCACCCGAGAAGAAAAAGTACGGTTATCGCCTGAACGAGGACAACCCATCCAATCCACAGGAATGGCTGAAAGGCGCCGAGCAGTTTGAAGGTTCCTGGTGGCCAGATTGGGTGGCTTGGGCCGAGCAGTTCGGTGGTGGCGAGGTGAAGGCTCGCATTCCGGGAGAGGGAAATCTGCAGGTTATTGAACCGGCGCCCGGGGCTTACTTGCGAAACGAGCCAGCACCTCCAACCCCGATAGTCAGGAAACCAAGGCAACCGTCAAAAAGGAAATCTGCCTCCAATAAGCCGAAAGCGAGATCTCCCGAAAAAGTGACGCACTAAAAAACCATTGCGACGGCTTTGAATTGCCAGGCTTCTGTCTTCAGGAGCCTGTCCTTACCGCCCCAGATACCTGAAACGTAGCACATTCTGATACTTATCGATGAATTTCTGATTGATGAGACCAATCACACCCGATTGCCGCAAATCGTCGAAGCATTGATCAAAGGCAGCGGCGAGTGCGGGGTCCCGAAAAACCATCTTGTGCGGCGCCGGGTTGAAGATTGGCGCGAAACGAAAAGCATCAGACTGCGAGGGCCAGCTTTCACCGCGGCGCTTCTCGTTGAAGATTCTCCGATTCACTTCCGCCACCACGAATCCGTCGGCGAGGATCGCATCGACCCGGCCCATAAACAGTAGCCGGGAGTGAATGGTCTGATCGGCGATCTCGGTCAGTGAGGCGAATTCAGGTACATTGTCGCTGATTCCCAGCACATCGACCCCTTCACGGAAGGTCACCACGTTGAGACCGGCCAGGTCTTTGACCCTTTCTATCGGCCCAACACGAGAGTGATTGTAGAACGCTCCGTTCTGGTACCAGATGTAGGCGGATGTGGAATGACCGGGAAGACGCCAGTGCAAAGGTACTGTGGTAATGGCATCGAAGTCCTGACGATCCCTGTAGGTCCGGGCATGGCGCTCATAGGGCTGCATGATGAATTCGGCCTCAAACCCGCACTCATCGAAGGTCGCCAAAACCAACTCAATATCTCGCCCCTCGAGACTTGGCTCCGCTGCCCCCGGTATCTCGGGAGCCAGAACCTTTAGCCGCGGCATTGGCTCCGCGTACCCGGCCAGAGGAAATCCAAGCAGAAGGAATAAAAAACACTGGCTGAGCGTTGAAATCTTCAAACCGCTGTAGTCTCACCTCGAGCCAAAAAGTTCAGTTTTTGAACAATATCCTTATCCCGGCATGCAGGCAATCTCTCTGAGCGAATGCCTGCAAATAAGGTCAGGCCTCAGCCCAACAGACACTCCTTGGCCTCATTGATACGCGCCGCCAGGTAATTGCTGCCACCATGGTCCGGGTGAAGTTTTTGCATCATCCTCCGATGAGCCTTGATGATCTCTTCACGACTGGCTCCGGGCTCAAGCCCCAGAATGTCCAGCGCTTCGCTCTCGGTAAGCGGGCCGCCCGTATTGTTACTGCCGCCCGACGGATCGCTTTCAGAGGCCGCCTCATCGTCTGCTCGCCAGGAGTCTCCGAACCGGCGATCCAGGTAAGTTTCAAGGAGCCGGGCAGAATCCTCATCCTGGCCGCGGCAATAGCGCAATAGCTCGAGGAACTCGCTTTCGCTTAACTCCGCCAGTTCTCTCCCTTCCATCGGGCCCTTGATGATCTTGCCGCTCATGATTCCCGAGTCGTGGTCCAGAGTCATTTCGAGAATATCGCTGGAAACATGGGACTGGTTGCCCGACTTGGCCCCGGCACCGCCGGCCACGCGACCGAGCCCACCACGCAATAGAGATGGCAGCAGGCGACGCAACAGAGGATAGAGAAAGGCCAGACCGGCGAAGACAAAATGCAGTCGCCCGGTTACAGCCAGCAAGACGACGATGCCGATACCGGCCAGCAGAGCCAGCTTGAGAATGGCGGCATTGCGCTGACTGGCAGGCTGATTGCGCAACCACACCCAAGCCACAACCGCGACAACGATGGCAACAAGCGTTAAAGGCACTCAAATACCCCGGGCACACCGGCCCATCAATGGATTCTCACAAACACTATCGGATCTGTCTGGTCAGGCGCTTCACTTCCGGAGAGCTGCGGCTGGAAAAATCCTGCAGGGCCTTGGCTCCCCCGGAAGCATAGACCGCAACTGCCGCCATAAGATCCTTGAGCACCTGAGGACTGTTACGGTCAAAGGGTGCGTATGCGCCCCCTGAAAGCTTGCTCACCTGCTGGAATACCGCTCTCGCATGAGCATCATTGCCCTCATGAAACATGAACACCGGCGTGCGCAGCATGCCCAACTCACCGGCGGTATGGCAAAGCTCGTCCACCGGTTCCTCGCAGCAGTCACCGATAAACACCACAGCCTTGACGGGCTTTGCGCGGGTCTCTTTTACCGCGTGGGCCAATACCCGGCTGATCTGGGTGCGCCCACCGAGACAGGAAACGCCGTTCATCAGATTCAGCAACTGCCCGGTTTCGGTCACAAACCCCGTGGCCTTGAACTCGCCGAAGCCACGGTAGTAACAAAGCTGAATGGCCAGCCCACCCAAATCCCGGGTTGCTATAAAAAGTTCGCTCTGCAGATGGCAGGCCTGGTCCCAGGTGGCTTCCCGGCTTGCGGTCGCGTCCAGCGCGAAAATCAGCCGCCCCTGCCCGCCACCCTGCTTGGGCAACGTGCGAACCTCGTTGATAAACTGATCGATCGCCTGTTTGTCGGATCGGGTGCGTAGCTCTTTATCGGACATAGGCTCCTGAAAATCGCAGTGACGGAAGAATCTAACGCTAAAATAGTAGGGCATAGACCACGCAATTCACAGGCTTGGCAAGAGGCAACGCATGGTAGACACAGGGCGTTGGTATCGAATCAGGAATTTGGCCAGATTCCGGCTTTGCCTTCTGGCCCCGCTTCTTTCTGTCACCCTTGCCCTGCCGTGCACGGTGCAGGCCTCAAACAATTTTTACCTGCTCTATCGCCAATGGCAGCCATACGATTGGCCGGAGAATTTGCCGTCTGCCAACGAGGTGACCCGCTCGCAGCGAGGGCTGGGCTGGCAAAAACAGAGCTCTGGCAGCATGTTCGGCATCAATTATGATTACCAGCCACTACGCATCCGCACCGGCGATCCGGCCCACAACGGGCACCTGCATCGGTTAACCTTCGGTGGTGAATGGCAGCATCAGCTTTACCGCCTCGAAGCACGGGCCGGCGTTGCCGGCACTTCAAATATGTTCAAGTATCAGGACGTCCACAGTGACTTGGTAAACGGCCGTATCGCTCTGTTCCGGACTCTGGATGAGAACAGCTCCCTGAGCCTCGGCATCGGCGGCGACCACCGCTTCGGATCTTTCCGCTGGCTTCCCAGGGTACGCTGGCAACAAAGCAATGAACACGGGAATTGGTTGGTGGACCTGCCGGTTTTAATGCAATGGCAAAGCCCCGGGCAGCTATGGGAGTTCCGGCTGGAACGAAACGGGGATCGTTGGGCCACGCTGGATAAGGCCAGGGAAGTCGAAAGCGCGCTCTATTTGCAGGAGTGGAAAACAGAACTGATGTACCGCGTTCACGATGGAGGCGGATCCTGGCCGGCGGTGGTCCTTGGCATCGGCGCCAGTATAGATACCCGTGTCCAATACCAGGACTTGAACACGGGGAACGTGGACCTGAGCCTGGGCGATGCCCTGTCGGCCAGCCTCAGGCTCGATTGGTAGACCCGGATGCAGAGCCAGGATCTGCCAGCCGCGTATCAGTCCACCCGGTTCAGTGTTACATCGATGTTGCCGCGGGTTGCGTTGGAGTACGGACAAACCTTGTGAGCTTCATCAATCAGCTTCTTGGCCTCGGCATCATCCATACCGGGCAGGCTGATGCGCAGTTCCACCTCGATGCCGAACCCATTGGGAATCTGGCCGATGCCAACCACGCCTTCAATGGAAGCATCTTCCGGCATCTTGAGCTTGTCGCGACCGGCCACAAATTTCATGGCGCCGATAAAGCATGCGGAATAGCCTGCAGCAAAAAGTTGCTCCGGGTTGGTCCCCTTGCCGCCGGCACCGCCCATTTCTTTCGGGGTTGCCAGCTCTACATCGAGAATGCCGTCTGACGAAACGGCACGGCCGTCACGACCACCGGTTGCCTCTGCATGGGCACGATAGAGCACTTGTTCGATAGACATAACGCTTTCCTCTTCTGCTTTGGGTTAAATGGGAGAGCCTGTTCAGGCACTCTCCTCCAAATGACTGTCCAGATGGCTGTGCAAGCGGTTTCTCAGCGCACACAGCTCCGTCTTGAGATCTTCCAACTCGGCCAGTGAGCACCCCGAAGCGCTGGCGACGCGCTCCGGAACCCTGGCTGCAGCTTGCTGAAGGCTTCGGCCTTTCTCCGTGAGGAGAACGATTACCTGCCGCTCATCCTGTGGCGACCGCTGGCGCACCAGCAGGCCCTGCTTCTCGAGTCTTTTGACGAGTGGGGTCAGGGTGCCGTAATCCAGAAACAATCGTTCTTTCAGACCGGACACCCTGACGCCGTCGGTCTCCCACAGAACCAGCATGACGAGGTACTGGGGATAGGTAAGCCCAAGTTCCGACAACAGCGGCTTGTACAGCTTGGTCATGGCCAGCGACGCTGAATACAGGGCAAAGCACATTTGCCGATCCAGTGTCAGCAGGTCATCTCCTGGAACCGACTGATTGAAAGATTGATACTCTGGCATTTAACTCGCTCACGATTAAATTGTGCACGATTCAAATTAACGGATTGTCTGGAAGGATGCAACCCCCGCCCGATTCAAGGGGCGGGGACGAAGCTATCGATCAACCCGCCAGCGCGGCCCGCACTTTCTTGCTCAAATGCCCCATTTCAACGCGGCCAAGCACCTGGGGTTTCAATTCATTCATCACCTTACCCATGTCCTGCATGCCCTGGGCATCCGTTGAACTGATGGCCATCCGAATCAACCCGTCAAGATCATCCTCGCTGAGGGCCGCAGGCATGAACTCCTCAATGATCACCATTTCAGCGCGCTCTTTATCGCCCAATTCCTCTCGACCGGCGTCATCGTACTGACTCGCAGCGTCGCGGCGCTGCTTGAGCATCTTGTCCAACACCTTAAGGACGTCCTCATCGTTGAGCTCGCGGCGATCATCAATCTCGATCTGTTTAACCGCAGACTGAGCCATGCGAAGGGTCACAAGCCGAGTCTTATCCTTATTCCGCATTGCCTCTTTTACCGCATTGTTGAGCTTTTCCTTCAGGGTTGGTGCCGTCATGACTGATCTCCTGTTTTTAGGGCTGTTTTCTGCTTTATGGGGACGAATCGGGAATAATACAAAGGGTGGGAATTCCATGATTCATGCTGCACTGTAGAATGCAGACACCCCAGGAAAGAAAAAGGCGCCAGGAACAATGATTGATTTCCGCAGCGATACTGTGACCCGCCCTACCCCCGAGATGCGTGACGCCATGGCCAGCGCCGAGGTGGGAGACGATGTCTATGGCGACGACCCTACGGTCAACAGCCTGCAGGCCTCCGCCGCCCAGCGGCTCGGCTTCGAAGCGGGCCTTTTTACTGCCACAGGCACCCAGGCCAACCTGCTTGCCATCATGAGCCATTGTGGCCGTGGCGATGAGTATCTCTGCGGCCAGTCCGCTCACAATTACAAGTACGAGGGCGGAGGCGCCGCGGTGCTGGGTAGTGTCCAACCCCAACCGATCGAGAACGAGCCGGACGGGAGCATTGATTTAGAAAAAGCCCGGGCCGCGATCAAGGCGGACGATTTTCATTTTGCCGTCACCCGCCTGCTCTCCCTTGAGAACACCATCGGAGGCAAAGTACTGCCCCTTGAGTACCAGGCGCAGGCCCGTGCCTTCTGCGACGAACACGGACTTCTTCTGCACCTGGACGGCGCCCGTGTCTTCAATGCCGCCGTGAAATCAAACTGCGATGTCACCGAAATAACCCGGCACTACGATTCCGTCAGCGTGTGTCTGTCCAAAGGCCTGGGCGCACCGGTCGGATCGTTACTGCTGGGGTCCCGAGTCTTTATCGAACGGGCGACCCGGCTCCGCAAAATGGTCGGTGGCGGCATGCGTCAGGCCGGTATTTTGGCCGCCGCGGGACGCATCGCGCTCGAAAAGGGGCCACTCCGACTGTTCGAGGACCATGAAAACGCGGAATACCTGAGCAACGGCCTGGCGAACATTCCGGAACTTGAGGTCAACCCGGCCAGCACCCAGACCAACATCGTTTACGCACGGTGCAAGGTAGGCCAGGCGTCACAACTGAAAGATTTCCTGTCAGAACAGGGCATCCTGATTACGGCCGGTGATCCCATCCGTTTTGTCACCCATCAGGACGTCAGTCGACAGGATGTGGACACCCTGCTAAGTGCCATCCGGCAATTCTATTCGTCTTGATCAGATATTGCCGCCCAAACAACAAGGCCCCTCAATGAGGGGCCCGCTGTAGCTGCAATTTGTAATTAAGCTGGCAGTCACATCTTGCCTTCAGCCATCAGCAAGCGGCGCTCATGGTGAAGGCCCTTAAACAGGCTGTAGCTCATCACCAGCAGCACCAGCGTAAATGGCAGCCCAACGCTCAGGGCACCAGCCTGCAGTGCGTTCAGCGCCTGTTCACCGCCAACGAACAGAAGCACACCAGCAATCGACCCTTCGGTAACAGCCCAGAAGATGCGCTGTGCTTTTGGGGCGTCGGTCTTGCCACCAGAGGTAATGCTATCAATCACCAGCGAACCGGAATCGGAGGACGTGACGAAGAAGGTCAACACCAGAGTGATCCCGATAAACGAGGTGATTCCCGCGAGTGAAATATGTTCCAGCATCTGGAACATGGCAAGCGACACTTCCGTGAGACCATCAGCCCCCAGCGCACCAATATTGTTCTGCACCTGATTAAGGGCGCCGCCGCCAAAGGCGCTCATCCAGAAGAGCGTAATTATCGTCGGGATGATCAGGACCGCGGTTACGAACTCACGTACCGTACGGCCATGGGACACACGCGCGATAAACATACCGACGAACGGAGACCAGGAGATCCACCAGGCCCAATAGAATACGGTCCAGCCGTGGAACCAGGTGGTGTCTTCCTCGCGACCGAACGGATTGCTGAGTGCAAACATGTTGGACGCGTAGGAAACCGATGTATCCCAAAGCCACTGAAAAACGGCGAGCGTGGGTCCCGCAAAAATCACAAACAGGAGCAGCAACCCCGCCATCACCATATTGGCGTTACTTAAAATCCGAACACCGCCATGAATACCGCGAATCACGGAGTAGGTGGCGACGGCAGTCACGCCCGCAATCACGCCAACCTGAACGTTGAGACCTCCCTCAATGTCGAACAGGTAGGAAATACCCGATGCTGCCTGCTGAGCGCCAAAGCCGAGCGAGGTCGCAAGACCAAAGATCGTCGCCAACACGGACACGGTATCGATCACGTTACCGGGCCAGCCCCAGACCTTGTCACCAAGGATCGGGAAAAAGGCAGAGCGGATGGTTAACGGCAGGCCTTTGTTAAAGGCAAAGAACGACAGTGAAAGCCCGACAATCGCGTATATCGCCCAGGGATGCAGGCCCCAGTGGTACATGGTCGCGCCCATCGCCAGGCGCGCGCCTTCTGCGGTGTTTGGTTCAACTCCCAGAGGCGTTCCATACCAGTCGGTGTAGTAAGCCACAGGCTCGGCAACTGACCAGAACATCAGCCCTGTCCCCATGCCCGCCGCAAACAGCATGGCAAACCAGGACAGCAGGGAGAATTCAGGCTTGGCATCGGTACCGCCAATCCGAATCTTGCCCACCGGCATAAAAATCAGTGCCAGGCAGAAGAGCACAAACAGGTTTGCACTGAGGAGAAAGCCCCAGTCAAAGACAGCGATCGCGCCATTCTTGGCGCTATCAAGCAATTCCTTTGCACCCGAAGGAAAAATGAGGGTTCCGACGACAAAAGCAACGATCAGGATTGCGGTTAACGGAAACACGATGTTGTGTATATCGAATCCGAACTTCTCGATATTATCCTGACCTGGCACGTAGTCGGTCTGATAATCATCTTTAATGACGTCACCCAATGTGAGGACTCCTATGACTGCATAACCCGGCAGTCGGTTGGAAAGTGTACCTCTCAAGTGCTACACCAATATTTTGAACTCTAAGGATTAAAATTTCCAACGCCGCTCCGAAAAGCAGGAATTGATATGTGAATACCGACTCTTGTTTTGGTTTTGAGTCCTCTTTGGCCTGACCGCACCATCAATTCTGTTAAACTTGGCCGATACTTGCCCCCTGCAACACCTGAAGGTTCCTGCTCATGAAACTCAACCCCTTTAACACCCGTATCGGTCTGGCTCTGGGAGGCGGGGCTGCGAAAGGCATTGCCCATATTGGCGTTCTTAAAGCCTTCGAGGAGGAGCAAATCAAGATCCACTGCATTTCCGGAACCAGTGCGGGGGCACTGATCGCCAGCTATTACGCTTTCGGCCGGCCGGCGGAATCCATTCTTTCCATCTGTTCGACGCTGAACCTCTCGAAAATCATCAACTTTACGTTCGAGCGCGGCGGTCTTTTCAGCACCCATGCCATTCGGGAGATGATCAATCGGGACCTCGGGGATGTCCGGATCGAAGACGCCGAGATTCCACTGGCCATCTGCACAACGGATATCGAAACCGGCGAACAGCTGATCTTCCGGGAGGGCAACCTGGCGGATGTCGTTTGCGCTTCCATGGCAGTACCCGGCCTGTTTGTGCCGGTCGAGATCGATGGGCGGACGCTGGTGGACGGCGGGCTGGTTGAAAACGTCCCTATTTCGCCGCTGGCGGCAATGGGCGCCGGGATTTCTGTGGCGGTTGATCTAAGCCATGTCAGTCGATACCCGAAACCGGACAACACCTTCGATGTCATCACCAATGCCATCAACATTGGGATCGATTTCAACACCCGCAAGCAGCTCAAGAACGCCGACATAGCGGTACCGCTGGATCTGAGCGACTACAGTCTCACCAACAACGCAGACCGTGTGGAAGAGCTTTACCTGGAAGGCTACCAGCCCATGAAGAAAAAAATTCGCCAGGTACTCTGGTACAAGCGAATGCACATTGCGATCAGCCTTCTGAAAACAACCCGCACATTAATGCCCTTCAAGGTGCCCGAGATTCTCAAGGAACTAAAACGCCACGGCTTTGCCGTGCGCAACCGGAATTAGCCACTCAATCACCGCTGGCGGTGAACCAAAACGGACTTTGAAGACTACTCTTCACACCCAACCATTTTTCAATGCGAATGGAGCTTGCGCATGATTACTGTCCACCATCTCAACAATTCCCGCTCACAGCGCGTTCTCTGGATGCTGGAAGAACTGGGGGTTCCCTACGAGATCAAGCATTACCAGCGAGATCCCAAAACCATGCTGGCCCCCGAAAGCCTCAAGAAGGTACACCCGCTTGGAAAATCCCCGGTGATCACCGACGGCGATCTGGTGGTGGCCGAATCCGGTGCCATCATTGAATACCTGGCGCGCACTTACGGCAAAGACACCATGCTCCCGGAGAGCGGGGGGCAAGCCTGGCTCGATTACACCTATTGGTTGCACTACGCCGAAGGCTCATTGATGCCGCCGCTGGTGTTGCGCCTTGTCTTCGAAAAGGTAAAGACCAGCCCTATGCCCTTCTTCGTCAAGCCCGTCGCCAAAGGCATTTCGGACAAAACCAACGAGATGTTTATCGGACCCATGATCAAGACCCACCTGGATTTCGTGGAAAGCCATCTGGCGAAAAACACCTGGTTCCTGGGGGACAAACTGAGCGCGGCGGACATCCAGATGAGCTTCCCGCTTGAGGCATCCGTAGCCCGGGGCATCGTCGGCAGAAACCGGCCTCACATCACCGGATGGGTCAAACGCGTTCATGCCCGGCCGGCTTACCAGAAGGCGCTTGAGAAAGGCGGTGATTACGATTTCGCCTGAAAACTGGCAATCTGTTAGTACTCAACACCCTGCCCCGGGCCTCTAAGGCTCTGGGCTATTATCCCCCGGAAAACAAACGCCCCAGAAATTTCTTCAATGCCTGATTAACCGGATCCGGGTGGGACAGATTTGCAGCATGCCCGGCACCGGGAATCGCGACCAGTTCGGCATCCGGGATTTTGTCCGCCATCATCTGTGCCCGCTCCATCGGAATCGCAATGTCAACATCGCCATGGATAATAAGCGTGGGCTGGGAAACCTCTGAGAGACGCTCTGTCAGGTCATCGCGGCTTGCCAGCGTCTGGAAGTTGTTGCCGATGTTAGCCGCCGACATCGTTTTCCACTTTTCCTTCCAGTGGTCACTGTCCGGGTAATCACTTCCCAAGATGATATTAGCAATGGTGGTACCCACTTCCGGGGTCAGCCCCTGCTCCATGAAAGAGCTGATCAGTTGCTGGTAAAGGGGCAGCTTTTCTTCCTGCTCGGTACCCGCCTGGCTGTCAAGCATCACCAGGCCGATTACCCGCTCCGGATGAGTCAGAGCGCACCGGAGTGACAGGAAGCCACCCTGAGACATCCCCACAAGAACGGCTTTTTCTATGCCCAGCTGCGTAAGAAGTGCAGCGAGGTCATCTGCGGAATCGTAGTAACTGAAGGGTTCTGGCTGGGCAACGGCGGTGTGCCCATGTCCCCGCTCATCCCATGTGATGCAGCGGAAACGGTCGCGAAACGCCGACACCTGCGGAGCAAACATTTCGTGGTCCATCAGCAGACCGTGCGAGAACACCACAACCGGTCCGGTCCCGCCAGTGTCTTCGTAGTAGAGCCGTTGACCATTTACCTCAGCGAAAGCCATCACACATCCTCTTTTGTTGTTTGTTGTCGGATCAGCATAGCATCCTATGCTTTCAGCGGTCTGTCCATCCCCTGAGAGGCGCTCAGCCAAGCGATGGTCTAACCTTGATCCTGCATCTCGTTCACTGCTGCCTTTTCTGACTCAGGAAAGCGTACAACCAAAACAAAAACAGAAACTGGGGACCGTATGATTTTTGATTACATCATTGTAGGGGGCGGATCAGCTGGCGCTGTAATGGCGGCGCGATTAAGTGAGAACCCGGATGTCAGCGTCTGTCTTCTGGAGGCAGGCGGCAAGGGCGATCACTTGTTGACCCGCGCACCAGCTGGTGTAGTCGCAATCATGCCCGGCCATGGCAAGATCAATAACTGGGCGTTCAATACCGAGCAGCAGCGTGAGCTGGTTGGGCGTCGAGGATTCCAGCCCAGAGGCCGTGGCCTGGGAGGCTCCAGCCTGATCAACGCAATGCTGTATGTGCGTGGACACAGGTCGGATTATGATGGATGGGCCGAGCTGGGTTGCGACGGCTGGGGATGGGACGAGGTTTTGCCCTACTTCCGCAAAGCGGAGTGCCATGAAGGTGGGGCCAGTCAATATCACGGGGCCGATGGCCCACTGCATGTTTGCAAACAGCGATCCCCAAGGCCCATTTCCGAAGCCTTTATCGAGGCGGCTAAAGAGCGAGGCTATCCCGCAAGCGACGATTTCAATACCGGCGACAATGAGGGCGTTGGCCTCTATGAGGTTACCCAGTTTCATGACACCGAACGCAATGGTGAACGCTGCTCCACCGCTGCAGCGTATTTGTATCCGATCATGGAACAGCGCAACAACCTAAAGGTTGTGACCGGTGCCCGTGCGACCCGAATTCTTTTTAGCGGAAAACGTGCTTCAGGAGTCGAGTATCGACTCAAGGGCCAATCGCTCACAGCCTCCGCAAACCGCGAGGTAATCCTTTGCGCGGGCGCCTTCGGCTCCCCGCAGTTGCTGCAGCTATCCGGAGTGGGACATCCCGAAGACATCCTCCCACATGGTATTCCCATGGTTCACGAGCTACCGGGCGTCGGCCAAAATCTGCAGGATCATCTGGACTTCATTCTGGCCTACAAGTCCTCGGATACCGATAACTTTGGCTTCAGTTTAAAGGGCATGAAAAACATGCTTCGCCATTCCCTCCAGTGGCGAACGGATGGGACGGGTATGATTGCCTCACCTTTTGCGGAGGGAGCAGCATTCCTGAAGTCTGCCCCAGAGCGGGACAAGCCGGACCTACAGCTGCACTTTGTCGTTTCCATCGTAGAGGACCACGCCCGTAAACTGCATTGGGGGCACGGCTTCAGTTGCCACGTCTGCAACCTGCGGCCAAAATCCCGAGGGCGTGTTTTTCTGCTCAGCGCCGATCCAATGGCCGATCCCGGCATCGATCCCAATTATCTGTCCGATGCAGACGACCTGGATTTAATCATCAAAGGCGCAAAAATCACACGGGAGATTCTGGAAGGGCCTGCACTCTCGCCGTACCGTCAATCCGAAATGTTCGGCGTTCACGACGGGATGAGCGATGAGGAATGGGCGCGCCACATCCGCGACCGCGCTGATACGATCTATCACCCGGTAGGCACCTGCAAGATGGGCATAGATGATCTGGCCGTGGTTGACTCCAGCCTCAAGGTTCACGGGCTTGATGGTTTGCGGGTGGTCGACGCTTCGATCATGCCGACTTTAATTGGTGGCAACACCAACGCCCCGACGATCATGATTGCCGAAAAGATCGCCGATACTATTCGAACCAGCGGATAACGGCCTCACTACAGGTGCCAAAATGACAACAACAGACAAACCAGTTGCTCTAATCATCGGAGCCGGAGACCACCTCGGTTCTGCCATCGCCCGGCGCTTTGCAAAGGAAGGCTTCCACCTTGTAGTCACCCGCAGGCGCGGGGATCTGAATCTTCTCAGCTCGGAAATTCAGGCGCTCGGCTCGAGCGCGACAGCCATCCACTCCGATGCAAGGGACGAAGACCAGGTCATTGAGCTGGTTGAACGCGTTGAGTCAGAGCATGGTCCAATACGGGTGGCCGTCTTCAACGTGGGCGGAAACGTCCGCTACGACATCTGCGAGACCAGCACCCGGGTCTACCGGAAAGTCTGGGAGATGTGCGCACTGGCCGGGTTTCTGGTCGGGCGCGAGGTCGCAAGGAAAATGCTGCAACGCAATGAAGGCACACTCCTATTTACCGGCGCCTCCGCCAGCCTCCGCGGCGGACGCGGCTTTGCGGCCTTTGCCGGCGGCAAGCATGCGCTGCGAGCCCTGGCGCAAAGCATGGCAAGGGAATTGGGCCCTCAAGGGATACACGTCGCTCACGTGGTGGTGGATGGCCTCATCCGCAATGAAGCCACGGCAGAATTTTTGCCGGACCTCTATGCGAGCAAGGGCGAGGACGGCATTATCGAGCCCGACGACCTCGCGGAAATCTACTGGCAGCTACACAACCAGCCACGCTCAGCCTGGACGTTCGAGCTGGATGCGCGGCCTTTCTCAGAGAGTTGGTAGCTGCCGTTTAACGGATTGAACTCTAAACGTAGAAATCCAGATCTTCCTGCGCTTTGAGCAAATCCCGCATCTTGATGGGGTCATCTCCATAGAAGAATACAAGCCCCCAATGAGTACCAAAAGCGGATCGGTCCGGAACCATCTCTTCAGTCGGCTCCATCAATTCGTGGGACTCAAAGTAAGGGTGTTCAATGCACTCTTTGGGCATTTCCAGCTTGCTCACCACGCGGCGTCTCGGATAAACACCAAAGCAGCCTGCATAACCTTTGGCATCGACCACTTCGCGGGGGAAGAAGGCATCGACCTCTTCCTTGGTGCTCTTGGGATCAAACACCAGCATGGAAGCCTGGTAGGCATTGAATCCATACGCGCGTTCAATCAGTTCGAAGGCCTTGAACCCGGGTGGACGGTACGCAACTTCGCCAAAGTACATGGTGCCGTCGCTGGTTACGAAGTACTCCGGATGAATCAGACCGAACTGGATATCAAATGTTTTGACCAGCAACTCGATCTGCTTGGTGATCGCTTCGCGCCAGCTTTCAAGTTCCTTCGTGGCAGGAACAAACACCGAGTACCCCAGGGTGACGTATTCTGAAATATTCAGGAATTGGATTTTGCCATCGTGGATCCAGGCCTCAACGGCGAATTCCCAGCCACTCAGGTGACTCTCCATCAGCAGCGGGTATTCTTCAACTGGAATCATTTCGATCTCTTCCAGTGTCCGAATCATTCGGTGTCCAAGGCAGCCGGCCTTGTCGAATGCCTTCACGTGAATCGGATCGTCCGGGTCACCGTCGAGCTTGAGCAACGTCTGGTTAACGCGCTTCATGAATCGGATGATGTCTTCCTTTTCATGAGCTTCTTCGAAGATCCCGACACGAATCCCGCCAAGCTGCGCGCGACGCTTCATCAGCGCCTTGTCCCGGAACAGAATCGACTGGCCATACATACGGGGATTGTTGAGCAGAACCGAATTGATCGCCCCGGACCATTCCACCGTCTCTTCGAACAATGGGATTGCGACATCCACGCCTTCGGCTTTCAGTTTTTCAGCGATTTCCATGGACCGATCATTCAGGCGAACAAAATCCCAGGGGATAAACGGAATCTTGTTGGCCGTGCAAAAATCGGCAGCCCAATCCGGGGCAACCACGATATATCGGCGATCGAACTTCTGAGCCGCCTTGATCGCATTAATGCTCCAGCCGAGAAGGGCAATATAGCCCTTGTTTGGATCCTTGGGTGTTTCCGTTCCGAGAACCGAGTCCATGGAGGGATCGCGCCAGGCCAGCACTTCCTGCGACATTTTGGATTCCGGTGTGATCGCCATAAATTAACCTTTTGTATTCGAAATAACGCACAGGGCATTGGCAACACCCCGATGCGTCAGACTGGTGTGTCCCAGCCAGACGCGGAAATTAGTTTCCATACTGATAAATCTAGACCCTAAAAGGCGATTTAACTAGCTATACTCCGCCCACGAGTACGAAAACTTCCCGAGGAATCTTCCAATGACGCCTGAAATCCCGGAGTTACAAGAGATATTGATAAGTAGCGATGAGGGCATCCCCGTATCTTGGGATTTCGAGCCCACGACCGGCATTATCATTCTGTTTCCGCAAGCTGACCGAACCGCAATAGAATCGACACCCTGGGGTGATTTTCTTACCGAGACGCTCTCAAGATACCCGGAAACCGAAAACCCGGTGCATGTCTCCACACCTCATGGTGGCCGCGCCGCGGCGGTCTCTGTGCCTGAAGAAATACCGACTTTCAAAGCCCTGACACTCGCCCGCAAGGTGATTGGACCATTGCTGGCAGAACGCCCCTCGGAACTCACGGTTATTTCTTTTTTGAATGATGATTTCTCCGCTCGGGCCATGGCAGAGGCGCTACTGGCGGCTGTCCATGCCGCTCTGTTCCAGTTGCCTCGCATTTCGGGCACCCCACCGACACCGAAAACGCTTGAGGCCATCCATTTTTATGGCGCCGGATTTCAACAGGCAGACTTCGAGCACGTTAAAGCAACGGCTGAAGGCAACAACCTGGCCCGATGGCTGACCCATTTACCAGGTAACTACCTGACCCCCGGCATTTATCGGGGTTTGACGGAGTCCCTGGCAAAAAAGGAAGGCTGGGAGACCCATTTTTACGACCGGGATGAACTGGAACAACTGGGAGCTGGAGCATTCCTTTCTGTTGTCGAGGCCAGCCCCGCGAGGGACGCAGGTATACTGCACCTGAAATACCGCCCCGAGGGTGCTGAAGGCAAACCTCTTGCTCTGGTGGGGAAAGGGATCTGTTTCGACACCGGTGGCAGCAACCTGAAGGTCGGTGGCAGCATGCTTGGCATGCACGGCGATATGCAGGGCAGCGCGGTTGCGCTTGGCGCGTTTCTGGCCTTAACCCGCCTCAAGGTGTCCCAACCGGTGGATTGCTGGCTCGCGCTTGCCGAAAACCACATCGGGTCTCGCGCGGTCAAGTGTAACGATGTCATCACGGCCCTCGATGGCACCACCATTGAACTGATAAACACCGATGCCGAGGGACGAATGGTACTGTCCGATACGCTGGCACTGGTGTCCCGGGGTAAACCGCAGGCAATCATTGACTATGCAACGCTGACGGGAGCGGTCGTAGCCGCCCTGGGACAACGGATGGCGGGCGCCCTGACCAACCGCCGGGATTGGGTAGCGCCCATCATTGAGGCCGGAGAGAGGTGCGGAGAGCGAGTCTGGCCGTTCCCCTATGAAGACGATTACGACGAGGACCTGGAGTCAAAAGTTGCCGACACACTGCAGTGCCGAACAGCAGGCCCTGGCGATCACATTTATGCAGCGCGCCTGCTTGGGCGATTCGTGGACAAAGACATCGGCTGGATACACGTCGATATGGCCTCCTCGGGCACCCACAAGGGCGGCTTGGCCCATATCCCAACGGACGTGCAGGGGTTTGGGGTTCGTTTTGGGGTAGAGTGGTTTATGAAGCTGGCTAAGGCGGGCCGACGCAATCACTAAAGATGGTCAGGGTCACACCCGGGAGAGATCTGCCGTTAGGCCCAAGGTGTAGCGTATGTGCAAGTTACATTGACTGATCACTCTGCAAGGTGCTCAATACAAGAACGATGACCTTGTGGAGGAGATAACAATGAAATGGATTGTGCTCGCAATTATTGTCGCGATCATCGCCGTCTGGCTGTATCGGGGCAAACGCAAAAACTACATTGAAGACCCTGATGTAAAAACTTTCGATGAGAAAGATTACTACCTCACATCGAATGACAACGCCTCAGATGACGAGTCTTCCCCTGATCAGGGTAATCCTCGTCACTGAGATAGGCGTTACTTTTTCAGGCTGATCTGCTTTGAACCCGTGGGGGCAACTTGTCCGCTTTTGCCCTTGCCGACATATTCCACAGATCCGCCCGCTTTCAAAAAGGCGGCAGTCTGTTCTTCAATCGCAGCGGACGTCAGGGTAACTTTCTCGGGTTTCTTGCTCATAGTGGTATCCAGGTCAGAATGGCTTAATTAACAACATTGGACGACCATTATACCTGAAGTGGCTAAAAATTGTTCGCTCCCTAAAGATCCTGGACCTCCCCTGCCTCAGCTTGGCCTGAGCTAATACAGGTCTATGCGAGCAAAAACACTGGAGGAGTTCACCGCATGGAAACCGCTGACATCTTCCTGTCGCTGTTGTTCGGCTGCATAGGTTTCGGCTATTTCATGTATGGCCGGCGCAGAAAAAGCATCGTCACCCGATACTGCGGCATTGCCATGATCCTGTATCCCTACCTGGCCAGCAGCGCCTGGGAGATGCTGGCAGTGGGTGTTGGGCTCATGGTTCTGCCGCGGTTTGTCGAGCTCTGATGAATGCCCCGTTACTATCCCTTCACAAAGGCGCCTGAAAGTTGCGCACTGACACTTCGCGTGCCACGGTTAGATCACAATCCTGAAAAGGAGGATGGCAAATGCTCTATTGGGCTATCGTCTGTCTGGTAATCGCGATCATTGCGGGTGTTCTTGGTTTTGGAGGTATTGCAGGAACCGCCGCCGGCTTTGCGAAGATACTGTTCTTCATTTTTCTGGTACTGCTGGTTGTATCTTTGCTAGTGAACGTCTTCCGCGGCAAGGGCCCTAAAGTCTAGGGCATGTCCCGACCGCCAAAACGACATTTAACCTTTCCGTTGGGGATCACGCATGTTCGAGAGTGAAATCCCACCACTGGACATCATTGTCCGCCTGCTCATGGCCGCCGGTTTGGCTCTGGTGCTCGGGCTTGAGCGGGAACTGCGCGGGAAACCTGCGGGGCTCCGCTCTCACATGCTGGTTTCAGTAGGTGCCTCTGCATTCATTCTGATTGGCCTGCATATCCTGATGACGACCGCAGAAGGCGATCCCTCGGCCCGGATAGACCCGTCGCGGATCGTTGAAGGTGTGATCGGCGGTATCGGATTTCTCGGTGCCGGTTGCATTATTCAAAGCCGCGGAAGCGTTCAGGGCATTACCACTGGCGCTTCCATCTGGATTTGCGGAGCGATCGGTGTCGCCTGCGGTCTGGGCACGCTGGTTCTTGCCAGCATGGTGACCCTGTTGGCACTCATTATTATGGTTGTGCTGGGCCGATTTGAACGGGACGTGATCGAGGAATGAGTCCGGGGATCTGAAATATTCACTCTGCAGCGGGCAGATTCCCACCGAGCATGTTTTCGATCACGGCTGCGTTGTAAAATGTCTCAACGCACTGGATTTTTTCCTCACGCACCCGAAACCACATTGCCAGACGCACATCCCCGATCGGCTCGAAGTAGGTTCGGTAATCGAGGATTGCAAAGACGTGCTCGCCATCAGCACTCAGTTGACGAATAACAAGATCCTTTTGAATGGCAAACATGCCGAACTGGTAGGCCAGCATGTCGTCCCGGCTGAGAAATCGCATATTCGGGCCCACGTATTCAAAGCCATCTACCGCAAGTAGCTCTTTCGCCTCATCCAACCGCTGGGCGCGGATGTTCTCGATGAACTGAGCCACAATTTCCCTTGGCTGCATGAGCACACTCCAGAATCAGACACCGAAAATGTTGGTTGCTTCCACTACCTCAAACATTAGCTCATTACACCCTCAAGCAACACTGCGGCAAACCAACTCATTTGCCGGGTTGAGCTAAAACCCTAAAGCCGCTCAATAGCCTTGAGCAGAGAACTGAAGGCTCTCGAGAAGCTTCGCTCGGCCAATCGGTCCATTACCCCGCCCAGCAGCGGCACTTGCACGTGCCCTTCTGAAACCCAGGTAACCCGGGTCTGTTCGCCTTCGGGCTTTAAAGCAATCTCTCCTTTCGTGTGCTTAACTGCAAATGGGCTCGATTTTTCAATTTGATAGTGCATACGGTTTGGCCTCTCGAACTGGGTAATCCGCTCAGTCAGCTCAAGCCGGCCCGCTCCGATAATTCTCAGGGCGCCAGTACCATTTTTCTCCTCTTTACCCTCCTCAATCAGTAAAGACTTGCTAACCCCTGGAAACCGAGTGTAGCGGGCGTGATCAGAGATGGCTTCAAAGACTGACTCGACATCCTTCTCGAGAACTCGTTCGACGTGAATGCGAAACATGGCTACTCCTCAACAGTGGGCTGACAGACAAGATACGCTCCCACTCCATCAAACGAGTGGGGTTTAGCAGAATTTCTGATACCGTTTCGAAAAGCTCGACGTTTGAGCCGGGCGCCATTTTTCGCAACTGCTCAAGTTCACCTCCGGAAGCCCGATCATGCAAACGCCCAGACGCATCTATCTCGCCGGCCCCGAAGTCTTCTTCCCGGCGGAGGAACATCGGGCCATCGTGGCGGAGAAGAAACGCGCTCTCCGAGAAGCCGGCTTCGAGGGCGTGGATCCGTTGGATACCGATTTAGAGTTCTCAGAGGATCAAACCAAACCGAATCGGGGGCACCTTATCTACCAGGCCAACCGTGAACTGATGGACAGCTGCGATGCCATCATCGCCAATCTCACGCCCTTTCGCGGAATCAGGGGCTCCGGTGGTCAGCTACTCATAGCAGACCAGCCAGGCGAGCATAGGCTTTTATCGGCTGAGTTGTTCAATCGCTGTGTTCGAGCGCTGGCTAATTGCAAGAATTATTAGCACATCAACCTGTCATTAAGAACATTTAATACGTGTTCACTATCGACATTGATATTTCTTAATCAAGTATCTATGGGTTCTGACTGCACGACAATAAACGGGAAATGACTTTAGCCGAGCATTCTAAAGAGTTGTTTCAAAGTTTTTTTCAAAAACGTTCCCGCAAGCCCAGGCGCCGAAAAGACGGCGCCATTCACACCCCTCTGACGACAAAAACCAAGCGGATTCGCTGCTTTTTGTCTTACCTTTGTTAGACATCATTTAACACAATTTGACAAAGCTCCTCGTTACACTCCCCGCTGCTTTTTTGATCAACGGAGCTTTCATGGAATTTTTTAGTGTTATGAGGTTAGGCACGCTACTTATCGGATGCCTGCTTACCCTTACTGGTTGCATCAGTGATAGCGCCGCCCCAGACAGCAACACCAACAGTTCGGACTCACAAAGTAGCGACTCAATCAAAATCAGCGGGGTCGCCATGAAAGGGGCGATCCGAAACGGATTGATCTCTGTGTCTGGGAAACAAATCGGAGAGGAAGCCGGATTCGCAGTACTGGCATCCCCCTTGCGTACCGATCAAAAGGGTGAATTTACGCTTTCCATCGATGCGTCATCGGCTAAGGCCGACAGCAAAATCATCTTGTTTGAACTCTCTTCCGACACCGCTACGGAAATGGTTTGCGATGTAAGTGAGGGATGTCGACACGCAGGCACCAATAATGTGGCTGCGTTTGGAGAGCCATTCTTCCCCGGCAACAATTTTCAGCTATCAAGCTTATACGTAGCAGATGACGCTGCACGTGCTTACCTGACGCCTCTGAGCACGCTGGCTGTGGAACTGGCCAACCGTCAAAATTCTCCTCTAACAGCAGCAAGCCTCGATGAGGCGACCAGAACTGTTGAGTCCTGGTTCGGTATCCCTCAGGGAACTATGTCCAAGCGGCCTTTGAGTCTGACGGATCCAGCTTCTTCAAACGTCGACCAGGCCGATCTGGAACTTGCGCTGGTAAACGCAGCTTTTCTTTCGCTGGCTGCAGATAATCGTTGGGGTACCGTTGGCGAAGTAATCAATGCCGCACGAGATCTTGTTCAATCGTCCGGGGAGCTTCCGGCTAGCGGAGGCGAAAATGGTCTAGGTTTGAGCCGCGAACTCCTGTTGCTGGCTGCGAGTGCGCAGGCCAACGCGCTGCCAGATGAAAACGGGGTCGGGATTGAGGCCGCAACGCTGGCTGACGCGGCTGATTCCCTCGCGCAACGGTCGATGGAACTTGCCGAACCCAGTCCTGAGCCACCGCCCTCCCCTGAGCCAGAACCCACTCCTGAGCCAGAACCCACTCCTGAGCCAGAACCTACTCCTGAGCCAGAACCCACTCCTGAGCCAGAACCCACTCCTGAGCCAGAACCTACTCCTGAGCCAGAGCCTACTCCTGTGCCAGAACCTACCCCTGAGCCAGAGCCTGCCCCTGAGCCAGAGCCTGCCCCTGAGCCAGCGCCAGAACCTATTCTAGGCACAGCCACACTGTCCTGGACGGCACCGCTGACCAGAGAAAACGGAGAAAGCATTTCAATGGGCGAGTTGGATGGATACGAAATTCGGTATGGAAAAACCAGTAATATTGCCGACATGACAGACGATATCGAGATCCGCGCCGCGTCAACAATGGAGTTCACCGTTGAAGATCTTGAAAACGGTGTATGGTATTTCACAGTCCGCGCAGTAGACGTCAATGGAATGTTCAGCGATTGGTCTACCGTCGTTTCAAAGGAAATATAGCTTTCAATTTCTATACCCATCCGGTCTGACAGGCTGGCCGGATGGGTGCTACAAGATGCCTTGATAGCACTGGAGGAGTCTATCGCTAATCCCGGCCCATAAACATGGTCAGGATTTCTTCTCAATCAAAACACGCCCGTCTCGGCCAGCTGCCGAATAATCTGAATTGTCTCAATGTCTGTGGCTACATAGGCCTGTTCAAGATACTGGTCATAGGGCATCGAATCACCGCGGTTCTCGATGCTCGCTGTTTCATACCGGAAACGGACAAACAGTGATGCCGGCTCAGGCTCTTCGATATCCATGACAAGTGTCGCGGCCGGAAGAGTGGCCGTTGGCTGAGTCCGATACTCTATCCTCGCCTCGTGCCAGAAAGTGACTTCATCGACCACCTGCAGCCCCGGCAGCTGAAGGCTACGCTTCAGATAAGCCGGGCCCTGATCCAGAATCTCGTAATCATCAACACCAACGAGGAACTTGTCCGGGCGCCGGGCCCTGAACACCAGCCCCTCCCACACCTGGAATCGGGTCAGAACCGGTAGCTCTGGCTTGGTCAGGTCGTTTATCTGAACGATATGCTCGAACGTCATCTGGCCTCCTGTCGGGTGTTATACACAACACTGTGCCAGCCCTTTGGCCACTAAGGAACCCGCGTATAAGCTTCCCTGACCTTGATCATGGCGATCCTGGAATCGTCTGGTTCCAGCCCGTTCTTGTTCAGTTGCGCAATCACCATTCGCCCTACCCTAGGGCATTGAGAACGTGGAATATTATGTTTCACGAATATATCGGCTATGGCCTGTGGCGCGGGGTCGCGGTTTGACTTGAACAGTGCGCCTATTTCCGAGGCACAAGCCTGTTCGACAGGGTCGGTATTGTTTTTACTACGCCAGACCAAAAACGCGACGATAATTACAAAAATTCCACCGATCACAAACTGCATTACACTCTCCCATTTCAATATTGCGTCTAGCCTGTGCAGGATGTGTTTAACTACAACCTACCATTACCAGAGGATAGGCTTTCGTGACCTCGAAGTCCTGGGTAAGCCATTTGCGCCCCCACAAGATACCGTTTCGGCGCCGATTCGCCCGAGCGTCCGTCGCCCTTATCTTTCGAACCACAGAAAACGGCGGCAAGGAGTTGCTCTTTATCCAACGCGCCCGTCGGGAGGGGGACCCCTGGTCTGGCGACATGGCTTTCCCGGGCGGCCGTCTGCAACCTGAGGATGCGTCTGCCCGTGCTGCCGCCGAACGGGAAACACGGGAAGAAACCGGCATGGATCTGAGGCGCCACGGCCGCTTTCTCACCCGACTGTCCGACCTGGTCACCCGCCATCACAGCCGCTGGCGCCCGATGGTGGTTACCCCCTATGTGTTCGAGTGGCGGGGACCGAAGTCGGTCTCAACGAATCATGAAGTCGAGCGAGCGGTCTGGGTGCCGATGGACTACCTCGGCGCAGACGCGAACCAGGGCCGACTTTCCTGGCGCACGCCCCTGGGCACACTCAACATGCCCTGTTGTCGTTACCAGGATGCCTGCATCTGGGGATTAAGCTACAGCATGTTGCAGGAGCTACTGGCATTAGCCCCTGACAAGAATGAGAGTTCGATCCATGACCGTTGACCGTGACCGCCTTGCCGCTCTCGCTGCAGAACCGCATTTCTACCGGGGCAGGTATCGCAATCTGGAGCCAGTCCCCCGACATGGCATTGGCGATTTTATGCGCTGGCAACTGGCCCCGGGCCGCAACTTCCCGAAGGGAAAACGCTTCTCGTTGCTGCGGCCAGATACGCATTCCCTGATGAGTCCGCCCGAAGAACCACAACTGGTCTGGCTGGGTCACGCCTCGTTCCTGTTCCAGTATCGTAGCCTGAACGTGCTCACCGACCCGGTACTGTCGGAACGCGCCAGCCCCTTTCAACTGGTCGGACCGAAGCGTTACACACCGCCGGCCTTGACGGTAGCAGACATGCCGCCGGTTCACCTGGTACTGATTTCCCACAACCACTACGACCACCTTGATGAGAACACCGTGCGCCAGTTACACCGGCGCTTCGGAGATAACCTGCGCTTCTGCATTCCCCGAGGGCTTAAGCAATGGTTCGAGAAACGGGGCATCCACAACCTGGTGGAACTGGATTGGTGGCAATCCGAGCCCCTGTCTGGCAACCGCGAAGTGTTCTGCCTTCCGGCCCAGCACTTCAGCGGCCGGACCCCCACGGACACCAACACCTCACTCTGGTGCAGCTGGCTGCTGGAGATCGACGGTTTTCGGCTCTATTTCGCCGGCGATACGGGCTATGGGGGAATCTTCAGGAAAATCGGCGAGCTGTTCTCGCCCATTGATCTGGCACTGCTGCCCATTGGAGCCTACGACCCACGCTGGTTCATGGCACCGGTGCACGTGGCCCCGGAAGAGGCGGTGAGCATTCATCAGGATATCGGTTCCCGACAGTCGGTGGCGATGCACTGGGGCACGTTCGTGCTCACCGACGAGCCCATGGACGAGCCGCCACGACGGCTAAGGGCCGCCCTGGAGCGACAAGGGCTGAACGAAACGGACTTTCGGGTGATGCAGCACGGGGAAGTCTGGTCGCCACGCTCGAGTAACGATCCGGATTCAGAAATACCCGAGTAACCTGCCGAGAACCAGTGCGCTGATCCAGACTACCAACGAGAGCAAGCCCCCTGCCCTGAGGGCCAAAGGCATGGGTGATTCCATCGGCAGGCTTCGTATATCCCGGCGCGCCATTACCCGCCCCAGAGTCAACGTGTTCAACGCACCGAGCACAACAAGAGCAATTTTCGCCTGGAACAGCGGAGATGCGGCATAGTCCGGGGCGTTGGTGGCGAACAACAACAGTCCGCAGATAACCGCCAGCGCCAGACCAATTGCTGCCGTAACGCGGAGCACATCAACAAACACCATCACCGGGTAGCTCCGCCAAAGCCCCAGCAGACGCAGATCCAGCGGCACGATGCTCCCTACCAACAGGGAAACGCCGAGTATATGGCCGGCGTTTACCAGCGGGTACATGAAGGTGGAATTGCGCAGGGCTGAGAAAAAGGCCAGATTTTCAACGGAGATCAGCGCTTGCTCAATCATCCCGGAATTCAGGACGTGCGGCCGGGATACAAATTATAGTCCTGCCCGTCGATCATAATCCGCTCAGCCTTCACCAGCCGCTCGCCTTCCCGGGCGGAGCGATGGCCATGCACGGTAATTTCCCTGCCCTGGCTCAACATCTCTTTAGTAAGCCCAACCCGGTCGTTACGCCAGGGCTGACCAACTTCTACAACCCAATCCTCGCCATCCATGCTTATGGTGACCTCGCCATGAGGATTCCCAAGGCGTACAGACTGAATGACTCCCGTGATTTCAAACTCCTCGTCTGTCGCCCACGCCCAGCCATGGTGGGCCTGTGCAGCAGAGGCAGCGAAAAAAGCAGCAAGAAAGGCCAAACACATCAGATAGGTAAAACGAAACTGAGGCATATCGAATCCTCTTATCGCGGTTTTGTCGGGACAATACACCCCGCACACTCGTTACTACTTAAACAGTGTACGAGATTGCCATTACACCAGACTATGACCGGTAAGCCAGAGAATCGTGCCCGAGCAACGACAGACTTCTAGAGCCGAATCACCCCCGCCCCCTGATCGTGCAACCAGCGCCGCCAGTCTAGGGCCAGCATGCTTACACCACCAATGTAATTGTCGTTGACCAGATAATAAGAGATGGTGCGATCACCCCGATTAAAGTTGTGCATCAGGCGCACCACAAAGTTTCTTCGGGTAGGTTTGGACATCAGGAAATACACGAACTGGCCAGACTGGGCCCGCAGGCTTCCGCGCCCCGACAGATCTGAATGACGCCACTTGTTGCTTGGCAGCTTCAATAGCTGATCGATGCCCGCCAGGCTGCCCTGTTCCACTGCCTGATCAACCACCCACCGATTTTCACGGTGACGTTCAAAATACAAACCGGATTCATCACGCTCAATGGTCTCCATCTGCTCTGCCAACCCTTCGTTCAGCCAGGCTGGCGCATAGGGAACGATGGTATCGACAACCGCATGACTCACTTCGTGCTTGATGGTTTTGAAGGTGAGGTTTCTGTTTTTACGAACATAGACGACAATCTGGTGTTCGGAAGGTATGTAAAGCCCGTAAGAGGCAACAGCCATGCCCCTGTTCCGACGGACGAGGTAGTTCCGGTATGCCGCGCTGTCTTTGAGAATCAGGATATTGACCGGCACCGTCCTGTGCATATCAAAAGACATCACCCGGTCGAAGAACTCATAGACGTTGTTAACGCCTTCAACGATCTGCTGGTGTTCCTCTTCGCTCAGCTCAACATCAACAGTTTTGATATCGATCTCAAAACGCGACCATTCCGAGGCACCTGGCTTAACATTGACCACTTCCTGCGCGACCCGGTGATCCTGCCGATCACCAAAATGCACCTGGCCGTTTTCATCCACCCATTTATAGATCTTTGCGGAAACCGGGCACGCAGCCATCGTAAGCAGCGTTAAAACCACCACTGGATACACGGCTTTCCTTAACCTTTTAAACACTGCGCCTTACCCGACCGAGAGATGAGAGATAGTTGCGGTAGCTAAAAAGGTACAGCGAAAGGCAGGATATGCCAACACGCATGATCGCTTCGCGTGACAGGCTTACCGGGCTCCCTGCAGTCTCTCCATTGGTCACTGCAAAGAACCCGGTTTTTTGCGGAGAATTAACGGGTCGGCGGCGCCATGAACTCAGGCCCTACCGGATCAGTAATGCACCGATCCAGAATGCCATCAATTTCGGCCATCGCATTCTTATCGAGAGACCAGCCGTCGATTTCGTCAACCGGATCCAGCTGCTCCGGTCTTCTCGCGCCCCACAGGGCTGTTGTGACGCCGGGTTGATCCACCAGCCAGCGCAGGGCCAGGGCCAATACACTTTTCTGGTAGCGTTCACGGGCGAACGCATCCAGTTCGGCCACGGCATTCAGATACTGCCGATAGCGGTCACCCTGGAACTTCGGATCGTTCTTGCGCAGGTCGTCACCGGTGAACTGAGTGTCTTCCCGCATCTTGCCGGTCAGAAAGCCGCGGCAAAGACCGCCGTAGGTGATGGTGGCAATGCCGTTTTCCCGGCAGTACGGCAAAATATCCCGTTCGATCTCCCGTTCAAACAGGTTATACGGGGGCTGCAAACTATGCAGGGGCACGCTCTTTTGCAGCTCATCCATCTGAGATGGCGTAAAGTTACTCACGCCAATGGCGCGGATTTTTCCCGCCTGGTATAGCTTTTCCAGCGCCCGTGCAGTTTCCTCCATCGGCGTCTTCGGATCAGGCCAGTGGACCTGATAAATATCGATCCGGTCGGTCTGCAAGCGTTTCAGGGAATCTTCGACTTCCCGCTCGATCCGCGCCGCACTCGCATCGCGCCAGACCTTGTCGTGATCATCATTCCAGTTCAAGGCCACCTTGGTGGCCAGAGCCACCTGATCCCGCCGGCCATCTGAGAGGGCCTTGCCCACAATCTCTTCGGAACGACCGAAACCATACACCGGTGCCGTATCCACAAGCCCAATGCCTTTATCGATCGCCCTGTGGATCGTATCGATGGACTGGGCTTCGTCGGTTCCGCCCCACATCCAGCCGCCAATGGCCCAGGTGCCGAGCCCGACGGGCGTTACCTGAATGTCGGTGTTGCCGAATGAGCGCTTATCCATGTTTCCTCCTTTTACCTCTGAACTCATTTGGAGAGAACGCGGTAATTTAATTACTACCTGACACAGACATGCGACGGACAACGGGTGAATTCAACCCAGCAGTTCAATAACCTCGCCGACGACCCCATCTTCGCTGACCTCCGACCCCTTCAAGGCTTCCAGGGCTTCTGGACGCATTTTGCTATGGGTATCTGCAATCACGCCGATCTGCATGCCTGCCCCCCAGATGCTTAGTGGTGGTGCCCGCCCGGGCCATGCGCGTGGCCGTGGGCCAGCTCTTCCGAGGTTGCGGCGCGCACGTCAATCACCTCAATATCGAAGGTCAGGGTTCTGCCTGCCATCGGGTGATTGGTGTCCACATCGGCAAATTTGTGGCCCACCTTGGCAACAACCACGTGGCGAGGCCCCTGCTCGGTCTGAACCTGAGCAACCATGCCCGCCTTCCAGCGTTTGGCGCCCATCAGATGCTTGATCGGCACCCGCTGGATGGCATCGGGCTTGCGTGGCCCATAGGCTTTATCGGGAGTGACAGTCACACTGAAGGTATCGCCGGCATCGCGACCTTCCAGGGCTTCTTCCAGGCCCTTGATGATGCCGCCATGGCCATGCAGGTAGGCATTCGGCTCGCCGCCGTGGGAGTCTTCAACAACGTTGTCTTGTTCATCACGAACGCTGTAGTGGAACAGGACGACCTGGTTCTTTTCGATTGGCATAAGGCTCTCTTCTACGTTTAAAGATACGCCATTGTAACCGGCAGCGGCTGTGACTTCAGAGCGGAAATTGGCTTCATCCCTGCCAATAGGCCTTGCTGGCCTCATCCATCGGAAAAAAGTGCTCGATCCGCAAATTCTGAGCAGTCACATCCAGCGGCGTGCCTATCGTTGCGATGGTGGAAAAGATCCTGAGCTGCTGATCTCCCAGATTTAATGTGAAAGGAATCGCCGGGTAGTCCAGGTGCTCCACCACGTGGTTTTTCCAGTTCTGAGGAACGCCGGGCACGGTCAAAGCCTGCTCCAGCAACCGGTTGGGCTGATCCCGGAAAGGGCCCGCAAGGTGCTCATGGTAAACGCGTTGTAGCATGTGGCAGGCAATATTCTCCCAATCAACCACGAAGCGTTTCATGCCGTGCTCATCCAGCAGCGACAGCAAGAAGTTCGGCCGAGCCGGAAACTGGGCCCCAAGCTCGATCATCCTCGCCATCATCGCCTGCATGGCCTGGTTGGCCATCACCAGATAATACTCATGGTCGAACACCACTGCCGGGTATGGCAGGTGTCCCTGCAACAGGTGCCCAAGCGCCTCCCTGATCATGGCCATGCCAGGCGCGTTCAGATCCTGATCGGAGTAGACCTGGCTGTATCCCGCCGCCGAAAGGAGACGATTGGTTCCGGCCAGGTCCGCCTGCAGCATCTGCGCTAAATGCATAACCATGCCTTTGCTGGGTTTGCTGCGGCCGGTTTCCAGAAAACTGATGTGCTTTGGCGACACCTCACAGGCAAGGGCAAAATCCATCTGGCTCAGGCGCTTGCCCTGCCGCATTTCTCTGAACAGAGTACCGAAGGCGCTCATTGGGCTTCCTATAAATTCCGAGTGTTCAGCCATTGTCGTAGCCGAGGGTAGGCGGAACCATTACCTCACAGGTAATTGAGACTATCACCGCCCGGGTAGAAGCTTTGCAGTGCAGTCCAACACTTTGCGAAACCCGATTGAGGTGATCCCATGAAAAACTTAATCCGTCGATTCAGCGTGAAGCAAATCCTTCTGAGCGATGTCTTCCTCTCCACGCCCCTGGCGTTGGCTCTAATTTTGGCCGCTGAGCCGATCGCCCAGTGGGCGGGTGGCCCCGGTGCAACTTTCTATCTGATCGTCGGCATCGTGATGCTGCTGTGGTGCGTGGATATGTCCGTTATCGCCAGCAAGGAACAATGGCAGGAGAAGTTCCTCAAGCTGATGATTCTGGTAGATGTCACCTGGAGCCTGATGGCCCTTGCCCTGATGATCTGGTTTGCCGCAAGCCTGCAACCTTTGGGCTGGGCGCTGTTCGCCCTGAATGTGCTGGTTCCGCTGGACATGGCATGGATGAAGCGGGTTGCCAGCAGCAAACCAGAACAGCCTGCGTTCGGCTAATGAGTTACTCAAAGAGCTGATCTTGTGTGGCTGGGCCCTTCCAGCCACACAATTGCTGGTTGTGTTGTGGTTTGACGTTTTAGGTTTCCAGAGGCTCACACCTCATTCGCCTTCCGAAACTGCCCCTGATAATCAAAAACCCGCTCCTGCACCTGCCAATAGTGCTTCTGCTTTCGGGCAATCACGAAATCCGGTGCCGGCAACAGGGCCCGTAATTCAAGCACCTCATCCGCTGAGCTGAACACTTTCGGGGCCTGGCTATTGGCAAAACGACGCCCGAACAATCTGTTAAAAACAGTGCGCTGGCCCGGCTTACTGAAATCAAACGACTCGCCGAGCTCCTCCCCATCTTCACCGTGATAGGTGATCCTCAGTTTGCTGCCGTCCACCGTCAGCGATATACCGGCGCAGCGAATCACCAAGGCACCCTTGAGTTTCAGCGCATCCCTGAGCTGATCATCCGGGTCGATGATGGCTTTGTGGCACTGCCCGCAGTTACGGGCCGCAATATCATTTTCAGCCCCGCAGTGCGGGCACTCCTTGAAACGGAAACGGTAATCGCACTGTTGCGGGCGCTCGCTCTGAACCCCATTCACAGGCTCCAGCAGCCCCTGGCAACGGCGCCCGTAATGCTCAATCACGCGGCCTTCACTGTCGGTTTTGCCCCAGAAAATATTGGCAAACCCACAGCCCGGGCAGAACACCTGCACAGGCTCACTGTCGGGGTTCGGTTTTGGCTCCCCCACCTCCGGGTGATGCAGATTCACATGATTACCCGCGTAATCAATCACCAGGCAATCCTGTTTACCCTCATCCAGGCGCAGACCGCGGCCGACAATCTGCTGATACAGGCTGACTGACTGGGTAGGCCGAAGAATAGCGATGAAGTCCACATGAGGCGCATCAAAGCCTGTGGTGAGTACCGAAACATTCACCAGGTATCTCAACTGGCGCTGCTTGAAGCGCTGGATCAGCAAGTCCCGATCCCTCAGATCGGTGGCGCCGGTTATCAGGGCAGTTTCGTGTTCTGGCAGGTACCCGGCGACCTCCCGCGCATGCTCCACGGTGGCCGCAAAGATCATCACGCCCTGACGCTCAGCAGCCAGCTCCATTACCTGCTCAATAATGGCCCGGGTCACACGCTTGTGTTTACTCAGCAGCTGGTTAACGTCTTTCTCTGCGTATTCGCCAAAGCGGTCCTGAGGCAGCGCCGAGAAATCGTACTGCGCCACTGCCGCGTTCACCAGCTCCGGCCGGGTGAGATACCCCCGGTTGATCATGTAACTCAGGGGCAGCTCATAAATGCAGTGCTGAAAGGGCTTGTCATCCTCGCCCCGGACAAAGCCCCGGTAGTGATAGCGATAGATCCAGCCCATGGCCAGACGATAGGGCGTGGCAGTCAGCCCGAGCACTTTCAGAGAATCGTTCTGTTGCCGCAACAGCTCGGTGATGCGCTGATACTGGCTGGTTTCCTCTCCGCTGACCCGATGGCATTCATCGATGATGACCAACGAGTACTCATCCCGAAACTGATCCAGATTGGCCGACACCGACTGCACACTGGCAAAGGTCACCTGGTGGTGGCTTTCCTTCCGCTTCAGTCCGGCTGAGAAGATGCCGCCGGTTAACCCGTAACTCTGGTACTTGGCGTGATTCTGCTCCACCAGTTCCTTTACGTGTGTCACCACCAGGATCTTTCGCTTCGCGAGGCGAGCCAACTCGGCAATAACCAGGCTTTTCCCAGCACCGGTTGGCAGCACGATAACGGCGGACTCATCAGTTTTTCGAAAATGGGCTAGCGTGGCATCAACCGCTTCCTGCTGGTAAGGCCGGAGTTTAAAAGGAGCGTTCATTTTGGAGGGCTTAATCGTTCTCAGGGTGACCGGGAAACCATACTAGCAAATAACGAAGCTGTTACCGGTCAACCCGGCAGTGTGTTTCGATTCTTAATCTTCATTGATAAACGCTCATGTGCACAACACTCCTGAATGCTATCTTTGAATTGAGGAAGTAGAGGCGTTTGAGCTGACAGATACCCTGAGTTCTCCTCCAGGTCCATACCACAGATCAGCAACCTGACTGGATTAAAGGAATCAGTCAGGCCTCCGTTTTCCAGTATAAGGAGATATTGCATGAGCAATTATATGTCGATATTGGGCGCCGTCGGGATTGCCGGCATAGCCGTCGCTATCACCGGTTGCGCAGGCTCCGTGGAGCCACCCACCTCACAAAAACGAGCCGCCGAATCGTCCGTTCAACAAGCGGTGTCATCCGACGCAAGAAACTTTGAGCCTGTGCTCCTGAACCAGGCCCAGAACAAGCTTGCCGATGCCGAAGAGCTGATAGACGATGAAATGAGCGAGGAGAATTATCAGAAAGCACTACACCTTTTGGAACAAGCATCAGTTGATGCTCAGCTAGCCGGCGCGCGTGCCGATACTGCGAAAGCCAAACAGGCCGTGGAGGAGATCAACAGGAACATCGAGTCTCTTCGCCAACGCATGAACGGAAGCCAGTAAGGGCGCCAGCTCAAACAGGAGATTGATATGAACAAGCGATACATGACTCTGAGCATGCTCGTCGGCTTTTCCATCTTCTTAGCGGGATGTGCCAGTACGCCTAAGGACAATCAAATGGTCGACGAAGCAAGGGCGGCCTATGAAGACATTCGAACTGACCCTGACGTGGCCCGCAGTGGTGACCGCCAGCTGAGAAGCGCCAGGGATCAGCTTGCCCGCGCTGAGCAGTTAATGGCAGAAGGCGCCAGCACCGCGGAAATCGAGCATGCGGCCTACCTGGCCAACCGCCATGCCGAGATTGCCCGGGAGCAGGCCGAACGTGCCAAGCTGCAACAACAGATAAACTCCGCCGAAGAACGGCGTAAGGAATTGGAGTTGCAGTCACGCTCTGCGGAAGCTCAAGCTGCCCAGCAAGAAGCCGCCGAACTGCGCCGTCAGATGGAAGCCATGCAGGCCGAGCAGACAGACCGAGGCATGGTACTTACCCTGGGTGACGTTCTGTTCGACCTTAATCGTGCTGAACTGAAACCGGCCGGGGAAACGACAGTAGGTCGCCTGGCTGACTTCATGGCTCAATATGAAAACCGTCGCGTGCGCGTGGAAGGATACACGGACAGCACCGGAGCAGAATCTTACAACCAACAACTGTCAGAGCGTCGAGCTGAGGCTGTAAGAGAGGCCCTGATGGAAAGAGGTATTAATCGCACGCGAGTTGAGGTGCAGGGGTTCGGCGAACAATATCCGGTTGCGACAAACGAAACATCGGCCGGGCGCCAGCAGAACAGGCGGGTCGAGATAGTGATTTCTGACGCGGACGGCAATATAAAAGCACGTTAGGAAGCGAGTGGAGACCGGGACAGATTGTTTGCCAAGTAAACGGGTCTGTCCCGGTTTTTCGCAACAATTGAAAACTTTGCTATGCAGGGCCTCCTAATTAGCGTACTGTCATTCTCGTTGGAAAGATTTAGCAAAGCATTTCACGAATAAGACCTCTTGTGTTGTCACACCTTTTGTCCTGTTTTTGATCCTGCACGTTTTTTTGTTTCCCGCATATCGCTGATCAAAGATCACAACGATCATTTGGCGGCACTTTATTGATTAAATTCAGGAAAGCTATTTATGTCTACAGTTACCGGCAACGTTAAGTTCTTCAACGAAGCAAAAGGTTTTGGTTTTATCACTCGTGAAGGCGGCGCAGACGTCTTTGTTCATTACAGCAATATTCAGGGTGGCGGTTTCAAAACCCTGGCCGAAGGCCAGGAAGTTGAGTTCACCGTGACTCAGGGCCAGAAAGGCCCGCAGGCAGAGAACGTTATTGGTCTGTAAATAACAGCCAATACGTAATCTAAAAAGGCAGCCCCAGGGCTGCCTTTTTTATTGAACACCATAAGCGATTTACCGCCTCGTTTTTCATCGGTTAATAGCGCCGCAACAAATCCCGATAAAGCCGATTATTCCAGTCCTGGACAATAATCTGGGATCTGAACAGTTGCCACAACTCCCAGGAATAAACGATCAAGAGCAGGACGACACCCGGCCAAACCAAGCCAGCCACAAAACACCCTATTGCAACAAGCAAAGCGCCAATATCCATCAGCCCCCATTGCCAGCGCCCCAGATAAAAATGGTGCAATCCGGTGATAAAAAACCAGTTCAGTGCCGCATAGGTGTCCGGATCCTTCACCGCTTTCCCGGCTTTTCGGTAGAATTCTGCCCGCTGCTCTTCTGAAAGCTCTCGAATCGCCTTTCTGAGGACCTCTTCCTCGGCATCAACCTCATCTTGTCTCAACATGTCCGATATCCCACGTGACCGGCTCAATGCATTTACAGATCGCGTCCGGCCTGTTGCACCTGCGAAGACGGTGAAACGTTAACACCACTCCCTTGCGAAGACCGAACCGGCGGATAGCCTCCTCAGAATAAGCGGAGCAACTCGGCTCAAAGTTGCAGTCGATGCCAAACCATCGGGTACCACCGCCTGTTCGACGATAAAGCCCGATGGCCTTCAGTGCTAACGCCTGCAGCACCGGTTAGCGCCCCAGGGTCACAATCACGGATTCACGCTGCCAGAACAGCCAGAAACGCTTCATCTCCAGAACCTGGAATACCACCTGCCAACCCTCGGCGGCATATCGATTCAATTCTGCTTCGATTTTTTTCAAAGGCAGGCCAGAGGAGCCGAGCAGGAGCGTGCCACAGCCACCTTCCGAAATATGGACCATCTTGTATTCGGTGAAACGTTGAGCCGTCATTCCATTTCCTTATGTTTGAAAATTTGTCCCTGATTTTAGGAACTTGAAAGCCTATCCCAAATTTGAGGCCCGATAAACCTCGCAGTTCACATCGCACTATCAGGCAACCCCAGGGCCGTATTGATCTAACGGATTTTCAATTTTAGCACCGGAAACACAAATAAGTGACCACCGGTCATTTACAGACAGAAATCGCCGCAGTATATTAAGTGACCATCGTTCATTTAAATGGAGAGGATCATGTCGTACTTAGTTATCACTGGCGCCAGCGCCGGCATTGGCGAGTGCTTCGCCCGGGCACTCGCCGCGGAAAAACAGAATCTGATTCTGGTGGCTCGCCGGGAGGAGCGCCTGAATGCTCTGGCCGCAGAATTAAAGAAACAGCATGGAATTGAGACCATTGTCCTGAAAGCCGACCTGGCGGACCAGACCGGCGCCGACGCACTGGCCCGGCGGATCAACGAGGGCGGCTGGCCGCTTGCCGGCTTGATCAACAACGCCGGGTTTGGCGACCGCGGCGCCTTTTCCGATCTGGCCCTGGAACGACAGCTGGCAATGATCCAGGTGAACATCACCTCGCTGGTCTCCCTCACCTGGCAGCTGCTGCCAGCCCTGCGCAAACAGAGCGGCAGTTTTGTGATCAACGTGGCTTCCACCGCGGCGTTCCAGGCCGGGCCGAATATGGCCATTTACTACGCCACCAAAGCGTTTGTGTTGTCTTTCTCCGAAGCGCTTCATGAGGAACTCAAAGGGGCGGGTGTTGCGGTGAGTGCCTTGTGCCCGGGCGCCACCGATTCGGAGTTTGCTCAGGAAGCTCACATGACTGACACCAAACTGTTCAAAGCCGGCACCATGACAGCCGAAGATGTGGTCAAGAAATCCCTGGCCCAGCGCAGAAACGCCATTGTTATTCCGGGGCTGCGCAACCTGCTGATGATCTGGTCTGGTAAACTCTCGCCCCGGGCCGTAACACGACGGCTGGCCGGGTGGCTGCAAGCCTGATGTGGGCCAACAAACAAGCACTTTGAGGTGGTTTTGAAGCACAGACTATGCGGTGGTAAACAACGCGCCCGCACCGAGTCGGACAAGGCGCTACGGGAACAGCAGATACTCGATGCGGCGGAAAGGCTGTTTCTGGAGCACCGGTTCCACGGCCTGACCCTGGCCGATGTCGCCCGCGAAACCGGGCTCACCAAGGCCGCGCTGTATCGTTATTTCCGCAGCAAGGAGTTGTTATTCATTGCAGTGTACCGCCGTGCGATGTCGGACTGGGTTGCAGACGTTGAAGCGATTGGCCCACACGGCTTCCCTGAACAGTTCGTTGACCGCATACTGGCTCATCCCGTGTTCTGCGGCCTGACCGCCATCCTTCACATTGCCCTTGAAACCGGACTGAGCGAAGAGGAGGCCCGGGAGTTCAAACTGTTCCTGCTGTCACAGTCCCGGCGTATCACCGCCGTCATCGGCAAAGCAACAAACCGGGAAGAAGCCGCTTGCCTGCGATACCTCCTACAGTGCCAGCAAGCACTGATTGGCTGCTGGCATATGTCTCACCCGCCGGAGCCGGCCCGCAAAGCCATGCAGTTGGAACCGCTGACCGTTTTCCAGCTGGAGTTTTCGGATACGTTAAGGCAGCACCTGTTCCTTCTGACCGAAGCCTTTATACGTCAATAATTCCAAGCGACAGGGGAATAATCATCTTGATCAACCGAGTGTTTTTAACCATTCCCTTAAACGAAGACGGATAAGACCATTGCTTGCACCTTATCCGTTTGTTTTTGATATGCCGTTTACCTTGCCGATGAACGTTGCAGTTACCGAGTTCCTGTTAACAGGGCTCTGAAGGGCTGCACAATACAACACGGAATAGCCCGTTCTTGCCGTCTAGCCCGACAAAGGTGCCGTCCGGCTGCAGACCGGAAATACCGTCTGCATCAAACCTCAGTGAGATAACCATCTCGGCGGGCGAGGCCATTTTGAAGTCCAGGATTTCGGTCACGACGCCATAATCAATGCCATCGACCGCGAACTGCTGCCCTTCCCTCGCGATCACGCGGGTATAACCTGAAGGGCTGGAGGCCAGCAGCAGGCTTTTACGGTTATTGATGTCCGCCTCATCGCTCGCCCGGAATGCCGCCCAGGATTGCCGGCTGAACGCCAATCTGGTTTTGTTCGAGCCCAAGTTAACAGCAAGCTCCACACCGGAGGCATCCGGCAAACCTCGAACGGGATCCCCTTCCTGGAAAAACACCTTCGTGGTGGCACTGGTTCCGTCGTTGGTCCAGATCAGCAAAGCGTCTTCCTGATCCAGGGTGCCGGAGTTGACCAGGAAGGCCACGGAGTCGTCGGCGCCCACCTCGAACGAGTTCGCGCCGCCAATGAAACCGGTGACCTCAAAGAGCGAGCCATCATCCAGCAGGAGCGTCTGCTCGCTACGGCTCACCCTGGTGAAGTCACTGCCACCCAGCGAATCGGTATAGATCCCCCGGTTGGCAGGCCCGGAAACCCCTCTAAGGGCGTAGTAGAACGCTTCGCCGTTATCGGTCAGAAGGGGCCTAGCGGAGTTCAGGTTGTAGATGAAGTCCCGTGCGGAGCCGCCGGCCTCCCGCACCACTTCCCGGTAGCTGCCATCGGCATTGCGGACGTATATGCCAGTGTCCGTCGAGCTTGGGAGCGCGGTGCCGTCAGCGTTCTGAAGCGCCAGACCAAACGCCAGCTGCTCTGCCTGGTTGCTGTCAAAGTCCAGGGAACCAAAGTTTTTAGGCTCGAGGTTACCCGGCAGCAACGTCTCGCCAGCCTTGAGCGACTGGGCCTTCTGCCCCAGTCCGGTAATCGTCCACAGAGCGCTACCCGCAGGATACGTCGAGTCATCCGATACCCTGGAGGCATCCGTGTTCGAACCCGGCTTAAAGGTAACGGCTCCATTGCCATCCGAACTGACTGAGGAGAATACCCGGTTGCCCTGGACGTTTTCGGTGAAATAAATATTTCCCGCATCCAGTGTTGGGAACTCGGTGCCATTCCTCGCAGGGTCGCCTTCCCGGGCGATCACAGACGTTGTGCCCGCATTGCTGCGTAACAGCACCTCATTGTTAAGCCCATCGACCTGATCCGTCACCGAGCCCGATTGCTGATTCAGGATACCGCCAAAGATGATTTGATCGGTGTTATCGATCAGTACGTTGAAAAAACCGTTGTAGGTAGCATCGCTTGAGGGCAGCGTGGCGTCGTCGGCCTGGATCAGGCTCAGGCCCGCGCCCGAACTGTAGCTGAAAATACCGTCCCTCAAGCTGCCACTGCTGTCCGTTTGATCGGTCGCACCGTGAATTGCGACGGTGCCAGCCTGATTAACGTCAAATCTCAGCTGGGTGCCAATCTCACCACTGAAAACCGCGCCACCGCCAATACCTGGTGCCGGGTCGCCGCTCACCACGATGGGGGTGATCCCGCTGTCCAACGCATCAACCGTCACTTCACTGGACTCGGTGCAGCCCTCACTGTTGCAAGCGGCAACGACATAACGGGCGCCGTTGCGTTCGGTCAGGCTGATATTGTTGGTGTATTTGTTGGTAGTCAGGTCCGAACCTATCTGGGTGAAGCCACTCACGCCGTCCGGGTCTTCAAACACCTGGTAGATGTCTGCGTCGGCCACTGCCGGCCAGGTAAAAGTCAGCGTCCAGTCATCGTAGGCGGGCGTAACCACTGGCGCGGCTGGTGCGCCAGTGGCTGTGCCACCACCCCCGTCATCACCGCTGCTGTCCCCGGTATCACCGCTGTCAGCGACATCATCGCCACCGACCTCCTCGCTGGAATCTTCCTCAACCAGGTCATCATCATTTGAATCACTGCTCCGTAAGCAGCCCACCAAGGCAAAGCACACGGCCAAAACGGTTAACACCCTTAGTAACATTACATTCAATGTTTTCATTCGACTGCCTCCTTGTTCGTAAAGCCGCTGCTTTACGCTGTCCGTGACTAGGCTATCGGACATGAACCAACGGCAGCAGACCGCACCTGGGGGGACATTGGCCGGCTTTGACTCCCCCATTTGAGGGGGCTATGTTGAAAGAGCGGCAACCCAAGAGCATCAGGACGATCAAATGAAGTTGGGGTTTATTCTGGAAGATCACGCGGGCGCTCAGCATTGGCTGCGCGACGTGCTCAAGGAAGTTTTTCCGGAGATTTCGGTGACCGTTGCCAACCGGCTCACCGAGGCAAGGGATAAACTGTCTCATCTTCAACAGGCGGATCTTGAGCCGGACATTGCTCTGATTGATCTCAGTCTGCCAGACGGTAATGGCATCGACTTTATCCGCGATCTGCGCGAGGCGGTGCCAGAGTGCCTCTGCATCGTGATAACCATCCACGACGACGACCGCCATGTGTTCCCGGCATTACGGGCCGGTGCCAGGGGATACCTGCTGAAACAGCAATCCCAATCCGAGCTGGCTCGCCGTCTGGCGGGTATTATTGACGATGAGCCGCCACTGTCGCCCTCGGTTGCCAGGCGTGTCCTGGCAACCTTTGCACCGCCGGATACCACCGCACAGCCGGATCTGACCCCGCGTGAGCAGGAAGTACTGGAACTGATTGCCAGAGGCTTCACCCTGGCTCAGGTTGGCCAGGCCCTGGGTATTACCCGCCACACAACCGCCGGTTACGTGAAAACCGTGTATCGCAAGCTGGAGGTGTCATCCCGGGCGGAAGCCACTCGGGAAGCCATGCGCATGGGCATGATCGACAGCTAGGCTGCCGGCAGCGTCAGCTCCACAACAAAGCCGCCTTCCACCGACATCCGGCAATCAACACGACCACCCAGGTCCTCGGCACGAACCTGCATCGTTCTGAGCCCTTGCCCGTCACCCGGGCCATCCAGGGTATTGCCTTTGCCGTTGTCGGAAACCCGCACGAAAAGATAGTCGCTATCACGACTCCACCTTACCTCTACCCGATCAGCATTAGCGTGTTTGATGATATTGGAAATTGCCTCCCTGAGAATGCGCGCGATATTGGCAGCAGCCCGGGCCGAAAGCTCCTGGTCAGACAGACTCATGGGATCTGCCTGCCAATCCAGCTCGATACCCGAGTCCGTCAGCCGCTGGCGTATTTCTCCCTCACAGCTGTTGGCCACCTCCAACAGGCTGGCTGGTTTCCCTGCAGTGGTATCTACCAGCCCATGCAGGTCCCTCAGCGCCGATCGGGCCACCTCGCGCACCGTTCCTGTGTCAGTGGCGTACACGAGGCTCAGCAACCGGGCACCCAGATCGTCATGAAGGTCCCGCATGATTCTGCTGCGCTCCTTTTTCGCGCCTGCATCACGGGCCTGTAACGCCTGCAACGCCTTTCCAGTGAGGTCATACAGCAGGTTCGCCACCCGCATATCCTCCTTGGTAAACAGCCGAGCCCCATTGCTGGCAAATTCCAGGCTCGCCCGCTGGGTATCACCCGGTAGCGCAGGCAGCTCCATCAACACACCGTCTGCCGATACTGCCACCGCGGCCTTTTTATCCGGCGCATTGGGCATCTCCAGATTGAGCGGCTGGAACGTCATACGCAGCAGATCCGGCCAGGCCCGGCGAACTTCCGCTTCCGTAGACGCAGAAAACAGCTTATCCACCAGCTCCCTGAGAGCCTCGTTCAGAGAAATGCTGGAACGCTGCCCGAATCGATCCCACAACCATTGCCGCAATGGAAAGTAAAGCCAGCCCGCAATGGCAAGCGAGAGAGTGAGCGCATAGGTGCTGGTCAAACCAACGCCCATGATCAGGATCGCATCCAACACCAGCACCATCAGCCCCCCGGCAAACCAGAGCCAGGTCTTAAACCACCACCGTTCAATATCAAACAGGCGATAGCGCAACAGCCCCGCCGCGATTCCGAGGTACAGAATCAGGTAGGCACCGAACCCCACCAGCAGCGGCACTAGAGGGGGGTGGCCGAAGGCTGGCGGTATGATCACCAGCCCCATCAGCAAAACACTGCCCAGGAAAATTGCCAATACACACCACTTCAGGGCAGCGCGTTCAAGGGGGCGACCTTTCGAGGCCACCCATTGGGCACCCGCAAAGCACAAGCCAAGCACATAACCGACGACAATGGGCAGGTAGACCGTCACCTGGGCGCTTTCGCCCACCTGGAGTTCGCTCAGAACCCACATGATCAGCGCGATGCAAATCATCAGTGCCGGAACGGGAAAACGGGCAAGCGGGCGGGGATACACCCAGAACAGGGAGACCAGGGAAGCGTTCACCATGAGCGTGGCCAGGTGGTTAACCGCAGAAACCACCGCAAACACATCGCCACTCAGCACAAACTCCCGATCACCGTAGATGGCAAGAGTCAGGGTGTTCACCATGGTTGCTGCGCCGGAAAGCGCGTAAAGCCGGGTCGCTGCGCTTTTCGGACGGAAGGCCCAGATACCAACCGCCACCATCAAAGCAATCAACCCGTAAAAGGTGTGAATCGAAAAGCCACCCGAGAGCTGATGCCACGGCGTATCAATGGCCACAACCGGCACCTTGTCATCGGATGCGAGAACAAACCGTGTCCCGCCTGAGCGCAGCGCCTGATTCAACTCGGTCTGGCGCTGCATAAACAGATTAAGATCGGTGTGGCTTAGCAGGTCTGGTTCTTCCATCACCAGATTTCCATGCAGCGGGATTTGCCGACCATCCGCCGCTTGCAGCCCCACAATAACGCTTCCCACCTGAATAACTCCGGCGTTCGGCGAATCCGGGTGCACCCGATCAACGCGGAGCCCTTCCGGCCCATCATGGGGCGAAAGCCCCAGGCCCAGCCAGGGCGACGACAGCGCAACCTGCGCTGAGATGGCAATTGCCGCCAAGGCCAGAACGGCAATCAGCAGAAACCGCTGCCTGGGTGCCATCTGAAATCCTCCACAATCCCTATAAATTGCTTTTCAGATTAGCCACCCAAGGGAGGATTTGCGACACCCTGAATGAGGGGGCCGGTTTTCCCACGTAAACGTAAATCCAGTGAAACAAAACTGAGGGTTCCGGTTCTAAAACCGGATAGCACGGCGCAGAATTCCAAAATGCCTGAAATCCTTCGGGGAAATCGATATGAATAGACAACTGACATTTATCACCCTCGCACTCTTCTTGACCGCCAGCGCCTGGGCCTCTGAGCCTGCCGTTTACACCGGCCTACTAAGCAATACCGGCGCGGGCGGCTACGACACAGTCAGCTACTTCGAAACGGGAAAACCAGCCAAAGGCTCGCGCGAATACACGACAGAGCACGTCGGCGTAACCTGGCGATTCGAAAGTGCAGAGAACCTGACGCGCTTCGAAGCCAATCCTGAACGCTACTTACCTGCTTACGGCGGCTACTGCGCCTGGGCGGTCGCGCAAGGGTATCTCGCAAAAGGCGATCCCCGACACTGGGCCATCCGGGATAGCCGTCTGTATCTGAACTACAACCAGTCTGTTCAGGATCGATGGCTGAAGGACACCGAAGGATTCATTCGGCAGGCGGATGGGAACTGGCCGACGGTTCTGGAGTGACGAAAACGCCATTCTGAAATTTGTTACGTCAAAGGGGGCACCCACTCATATTTTCAAGAACAGAAACGCTGCTGAAAGACAGATCTATTCAGCCGAAGCCATGGGCTGCACCATTGTTTTCGTGTTTTGCGCTGTATCGCCTATATTAATGAATATATATTCATTTTTTATTTCCGGAAACCCAACTCCCGCTCCATGGGAACCAACAAAAGATTCTCCGGGTTACGTGCCGATGGCAGCGAGATCCCCATCGACATCATGCTTAATACACTGATGCTGGATGGAGTTCGGAAAGGATACTAAACAAAGTAGTTAAACGGCTCTAATTAGTCGTCTGTACCGAAGGTCCATTTTCTGGCAATGGCGTCGAGTGAACCATCGGCCACCAGTGATTGGTAGGCCATTTCCAAACGCTTGAGCTCACCCGCACTTATAGAGGCCTTGCTAACCCCGAAGAACACGGGTCCTTTCATAACGGTAAAAGGATGGATCACCAGACCATATGCAGGATTTCGCCACCTTTCGGCCTGGATATCCAGTGGTTCATCGAAGTAACCAAGCAGCCTGCCAAGCAAAACCTTGTCGTCATTCTGGGGGCCGGTCAAGGGTTCAGCACAGGCCCTGAACACATCGTCATTTCTCAATCTTTCAGCAAACTCTTCCCCGTAGGAAACATTGGGCTGAACACCAAATTTCAGCCCATGTGCTTGACACTGCGCGACCAGGTCGTCGAGAGAGCTGATCGGCAGTGCAGCATTTTCTTCTGTAACAATCAGGCTCATCTGGGTGTATCGCTGCGGACCAATCCAGTGCAGGTATTCAGACCGTTCTTCGGTGATGTTGACGTTGACCAGCACGTCGACCTGACCCTGCCGGGCCATCATGAGCGCGCGCGACCAGGGGATCTCAACGATATTGGGCTTGAACCCCGCGCGCTCTACCAGAGCGACAACCATCTCGACATCAATGCCTTTCCACTGCTGCTCTGCGTTCTTGTAATAGTTGGGATAGAAGTTGCCCACTCGAACATCAAGGCTTTCCGTTGCCTTCGAGCTCGCGGCAATTACCATGAAAAACAAGAGCATCAAGAGATGAAGTAAGCGGCTTCCGGTACTTGACTGAAATTGAAACAAAGGGTGTGTCCTTTCAAAACAACCTGAATTTTACAATAACAGGTTCTTCACCATGGAGCGAAAGCCCCAGACCCAGCCAGGGCGATGAAAGGGCGACCTGCGCTGAGATAGCAATTGCCACCAAGGCCAGAAGGGCAATCAGCAGAAACCGCTGCCTGGGTGCCATCTGAACTCCTCCACAATCCCGATAGATTGCATTCAGATTACTCACCCGAGGCAGGGTTTGCGACACCCTGAATGAGGGGCTGGTCCTGTTATAGAGGTATCAAGTGCTCGGTGAACAGCTGGCACTCGGTAGATAGTCAATCCAACTACGAATCAGTTGAGCACCTTCCTGATGCACCGCGCTGCGGCCCAGCTCGGGCATCTTGTGCCTGCTATCGGTTGTTTCGACACGGAACAACAGGTAAGACTCATCGGCGTTGCCCGGAATCACATCGTACGGATACCCCTCTTTACCGCCCGCCACCGGGTCCTTGCAGACACCAAATTTACCTGGCGAGTCGGCATAGTTGCGGTTGTACTCCAACTGTACCCCGCTGCTGCCTGCAGGCCCTGCATAGTCGGCAGGCAGCGTCAGGTCTGCACGGTGGCAGTGAGCGCAGTTGATGTCCAGGTAGGCCCTGGCCGCGTCGTTCAATTCCGCATCGCTTAATGACGGAATATGAGTGTTGTCATCGAATACCGGCGCTTTTTGCACACTGTTGAAGTCCGCTGGCAATCCGGTTAGCAACTCGCCTTCCGACCAATATTGAAGCTGGTTGTAGACCGTCCCATCCGGATAACTGAAGTCCGTGTTGAGGTAACGGGCTTTGGGGCCAATGGGCAGGAAGATCTGCTTGCGCTGGTCATCAGGCCCGGCAAGGTCCGGCACAATAGAGTGGCAGGAGGTGCAATCTGCCGCCTTCGGCACCGCATAATCAAACGTGAGTGTTTGCCCCTGATTGTTTATGGTGGTCAGATCCGTCAGGCGTTTGCCCGCGATAGCCAAAGTCGCATCCGACGCCGAGGACCAGTAATACGGCAATGCGATCCAACCATCGGTGCGATGGATCAGCAGCCGGGTTTCAATGACCAGCTCCGCACCGTCACGCATGGCCGTGTTCTCCGGCAACGCAAATGTTTTTGCAATGACCGTCCCAACCGGAAACTCCAGAACCTCTGATGCGCTGTAACCGACCTTTTTGCCCTCCGGCACAAAAACGTATCGGTACTTGGTGGTGTAGTCAGAGAACAAGGCGGTCGAGAGATCATAGGGCACCCCGCCCCGCGTCGGTCCCGCCGTCGGATCGCTGGCATCAGCAAACAGGTTGTAGTCGGAAAGCTTCGGGCACACCTCGGTCATTAACGCGTCCCAGTTGACCCCTTCGATCGTTGCACTGCAATTGCCTTCCGATCCTGTCGGCGCCCCCGCACTGGCGTTCAGTGCGCTCCCTGTTTGGCCCATTCCGTCGTCGGCCGATGATTCTCCGCTTCCACCGCCTCCGCAGGCGGCGAGAACCAACGAGGCCCCCAGTACCGCTGCGAGTGTTTTATGATTATTGCTCATTGGAAACCCTCTCTTACAGCGCGCAGGCGGCTTCCGCCAGGTCATCCCCGGTACAGCCGTAAATGTTGTTGCGGAAATTCACCACTGCCGGTGCCAGTCGAGGCTGAACGCAGTTCAGATAGGTGTTGTTGACCATCTGATCAATCAGCAGGTGCGGTAGCGGATTGCCGCTGCCGTCGACCATAGTCAGGTCGGCAGGATCATCCGGATAGACCAGACCGGTATTCACGTCATCATACTCGGGCGCCGGGTTGCCATTGATGTTGCTGTTGGCACAAACCTGATCACCTGTGCCGTAAGGGTCATAGTTAACCCCATCGCCCTGGGCTTCAGCGCCAACCAGTGCATTAAAGGCCGCCAGCTCACCGGCATTGGACAGCAGCTCGCCAATACCGTCATACAGGATCGCCGGGAAAGTTTGTGGCGCTCCCTTGCTGTTCATGTTCGAGCCGTAGCCATCAATAACGGGTTGGAGCAGCGCGCCCTGAGGATTACCGCCGTTCCGGGCAATGGTGTTGTTGTGCAGGTAGATGTTCTTGAGCGTCGGGCTCCAGCCGTTACCGATGGTGGCGCCATAGTTGGCTGGGTAACTGGGCAGGTCGTCATCGACCAAAAGGTAGCTGGTGATCGCAACAGCCGTGGTGTCGTTATCGATGATCTGGTTGTTGTAGATCTCCACGTCGCTGGTCGCCAGTACCAGCGCACCGGTTCCCGGCGGTACCAACCCAACCACACCAGCACCGACATTATCGGCGTTATTACTGTATGCCTGGTTATTGAAGACACGAACATTGCCGCCATAGGCCTTATCCAGTCCAGGCAAGTCGAAGACAAGAATGCCGCCAGAGTTTTCGAGCGCGATGTTGTTGTAGACATCCGCCATGGTGGAGTTCTCTATCTCGATGCCGGCCACGTTCTGCTTGGCGGTGTTGTTCCGTACCACAATATTTTCGGACTGGCCCACGTAGATGCCCGCATCCGCAGAGCCGAAGGCGTAGTTGTTCTCCAGCAGCACGTTCTGGCTCTTCAGGGGATACAGCCCATAGGCCCCGTTATTGGCCTCCAGCTCACCTTCCCAGACCGTAGCGGTGTGGGTCATGTGGATGCCGTTGACGTTGGTGGCTTTGATACCGTTTTTTGGGGCTTCATAAACGCCGAAGTCACGCACAGTGATTCCATTTCCGCCCTGAAAGCGGAACGCATCGTCGCCATTGGAATTACTGAAGTCCAAAGCGGTTTCGTTGATGCCGTGACCGGTGAGGGTCAACCCACTGGCACTGTTTACAACAATGCTCTCTGTGACCACAAAACGCCCTTTCGGCAAGACCACCAGGGCATCTTCCGGCAGATCAAAAAGCGCAACAGACAACGCCTCGGTAATGTCATCACCGTCTGCCGCATCGGGCGCTACCAGAATGGCACCTTCAGGGATTGAAAAACCGGAGGTGGTCACAGCAAGTTCGGCCACAACATCGGCGGGCTGCCCGTCGACCCCATCCTTGCCATCCACTCCGTCTTGACCATCATCCCCTCCGCAACCGGAGAGCAGAACACTGCCTGCAATGGCTGTAACCAACAGTCGCTTCTTGAACGTTCTAGCCTGGCGCATCTTAACCTCTGCTTCGTTGTGTTTTTATTCTCACGTTCTCAAACGAACGCGGTGTCCCGAACGACACTAAGCAGGCGGCAATGACTTGGCGAGAACAACAGATGTGCAGAAAGCCACACGCCCTGTGCAAATCCTGCAACGGCTTGTGCGCCAAGGGATTGAAGAGGCAAGAAAGGGTATTGTGCAAAAACTGAAATTGCAGAAATTAAAGGTTTTAATCAGCCAATATCGGCGCCAGAACACGCCTGACGGAACTCCGTGGGAGTTGTGTTCTGAATATCCCGAAACGCCCGGTTGAACGAGCTTAAAGTGCGATAGCCAACATCCAGAGAAATATTAAGAACTGGCGTCTCCGGCTCGTTCAGCAGACGCTCAGAAGCTTCGGCTACCCTTAGTTGATTGATGTAATCATTAAAATTGCGATAACCCAAAGCCTGATTGATCACCTTCCGCAGACGATATTCAGGAATATCGGTGGCTTCAGACAGTTTTTTCAGGGTCAGTTTCTCCGTCCGATAAAAGCCCTCAGCCATCGTTCGGCCAAGTGCCTCGGCATCCTGTTCCTGTTGCGCCGAAAGAGGCTCTTGCGGATCTGAATTCAGGTTTGCATTCAGTCTGGATGGTCTCTGGTCAGACGACAGGTCGCTGCCCACCAGGTCCATGATCCCCTCCCGCGCCGTTACCAGACAGATCAGCGTTGCGAAAGCAGCGAGGCCCGTGATGATCCCGCGAATGTATTCATGATAGAGCCCGAAATTAAGGCTAACCGTCGCGATACCCACAGCGCCACCAATAATCAACAGGAAGGCCAGACGGGCCTTCCTGCGGGTTTCTACCAGATCATTTCGCCAATATCGAATAACAAAGCTGAGACCATGCAACACGACGACATATTCGAAAAACTGACCCAGTCTCCAACCAAAAAATACCGCCACTATCGACGAATCTTCGACTCCCAAGAAGGGCCGTGACAGGGCTGGCGCCAAAAAGCTATAGAGAGCCATCGCGCCCCAAACGGACCTCAAATGAGGACGTGGAGCGAAAATCAGTTGGCAAAGTAACCAGAATAGTCCGGGTAACGCAGTTTGCAGATCGGAGGTGATCCAGCGCCACTCCATTGGCATCAATGGATCGACCAGGAACCCAACTGAAGCGATGATCACCAGCAAGAAGAGCTTGCCAACCAGCAAATGACGAAAATCACGCAAAGTGATTACGAAAAGGGGTAGCAGGCAACCGAGCCCAAAGCCAGTTAGCAACATCACTGTTCTTTACCTTCTTGTTATTCTCTTGTTTTTCGCACGTGATATTAGCCGAAGTACTGAGAGGTTTAATAGACACTCCAGCCAGAACGAGAAAACCGACATGAACACACGAAAGCTACTCCTCACCTTCATCCTGGTCTTTAGCGCCACCACCTGGGCTTCCGAACCCGCCGTCTACACTGGCCTGCTGAGCAACACAGGAGCAGGCGGCTACGACACAGTCAGCTACTTCGAAACGGGAAAACCAGCCAAAGGCTCGCGCGAATACACCACAGAGCACCTCGGCGTAACCTGGCGATTCGAAAGTGCAGAGAACCTGACGCGCTTCGAAGCCAATCCTGAACGCTACTTGCCTGCCTACGGCGGCTACTGCGCCTGGGCGGTTGCCCAAGGCTACCTCGCCAAAGGCGACCCTCAACACTGGGCCATCCGCGATGGCCGTCTGTATCTTAACTACAATGAGTCTGTTCAGGATCGATGGCTGAAGGACACAGAGGGATTCATTCGGCAGGCAGACGTAAACTGGCCAAAGGTTCTGGAATAACGAATAGAATTGGTCTCGGTTTCATCTCAAACACGCCAGGGGTCTGCCCCGACGCAAATACCGTACTATTCAGTAAGCACTACTGTACGATGTGCATGAGTGGTAATTGCAAAGCAAAATGCAAAAAAGGAAACTGAAAACACCGTGTCAAAGCGGATTCAGCGGGCAACCAGGTGTCATCGGCAATGAATGAAACAACCGACGATAAACCAGCATCCGCGCCACCACCCGCAAAGAAGGGCTTCAGTGGCCTGCATGTCTTTGGCATTGTCCTGCTTACCATCGTTGCCACTGCAGGCATTGGTTACTGGTGGTTAAGCCACTATGTGTTCCCAGAGAACTTCGAACCCGTAACTCTGAATGCCAGTGAACAGGATTCACTCAACAACAAGCTGAATACTCTGGGCATTGATGCCCGTGATGCTGAATCTGGCGGCCCGTTGCAGCCGGAGCCCTACAGTGAGGAAGGTGCCAGCCGGGAGGTACGCTTTAGCGAGCGGGAACTCAACGGCATGCTGGCTAACAACACCGATCTGGCCCAAAGACTTGCCGTCGATCTCTCGGACAATCTTCTGAGCGCCTTGCTTCTCGTGCCTCTTGAAAAGGATTTCCCTGTACTCGGAGGCAGAACCCTACGAGTAAATGCCGGAGTAGAACTCTCTTTTGCCAACGGTCGCCCCCTGGTTAAGTTAAAGGGTGTGAGCCTGATGGGCGTCCCCATCCCGAATGCCTGGCTGGGCAACCTCAAGAATGTGGACCTGGTTAACGAGTTCGGCGCCAACCCCGGCTTCTGGCAATCCTTTGCAGCCGGCGTGGATTATATCCAGGTCGAAGATGGGCGGTTGCTCGTTCGGCTCAAGGAATAGCCTTTGACGTGTTTGCTGGCCGCTCCAGCGCAGAAAGCCTCCTCTGAACAGACCTTCTGCATAACTACATCCTGATGAGCATGACCGGTTTAATCTCCAGCGCCTGCCGCGCAAACTCGGCATCCGGCCAGAACAAAAGCCAGCCGAGCACCGCAAGATTGAGGATCACATAAACCCAGAAGACCACCTGAAACGAGGTTTTGCGGGTTTTATGACGAAAGAATTGCTGGCCCACCAGCGCACCCGGCCAGCCACACAGAAGTTCAAAAAGGTGCAGCCGCCCCTCCGGCACGCGTCGGTTACCGCTCTCGGCGGCCCCTTTGTCGATTGCGTACATCAAGAAGGTAACCAGGCTCATCACCCCATAAGCCACGGGCAAAAGAACCGGAACATAGCCCTGAAGATACAATGTTGAGACCGCACCTCCGACTGCAGCTGCAATCAACAGGGCAACCCAGACTCCGGGCGCGACCGCTGCACGGTGCCGCGCCACGCCGGCGTACTGGAAACTGGCCGCCCTCAACCGCCCTTTCTCGTCTTTGGTTTGCGAGTAAACCACCTTGCGGCTGGCCGAAGGCCGGCCCCGCCCCTGATAGGCGCTGATATGGGCAAACAGACGCTCCCCGCCGTTTTCCGGTGTGATGAAGCCGAAACCCTTGGCGTCGTTCCATGAGGTGAGTGAGCCTTTTTGATTCACTTGCGGTTCCCTTAGATCGGTTTTTTCCCGGCGCCTGGCAGAAAGAGGCCGCAAACCTGACCAGCAATCCGGTAGAGCACCCTCGAGAGATTTCACGAAATTTTACCCCGGTTACCCACTCAATTCATAGCAAGCTCACAACCGCTCGGCTACTATGGCGCGCCGCTATGAGTTACGGCTTATAGGCAGGGAATTCCCAAAACAATCAACTAAGTAAGAAGGAATCTATCGTGCGAAACGCAAGGATCCTGGCAGTACTGGCCGCACTGATCTACCTCACTGGCTGCGCCTCCGGCGCGCAAATGGGCAACATGGTGTACGAGGGGCCAGTGAAGGGCTATGACACAGCCCTGGAAGACAATGTGGATGTCACCATCGTCTCGGGCGGCGAGGAAACGAACCCCGCATGGACCTCAGAGATCGACAACGATGCCTTCGCAGGCGCCCTGAAACAGACTCTGCAGAAACAGGGACTGCTCTCCGGATCTGGTCGATATCAGCTCGAAGCTCTCCTGCTTGAGGTTGACCAACCCATGTTCGGGCTGGACTTCGAGGTAACCACCCACGTGAAGTACATCCTGACTGACCGTGAAAACAACGGCACCGTGGTCCTGAACGAAACGGTTGTTACCCCCTACACCGCCACCATTGGCGATGCCTTTGCCGCCATCAAGCGCCTGAGACTGGCCAACGAGGGATCCGGAAAAGCCAACATTCAGGGTCTGCTCGACAAACTCTCCGAACTGCAGATCCAGCCAGGTGACGTCTCCCTCACGCAATAACGTTTCTGGAACCCAGCTCTACAACAAGGAAGGATCATGAAGTACTCCCTACTCCTCACACTCGCTGCAATCGCGTTTCTGTCGACCGGCTGCGCATCGGTGGTCTCCGGAACCGACCAGAAGCTAACCTTCAACAGCGAGCCTGAAGAAGCCACCGTTACGGTTTCCGGCCGTGTGCTGGGTAAAACGCCACTGACGGTGCCAGTGGACCGGGGCTCCAACCAGTCCATTACCTTTGAGAAGGAAGGCTACGAGACCTACACCGCTCAGCTCTCTACCACAACCAACCCCTGGTTCTTCGGGAACATCGTGATCGGCGGGCTTCTGGGTTCCACTACCGATGGCGTTTCCGGTGCTATTCACGAGTTCTCGCCGGACCAGTACTTCGTCACCCTGAAGCCTGACACCCCGACCGGGATCTCCACCTCCAAACCGCGGCAGATCAAGGAAATCATCATCGCGTTCAGCGGAGAGTTTCGCCACCAGCTGGCAAGCGGTGGCGGTGAAAAGGTCGACACCATCGTGCAACTGCTGGGTGTCGATGCCTCCCAGAAAGACACCACCATCCGGGCACTGAACCAGCTCGCGCTGGCGAACCAGAACGACCTGGAGCTGGCCAAGACGATTATTGAGGTTTACGGCGTTCAATAGAGCGCCATTCTGGAAAATTTCCGGCCATTACATTGATGTTTTATCCCCTTCGGACATTCCATCCTTTTTCATGGCGTCTTTTTCCATATCCTCTTTATTCATGTCTTCATCCATCATGCTTTCGGTCTTCATCCCGTCATGCATGGTGTCCATGGTGTCGGATTTCATGGAGTCTTTGGCCATGCCGTCATCTTTCATGTCATCCTGCATCATGGTGTCGTCCATTCCCTTTTTGCCCTTATCCATGTCGTCCGCATGGGCCGGGGCCATCAGGGCCAGGGCGGTACCGAGGGCCAAAAGCGTCGCTATCAGGCTTTTCATTGTGCATTCTCCTTTTTGGAAATATTGTCTATTCGACACTGCCCGCCCCATACCTGAAGGCCAGCAGCATCAGAATGCAGACTAACCAGGAACGCTTACGCGGCCGTCACGGCTGGGTAAAAAGTCGATCAAGGAAAGGTCACAAAACCTTCACGGGGGAGCGGGCGGATGAGGAAGGAGCCAATCACCTGATTCTTTTCGATTGGCGTAGGGCTTTCTCGATGGATTCGCATCTCCCTATATCGCCGTCTCCATAAGCATGCTAAAAGACTCCTCCCGGCAGTAGCCCGGGCATTCTCTCCATCAGGATCTCAGCATGTCAGATAAATTTTTCTTCAAAGGCCGGCAGGACGCACGCCAGCACCACACCGCTTACGGCGGCTTCCAGACCAATGCCAGCCAGAAGAGTGGCAGTAAGAAATACCCTCTAACGCTGGTGGTGACCAATGAAGCACGCAAGCAGGAAGTCGAAGCGCAGGTGGCCAAGGCAAAGCTGTACGCGAACATTTCGGTTGATACCCGCGAGGGCGCCGTTGAATCCATCACCGAGCTCACCGCTATCCTCAATAAAGGAGGCACGGTCACCACGGTAAAATCGCCCTCCCGCAACGACGTCTGCAACTGCGGTAGTGGACTCAAATTCAAGAAGTGCTGCGGCTAACGACAGCCGAAGCATAGAGGGAAATAGCTATGATTGTTTGCGGTGTTGAGCTGACCGGCAGCGATGCGGTGGTGTGTTTGCTGAATATGGACAGGGGGCAGTTCAACCTGCCGGAGTGCAAGGTGCGCAAGCTGTCACTGCCAAAAAACCATAGCCGTGAAGATCTGAAGCGGTTCCAGGCGGCCTTTGCGGAGCTAATGGCGGAGTACGGGGTCAACAGCGTCGCGATCAAAGAGCGGATGCCGAAGGGCAAGTTCGCCGGTGGTGCCATCAGCTTTAAAATGGAAGCGGCAATTCAACTGATCACCAGTTCTGAGCTTACAGTAACATTGCTACCCTCGGCACTGATCAAGTCCACCCTGGCAGCCAACCCGCTGCCCATTGCGTTTGCAGAGACGGGATTGAAGGCCTTTCAGGAAACGGCGTTCATCGCTGCTTATGTGGGGCAGCTGCAGGGCGCGCGAACGTGAAAGTGTGTACTCACAGAATAGATTCGTACCGGTTTGGCAAAGGGGTCAAACCGGCAGTTCGGTAATCTCACCGATCACTCCGATTTGCATGCTTACGCCCCCTCTAATTTCTCAATGGCTTATCGATAACCTTTGATCAAAGTGTTCAGCTCTGATTGGAATTCAGGGTTCTGCATGACCGAGTCAACCTGATTGATCACATCCATAGCGGACGGAAGCTGCCGCGAAACGCCAATGTGAAAAGGGATCTGGGAATTCGGAATAAAATCAACCTTGCGAATTTTCAGCTTCTCCGAATAGCCAAGTTGTCGAGCGATGAATCGGGCATCTTCAGCAGGCTGCACCATGAAATCGCCGGCCTCCCGCAGCATAAGAAGATGCATCATCGCTTTCATGTCCCGGCCCGGCAGACGCTCCAGATAGTCGGGAATATTGTCCTCTTCCCATTGCGAGCCCCTCTCGACGATCACCTTCAGACTGGACAATTCAGTAAAGCTGGTAGCCGATTCGATCAAGCCTATGTTGGGGTTGTCAGCCGAATAAACCAGATAGCCAAAGCTCTGCGTGAAGAGTGGCTTGGCTGAAAAGACGGCGTACTCCTCTCGCGCCTCCGACGGATACGTGAGAAGGCCATCGGTACGGCCGAGTCTGACGTTGTACTGCGCCCTGGCCCAGGGCACCACCACATGTTCCGTGGCGTAGCCGGGGATAAAACTGAACGTCAGCTGCACCAACTCCGGGAACAGCCCGACAGCCCTCTCATCAAGCGAGGAACTATAAGGCGGTGATTTTTCGCCGAAGGCGAATGTCAGATTGTTGCTTCCCACCGAGACACCAGGCAAAGCAAGGAATACAACCAGAAACGCGCCGCAAAACGACGCCGAAAATCCTTCCAAAAGATGCTTATTCGCCAAGGTTACCTCTGAGGAGCTGTGGCTCTGTTATCTGGCTGCCATGTGAACACACAGTCGATATCATTGGCCAATTCTATGTCGTTACATCCATACAACATAGATCTGTACCGGTTTTCCCAGGGTTATTTCGGTGGCACTTCCTTGATGTAAAGGTCTTGTTGCGGAAATGGAATGGTGATGCCCTCTTGCTTGAATCGGCGCCAGATCTCCAGATTGATGTCAGAGCTTACGCTACCGAAACCTGCTTGCGGGTCTGCGACCCAGACCCGGGCTTCCAGATGAATGCCGTTGTCGCCGAACTGCGTTAACCGGCACACCGGCTCCGGCTCCGAAATCACCCGCGGGTGCTCCCGGGCGATCTCCAGCATGATGGCCATGGCGCGCTCCACGTCATCACTGTAGCTGACCGAAACCGGTATCTTCAGCCGTACGTTGGGGTCCGAATAAGACCAGTTAATCACCTCAGTGGTAATCAGGTTTTCGTTGGGAATGAGCGTATCCACACCGTCGCGGTTGCGCACCACCACGTAGCGGGCATGCAGGGCGACCACCCAGCCGAACTTCTCACCGACACTGACCACATCACCGGGGCGAATCGAGCGGTCGAACACAAGAATAAAACCGCTGATGAAATTGCTGGCAATACGCTGCAAGCCAAAGCCAAGGCCAACACCCAGGGCACCGCCGAACACCGCGAGCGCGGTGAGATCAATACCAACCAGATTAAGAACAGACAGTGCAGCAACAGTGATCAGCACCAGCTTGGCGACTTTGGAGAAACCCACGGCCGCGCCGGGGCTCAGATACGGCAACTGTGTCAGTCGCCGATCGATAATGCCCGAGAGCCAAATGGCAACCACCAACACAAGGCCCATCAGCAGGATCAGCTTGATGACCGCCAACAGGGATATGCGCAGCTCGCCCACGGAGAAGGCGAGGCTATCCATGGCCTCAAGCAACCCGGGTAGCAAGCCCACGAGATGCAGGCCCACCACCAGCCAGATGAGCGTACTGATGACATTTTCCGAAGCCTTGACCAAGGGGCCGCTCCGCATCCCCTTGCGCAACATATAAACCAGGGTGCGGATCAGGGCGAACGAAATCAGCAGCGGGATAGCCAGATCCAGGGCCCAATGGGTCTGATTCAGCGCGTCGAGTAACGCGCGCCCCAGCATAACCACCAGCAGCATGGAGATTGGAAAGGCAAGGCGCTGGATGGCGCGTTGCGTCAGGTGTCGCACGCCCAGAGTCTCGGCAGCGGTACGCCGGGCAATGAGCCGATGCAGATAGAACGCGGTCATCCCCGCAAACAGCAGAATCGCGGCCTGCGGGATAACATCCAACAATTGTATTTCCTGCATGGCCACCAGCAAATCCTGCCAGTTTTCCACCATCGACAACTCCCGGGTAACGAGAATTCAGTAACTGGCCGCACTTGGCAGCGTTCAGCCTCTTAACAGTATAGGATCCAGAAAATAAAACTGTCCCGACTTTCCGCTTGCTCTTGGAACCCAGAACCATTTCTGTTCAACCTTTCAGAGAGCAATGACCTTTAGGCCATACCGCTGGGTTATGTCATACAGACACAACTCTGTCTTTACCTCGAGCTTTGGCCTGGTAAAGAGCACCGTCGGCCCGCCTGATAGTGTCTTCATAGGAGAGATCTTCGGGCAGCATGGTTGCGACACCCAAACTGACGACTGTTTACTGATTTTGACAATCAGGGCAGATTGGAAGAAACCAAGCATTACCTGGGAGATGTGGGCGGCGGAAAATACATCTGTCCAGGTTTCCGCGATGATCGACCGGATTGAGGATCAGTGGTCCAGGTAAAGGTAGTGCTGCCAGCTCAACATCCTGAGAAGGATCTTGCGCATGATCGCCACATGATGCATGTGATCGGAATACACCGCCACTTGGGCGCTGACTCCAAGAGGTAGACCTTCGATCGCGCTGACATCCTCCATTTCCAGGACAACCAGCGTCTCGTTGTCCATTCTCCGGAACGCTTCGCCACCGATTAACTGTTGCCCCGCAGCGAGCTGTGCTTCCGCGACGGCAGGAAGTACCTCAACCACCCGGGCTGAAAAAACCTCGCCGGGCAACGCGGTGAAGGTCAGCTCTGCCTCGTACCCCGGCTTCAGGCGCAACAGTGATTGCTGGCGAAAAGCAGCCACGAAACGGCGCTCCTCTTTATTTACAAAGTTGGCCACTGGCCTGAGCGGGAATGGCACCGCCATCATTCCCGGCCTAACCGCCAACTGAGTCACGAAGCCATCCGTTGGTGCCCGCAAAATGGTGTTCTCGAGATCAAAACGAGCTTCCTCTAGCTGAGCCTCTATGGCCGCCACTGCCGGGTCCTGGCCATCCACCGAGCCGCTCAGCTGCGCCTCCGCTCTTTCCAATGCCGCCCTGGCCGCATCGAGATCTGCATTGCTGGCCGCCACCCTTTGACGCTGGGTGTCGATCTGTTGTTGACTGAAAGCGGAGGCCGCCCCTTCGTAACGGCGCAGGGTTTGCACCGCCTGGTCCCTTATCGCTGTCACCTGAGCGACTCTGGCACGGGCCTCGGAGACACTGGCGACATTAGAGGCCACACCCTGGCCTGTATCTGCCAGTTGGGCTTCCAGTTGGCGGATACGGGCCATGACCCGAGTGTCGTCCAGAACGATCATGGGCTCCCCCTGCTGAAGGGGTGTGTTGGGCGATACCGGAACATCTACCACCCTGGCTTTAATCTCCGGCACGATGGGCGTCACCACGAAAACCTGCCTCGCCTTGTGGGTAAACGGGTGGTTGTAATTCATTAACAGCACCAGTGTGCCGACAAGAACCACACCACCGAGCACGGCGGTAGGCACAGTCCATTTATTGAGAGGAATTCGAAAAACCTTGAAGATAGCGATGCAGATAGCGGCGTAGGTCAGAAGCAGAAGAAGGTCCATAAGTTACTCCTCTCCCTGCTTCTGCTCGAGGATTTCCAGACGCCTGGCTTGCTCGTCCAACTTTTTATTCAGCTCGTTCAACAGGGTTTCATCCGCAGATTGCCGCTCCGCTGAATGCTGCATTCCCCAACCACGATCGGGCCGGTAAATCGTTGCCCAGATCCACAGGAACGGCCAAATAGCATGCAGGGTAAATAAGCTGACCCAGCCTGCTACATGAATAGCATCCTGGTGGGGATGATCACGGTGTTTGGCAATTTCGTAGGGAATGTCGTGGATGGCAATGACACCATAGAAAAGCACTAAAACCACGAAAATCAACAAGAACAGAGCGACGTAACTGAGCACTAGCGATTCCTTTTCACCAATAGCACATCCCTGACATGAGCCGTGGCCATTATCAGATCCACGTTCAGATTAGTACACTCTAATCACTGATGCATGCAAAATCCGCTTATAGAGCCACCAAAATAACCCTGTCCCGACTTCCTTTAACCGAGCCGATTCAGAAAGTTATATCTGCCTACATCTCAGTCTCCCCCAAGCATGCTAAAAGACTTCTCCCGGCAGTAGCTCGTGCATTCTCCCCACCAGGATCGCGGCCTGCGCCGTGTTCGGTTAAAACATCTAAGCTACCATAGATACCAAAGACAACTTTTCGGCGGGCTCCATCTTGCAGCAACACACGCGTTTCTGGATAGCAAAGGAACAGTTGAATGAGTGACAGGGAAGCTGCGGACGAGCAAGAGTCTCGAGTCAAGGTCCAGGATCGTGAATCCCGCGAACAGACACCGACGCTGAGCGAAAAGTCGCTGACTCGGAAAGAGCGTGAGGCCGTAGCCGAACATACCACTCTATCGTCGCTGACTGTCTACTCTATCATCCTGCGCGAGGGCGAAAATGAGCTTAAGCGCCCGAAAAGCTCGCTCTGGTGGTCCGGTGTGGCAGCAGGTCTCGGGATTTCGACCTCGGTCCTCGTCGAGGGCATTATCCGAGCCAATCTGGGCTCAGATCACCCCTACCTGACGTTGATTGCAAGCCTGGGCTACTCGTTCGGGTTTGTCCTCGTGATCCTGTGCCGGCTTCAACTGTTCACCGAGAACACCATCACCGTCGTGCTGCCGGTTCTGGCCCAGCCGACGCGCAACCGGTTCTATTGCAGTGCCCGCCTTTGGGCAATCGTGCTTGGGGCCAATGTCTGTGGCACGTTTATTACCGCCGCCATCGCCGTCTACGGGGGCATCCTTCCCGCCGACACCCTCGCGGCGATCCTGGAGATGTCGCGCCACCTGGCAACACTGACTCCGGCCGAGGCACTTTTGCGCGGTATTCCATCCGGCTTTTTCATAGCGGCTATTGTGTGGATGCTGCCTTCGGCGAAGAGATCCGAAGTGCTGGTTATCGTCATGTTTACCTGGCTGATTGCGGCGGGTGACTTTACCCATGTGATTGCCGGGTCAAACGAGATTTTCACGCTAGTGCTCAGTGGGGAAATGAGCGTCTTCAACGCCCTGATCTATCATATTTCCCCGGTACTCATCGGCAACATTATCGGTGGTACAGGTCTGTTCGCGATGCTGGCCTACGCCCAGGTTCATGAAGAAATGTGATGCAGGGTTTTCTGATCCACTTCCCCTCCGGGTGCCATGGTCGGAGGTTTCAGGCTGGCGAAGTATTCCGCGACATCCCCACGCTGCTGTTCTGAAAGCGCAGAGGCGATGGGGGCCATAATCGGGTTGCTCCGAGTGCCGTCAGCCATTGCTGTGAGTTGCTGGCCATATAATCAGCATTCAACCCCGCCAAGCGCGGCCATCCAGCATAGTCCGGAACAGATCTATTTTTTCAGAGCTGGGCATCCGTTCAGCTTAGCGGCAATCTGACCTTGTTTTGGCCGCGTATTTTTCCTTGTTGCGTTAACATGGAAGACCGACAGCGCTTACATTAATAATTGATAGCTCAGTGAAAAGGAGTGTGAGAGAAGGGTCGGTCTTCGCCGACAAGCTATCCCGCCCCGCCTCGAAGGATGGGGTTCTCTCGAACCGCCTCATGGATTACCAGCACGCCATTGTAAAATTTGAAGGGGACGTTGCCATCCTGCTCTGCAACGGCTGCGGCATCACTATCGCAGAGGGCACCAAACACGAGGACCGTGAGCACTACTGCACCATGTGCATGAGCGGCAACTGTAAAGCTAAATTCAAAAAAGGGGATTAACAGAGGTCGTTGAACGTCCCTAATCGCTGGCGCTACTTCGATTGGTGCGCATCTCCCGAATGCGCATCGGCATGGCGTCGATACGGCGGAAAATAGCGTCGAGATCGAAACTGGATTCGCGGCTTTTGATACCGCCGTCCTTGCCGATCAAAAGGACCCGGCCGTAAGAACGGGACTCATCAAGAACAGCCTTGATATCGCTTTCGAGGCTGCCCGAAACCGCTTTCTGATTAGAAACCACATCCGACCCGGTGTTCACAAACCAGACAATATCCCGGTCATCGATCTCGGCCCGGGCACTCCTGAGCGTTTCGATCTCGCTGCCATTCTCGCTGGTGGCTTGAACCAGGACAAGCCGGTTCTTCCACTGGTAGTCGTTCAGCCTGTTCATGTCGGCCCCGTGAGTCGTCAGTGTGATAAGCGAAAGCACCACCGTCAGAGTGGCTTGCCTTGTTGTGGCGACTAGATTGAAACTCATGCCTTTATTCCCGTGATCATTACTCAAGACGATACGAGAACCTGGGCTCACCTGATCATACCCCTGGCCTGGCTTGGCATCAGCGCAACACAAAAAGCAGCAGGATCAGGACCAAAGTAATGTTCAGCCCCCAGATGACCAAAGAGAGCCGCCGCCGCTGAGTCAACCGCTGGATTGGCTTAGTCATAGCTGAACCGCTCCGAGAGAATCCGGTGAGCGGGTGTGCCCCGCTGGATCAGGTGATCTTCAACAACATCCATCATGACCGCCGGCCCGCACATTACAAACACCCAGTCACGGAACTCCTGCTCTGAAAAGACACGATCCATCAGCGCGCCATCAACGAAGCCGGTTTCTCCCTGCCAGTCTTCCGGCGGCTCTGACAGCACATAGACCACACCCTCATCGCCCAACTCGTCCTGATAGGCGATCTGCTCGACAATCCGGTTGCCATAAACCACCTTCACCTTGCGCGAATCGCCGGTCAGGCGCATTTGCCGGAGTATGCCCAGCAGCGGCGCGAGGCCAACGCCACCGGCGATGAGCGCGACCCCGGGTTCCTCGCGACCATCAACCGTAAGGTTGCCATAAGGGCCATCCAGATAGGCGACGGTGTCAGGCTTTATCTCGCCAATAGTACGGGTGAAGTCGCCAAGCTCCTTGATCATGAAGCAGACGTCCGGCCCGGCCGCCGGTGCTGCGGAAATGGAGAAAGGGTGTTCCTTCATCGAGAAGGGGCTATGCCCCACCTTCAGCCAGGCGAATTGCCCGGCCTGGTAATCCAGACCACGGTGACCGTTGGGGGTCACGGTCACTTCCCATTGCTTTGGCGTCAACCGGGCGACCGACGTCACACGCCAGGGGCGAGCCTTCTGCAGCCAGGGAACAACCAGGTACACCATCAGCAATGAGCCAACCGCCACACCCGTCATCGCCAGCCACACCCAGGTCATCACCGGCTGAGACCCATAACGCCCGCCATACACGGTATGGTGCAACAGAAGTACCGCGATCAGTAGCGCGCCGAGCCCGTGTAACAGGCGCCATATCTCGTATCGGTAGCCCAGCTGGGTGCGCCCGATGGCCATGACAACAAGGCCGGCAAGCAGCAGCCAGGCGATAATGCCTGTCGCCAGATCGGAAAAATCCGTCGTGAGCGTCAACTGGCGCGTGGGGTCCCATGGGCGCTGCCCTCCTGTCGGCGTCCCCTGGTAAAGAAACGGGTGCAGCAGAGCAAAAGCCAGCGCCGTGCGAGCCATGACCTGGTGAAACCGCATGGTCACATCCATGCCGACGTCATTTGAAATGGCCCGGAAACGTCCGGACAGGATGAATTCCACGAGGATCATCGAAAAGGCAAGAATGCCTAGGCCGGAGGCCAGTTCCTGGTGGAACTGCCGTGGTGGGCCTCCTACCCATGCGGACAGGAGCAACGGCAGGGTGACAGCGACAAGGTAAGCAACGATCAGAAGGAGCGGTTTCATCTGGAGAGTCTTTTTCTTTTCCTTTGATCATGCAAGATACCCCTAATGATAGCCAATACTGTCAACTTGGGGGGCACCCGAGCTCTGAGTGGCAATTGCAAAGTGAAATTCAAAGAGAGAACCTAGACAAAACAGTTCGCGGTGCCCGAGGGCGAGACCAAACCTTATGGGAAAACAGGAGCCTTCAATGACGTTTGATTTCCACGGCCGGCGCGTCATCGTCGCTGGCGGCAGCAAGGGTATTGGCCGGGCCATCGCGTTGGGCTTTGCCCGGGCCGGGGCCAGCGTCTCTGTGTGCGCCCGCGGGCAGGCGTCCCTGGACGCTCTGGCAAAAGAAGTGGCAAGCGAGGGGCTGGCACTGCATGTGGCCCCCTGCGACATCGGCGACAAGGCCGAGCTGGAAACTTATCTGCAGAACGCCATGGACGAGCTGGGCGGCCTGGACGTGCTGGTCAATTGCGCCTCGGCATTCGGGCGGGAGGACAACGAAGAAGGCTGGTTGAGCAGTGTTGAAGTGGATCTGATGGGCACGGTTCGCGCCGGCCATATCTGCCTCCCGGCGCTTAAGGAAACCGGGGGCACGATCATCAACATTGCCTCCATCGCCGCCCTGCACGCCTCGACACGCACCGCCCCCTACGCAGCCATCAAGGCCGCGGTCGCTCACTACACCGGCAGCCTGGCGGTGACCATGGCCCCGCATAAAGTGCGCGTTAATGGCATTGCCCCTGGCTCGATCGAGTTTCCGGGCGGCGTGTGGGATCAGGCCCGGCAGAACAATCCTGAGCTCTACCAGCGTATTCGCGGAGGGATTCCCTTCGGGCGCCTGGGCACGCCGGAGGAGGTCGCCGACGTCGCGTTATTCCTGGCCTCCGATATGGCCCGCTGGATTACCGGCCAGACACTGGTGGTGGACGGCGGCCAGGTTTTGTCCTGAGCCACCAATTCATCGCCCAAGGAGTTTTAGAACGCCCATGCCCGAATCGACCCCACTTCAAACCCTGCTGGACACACTTCCTCAATGCGGCCGCGTTGAGTGGATTGGCATCCGCCCTGCACGCGGCGAACCCATGCAAGTGCTCGAGAGGGCGACGGTCAGCCCGGGCAAGGGGCTGGACGGGGATCGATTCAAGGGCCGCGACACCAGCAAACGACAGGTGACCCTGATCCAGAGAGAACACCTGCATGCCATTGCCTCGTGCCTGCAGCGGGAAGCCATTGAACCCGACGTTTTCCGGCGCAACATCGTCGTCTCTGGCCTGAACCTGCTGGCCCTGAAAGGCAAAAGGTTCCGGATTGGTGGTGTGGTGCTGGAATACACGGGCCTGTGCCACCCCTGCAGCAAAATGGAGACCGCCCTCGGGCCGGGTGGGTACAACGCCATGCGCGGGCATGGAGGCATTACTACACGAGTGGTTGAAGGGGGTGAGCTGGCTCTTGGTGACGAAGTGCAGGCGTTGCTATTACCCCAAAAGGATCAGCCCTGAGCCATCAGCGCACCGGGCCATCGTGACCGGGGATGTTTTTCAGAAGCTCGGCGTTTGTGGGGTACTTCTCAAGCAGCTCAACCAACTTTTTTGTGCCCTCTAGCGGTTTGAGACCGCCAAGCGCCCGGCGCAATGCTCTTATTTTGTCTAAATCTTTTGGATCCAACAGCAGCTCTTCACGGCGTGTACTGCTTTTCGAAATATCGAGCGCGGGAAAGATTCGCTGATTCGCAACGTCTCTCGATAAAACCAGCTCCATGTTCCCCGTGCCCTTGAATTCCTCAAAGATAACCTGGTCCATACGGCTGCCGGTATCCACCAAAACGGTTGCCAGAATGGTCAGCGAGCCGCCATTCTCAATGTTTCGTGCAGCGCCAAACAACCTCCGCGGAATCTCCATCGCTCGAGCACCCACCCCACCAGACATAGTACGACCGCTGCTCTTTCGCTCCGCATTATGCACACGCGAAAGCCTCGTGAGAGAATCAATCACTATCATGACGTTGTGACCCTCGCCCGCTTGTTGGCGGGCGATATCAAGAAGTTCATCGGCAACGCGAACGTGATGAGCATAGCTTTCATCCGAAGAAGAAGCGTGTACCTCAGCCGGAACGCTACGCCTGAAATCAGTGACCTCTTCGGGTCGCTCATCTATCAATAACGCGTACAGTTTAATCTCGGGATACGCCTTTCCCACCGACTGGCAAATATGTTTTAAAACCGTCGATTTTCCAGACCCCGGCGGTGCAACGATCAAACCTCGCTGCCCCATTCCAATCGGCGTGATCAAATCCATCGCGCGCACCGTGAGCTGTTCGGAACCCAGCTCCAGGCGAATCCCCGGCGCTGGATTGATAGCCACAGCATTTAAAAAACGTTTTTGTGGATCAGCCTCACCTTCTACCTCAACCTTGGCTTCGGCTTCCTGAGCTACTGGTTTAGCGTCCTTAGTTCGTTTTTGGGTTAAACCTAATGTCTTTCTCGTCATGATCGATTGATAGCTCTTGTTTGATAGATATTTTTCGACATTACCCGCTCCAGCATCGGGTCTTTGCCTTCCTCGCGCCCTTTTCGGCCAAGGTACTTGAGACGGATGTGTGGCGGGATGCCGACATCTTCGTATATTTCACCGTCGTAGGCCCGGTAGATTTCATTGGACAAGGTCAGGTGCCAGCCATTTGGCAGATGGCGCTCGAGCGTGTCGGAAAGGATGCCCTGAGTAGGCTCGCCAATAAGAGTGAGACGGGGATGCTGCAGCAATGAGAGCACGAAGATTTCTGCGGCACTGGCCGTTAGCTCGCTGGTCAGCACAAACAGGTTGCCCTGGTACGTCTGATTGACAGGCGTGACATAGACAGACTGCTTTCCGGTGAATCCATTGCCATGACGGGCTGACTTGGTGAAAGCCAGCCGTTTGCGATCCATCAGGTACGCTGCAAAGCGTAGTGCGACACCATCGTACCCCCCACCATTATTGCGAAGATCGATCACCAGATTGGGGAGCTCGCCAACATCTGCCAGCACCCTCTTCATCACACTATCGACCGCACTGAGATCCGCAGCCGGTTTGCCTGACTTGCCGCTTTGCCCGGCCATGGCCCGGATGTTCAGGTAACCGATGAGGTCATTAAGGCGCCCCCACTCCACCAGCCGGTTGCCGCCATGGCTAACGGCGCTTGCGAGATAGTCCTCATGGATCACGTCACGCGCCGACTCTTTGAGATCGCCCAGGTAGCTGGTGAGCTCCCGGTCATCATTGGCGTCTTCAAGTTCCCGTGTCAGCCGCCTGAAGAGCGCCGGCTCGGCACCTGCCCGGTAATGACCCAAAGGTGAATGCAGACGAATATGGCCATCCTTCAGGGGCCGTAGCATCGCAACCATGATGGCGAAGAGCGTTTCCTGTGATGTGTTCGCGTTAATCTGGGGAAGATAGTCATGATGCGCCTGGTCCCAGGCCACACCCTTGAGTTCAAACAGGGCGTATTGCTCGTGAAAGGTTCGCCAGAAAACGTCAAAGTTGTATTGCGGATCCTTTGCCCTGTGCCTGTGACTTTCAGTGACACTGGCGGGCAATCCTTTCAGGCGACGGAAGCTGATACGTGCTACGCCAGTTACCCGATGGGCACTGAACGCCTGGCCACCAGGGGATACCGCCAAATCTTCGTAATAGTGACCGAGTTCGTCAATACTGCCCGCATGAATCTTCCGGCAGCTGATGCTGGTTTCTTCAAAAAGGGTGTACCAATCTTCCTCGATCAGCAACACAGTGCCGTAACCCTGGGAACGCCAGACACCCTGCAGGCTTGCAAAATCAGGGCTGGAAAGAGAACTGCCGACGCGTTGGGCGGGTTTCATAGAGAACTCCAGGTCCATTTCTGTTGTTTTCAGACGTCAGGCTACAGTCACACAACCATTGCACCTTTCTTCGCCGCAAAAATTAGTCTGCGCCGGCTTGTTTTTTAACACGATCTCCCGCAGCTCCACCGTCAGTCCGGCAAACAAGATCCCGAGCCGAGCGCGCATAGCGTAAGGGCAACGACGGAAAGAATATAAACGAGGCAGCGGAAAGGTAATGGCGTGGCTCCTGGCTGAATAAACGACGCCGATCTTAACCGTTATAATAGCCCATTCACCAACAACCCGAGCCGAGCCCTATGGCAAAAATCAAAAAGCAGCCACCGTCACCGCAAACCCAGGAGGAAGCCTTGGCCATGGCAAAGGCGACTCAGCGGCCCCGGCAAAGCAAGGAGCAGACAAAACTGATCGCGCAGGGTATCGAGAAGGGCATTGATCAGTATAAAAAACAGCAAAAAGCCAAAGCCCGTGAAAAAGACAAACAGCGCAAAAAACAACAACACCAAACAGCGACCGAAAGTGCGGAACAAAATCCTGCAAAATCCGAGATCCGCTATCGAACCCCATGGCTACCTTGGGCGCTGCTACTGATCACCTGGGCTGGAATCGGTCTCTATATACTGGGCTTGGGCCTGGGGGGCTAAACGAATCAATGGCGGCCAGGTTCATGCTGGCGTCTTCGTGGATGGCGGTGTGCAGGCGACCGCCGGTTTCAAAAAATAGATCCAAAAAATAGATCTGTCCCGGTTTTAGGTTTTATGCCGGTTTTCGGATCTGTCCCGGTTTTCCATTTCTGCTACCTGGAAAATACTGGATGCTATCCTGCAGTTTCATCAGCTCCATGAGGCACCCATGACGAAGCCAAAACGAATCTACCTCGCCGGCCCGGAAGTTTTCTTCCCCGCAGCTGAACATCAGGCCATCGTGGCCGAGAAAAAACGCCTGCTTAAGGAATACGGACTGGAGGGCATAGACCCGCTGGATACTGAACTGGCATTGTCCGCCAACGAGGCGAAATTCAGGCGCGGGCATCGGATCTACCGGGCCAACCGGGAACTGATGGACAGCTGCGAGGCCATCATCGCCAACCTGACCCCCTTCCGCGGCATCAGCGCGGACCCGGGCACCGTCTTTGAGGTAGGTTATATGATCGGACAGGGTAAGCCGGCCTTCGGGTTTACCCTCGAAAGCCGATATTACCGGGAACGAGCAGGCGCCACCGACCTGGACGAACTTGGCCATACCATTGAGGACTTTGAAATGAGCGACAACCTGATGATCGAGGGCGGAATCTACAGTTCCGGTGGCCAGCTCTTCGTGGCAGAACAGCCCGGCGAACACCGATACTTTTCGGCCGAGCTTTTCCGCCGTTGCGTTAGGGCGATAAAAAAATAAATCTGTCCCGGTTTTTCTCTTTTCCCTTTCAGAAAAAGAGTACCGGAGACACCCCAAACCGCTTGCCCAGTGCTTCCATGTGTCTGCGGGTCAGTTTTTTTCCTTCAGCACCATTGAGAATTTTACTCACATTGCCCTTTGAACCAAGCTCTGGCAGATCAGCAACCCCAAGCCCGTGTTGGGCCATCAAGGTTTTGAGTACGGCAACACCTCTGTCAGTTTCAGCGACAGCCGCATTAAAGTCAGAAAATTCTGCTGCCTGGTCCTCCCAGCGCTCAATGCTGACAGCCAGAACCTCAATTAACAGTCTATTGGCGTCGTAGTCGTCCACCAACTGATCCATAAGCTCCAATGCTCGCTCGTAGTCGTCCTGAGTCTCAATATGGGCGACAAAAGGCACCTGAGCCAACGCTTCTCTGATTTCTAAAAAAGCAGGCGATAACATAAGCCTCACTCCCTATTCCGACACTATTTGTCGGTCAGCCGATCGTATTCGGCGTGGCTACAAATATGTTTCACGTACATGCGATTATCACGAAACTCAATGAAGGCAATCAGCCGTAAATTGTTGCCTCCAATGTCGATAACCCACCATTTGTCCCTGTATTTGAAGTTGTCCAGCGACGGGAAAACCCGGCGCAACTGATCAGGCGTGTCGAACCTCCCATTTCGCAACGTGGTGTAGGTATTCACCAGCGCGTCCTGATCATTGGGAAACTTCTTGGCCGCATCGTTGAACGACTTTCTTGAAATTATAGGCACAAAACGTCCTTGTTTCCTTTTTAGAAACTTTAGCATGGAGTTTCAAAAAAGGAGACACGCTCTTGAAACCGGCCGCGGGTGGTTGAAGGGGGTGAGCCGGCTCGTGGTGACGAAGTGCAGACGTTGCTAATACCCCAGCCCTGAGTCATCAGGGAGCAAGAGGTCGGCAGTTGTTCACGTCAGATCCTCCGCAACGCATCATCAAGATCCAACTTACGAAACGTTTGGCGCAACGTGTCGCCGGCCAGTCGCGCCTCCCATTGCCTGCGCTGTTCCCGCATCGATTCATCGGCAGGCAGGGAGTCGAGAACAGACAATGCATAATCCCGGAGCAGTTCACTCCGGCACTCGATGACAAGATCGGACGACGCCGCAGTACCGGACGCGGAGTAGGCAAAGCACTGCTGGACATTGCGCCTGGCGCTTTCCCGTTCAACCGGTGAGATCGCAACCTCTCGCCCCTCGTTGTCGGGAACCAGTAAAACGTTCACGCCCCGCCCGTTAATGGCCTCGGCGGTCTTCTGCGCATCGATTGGAACGTGGACGTTCTTGTGGTTTGGCCAGATGTCGAACATGCCATAGTCGGCACAGGGGGCCTCTCGCTGAAACGTAAAGAAATCCGGGTAGGCATAAAACTCTGGCCCGCGCTCGCGATAGCGGTCATAGAACGCGGTGACGTAGGCCATGATGAGGTTCATTGCACCAATGCCCTCAAACCGACGAGGGACAACGATGCCAAGGCGATCCGTATCCTGAAACGAGAAGAACAAGTCCGCGTGCGGAATGGCCTCGCCATCCTGGGTGATTTTGAAATCGGTGCCTCGAAGGCTGCTACTGTGCATGGTTGTGTCGAACGCTCTTAGAAAATAAATCTGTCCCGGGCTCGGTTTCGTTACATCTCGCTCATCAGCCACTCCTTGAAGGCTTTCATCCCGACGGTCAGCGGACGTTGTTTGCGGTAGACCAGATAGAAGGCCCTATTCGTATCGAGCTGGATGTCGAACGGCACCACCAACTTACCCGATTTAATCTCACGAGACGTCAGGGTGCTATCAGCCAGCGCAACTCCCAGGCCCTCCTGGGCCGCCGCCGTGGCCAGTTGCCCACTGGACATCTGTAGGCTGCCCCGGGCGGATATAAAATCAACGCCCGACTGTTGCAGCCAGTTCTCCCACTCCCACTTCCGTTTGCTGACATAGATCAGAGTGTGTTTAGCCAGGTCTTCAGGCTTCTCCAGCGGTAAATCACCGTCCAATAGCTGCGGGCTACACACCGGCACCAGCATTACTCTGCGCAGAAAATGCACTTCGATATCGTCCCATTCACCACTCCCGAAATAGACCGCCATGTCGGTACTGGTGCGATCGAAATCCAGCAGCCCCATGGACGCGTTAATTTCCAGCTCAATATCCGGGTACAAGGCCTGGAATCGCGCCATGCGAGGCATCAGCCAGCGGGTGAGGAAGTTGGGGGCAACGCTGATCTTGACCACGTTGGATTCCTGGTTCTCAGTCAGGCGCTGGGTGGCCATCTCAATCTCGTCGAACGCGTGCCTGACAGATGTCAGGTATTGCTCGCCTGCCGGGGTCAACGCCACCGTTCGCTTGCTTCGGCTAAAGAGTGAAAGACCCAAATATTCTTCAAGTGTCTTCACCTGATGACTGACCGCCGATGACGTCACGAAAAGTTCCTTGCCAGCTGCGACAAAGCTGCGGTGTCTCGCGGCGGATTCAAATACCCGAAGCGCATTGAGCGGTGGCAGGTGGCGCATAGCATTTCTCGATTGATGAGATTATTTCATCATTCTGCTGAGAAACGATCGCTTTTTCAACAGCCCCATACTCATTAATATGCTCCCTATCGAAATGACTCACTTATCAAACGAGGACACAGCGTCATGAGTTACCAAGCTCCGAAACTGACCGAAGACGGCAATATCGACATGAATTACTACACCCAGCTTGCAAAGCAACAGCGTAGTGAGCACATCGCGCAGATGGCGGCGTCACTGAAAGCCAAGGTCAAATCCTTTTTCCACGTGAAGCTGCCAAAGCTGTCTACCAGCCATTGACCTGTGTTCCCTACAGTGCTCAATGACCTCGAGCGTGAATTGGCTGGTTTCGCCGGCGCTGGCGAACCAGCCTGCTTCTAGGCTTTTCCGACATACAGGCGGGAAATAGCGTGAAGATTGACGTAGTAGCGAAGTTCAAGAAGGGAGAGTAGAAATGCCGTCGGTCTCCGTCACCGTTTTTGCATCCGCCCGTTCAATGATTTTGAGAAGTGTGGACTGAATGGTTTCGTCTTCCCTGGCATCACCGCCACTTGCGAACGTTTGCTTCTGGGGTTCCGCGCCCTCTTCCTCGGTATAAGAAATCACAACCTCGCTGGCTGAATCGGGCGTTTTGCCAGAGTTCGCTTTACCAAAGTACTCCAGCGAAACCAACGGATAGCCGTGAAAGCCCTTCTTGACCTGCTTTGCGATACGCTTTTTTGCTTTATCCACATTCATAGTGAGGGCCTGTCGCTGCGGTTGTTATCTGAGTGCACATCCGCACCCAGTCGATACCATTCGCCAATTCTATGCCCTTAACCCCATCCAAAATAGCTCTGCCCCGGTTGTCGCTGTCACCGTAAAAACCGGGACAGGAAATCCAACTGATCTTCGATGGACTGCTCCAGAGCTTCGCCCTGATAGACATCAAAATGACCGACCGGATAGTGCTTCACTTCCGCGTTCGGCATTCTCGCCGCCGCTTTGACAGCAGCACTCGCCGGGGCGACGGTATCGTGGTCGCAAATCAACACCAGTGCCGGGCAGGCGACTTTGCTGGCCAACCGGATGGGCCGGAAAAGAGGAATCGCATAACTCACGCCCGCGGCGACGTAATTCGACGCGTTATCCGCCAGCAAGGGAACATACCCCTCCTGGCAGTCCTCAGCCGTCATCATGCCCAACTCGCCGGGGCGTCCGGCCGATGCAATATACCGGGGAGACATCCCCAGCCCACGACGAAGCCAGTCAACCGTTCCGTGCCAGGTCAGGCGCATGGCCTGCATGAGGCCGGCATAACCGACAACCCCCAGCAAAGACGCCAAACCATCCATCATCGGGCATTGGGAGATGATGCATTTCACGTTCCCATCTTTTGCCGCGGCCGCAACCACAAGCCCGCCAGAAAACGACGTTCCCCACAGGCAAATGCGGCTGCCATCGACACGATCAAGCTGCCGCGCAAAGTTCAGTGCCGCCAGCCAGTCCGCCACTTCCTTCCAAGGGCTCAGCGTCTGCCGTGGCTGACCATCACTGTCACCGAAATGGCGGTAGTCAAAAGCAAAGACCGCATAACCCGCATTGCAGAAAGCTTCTTTGAACGGTGCCAGACCGCTGGCATGAGTCAGCCCAAAACCATGGGCCATGACGACACACGGTAAACCTTTACTCTGGGCATCTGGCGTGTAAAGAACACCGCGACAGGTTGTACCATCGCTCTGAAATTCCTGGGGCGTTTCGATCATTGTCTGGCTCGCATGCTTGAGGGTCGAGAGTCTCAGGATAGCTCATTGCTTCAGGATCTAACCGGCAGTTCAATAATCTCACCAACCACACCGCCCTCACTCACCTGCAACCGCCCCACCATGATCGGCAGCGTAAATCGCCGGGGCCAGGCAGATAAGCGTTGCTATAGTGAAACAAGTCCGCCTCACTCCCATAGTGGCGAGATCCAGTGCAAACGTACAACCCATGGCAGGAGTTTCCCATGCCCACTTACACCGTCACGGTCGCGAATCTGCCTCTGTCGCCGCAGCAGAAATCACAGATCGCCGAGGCCATAACAGCGGCCCACAATACCCAAACCGGCGCTCCCCGGCTCTTTGCCCAGGTTCTGTTTTCTGCGGCCAATAAGGGCGACCACTTTGTGGGTGGCAGAGTGAACACCGCGCCTCACGTGTATGTGCACGGATTGGTGCGGGAGGGCAGAAGCATCGAGATCAAACAGGCCCTGATGAGCCAGATGCTTGAAGAAATCGCCCAAATCGTAAACATCTCGGCTGAAGATGTCTGGATCTATCTGCAGGACATTCCGGCCACCCAGATGATCGAGTTTGGGCGGTTTTTGCCAGCGCCGGGCGATGAAGCTGAGTGGGAAAAGGGAATGTCTTCGGAAAAGCGGGCCAGTTTGTCTCAATAACCGGAGGCTGTCACTCTACGATAAGATGCAGACTGACCTTGGAACCCTAACAATAAGCGCCAGAGACAAGAACAGCTCAACGAAGATGAACAGCAACTACAAAGTCGCTCTACTCATCGACTGCGACAACGTCAGTCACCTGCACATCGAGGGTTACTCCAAGAGCTGGTCAAATAGGGGTGTGAACGGACGAGAGTTGGGGACAATCACTCTGGCGTTTAATGGCATTAGCTTTAGGCCATGACGTGGGCCAGGAATTAAATCTATTCCGGTTTTCGCCTACGGCGGCCATACACAACATCTAGTACTTTACACTTTCCTTTGTAAGCAATTGAAACCACCATAAACTTAGTCACCCAACTGTTTTTAAAAACTTTTTCCCAAACCTTTCTTCAAAATCCATAGTTCCGCTCTTGCTCACTGACCACTATATCCTGTTATACTCAGTTTATGGTTACTTTTTGACCAGCTCTGACGCTTTCGGTTGCTCCTCTGGAAACGAGCAAAAGGCCATTAGCAAAAAGCAGGAAACCATAGAGCTAGTCGAGTTGAGGACAGTCCCAATGAATAGAAGAGTCTCTGAAAGCCGCAGAGCATTACAAAACCCCTACTCATTCATGGAAGAGCTGGAAGAAGGACACGCTGAAGAGGAAGCGAAGTTATTCCAATCGGCTAGTAAGGCCCAAGCCGAACCAAAAGCCGATTACCCTGGCGTACTTCACAATCCATATCATGCAGCAAATAACGAAGGGCTGGATTTGGATGAACCTCAGGGCAAACATTCAGCATCGCGGATCAACGATGAATTTCCTGAGCTTCAAATATCCGCTGATAAGCCGAGGCAGTATTCTCGTCAGCAAATACAAGTCGAAGTAAAACGTCTGCATCGACTAATATGGGGCGAAAAGGAGAAAATATGGGGCGACAAAGTACCAGAAAATCCTGTTGAAATGCTCAATGTTAGAGTCGCCGCAAAATTAGCTGGTTTTGAATTTCAAGAGCTAAGCGGTATTGGGGTGCATCAAACCTCAGCTGGTGACGCCGAAGTAGCTGGTTTGATAGACCCCACAAATAAAACTATTTCCATTTCACGACAACTAAACCCTAAATCAAGAAGGTTCACGGCTGCTCACGAGATAGGGCATGCAATCCTTCATGACCTTCGAGGATCTCTGCATCGTGACAGGTCAGATGAGATACTGAAGCCCAAAAGAGATCGCGTAGAGAAAGAAGCCGATGAGTTCGCCACGCTATTCCTCATGCCAGCAAAACTAGTCGAAGCACGTTTTCTGGAAGCCTTCTACAACAAACCTTTCACCGTGACCAATGAAACTGCCTTTGCTCTTGGTTTTACCAATGTGAAGGAACTGTTAAGAAAGTACCCAACTCGCAGGGAGCTGGCAAAATTATTGGCTAGCACCGAAAGATTCAATTTCATCAACAGACAATCTTTGGCAGACCAGTTTGGCGTCTCAGTGGTGGCGATGGCTATAAGGTTGGAAGAACTCGGCTTGATTGAGTGACAACCCTCAAGATTGCTCTGTCCTAGTACATGTCCGTACCGAAAAAAGCTGCAAGGCATTGCCTCGCAGCTCTGTGAAAAACCGGGACAGATTTATTTTCCAGACGCCGGCCTACCCGGCTTCCGCCTTTCAACTCTGGTACCGATGCGCTTTTCTAATTCATCGACGAACTTATTGCCACCAGTCAGCTTGTTGCTATTGATCGCCGAGCGAATCAACTCATCTGACTGTGAATCATTTTTCCGCTCAACAGACTGCCGATAGGCTCAGCCCGCATCATTAGCCGAAGCACGTTGGAGGTTGATAGTGACTTCCTTTAACGCTGGGCCATCAGAAACGAAAAAATAGATCTGTCCCGGTTTCCGAATTTGTTTTCGATGGCAGACGACACTCAAACCATAAAGGTGTATATTTTTTGAGCAGACCGAAATAATTCAATGCCAAAATTATCTGTGTACGCCCACATTTCCACGCTAAAAGGATGTAGCGAAATGAACAACCTCGACGATAAAATTTCGTTAAGACTGAAGTCACTCAAAGCCCAAATTGAAGAAGGCTCCAACAAAAGAAGCAATCTTCAAAAGCAAACGAAACAAATTCGTGCGATTGCCATTCTTGCTGCAATCCTCCTGGTGATTGTTCTGATTCAATCCATCGGGTTCGCATTCAATGAAAGCTTGAAGCCTCCGCCTTTGACTAATTCGCTTTTGGCGGCGGATCTAACCGACTTGCTTTCACCACTCGCCATCATTATGTCGATTCTCACCGCCACCTATTTAGGTTTGAACCAGCTTCGTGACAAGCTAAACAGGGATAAAGTTGAGCACGCCCATAACCTCTGCTCGTCGGCACCAGACATTAATATCGTCTTCGCCTCCATCGGCCCCCTGAGCAACCATTTAGGCGATGCTTACAGAAACTGCCTTGAAGTCTCGCAAATACAATCCAAAGCGCCCGCTAATTCAGACCCTTGGGAAGTATTCGTTACTCGAATGGAACATATGGCTGAAAACTTCCCCTCTGCGATCAAATCGATCGCACGTACTTTGCAGGCCGATCACCAGGACGATGTCAGCAAAATCTACGAAGCCCTGGCTTTCTTCGAGAAGACATCCATAGCCATCTGTAAGAACCATGCAGATGATCAGGTATTCTGGTCTCGATACAATGTGGCGGGATTTGGGATCTGGATTTACTCGTTCCCCATCATAATCAACGAATGGTTCAGGTATACGAACAGCAATTACAAATCCAGCTCCAACTCAATCGGAATGCCATTTGAGCACTTCGAAGCGTGGCTTAGATACCATAGTGATCAGGATCACGATGGTAGACTCAAAACGTTGATGGCTCGGCTATCACGCATTCGGTCAAAAGTCCTCGAGGCAAAATAGCAACAAATGGGGCTTCCATACGTTGGAGGCACTGTCATTCTCGGTGCCTTAGGTCGTCGTAGCGGCCACCCTACCAATATTTGTGAACCGACAAAGAAGTCGGTCCCGACTTTTAATTGTTCTAGTCAGATCCTCCGCAAAGCATCATCAAGATCCAACTTACGAAACGTTTGGCGCAGCGTGTCGCCGGCCAGTCGTGCCTCCCACTGCCTGCGCTGTTCCAGCACCGACTCTTCGGCAGGCAGGGAGTCGAGAACGGACAACGCATAATCGCGGAGCAGCTCACTCCGGCACTCGATGACAAGATCGGACGACGCCGCAGTACCGGACCCGGAGTAGGCAAAACAGCGCTGGACATTGCGCCTGGCGCTTTCCCGTTCAACCGGTGAGATCGCAACCTCCCGCGCGTCGTTGTCGGGAACCAGTAAAACGTTCACGCCCCGCCCGGTAATGGCCTCGGCGGTCTGCTGCGCGCCTTGTGGAACGTGGACGTTCTTGTGGTTTGGCCAGATGTCGAACATGCCATAGTCGGCACAGGGGGCCTCTCGCTGAAACGTAAAGAAATCCGGGTAGGCATAAAACTCTGGCCCGCGCTCGCGATAGCGGTCATAGAAGGCGGTGACGTAGGCCATGATGAGGGTCATTGCACCAATGCCCTCAAACCGACGAGGGACAACGATGCCAAGGCGATCCGTATCCTGAAACGACGAAAACAAGTCCGCGTGCGGAATGGCCTCGCGATCCTGGGTGATTTTGAAATCGCTGCCTCGCAGACTGCTGCTGTGCATGGTTATATCGAACGCTGTCAGAAAATGGGCCTGCCCCGATTCTGAGCGGTCACAACCGGCCAGTCAAAAGCCATAACAACAACCCAGCGCCCCCGAGAAGAAGCACTGCAAAATGGACCGCAAAGTTCTTCCGGACAGTTGGGGCGGGTTTGGCGTTGAACCTGAAATAGTCCTCACCAAACAGCCCAACACCGCAGCGCTCACAGTAGTTTTTCGAGTAAGAAACCCGGAGCTCAGATGGCTCAAACCTTTTTCGGCAACTGTAACAACTGGGTTTTATCACTTAAGGCTCCGATTTGTCTGGAAAACCGGGTGCAATCACCCTGGCCTGTCTTGGAATCAAGCTTCTCCTTGCTGTTGAAACACAGAATCCTTTCTGCGCTGAACGCCGATCCTAACCGAAGCACGTTGCAGGTTGGCACCTACCTACTTTAGCGCTAGGCCATCAGGGAAGACCAGTGATACGAAAAAACAGATCTATCCCGGTTTTCCGCGGTTCCGGCTTTACTGCTAGTATTCAGAACCACCATCTGAGACAAGGACAGCTCAAGCACGATGAACAGCAACTACAAAATCGCTCTACTCATCGACTGTGACAACGTCAGTCACCAATCCATCGAAGGGGTACTCCAGGAGCTCGCCAAATACGGGGCTGTGAACGTGCGCCATGCCCACGGAAACTGGAACGGTCCCCAGTTGGGTGGCTGGATCGAAAAGCTCCACGCCAACGCCATCCGACCGGTTCAGCAGTTTGCCTACACAACCGGCAAGAACGCGACCGATGCATCAATGATCATTGACGCCATGGACCTGCTCTACAGCGGGAATGTCGATGCCTTCGCCCTCATGACCAGCGATTCCGACTTTACGCCCCTCGTGATGCGAATTCTCGAAGCCGGCCTACCCGTCTTTGGCTTTGGAGAGCGCAAAACCCCGATGCCCTTCGTGAACGCCTGCTCGCAATTCATCTACACGGAGAACCTGCGCGAAGAAGCTGAGGAGCCCGATAACGTCAACAACGGCGGCACGCCAAAACCAACGGTCGAAACCAAGTGGGGACGGAACAAACTCAGGGGCGACACCGTGCTGGTGCGGACCCTACGAACTGCGGTGGAGCAGACTGCTGATGACGATGGCTGGGCCCATCTGGGCAAGGTTGGCCAGTACATTTCGAATAACAGCTCTTTCTCCCCTGTGAACTACGGGTACAAAAAGCTGAGCGATCTTATCCGAGCCAGTGAGCTGTTCGAGATGAGCATAAGAGACAAGAACGTCCTGCATATCAAAAGCCCAGAAAAATAGCTCCGTCCCGGTCTTCGTCACGTCCCGGTCTTCGTCACGGCTTCCCGGTTTTCAGTCTCCTATTTCAGGCAAGACGCAAAGCATGCCTCGGTTTTCTCTATAGCTCCAAACTGATACTATCGCAGTGCTCTAGGGTACTCCCAGTTGTGGAACACTCTCCAGTATTGGAGAGCGACACTAATATCGAAGTGGAGATTCCACTTTGCTGCTTCGGCAGTAAGCCTGTCTTTCACAGGCGTCAAGCGTCTCAAAGTATAGCGCCCTAGAGCTCTTAATTTAATCTAAAGGCTGTGCCATGGAAGACAATGTTTGGTGGACGAGAAAATCAAGAATAAATGCAGAAAAAAGACTATTATCAAATCAGCATTATCTTGACCTTCTACTTCTTTGGTATTCATTGTCCGCGGTTTTCGTATCGATATGGCAGTTATACAACCAAAATTCCAATAATCAGTTGTTGACGTCGACGATTTTCACCTGCTTTTCGGTATTTATTCTAGCGCTATCCCTTTTCAACGGTAACTGCCGATATTCTAGTCGAGCGGCGCAATTTAAAGACAACTATATTGCCCTCCAGAGCCTTTACTTTAATATCAAAGGGAGCACCCATGTATCAGCCAACAATCAACAAGAATACGAAAGACTCCTAAATATTTCAGAAAATCATGAAGAGATCGATCACGTTCGAGCTCTCATCTGGGAATGGCACAATGCAAAAGATCGGAGTCTTTTGACACAGAAGCCACAACCCCACCACTATATAATATATTCCATCTACCTAATAAAAAGGACAGCTCTTTTAGCCACTCTATTTATACTTCCAATCATTCTAGCTTCTACCAGCTTTATAAAAGATTTATTTTAATGAAGTCAATAGCCAGCGAGTTTCAAAAAACCTTTTCAGAAGACAATCTAAAAAAGATCTATGATTCCGCTATCGCACAAAAAAAGTCTAGCGGAGTTGACAATATCTCAATAAAAGTTTTTGAGAAAAACCTCGGCGAAAACATTGAAATCATAAATAAGAAAGTACTTTCTGGAAAGTATAGCTTCACCAGATATAAGCAAAAACTAATAAGTAAAGGTCCAGAAAAACCTCCCAGAGAAGTCTGCATCCCTACCTTGAGAGACAGCCTAACCCTAAAAGCTTTAAGCATCTTTTTGCAGAATCGCCTATCTGGTAAAGTTGATCAGCCTCTACCACAAAAAATAACCAAAGAAATAAAAACCTCACTTAGAGAAAAGAAATACGACTGGGTAATAAAGCTAGATATTTCAAACTTTTACCCAAGCGTCAGGCATAAAATTCTGCGAAGAAATCTTCGAAACTTCATAAAAAATGAAGACATTTTGGAGTTGATCGATCGAGCGATAAGCCAAACAACTAAAAAAGGTGCTAAGAGCGAAAAAGGAATCCCACAAGGACTACCTATTTCGAATATACTCGCCGCTCTATATTTCAGAAATCTAGACAATCTCTACAAAAAAAAATCGAATCTTTTTTATCAAAGATATGTCGATGATATTATAATCCTGTGCAAAAAAGAAGACGCTGAAAGCGTAACCAAAGACATCATAAAAAGATGCAAAAATATTGGTTTAACAATTTACGACCCAAAACAAAGGTCCGACAAATCGCTCAGCTATGAGGCCTGGAAGGAATTTTCCTACCTTGGTTACCGCTACAACCCATCAAGCAATAAAGCGGCAACTGCTAGTACCGGGCAGGCTTCAAAACAAAAGCTTATCGATTCGATCACCGGAATATTTACCGCTTACTATACATCAAAAAAGCGATCCATCCCCCTACTTCAATGGCGCATAAACTTGAGAATTACCGGATGCATTTCTGAAAACAAAGGCAAGGGATGGATCTTCTTTTTCTCAGAAATTGATGACAAGACTATTCTATACCAACTTGACAGCCTCGTAGAGTCACTTAAAGAAAGATTTAAAGTAGACTTTGAAACTAAGCGATTTATTCGAGCATGGCACGAAATCAATCACAATCGCTGGCGAAAAAGATACTTTCCGAACTTTGACAAATATGATGTTGAAGAAATGTCTAAAATTATCACCACATATAAAGGAACCGATCCGAAATCTCTAAAAATGGATGACTTCCAAATTAGAGATTTATTCTGGAAACTAATAAAAAAAGAGATAAAAGATATGGACTCAGACATTCAGCCGTTCAGTTAGTATAAAGCCTAGCTTTTTGGTGCACGATCTACCAACTGATAAGAGCAAAGTAAGTTAAAGGGAAAACCGGGACAAATCTATTTTCGAGATGAAGGCCTTCCGGGCTTACGAGTTTCAACTCTGACACCGATACGGTTTGCAATTTCATCCAGGCACTTGTTGCCGCCTGTCAGCTTGTTGCTATTAATCGCACTGCCAATTAATTCATCTGACGAGGAGCCATCCTCTTGTTCAACGAATTGTCGATAGGCCTCAACCCTCAGCTGGTGATTACCTGCCAGTGCCCGAAAGATGTCGGGCCCATCCAGCCAGTAACAGTGTGACAACCCTACTCGCGCAGAATAGCTCGACCAATCATACAACTTAGGCTTATCCACCATCCCCGCCTTAACAGGGTTGAGTTCCACATAGCTACAACAAGCCAGCAGGTAGGCGTCAGTATCAAGCGGGCTGATCTTGTAGCGTCCTTCCCAGAGGGAACCACTGCGTTTTTCGAGGGCACTCACAAAACGGGTCTGTCGACCAGCGAGACGCTTCATTAACTGAGGAATTGCTGTGAGGTTGTCGTTCGCCTGAACGACCAGATGAATATGGTTCGTTATCAGGCAGTAACTGAACACCTCCAGCTTATAGACCTGCTTCCATTCCTGAATGGTTTGCCAGGTAGTACTCAAAATCCCGGGGCTCGACGAACACCGGCTGGCGGTTATGTCCGCGTTGAACAATATGGTGGGCAAAACCGGGCCCAATCAGCCTGGCCTGTCTGGGCATCAGCTTCTCCTTGCTTTTGAACCACAGAATCCGTTCTGTGCATTGGGGGTCAATTTTAACCGAACTACAAAGCCGGTTAATAGAGCCTCAAATTAGCCTCGAGGTACCCGGATAAGCCGGAAAAATAAATCTGTCCCTGTTTTCTAGAAATATAACGCCAATATTCAGAGGCGGCCTTTGCGTAGCGAAGCGGAGAAAAGGGCGCCCGGTGGAGGCCCATCGGGGCCGGAACAAACTGGAATGATTGGTTATAGCTAGTAGAGGCCGAACTCATTGCGATTGATATCATCTTTGGCAATTTCGATTAGTTTCTCAACAACATCGGTTCCACCTTGAAGCTTGGCGCCTCCTACAACGTCCTGACTTGCGGTGAAAATATCACCGACTCCGAACCCACCCTTTGCTACGTAGATCCGGTATTCACCCGTTTCTTGAACGCGAAAGATCAGCAACTCGTAGTCGGTGTCATGAGCGTGATGGTTCTCTTTCCGAACTTGCTGCATATGAGTGAACATGGACATCCTCGCTAAGTTTGATAATTACTACGCCAGTAATATTGATAGCACGGCAGAAATACTGCATAAAACTGGAAGTAGGAGCCCCAAAAAAATAGGGCTAAGTATTATAAGTTTGACTGGATACCAAATAATAAACTTCAGGACGCTGAGGAATTTCACGGCAATGCCTGGCTCATAGCCGGTATCGCTGAATAACCTGTAATGGTCCTCCATTACTGCCTGCCCCTCGTAGTGTGGAGCAGTCACGCTTTTGAAATCTTCAATGATTTCTGAAAAGCCGTTTCTCAGGAACGGCTGGATGAATATTAAGACCCCAATAGCAAACCAGCCATACAGGACAACATTACGCCAGAGGAGGTCATCAGGTAGAGCAACTCCTACTACAGGCAAGGTCTCGACCGGAACGCCAAACCAATTTTTAAAGTTTATTAGCCCTGCTATCGCAAGGAGCTGAAGACCATTGATCTGTAGCATCTATCCCTCGATGTGAGCTCTGGTATAACGCCGCGTTCACCGGCTTTCCAGTGCAACGTTTTGTAATCGCTTTCTAACTAAGACCTCGTAATTGAGAATTCTCTTCTGCGAAATACTCATTCAAATCTACCTAATTTATTTTAGGTGTAAGACTGGTTCCGCCGCGCTCTCCGAAATGTTGGAACCGGGCGTTGATACCTTCGAACAGTTTTTCAAACCTGCTTGCCGTTTCTTCGGTGACAACTGCCTCCGCGTCTGTCGACATCTTGGTCAGTAGTAACCGCGTTGGTCTGGTCTTATGAAACTCGATACCTAGATCAGATAGGGCCAACTCAACACGCTTGGCTATTCGGGGTATATTGTCGTTTAGCGCCAGCTTTTTACCTTTTAGTTCCTTCGCGTAACTCTCGCGCACAAGCGCTTCGTAAAATTTTGGCTCTAACAGGTCTTCTATGTCGGCTTCTCCCGGAGGGTTTTCGTCAAAGGCCTCCGTGACAAACACAACATTTCGTTCGCTGATCAATCTTGATTTTATGAGGTCGTCACGCGTGGTTTTGGAGTCTTTCTCTTCGTCTAACAAAACGACAACATTTAGTTCCTCCGAGGAGAGAAGTGCCACCATGTAAGAGACCTTTTGGGCACCGCCTGCAGGTGTCATAGTAAGTTCTCGGCTCAATCCAGTTTTGCCTTGATCGGCAAGGTACTCTGAGATTGATGAGAGCACCCAATAGTCAGTGATACCCTCTACCACTAAGTTATTTGGCCCCACAAATAATGATTGTGCGAGACTGTATCCCAGTGCTGCTTGTATGGGGAATAAGGTTCTTGAGTCTCCACTCGGATCATTAGTAACTGTAGTGCCGGCCTTTTCTTCAATGTTGACTGTTCTGATTGAATCTAAGTGACCGGTAGGAACCATGAACGGTGAGTGTGTGGAATAAAGTATTTGATTACTAAAATCGTTCCGGAAATGAGTTAACAAATCTGATTGAGATTTTGCATGCAAGTACAATCCCGGTTCGTCCAGCAACAGTATTGCGTCCTCTGCTATGTCGCCATCCGTATCGGCAGAGAATGTGATGTAGAAAGCGAAAAACCACTGAAAGCCCCGGCTACGCTCATTCAGATTAACTTCAACATCGTATACAGATGTAGGGTCCGAAATCAGCGTATCCATGAAATTGCCGTCTAGGTTAAACCGGACTTTTAAGCTACGGTCACTCCATAAGCGGCGAATCTCTCTTGTCACGACCGCACTAGCACGATTTACCAGCTGGTTACGTGTTTCAGGATCATTAGCCAGGTCCTGAAGACTTTTGGGGTCCATCCCGGCGACTTTACATAGCTTCGCAAAGTATCTGTCCTCGTCAGTGGCAGTATTCGCCTGTTGACGCTGATTAAACGCAGCTAGGTTTTGGTGGCCCTCTAGTTGGGGGTAGTCGTCTAGGTAGATGAATTTAGGCATATTACGAATTATCCAGCTTCTCCCAGCCTTGTGGGCTTCTTCGTCGCCAGCAATCTGCTCAGCTTGGGTCTGCATATCCGTTAACGCTTCATCAATTGCTTCTGGCAATTCCTTTCCAGCAGCAACCAAGGACTTTTCGAGATCAGCAATAGCCTGTTTGGTTGTGTTCGCCCAGTCCTGAAGGTCGTCTGTTTCAGTAACGCAACTTTCAAAATTCGTAGAGGCCGTTTTGATGGCTGTTAAGTGCGGGTCTTCAATTTTTTCTAATACATTTTCAACTGCCGCAAGTATCTTCCTGAGTTTCGACTTGACCCATTTATCATCCAGTTCGAGCGAGGGTAAACTTTCGAATCCTATATATCGAGATGGACCGTATTTTCGACTGATGGTAATGGTCGTAACTTCTGCTGCGCGAGGAAAGACCTTAGCAAGTTCTTTTTGCTCAAGGGAGGACAGGGCCCAAGTCGAATCAAGAACGGGCGTATTATCGCTGCACTCTTCAAGCTTTCTGTCTCTAGGAAAGTCTTTAATTGGGCTTAGGGCCTCAAATCCATCGACCGGGTTTAGACTATGCAGCGCTTTAAGAAGATTGGACTTTCCACTCTCATTTCGCCCAAGTAGTGACGTTATTCGTGACACCTGGACTTCGCCACTGTCGTTAATTGAGCGAAAGTTTCTTGCCCTGAATGATTTTAGTTGCACTAATATTATCCTTTTTCTTAATTCAGAAATGTCGAAAGCAACCACGCGCAAACTCAAATTCTTGAATCAGCCGGGGCTATAACAGTGGTTAGATAGAGCGCTTCGCTATTGCAAAAAACTGACCGGTACAAAACACTCTTACCCAACATATAAATTTATAATTTTCTTCTTTATAAACAGCTAGTAACGATTTTATAGGCTTCGTGAACCTCGTAATCATTTGACGGCTTCATCATTGCAATAACGACGCATCAACAACGCCACGACACTTTGAAAACGTCTTACACCCAAAAAATCCTTCCCGACGTTTTGCCCTCGCTTACGACCCGCTGGACCATCTCACGCTGGCACTTCAGACACCGGAGTCCACTGTTTTTTTTTCGAACAACAATGTCTTTCACATGCGCGGTATGTTCCCGACACGTCTGAAATGAGGCCGCTAACCGGCCGGACTGGATTTTCTCTACGACATCCTGAGCTTCAGCGTCAGAAAGCTTCTGTTCGGTGAGTGATTTGATAAAACGGATGTATCCGCCACCCTGCGTCACGTTCTTTGGCATCTCGGTTTTAAAAGTAGAATCGCCTACAAACACGATCAGAGAAAACACTTGCTCATCATGCAGGCCCAAAAGGCTTTGTAGCGTTTTGACGTGTTTGTAGTTCTGGTGCAACAGGTTCTGGAATTTCTGGGAATGTCGATAGATTTTCTGAGTCCACTGGCGCTGTTTGGGGCTGCCAAAGATCCAGCCTTTCATGTTCTTGGTTTCCACCACTAACACCCCATACCGGGAGACGATGATGTGGTCGATCTGGGTGGTGCCGTCTTCCGTGGGCAGGGTGACATTCTTGATCAGGTGGTAGTGGTCTTTGTCGAGGAACAGGCGAGCAGAGGCGTTAACAATGAATTCGCCCAGATGGCCTTTGAACCAGGGAGAACACAATACCGCTAACAGCAGTACGAAAGGTATGAAATACCAGAAGTGTAAAAAAGGCTGTATCAGTACTGAGGGGTCCATCGGCCGTCGTCCCTAACAATCGGTGATTCCGTAGTTCTTAGCTACCTAAGGTAGACCATCCCTTCGCGTCCTGTCTGCTCCGTTTACAAAAATATATAAAGTTTATGCCACAAAAAAAGCTGCTTGGCATTGCCGCGCAGCTTTCTGTTTTACCAATACTTTTTTGTTCGGCCTTGCCAATACTGAGTTTCGTGGGCGCCGCTAATTCGAGCGTTAGTCCTGCCCGTCCCGCTTGTGCCGCATCAGCGCATAAATGCCCACGGCGGCAGCCACACCTGCCGCCAGGAAGTATTCAATATGTACACCATCACCAAGCGCTTCATGGCCGGCGTGGCCAAAAGCTGCGCTTGATATCAGAAGCAGGCTGGCAGTCAGAGTCAGTCGGTTAGTCAGTTTCATAATCGTTTCTCCGTAGTCCGTGTGTATCTCAAAATCCGATGTCTTTACGCAGTCTCAGCAAGCTTCTCAGGCCGGCGCTCCGGCAGCATGCCCCGCTCCAGAATGAAGCTGATAATCGTCTCCAGCCCTACCCCGTCGTAGAGGTTGGTGAACACGAAAGGGCGTTCGCCGCGCATTTTCTTGCTGTCCCGTTCCATCACGTCCAGGGAGGCGTGCACCTGTTCGGCGATGTCGATCTTGTTGATGATCAGCAGGTCGGATTTGGTAATGCCGGGGCCACCCTTGCGGGGGATCTTGTCGCCGGCGGAAACGTCGATCACGTAAAGGGTAAGGTCGCTCAGTTCCGGGCTGAAGGTGGCGGAGAGGTTGTCACCGCCGGATTCCACCAGAACCAGTTCCAGATCCGGGTGGCGGCGCTGAAGATCGTCGATGGCCGCCAGGTTCATGGAGGCGTCCTCACGGATGGCTGTGTGCGGGCAGCCGCCGGTTTCCACGCCGAGAATGCGGTCTGCGGCCAGGGCTTCGTGGCGCAGGAGGAAGTCGGCGTCTTCCCGGGTGTAGATGTCGTTGGTCACCACGGCGATGTCGTAGTGGTCCCGCAGGGCTTTGCACAACTGGCGCAGCAGGGCGGTTTTGCCGGAACCAACCGGGCCACCCACTCCAACTCTCAGACAATGTGTCATGGCAGATCTCCTCAATTGTTATTCAGCTTCTGAAAAGCCGTGAATACTGTGTTTCGTGTAAGGCACTTCCGAGCGCCAGTCCCGGCAGGATGGGCCCGAGTTCGTGGTCGTTTCGTTCCAGGGCCGTGTCTACCGCCACCGCCAGCTGCGGCCGCAGCCGTTCGATAATGCGCTGTGCAGCGGTGTGGCCCAGAGGCAATGCCTTGCAGGCGACGGCGAGCTGGTTTTCCAGCCAGGCCCAGGCGAAGCCGAGTAGCGTCTGGCGAACCGGCACAAAGCGGTTGTGGGCGGCCCAGGCGAACATGGTGATGTAGCCGGGCTCTTCCGGAATAAGGTGTGGCTCGGGCAGCAGCTCCAGGTTGCGCAGCAGGGTGACGAGCGCGCCGCCGAGGCGTGTGTCTTCATCGCTCAGCTCGGCGGTTTCCCGGGTGGCGTGCAGCCAGTCGTTCCACTTTGCCAGCGTAATGGCATCGCCTTCGGCCCAGGCGGTCTGCAAACGCACCAGCAGGGGCAGCTCGCAGCGGCTCAGGCCGTCTTCCAGCACGCCTTCAATCCACTGGGCCAGTTCCGCTTCGTTGTTTACCCAGCCCAGTTCAAAGGCACTCTCCAGGCCCTGGGACCAGGCGAAGGCGCCGATGGGCAGTGCCGGGCTGACCAGTTGCATCAGGCCCAGCAGGGCCAGGTCGTCCACCGGCGGGGTGGCGGCCTCAGTGGGTGTGTTTCTTACTATGGCCATGGCTGTGCCCGTGGTCGTGATCGTGTGAATGGCTGTGGCCGTGACTGTGACCATGAGAATGACCGGCCTGGGAATAGGCACCGGGTTCCGGATCAAACGGGGCGGTGTGGTGCACCACAGTGGCGCCCAGGCGTTCGGCCAGCTCTTCCAGCACGTGATCCGGCGGGAAGCGCACGTAGCTGCCCTGATCGTCCTCGCCGATGGCCAGCGTTACGTGGCGGTTGCCCAGGTGGTAACACAGGCGGGCCAGCGGCTGGCCGGATTCGATGCGGGCCGTGACTACCTGCTCTGCGGCGGCGCGGATGCGCACGATCTCGCCGGTTCTGGCCTGCAGCAGGTCGCCGTCCCGCAATACCGGGCCGCGATCCAGGAACAGGCCCACGTCCACGTTGGTTTCGGTGGTGGCCCGCAGCCGGCCGCGAATGCGCAGCTCGTAGGGCAGGATCAGGTTGTCCAGGATTTCGCTGGTGTCGATCCCGGTGGATTTCACGTCGCCGATGCGTTCAATCAGTTCCAACATAAAAATGTCCTCTTATCCCCGGCTCAGAACAGCCTTGAGCTGTATTGACTAAAAGAGATGATAGCGCTGGGCCAGGGGCAGCTCGGTGGCGGGCTCACAGGTGAGCAGTTCGCCGTCGGCATGCACTTCGTAGGTTTGCGGGTCCACGGTGATGTGCGGGCACGCGTCGTTCAGTTTCATGTCGCCCTTGCGCACCTCACGCACGCCCTTGCAGGCGGATAATGGGCTGTCCAGGCCAAGCTCTTTGCCGATACCGGCATCAATCGCTGCCTGGCTTACAAAGCTCAGGCGGGTGGCACTGGCGGCTTTGCCGAAGGCGCCGAACATGGGGCGGTAATGCACCGGCTGGGGCGTGGGAATCGAGGCGTTCGGGTCGCCCATGGGCGCAGCGGCAATCATGCCGCCCTTGAGAATGGTGGCCGGCTTCACGCCGAAGAAGGCCGGGCTCCAGAGCACCAGGTCCGCCAGCTTGCCCACTTCCACGGAACCCACTTCGTGGGCGATACCATGGGTGATGGCGGGGTTGATGGTGTACTTGGCGATGTAGCGTTTGGCGCGCAGGTTGTCGGCGCCCACGTCTTCATCTTCCGGCAGCAGGCCGCGCTGCTGTTTCATCTTGTGGGCGGTCTGCCAAGTGCGGCAAACCACTTCACCCACCCGGCCCATGGCCTGGGAATCGGAAGCAATCATGGAGATCACACCCATGTCGTGCAGGATGTCTTCTGCGGCGATGGTCTCGCGGCGGATGCGGGAGTCGGCAAAGGCCACGTCTTCCGGGATGTTCGGGTCCAGGTGGTGGCACACCATCAGCATGTCGAGGTGTTCGTCGATGGTGTTCACGGTGTAGGGCCGGGTCGGGTTGGTGGACGACGGCAGTACGTAAGACTTGGAGCAGGCGGTGATGATGTCCGGTGCGTGGCCGCCGCCGGCGCCCTCAGTGTGGTAGGTATGGATGCAGCGCCCCTTGAACGCGGCCAGGGTGTCTTCCACAAAGCCGGATTCGTTCAGGGTGTCGGTGTGGATCGCCACCTGTACGTCGTATTTGTCCGCCACGGTGAGGCAGTTGTCGATGGAGGCCGGGGTGGTGCCCCAGTCCTCATGGAGTTTCAGGCCCATGGCGCCGGCCTGGATTTGCAGCTCCAGGGATTCCGGCAGGGAGGCGTTGCCCTTGCCAAGGAAGCCGATGTTCATGGGCAGGGAATCCACCGCCTGGAGCATCTTGCCAATGTGCCAGGGGCCCGGCGTGCAGGTGGTGGCGTTGGTGCCCGTCGCCGGGCCGGTGCCGCCGCCGAGCATGGTGGTGATGCCGCTCATCAGGGCTTCTTCCACCTGCTGGGGGCAGATGAAATGGATGTGGGCGTCAATGCCGCCGGCGGTAAGGATCTTGCCTTCACCGGCGATGATTTCAGTACCGGGGCCAATCACGATGGTCACGTCCGGCTGGGTGTCCGGGTTGCCGGCCTTGCCGATGGCGGCGATGCGGCCTTTCTGGATGCCCACGTCGGCTTTGACGATGCCCCACCAGTCGAGAATCAGGGCGTTGGTGATCACGGTGTCCATCACCGCCGCATCGGCGCGCTGGCTCTGGCCCATGCCGTCGCGGATAACCTTGCCGCCGCCGAACTTTACTTCGTCGCCGTAGTGGGCTGCGTCGCTTTCCACTTCAATCCACAGGTCGGTGTCACCGAGCCGTACCCGGTCGCCGTTGGTTGGGCCGTACATGTCGGCGTAGGCTTGTCTGGTGATTTTCATTTCTGGCCCTCCAGTTTGCCCATGACTTCCTGCCGGAAACCGTAGATTTCACGGCCGCCCGCGAACGGGATCAGTGTTACTTTGCGGCTCTGGCCGGGTTCGAAGCGGATGGCCGTGCCGGCCGCCACATCCAGGCGGTAGCCACGGGCCTTGGCGCGGTCGAAATCCAGCGCCGGGTTGGCTTCGGCAAAGTGGTAGTGAGAGCCAATCTGGACCGGGCGGTCGCCGGTATTGGCTACGTCAATCTCGATGCGTTCGCGGCCTTCGCAGAGCTCGATGTCGCCGTCTTTGAGCTGGTATTCACCGGGGATCATGTCGTCTGCTCCTTAGACAATCGGGTTGTGGACAGTGACTAGCTTGGTGCCATCGGGGAAGGTGGCTTCCACCTGCACTTCGTCGACCATTTCGGCAATGCCGTCCATCACGTCTTCGCGGGTGAGCACTTCGGTGCCGGCGGTCATCAGCTCGGCCACGGTGCGGCCTTCGCGGGCGCCTTCCATGATTTCAGCGCTGATCAGGGCCACGGCTTCCGGGTAGTTGAGCTTCAGGCCTTTGGCTTTACGGCGCTCGGCCAGCAGGGCTGCCGTGAACAGTAGCAGCTTGTCTTTGTCTCTCGGGGTTAGTTCCATTTTTGTTCTCCGCTTGCTTGTCGGATTACGCTTTGCTAATCCGACCTACGTGTCTTTAGCTCGCTCTTGGTGCCTGAACAGGCCGTTCCACCCTGTACCTGCACAAACATTCAGGTCAGCCAGATTCGGGGAACGCTGGCTGGCTGGCCGGTGAGTCTTGGCCGGATGAGTTCCCAGGCTTGCTGGCACAGCGCCCAGGCTTCGTTTCGTTCCTGCCCCAGGTATCGCAGCAGCACCACGCCCCGTCGGCGGGTCACCGCCCAGCGTTTGCTCTCCGGCAGGATTTCTCTGAGTTCTTCAATGGCGCCTGTTTCATCTTCCAGGCCAACCACCCAGAGGGTGGCCTGCACGGTGGCGCCGCCCTGGCCCCAGTGGCCTTTGAACCGGGCGTGGTTCGGGTCCATTAGCTGGCGTTCCAGCCACAGGGGGCGGCCGTCCATCAGCAGGCGGAATTTCTGCTCCAGGTGGCCTGAGACAAACGGCAGATTGCTGGCCGGGCGGCCGAGGGCGAGGATTTCCCAGCCGATGCATCGGGCGCCGGCTTCCAGTTCGATGGTGGTGCTCTGTTCGCCCCGGGAGCCATCGAAGGCCAGGGTTTCCTGGGGCAGGTATTCCAGGGTGCCGCCCTGCTCTACCTTCAGATGGGTGTGCTGGGCCCAGGCGACGCCGTGGCTGTCGGCCTTGTAGAGCTTGGCCGCTGCTGGCGTAGTCAGCAGGGTGTGTGAGCCTTTACCTACCCGAGCCTCGATACTGAGAGCATCGCCACTCACTAATCCGCCCGGCGGATGCAGAAGGTACACGTGGCAACAGCCGTTGCGGCCCTCCGGGTAGAACGGGCGCTGCACTCTCAGCGGGCCGTTATGGCGCACGTGGGTCATGCGGGTCGCGGTGTTGTCGCCATCCGGGCGGGAGTCGAAGCCCAGGGCAATGGACGCCGCCCAACGCCGGCCCTCGTCGAAGCGGTGGCCCGAGTCGTGGGCGGGTTCTATGCGTTCGAAGACCGTCATACCGTCAGGTGCTTCTTGATCAGTTCATCGGTCAGGCCGGCAATCTCGTCTTCCGCCACCCGACGGCCGCGGTCGAGAATGGCAAAGCGGTCGGCGTATTTGCGGGCGAAGGGCAGTTTCTGCTCCACCAACAACACGGTCAGGCCGTCTTCCTCGATGAGCTTGCGAATCACCTCACCAATCTGGGCCACGATGTTGGGCTGGATGCCCTCGCCCGGCTCGTCGAGGATCAGCAGGCGCGGTTCGATCACCAGGGCACGGCCGATGGCCAGTTGTTGCTGCTGGCCGCCGGAGAGGTCACCACCGCGGCGGTGGCGCATTTCCTTCAGCACCGGGAACAGCTCGTAAACCCGCTCGGGAATTTTCTTGCTGCCGTCCTTGCGCACGGCCAGGCCGGTGCGCAGGTTTTCTTCCACGGTCAGCAGCGGGAAAATCTGCCGGCCCTGGGGCACGTAGCCAATGCCGAGGCGGGAGCGGTCTTCCACTTTCTTTTTGGTGAGCTCCACGTCGCCGGCGAATTCGATGCGGCCGTTCTTGGTGGTTTCTTCGCCCATGATGCATTTCATCAGGGTGGTCTTGCCCACGCCGTTGCGGCCCATCACGCAGGTGCACTGGCCCTGGGGCACATCCAGGTCGAGATCCCAGAGGGTGTGGCTTTCGCCGTAGAACTGGTTGAGCTTTTCAATCTTCAGCATTACGCCTCCTCCCCGAGATAGACCTTGATCACTTCCGGATCGTTGGAGACCTGGTCCATGGAGCCTTCCGCCAGCACGCTGCCCTGGTGCAGCACGGTGACCTTGCGGGCGATGGAGCGTACGAAGCCCATATCGTGCTCCACCACCACCACAGACTGCTTGCCGGCGAGGCTGGTGAGCAGTTCGGCGGTGCGTTCCATTTCCTGCTCGGTCATGCCGGCCACGGGCTCATCCACCAGCAGCAGGCGGGGCTTCTGCATCAGCAGCATGCCGATCTCTAGCCACTGCTTCTGGCCGTGGGAGAGAATGCCGGCGAGCCGGTCACGCAGGGCTTCCAGGCCGATCATTTCCAGCACTTCGTCGATCCGGTCCCGGTATTCGGCTTTCATCACGGCGGTGAGTGTGGGAAATACCCGCTTGTCCGCCGCCATGGCCAGTTCCAGGTTTTCGAACACGGTAAGCGCTTCGAAGACCGTGGGTTTCTGGAACTTGCGGCCGATGCCCAGGGAGGCGATGTCCGGCTCGTTCATGGTCAGCAGGTTGTGACGGCTGCCGAACCAGACCGAGCCGGTGTCCGGCCGGGTTTTACCGGTGATGATGTCCATCATGGTGGTCTTGCCCGCGCCGTTGGGGCCGATGATGCAGCGCAGCTCGCCGTCGTCGATGGTGAGGTTAAGGTTGTTGATGGCCTTGAAGCCATCAAAGCTCACGTTTACGTCTTCCAGGTACAGGATGGGGCCGTGGCGCACGTCCACCGGCGACTGCACCTGGGTCAGAAACTCGAACACGTGCTCGCGGTCGGTCAGCTCCTGAAAAAAGCTCATACGGTTGCCTCCTGCCCGTTGGTGGTGTCGTCATCTGCCTTGGCTTTTCTGCGCTTCTGCAGCAGCCCGGCAATGCCCTTGGGCAGGAACACGGTCACCAGCACAAACAGGCCACCGAGGGCGAACAGCCAGGCGTCCGGCATGATGCCGGTGAACACAGTTTTGGCGTAGTTGACGAGAATGGCACCAATCACCGCTCCATAAAGTGTAGCTCGCCCACCGAGAGCCACCCACACCACGATCTCGATGGAGAACAGGGGCGAGAATTCGCTGGGGTTGATGATTCCTACTTGAGGCACGTACAGCGCACCGGCCACACCCGCCAGCATGGCCGAGACCACGAACACGAACAGTTGTACCCGTTCCACCCGGTAGCCCAGGAAGCGGGTACGGGCCTCGGCATCCCGGCAGGCCACACTCACCCGGCCCAGCTTGCTGGTGACAATGCCGCGGCAGATCACGTAGCCAATGGCCAACGCGATGCCGGTGGCAATGAACAGCCCGAGGCGGGTGGCGTCCGTGCGCAGGTTGAAGCCAAGAATGTCCTTGAAGTCGGTGAGGCCGTTGTTACCACCAAAGCCCATCTCGTTGCGGAAGAAGGCCAGCATCAGCGCGAAGGTAAGCGCCTGGGTGATGATCGAGAGGTACACCCCGGTCACCCGTGAGCGGAAGGCCAGGAAGCCGAACACCAGTGCCAGCAGGCCCGGGGCCAGCAGCACCATGATGAAAGCAAACCAGGCCATGTCGAAGCCATGCCAGAACCAGGGCAGCTCCTGCCAGTTCAGGAATACCATGAAGTCCGGCAGCACCGGGTCGCCATACACGCCGCGATCGCCAATCTGGCGCATCAGGTACATGCCCATGGCGTAGCCGCCGAGGGCAAAGAAGGCGCCGTGGCCCAGGCTGAGGATACCGAGGTAACCCCACACCAGGTCCACCGCCACCGCCAGCAGTGCGTAGCACAGGTATTTGCCCAGCAACGTCACGGTGTAGGCGCTGACATGCAGGGCGCTGTCCTGGGGCATGAACAGGTGGAGGAAGGTCACCACCACCAGGGCCGAGAACAGCACGCCGAGGAAGATCTGGGTTGAACGTTCCTGCAAGGGTCTTGTTAACCACATACCTTAACCCTCCGCCGCCCGGCCTTTCTGGGGGAAGAGCCCCTTCGGCCGTTTCTGGATAAACAGGATGATGAACACCAGCACGATGATCTTGGCGAGTACGGCACCGGCCCAGGGTTCAAGCAGCTGGTTGATGGTGCCCAGGGAAAGCCCGGCAATGAGCGTGCCCCAGAGGTTACCGACGCCGCCGAACACCACCACCATGAACGAATCGATGATGTAGTTCTGGCCCAGGTTGGGACCCACGTTGGTGAGCTGGGACAGCGCCACACCGGCCAGGCCGGCAACGCCGGAGCCGAGGGCAAAGGTCATGATGTCCACCCGGGTGGCACGGATGCCCATGGAGCGGGCCATGGCGCGGTTCTGGGTAACGGCGCGCACTTCCAGGCCCAGGCGGGTCTTGCGCATGATCAGCATCAGGGCGGCGAACACGATCAGCGCAAACGCCAGTACGTACAGGCGATTGAGGGTCAGCGAGAGCGCGTCGTTGATCACCAGGGAGCCGCTCATCCAGTCCGGCGTCACCACGGTGCGGTTCTGTGGCGAGATCACGGTGCGCACCAGCTGCTGCAGGATCAGGCTGATGCCGAAGGTGGCCAGCAGGGTTTCAAGGGGACGGCCCTTGAGGTACTGGATCACGCTGCGTTCGATGATGATGCCGGCGGTGGCCGCCACCATGAAGCCGGCGGGAATCGATAGAATCAATGCCAGGCCAGGCTGGCCGGGAAAGAGTTGCTGCATGCCCCAGGTGGTGTAGGCACCCAGCATGATCAGTTCGCCGTGGGCCATGTTGATCACGCCCATCACGCCGAAGGTGATGGCCAGGCCGATGGCGGCGAGCACCAGGACCGAGCCGAGGGAAAGACCGAAATACAGGGTCTCGGCGGCGCGGTTCAGTTTCAGTTTCTGTTCGATGCTTTCCAGTGCTTTGGTGGCCCTGGCAGCCAGTGCCTCGTTATCGCTGCGGACGGCTTCGTTCAGGGCTGCGCGAGCGCGCGGGTGCAGGCTGCCGGCAAGTACTTCCACGGCCTCCAGGTTGCCCTCACCCACCCGGTAGATGGCCACGGCTTCTTCAATGCGGTTGCGTACGCTGGCGTTCTCTTCCAGCTCCAGCCGCGCTTCCAGCGGCTCCACCAGAGAGGCATCCACCTTGCCCATCATGTCTTGTGCGGAGGCTTCACGCACATCGGGATCTGCGGCATTCAGGTCCAGCATGGCGAGTATGCCTTCAAGCTGGCCCCGTATTCGGTTATTGATGGCGACTCTGTCCAGCTCACGGCGGGACATTTCGCCCATGTTCTCTCCGGTCAGTGGATCGGCGATTTCCCAGTCCCTGCCCCGGTTGTTCAGTACCAATACCACCTGCCCGGTGTCTTTTACCCGGCTAAGGCGGTTATTTCCATAGGCTTCGAGCCAGCCTCTGGCTCTTTCATCACCACTGCTGACGATGGCGTTCACCGCCTCTTCCACCTTGCTGGCTGGCGCTTCTGCGAGGTTGACCAGCAGAGCCTTGCCAGGGTCGTCCTCCTGAGCCATTACAGGAAGCGACAACAGGGAAATCAGGGCGATAAGCAGCAATGTGAGCGATCGGCAGATGCTCATGAGTGTGTCCTGTCTATTGAAAGCGTGTTGCAGGGCAACAGCCGGGGGCAGCGTCCGCCACCCCCGGTTGTCATGGTGCTATACCGTTTCTGCCTTACTCGGCTTCAGCGGCCATTTCGCCCGCAGACGCGCCACAGGTGCCGGTTGCCGTGTTGAAGGTTCCGCAGAACATGGGCTTGCGCCAGTCGGCGATCATGTCCCGTGAACCCGGCAGGTAGTCAGACCAGGCATCGCCGGCAACCAGACCAGAGGTTTCCCAAACCACAGAGAACTGACCGTTGTCCTGGATCTCGCCAATCAATACCGGCTTGGTGATGTGGTGATTTGGCATCATGGCGGCGTAGCCACCAGTGAGGTTCGGCACGGTAACGCCGATGATGGCGTCTTTAACCGCGTCCACGTCGGTGGTACCGGCTTTCTTGACTGCTTCCACGTACATGTTGAAGCCGATGTAGTGGGCTTCCATCGGATCGTTGGTGACCGCTTCTTCGTTGCCGGTGTGCTCAATCCACTGGTCGATGAAGTCGTAGTTGGCGTCGTTGTCCACGCTCATGAAGTAGTTCCAGGCGGCCAGGTGGCCAACCAGCGGGCCGGTGTCGATACCGGAGAGTTCCTGCTCACCCACGGAGAAAGCAACAACCGGGATGTCGGAGGCCGCGATGCCCTGGTTACCCAGTTCACGGTAGAACGGCACGTTGGCGTCGCCATTGATGGTGGAGACAACGGCAGTCTTCTTGCCGGCGGAACCGAAACGCTTGATGTCAGAGACGATGTTCTGCCAATCCGAGTGACCGAACGGCGTGTAGTTGATCATGATGTCTTCCTTGGCCACACCCATGTCCATCAGGTAGGTCTCAAGGATCTTGTTGGTGGTACGCGGGTAAACGTAGTCAGTACCCGCCAGTACCCAGCGCTCGACACCAATTTCATTCATCAGGTAGTTAACCGCAGGAATCGCCTGCTGGTTGGGCGCAGCGCCGGTGTAGAAGACGTTCTCGGAGGATTCCTCACCCTCGTACTGTACCGGGTAAAACAGAAGGCCGTTCAGCTCTTCCACCACCGGCAGTACGGATTTACGGGAAACCGAGGTCCAGTTACCAAAGATCACGTCGACTTTTTCCTGGGCCAGCAGTTCGCGGGCTTTTTCAGCAAACAGCGGCCAGTTGGAAGCCGGGTCTACAACAACCGCTTCCATCTGACGACCGAGCACACCACCTTTGGCGTTCTGTTGCTCGATCAGCATTTCAACGGTGTCTTTCAGAACGGTTTCACTGATCGCCATGGTGCCGGACAGTGAGTGCAGGATGCCCACCTTGATGGGATCTTCCGCTGCAACGGAGTTAAAGGAGATGGACAGTGCGAGTGCAGAGAGGCCAAGTTTCACGTGTTTTTTGAGGTTCATTTCAGGCGTCCTTTTCTTAGTTGGGTATGCAGTTCGTCTTCAAACGCAGCAGGGCCTCTGCATCTGCTGTTCCACACACCTCATATCCCACTAAAAAACAGTAACTTATCTAGTATACAAGGCAGATCATGGAAGCCCGCGCGGCTGAATGCCCCTCCAGAGCGCAGTATTTCTGAGCGTTTTTGGTGCGAGCGCACCCGATCCGGGCAGACCTGACCAGCCTTTTGCCTCAAAAGCACTCATAACTTTATGTTTTCTGGTAACTATCGAGAAAAATCCGCAAATGGCACACGCATTGCCAATTCACATGTATACAAGTTGATCACGCACATGAGGATGACCAATGCCTTCAACGCTCGGATGGACCATCAAGGACTGGCAGGACGCTTACAAGGACGGCGCTACGCCCGAGTCACTGTTGGGTGAGTTGCTGACCCGCCTGGATACAAAAGACGTCGCCTGGATCTCGCTTCTGGACCAGAAGGGGCTGGGTAAGGCACTGGCTGAGCTGGAACAGAACCTCCAGAACGCTGGGGGCGACATAAACAAGCTACCTCTCTACGGCATTCCGTTTGCCGCGAAAGACAACATTGATGCGGCTGGATTTGAGACAACGGCGGCCTGCCCGGCCTTTGCCTACGCCCCGAAAGAAGACGCCACCACCGTGGCCAGACTCAAGGCCGCGGGTGCCGTGGTGATCGGCAAGACCAATCTGGATCAGTTTGCGACCGGTCTGGTGGGCACGCGCTCTCCTTTTGGCGCGGTGCCAAACAGCTTCAAACCGGATGTTGTCAGCGGCGGATCCAGCTCCGGCTCGGCTTCCGTGGTTGCAAGAGGACTGGTGCCTTTTGCCCTGGGTACCGACACCGCCGGTTCCGGCCGTGTGCCTGCCGGGCTGAATAATCTGGTGGGGCTGAAACCGACCAAGGGACTGTTCAGCATTCGCGGCGTGGTACCGGCCTGTCGTTCGTTGGATTGCGTGTCCATTTTTGCACTCACCGTAAACGACGCGGGCCTGGTAGCGGATGTCATGGCCGGCTTCGATGCCGGTGACGCTTTTTCTCGCAGGGCCCCCTATGCGTTGCCCCTGGATGGCCCCGCGCTTCGCCGGCCCGGCCCCATCAAACGACTGGCCATTCCTGAGCACCCCCAATGGTTCGGCGATCAGCAGGCGGAAGCGGCCTGGAATACCGCCATCAGCCAGTGGCGTCAGCAAAACGTGGAACTGATTCCCCTGGACTTCAGCCCCATGCTGGAGTTGGCCGCACTGCTTTACGAAGGCCCCTGGGTGGCCGAACGCCACGCGGCGGTGGATTCTTTCATGGCCAGCCACGGTGATGATATGAATCCGGTGGTGAAAGGCATTATCAGCAAGGCCGGGAATTTCAGCGCCACCGATACCTTCAAGGCCCAGTACCGGAAGGAAGAGCTGCAGCGCCAGATCGACGAACTGCTAGCCGATGTGGATGCCCTGCTGGTGCCCACGGCTCCAACGGCTCCCACCATCGAGGCGGTGAACGCCGACCCGGTCACCCTGAACAGCCAGTTGGGCACTTACACCAACTTCGTGAACCTGGCCGACATGAGTGCGCTGGCCATTCCTGCCGGCTTCCGGGACGATGGTCTGCCTTTCGGCGTTACCCTGATCACCGGCGCATGGAAAGACACTGAACTGCAGCACCTGGCCTGCCAATGGCTGAATTCCCACCCGACATCTCTGGGGGCCACCGATAAAGAGCGCCCGGAGGAAACACCCGGTGCCGAGATTTCCACACCAACCGTCCAGGTGGCGGTCGTAGGCGCCCACCTCAGTGGCATGCCCCTCAATACCCAGCTCAGCGAACGTTATGCGGTTCTGCTGGAGCAAACCACAACCTCTGCCAACTACCGGTTGTTCGCCCTGCCAAACACCACACCGCCGAAACCCGGACTGAAACGGGCGGCCGAGGGCGAAGGCAAGGAAATCATTGTCGAAGTCTGGGAAATGCCGGCCTCGGCCTTTGGCTCCTTTGTGGACCTGATCCCCGCACCCCTGGGCATCGGCAATGTGGAGCTGGTCGATGGCCGATGGGTGAACGGCTTTATCTGCGAGGGCTACGGTTTCGAGGGCGCACAGGACGTAACGGAGTTCGGAGGCTGGCGCGCTTATATCGCCTCCAAAGCCTGAACACCACGGGCACCTCTGGCGCCCAACGAGGGGACACACGGAGCCAATGGCAAACCATAGAAGAAAAGAGTCCGTGGCAGACAGGGTCTATGAGGCCCTGAAAGAGGACATCTTCGAGTTCCGCCTGATCCCCGGCGACCGGTTCAGCGAGGGGGATATCGGAGGCCGCCTGAACGCCAGCCGAACTCCGGTCCGGGAGGCGCTCTACCGTTTGCAGCGGGAGGGCCATGTGGAGGTGCTGTTCCGCAGTGGCTGGCAAGTGAAGCCATTCGATTTCCAGCAGGTCGAGGAACTCTATGACCTGCGCATTACCCTCGAGCGAGCGGCCGTGCACAAGATCTGCAACCTGCCTGAAGAGCCTGCAGCACTGCGAACCCTGGTAGCCCTCTGGAACCCGGACCACCCATCCGAACGCGCGGTGGGCAGCACCGTCAGGATGCTGGATGAGAGCTTTCACTGCGATCTGGTGGCCGCTGCCGGAAACCGGGAGATGACACGAATTCATCGTGAGATCACCGACAGGCTGAGAATTGTGCGGCGCCTGGACTTCAGCCGGGACGAGCGTATTGATGCCACTTACGTGGAGCATGCCGCGATTCTGGAGGCACTGCGCAACGGCCAGGCAAGCGAGGCGGCGGATCGTCTCACCCGTCATATCCGTGCCAGCCAGAAGGCCGTGCGGGAAATCACCATGGAGCGAATCCGCGAGGCGGCTGCCGCCCACCGCAGTGAGCAATAAATTGCCTCTCAGGCCCCGAAAATACTGAACTCAGGTTCATAATTGAACCCGCCGAAACGCTTACAGATTCGTAAGATATATCGCACAAACCATGGAGCGATTCTCCGATAGGTAGGAATTCGATCCACAGTAGAATGATCAGTGTCAGGGATGACAAGCCAGCAAGGAACGTTGGCTCAAGGACGAGGACTTCAGGGAAGAGAACTCCAGGGAAGAGCCCTCCGCGGCTAAGGAGTTGCCCAAAGGATCAGGGCTTACAGGGATGACCACAGGGAAGACGCGCTCAGGATGAGTTGCACGCCTGAAGGAACAGGCAGGGGTCAGCCACGGAATCGGGGATCACAAGGAGTGTGGTCCCGTCCGTGCACTCCCCATCCCCACAGACATTTCTGCTCTCTTCTAACATTTCGCTTCTGCTGCTTTGCGCCCTGGCAACAAACCAACAACGCAAATTAGTCTCAGGAGCTCAAATTCATGAAGCGCACACCGCTTTTCGCGACTCTCGTTCTGCTGTTCAGCCTGGTCACCGGTTTTGCCTACGCCCAGGAAGCCGCTATCAATATCAACACGGCCGATGTGGCTACCCTCGCCAGCCTGAACGGCATTGGCCAGAGCAAGGCCGAGGCCATCGTTGCCTATCGCGAGGCGAATGGTCCTTTTGCGGTTACCGCAGACCTGGCAAATGTGAAAGGCATTGGCGAGCGTACCATCGAGAAAAACGCCCCGCGCTTGACCGTCAAGTAACACCCCGGGCAGTGGCGCGCTGCCACTGCCCTTACCCTCTCCCGCGCCCTTCCCTCCTGGCTCTTTCCGACTGATCAAAAAGTCGTCTGGCAACACCGCGCTCGCCACCCTATTATTGCTGGATAACAATTCAAAAACCGTTGAGCATCCGCACATGGTTGATCCGATCAAGGTTTATCCTGCAAAACCTGCGAAAGTCTATTTCTACGGCACCTGCCTGGTGGACATGTTCTACCCTGATGCGGGCATTGCCGGCGTGGAACTCCTGGAGCGTGAAGGCATTGAGGTGCTGTTTCCGCAGAACCAGACCTGCTGTGGACAGCCAGCCTACACTTCCGGTTATCACGACCAGGCCCGATCAGTAGCCAGAGCCCAGCTCGACCTGTTTCCCGGCGACTGGCCCATTGTGGTGCCGTCCGGCTCCTGTGGCGGCATGATGCGCAAGCACTACCCGGACCTGTTCAAGGACACCACGGAAGAGGTGAAAGCCGCCGAGGTTGCGGGCCGGATCTGGGAGCTGACGGATTTTCTGCTCAACGTCTGCCACATCAAGCTGGAAGATCTGGGCGAGCCCACCACCGTGGCCATGCACACCTCCTGCTCCGCCCGCCGGGAAATGGGCGTGGCCGAAGTGGGGCCCAAGCTGCTTGGCCAGTTGAAAAACGTGAACCTGGTGGAGCAAGTGCGGCCCGAGGAGTGTTGCGGTTTCGGCGGCACCTTTGCAGTCCGCCACCCGGAGATTTCCGGAGCCATGGTGAGCGAGAAAGTGGACGCCCTGGTGGATACCGGCACCAGGCAGTTTGTGACCACCGATTGCGGCTGCCTGATGAACATTGCCGGCTACGCCGAGAAGAATCAAAAGCCTGTTGAGGGCCAGCATATTCTCAGTTTCCTCTGGGCGCGAACCCAGGGCAAAGGGGGGCAGCAGTCATGAGCGAAACAGCCGAGCACACTGGCCATCACATCGACGTAAAAGAGTTTCACCCGCGCGCTCAGGCGGCCATTCACGACCCCAAGATCCGCAAGAACTTCCGCAGCGCGATGGACGGGCTGATGTCCAAGCGCAAGACGGCGTTCGAGGGCTGGGATCTGGAAACCCTCCGGGATTTGGGCGCCAATGTTCGCCTGCGGGCCCTGGCCAATCTGCCTGACTTGCTGGAGCAGCTTGAGAAAAAGCTGACAGAGAACGGCATCAAGGTGCACTGGGCAGTGGATGGCGATGAGGCCTGCCGGATTGTGCGGGATATCTGCAAGGCGCGGGATGCCAAGACGGTGATCAAGGGCAAGTCCATGGTCTCCGAGGAAATTGAGCTGAACCATTACCTGGAGGAACAGGGGATCGAAGCCCTGGAATCAGACCTAGGCGAGTACATTGTGCAGTTGGCGGATGAAACGCCATCGCACATCATCATGCCGGCGATTCACAAGAACACCGGTGAGATCTCCCAGTTATTGCACGACAAAACCGGCACCGATCTCTCCAACGACGTGGAATACCTCACCGCCAGTGCCCGCCTGCAATTGCGGGAAAAGTTCATGAACGCCGATGTGGGCGTGTCCGGGGTTAACTTTGCGGTGGCGGAGACCGGCACCCTGTGCCTGGTGGAAAACGAAGGCAACGGCCGAATGACCACCACGGTGCCAAAGTGCCACATTGCTGTTACCGGCATAGAAAAGGTGGTGCCGAGCATGGAGGACGTCTCTGCCCTGCTCGCCCTGCTGACCCGCTCTGCCACCGGCCAGCACATCACCACTTACTTCAACATGATTTCCGGCCCCCGCAAGGCGGAGGAGCTGGACGGCCCCGAGGAAGTGCATCTGGTGCTGGTGGACAACGGCCGCTCGTCGATTTACCAGGACGACGAACTGCTGGACACCCTGCGCTGCATCCGCTGCGGCGCCTGTATGAACCACTGCCCGGTGTACACCCGCGTGGGCGGCCATGCCTATGGCACGACCTATCCGGGCCCAATCGGCAAGATCCTGATGCCGCATCTGATTGGCCTGGACGAAGGCCGGCATTTGCCCAGCGCCTCCAGCCTGTGTGGTGCCTGTGGCGAGGTCTGTCCGGTGAAGATTCCCATACCCGATCTGTTGGTGCGCCTGCGCCAGGAATCCGTGGATGGTGACAAACTCCATCCGGCCAAGGTCCGTGGCCACGGCGCCAAACGCAGCTCCATGGAAGCGATGATCTGGAAGGGCTGGGCCTGGATGCATGCCAGCCCAGGCATCTACCGTTTCGGCACCGGTGCCGCCAGCAAATTCAGGGCCTTGCAACCGTCGAAAGCCGGCGCCTGGACTGATTACCGCACGGCGCCCAAACTGGCGGCCAAAACTCTGCACCAGCGGATGAAGGAGCGTGGCCAATGAGTTCCCGGGAAACGATTCTCCAGCGTCTGCGCAACAGAACCGGCGGTGAACTGACGGTGCCGGAGTGCGACTTTTCTGTTCTGGTACGGGATGACTGGTCGACAAAGGAGCGTATTGAGCGGTTCGAGAAGATGATCGAGTCGGTTCACGGTGAAGTGCACCACTGCACCGAAGACATGTGGATGGACCGCCTGGCCGAATTGCTGAACACCCGCGGTGCCAGGAATCTTCTGATTCCAAAGCAGCACGAAATCGGCCAGGCCCTACGCGATGCCGGCCGTGACGATCTGCCGGAACTTCTGATTTACGACGAGCCGATCGAAAGCTGGCAGGCCCACCTCTTCAACGAAGTGGACGCCAGCATTACGTCCACACGTGGCGGTATTGCCGAGACTGGCTCTCTGATCCTGTGGCCAAACAATGATGAGCCAAGGCTCATGAGCCTGGTGCCGCCAGTGCACATTGCCGTTCTCAAGGCCTCGGAACTCTTCACAACCTTCCATGAAGCCATGAACGCCCAGAACTGGGCCGCTGGCATGCCGACCAATGCCCTGCTAATCTCAGGCCCTTCCAAAACCGCCGACATCGAGCAAACCCTTGCCTACGGTGTTCACGGCCCTAAAGAGCTGATTGTGTTGATTATTGAATGATCCAAGGCGCCCTGTTGATCGCCCTGGCAGCCCTGCTATGGGCGACCACGGGTATTGTTGCGAAGTTTCTGTTTACCGGTACCGACCTTCAGGCCATTACGCTGGGTTTTCTGAGGCTGGCGGTGGCCTTGCCGTTTTTCTGGTTGCTGATGCGGCGGGAGCAGGTTCGCCTTGAGCGCGCCAATCCGGGCGCCGAAGTCCCCGGTAGTTCGCTTCGAAGCCTCACCCGAAAGACCCTGATACCGCTGGCAGCGCTTGGCCTGTTTCAGGCGTTTTACCAGGGTAGCTACCTTCTCGCTGTAGACCTTACCGGGGCCGGCATTGCCACCCTGATCGCGCTCTGTCTGCCCCCGGTGCTGGTGGCGATTCTCGCAGCGCCCTTGCTGGGAGAGAAACCTGGCCTGCTCACGGTATTGTCTTTGATCGCCGCCATTGTGGGCACGGCGATGCTGGTCCTGAGCGATATGGACACCAGCGGCACCCTTCGGCTCGCTGGCATCCTGGTGGCGTTACTGGCTGCCTGTGTGTACACCGGCTTCACGCTCACCAGTCGCTACAGTTCCGCCGGCACACCGGTGTTTACCACGGCGTTTATCTGTTTCTTTACGGCGGCGTTGATTCTGTTGCCGGTAGTGGCTTTGAGCGGCGGATTCGAGGGGCTGGAAAGCCTGGAGTTCGGGCACTGGCTGATGGTGGTTTATGTTGGCGTGGTGCCGACCTGCATCGGTTATGTGTGTTTCTTCAGCGGCATGAAGACCACACCGGCGACGCTCTCCAGCATCATCGTAACGCTGGAGCCGCTGTTTGTAGCTCTACTGGCCTGGGTGTTTCTGGAGGAGATTCTGGGGCCGATTGGTATTGCCGGGGCCTTGATACTGACCGCAGCGGTGGTCGTGGCTTCCCGCTACGGTCGTAAACCGGCAGCCGGCCAGGAGGCCGGCGCGGAATAACGCACCTCAGTCGTCTTTGCGGTTCTTCTCAAGCATGTCCGGCTGCAGGATTTCGATCCAGTAGCCGTCCGGGTCCTTGATAAAGGCCAGGCCTTTCATCTTGCCGTCGTCCGGCTTTTTCACGAAATCCACACCAAGCTTTTCAAAGCGGTCGCAGGCGGCGTAGACGTCCGGCACGGCAACACCGATGTGGCCGAAGCCCTGGGGTTCGTCGTTACCGTTGTGGTAGCCGAAGTCGTTGTCGTCTTCGGTGCCCCAGTTGTGGGTCAGCTCAAGCATGGCTTCACGGCCGAATGTAAAGGTGGTGCGGTGGGCGTCGTCCTGCGGCACCAGGCCTGCCTGACGGTCATCGAGGTAACCCAGGAAGTACAGGGTGAACTTCATTTCGGGGAAGTCCAGCTTGCGAACCAGGCGCATGCCCATCACTCGGGTGTAGAAGTCCATGGAGCGCTCGGGTTCCTTGATGCGCATCATGGTCTGGTTGAACACATAACCTTCGGTTTCGGGAACGGATTCTTCGTGGAGGCCAGGGGCCTGTTCGAAATGCTTGGGCATGTTGGTTTTCCCTTTTTTTCGCAGGATTTAACCATTATACCTGTGTGCGTTTCAGGGGGATTTCAAGGGCGTGAAAAAAGACCCCGGGGCCAGAGACGAACCGCCGGGGTCTTGAGGGCCGGTTTTTTAGGCCGGCGTTTCTTCAGAGACGCTCTGAAGTCTGGGGGCCTTTGGAGTTAGGCCGATCTGAACTTTGGGGGCTGGCGGGGGTGTGAGGGGTCTATTTCTTTCGGGAAGCCGAACTCGCTTTGCTCAGACAGTCGTTTCCCTGCAGAAATAGCCCCCTCACACCCCTGCCGACCGGACTTTTGAGTCAGCTTGCCTTTTCGAGCTAGACCAACTGGTGTTCCTCTCCTTGGTAATAGTCTTCCACTCTTGGGTTCATTACCCGCCGCCAGAGTGGGGGGAACATCGCCAGAACGATCATTGCGGAGTAGCCGGCTGGTAGCTGGGGGGCTACGTCGTGGTGGCGGAGGATCTGGTAGCGGCGCTTGGCCCAGGCGTGGTGGTCGCTGTGGCGTTGGAGGTGGAACAGGAAGACGTTGGTGAGGAAGTAGTTGCTGTTCCAGCTGTGTTCCGGACCGGTGCGCTCATAGCGGCCGTTTTCGAGTTTGCGGCGGTGGAGGCCGTAGTGTTCGAGGTAGTTGACGATTTCCAGCAAGGTTAAGGCGATGAAGCTCTGACCCAGGAAGAAGATGGCGCCAAGCCAGCCGAAGGCTATGGTGAAGGCCGTGAGTACCAGGGCGCTGATGCTGTACCACCAGATCAGTTCGTTGCGCCAGTTGAGGGCTTTATGGCCTTTGCGCTGCAGGCGTTCGGCTTCCAGTTTCCAGGCGTTCAGGAAGTTGCGTACGTAGGCCTGGGGCAGGAAGTTGTAGAGGGACTGGTTGTAGCGTGATGAGGAGGCGTCTTCGGGGGTGGAGACGTGAACGTGGTGGCCGCGCAGGTGTTCGACTTTGAAGCCGGCGTAGCAAACCAGTGACAACAGGAAGCCGCCAGCCCGGGTTTCGAGTTTTTCGTCTTTGTGGATGAGTTCGTGGGCGACGTTGATGCCAAGGCCGCCCACGATGCCGATGGAGACGATCCAGCCAATACTCCCCACCAGACTGAATGTGCCGGAAGCCAGTTCCAGCATGCCCCATACCAGCAAGGACGCAAAACCGGCGACCCAGCCAAGCGTGATGGCTTTATAAAAACGCTCGCCGACCATTCGTGGCACGTCGGCTTCTTCGTCCGGGTTCAATGAATCCTTGCCCAGCAACATGTCCAGCACCGGAATGATCCCGAAGACAAAGACCGGGACGCCCCAGGAAAACAGGTTTACCAGATCGGTCGCGTGGCCGGCGGCCAGCAGCAGAGGCGGGAGTACCAGGGGAACCATGGCTATCAGGTAGCTGTACTTCTTCAGAGTCAGCAATATCCGCCGGCGGGTGGCTTCGCGATCTACCGATAACTGCGTTGTGCTCATTGGGCTCTCTCCATCGAATGCGTGTTGGTGAAACTCTGATCACCTGTTGTTTTCTGCATTATTGTCCTACAATACATCAGTCGTCAACCGCTTGAAGGGAGTTTTTTGACCATTGTCAGGAATCCTCGGCGGATCAAGGCGTTGTGACTGTCAGACTCAGAGGCTGTGATAAACTCATGCGCACTCATTCCCAAGCCGGCCGGATTACCGCAGCTGCCGACCGGTTTTTACGACCTGTTCAGAGAGCCTTTATGGATTTTCAGGTGCCTAACACTCTGGCCGAGCAGATTGCCAACTACCTGGCAGAGCGGATCATGACCGGGCAGATTCGCCCGGGTGAGCGGATTCAGGAGGCTACACTGGCCGGCGAACTGAAGGTGAGCCGGGCGTCGGTGAAGGAAGCCCTGTATACCCTGGAGCGCTGGCATCTGGTGGAGATCACGCCCCGAAAAGGCGCCTCTGCAACCCGCCTGGACGCGGCCCATGCTTCCGAGCTTTATGATGTGTATATGCATTTGTTGATGATGATGGCCGCTCGCCTGTGTGAGCGCTGGCAGGAACGCGACAAGCCTCTGGTGCTTGGGGCGGTGAGCAAAGTTGTTGAAAAGATTAACGACGGCTCTGCCGACATCTCCGGGGTGGTTGAGGCGAGTTTTAATGTGATGGATGCCTGCTGTGAGGTTGTGGGTAATCCTTATCTCACGGAGGCGCTTTCGAATTTCAAGCCGGCGGTCAGTCGGGCCTATTACCTGAGCGCTGATCGGTATCGGCGGGGTCTGGCGCAGACCAGTGAGTTTTTTGCCAATCTGCCGCAGGCGGTGCTGGCGAGGGATTCGGTCAAGGCGCAGGCGCTGATCCGGGAGTTTGCGGAGCACCAGAAATCCCTTATCCAGCAAGCGCTGGCTTCATAGCTTTTCGATACCTCGATTGTGACAGAGAGCACGGATCTGGATGCTTTCGCCCTCTATCGTAACAGTCTGTAACAAACCAAAGTTTTTGCTGCATAGGTTGTGCTGTCCCCCTGCGGCCCGGGGAGTGTTTAACGCTCCCCGCTAAAACAATAAACCAGACTTTTGGGGCCACCATGACTCAGTCACTTGCCTGTCGTCGAAACACCACATCTTCCGCTCTCTCGCTCTGGGTGCTCGCCCTCTCGCTCCCATTGCCAGCGATGGCGGAGTTCAGGCCGTTGGATGATGGCACGTTGTCCGGTGTTACCGGTCAGGCGGGGGTAACGATTGAGCTGGAGACCAAGCTCGGCATTGATCGGTTCAGCTGGATTGATGAGGGTTCTTTGAATGTGAACGGGCTGAGGTTATCCGGGCAGAACGATACGGTGCTGGATAACATGAAGCTGACGATCGATATTGCCGGCGATGGGGAGGTGCTGGAGCACGGGTTTTCGGAGATTGCCCGGCGGGCCGATGCGCGGTTGTTGGACCCAACCAATCCGGATGTGGCCGATGCTCTGGCGAAGTATTCCGTCGCGGGCTCTTTTGGCAAGCAGTTCAATAGCGGTGACCTGGTGATGCATCTGGGGGCGACGGATTATGGTGATCCGACCAGCCTGGATGATTATCTGCAAGCGGTGGATTTTGAGCTGGCGGTAGACAGTGTGACCACTTCCGGCAGCGAGGGTTCGGCGACGCTGTTCTCGGATATTTTGCTGCAAGGTCACATCGGGCCGACGGATCTGGTGATTCGTAACGGGGGCAGTTCCACTCGCACTCTGGCGAACGGCAACGAGGTGTCCGGCTCTGAGCTGCAGGTGGACACCCATTTCGAGATCACCAACGGCAGTCTGAACTGGGATGCGGCGGATGTGATTCTACTGTTCAACTTTGCCGCGGTCGGTATTGAAGGACTTCAGATTCATAATCGGCGCGGCGATGACACGCTGGGCCATTTCGGTATGGCCAGTGCCACTGCAAAGCTGTCCAGGGGCACCAGTGCCGCTTCGGGCAACGAAGGGCTTTCGGTGCACGATGTTGAGTTCCGGGCGGATATTGATATGCCGGTCTTCAAGATGGGCGGCACCAGTATCGGCAGTGTTCAGTTCACGGACTTCGCCATTACCAACACCACCATGATGGTGTATGGCCACTAGCCCGACACTGGACACCGACCACACCCTACCCTGTAAACTGCCCGTCTCACTCTGACGGGCAGCCCATGACTGACTCCACTGAAATCAGCTACTCAAAGCGCGCTTCGGGAAAAAGACTGGCGATGTTCAGTCTGTTGTTTCTGGCGCTTACCGCTGCCGGGCTGTATACCGTTTACCATCTGTTCGCCGAACGCACCCTTACCTTCGATGCCAGGCTGATCGCGCCGGGAACCCTGTTATCGGTGGCTGGCCTGTTGCTGGTCTATTTCCTCTCGGATGGCCTTCGGCTCTATTTTACCCTGAGGGCGCTGGGTCACCGGCTACCACTACCGGCGATGTTCAGGCTGGTATTTATCAATCTGTTTTTCTCCAACATCACGCCCATGGCTACGGGAGGCGGTTTCGCTCAGATCTGGTTCCTGAGCCAGCAAGGCGTCCCGGTTGGCAGGGCCACAGCAGCAACAACGATTCGAACGGTACTCGCGGTGCTGTTCATTTTCTCGCTGACGCCGGTGTTCCTGCTCACGCTCAAGCCCCTGGACGGCAATTCGATTGTCGGTGATATCGGTACCGCGCTGGCACTGCTGATTGTGCTTTACCTTGGTTTTTTCCTGGTGCTGCTGTTCCGGACCCGCTGGCTGATCGGCCCGTTGACCCGATTGCTGAGCGCCGCACGCCGGCTTCACCTGATTAGCGAACGCCGCCATCAACGCTGGCAGTTCAAGGCGCGCAGGGAGATGCTGCGGCTTTCCCGGAGTTTTGGCGATTACCTGCGCGGCGCCCCGGTATTCGTGTGGCTGTCGATTCTGTTCACTGCGGTATTTCTGCTCAGTTTGTTCAGCTTCCCGGCGCTGCTGATGCACAGTCTGGACTACAGTGTTGACTATGTGATGTCGGTGGGGCTGCTCGTCGTTACCACCTTCGTTATGTATTTCTCGCCCACCCCAGGTGCTTCCGGTATTTCCGAGGGTGTTTTCGGGAGTTTCTTCCGGGATATCCTCTCGGGTAACCACCTGATACTGGTCATTGTCTGCTGGCGGCTGTTGACCATTTACCTGGGCATGATTATCGGGCTGGTTGTGCTCCAGAGGGAGCTTGTGGCCAATCGCAGGAGAACAGGATGATTTTCCGCAACCCACTCAAGCTTCTGTTCTATCTGTGCTTGTTGGTCGTGCTTCTGCTGGTCGGCTACAAAACCTATTTGAATCTGTTCACTGAGGATTTCGAAGGCGTTCATACCGAGCAGGTAGAACAGCTTCATCGTCAGCTTGAACCCGGCGAGCCGTTCAGCTTTGCGGTGGTGGGTAACATCAACAACTCGGTGGGCATCTTCGAGGACCGCATCATTCCGGAACTGAATCGCTCCGGGCTCGATTTTCTGGTTTCAGCCGGGAATGCGGTCAGCGGCGGCGGAGAAGACAAATATCGGGCGCTGTACGGCACACTGAGCCATCTGGACATTCCCTATCTGCTTACCTTTGGCGCCCACGAGTACGAGGATTTTGGCAGTTTCCGTTTCTACGATCACTTCGGCCCGCACTTCTTCAGTATCGAAGCGGGCAATAGCCGGCTGATCTTCCTGGACAGCACCGGAAAAACGCCCTGGCGCTGGCAGATCCGCTGGCTGAAAGATCTGTTGGCCCAGGACACCTCGAAGGTCCGAATCCTGTTCATTGGCCACCCGCCCCTGCACCCGGACGAGAATGCCCCGTTCGACCAGCAGGATGATTACCTGGCACCGCCCGAGTTCCGGGACGCCCTGCTCCAGGCAATCGAAGAGCATGACGTTGACCGGGTATTTTCCGCCAATCTTTCACTCTATTCAGAAGAGCAGGTAGGAGACACTACCTTTGTCACCACAGGCGGCGCCGGTGGCCTGGTGATGAACAATGACACCAGCTTCTACCACTACGTGCAGGTGAATGTGGATGCCGACGGCAAGGTAAGCCATAACCTTCAGCGCCTGGAGGTAGGACAGCACCCGGTTCTGAAGCGCCTGGAAAGCCTCTGGTTCTTTATCTACTCCCTGTTCTACACCGGTTACCTCAACTTTATTCTGATCGTTGCTGTGTTTGCGGCCATTGCCATCAAACTGTACGGCGCCATTTTCATCGGCAAGGATTATTACCCGGACTACGATCTGGACCCGGCCCCCTGGCTTGAAAAACCGATGCGGGTGGCCATGTTCACCAATAACTACCTGCCCTTTATTGGTGGGGTACCAATTTCGATTGAACGCCTGCGGCTCGGTCTGGAAGCGCTCGGCGACAACTTGCTTGTGGTGGCGCCTCGTTACAAGGGCCAGCCGGAAACTGAACCCCACGTGCTGCGAGTGCCCTCATTGCTGGCCATGGGCGAGAAGCGGGAATTCCGGCTGGCCAACATCTTCCTCGGCCGGATTCGCAAGCGGGTCCGGGCTTTCAAGCCGGATATCATCCATCTGCATCACCCGTTCTGGCTGGGTTCGCTGGGGTTGTTCGTTGCGCGTACCCTCAGGGTACCGGCCATCTACACCTACCATACGCGCCTTGAGCACTACGCCCACTTTGTGCCCCTGCCGGGCATGCTGTTCCGGAACCTGATTTCTCACGCCCTCATCAAGCGCTTTGCCAACAAGTGCGACGGGGTGATCGTGCCCACCTACTCCACCGAGGAATATCTGCGCATAATCGGGGTAAAAACACCGACATTTGTGCAGCCCACGGGGATCGAATACCAGAAGTTCCAGCAGGTCCAGCCAGAAGACATCAAGGAACTACGGGACCAGTTGGAACTGAAGGACGAAAAAGTGTTCGTCAGCGTTTCCCGGCTATCGAACGAGAAAAACATCGACTTCATGATCGAAGCGATTGATGCCCTGAAGCGGGAAACCGATGTGCCGTTCCGGTTCCTGATGATCGGCGATGGCCACCAGAAAGACCGTATGCAGAAGAAGATTGAAGACCTCGGGCTTCAGCAACACTTCACCCTGGTCGGCGCCGTGCCACCGGACGAGATGGCAACCTGGTACCGGCTCGGCGATGCTTTCCTTTTCGCGTCCAAGTCAGAGACCCAGGGCATGGTGATTCTCGAAGCCATGGCCGCCGGTCTGCCGGTCGTAGCGGTTCGCTCCAGTGGCATTGAAGACGTGGTCCGACACGGGTTCAACGGCTTCAAGACGCCGGAAAAACAGGACCAGTGGCGGGCGCAGGTCAAAAAGCTGCTGGAAGACGATGAGCTACGCGAGACACTTTCCGAACAGGCTCTGGAGTTCGCCAAAGACTACTCGGTTGAGCAGTTCGCCACTGACGTTCGCACCATTTACGCCACCACACTCGCCATGGCCGCGAAGAAACGAAAAGGCTCGATAATCCACCCTGAATAGGCAGGATTACAGTTTTCCGAGGCGGCCTGATCGGGCTAGACTGAATTCACGTATTACAAAGACAGTTTTAGCTATCAGACTTGGTTAATTATCGGAGACTAACGTGAGCGGCATCCCCGTCGGAATCAGCACCTGCCTGCTGGGCAAGGAAGTTCGCCATGATGGCGGCCATAAACATTCCCGTCACTGCACGCAGGTGCTCTCGAAACACTTTGATTTCCGCTCCATCTGCCCGGAGCTGGAAGCTGGTCTGGGCGTTCCGCGCCCGGCGATCCACCTGCGCGAATACAGTGATGGCCTGCGCCTGATAGAGACCAGGGGCGCGGCGGATCACACCGACGCCATGCAGGGCTTTATCGAACAGGTGATGCCGACCCTGGCAGACCTTCGTGGTTACATCCTGATGGCCAAGTCCCCCAGCTGCGGCATGGAGCGGATCAAAGTACACAACGAGGATGGCAATGTAACTCGCCGCGATGGCCGGGGCATGTTTGCCGAGGCGCTGCTGAAGGCCTACCCGCTGATGCCAGTGGAGGAGGAAGGCCGACTGAACGACAACATGATTCGGGAGAATTTCGTTGAGAGGGTTTTCGCCTACGACGACTGGATGCAGAACGTGGCCGGAGACAAGCTCTCCGCCAAGGCGCTGATTGAATTCCATACCCGCCACAAATTCCAGCTCCTGGCTCACTCCGAAAAGATCTATCGCCAGCTTGGTCCGATGCTGGGGGATCTGAAGTCAGAACCATTGGAAGACATTGCCGAACGCTATATCAACCTGTTCATGGAGGCCATGAGCAAGAAGGTGAGCCGGGGCTCACACATGAACGCTATGCAGCACCTTATGGGCTATCTCAGGGATTCCATGGGTGATGAAGACCGCAAGGTGTTGATGGAGCAGATGGAGGCTTACCATCGGGGCGAGGTACCACTGGTGGTTCCCATGACGCTGCTGCGCATGGCCCAGCGAAGGGAGCCGGTGGACTACCTGCATGCTCAGCAATACCTCACCCCTTACCCGGATGAGCTGGGACTCAGAAACAACGTCTAAAATCGGGGTCAGATGAAAATCTCATCTGACCCCAAGTTCATGCGTTCAATCAGAAACCGTAGATAAGCGAGAGTGAGGTTTCCGTGTCGGTGTCTTCGGATCCTGCGGGTGGATCCGATAGATGCTTGACCCGAAACGCCGCCTTCATGGAGAGGTTCCCCACCACGTTCGCATGCAGCGACGTTTCCGACTCGGTCACCGTGTTGTTCTCATCCAGGCCGATTTCCGTGCTCAACTTCTGGCGGAACAGGGAATTTTCCGAAAGAGCATAATCAAACTGGCCAGCAAAGCGGGCGATTGCCTCTTCCTCGGTGTCCTCGCCTTCGGCATTCACCATATCCAGCTTGTTATACCGATAACCGACACCGGCTGACAGGTCGAGGAAGGACCGCTCACCAGAGTTCCAGACCCGGTTGCCATAACCCGTGGTTACCGACGATTCAAAATCGTAACCGGAGAAGCGGTCGTCCTCATAGGAGCCCCGGAGAAACCAGTACTGGTTCTCGGCGAACTTGTAGTCGGTCTCCAGGGAGGCCTGATATTTCTCGGCGGTGGTTTGGTCTTCGGTCTCGGAATAATTGGTCCGGAATTCACCGGTGTTGCGCCAGGTTTCGACTTCATGGATCAGACCCAGGCGCCCCTTGATGTTGGTCTCTTCGGTATTGCCCGAGGTGATCAACACACCCAGCTCGGTTTCGCCCTTCCAGTTATCTGCCTCTTGCGCACTGGCAAAGGGCGCGATAACAACTGCGGTAATGGCTACAGCCTGTCGTAAATCCATGAAGTCTCCTTTCTGGGTTGGTCAGGCTCCGTCGGTGCTTCTCGCCCTCTCGCCATCCAGGCTTTTCCGGGCCTGACGTTCTCTTTCAGCCTTTTTCCGGGCCTTGCGCTCGGCAATGATGCGCGCGGCTTCTCCGCCCACATGGGCTTCGCCCCGCTCTTCCGCCAGACGCATCTGGCGTTCCCGCTCGGCAAACCGGGCTTTCTGCTCTTCGGTCAGCGAATCGATGCACTGATGGCAGCTCACACCCTGCTCATACTCGGGGCGCTGTTTGTCTTCTTCGGTAATCGGCCTGCGGCAGGCATGGCACTGGTCGTAATCGCCACGCTCCAGCCGGTGGTTAACCGTTACCCGGTCATCAAAAACAAAGCACTCTCCGTGCCACAGGCTCTGCTCTGCCGGTACCTCTTCCAGGTATTTCAGGATGCCGCCCTTGAGGTGATAGACCTCCTCGAAACCCTGCTCCTTGAGATACGCGGTGGATTTCTCGCAGCGGATACCGCCAGTACAGAACATAGCCACCTTTTTGTGCCTGGAAGGATCCAGGTTCTGCTTCACGTATTCCGGGAATTCCCGGAAGGTATCCGTGGCCGGATTGACAGCATTCCTGAAGGTGCCGATTTCCACTTCGTACTGGTTGCGGGTATCCACCAGCACCACGTCCGGATCGGAAATCAGATCGTTCCACTCTTTGGGATCCACATACGTGCCGACAATACGCTTCGGATCGATACCGTCCACGCCCATGGTGACGATCTCTTTCTTGAGCTTCACTTTGGTGCGTTTGAACGGCTGGATGTCCACAAAGGACTCTTTGTAATCAATGCCGTCGAACCGCTCGTCGCTGGCGATCCAGGCTTTCACGGCATCAATGCCTTCGCGACTGCCGGCAATGGTGCCGTTGATGCCCTCGCGCGCCAGCAGCAAAGTGCCATGCACATCTTTCTCATGCATCAGATCCAGCAGCGGCTGGCGGAGGGATTTGTAATCATTCAGGACTGCGAACTTGTACAGTGCGCAGACAACAACGTTGTTGCTCATCATGTTCTCCTGCGGGCCGGACCGTAAATCCGGAGCATGGTTTCGAGGTTTATCTAAGGCGGGAGCCTGAGAGGGCGCAAATTTTAACCAACTCAGGCTCACGATCAAGTGCGGGGTTACCCGGGGTTCAACAGGTCACTCCGCGCCGTTGGCCAGTTCACGTTCAACCACGGCAGAGAGCTGCCCCCAGCCGGGACGAGTCAGGCGGATGTTATCCACCAGAACCGTCGGTGTGCTGGTTACCCGAAGTTGCATGGCCACCTGGCGGCTCTGCTCGACAGCTTCACGGTGCAACTCGGTAGTCATGCACCGGCGGAAGCGGCGCTCTTCCAGGCCCAGATCACCGGCGTAGCGGGTAAAGGTGGCGACCGGATCGTTCGAGCCGCTCCACTCGGTCTGGGAATCGTAAAGGCGTTCATGCATGGCCCAGTAGCCGTCCTGATCCCCGGCACAGCGGGCGGCCTGAGCGGCTGGCATGGCATTCTGATGCTGCTGCAATGGCAGATCGAAGTAGACGAACCGAACCTTGCCCGATTCTACGTATTCCTGTTTCAGCTGCTTGCTGGCGGAGGAAAAGTTGCCACAGGCGGGGCACTGGTAATCGGCAAATTCACGAACCACCACCGGGGCGTCTTCGGGGCCGACAGACACGCCGTACTGATCCAGCTGGGCTGGGAACTCATCGGCATTGGGCGCTGCCACAGGCAACTCATCCGAGGTAGGCTCAGGTGCGGCGGTCAGGAAAAAAACGCCCAGAAGTACAGCTGCCAGAACCAGCAAAGCGATGCCTGCATAGAGCGGCTTGTTGGATTTTGCTTTTCTGGGAGGCGGTGCGCCGGTTTCCTTGCGACGTTTTGCTTCACCCATGAATGAACTCCTTATTGTGTTTCTGGTTTCCGGAATTAATTAGCTCGCGACCGTTTTCAGATCGGGCGTGGCACGCTAAGATCCTTTATATCCTACAAAAGTTCCAACAAAAATTAAGGAATCCTCATGGCATTGCCTGCGTCCCTGAAAGACTCTCTCTCACTGCCTCTGGTGGCCGCGCCCATGTTTCTGATCTCTGGCCCGGAACTGGCGCTTGCCTGCTGCAAGCAGGGCATCGTTGGCAGCTTCCCGGCCCTGAACCAGCGTACCAGCGAAGGTTTTGAGGAGTGGCTGGTCCAGATGAACGAAGAGCTGGCCGCTTTCCGAAGCACAAATCCGGAAGCAACAACGGCGCCCTATGCCGTGAACCTGATTGTGCACCGGACCAATCCTCGCTGGCAGGCCGACCTTGAGCTATGTGTAAAACACAAGGTGCCCATCATCATCACCTCCCTGGGCGCCGCCAGCCAGGTGGTGGAGGCGGTGCACAGCTACGGCGGCGTGGTGTTCCATGACGTGACCAACCAGAAGCACGCCCGCAAAGCTGCGGAGGCTGGTGTTGACGGCATCATCGCTGTGGCGGCGGGAGCAGGCGGCCATGCGGGCACGATCAATCCGATTGTTCTGGTGCATGAAATCCGGGAAGTCTTTGATGGCACGATTTTGCTGGCTGGTGGTCTGTCCCATGGCGAAGACCTTCTGGCGGCCCAGGCCCTGGGTGCGGACCTGGCCTATCTGGGCACCCGGTTTATCAATACCGTTGAGTCCCAGGCCGATGAGGCCTACCGGAACATGATTATTGAGGCGGTGTCAGGCGATATCATTCATACACCTGCGGTGTCCGGTGTGCCCGCCAGCTTTATGCGCCAAAGCCTGGAGGCAGCCGGCTTCCCCATGGACAAGCTGAACCAGGCCGGCGAAATCAATTACGGGGAAAAACTGAAGCCCATTGATGATGAAGCCAAAGCCTGGAAAACCGTGTGGTCTGCCGGCCAGGGGGTCAGTCAGATCCATGACGTGCTGACCGTCGCGGATCTCGTGAGCCGTCTGACCGACGAGTACAGAAGCGCCCGGGAACGCCTGCTATCCCCGGGGCACTAGACCTGGAACTGTGAGGCTTTATCCTTCAGCGAGGTCAGTGTCCGGGCAATCTGGCCGCTGGCCTCGTCGGAGCGCTCAATGGCTTCCACCGTCTCGCGGGAGGAGCCTGCAATATCGCTCACGCTCACACTGACTTCACTGGCATGCCGGCCCTGCTCTTCCGCCACGGATGAAATGGCCATGGCCCGGTCCTGAAGGCTGCTGAGCAACTGGTTGATCCGGTCGAAATGCTCGTCAGCCCGACGGAACTCCGACGACGACTCCGCAACCTGTCCCGACACCTCGCCAATGGCGCTGACAGCCTGCCGGCTGCCCTGCTGCAGGCGTTCGATGATGGACTGGATTTCGGTGGTGGATTCCTGGGTCCGGCTCGCCAGAGTCCGGACTTCATCGGCCACCACGGCGAAGCCCCGACCGGATTCCCCGGCGCGGGCAGCCTCGATGGCAGCGTTGAGCGCCAGCAGGTTGGTCTGCTCTGCGATAGCACCAATCACCGATAGCACCGATCCGATTTCCTTGCTCTGATGGTCCAGCTGATTGACCGCTTCCACCGCCTGTTCAACATTGCGGACCACCTGATCCAACCGGTTCCGCACTTCCCGGGAAATGCCTGCGGTGGCCTCACTCTCGGAACTGACGTTGCTAACCGAGCCTGCGATATCCTGAATGTTTTCAGCCACCTCGGAAATACTTCGGGACATGGCGTCCATAGTGCCGGACACCTCGGCCACGTCCTGTTCCTGACGGTTCACGGCGGCCACCGCACTGCGGCTGATGTCACCCTGAGCCTGGGCCTGGCCGGCGGCCGATTCGGCGGACTCTTTCACGTCGGAGACCAGCTCCTGGATACGGGCAATGAACCGGTTCACGCCCTGGGCCATCTCCGTAAGCTCATCCTTGCCTTTCATGGACACCCGGCGGGTGAGATTGGCCTCTCCATCGGCGATATCCCATATCGCCGAGCTCAAGCGGAACACTCTGGGCAGCAAGCCTCCGCCCAGCACCAGGGCCACCAACAGGATCAGAACCACCACGGAACCAATTGCCAGCATGCTCAGATTGGCGGACAGGCTGGAAGCTTCGGTATTCAACGCCTCCACAGTATTCTGGATTCTGGAGCGAGTGTCGGAGTCCATACTCGCCAACTGCTGCTGAAGGCGCTGATTCACCTGTTCGGTTTCCGCTTCCAGGGTGTCGCGAAGTGCGTCAATGCTGCCGGTGATGGTGGCACTGAATTCTTCTTCCAGGGCGGCCAGATCCCGGTTAATGCCTTCGAGCGACAACCCGAGTTTCAGCTGGCCAATGGCGGAGCCCTGGGGCGCAATATCAGCGGTGATGATGACAACGTTGGGGTCACGACTTGCCGCATCCAGGACCCGATTTGCCGCACCACGACCTTCCCCCTGCTCCATTAAGGTGCGTACCCGGTCGTCGGTGCGATCCACATACCGGGTCAGTCGATCGCCGTACTGGTCGTAGTAGACGGCGAACAGAACCGATTCACGGGCGTCGGCCAGTTCCACGAGGTCGGTCAGGCGGGGTATATCCCGATCCCAGATCAGCGGGGCTGCAACAGCGGCGAGGACATCGGCCAGACCCTGGGCTTCCGCCATGACAGCGGTGCGAACGTTGCCGGCAACGCGTTCCTGTTGTGCGGTCTGCTGACGGGTGAGCTCGGCGGAGAGTTCCTCGGTAGTCTTCTGCCGCATGGTCTCCAGGCGGGATCGGACATCCTCACGGGTGTCCCCGAAGGAGGCACTGACCTGCTGGCTACTGGCCTCAAGGGCGGACCCTGCGGTGTCGACAAGGCGCTCCACCTGGCTGGAAATGAGCCACTGGCTGACCAGGACCTGAACCAGACCGGCAACGACCAGAACAACAAAAACCGGTCGGAGAAGGCGGCTAGAGATCAGCCGCCGGATAAAACTGAGTGACATACGGACTCCGCTAGCATGTTTGCTTCATGCATCCTGCACAGTCGGCAACAGCGTCCCTGCTTGGCTTGTCCGTATGTATAGCAAAACCCGGGCCTGAATAGCGCGCTTTTATGTACGGGTTTTGTAGTCAATCGTCATCGTTTTCTTCGAGTTCGATTTCTTCGGCGATGAAGTTATTCGTGCTCCCTGAATATTCAACTTCTAGAATCAGCACTTCATCGTCTTCGAACCGCTCAATCATCTCATTCTGAGAAATATCATCATAGCTCCCCGGGGCGGCATCTATGGTGACACCCAGGACCGTTATAGAATCGAACGTAATACTTGAAAGCCTGCCTTCAACTTCATACTGGTCTCGCTCATCTAAATCAGCGATTTCGTCGTCTACCTCTACCTTCAAAGCTTCGATGAAGATGTCTGCGCCCTGCCCGCTTTCGATCCCCTCGACCTCCACTGTGGTACTACCAATGGGCAGAGTCTGAAATGAGATACCGGAGCCGTCTTCAACGGTGAAGGTTGTGGTCGGAGAAACCCGAACTTCAACGCCACCTATGATGAACGTGTTGTCTGCCGCTGACGAAATCACTCCCTTGACCTTCGCATTGCCGTCCCGAAGCTCAATTTCCTCCGCTTCAACCACCGTATCCGAGAGGAACTTCCCTTCCACCTGAATCAGGAGCCCCTCGGCGAGGTCGGAAAGAGTGATGCTGTCATCGAGTTCAGTCGCGTCCGTCACCCGAACTGTCAGACTCCCCATCGTAAACTCACCCGGTCTTGTGCCAGCAGCGCCGGCAGACGTGTAAGGCGAATCGATTGTCGCGGTGAGCTCGATGTCGTCGGCACTGCTGCGACTGAAGCGTCGGGCGTCATCCCGGTCGATCGTAGCTGCAGTCAACACGTTTCCGGCCAAGGTTCCCTCCACTTCCAAAACAGTGCCAATGATGAGGTCCGCCTCCGTCAGTCCCGACCCGAAGCTGATGCTGTTTTCATCATATTGAACGGTGATCGCTCCAATAGTGAGCTCATTGATCGCCGTATCCACTGCCAATACGGTGCCCTCCAATTCAATATCGGTCAGATCCTGATCTATTGTCCGGATGTAGCCAGCCCGATAGGAACCATCCGCCTGACGCCAGGCACTGATGCGGACATGATCTGTGATAGGGGGTCCGCCGAGCAGTGTGGCGTATGTTGTACCGCGTACCACCGTCTGGCGATCTACCCGCACTGACTGCCCCATAACCGTGAGGGTTACGAATTCACCCGCACCGCTTGGATCGGCAATCACCTGGTCGACAGGACCACGCAACGTATCGTCGTAACTGAGTGTCTCAGCCGTCCCTGTGCCATCATCACGCCATTCGCCTTCAACCCTGAGAATCATACCCTCGCTCAGCAGGTTCTCGGCAGTGATGCCATCGTTACTCTCGACTTCCCGATTCGGAATATCATCCGTGCTGAACTCCACCCCATTAACAAACACACTCCCGAATCCGGAAACCGGCCCGACGCTGGAGCCAGTGCCGCGTATACCGCCATCGGCAATATCCAGGCCTCCGCCACCGCCTCCGCCGCCGCAGGCAGAAATCGCTCCGAAGGCCACTGTGCCGGCGGCCAGCCCGATAACACGATTGCGGATGTGCCGTTTCATATTTGATTTCTCCATAACCGGCGTTCCTGGCCGGTGTCTGTTATATAGCATCGTTAAAGCGCCTGCGGGGAATCTCGTCCTCGGCCTCGTGAACCCGGTCTACACGAGATTCGCTCGGTAGCCGAGGCTGCGAGGGCGCATAGATACTTCGTCTCAGCATCAGGTAACCGCTGTCCAGCGGTTCGACCACACCTTTACGAAGTAATTCATTCAGAACCACCGTGGGGGCTAAATCAGGATTGGTCGCTTGCACCAGACTGCGAAAAGAATACGTTGCGTAATTGTCCATCAGGAGCATGACCGGGTCATGATGCTCGTCGAGAAATTCATTTGAGCTGATCCAGGAGCGGATCACCTGCCGGGACGATGAGGAAAGTATGGTGCTTGCAAGCTCCGTTGGCTCCCAGCGACAAATAATGTTCTGCTGCCTCGTGGGACTCATAGCACTCAATCTCCTTTCGGATCTTTTCCGGCAGGCTCTTCGAAGAAGAAGATGCTCACGCCAGTGCGGACCGGATCCCCTGACTCACTGCCAGAATCATGACCCGATATATCGCGGTCATGGGGGCCAAGCCATTTGTCCAGCTGTTCCAGCAGTGCCTGAGACTGGGCGGCTGCGTGCCTGCGCCAGCGCTCCATCACTTCCGGAGGGATGTTGTTGTAGGTCAGGGTTCTCTGGAACAGCGGGGGCTGCCCGGACTCGTCACTGACCAGGTTATGATCAATGGTCGCGATGAGATCGGACACGTCCTCACCGAAAATCTGAAGCATTTCCTCGCTGTCTCCGGTCGGAACATAAGCCCTTTGCTGCAATAGCAGGCGTCCCGATTCGCCATCAACCGAAACCACACCCACCCGAAGCAGTTCATCCAGCACAGCACGTGGCGGCATGTCACCGCTGTAGCGCTTAACCAGTTCGCTGAAACTCCCCGGGCCGTCGAAAGACAGCATGGCTGGCTCTCCGTCTTTGGCCTGGAAGACCGCATCGTGGACCCAACCTGATACCACCCGGGACGCCCGGTTGGTATGAAGTACATCGCGGCTCCCAGTATCTTCCCCCGCCAGGATCTCCCGCTGGCGCTTTACTTCCTTGCGGGTCAGCCCGGTCATGACCGCAGCGCGTGAATCGGTGGGCTTTCGCCGGCCGTCGGCAAAGTCCTCCAGGGCGGCTTCCACGTAGGCACGTTTCACCAGCTCGGAGAACTCCCCGAAGGGAATGCCGTTTCGCAAGAGCAACCTCGCCAGAGGGCGCAGAATGCGAAACAGCGCTTGATGCAGGGGGTTGGACTTTTTCATGTTTGGGATTGTATTCCCATAGCGACTTCGAAAGCCAGGATGCGGGCCGACAACAGTCCGGCCCGCACCGGCGCTTCAATGATTAATCATCATCGTCGTTATCGTTGTCGTCATCACTATCGTCGTCGACCTCGACGTTGTCGGTCAGCTCATACTGACCACCACTGGTCTGGCGATACTCGATTTCCACTTCGTCGCCAACCTGGGCGCCGGACAGGCTGTAGCCATTGCGGAGCACCTCAAGGTTCATGATGGTGATGGAATCGGCTCCGATCGCATTCACCCGTGCTTCGAGCTCGAAATCGTCATCGTCGTCATCATCCTCGCGCTCAATGCTGATGGCCTCGAGGAATCCGCCCTCACTGCTCTGCTGGCGACCTTCAATTTCGAGATAGTCTCCCACCTGCAGGCTCTGGATATCCTGGACGCGACTGCGACGGTCATCTTCGTCATCGTCGTCGTCATCAATCAGGGTATTACCGGTCAGATGGACCCGAACGCCACTGACGACCATGGTTTCATTGGTCAGATCAAGAGACTCGATGCGACCATCCAGCTCGGCATCGGAATCCCGGCCTTCGATTTCTTCAGCGACCAGGACGCCATCGCGGTAATCCCCTTCCACTTTCACAAACAGGCCATCAGCCAGGCTGCTCTCGCGGAGATCGTCGAATTCGGTGCCACCGTTAATCTGGACTCTGACCCCATTTACCGAGAACTGACGGCTGGCCTGGTCGTAGTCGTAGATGCTTCCGGAGATTTCGACATCGTCATCATCGTCGAAGAGGTCGTCCTCATCATCGATCTCCTCCGCCATGATGGTGTTGCCGTTCAGGTAGCCTTCCACTTCCACCACGATTCCGTTTGCCAGATCGTCCAGGGAGAAGCCGTCATCGCCGACAGCGCTGGTGTAATCAACCAGGAAACCGTTGATGGTGAAGGTCTGGGCACTCGTGTCCAGATCGGCAACAACGCCTTCAATTTCTACTTCGTTGTTGTCATCGAATTCCAGGCCAATGGCCCGGGCACCAACGAAGCTTGCCCGGAAGCTGCCATCCTCAAGGCGCCAGGCGCTGACTCGGACCCGGTATCCCTGGGGATTGCCAGCGATAGCCGTTGGTGTCGCGCCACGGAAGACGGTTTTGCCGTCCAATGAGATTGTCTGGCCCAGCATCGTAAGGCTTCCGGAGCGGGTTACATCGTCCCAGCTCATAGCGGAAATTGGTCCGCGCAGGGTATCGTCATAACTGACTTTGTCCGCCCGCCCCTGACCACTGTCATCCCAATCGCCCTCAACTTTGAGGATCATGCCCTTTTCGAGCTGATCTTCGCGTTCCAGGCCATCGTCGCTGCTAACCCTGCCATCGGTTTCAAAGCGAGTACCGTTGACGTAAACACTACCGAAACCGGATACCGCCCCGACACTGGTCCCCGATGAAGCATCACTTGTTGAGGTATCTCCAGAGCCACCGCCTCCGCAAGCGGCAAGTGCGCCAGCAAGAGCCCCGGTCATGGCCAGTTTCACTGCAATTGCTAAAGGTTTGCGATTCATCGTTCTTCTCCAGGCTTGTTGTTGCGTCCCCGGGCGACCACGTCTTAACACCCGATAATAAATTGGGAATTTTTTCCCACAATTGTATTTGGGAATTTAATCCCATTATTTTCAGCTGTCCAGTTTTTGATCATGAAAATTTTGTGAACTTTATGGAGCAAAAAACGTAAATCTTTGAACGTTCAGCCAAAACAGGTTCATTACGATGTTGGGATTTTTGAAAGGCGATCCGAAGAAAAAACTGCAGAAACAATACGAGGCGAAACTTGCCAAAGCACTGGACGCACAGCGCAATGGCGACCTGCGGACCCATGGAACCCTCATGGAGGAGGCAGAGAAAATCTATGCCGAGATACAACAGCTTTCTTCACAGGAAAAATAACACCGGCACAGAAGCCCACCAGGTTCTACAATTTGTCATCAGAAGCGCAACTGACAAATTGGCATAACCATGAAAGGTCTCCCGGGTGTCTTTACAGGGTTGCTGTTAACGTTTTCAGCCCTGATATTTTTCGCAGAATCCGCTTCGGCCGAGGGGCGCGCGCAGCTCAGGTTCTGCGAAGATCCCTGGGCCCCCTACACACTTGGAGAGATTGACTCTGTGCCCGAAGGCGGTATTGCCGTCGAGTTATTCAAGGAACTCGGAGAAAGGCTGGACGTCGACTTCCAGCTGAGGCTGTTACCGTGGAAACGCTGTCTGTTGTGGGCAGAAACCGGCGACTACGACGGCGTCATGCTGCTGACCCGGAACGATGAACGGGCAGCCTACCTGACATTTACCGATTCTGTTCATGAAGACAAAAACCTGGTCTGGCATCAGGCAGACAGGCGTTTCGATCACAGCTTTGAAAGCTTTGCCGACTTCAAGGGTTTCCGTATCGGTGTAACAGCCGGGTTCAACTACGGTGAAAGGTTCAACCAAGCCGTTGATGAATTTGATCTTATGGTTGAAGAGGCCCCGAACATATTGAGCAACCTCCGGCGCCTCGACCTGGGACGTATAGACGTATTCCTGGTTAACAAACCTGCAGCCGAAGTTTCGATGGTTGAATTCCCCGATTTGCGACAGCGGCTTACTTACGCAGATGGCCCTTTCGAAGCCCTGCCGTTTTATATAGGGCTGTCCAAGGCATCACCCGTGATCTTCGAGCTGGAACGTTTCGACCAGGCGATCGCCCACATGCGCGATGCAGGCACCCTCGAAAGGATTTTCAGTGCTCAGCCAGTGCCCTGATCCGAAGACAGCTGGGCCAGCCGCTGTTCCAGACGCGCGACCTTCCTGCGCATGGTTTCAACTTCATCCAGCAATTCCAGCGACATTGCCAGCCCCGGGAGATTCATTTTCAGATCCCTCTGCAGTCTCTGGGCCTTACGCAGGCGGCTGAGGGCCGCTATATCGAACTGCCAATGAACTGTCTCGGGCAAATCTTCCACCGGGGCGATGATGCCGAAATTGACCAGCTTGATAACGAACTCTGCGTGGCACTCGCCACGTTCGCAGATTTCACGCAGGGTGAAGGTGCTGCCACTCTGGTCAAGTACCTCTACCGTCAGCACATGATCTTTCTTGCTCATACCTTACTCCCGCTCACACGTGAAGCTTGCTGCGTGGATTGAATTGCTTCTCAGCCTCGGCCAGTTGCTCGTAGAGCTTTTCGGCCTCAGGGCTGTGTTTCTCGGGCATGGCGATTTGCAGGATGACAATCTGATCGCCCGGGTGCTTGCCCGGGAAACCCTTACCCTTGAGGCGCAGCTTCCGTCCACTGGTGGAGCCCTTCGGCACTTTTACATTCACCTTTGAGCCAACGGTTGGCACGGTCACCGTTGCTCCCAGGGCCGCTTCCCAGGGAGCAATCGGCACCGTGACCAGCACATCCCGGCCCTCCACCGCGAAATGTGGGTGGGGTGCCAGCTCCACTTCAATGAACAGATCGCCTGGTTCTCCGCCGCCAATGCCCGGCGCCCCCTGGCCTTTGAGGCGAATATGCTGGCCCTCGCGCATGCCTGCGGGAATCTTCACTTTCAGGGTCTTTTGCCGCGGTATCACCCGGCCATGCTCATCGGCCTCATGTACCCCGAAAGAAACCTGCTTTTCACAGCCGTGAAACGCTTCTTCCATGAACAGGGCGAGCCTCGCATGCACATCCTCACCGCGCATTCTCATGTTCTGGCGGAAACCGCCACCACCGTGGCCCCCAGAGAAACCGCCCTGCCGGCCACCTCCGAATATCTCCTCGAAGAAGTCGCTGAACTGGCGCGCGTCGGCATCGGTATAACCTCCGCCACCGAAACCGGCACCGCTTTGCCAACCCGGAGGTGGCTCGAAAGAGCCATCCGCCCTGGCGCCGTATTTACGCAGCTGATCGTACTCCGCGCGCTTCTCGGGATCTTTCAGTACTTCGTAGGCTTCACCCACTTCCTTGAATTTGGTGTCGGCGTCCTCTTCCTTACTGACATCCGGATGGTATTTCCGTGCCAGCTTTCGGTAGGCTTTTTTTATCTCCTCGGCGGAGGCAGACTCGCTCACACCGAGTACGGCGTAATAGTCTTTGAAGTCCATCAGGATCCTCACCACTGGTTATTCTGCTTGGCGTATGCCCGCTTACTAACCACTATATTTGATGAGATTGGGGAAATTACAAGGGGAAGGTCGTTCGTACTTGAGGTGGGTCAGGCATTTGGGGCGGAGATCCGCCCCAAATGAATAACAGAACTTACTTAACTTTCGGATCCAGCTCACCGGAAGCGTAGCGCTCAAACATGCGCTCCAGATTCACCGGCTTGATCTTGCTGGCGTTACCGGCACAACCGAAGGCTTCGTAGCGTGCGATGCACACGTCGGTCATGGCCTTCATGGTTTCCTTCAGGAATTTGCGCGGGTCGAACTCGGCCGGGTTTTCAGCCAGGAAGCGACGAACGGCGCCGGTGCTGGCCAGGCGCAGGTCGGTGTCAATGTTGACCTTGCGCACGCCGTGCTTGATGCCCTCTACGATTTCTTCTACCGGTACACCGTAGGTTTCCGGGATCTCGCCACCGTATTCGTTGATGATCTTCAGCCACTCCTGGGGTACGGAGCTGGAGCCGTGCATAACCAGGTGGGTGTCTGGAATGCGCTTGTGGATGGCTTTGATTTGCTCAATGGCCAGGATGTCACCGGTGGGCGGACGGGTGAACTTGTAGGCGCCGTGGCTGGTGCCGATGGCGATTGCCAGGGCATCAACGTGGGTTTTCTTGACGAAGTCGGCCGCTTCTTCCGGGTCGGTCAGCATCTGGCTGTGGTCCAGGGTACCTTCGGCACCGATGCCGTCTTCTTCACCGGCCTGGCCGGTTTCCAGGGAGCCCAGGCAACCCAGTTCGCCTTCTACGGAGACACCACAGGCGTGGGCCATTTCAACGGTGCGGCGGGTGACGTCGACGTTGTATTCGTAGTCGGTGGGGGTTTTACCGTCTTCACCGAGGGAGCCGTCCATCATCACGGAGCTGAAGCCCAGCTGGATGGAGCGCTGGCACACGGAGGGGCTGGTGCCGTGGTCCTGGTGCATGACCACCGGGATGTGCGGGAATTCCTCGATGGCCGCCAGGATCAGATGGCGCAGGAAAGGGGCACCAGCGTATTTACGGGCACCGGCGGAGGCCTGGACAATCACCGGGGAGTCGGTTTTGTCGGCGGCTTCCATGATGGCGCGCATCTGCTCCAGGTTGTTGACGTTAAAGGCTGGTACACCGTAACCATGCTCGGCGGCGTGATCCAGCATTTGCCGCATCGAAATCAGGGCCATGGGTCGTCTCCTTCATTTAGACTTTGGGGATAGTTGGATTCTTTCAGTTAGTCGTTACGCGCCGCGTTCTTCCAATACCGCTACTGCCGGGAGGGTTTTGCCTTCGACGAATTCCAGGAAGGCGCCACCACCGGTGGAGATGTACGAGATTTTGTCAGCAACGCCGTACTTGTCAACGGCGGCGACGGTATCACCACCGCCGGCGAGGGAAAAGGCGTCGCTTTCGGCGATGGCTTCGGCCAGGGCTTTGGTACCGTTGCCAAACTGGTCAAATTCGAAAACGCCCACCGGACCGTTCCAGAGGATGGTTTTGGCGTTCTTCAGTACGTCGGCGAACTTGCCGGCGGTTTCCGGGCCTACGTCGAGGATCATGTCGTCGTCACTGACGTCGGCGATGTTCTTGGTGGTTGCGGTGGCGGTTTCTGCGAATTCACTGGCAACAACCACGTCGACCGGCAGCGGGATTTCAACGCGGCTGGCGATTTCTTTGGCGGTGTCAATCAGATCGTGCTCGCACAGGGATTTGCCGACCGGGTGACCAGCCGCCGCCAGGAAGGTGTTGGCGATGCCGCCGCCTACAATGATGGAGTCGCAAACCTTCTCCAGGGCATTGAGCACGTCCAGTTTGGTAGAGACCTTGGAGCCGCCGACGATGGCAACCACCGGTTTGGCGGGGTTATCCAGAGCTTTACCGAGGGCTTCGAGTTCGGCCGCCAGCAGGGGGCCGGCGCAGGCCTCGGGGGCGAATTTTGCAACACCGTGTGTGGAAGCCTGGGCGCGATGGGCGGTGCCGAAGGCGTCCATTACGTAGACGTCGCACAATGCCGCGTACTTCTTTGCGAGGTCTTCGTTGTCTTTCTTTTCGCCTTTGTTGAAACGTACGTTCTCGAACAGAACCACTTCGCCATCGGCCACTTCAACGCCGTCGAGGTAATCCTTGATCAGGCGAACTTCCTGGCCCAGCACCTTGGTCAGGTGGTCGGCGACCGGCTTCATGGAGGAGGCTTCGTCGTACACGCCTTCTTCCGGGCGGCCCAGGTGGGACATCAGCATCACTTTGGCGCCGGCGTCTCTAGCGGCCTTGATGGTGGGCAGTGACGCGCGGATTCGGGCGTCGCTGGAGACTTTGCCGTCCTTGACCGGCACGTTCAGGTCTTCGCGGATCAGCACTCGCTTACCGGCGAGGTTAAGGTCGGTCATTCTCTTGATGGCCATAACGTTCTTCCCTTGATCAGATCTTGCACACTTGAAATCTGGTCTGGCTGTCGGATTTTCACTAGGTTCAATCCGACCTACGGTAGGTCGGTTCGAGCGCAGCGATAACCGACAATCAGGTTTTTTGTTTCGTCAGCCAACTACGGCTGACATCGAGCATCCGGTTCGCGAACCCCCACTCATTATCGAACCAGCACAGCACTTTGACCATGGTGCCCCCGGTGACCCGGGTCTGGCCGCCATCCACCACGCCGGAATGGGCGTCGTGGTTGAAGTCGGAGCTGGCCAGCAGTTCGTCGGTATAGCCGAGTATGCTCTTCAATGGGCCGTTGGCGGCCTCTTTTAACAGGTTATTCACCGCTGTCACGTCGGTTGCCTTGCCCACGTTGACCACCATGTCGATGGCAGAAACGTTCATGGTCGGTACCCGCATGGCCACCGAGCTGAACTTGCCTTCCATGCTCGGCAACAACCGCTCAATACCTTTCGCAAGGCCGGTTTCCACCGGAACGATGTTGTGCAGGGCGCTGCGGGTTCGTCGCAAATCCTGGTGGTGGTAGGCATCAATAACCGGCTGGTCATTCATGGCCGCGTGAATCGTGGTGGTACTGCCCTGCTGCACGCCAAAGGCGTCGTCCAGCACCCTGATCACAGGCACCAGGCAGTTGGTGGTGCAGGAAGCCGCAGCAACGATCACGTCTTCCGGAGTGAGATCGGCGTGGTTGACCCCGTAGACGACGGTGCGGTCCACATCGGACTCGGCCGGCTGCGAGAACAACAGGCGCGTGGCGCCGGAATCAATGTGTTTCTGGGCCGTAGCACGATCAGAGAAGGCACCGGAGCATTCCAGCACCAGGTCGACATCCAGCAGGCGCCAGGGCAGTTCTGCCGGATCGGCATGACTCAACACCCGGATAGCATCACCATTGACCATCATATCCTGGCCCGATACCGCGATATCACCCTGGAACCGGCCATGGGTGGAATCGTATCGGGTCAGGTGGGCAATGGTGTCGATATCCGACAGCTCGTTAATGGCGACCACCTGCAGATGGTCGCGGAAGCCGTTTTCATAAAGCGCACGCAACACGCACTGGCCGATTCGGCCGTACCCGTTGATGGCGACACGAAAAGGCGCAGAGTCCGTCATCAGGCGTCCAGCAGCTCAGCAGCCACTTCCAGGACGTTGTCGACGGTGAAGCCGAATTCCTTGAACAGCTCGCCGGCCGGGGCGGACTCACCGAAGGTGGTCATGCCGATGATGCGACCGTCCAGGCCAACGTACTTGTACCAGTAATCGGCAATGCCGGCTTCGATGGCGATGCGGTTGGTCACCTCCAGCGGCAGGACCTGCTGCTTGTACTCGGCGCTCTGGGCATCGAACACATCGGTGGACGGCATGGAGACCACGCGCACTTTCTTGCCCTGCTCACGGAGCTTGGCGGCCGCGTCCTGGGCCAGGCCGACTTCGGAGCCGGTGGCAATCAGGATCAGATCCGGCGTGCCTTCGCTGCCTGACAGGATATAGGCGCCCTTGGCAACATCGGCGAGCTGCTGGGCATCGCGCGGCTGGGCCGGCAGCCCCTGGCGGGAGAAGACCATGGCTGTCGGGCCATCGGTGCGCTCGAGGGCTGCTTTCCAGGCCACAGCAGATTCAACGGTATCCGCCGGACGCCACATGCTCATGTTGGGGGTGGTACGCAGGCTGGCCATCTGCTCGATCGGCTGGTGTGTCGGGCCGTCTTCGCCCAGGCCGATGGAGTCGTGGGTGAATACGAAGATGGAACGCTGCTTCATGAGCGCTGCCATACGCACCGCGTTGCGGCAGTATTCCATGAAGATTAGGAAGGTCGCGCCGTAGGGCACGAAACCGCCGTGCAGGGCAATGCCGTTCATGATCGCGGCCATACCGAACTCACGAACGCCGTAGTAGATGTAGTTACCGCTGGCGTCTTCTTTGGTCAGACCCTTGGTGTCGGACCAGATGGTCAGGTTGGAGCCGGCCAGGTCGGCAGAGCCGCCCATCAGTTCCGGCAGCAACGGGCCGTAGGCGTTCAGAGTGTTCTGGGAAGCCTTACGGGAGGCAACGGTCTCGCCTTTGTCCTGGCATTCCTGAATGTAAGCCTGGGCTTTCTCAGCAAAATCCGCAGGCAGGTCGCCAGCCATACGGCGCTTGAATTCAGCCGCCAGTTCCGGCTCGGCCTTCTCGTAAGCGGCGAACTTCTGCTCCCACTCGGATTGTGCTGCGGAACCTTTTTCACGGGCGTTCCAGGCACTGGCAATGTCGGCCGGGATTTCGAACGGGCCATACTGCCATCCCAACTGCTCGCGGGTCAGGGTGATTTCGTCGTCACCCAGGGGGGCACCGTGACAGCTTTCCTTGCCCTGTTTGTTCGGGGAACCAAAGCCGATGATGGTCTTGCAGCAGATCAGCGTGGGCTGCTCGGTGTTGGCGCGGGCGGCTTCGATCGCGGCGCGAATGGCGTCAGCATCATGGCCGTCGACTGCGGGAATCACCTGCCAGCCGTAGGAATCGAAGCGCTGCGGGGTGTTGTCGGTAAACCAACCGTCCACTTCACCATCGATGGAAATGCCATTGTCGTCGTAGAACATAACCAGCTTACCCAAGCCCAGGGTGCCGGCCAGAGACGCCACTTCGTGGGAGATGCCTTCCATGAGGCAGCCGTCGCCCAGAAACGCGTAGGTGTAGTGATCAACAATTTCGTGGCCCGGACGGTTGAACTGCGCTGCCAGGGACTTCTCGGCAATGGCGAAACCAACGGCGTTGGCAATGCCCTGGCCCAGGGGGCCGGTAGTGGTTTCAACACCCGGGGTGTAGCCGTACTCGGGGTGGCCCGGCGTCTTGGAATGCAACTGGCGGAAGTTCTTGATGTCCTCGATGGAAACGTCGTAACCGCTCAGGTGCAGCAAGGAATACTGCAGCATGGAGCCGTGACCGTTGGACAGCACGAAGCGGTCCCGGTTGGCCCACTGAGGGTTGGCCGGGTTGTGGCTCAGGTAATCGTTCCACAGTACCTCGGCGATATCCGCCATACCCATGGGCGCACCCGGGTGGCCGGACTTGGCTTTCTGAACCGCATCCATGCTCAGCGCGCGAATGGCGTTGGCGAGATCTTTACGAGACGGCATTGACGTTTCTCCAGTGTTTTGCAGGAAAAGAATTCGTAGTGATTAAAGGACGATCAAAATGAGGCGCGTATTTTCGCCGATTAGTGTGTGCCGGGGCAAATCGGCATGTGCCTGTTTCACGATTGTTTGCCTGTGGATTTCCGAAAGGTCTGATTTCAAAGAATGATAAATCTATATCAAAATTTTTTGATATGCCTATTGATTGACCACCCGAAGCCCCCTACACTTCCGTCCCATGACATCCATGAACACACACGCCGAGAATCTGTCCTCCGTGGACGCACTGGCCCCGATCTTCAAAGCAGGCGGGGATCCGTTGCGCCTGGAGATTCTGCGTGTGTTGAGAAGGGATACCTTCGGGGTTCTGGAGCTGAGCCAGCTGTTTGATATGCGCCAGTCCGGCATGAGTCACCACCTTAAGGTAATGAACAAGGCTGGCCTGCTTGAGCCCCAGCGTGAAGGCAATGCGATTTTCTACCGCCGCCCGCTGCATCTGGACAGCGACAAGCCAACCGACCAGACCATCCGGCAGATATTTGAAGCGGTAGACCGGGTGCCACTGCCACCACACCTGCAGGAGCGCATTGAGGCCATCCGCACGCAGCGCGCAGACCAGTCCCAGGCTTTTTTCGCCCGGCATGCGGAGCAGTTCCGCGAGCAGCAGGAACTGATCGCCGCCTTTGATCTATACGCAGAGCCGGTCGGGGAAATGATCCGCAAACGGTCCCGCAAACATCAATGGCAGGCCGCACTGGAAATCGGCCCCGGCGAAGGCGCCTTCCTACCGGTGCTGGCCGAGCTTTGCGGGCATGTAGTTGCTCTGGATAACAGCCGGGACATGCTGGCCAAGGCCACCCGAACCTGCATCGATGAACGATTGAACAACATCGACCTGATAGAAGGTGTTACCGATACCCTCCTGGCCAGGGGCGACGCCTTCGACCTGGTCGTTGCGAATATGGTTCTGCATCACGTGCCCAGCCCCGCCGACATCTTCCTCGATGCCGCGGCCCTGATGAACAACGGTGGCTGCTTCGTAATCAGCGACCTGTGCAGTCATGACCAGGACTGGGCAAGAGCAAACTGCGGTGATCTCTGGCTTGGTTTTGAGCCGGAAGAGCTTACCACCTGGGCAGCGGACGCCGGCCTGGTTGCGGGAGAACAGCTGTTTATCGGCTTGCGGAACGGGTTCCAGATCCAGGTTCGGGAATTCTGGAAACACGGCGGTCAGATTTGACGACCTGGATCGCAATATCAACAAATTTTGATATACGGATACGTAGTTTTACGTATCCTCACACAGATCAACAAACCGGATACCGGAAAGCGCTTTAAGAAAACCGCTTACCGGCCTGAATTTGAATCGCTCACAGAGGAGCATGCGTTATGGCTGACTACAACATCTTCACTTCCGAATCGGTCTCTGAAGGCCATCCGGACAAACTGGCAGACCAGATCTCTGATGCCGTGCTGGACGCCATCCTGACCGACGACCCCCATGCACGTGTGGCCTGCGAAACCATGGTAAAAACCGGTGTGGCCATCGTTGGTGGTGAGATCACGACCAGTGCCTGGGTGGATCTGGAAGACCTGGTGCGCGGTGTCATCAAGGACATCGGCTACACCTCCTCGAAAGTGGGCTACGACGGCGACACCTGCGGCATCATCAACATCATTGGCAAGCAGTCCGTCGATATCGCCCAGGGCGTCGACCGCAAGAAGCCGGAAGACCAGGGCGCCGGCGACCAGGGCTTGATGTTCGGCTATGCCAGCAACGAAACCGACGTCCTCATGCCCGCACCGATCACCTTCTCTCATCGTCTGGTTCAGCGCCAGGCCGAGGCCCGCAAGAGCGGCCTGCTGCCGTGGCTGCGCCCGGACGCCAAGAGCCAGGTTACCTGCCGCTACGAAAACGGCCGGGTTGCCGGCATCGACGCCGTGGTTCTGTCCACCCAGCACGATGAAGACGTGACCCAGGAAGACCTGAAAGAAGCCGTGATGGAACTGATCGTCAAGCACGCGCTGCCAGCCGAACTGCTGCACAAGGACACCCAGTTCCACATCAACCCGACTGGCAAGTTCGTCATCGGTGGCCCGGTTGGCGACTGTGGCCTGACCGGCCGCAAGATCATCGTTGACACCTACGGCGGCATGGCACGCCACGGTGGCGGTGCTTTCTCCGGCAAGGACCCCTCCAAGGTGGACCGTTCCGCGGCTTACGCCGGCCGTTACGTAGCCAAGAACATCGTTGCCGCCGGCCTGGCCGACAAGTGCGAGATCCAGGTGTCCTACGCCATCGGCGTGGCCCAACCGACGTCGATCTCCCTGAACACCTTCGGAACCGGCAAGATCAGCGACGACAAGATCATCGAACTGGTGCGCCAGAACTTCGATCTGCGTCCGTATGCGATTACCAACATGCTTGACCTGCTGCATCCGATGTATCGGGCAACGGCCGCCTACGGCCACTTCGGTCGTGACCCCTATGAAATGACGGTGGGCGGCAAGACCTTCACCGCCTTCCCATGGGAGAAGACCGATCGCGCCGCAGCCCTGAAGGATGCTGCTGGTATCTAAACCGATTTCGGGCGTATGTCATCAGGCATACGCCCAAGCCAAACTGACTGACAGGAGAACACCATGAGCACTCCCGCAGAAAAACTGAACAGCTTTGACGACTACAAAGTTCGCGACATTTCCCTGGCCGGCTGGGGCCGCAAGGAAATCAACATCGCTGAAGGCGAAATGCCGGCCCTGATGAAGCTCCGCGAGAAGTACAAAGCCGAGCAGCCGCTGAAAGGCGCCAACGTGATGGGCTGTATCCACATGACCATCCAGACCGCCGTGCTGATTGAGACGCTGATTGAACTCGGTGCGAACGTACGCTGGTCCTCGTGCAACATCTTCTCCACCCAGGACCAGGCCGCGGCCGCCATCGCCGCGCAGGGCATTCCCGTGTTTGCCTGGAAAGGCGAAACCGACGAAGAGTACGACTGGTGCCTGGAGCGCACTGTCGGAGCCGACGTAGACGGCTGGGAACCCAACATGATTCTGGACGACGGCGGCGACCTGACCGCCCTGCTCCATGAGAAGTACCCGGGAATTCTGACCAACTGCCACGGCGTGACCGAAGAGACCACCACCGGTGTGCATCGTCTTCAGGAAATGCTGCGCGAAGGCACGCTGAAGGTGCCGGCCATCAATGTGAACGACGCGGTCACCAAGGCCAAGAACGACAACAAATACGGTTGCCGCCACAGCCTGAACGACGCCATCAAACGCGCTACTGACCACCTGATGGCTGGCAAAAAAGCCCTGGTAATTGGTTACGGCGATGTGGGCAAGGGCTCTGCTGCTTCGCTGCGCCAGGAAGGCATGATTGTAAAAGTGACAGAGGCCGATCCTATCTGTGCGATGCAGGCCTGCATGGACGGTTTCGAAGTTGTGTCTCCGTACCTTGACGGTGTGAACACCGGTACCGAGTCTGCGGTGAACCGCGATCTGCTGCAGAACACCGATCTTCTCGTGACCACCACCGGCAACATGAACGTGTGCGACGCGCACATGTTGAAAGCCATCAAGTCTGGCGCAGTCGTATGCAACATCGGTCACTTCGATAACGAGATCGATACCGCCTACATGCGCAAGAACTGGGAATGGGACGAGGTGAAGCCGCAGGTTCACGTTGTTTACCGCGACAAGGCCACCAATGACCACCTGATTCTTTTGTCCGAAGGCCGCCTGGTGAATCTGGGTAATGCCACTGGTCACCCGTCACGGATCATGGATGGCTCTTTTGCCAACCAGGTTCTGGCCCAGATGTATCTGTTCGAGCGCAAGTTCGCCGACCTGCCGGAAGATGCCCGTGAGAAAGGTGTTTACGTTCAGGTTCTGCCCAAGCACCTGGACGAGGAAGTGGCCCGGGCCATGGTGGAAGGTTTTGGTGGCGTGATCACCAAGATGACCCCGGAACAGGCCAAATACATCGGTGTACCGGTCGAAGGCCCGTACAAGCCAGAAAGCTACAAGTACTGATCGGGTAAACAGATGCAATCCCAGAAACAGTTCAAGCGCCGTTTCAGCTTTGAGTTTTTCCCGCCCAAGACCGACCAGGGCAAGGAAAAGCTGCAGAACGTGCGCAACCAGCTGGCCGAGGTGAACCCGGACTTTTTCTCGGTTACCTTCGGCGCCGGCGGTTCCACCCGGGACCGTACCATCGAGACCGTGCTCAACCTGCACAGCCAGGGGGTTTCCACGGCACCGCATCTTTCCTGCGTCGGGGGCACCCGCCAGGAAATCGGCGAGCTGCTGGATCTGTATAAAGAGCACGGAATCAACCGGATTGTCGCCCTGCGGGGCGACATGCCCTCCGGTATGGGGGCCGCCGGTGAGCTGCGCTACGCCAACGAGCTTGTGGAGTTTATCCGCGAGCACAGCGGCGACACCTTCAACCTGGAAGTGGCGGCGTATCCTGAGTTTCACCCTCAGGCTCGCAATGCCGAAGAAGATCTGAAGAACTTTGCCCGCAAGGTTCAGGCTGGTGCCAACAGTGCCATTACCCAGTACTTCTTCAATGCCGACAGCTACTTCTACTTCATCGACCGGCTGGAGAAAATGGGCGTTACCATTCCGGTGGTACCGGGCATCATGCCCATCGTCAATTTCTCCAACCTGGTTCGCTTCTCGGACATGTGCGGTGCAGAAATTCCGCGCTGGATTCGCAAACAGCTCGAAGCCTACGGCGACGACAGCGATTCCATCCGCAAGTTCGGTGAGGAAGTGGTCACCGAAATGTGCGAAAAGCTCCTCGCCGCAGGCGCTCCGGGTTTGCATTTCTATACCCTGAACCAGGTGGAGCCCAGCATCAGCATCTGGAAAAACCTGGGCATCAGTGAGCGGGAGAAGATTGCGTTTTAAGACATCGCGCCATCCGCTCTCCACGAAATAAAAGGGGCAGATGAACACTTTCATCTGCCCCTTTTCTATTCTCCCTCCGGCGGGACCTCCCCGCCAAGCATTTGATTTCCTGTATACATCTGCGTAATAGTCTAAAGTGTATGTGATGCAGTTCCATCAACGCTCCCCGGAGATCGCCGTCAACAGCAGTGATTGGTCCGGCTTGCCTTACCGGGCAAATGGAGCCTCATAAGAAAGAAAAGGAGAATGTATGAGCACGAAGTGGCTGAAGACCGTAAGCGCCAGCCTGGCACTGACCGTTGCCGCAGGAACCGTGAGCGCAGAAACCCTGCGCGTCGTCACTGACCCGAGTTTCGTTCCGTTTGAAATGATGGACCAGGAAACCGGTGAGATGATCGGTTTCGATATGGAGATCATCCGCGAGGTAGCCGACCGTGCCGGGTTCGAGATTGACCTCAACACCATGGATTTCAACGGCATCATCCCGGCCCTGCAAACCGGTAACGTAGACATCGCCATTGCCGGCATCACTATTACCGAAGAGCGTGAAGAAATCGTCGATTTCTCCGACCCGTACTACGACTCCGGTCTGCGCATCCTCGTTCGTGAGGGTAACGACGACGTAAGCGAATTCGACGACCTCGAAGGCAAGAAAATCGGCACCAAGATTGGTAGCACCAGTTACGACTACCTGGTCAAGAATCTGGACGCCGATGACGGTGTAACCCCCTACCCGGGCAGCTCTGATATGTACATGGCGCTGATGTCCCGTGCCATTGATGCAGTGTTCTACGATGCGCCGAACGTAGGCTACTTTGCCCGCACCAAGGGTGAAGGCAAGGTAACCACCGTCGGCCCGCTGTACGAAGGCCAGCAGTATGGTATTGCCCTCAAGAGTGGCAGTGAGTGGGTTGATGACGTAAACGAAGCCCTTGCCGCAATGAAGGAAGATGGCACTTACAAAACCATCTACGAGAAGTGGTTTGGCCCCATGCCTGAAGGCATGTAAGGGCTCCCGGACCCCAGAGGTCTGATTCCCTGTGCCGGGGCATCCCTGCCCCGGCACTTCGTGACTCCAAAACTCTGCGGAGACTCTCACTGTGGAATTCCAGTTTCAGTTCGACTGGCAGGCTGCCATCGACTCCATCCCTTTTCTGATAAAAGGGATCCCCTACACCCTGCTGATTTCCTTCGGCGGTCTTCTGATCGGTTTTGCTCTGGGCATTTTCTTTGGCCTGCTGAGCATCAACAAGAAGTGGTTCCTGCGGTGGCCGGCAACCGCCTACATCGAAATCTTTCGTGGCACTCCGATTCTGGTTCAGGTCCTGTTCATTTTCTACGGCCTGCCCGACCTGATCGGGGGTCCCATTGATCCTTTGACGGCCGGCATAGCGGCCATCGCTTTAAACTCCGGCGCCTACATATCCGAGGTGGTCCGCGGTGGCGTTCAGTCCATCGATAAGGGCCAGACCGAAGCCGGGCTTTCCCTTGGCCTTTCCCGCACCCAGACGTTCTGGTCTGTGGTCTGGCCGCAGGCGTTCCGCCGCATGATTCCGCCCCTGGGTAACCAGGCCATTGTCAGCATCAAGGACACGTCCCTGTTCTCGGTGATTGGCGTTGGTGAGCTGGTCCGCCAGGGTCAGATCTATATTGCCAACACCTTTACCGCGTTTGAGGTGTACTTCGTGGTCGCAATCCTCTACCTCGCCATCACCCTGTCCCTGTCCATCATTCTCCGCTTCGTCGAGCGGCGCGGACTGGCTTCTGTCTGAAGGAACGTTACCCATGACTCAGATTGTAAAAATGAAGGGCATGAACAAGTACTTCGGCAAACTGCATGTCCTGAAAGATATTGATCTCACGGTCGAGCAAGGCGAAGTGGTGGTTATCATCGGCGCCAGTGGCTCCGGCAAGTCCACCCTGATCCGATGTGTCAACGGCCTTGAGGAATACGAGTCCGGAACACTCGAGGTGGATGGTCAGCATCTCGCTCCGAAAAGCGGCAACCCGAAATCCCTGGCTGAAATCCGCAAGGAAGTCGGGATGGTGTTCCAGCAGTTCAATCTGTTCCCTCACCTCACGGTGAAGAAGAACATTATGCTGGCCCCACAGAAGGTGAAGGATGCTCCGGAAACCGTTGCCAACGCCACTGCCGAGCGGTTGCTCAACCGTGTGGGCATCGGCAACCAGGCTGACAAGTATCCCAGCCAGCTTTCCGGTGGCCAGCAACAACGGGTTGCGATCGCCCGGGCCCTGGCCATGGAACCGCGCCTGATGCTGTTCGACGAGCCTACGTCAGCGCTGGACCCGGAAATGATCGGTGAAGTGCTGGATGTTATGCGGGAGCTGGCCAAGGAAGGCATGACCATGATGGTCGTGACGCACGAAATGGGCTTCGCCCGTGAAGTGGCCGACCGCGTGATCTACATCCACGAAGGTGCGATTGTGGAACAGGGCAAACCCCATGATGTGTTCGACAACCCGCAGAACGAGCGCACCCAGGCGTTTCTTTCGCGGGTCCTGGCTCACTGAGCCAGACCAGCCCCGATAGCCCCCGCTTAAGGGGGCTTTTTAACTGTCGCCAACCACAACAGACCCCGACCCAATAGTCACACCACCACATGAAATCGCACCGCCTGTCACCGCCGCCGGCTTGCCATTGATCAGGACTGTCGACGAACCTGCAGTGATGGTGCGCGGGTGGGGTGGATGCTTGGGTTTGGAATGGGGTGCCAGTGGGTCGCCTACCCGGGCAACGGGCCTGCCATCAATCAGCACATCGGGGGAACCGGCAATCACCGGCGTGGGCGGGAAACCTTCGTGATCGGAACCAAGGTCTCCGAGCAGAACAATCGCTTTACTCATGTCGCGTCCTTTGCGTTTTTGCTGGGCCATCCTGGCCTTTTGGCTGTAAACCGGCAGTTTATACTGAAGCACTCTTCTGGCCAAATGGTTCGGTCCCAGAGTGTGATGGAATCAGGCAGGTGAAAAACGTCAGGCAATAGCGGGCCAGATCGACCTGAAATCCGGGTGGCCGGCATCCGCTGTTAACTGTAATATCCGCACAGGTTAACAGCCGATACTTGAGAACCTGACTGACTTACCGGAGACTCACCATGCGTAATGCCGATCTCGTCACCCGCGGCCTGAAATCCGTGTGGCACCCCTGCACCCAGATGAAAGACCACGAAGGCGCCGTGCCCCTGGTGCCCATCAAACGGGGCGAAGGTGTCTGGCTGGAAGATTTTGAAGGCAATCGCTTTATAGATGCCGTCAGCTCCTGGTGGGTCAATCTGTTCGGCCACGCCAATCCGAGAATCAACGCGGCTATCCAGAAGCAGATTGGCGAGCTCGAGCACGTTATCCTCGCCGGTTTTACCCACGAGCCGGTGGTCAATCTGTCTGAGCGCCTAATTGAAGTCACCCCGCCGGGCCTGAACAAAGTCTTTTACGCCGACAACGGCTCCTCCGCCATCGAAGCTGCCCTGAAAATGAGCTTCCACTACTGGAAGAACCACGGCAAACCGGGCAAGAAAAACTTCGTGAACCTGAGCAACAGCTACCACGGTGAAACCCTGGGCGCCCTCGCCCTCGGCGATGTGTCACTCTACAAGGACACCTATCAGCCGCTACTGATGGAAGTGCTGACAGCCCCCTCACCCGACGCCTTCAACAAGGAGCCGGGTGAGACCGACGAAGCCTACGCGCTGCGCCAGTTTGAAGCCATGGAAAAGCTGCTGGCAGAAAAGCATGAAGAAATCTGCGCTGTGGTGGTGGAACCGCTGATCCAGTGCGCCGGCGGCATGCGCATGCACCACCCGATTTATCACACCAAATTGCGGGAAGCCTGCGACCGCTATGGCGTGCACCTGATTGCGGATGAGATCGCCGTTGGTTTTGGCCGAACCGGTACCCTGTTTGCTTGTGAACAGTCGGGCATCACTCCGGATTTCATGTGCCTGTCCAAGGGGCTCACCGCCGGCTACTTGCCGCTGTCAGTCGTGCTGACTACCGATGATGTCTACAACGCCTTCTACGACGACTACGAGACCCTCAAGGCCTTCCTCCACAGCCACAGCTACACGGGCAACCCCATTGGCTGCGCCGTGGCGCTAGCAACCCTGGACATCTTCCGGGATGACAATGTGATTGAGAGCAACCGCGCGCTTTCTGCTTGCATGGCTGAATCCGTGGCGCACCTGGCAGACCACCCCAATGTCGGGGACATCCGCCAGCATGGCATGACTTTGGCCGTGGAAATGGTGAAAAACAAAGCCTCGAAAACGCCCTTCCCCTGGCAGGAACGCCGTGGCATTCGTGTTTACCAGCACGCATTGACCCGCCAGGCCTTGCTTCGCCCCCTGGGTAATGTGGTTTACTTCATGCCGCCTTACGTGATCACTGAAGAACAGATCCGCCACCTGGCCCAGGTTGCAACGGAAGGCATAGAGATCGCGGTTCGCGACTGACAACCGCCAGGAACCTGAGAGACCAGTTCATGCGCATACCCCGCATCTATACCAATTCTGCCCTGGCCCAGGGCAGTTCTGCCGAGCTTGATGACAACGCCGCACAACATGTGGGCCGGGTATTGCGCATGCAGCCGGGACAGGAGCTGCTGCTCTTCAACGGTGATGGCAACGACTACCCCGCCACTATTTCCAGTGCCAGCAAGAAGAACGTGGAAGTCCAGGTTGGCACCCCGGAAGCCAATACCACCGAATCCCCATTGGAAATCGTTCTCGGCCAGACCCTCTCCAAGGGTGACCGCATGGACTACGCAGTGCAGAAAGCGGTGGAAATGGGTGTTACCCGTATCGTGCCGCTAACCACCGAACGATGTGACGTAAAACTGAAGGGCGACCGGGAAGACAAGCGCCTGCGCCACTGGCAATCCGTCGCCATCAGCGCCGCCGAGCAATGCGGTCGCGCCCGAGTGCCCGAGATCCTGCCGGTGATGACCGTTTCCGAGTGGCTGGAACACAGCCGCGATTGCGAAGTCCGCCTGGTTCTCCACCACCGCACCGAACACGCCCTGAAATCCATCATTCCCCCAGAGCGGGTGGCTCTAATGATCGGCCCGGAAGGCGGCCTCTCTCCCGAGGAAATTGCCCAGGCCGAGAAGGAAGGCTTCCTGCCGGTTGCGCTCGGCCCCCGGGTACTGCGAACGGAAACCGCCCCGGTGGCGGCCATGGCACTTTGCCAATGGCTGTGGGGCGACATCGGCGGCTGACCGGCGCCGACCGTACCGCCGTCTCATGTCGGCACGCAAGTCATTGACATAACGCGGTGCCAACAACATTATCCCTGTCGACTCCGGAAGCAAAAAAACGATCACACGCGAGTAACGGGATGACAAGCCTGCTAAGCACCCAAGAATTCTGGCAATACCTCAGTATCCCGGTCATTGCCGCCCTGATTGGCTGGACCACCAACTGGCTTGCCATCAAGATGACCTTCTACCCCCTGGAGTTCATCGGCAAACCACCGCTGCTTGGCTGGCAAGGCATTATTCCCTCGAAGGCCCGCAAAATGGCGGCCATCAGTGTCGACGCCACGATCTCAAAGATCGGAACCGTTCGGGAGATCTTCCAGCAGATCGATCCGAAGGTTCTCGCCACCCATATCGTTCACTCCGTCGAACCCCGCATCGAGGAATACGTGGACGAAATGATGCTCAAGGAATACCCCACCTTCTGGGAAAACCTGCCGGCTTCAGCCAGGAAGATGGTCTACGATCGCGTCCGCAAATCCACGCCCCAGCTCGTGGACAACCTGGTGGAAGATGTCTCCGACAACATTGAAGACCTGCTGGATATCAAGGGCATGGTCATCGAGCGCCTGGCCAGCGACAAGGAGCTGCTGAACCGGATCTTTATCGAGTGCGGTGAGGTGGAATTCCGGTTCATCATCAACTCGGGGCTCTACTTCGGCTTTCTGTTCGGCCTGATCCAGATGGCAGTCTGGTATGTCTATCCGAGCTGGTGGGTGCTGCCCTTCTTCGGTCTTCTGGTGGGCTGGGCGACCAACTGGATTGCCCTGAATGTGATTTTCCGGCCGCTGCACGCCAAAAAAGTCGGTCCCTTCCGGATTCAGGGTCTGTTCCTGAAACGCCAGCCGGCCGTGGCAGAGTCGTTCTGCCACATCGTGACCCACGAGATTCTCACCGTTGGCAACATCATCAACGCCATTCTCGATGGGCCCAAGGGTGATCGGGCCCGCAACATGGTCAAGAAGCACATCAAACCGCTGGTGGATGAAACCGCCGGCATGGGCAAGGCACTGACCCAGATGGCCTTCGGACCCACCGGCTTTGCAACGCTCAAGAACAAGGTTGGCGAGAAGGCCATCGAGATATCACAGACATCGTTCAACAACCCGGTGTTCGAGAAGGACCGGGCCAGAGCCGTCGAATCGATCATGGTCGAGCGGATGATTGCACTGTCTTCCGAAGAGTTTCAGGACTTGCTCCGGCCCTGTTTCCAGGAGGATGAAATCAAACTGATTCTCGTGGGCGCATTCCTAGGCTTTGGCGCCGGTATCTGCCAGCTGGTATTCGTGTTCGGGGAGTCGTTCCTGTAAATACCTGCCATAATTCACCGGCTTAAAACCTGTGCAAGGATGCGTAGTACATCTATACTCTCGAAAACGGAGGTTCATTACTTCGAACAGGTTCGACCCGGAGGCAACGGATGCCAGGTTTTCTCTCCTGGATTTCAGGATTATTCGCAAGCAAGCAATCTGCACCACCCGCTCCGGAAGCGCGGCTGTTCAATCCATCCCCGGAGAAGCCGGCCACCGACACCCCTGACACCAGCCCGGAGCTTGCCCAACAGCTTGAGGAACATCTGTTCTGCTGGCTGCTGGATGCCGAGCCAGCAGCCCTGCGGGCTGATCTTTCTTCCTACGAGGAAGTGCTGGAGGAGCTCTATCAGCGGCTCACCAGCAACAAAATGGAGGAACTGCCCCGCCAACCCATGAGCCTGCCCATGCTCATGCGGGCCCTGTCCGACGAGTCCACCGACCGCCAGCGGCTGACGGAGATTATTCTTGGTGATCCCTCACTGACCGATCAATTGCTCCAGATTGCCAACAGCCCTTATTTCCGGACCAGCGACCATGCCATTGAATCGGTGGACCAGGCGGTATTTGTACTGGGGGTGGATGGCATCCGGAACGTCATTTCCGCGGCGGTTATGCGCCCCATGATGGCCGCAAGGAACAGCCGGGAAGCGCTGTTTGGGCAGCGCGGCTGGCGCTGGGGCCTGACCTGCGCGCGAGCCGCAGAACTCATTGCCAGAACCCAGGGCGAAGACACCAGTGCACACTTCATGGTGGGCCTGCTGCCCTCACTGGCGTACATCACGATCCGCCGTGAGCTCCAGCGTATCTGCCGGTCGCGCACAGCAACCGGCGAACCGGAGCCGGCGCTTATTCGGCATGCCCTGGCGAGATACCAGTGGGCTACCTGCCAGCTCCTGGCGAACGAATGGAACCTTCCCCCCAAGTACCATGCCTATCTTCTGGCCGCGGAACGGCCAGCACCAAAACAGAAGCACACCCCGCTGACGGACGGCATGGTTATTGGCACCCGGGAAGTGCTCAGGCACGCCCATCAGCGCAACCTCGCAGAGGAGGATCTGCCAAAAGTGGTGCGCCTGACCCCGGATCAGATCAGCAGCATACGCAACGCGCTGCAGAAGATGCTTCGGGAAGGCGGCCGTTCAACTGTCAGAAGTTGAGACAGGCTCCCTCTCCGCCACAGCTCTTGGCTTGTCCTTTGCCTCATCGCCGCGCAACAACTCTGCAAAGGTTCGTGTTTCCTCCACCTTGCGGGCTCCCACCAATTCGGTAGGAATCACCTTCGGGAGCCGATCAACAATTCGGTCCTCGTCGTGGCGAACAACCTGAAGAACGTCGCCAATGGTGATCAGATCCAGCGCCCGTCCGGGCACCAGTCGGTCGCCCTGACTCCCGGCCAGACTCAGTAAACCGGCACGGATCAATTTGTCACTGAGAGCCCGGGTTACCTCACCCGGCACTCTCAGCTCATATTCCAGTAATTCCTGCTGGGGTGCGGGCTTGCCCTCGCTGAAGGGCTTGGCCACCAGCCACATGGTCGCCAGCGCCACATTTTCCTGCAGCTCTGGTGCCAGTTGCACCTCGCGCCGCTTGGCCACGGAGCCGGGATTTTGCAGATAGAACCCGATGCTCGCGCCCAGCAAGAGGATCATCCAGTTCAGATAGATCCAGATCAGCAGAATAATGCCAATGGCGAAACTGGAGTAGATTGCCGCGTACTTCGCAGACCCGGCAACGAATGAGGCGAACAGCATGCCGGCCGCCTGCCAGGATACCCCGGCCACCAGACCGCCGATGGCCGCATAACGAAGCTTGACCCGGGTATTGGGCATGAATACGTAGACGAATGTGAAAGCGCCAACCACCAGGAAAAACGGGGTGAACCGGCTGGCCACAAGAATCATCGAGCCGAACGGCTCGATTTCGATGAGCTTCTGGACGATGGTTGAGGAAAAAATGGTCGCGCTGACGCCAATGGCCGAAACCATCAGAAGCGGTCCTACCATGATCACGCTCAGGTAGTTGCTGAAGCGCTGTGCCATCGAGCGCATGTCTGGCACGCGCCAGATCATGTTGAAGGAACGCTCGATTTTCTGGAGCAGCGACACCACCGTGTAAACCAGAAGCGCCAGGCCCACCGATCCCAGAACGCCGACTTTCATATTATCGACGAAGCCCAGGATCTGTTCGGCAAGATCAATCCCCTGCGGCCCCAGCGGTTCAAAGAACTGGAACAGGAACGGCTCCATCCGCTGATGCACTCCCAGCGCCTTCAATACCGAGAAGCTCAGGGCAAGGAGAGGCACGATACTTAGCAGGGTTGTGTACACAAGACTCATGGCGTGGAGAGTCAATTGTCCACTGAGAACATCCCGAGCCATCGCGTAGGCAGTGCGGCCGACCTTGTACAACCAGGTCCAGGGCCAACTCTGGGGCGGATTGGGATTCGCCAGAATCCAGCGCTCAGCTGCCTGAAGCCGGTCTTTTAATTGGAATGAAGCCACTTTAGGTCCTGTCGTTCCGTGTTTTATTCAGATTATCAGTCAGATATCCGGTGTAACCAGAGTATGGCCGATTAACGGCAGTTTGCGAGGGCTACACATCCAATATAACCATATCAGCATTTATTACTTCCTCTTATAACAGATCTTCTGTAAAAAGGCCGCTATTCATGAAATAGCATTTTTCTGATCGGGTATTTTCTCATGCGAATCAAACTTGCTCTGGGCGTTGCTGCATTTACCGCCTTCTCCCCTGCGACTGCCCTGGCCACCAACGGCTACTTCAGTCACGGCTACGGCACCATCAGTAAAGGCATGGCCGGCGCAGGCACTGCGCTGTCCCAGGACAGCATTGCGGCGGCAACCAACCCGGCCGGTATGGCTTTTGTCGGGAACCGGATTGACGGTGGATTCGAAGTTTTTTCGCCCCGGCGAGAATACACAGTAGAGGGCCCAGTCTCTCCTCCCCCTGCGTTCTCTTTGCAGCCGGGCACTTATAAAAGCAGCCGCAACGGTTTCGTTATCCCCCACCTGGGCTTTAATCGGGAACTGTCCGACACCACAAGTTTCGGCGTTTCGGTGTTTGCCAATGGTGGCATGAACACCGACTACTCTGGTGAAAGCGGCGGGCCTTTCTACGCCGGCCGTACCGGCGTAAACCTCGAACAGCTTTTTATTGCCCCGACCTGGTCCTGGGAGTTCTCCGACAACCAGGCCTTCGGCATTTCACCAGTGATTGCCTATCAGCGCTTTGAAGCTGAAGGCCTGCAAAGCTTCGCGCCATTCTCGTCAGACCCGGGCGCACTTTCCAACAACGGCACCGACGATGCCTGGGGCTACGGTTACCAGATCGGCTGGCAAGGTGAAATCACCGACACCCTCCGCGGCGGCGTGAGCTGGCGCAACATTCTGAAGATGAACGAGTTCGACAAATACCGCGGCCTTTTTGCGGAACAGGGCGACTTCGACATTCCCCAGATGTTCAACGCGGGTATCGCCTGGTCCGGACTTGAAAACCACTGGTTCCTGCTGGATATCCAGCACATCCGTTACAGCGAGATCAACAGCGTGGGCAACCCGCTGCTGCCCAACCTGCAGACCGCACAGCTCGGCGATGATAACGGCGCAGGCTTTGGCTGGGACGACATGACCATCGTCAAGCTGGGTTGGCAGTGGCAGCAAACACCGGCTCATGCCTGGCGGGCCGGCGTCAGCTATGGAGAGAATCCTATTTCCGACGAAGATGTGCTGTTCAACATCCTGGCGCCGGGTGTTCAGGAGTGGCACTTCACTGGCGGATTCACCCACAGCTTCAGTGAAAACCTCGATGTGTCTGGCATGGCCTTTTATTCCCCGGCCAAGACAGTGACCGGTCCCAACCCGCTGGCACCGAACCAGACCATTGATCTGGAAATGTACCAGTTGGGCGCTTCGGTCAGCGTTGGCTGGAAATACTGAGCCCCCAAGGCCGGTCTCCAAAGCCCCGAATCCTCCGGGGCTTCGCTGTTACAGCACAGATTTCAGATTGACAGCGGTGATACCAACAATTCTCTGCCGCGCTTCCCGACTGGCCCAGGCCGAGTGCGGGGTCACAATCAGATTGGGAACATCGTCCGCCAGCAAGGGGTTGCCGTTGCGGGGCGGCTCCTCAGTCAAAACATCGAAACCGGCGCCGCCGATCTCGCCGGCGCGAAGCGCGTCCGCCAGCGCCTGCTCGTTCACCAGGCCTCCGCGGCTGGTGTTGATCAGCAAAGAGTCCGGTTTCATCATTTTCAGTTCGCGGGCACCGATCAGATCCCGGGTCTCATCGGTCAGCAGGCAGTGCAGCGACAGCACGTCTGCCTGGGGCAGCAATTCGTCCAGTGAAATGCGCGAATACCCATCGACCACACCCGGTTCCTGCCCGGGCCGAGCTCCAAGAAGAATCTTCATACCAAACGCTGCGGCCCGCTCAGCCACGCCCTCGCCCAGGTCGCCGTAGCCGACAATACCGAGAGTGCGCCCCTCCAGCTCCATGATCGGATGATCCATCAGACAGAACATGTCACTTTTGCCCCAGCGCCCGGCCTGGACATCGCGGCTGTAATCCAACAGCCGGGTGGCCAGTGCCAGCATTAGTGCCATGGTGTGCTGAGCTACCGTGGAGCGGCCGTAGTTGGTCACGTTCATCACCTTGACGCCGTGATCCTTCGCCGCCGCCTGGTCAATATTGTTCAATCCGGTCGCCACCACGGCGATGGTCTTGAGTTCGGGGCAGGCCTCAAAATGCTCACGGGTGAGCACGACTTTATTGACCAGCACAGTATCGAATCCCCGGATGCGTTCCAGAATCTGATCCGCAGCGGTCCGATCATACTTTTCCAACCCGCCGGTCACCGACTCGATGGGCGAGAGATCCACATCATCGCCAAGGGTTTTGGCATCAAGAAACACCGCTTTCATACTTTTCTCCTGAATCCAGATGGCCACAGATTAGGGTAGACTTGGTTAAACGTCCAAAACTCAACATGTCCAAGCACGAACAGGGTATGAACCATGGAACATGAATTCTGGCACGAACGCTGGGCCAAAAAAGAAATCGGTTTCCACGAGGGCACGGTTAACCAATACCTCCACGACCACTGGCCGGAACTGGCCGGCAAAGGCACCGACGCCGTTTTCGTGCCCCTCTGCGGCAAAGCCCACGACATGTGGTGGCTTCACGACCGCGGCCACCCCATCATCGGCGTGGAACTGAGCGAACTGGCCTGCAAGGACTTCTTCGAAGAAGCCGGCGAAAAAGCCAAAGTCCACCCCGGCGAACCCTTCATCACCTTCAAGCACGACAACCTGCAACTCTGGTGCGGCGACTTCTTCCAACTGGTACCGGAAGACCTCAAACACGTGCGACTGGTCTACGACCGGGCCGCCCTGATCGCCCTGCCCCCACACATGCGCAAGGACTACGTAAACCACCTGACCGCCATCATCCCCGACGGCACCAGAATCCTGCTGATCACCCTGGACTACGACACCGAAATCAAGGGCCCGCCGTTCAACGTCAGCAACGAAGAAGTGCGGGAACTCTACCAGGACGACTACAAGATCGAGCACATCCTGACCAACACCCTGGCCAAGGATCATCCGTTTACAAAGAGAAAAGGTCTGGAAAACGCCTCAGAAAGCGTATTCCGTTTAACCAAACTCTAGCCTGCCTTCAGGCGGTCGCCTCCGTGGCCTGATCGGAGTGTATCGGGTGGCTTTCTGAAAACGAACTTGATGTCTGAGCGAAGCGAGTTGCCAATTCGTTTTCAGAAAGCCACCCGGTGCACTCCAGCCCCCTCACACTGTCCCCCCAGAAACCCGGCAAGCTACAAAACCAACACACCCGCCTAACATAATTTAATGAACCTTAACCACTCACACACTGTCCAACTCCAGAACGGTGAACTAAGCTCAAAGTAAGCAAGCCGACCTCGACACGATCGTGCACAGGCTTGTAAGTATCCATTCCTTCCACCCATAACTAATTAAACCGTCCGGACGGGCGGAACTGACTGCAACGGGGAAATTGCGTGAACTGAAAGCTGAAGATACAGCGAGCGAGGGCGATCTATGAGCATACTGCAGCACTTCAAAGACCGGTATGAGAGTACTCAGGAAGAAGAATACAGCCTTGAGGAATACCTGGAGATCTGCAAAAAGGACCCAACGGCCTACGCCACGGCCGCTGAGAGAATGTTAATTGCCATCGGCGAGCCAGAGTTCGTCGACACCTCGAAAGATCCGAGGCTTTCAAGGATATTTTCCAACAAGGTCATCAAGCGGTACCCCGAGTTTTCCGAGTTCTATGGCATGGAAGACGCCGTAGAAAACATCGTCTCCTTCTTTCGCCATGCCGCCCAGGGCCTGGAAGAAAAGAAACAGATTCTTTACCTGCTTGGCCCCGTGGGCGGTGGCAAATCCTCTCTGGCGGAAAAGCTCAAGTCACTGATGCAGAAAGTGCCCTTCTACGCCATCAAGGGCTCGCCAGTGAATGAATCTCCACTCGGCCTGTTCGACCCGTCCGAAGACGCCCAGATTCTGGAAGAAGAATACGGCATCCCCGCTCGCTACCTTAAAAACATCATGTCGCCCTGGGCCGTCAAACGCCTGCACGAATACGGCGGCGACATCAGCCAGTTCCGGGTTGTAAAAATGTACCCCTCGGTACTCGATCAGGTTGCTGTCTCCAAGACCGAACCCGGTGACGACAATAACCAGGATATTTCTGCCCTCGTCGGCAAGGTAAACATTCGCATGCTGGAGGACTTCTCCCAGGATGATCCCGATGCTTACAGCTTCAGCGGGGGTTTGTGCAAAGCCAACCAGGGCCTGATGGAATTCGTAGAGATGTTCAAGGCACCGATCAAGGTGCTGCATCCTTTGCTGACGGCCACCCAGGAGGGCAACTACAACACCACCGAAGGCATGGGTTCTGTCCCGTTCGACGGTGTGATCCTTGCCCACTCCAACGAATCCGAGTGGCAGACCTTCCGCAACAACAAGCACAACGAGGCGTTCCTTGACCGGGTCTATATCGTCAAGGTGCCCTACTGTGTTCGGGTGACCGAAGAAATCGAGATCTACAAGAAACTGCTGAGCAACAGCTCCCTGGAAGGTGCTCCCTGCGCGCCGGACACCCTGGACATGCTGGCCCAGTTCTCGGTGCTGTCGCGCATCAAGGATCCGGAAAACTCCAGTATCTTCTCGAAGATGCGGGTTTATGACGGCCAGAACATCAAGGATACCGATCCGAAAGCCAAATCGATCCAGGAGTACCGTGACTCCGCCGGCGTGATGGAAGGCATGGATGGACTCTCCACACGTTTCGCCTTCAAGATCCTGTCCAAGGTGTTCAACTTCGACACCACCGAAGTGGCCGCTAACCCGGTGCACCTGCTCTACGTCCTTGAAAAACAGATCGAACAGGAACAGTTCCCTGCTGAAACCCACGAGAAGTATCTCCGATTCATCAAGGAATTCCTGGCACCGCACTATGTGCAGTTTATCGGCAAGGAAATCCAGACCGCATACCTCGAGAGCTACAGCGAATATGGCCAGAACCTGTTCGACCGGTATGTCACCTATGCCGATTTCTGGATTCAGGATCAGGAATACCGGGATCCGGACACCGGCGAAATTCTCGACCGCTCCTCGATCAACGAAGAGCTGGAAAAGATCGAGAAGCCAGCGGGCATCTCCAATCCGAAGGATTTCCGCAACGAAGTGGTCAACTTCGTATTGCGGGCCCGGGCAAACAACGGTGGCAAGAACCCGTCCTGGCTCAGCTATGAAAAACTGCGCGCCGTGATCGAGAAGAAGATGTTCTCGAACACCGAGGACCTGCTGCCAGTGATCTCTTTCAACCCGAAAGCGAGTCAGGAAGATCAGAACAAGCACAAGCAGTTCGTCGAGCGTATGGTCGACCGAGGCTACACAGAGAAGCAAGTGCGGCTGTTGGCTGAATGGTACCTGCGGGTTCGCAAGTCTCACTAAGTCAGTGACCATTCACTGAGCTGGAGTAACGCCATGGGAATGACCCACATAGTCGACCGGCGACTGAACGGTAAGAACAAGAGCGCAGTGAACCGGGAACGGTTCCTGCGCCGCTACCGCCACCACATCAAGCGTGCGGTATCGGATGCTGTTCAGAAACGCTCGATCACCGATATCGAACGGGGCGAGAAAGTCAGTATTCCGTCCCGGGACATTGAAGAACCTATCTTCCACCACGGCCAGGGCGGCAAACGGGAGATGGTGCACCCCGGCAATCAGGAGTTTGTGGCCGGCGACACCATTCCCAAGCCCGAGGGTGGTGGGGGCCAGGGCTCCGGACAGGGACAGGCCAGCCCTGACGGCGAGGGCATGGACGAGTTCGCGTTCCAGATTACCCAGGAAGAATTCCTGGATTTTCTGTTCGACGATCTCGAACTGCCGAACCTGGCCCGCAAGAAACTCAAGGATACAGAAGCCTTCAAGTATGTCCGTTCCGGCTTCAGCACCGATGGGGTGCCGGCCAAACTGGATATTGTGCGCTCATTGCGGGGCGCTCACGCCAGACGATTGGGCCTGGGAGGTGCTCGCAAGAAAAAGATCCGGGATCTTGAGAAACAGCTGGAAGCGCTGAAATCGGCGCCAGAAGATCTGGACCCCGCATTCAGTCACGAGGATCAGATCCAGGTTCTTGAAGAGGAAATCGCGCGACTGAAAGCAAACGTTCGTCGCATTCCCTTCATTGACGAAATCGACCTGCGCTACCGCCAGCACCTGAAAAAGCCGCAGCCGGCCACCAGCGCCGTGATGTTCTGCCTGATGGATGTATCCGGATCCATGACCCAGATGCACAAGGACATCGCCAAGCGGTTTTTCATCCTGCTGTACCTGTTCCTCAAGAAGAACTACAAGAAGATCGAAGTGGTCTTCATCCGGCACCACACCAGCGCCAAGGAAGTGGACGAGGAGGAGTTCTTCTATTCCCGGGAAACCGGAGGCACGATCGTCTCCAGCGCCCTCAAGCTGATGCACAAGATTATCGAATCCCGCTATTCTCCCGCCGAATGGAACATCTACGCGGCCCAGGCATCAGACGGTGATAACTGGAACGACGATTCCCCGGTGTGCGGCAAGATCCTGGCCGACAACATCCTGCCCCTGGTGCAGTATTTTGCCTATGTGGAAATCACACCGCAGGACCATCAGATGCTCTGGTATGAATACGAGAAGATCCAGGAGCAGTTCCCTCACGCCTTTGCCTTGCAACAGATCGCTGACCCCGGCGAAATCTATCCGGTGTTCCGCCAGTTGTTCGAGAGGAAAGCCGCATGACCAACCTCATGGACCGCCCCAACGCGCCGAAAAGTGACCAGCCAAGAGCCCGGGAGCCTATCTCGACCGGTTCTGAATGGACGTTCGAGCTGATCCAGACATACGACGACGAGATTGCCAAGTGCGCCGCCGAGTTCGGACTGGACACCTACCCGAACCAGGTAGAGGTGATCAGTGCCGAACAGATGATGGACGCCTACAGCTCTGTAGGCATGCCGGTTGGCTACCATCACTGGTCTTTTGGTAAACAGTTTCTCAGCACATCCAAGGGCTATCAGCGCGGTCAGATGGGCCTGGCCTACGAGATCGTGATCAACTCCAATCCCTGCATCGCCTACCTGATGGAGGAAAACACCTTGCCGATGCAGGCGCTGGTTATTGCCCATGCCTCTTATGGCCACAACTCCTTCTTCAAGGGTAACTACCTGTTCCGCACATGGACCGACGCCAGCGCGATCATCGATTACCTGGTGTTTGCCCGCCATTACGTGGCGGAGTGCGAGGAACGCTATGGTGTGGATGCCGTGGAGGAAATCCTGGATTCCTGCCACGCTCTGATGAACTACGGGGTGGACCGCTACAAGCGGCCTGCGCCGATATCGGCGTCGGAAGAAATGCGACGCCAGAAGGAAAGAGAAGAATACCAGCAGAGGCGAATCAACGATCTCTGGCGGACAATACCCAGGCTTGACGAGGACGATGACCTCACAAGGCGTCGCAAGCGCTATCCTGAGGAGCCTCAGGAGAACATTCTCTATTTCATCGAGAAGAACGCGCCCCTTCTGGAAACCTGGCAACGGGAGATCATCCGCATCGTGCGGAAGTTGGGCCAGTACTTCTACCCCCAGCGCCAGACACAGGTAATGAATGAGGGCTGGGCAACCTTCTGGCACTACACCCTGCTGCATCGTATGTACGACAAGGGTCTGGTGACCGACGGATTCATGCTCGAGTTTCTCCAGAGCCACTCGGCGGTGGTGTACCAGCCGCCATTTAACAGCCCTTGGTATTCCGGTCTTAACCCCTACACCCTTGGATTCTCCATATTTACCGACCTGCGCCGGATATGCGAAAACCCAACAGACGAAGACCGCGAGTGGTTCCCGGACATCGCCGGCAGCGACTGGCTGGAAACCCTGCATTTTGCGATGAAGAACTTCAAGGACGAGAGCTTTATCCAGCAGTTTCTCTCTCCCAAAGTGATGCGGGACCTTAAACTCTTCGCGATCCAGAACGATGATCAGGAAGACGTCTACCGGGTCACCGCCATCCACGATGACCCCGGCTACCGGGACCTGCGAGAGAAACTGGCGCGCCAGTACAACCTCAGCTATCGAGAACCCAACATCCAGGTATGGAATGTGGATGTGCGCGGCGATCGCTCACTGACCCTGCGCCACATTCCCGTGGATCGCGTCCCCCTGGGTAAGGAAACTGACGAAGTCCTGCGCCATGTACACCGGTTGTGGGGCTTTGATGTGCACCTCGAGAGCGTAGACGATGGCACCGTGGTGGAGGACCACCACTGCCCGCCCAGGGACGTTGAGGAGGACTGAACCTGGAGCCTGGTGGCAAATCCGGCGGGGTACTGGCCGGACCGGTACTTCGTCATTCCGCGCCTGACGCGATAGTTTTATGGCTCGTCACAATGGAGCGGGCCTCCTTCACTGTGCAAATTATCCAAGGCGAAGATCGGCTCCTGGACCGCCCGCTGGAGAATTCAGAGATGACCCGGCTGCGGGTCGGTACCCGAGCCTGGTTGAACCTGCTGACCATTACGCCTGAAACTGCTCTTCCACAGGACACCCGGCTGGAATACGACCTGGGGCTCACCGCCGAAGGCTCAGAGGCTTGCGAATGGATCCGGACCTGGGCTCCACATCTCTGCCCCGAGGGCCGGGAGAGGCCGGGCTTTACCCTGAAATCCAGGCTGGACCGAATACTCCACGGCTCCTGCCGCAGACCCCACCATCCCTCTCCTGACGGGCTGGTTCGAGTGGATGAAGAACTGCAGATGGCACAGAAGCTTGAGGACGTTCCGTCTCTGCTCCTGATGACCGGCGACCAGGTTTACGCCGATGATGTGGCCGGCCCGATGTTGCATGCCATCCAGTGTGTCATTCACCAACTGGGCCTTTACCAGGAGGTACTGGAAGGCGCCTCGCTGTCGCACAGCAAGGAACTGACTTCGGTGGCGAATGCCTATTACCACCGGGATGAACTGCTGCCGGAATCCGAATTCAATGAAGACCTGACCGAGCGCTTCTTCGGTGGCGTCCGCAAACCGGTGTTCACCACCGCCAATGCCGGCAATCACCTGATTTCCTTCGCCGAGGTGATGGCCATGTATCTGCTGGTCTGGTCCCCGGAACCCTGGGCTTTTGTGACCAGTGCTGAGCCGGTCGATGACCCGGACGAGCTGGCACGCTATCGGAAAGAACAGGCCGCCATCGACGAGTTCCGCAAGAGCCTTCCGCAGGCAGCGCGAGCCATGGCCAACGTGCCCGTCTATATGATCTTTGACGATCATGACGTGACGGACGACTGGAATCTCTCCGCGCTCTGGGAAACCACCGCTTACGAACACCCCTTTTCCCGGCGCATCATTGGCAATGCCCTGCTGGGCTATCTTTTGTGTCAGGGCTGGGGCAACCAGCCTGGCAATTTCGGCCAGCTGATCGAACAGTGTCAGAGGCTGTTCGAGTCCAGCAACGGGCAACACGAGCTGGATACGGCCATTCAGGATGATCTGATCGACCAGCTGTTCCACTTTCAACACTGGCACTACAGCCTGCCAACATCACCCAGACTGGTGGTGCTGGACACCCGCACCCATCGCTGGCGCAGTGAAATCCGGCGCAGTCACCCCTCCGGATTGATGGACTGGGAATCACTGACCGATTTTCAGCACGAGATCATGGGCGAGGATGCCGTCGTGGTGGTTTCGCCGGCGCCGATGTTCGGGGTAAAGCTCATCGAGATGATTCAGCGGGTGTTTACCTTCTTCGGCAAGCCGCTGTTGGTGGATGCTGAAAACTGGATGGCACATCGGGGCGCCGCGAGTGTACTGCTGAATATTTTCGGCCACCCCCGAACCCCCAGACACTTCGTGATTCTCTCAGGCGATGTTCACTATTCGTTCGCCTACGACGTCCGGCTACGCAACAAACAGAACGGTCCCCATGTCTGGCAGATCACCAGTAGCGGCATCAAGAACGAATTCCCCAACGCCCTGCTGGAATGGCTGGACCGGCTCAATCGCTGGCTGTTCGCGCCCTGGTCGCCCCTCAACTGGTTCACCAAGAGACGTCGCATGTGGATTTCTCCTAGGCTGCCGGAGGGCCGGGAAGCCGGCGAGCGGCTGTGGAACGGCGCGGGCATCGGAGACGTGCGCCTGGATGACGAGGGCGCACCGACCGCCATCCGACAACTGGATGCCGGCGGCGGGGGCACGATTTTTCAGCAGCGGGCTAAAGACGACTGATCAGGCGTTGACCGAGGGCAGCCCGGACAGGGCCATGGCCAGTTCCTGTTCGTCGTATTCGTGGTCGCTCAGTTCACCGGCGAAGTACGCGGTGTAGGCCGCCATATCGAAATGGCCATGACCGCAGAGGTTGAACAGGATTACCTCTTCCTTGCCTTCACGCTTGCAGCGCAGGGCTTCGTCGATGGCACCCTTGACCGCATGGTTGGCCTCTGGAGCCGGCACAATCCCTTCGTTCCTGGCGAACAGAACACCGGCCTCGAAGCACTCCCGCTGGGTGTAGGACACCGCATCAAAGAGACCCAGCTCCTTGGCGTGGGACACCAGCGGTGCCATACCATGGTAGCGCAGGCCGCCGGCGTGGAATCCGGGCGGCGTGAACCCCGAGCCCAGGGTGTGCATCTTCGTGAGCGGGGTCATATGGGCGGTATCGCCGTAATCGTAGGCGTATTTGCCTCGGGTCAGCGTGGGACAGGCCGAGGGCTCTACCGCCACAATCCGGGATTTCTCACCGCCTCTCAGGGCGTGGCCCATGAACGGGAAAGCAATTCCGGCAAAGTTGGAACCACCGCCAGTACAACCAACAATCACATCGGGCCAGCAGTCCGCCATTTCCATCTGCTGCATGGCTTCCAGGCCAATGATGCTCTGGTGCAGCAACACATGGTTGAGAACCGAGCCCAGGGCATATTTCGTGTTCGGGTCCTTCACGGCAAGTTCCACCGCTTCGGAGATGGCGATGCCCAGACTGCCGGTGTGATCCGGTGTCTCAGCCAGCACCTTGCGGCCAAACTCGGTCAGCTCCGAGGGCGAAGCCACACATTTGGCGCCGTAGGTTTCCATGACCGCCCGACGGTAGGGCTTCTGGTTGTAGGAAACCCGTACCTGAAACACGGTAACGTCGATATCAAACAGGGAGCCAGCGAAGGAAAGCGATGTGCCCCACTGCCCTGCACCGGTTTCGGTGGTGAGGGTGCGAATGCCAGCTTCTCGGTTGTAAAAAGCTTGCGGAATCGCGGTGTTGGGCTTGTGACTGCCCGCCGGGCTGACGCCTTCGTATTTGTAGAAGATTTTTGCCGGCGTACCAAGCGCCTTCTCGAGGCGATGCGCGCGGTAAAGAGGCGCCGGGCGCCACAGGTTGTAGACATCACGCACCGGCTCCGGAATTTCGATTTCCCGCTCGGTGGTTACTTCCTGTTCGATCAGCGCCATCGGAAACAGCGGCTCAAGATCCGATGGTCCAACAGGTTTCTGGGTGCCCGGGTGCAGCACGGCCGGCAACGGCTCAGGCAGGTCCGCCTGCAGGTTGTACCAGTATTTCGGCATCTGGCTTTCTTCGAGAAGGAACTTGGTTTGCATGAATTAAAAATCCCTACGGTTTGTGTTGTTATCGCCCCTCAGAATACCCATTCCAGGCCCGCATAAAAAGTTCTTCCCGGGGCGGGTTCGAAATAGCCCCGGTCTTCCACCGGGCGATTCGCATTGGCGTTTATCCGCACGTTACTGAAGTAGTCCTGATCCAGCAGATTGCGGATCCCGGCATACAGGTTCACGGTCTGATCCGCCATCCGTACTGAATCGCCGGCACGCATACCGACCAGCCAATAGTCACTCACCAGGGTCTGGTTGCTGTTTTCGGCGTAGAACTCGCCCACATACTGCCACTCCAGAGCCGCGAAACGACCGGCTGAACCGCGCCACTCCAGCTCGCTCACCCAGAGCTGCTCCGGCAGACCTGGAATAGCGTTGCCGCTGGCGTCGTTGCCCTGCTCATCAACAAAGTCCCTTAGCTCGTAATCCGCCAGGGTCAGCGCGCTGGTTACCCGCCAGGCGTAGGAAAGGTCCCAGGTCAGGCCCAGTTCAAAGCCATTGCGACGGGTTTCGCCGGCGTTTTCGTAGAAGGTCTGATCGCCCACGTTAAAGGGCAGGATCTCGTCCTCCACCCGGATGGAGAAAAGGGCCATGTCATAGCTGAGGCCACGGCCAAGCATGCCGCGCATACCCAGCTCGCGATTCAATGCCTGCTGCGGCTCCAGCTCGGGATTGAAGCCGCCGCCATTCGGATTGGCAAACTCGGTAAAGGTGGGTGACTCGAACGCCGTACCGAGGGTGGCATATACCTGGTGCGCCGGTGCCAGTTTGTAGCTGATACCGGCAACGCCACTGTATTCCCGGAAAGTCCGGTTGCCCGAATCATCGTTACCGTCTTGCAGCCAGTCGTCGTCAATGGCCAGACGCAACCGGTCGAACCGCACGCCAAGGGAGACGTTGAGTGCGTCGCTCAACGCCAGGTCGCCCTGGCCAAACACCGCCACATTGGTAGCACTCTGGTTTTCCGCCTGGGTCTGGCCGGTGATATCGCCATCGATAGACACCGAATAGCGGCGCCGGTCGTCGGACTGATGGTGAACATCCAGGCCGGTAACCCACACCAGGGGCAATCCGGCCAGAGTCGATTCCTGCTGGTACTGGGAACTGATGCCGTAAAAGTGCCGGTCGTAGGCTATGCGGCTGCTTCCGGGGAACGGCAACTGCTGCGCGAAATCCCGGTGAGTGTAGAAGGTATCGAGGGTGAGTTGGCCGGGAAGGACGCCCGAGTCTTCAAATCTTACACCCAGGGTCTGCTGGTTCACGGTCTGGCCACTGTCCAGCCTCTTGGCCAATGCGGTGGCCTGCTCCGGATCTTCTTCGGCCTGGGCCAGGGTGAGCCCACCCGGATCTTCGGATTTGGGGTTATGCAGCGCGTTGAATGTGGCGGTTACCCGCCGTCCAGAATCCAGATCCCTTGCCACACGGGCGTTGAACAGGGCTTTCTCTGCCTTGCTCTGTTCCCGGTGGCCATCAAACGTCAGCCAGGAAAGCGTTGCGATACCGCTGGTATCCCCATCAACGCCATTTCCCTGTATCGCGGCCTTGCGATAATCGTCACTGCCGCCATCGAGCCGCAGCCGACCGCCCTGGGGTAGCTCATTACCCAGCGCAGTGGAAATATCGATCACACCGCCCGCGGCATTCCCATACTGAACCGAGGCAGGCCCCCGAATGACCTCGATTCGCTGGGCGGAATCCAGATCAATGGCATCAATCTGGGACTGGCCATCGGGCAGCGTGTAGGGGATGCCATCCACCTGAATCCGGATACCCCGAATACCGAAGGGCGCTCTGGCACCAAACCCGCGAGTCGACAATCTTAGATTCTGGGCGAAGTTGTAGCGGTTCTGGAAAAACAGGCCGGGGACCGTATCCAGCGATTCATCCAATTGCAGGCGTTGCTGACCCTTGCGGATGTCTGGAGCGTTCACCACAGAGACCGCCGCAGGCGTTTCATAGAGGTCCCGAACCAGCCTCGGAGAGGTCACCTCAAGTACCAGCTCCTCGTCCGAGCCCCCTGATGACTGAGCCAGCACTGCGGAAGGCGTGGAAAACAAGATAGGCGACATCGCCATCGCTGCAAGGTACTTATTGCTGTTCAAAGGGTCTCCTCAGGGTTGGCAGGCTCACGCGGGGATCCAGGCCTCAAGCAGATCAACCAGCCAGGGCACAAGCAAGGCGGTGGCGAAGGCGGAGAGCGCCATCGCCAGGCCGGAAAAAGCGCCCATCTGCGAACTTACCTGAAACGCCCGGGCCGTCCCGATGCCGTGTGCCGCGACACCCATGGCAATGCCCTTGGCTGTGTCATCCCGAACCCGGATCCACTCGAACAGCTTGGTGCCCAGAACGGCACCGGTAATGCCCGTGATGACCACCAGCACGGCAGTCAGTGACGGAAGCCCGCCTATTTTTTCAGAAATACCCATGGCCACCGGCGCCGTTGCCGATTTCGGTGCCAGGGACATCTGGATCTCCGTGGAGCCGCCCAGAAGACGGGCCAGGCCAATGGAGCTGCCAGCGGCGATCACCACGCCGCAAAAGAGCGAAATGGTCACCGGCAACCACAGCTGTCTAAGCCTGGAAAACTGCTGATACAGGGGAACGGCCAACGCCACCGTCGCCGGCCCCAGCAGAAAGTGAACAAACTGGCCGCCTTCAAAATAATCACTGTAGGAGGTACCTGTCGCAAGCAGCAGGATAATGAGCATGGCGACGGACGTGACCACCGGGTTGGCCAGAGGGTTGGAGTTGGTTTTCAGATATAGCCGGTAGGCCAGGCCATAGGCCACCAGGGTGATCGTGAGCCCCAATAGCGGTGATGCGGAGAGATATACCCAGATATCTTGCAGGCCCGGCTCATTCATCGCCGCCCTCCTTTTCAGCAAGCGGCTTGGCAAACCAGCGGGTGGTCACCTGCATAATCAGGGCGGTGGCGACCATAGTAATTACCGTGCTCAACAGCAGCGCCAGGGTTATCGGAACCCACTCGTCGGCGATGCGGCCAAAATGCGCCATCATGCCCACGCCGGCGGGAACAAACAGAAGCGAGAGATGGCTGAGCAAGGCCGTGGATGCCTGATCCACAGATTCGGGCGCCTTGCCACGGATCATCAGAGTCACGAACAGCATCACCATGCCAAGCACCGGCCCGGGGATAGGCAGGCCCAGCAATCGGACGGTAATCTCCCCCACCAGTTGATAAACCAACAGCAGGGTAATGCCGTTCAAGAACTGCATAACGCAGGACTCCAGTCAGTTTTTGCTCTGTACCGTCGAAATGGGAATGATGCTCCGGCCATACATGGCGAGAACAAACCCGATCGGGAACATCAGCACCCCGTATACCGCAGCCGGGATCGACATGGCGCTGGACTCCAGCAGCGTCAGGGTGACCATGAGGGCAATGGTGCCGTTCTTTACACCCAGCTCCACCGCCACTGCCAGGGATTCCCGCTGGGTCAGGCCCGCCATACGGCCCGCCGCAAGACCCAGGCCGATACCGGCCACATTCAACAGAATGGTCGCCGGCCCGGCCTGTTTCAGAAGCTCCCAGATCTGGTCACGAACCCCATAAACCAGGGCCACAATCAGCAACGCCAGAACAATGCCGCCGAAGATACTCACAATGCCCTCGGCCTTGCGGGCAACTTCCGGCTTACGGGTACGAACCACCATCCCGATGGCTACCGGGAAGAGCACGATGCCAATCAGCATGCCCACGGTTTTCCATACCGGCAACACAATGTTTTCCTCGGTTCCCATGTAGTGCTGAAGGGCAATATTGGTAAACAACGGCAGGGTAAGAATGGTGATCAGGCTGGCGCTGACGGTCAGTACTATGGAGAGGGCAATGTTACCCCGCGAGAGCAGCACGAACAGATTCGAGGTGGTCCCTCCAGGGCAGGCGGCGATGATCACCAGTCCGACCGCTATGGCCGGCGGAACCGCCAGCAACGTGGCCAGCATGAAGGCGATGAGCGGCATGACAAGAATCTGGGCAATGGTGCCTACGATCATCCCTTTCGGATACACCGCCACCTGGCGGAAGTCTCGTATCGTCAGGGTCATGCCGATACCGATCATAATGATGAACAGAGCAATCGGCAGACCTGCCGAGATAAGCGGGCTGGATTCCACAACGCCTCCGGATGTTTTTGTTTTTACTGCAACCAACCGATGAAAAGTAGCACACACTCGCCTCTTTCGGGAGACTAAAACGGCAAACGTTTGAGGCGATAAAGCACTGCAAAACCGGGGAACTTTATGACCTGAAACATCGTGTCACGAAGCAGTTGCAAGTATACTTGCCTTAGATAACTAAAATACGTGGATACTGGTGGAGACACACAAGGAATGAAACGCCTGGGAACGCTGGATGCCTCTTGGCTGGCCGTAGAATCTGAAGACACCCCCATGCACGTGGGAAACCTGCAGATCTTTTCGCTACCGGAGGGCGCCCCTGAAACCTTCCTCCGGGACATGGTGACCCGCATGAAGGAAACCGGCGATGTCGCACCTCCCTGGGGTTTAAAGCTTGCCTGGTCCGGGCTGTTGGGTCGGGTGCTGGCGCCGGGCTGGAAAGTCGACAAGAAAATCGATCTGGATTACCACGTGCGTCACTCGGCACTGCCGCGCCCCGGCGGTGAACGGGAACTGGGTATACTGGTATCGCGCCTGCACTCCAACCCCCTGGATTTTGCCCGCCCGCTCTGGGAATGCCACGTTATCGAGGGCCTCGAGAACAACCGTTTTGCACTCTATACCAAGATGCATCATTCCATGATTGATGGCATCAGCGGTGTGCGCCTGATGCAACGGGTACTGACAACCGATCCCGACAAACGGGACATGCCGCCACCCTGGTCGGTTCGGCCGGAGCGCAGGCGCGGCAGCAAATCCGATTCCGAGGCCAGCGTGCCCGGCGCGGTCTCACAGGCCATGGAGGCACTGAAACTGCAGGCGGATATGGCGCCACGTTTGTTACAAGCAGGCAACAGGCTGGTGCATTCGGTCCGTCACCCCGAGGATGGCCTCACGGCACCGTTTACCGGGCCCGTGTCCAAGATCAATCACCGGGTTACCGGCCAGCGCCGGTTTGCCACCCAGCATTATCAGCTCGACAGGATCAAGGAGCTTGCCCACGTTTCCGGCGCTTCCCTTAACGATATCGTTCTGTACCTGTGCGGAACTGCCCTCAGGCGTTTTCTGCTGGAACAGGATGAACTGCCGGACGCTCCCCTCACCGCTGGCATACCGGTCAACATCCGGCCGTCCGATGACGAAGGGACAGGCACCCAGATCAGTTTCATGATCTCTTCGCTTGCGACCGACGAAGCCGATCCACTGACCCGCCTGCAAAACATCAAAGCATCAACGCGAAGGGCCAAAGAGCATTTGCAGAAGCTGCCCAAGAGCGCACTCACCCAGTACACCATGCTCCTGATGTCGCCCTACATACTGCAACTGATGTCCGGCCTTGGCGGTCGGATGCGTCCGGTATTTAACGTCACGATTTCCAATGTGCCGGGGCCCCAGAGAACGCTTTACTACGAGGGCGCGAAACTGGAAGCCATGTACCCTGTATCGCTGATTACTCACGGTGGCGCTTTGAACATCACCTGCCTGAGCTATGATGGATCACTGAACTTCGGCTACACGGGCTGCAGGGATACCCTGCCAAGCATGCAGAGACTTGCGGTTTACACGGGTGAAGCACTGGACGAACTGGAAAGCCTGATTCTGCCGCCAAAGGCCAAACCGAAAGCTGCTACCAAGCCCGGAGCGCCGCGCAAACAGGCGACGAAAAAGAGTAAAGCGGACTGATACAACGGACAATCAGCCCGCGCTTTGCCAGTGGGCCGCGCCCACGAAAATCAATTGCAGGAAGCGGGTGGTCCGCTTCCTGATCTGCTCGATCTGGTAGTCGTCGTCGGCGGATACGCCGAGCAGATCGGTCAGGCTGAAGGCGACACTTCGCACCACCAGATCACTGGTCATGTCCAGATCCTGGTCGGTCAGATGGTCCACCAGCCTCAGCCTGCGCAAATCGTTGGCAAGCTCACTGGCAAAGAAACGCATCTCGCTCCGGATACCTTCCTGCACCGCCCTGCTCTCACCGGCCAGCCCCTGAGCCATGAACAGAAAAAAACTCCGGTTGGCCTGGGCGTGGCTAATAAAGATGGCCACCGATTCCTCGATCAGTTTGTCCGCCTGCAGCACGTTCGCCCGGGCTTCTCGCATCATCCTGCGCAGCACCAGCCCCAGCTCATCCACGAGCTGAAGCCCCAGATCGTCCATATTGCGGAAATGCCGGTAAAACGAGGTTGGCACCACGCCTGCCTGACGTGTCACTTCCCGGATACCAAGGCTGGCAAAATGCCGGCCCTTGCCAACCAGGGTTAACGCCGCGGTCATCAGTTTCTCACGGGTTTCACCGGGCTTTCTTCGCTGTTTTTCCGCCATCTTGGGTCCGTACTGCCTGCCATTAGCCAATGGTTCACAAGTGTACACAGTCGTAAAAATAAAAGTACAGAATGCTTGTCATTTTGAGCCATTACGAGCTCAGCCGTTGTCAGCCCCCCGTAGTCGTGTGTACATTCGTACACATTAGTGAACACTTGTACACACGGACAGAAGGAAGCCTCAGGGAGGCAATGATCATGTTAGTGAAACAGACCCAGCAAAAAGCCCTTCACTGGCTCGGCAGGCAGCTATTCAACCGGGATGACCCGCAAGCGTTTTTTGACCCACTGCTGGAACGCATCAACCCCATGTGGGTACAAGAGTACACACCAGCCAGAGTGGAGCAGATCCTTTCTGAAACTCGGGACACCAAAACCCTGGTATTGAAACCCGCCAGACGCTGGTCGGGTTTCAGCGCGGGCCAACATGTGAACATCTGCGTTGAAATTGATGGAATCCGCCGAAACCGTACGTTCAGTCTCTCGAGCTCACCCCTGCTCTGGCAGGAACAGGGGTTGGTCACGCTGACCATCAAACGCCTTCCCGGCGGCCTGGTGACCAACTGGCTCCACGATCACCTGCACACGGGTGCGGTCATCGGGCTAGGTGAGGCCTTTGGCGAGTTTCAGATACCCGAACCGGCCCAACCGGTGCTGTTCATTGCCGGTGGCAGCGGCATCACGCCAGTGCTGAGCCAGCTTGAGACCATGGCGGCCCGGGATTACCGGGCACCGGTTACATTGCTGTATTTCGTTAGAACCCGTGATGACGTTATCGCCCGGGAGAAACTGCTGGCCCTGGAGGCACGTTATAGCGCCCTCACGCTTAACATCATCGCCACCAACGAGTCCAAGGAACCTCGCTACCTGCGTGGCCGGGATCTGGACGCAGTGCCGGGTATCAAGGCCCGACAGATCTATCTCTGCGGCCCCAAAGGCCTGATGGATCTGGCTCAGGGCCTTCTCTCCGAGAGAGGCTTTGCTGACGCGGATATCCACAGCACTTTCTTCTCCGTGCCAAGTGCCGATCTGGGAAACGAGACGCTCGGTGGTGAGGTTCAGTTTGAAGGCAGCCAGATGATGGTCGGTTCCGAGGGCGATGCCACCTTGCTGGAAATCGCAGAGGCCGCCGGACTGACCCCGCGCCACGGATGCCGCATGGGCATCTGCCACCAGTGCAGTTGCCGGAAAACCACGGGTACCGTCATCAACCGTCTGACCGGCCAGGCTTCCGGCCCCGGCGAGGAGACTGTCCAACTTTGTATCTCCGTTCCCCGCGGCCCGGTCTCACTCGACCTTTAAGAACCCACACCCGATTTTATCGCGGGGCCTAGGTGCACCGCAGGGAGTATGACCATGAAAAAGATGACCGAAGCGCAACTCGCAGAACTTGAAACAGATCTGAACGCAATCAGGGATGAGGTACTGGCGGATCTCGGAGAACGGGACGCACGTTACATCCGGAGGATGGTCCGGCTGCACCGGAGTCTCGAAGCCGGTGGCCGGATCATGATGCCGTTCGGCTTCCTACCGCCGGTGTTCGTTGCCGCCACGGCAACCCTGGGCATTGCCAAAATTCTGGAAAATATGGAGATCGGCCACAATGTCATGCACGGCCAGTATGACTGGATGAACGACCCGAGCCTGCACTCTCAGACCTACGAGTGGGATACGGTCTGCACAGGTGATTCCTGGCGCCGCACCCATAACTATGAACATCACACCTACACCAACATCATCGGCAAGGACCGTGACTATGGCTACGCCGTGTTACGACTGACCGATGACGAACCCTGGAAACCCTGGCACACGCTGCAGTTCATCAATTACATCCTGCTGAGCGTGTTCTTCCAGTGGGGCGTGGGCCTGCACGAACTTGAAACCGAGAAGCTGCGGAGCCGGGAAATAAGTTGGCGAGAAAAACTGCCGTTTCTGAAGGAATTCGCCCGCAAGGGTGGCCGCCAGGCCTTCAAGGATTACGTGTTCTTTCCGCTGCTCACCTTACCGGTGGCGCCCATTGTTCTGGCGGGAAATGTTGGCGCCAACCTGATCCGCAACCTTTGGTCATCCACCGTGATTTTCTGCGGCCATTTCACACAGGATGCGGAAACCTTTACCGAGGAGGAGTGTGAGGGCGAGAGCAAAGGCCACTGGTATTTGCGACAGCTCACCGGGTCCTCAAACTTCACCGGGGGCCGCTGGCTGCATATTCTGAGCGGCCATCTGAGCTATCAGGTGGAGCATCACGTGTTTCCGGACCTGCCCGCCCACCGCTATCCGGAGATTTCCGGGAAGGTGCAGGCGGTCTGTCGAAAGCACGGTATTCACTACAACACCGGGAGTTTTGCGAAGCAGTACGGCACGGTGGTTAAGCGGGTCCTGCGGTATTCGCTGCCGGAGAAGTTGATGGGAATAGCCAGAGCGGCATGACAGGGCCCGACCGGCCAGGCGCCTTTTCGGCGCCTGGCCGCGTCAGGCTATCTGAAGCAACCTCAAGAGCTGTGGCCGGTGCTGGTCCTGGATAACATCGGCCAGAGTGTACGTGTCTAGCACCTCCAGGAACGCTTTCAACGCCTCACCAAACATCGATTTCAGGCCACACACCGGCGTTATCTTGCAGGCATTCTTGGAAGAAAAACACTCGACGATACTCAGGTCCTGTTCGGTTTCCCGCACCAGGATGCCAACGTTTATATCCGAGGGTGCGCGATGCAGACGCATCCCCCCTTTCTTGCCCCGGATGGTTTCGATATAGCCTTTTTTGTTCAGCTGATGCACCACCTTCATAAGGTGGTTTTTGGAGATATCATAGCTGTCGGCGATTTCCTGAATGGTCGCCAGACGATCACCCTGCACTGCCAGATATATCAGTACGCGAAGTGAATAATCCGTGTAACGGGTGATGTGCATTCAAAACTCCAGTCGTTATGACAATCGTTCAATAAGAAGGTCGTGTTACCAGGTAACAGGCGGTGCCGCACAAAAATACGCCAGAAATGCCCAAAACCATCCCCGACGCTCCCAGCGCAAACAGCATCCCCCAACTCAGCGCCATCATGCTGCACGCCAGAATCTTCGCCCGTGCCGGCACTGCCCTCCGTGTGCGCCATTGATCAATGGCAGGGCCGAATCTGGGATGGTCTTCAAGCCACTGAGCAAAGGCCGGAGACCCCTTGCTGGCAAAAAATGCGGCCAGCAGAACAAAGGGTGTTGTGGGCAACAACGGCAGGACAACTCCTGCAGCCGCCAGCGTAATTGAGATATACGCAAGAATACGAAATCCGGTTTTCCCAAAAAGATCGCCCATCACGGGGTTCTCACCAAGGTTCATATCTGCATCTATTCTACCGAGAATCAATGAACAGGTCTGCCCAAACGGCTGAGAAATACGAGTCGTGCCACGTAGGCCACTTTGATACCCACGGCGAACAACAAAGTTCCCACATGAGCCAGAATCTGAACGGCCATCGAAAAATGTTGCGCCAGCGGATAAGCAACCAGGACTGTTACGACCAGCCCCAGCAGTGACCAGACCATCGCGCTGTTTGCCCTGAAAAGCAGAATTTCCATTTGAAACCTCCAAAATACATCTTTAATATGTATTTTATAGACTTCTTTTTGTCGGCTTTCAACCCTGAATTCTTTCTATCATTGATCTAAACAAGGATATGAGCTGAGAACCGAAAAAGATCAATCGAAAATATACATATATTTAAAATGTTTTGGAGAAAACTATGTCTGAGCAAATCTGGCTTGAAAAAGCGTCCGACCAGGAACTGATCGAACACATCCTCACCAGATATCACGATACTCACCGGGACCAGCTCCCCGAGCTGATCCGGATGGCACAGAGGGTGGAACGGGTTCATGGCGGTCATCCTGCCTGCCCCTCGGGCCTGAGCGCGCATCTCGAGACCATGCATAGGGAGCTCGAGAATCATATGGCCAAGGAGGAGCAGATCCTGTTTCCGATGATCTCCCGCGGCATATCGGGCATGGCCCTTGGCCCCATATCAGTTATGCGGGCAGAGCATGAGGGACATGATTCCGCCCTCGCCCACCTTGACGCTCTCACTAACAAACTGAGCTTACCAGACGGTGCCTGCAACACCTGGTGCAAGCTCTATGACCAGATTGGCGTTTTTCGCGAAGACCTGAAGGAGCACATTGCTCTGGAAAACTCGGTGCTGTTTGCCCGGATAGACGGCCTGACTGCCCAAGGGTAGTGGGCTTACCTCCCGAGGGGTATCGGAATTGGTGATCCAATCTGCAATACTTGGGCTATACTCAGGTTAAAAAACAATCGGCAACAGGACCAACCCGATGCCCCAGAGCAAGCTGACAGACCGTTTTGGTCGGACCGTCAATTACGTGCGCCTGTCCGTCACTGACCGGTGCGACTTCCGCTGCGTGTACTGTATGGCTGAAGACATGACGTTTCTGCCCCGTCAGCAGGTTCTCACTCTTGAGGAAATCGCCCGGGTTGCCCGCAATTTTGTTGATCTGGGTACGGAAAAAATCCGCCTGACTGGCGGCGAGCCGCTGGTACGCAAGGACATTCTGGAGCTGGTAAAGGAAATCGGCACCTACGGGCTGCGCGACTTTGCCATGACCACCAATGGCAGCCAGCTCACCACCATGGCCGAGCCCCTGCGCAAGGCCGGCATGCATCGCCTGAACATCAGCCTGGATTCCCTGGACGCCGAGAAATTCCGCAACATTACCCGCACTGGCAAACTCAGCCATGTGCTGGATGGTATTGACGCCGCCCGCGAGGCCGGCTTCCGGGGCATCAAGATCAATACGGTGGTGATGAAGGGCCGCAACGACGAAGAGATTCCCGAGCTGATCGAGTTCGCCCGCAAGAAAAAGGTGGATATCAGCTTTATCGAAGAGATGCCCCTTGGTGAGATTTCCGAGCACGACCGGGGCCTGGCGCTGTGTACCAGCGAAGAGGTGCGGGACATTATCCGCAAGCACCATGAGCTGATACCCGCTACCGAAGATTCCGGCGGTCCCGCCCGGTATTACCGGATGGAGGATAGCGAGACCCGGGTCGGTTTCATTTCTCCCCATTCCCACAACTTCTGCTCTACCTGCAATCGGGTGAGGGTAACCGTTGAAGGTCGATTGCTCCTTTGTCTCGGTAACGAGCATTCAGTCGATCTGATGCGCGTCTTGCGTGGCAACCCGGTGACCGATGACAAGCTCCGGGAAACCATCATCAATGCCATGGACCTGAAGCCGGAGCGGCATCACTTCTCCACCAATGGGGATGTGCAGATCCTTCGGTTCATGAATATGACCGGCGGCTAAGCGGCCGGCACAACAACTAACACAACAAAAGGGGTCAGATGAAAGCTTTCGTCTGACCCCTTTTTCATTTCTAGTGGTCCATTCCATCCATACTATGCATCGCCATGCCCGTATTCAGCTGATCCATGGTGATTTCGCTGTAAGCCATTACCTCACCACCATTTTCGTTGGCAAAATTTTCTGCATTACTCTGACTGGCAAATGATGCCAGAGTCGGGCCCATGGCGCCTTTTCGGCTGGAACCGACTACGTAGAATGCCTCGCGGGCATCAATCAGTGCAGCGTCGTTCGGGCTTTCCCATTCGGTCTGGGCCATGTCGTGGACGTACAGGGTGTGATCCCGGTTCACGTTCTCTGGCTGAAGGGTCCAGGCGAACATGTCCCGGGTGGAGCAGAATTTTCGGACGTGCTGGTCTTTTTCGGTGATGGCTTCGCCTTTCGGGCCCGGGAAGCCTACGATGACCATGCCGCAGACGTGGCATTCGTCGCCGCTTTCGAAATGGATCGGGTCGGGTTTGGCGGTGGTTTGTTCCTCGTTGCCCGAGCAGGCTGTCAGTGTGACGGCTGCAAGGGCGGCGAAGAGCCAGTTGAGTTTGTTTCTGTTCATCGGGACAACTCCGTTCAGATACGGCGGTTTCGGAAAAGTAACAAGGCGCCTGCCAGCGGAATGACAAACCACAACACCAGTCCAGCCCATAGGCCGGCTGCGCCGATAGGGAGGTCGGCTCCCAGGCTAAGAACGCCACTGAGCTGCGCGCTGTCGCCAAAGGCAACAATATTGAGCAGGCGATAGATGTCGGTGGGATTGAGCATCAACAACCAGGGCAGGAGCTCCGCGCTGAACTGGCCTTCGCTGGCCACGAGGGTGCCCAGTAGCATCAGGTCGAAGATCAGCACAAAGAAAAACCAGATCGCCAGGGCCAGGCCGGCGGCAATGGGTTTTTCGCTGACCCGGACGCTGATCACATAGGCAAGGGCAATAAAGCCCCATCCCAACAGCACGGTGGAGGCGATAAAACGGAACATCGCAGTGGCAAGGCTTACAATGGCCACGTCTTCCACAAGCAGCGCGATCGCCACACCGGCAACTCCGAAGCCGATCAGCGTAGCCAGGGCCAGGGTCAGGCCGTGGCCCAGGAACTTACCCAGCAGCAATTGGCTGCGACTGATCGGATAGGTCATCAGCAACAGCAGGGTGCCGCCCTCCTCTTCGCCAACGATCGCGTCGTAGGCCAGCAACAGAGCAATCAGCGGGATCAGGAAAATCCCCAGGCTCGCGAGGCTGGCAATGGTGGCCGGCGTGGAGGCATAGCCTACCTGACCCGAGGCTGCGGCGCCGAACCAGGCAATGCCCAGTGCCAGGGTGGCAAAGACCAGGGAAATGGCCATCAGCCAACGGTTGCGCAGACTATCGCTGAGTTCTTTACGGGCAATGGTCCAGATACTGTTCATTGACTGCCTCCCCGGTGAGCCAGACCACCCGAACCGATGAAGTGTACGTAGATGTCTTCCAGGCTGGGCTGGTGGATGCTGACATCCGCCAGCTCGCCCGACGCCATCACCGCGTTCAGCAAGGCCATTTTCTCCCTTGGTTGCACGTCGACCTTCAGTCGGCCGCTCTCGGTCTTGATGATCAGGCCACCATTGTTCGACGCCCGGTCGATCACTTGTTCCAGCGCCGAGATACTGTTGGCCGGATCCAGAGACAGGGTCACCGGCATATTGGCCTGCCGCCTTAGTGCGGCCAGATCTCCGGCGGCCTTCAGTGCGCCATCGGTGAGGATGGCTGCACGATCAATGTAGGGTTCAACACCGGGCAGGACATGGGAACACAACACAATGCCCGCCCCCCCATCTCGCAGCTCCCGGAGAAGCCGGTAAAGGTCTGCCGTGGCAACCGGATCCAGGCCTACGGTAGGCTCATCCAACATCAGCAGCTTCGGCTTGCCCAACAACGCCTGGGCCAACCCTAGACGCTGGCGCATGCCTTTTGAGTAAGTCTTGGTGCGCGAATCCATTGCGTCGCTAAGGCCAACCTGTTCGAGCAGCGGAGACACCTGTTGCAGGGACGCCCCCTTCAGACGCGCAAAATGGCTCAGAATCTCCCGCCCGGTCAGTTGGGGGTAAAACATCACGTTTTCCGGCAGGTAACCAATGTGCTGGGTTACCTGAGGGTCCCCCGCGTGACCGCCGAGCACAGACAACGCGCCCTGATTGGGCTGCATCAGCCCCAGGATCAGCTTGATACAGGTCGTCTTACCGGCCCCGTTGTGGCCGAACAACCCCAGAATCTCACCGGGCTCCAGGCTCAGATCAATGCCCTGCAGCACCGGGCTCTTGTCGTACCGGTAACTCACATTCTCAAGACGAAAACAGCTCATCGGTTCTCCGGTTTCAGATCAGAGGGAAGTCGCATAAGGGGGTGGGAATCGGCAACCCCGGCGGCCTTGATCACCGGAAACGCATCCTGGACCCAACGCAGGGTATCCACCGCCGGACTGAACATCAGCACCTTGGCTTCCGGGTACTTCCAGAGCAGTCGATCAACATTGTCATTGGGCTCGTACGGCACATCTCCAATACCGTCCTGGTTCCGGTCCCATCCAAGGTAGTCACTCCAGTAATTGCCCTTACCATCACTGGACCACTCCTGAGTGCGGGTTGCCACATACTTCACCTGTCGCTGGTTATTCACGAAGGCGTTCCCGAATACCTCGTTATCTTCAGAACCGGCCGTCAGGTGAATACCAATATTGCTATCCGCAAACAGATTGCCTTCAAAAATGTTGTACAGGGAGTTATAGATAAACACCGCCTTCCCTTCGGCTCCCTCAATCGTCACCCCGCCGGTGCGGCCCTGGGACACCCCGGTCACCACATTACCCCGCAGCTCCGACTGGGTAATGAAATTCATCAGAATCCCGTAGTTCTCATCATTCACCGACCGGTTATTGATCACCTTCAGGCGCTTGCTCTGCATCAGCGCATAACCGGTCCGAGTATTACGGGTGACATTGTTCTCCAGCAGATTGTTCATCGAGTACATGTAATGGATGCCATAACGCAGATCCGCCATCTCATTACCCCGGATCGTATTGTTATTTGCCGTCTCGATATAGATCGCATCCCGGGTCTGACGAATGTCATTGCCCTCAATCAGCGCCCCGGTGGTATTGAACAGGTGAATCCCATTGCCCCGGTCATTCGGACGCAGACTGTCATCACCGCGAATTGTATTATTTCGGACCGTCACATCCGGCGTTGCATCCAACCAGACCCCGAACGCAGGCCCCTGCAAACGGTTGTTCTCAACCACCGCGCCCCTGGCCTCCCTAGCCACAAAAATCCCCGCATCCAGCTCGTTCAGGTCTCGGCCCCAGTTGCGAACGGCACAGCCGGAAAACGTCACCCCCTCGGCAGCGATATCCACTGCATTACCCTGCCCGCCCGGGTCTATCACCGTCTCTTCATGGCAAGACACAGACACCCTGGGCACCCGGATAGCCAGAGACGAAATCTGCTCAGGGGGAAGCTCGAAGCTCGCGCCCGGTTCCAGGGCATCAAGCTGTTCTTGCAGGTCCGCTTGCACGGTCAGCGATAACAGAGCGACTGTCAGGGCCACTCCATAACGCAAAAGTGAATACATCAATGTCTCTCTAGAAAGCGATAAAGTTGCAGAGGCCTGCACTCAAGCTTGGCGAACCAAGAGGGAAGGCCTTTCCAAAACTGTGCGGAGCCATGGATGGCGGAGCCCAAGCGTCACATGGACGTGCCGCAAGGAGCGTGTTTTGGAAAGGCCTTCCCTCTTGGTTTGCTTCTCCGAAATCGGTAAAAGGAACACCGGGACCCACACACGGGTCCCGGTGAAAGAACGACCTATCAGGCCTTCTCTACAATCATGCGACCCCGCATCTCCATATGCAGCGCATGACAGAACCAGTTGCAGTAGTACCAATGCACCCCGGGACGATCCGCCTTGAAGGTCACAGAAGACGTCTGCTGTGGACTGACCTCCATGCTCACACCATGGTTGACCATACAGAAACCATGGGTCACATCCTCAATGGTGTCGAGGTTGGTCACGTAAACCGTCACCTCATCGCCCTGCTTCACCTTGAACTCGGTCATCCCGTACTGTGGCGCAATCGACGTCATATAGACGCGAACCTTGTTGCCGTCCCGGATCACCTTGTTGTCAGCTTCAAGCGTGACACCATCCTTTTCCGCCTGCTCTCGGGCAGATGCGAAGAACGGATCGTTGCGATCGTAGATTTTCTTGGTCTTGATCTGATCACGGCGGACCAGAATACAGTCGTGGGGCTCAGCAAAGGTCGGGCCATCGTGAACCAGCTTCATCTCCTCACCGGAGATATCGATCAGCTGGTCGTTCTCTGCGTGCAACGGCCCAACCGGCAGGAACCGGTCCTTGGAGAACTTGGACAGCACCACCAGCCATTTGCCATCAGCATCCCGCGATTCGGTCAGGGACGCGTGGTTGTGTCCAGGCTGATAATGCACGTCGAGCTTCTGACGGATGTAGTTCACATCCTCGCCGTTGTAGTGCTTGATGGCATCCGCGATGTTCCACTTCGCCACCTGGCTGTCGATAAACAGAGTGGTATAGGCATTGCCACGGCCATCGAAGGTTGTGTGCAGGGGCCCAAGGCCCAGTTCCGGTTCGCCTACCACCGTATCGCGCGGCTCAATCTTGCCATCGAACAGATCATCCAGCTTGTCGATGGCAATAATGGTGGCCGTTGGTGACAGCTTGCCATTGGCAATAAAGTACTTGCCGTCCGGGGAGGTATTCAGACCATGCGGATTTTTCGGAACCGGGATGTAACGGGTCAGTTCCGAGCCGGCACGACCGTCTACCACAGGCACCTTGGAGTCACCCAGGGTCTTGTAGTTGCCATTCTTGACCGCCTGCTCAATGCGCTCGATGTTGAACACCACCGCCCAGTCGCGATCGTTGCGCATGGTGCCGGCCAGATCCAGCGCCTTCTCCGAGTTGTAGCAGGTGGAGCAGGCGTACTTGCCGGTGTAGTCCGCATCGGTGTTGTCCAGGTTGCCATCAACAATCACCTGAAAGGCCACCTCCATGGTTTCCGCGTCTACCGCGTTAAACATGGTGAAGCTGCTTTCAAGGCTGGTGTCGCTGCCATCGTTCGGATGGGGAATGACATACTCGGCGTTGCAGAACACGTACTTGGTTTTGGGCACCTTCTGAAGACGCAGGCCGTGAATGGCCTGAACATTCGGAATGGTGGTGATCTTGTCACACTTCATGATGTCCAGGCGGATCCGTGCCACCCGGGTATTGGCCTTGTCGTTAATGAACAGGTACTTGCCATCGTAACGACCATCCGTCATGGAAATATGGGGATGGTGAGAGTCGCCGTTCAGATGGGTGTTGTCATGACCCAGCACGTCTTTGCTCTCGTTGCTAATGCCCCACCCGGTTGCAGAGTCCACGTTGAACACAGGGATACGCATAAGCTCCCGCATGGAAGGCACACCCAGAACCCGTACTTCACCGGAGTGACCACCGCTCCAGAAACCGTAGTACTCGTCCAGCTCACCGGGGTGCACGACGAATTTGTTACGGGCCTCCTCGGCGGCCGCGGCAAACGACTCCCGCGACATCACCGCGGTGCCCAGGCCAGTTGCACCAGCAACACCGGCGAGTGCCGCGGCACCCATAAACCGACGGCGGCTCCGGCCACTTTCCGGAAGCTCCGGCATGTCGTTGGTCAGATCATCTCTTTTTTTCATAACATCCAACTCCGTTATTGGTAATGGCGGTTTTGCTTCTCATTCTTTCTTTTTATGGGACTACTCATGACACCTGAACCACAGGTATTTCCTCCGGGTGGCCCGGTGCGTTATGCCCACGGCGCTTGCCGCGTCGCTTGACGATCAGCGGCGGGCACTTGTGGTCATCGAAATACGTCATCTGGCAATCCAGGCAGTAATGACACTCCATATAGTTGATGTGGCCGTCCGGATGGATCGCCTGAACTTCACATTCGTGATCACACAACCGACAGGGATTGCCACATTCTTTGCGCCGCTTGAGCCAGTCGAACACTCGTAATTTGGTCGGCAACGCCAGTGCCGCCCCCAGCGGGCACATGTAACGACAGAAAACTTTGCGGGTGAACAGGTTGACCACTAGCAACAGGACGGCGTAGGTCACGAAAGGCCAGCTGCGATCAAACTTGAGCGTAATCGCGGTCTTGAACGGCTCCACCTCGGCAAGCCGTTCAGCGGTTGCCATGGAATCCAGCGACACCCCGAACAGCACCAGCAGAACGATGTATTTGATGGCCCAGAGCCGCTCATGCACAGCAAAGGGAACGGTGTATTGGGGCACCTTCAGCTTGCGGGCAATTTCATTCAGCAGCTCCTGCAGGGCGCCGAATGGGCACAGCCATCCACAGTAGACCGCCCTTCCCCACAGAAGAACGATGCCGGCCACCACGGCCCAGAGAATGAAAATCACCGGGTCAATCAGGAAGGTGTTCCAGCTGAAGCCACTGATAAGACTGTTGGCAAACGTCAGCACGTTGACAATCGACAGCTGACCCATGGCATACCAGCCAATGAAAACAAGGGTGTAGGTGAGAAACGCGTGGCGGATCCAACGCATCATTTTTGGCTTTTTGACCAGCCAGTCCTGGAAAAACAGAATGAACAGCAGCACACCAATGCCTATGCCCAATACCGTGATCTGGAACTCCCGCTGGTACCATACCTGCACCCACATGGGCTGGCTCTCCAGCCATTCTTCCTCGGAAACGACGAGCTCCGGACGGGTGTAATACTGTTCCGGCAACTGATACTCCAGCGGAAACACCTGGAATTCGCTGTCCAGAGGGCCGGTCTGGCGCTTGACCGTGAGCTCGAGTGTCCAGGGAGTGCCGGGATCGAAGTTGTACTGCTGGCGAATAATGAATATCGCCATCTCAGTGAATTCCGGCATGCCTTCGGCATAGACGTCGCTCAGCCGGTAGAAATCCAGGTCCCGGAAATTGAAAGTGTCTCCGAACTGACGAATCTGGATGCGATCGAAAATGCCGCCGCGAACATAACCCGAGCCCTTGAAGGAGTATTCACCGTTGGCCATCACGGCAATGGCATGCTCACCCTCCTGCAGCTCGGACGTCAGCCACTGGTACTGACTCTCTCCCAGCAGATTCCGGCCAATGGTGGGCACATCCAGGTAGGCGGCATACAGTTCAATCAGCGGCTCATTTCGCTCTTCCGGGCCTGCGGTATCAACACCCTCGGCTTCAGTGCCTTTGAATGAATCATCTACCTGGCCCTTGGTGAGCAGTAACCGGCGGACAGAACCGTCACCGGTCAGTTCCTGCCAGGATTTCTGCTCATAAGCCTGTTTGTTCACCGTGGCCAGCGGCGGACGGGTTCCGTCCTCGCCCTCGACCATTCCCAGTTCCACGGCCACCCGGTGGGCGGTGCGCATAATCACTTCGTTGATCACCATCACGGTAACCGTGGCCCCGGACAAACCATCAACGGCAACCTTGCGTTCGGAGGACGTTCCGCCAACGGTTACCCGTTGATCTGCTTTCAGGCCCGTGTACTGATCGGTAAACGCGTGCATCTTGCTTTCGGGAATACCCACCAGAAGAATGGGCTCATCGTGATGGATCACCTTGGCGGCCTTGATAGTGCCTTCGGTATCCAGCACAACCATGGCGTTGACGGGTTTGCCCGAATAAGCGGGCGTCTGGACAAAATCCAGGGACTGATAGGCGTAGCCCACCAGTTCCTTACGGGCATAGAGCTCCTGGATGGCTCGATTGCCTTTCCGATGCTTTACCCTGGTGACATCCGGAAACGTCTGCTTGATGACCTGACGACCGGCAACAGGCTCATACTTGGCCAGAGGCGCTGCATTCAGGGCCATGGCCATGATCGATGCGAAAAAGAAAAAAGTGAAGCGGGAAAAAACGGACACAGAAGACTCCCTGAGAAAAGCGCCTTATTGCTCTAGCCTAGGCAAATTAGAGGAAAATCAAATACCTCTTATTGAATACACCTGGCGGAGGAACTGATCGGATTCTCGCTGTCAGCCCAGGCTGACAGCGTTTCCTTGTGAATCGAGCGGGAGGTAATTACTGATATGACCGAGGCGGATGGACTCCACCATCATGGTCAGCGGCTGCTGCGCCTCATCGGTGGATGGGGGCGTGCCGCCGCGGCCGGACATGGCGGCAACGAAAACAACGTCCCAGGGTTGGCCAGTGGCCCGGGATTCTTCGGCAAGCGCCTCAAAATCCGGCGCTTCATCCGGCGTCTTGTCCACACAGATCACTGGTGTCAACGCGCCGCCCTCACCCCGTTCAAAGGCCGCTCTTTCTTCGGCTGAAGCATCATCGGGCAGTTCCGCCCGGCAAAATACGAATAACAGGCGCTGGGCTTCCTGCTGACTGCGGGAGGCCTGAATCAGGTCACTGTAACTGCTGATCATTTTGATAAATCCTTACTGATACGGGACCGCTGCGATTTACGCCTTGCGGGCAATGAGCTGATCGGACGAGGTGAGCCTGCGAACTTCGTCGCAAACGTCTTCCACGGCGTCTTCGCCGTAGCTCTGTCCATAGTGTTTCTTGAAGCCGAATTCGTAGAGCCGGACATGCTCATCGGGCTCGACACCGATGTTCTCAAGGCATGCCCGGGCACAATGCAGGGGGCAGCCATCAATCACGGTGATCGGGCGACCGGATCTGGCGGTTTTCAACAGTGACGGCACCTTGCCGCCAACACCGGAGATGCAGGACATTTCGAATTCACCGGCGTGATCCAGCCGCACGGCTACATTGTTGGCCAGCTGCGCCACATCGGAACAGCCGGAACATGAATAGATCAGCGGTCGTTGCTTTCTTGCTGTCACGCTTCCTCCTTGTCCGGGAGCCTGGAGGCCTGAGTGTGGGCTGCTACTGGCTGATTTCGATCAACCGACGGGGATCCGAAATGAACAGCCGGCTGCGGTTGACCCGCACCAGACCGTTGGCCTTCAGATCCGCCAGAATTCGGGAGAAGGTTTCCGGCTGCATGGCCAGCCTGGAGGCCACCAGGCACTTGGGTAGCGGCAACTCTACTTCTCCACCCTCCTCTGCACCGTTGGGCAACAGATCGATCAGGTAACGGATCAGCCGGTCACGGGCGTTCTGGACGGTCATGATTTCCAGGTCGTGAAACCGGGAGACGGCCCGTTTGGCGTAATGCCGCAGGGCTGCCTGGGCGTATCCAGGATTGCTTTCCAGCATGTCCTGGTAGGCTTTGACTGGGATCATCAGCACTTCGCTGGACTTCAGGGCTTCTGCATAGCAGGCATACCGGGGCGGATCGGCGTAGATCATGACTTCGGCGAAACAGTCACCGGGGGCGATGCTGTCGAGGGTTCGATCAATGCCGGAGGAGTCCAGGCGGTAAAGACGCAGGCGGCCGGAGATCACGAAGAAGAAGTGGTGCGCGGGCATATCCTGGCGGTACAGCAACTGGTGATGGCCAAGCCGGATTCTTCGGGATTGCTGGATCAGGTGCTGCAGGTCTTTGCCATTGAGTTCCGAGAACAGTGGATGGCTGCGCAGGGCCTGGAGGCCGTCCTCGTCGTCAAAGGGTTTGTTGATGGCGACGAGCACGGGTTTGGTGTAGCGGGTTTCGGCCGTTTGGGTCAGTGCCATTGGTGTATCCTCTCTGCATATTCATGCATTCGAAATCATGTTTTAAATGATAGAAGGATACGGGGTGAAAATCGCTCCCCCCATGGGGGTAGTTGGGGGGTTATTCGGGAGTAATTGATCTAACTCAAAGTGTTTTGTTACTAACTATTTCGAGTCAAAAAGGCTGCAGCCATCCATGGCTGCAGACAGTTTTGGAAGGGGTGTTCCCGCCAGTCTCCAGGCTTTGGTCGCGCGCCTTTTACTGCATTAGTGGCGAGTCGGGCAGCTCGAGATCTACTCCTGCTACGCCAGTTTCCGCCGCCAGAACCTGCAGGTACTGACGGAATGCCCGGCGGGTTACACTCTCGCTCAGGTACTGTCGGATCTGGGGTTTGACGTGTTCATACGGGAGCTGCTGGCCGTCGATTCGCTGGTCAACGCGGACTATGTGCCAGCCGTAGCGGGTTTCGATCAGTTCCGGGTTCAGGCCTTCTTCCAGGGACAGGACGGGGCGCTCGAACTCTTCCACTGTCTGGCCCTTGCTGATCTGGCCGAGGCTGCCGCCCTGATGCCGGGATTCGCAGGCGGAGTATTGTTTGGCCAGTTGCGCGAACTGGGAGCGGCCGTCGATCAGAGATGACAGCAGCTGGTGGCCGGCTTCTTCCTGGCGGATGCGTTCCTGGACGTCGTCCGGGGCGGCGGCGAGGAGGATGTGGCTGACGGCCATCAGCGTTGGGCTGCGGAAGCGGGCCGGGTTGGCGTTATAGAAGCGTTCGCAGTCTTCCTCTGTGGGATCCGGGACGTTGAGCTCGAGTTCCAGTACCCGCGCGATGCGGTCTTCTTCATCAGCGATGTCATCGAGTTTCAGGCGACTGGCCTGTTGCAGGAGCAACTCGCGGATAACGAGGCTTGTGGCGGCTTCGTGCCAGGCTTCGGCGACTTCTTCGGCCGGGTGGTGCTGCATTTCCCGGGCGATGTCGTCTTCGCCGATGAGGGTGTCACCCACGGTGACCGGCGGGAACTGGTTTCTGGGTTTTTCGGCTTCGCCGACGGGAATGAGTTGCATAGCAATAACCTCAGTGAACATGGGGTCAGATGAACGCTTTCATCTGACCCCGTTTTCATTTACATCAAGCGCGCTTGCGAACCACCTGGTACTTCCGCCCAAAATACTCCACCGGCACGCTGAGCATGTGCACCAAGCGGGTGAACGGGAAGAGTACAAAGATGGTCAGGCCCAGGAAGATGTGGGTCTTGTAGATCCAGTGCACGTCGTCAATGTAGCCGGCCACGCCGCCCTGGAGGGTAACAATACCCTGAGCCCAGGCAGAGAACTTGAGCATGGTGCTACCGTCCAGGTGACCCATGGTAGGCAGGATAGTGAGCATGCCCAATGCCAGCTGGACGACCAGGATGATAATAATCATGTTGTCGGCAAAGGTACTGCTGGCCTTCACACGCGGGTCCGTGAGCCGACGCCAAGCGAGCATGCCACCGCCGATGATGGCCATGATTCCAGCAATACCACCCACCACGATCGCCATGACCTGCTTGGTGCCGGGGGTCATGAACGGCTCGTAGAACGCGTGCGGAGTCAAGAGCCCGACCAGGTGGCCGAAGAAGATCACCAGTACGCCAACATGGAACAGCACGCTGGCCATGACCATGTTTTTCTTGCGCAGCATCTGGCTGGAATGGGCTTTCCAGGTGAACTGGCCCTGGTCATAGCGGGCCCAGGTGCCAATCACGAGGATCGCGATGGCGATGTAGGGATAAACCCCAAACAGCAATGTATTCAGATAGGACATCATTTCCGTTTCCTCCTGCGCCCTCAGGCGCGCCCTGCCTGACGGGGTGTTGCGTCCGTCATCAGCTGATCACTCAGGTGAATGGTCTGGGTCTGTTCCAGTTCGCGGCGGCGCTGGCCTACAACGCTTCCGGTACTGCAGGAGCTGCCCTGATCATCAACAAACTTCACCATTTCCTCTTCCCAGACTTTGTCCAGTGCCTCCGGGGTGTCGTCGCGTTCTTCCGAGGCGACGATCTGGGCCAGCTCCTGGCGGTTTGCCGCGCGTCCGGACAGATTAAGCAGCGAATCCATCACCACGTGATAGAAGCTTTCCCGCTGGTACAAGCGTTCACCCAGCAAGCCCAGGATATGGTGGATGTCCTCCAGCCAGTTCTGGATCTCGTCCCAGGGGCGGGTGGAGAGGTATTCCAGGAACAGGGGTAGGTAATCCGGCAGTTCCCGGGCGTCGATTTCCAGACCGTTGGTGCGATATTCCTCCATCAGGTCCACCATGGCCTGGCCACGATCCCGGGACTCGCCGTGCACGTGCTCGAACAGCAGCAGGGACGTGGCCCGGCCTTTGTCGAACATGCCGACGTAGTTTTCCTGAATGTCCAGGAGGTCGCCATCGCACAGCATCTCCACACAGCGCAGCAGTTGCTCCTTGTTCTGCCTCGGCAGCCGGCTGTCCTCGAGGACAGCGGCAATCAGGGCGTCTTTGGAGGCCTGAAGTTCTTCGGTCGGGTACTCAAGCACCCGTGCCAGTACTTTTAAAAGTTGCATCTCCGCCTCCTTATTCCTGCAGCTGTTTCGGGTCAACCTGCTTCACGGTCGACAGCTTCTGGACCATGCTGGTGGTCTGTTTGCGGCCACCGAACATGTTGAATTTGCTGTCGCCGTTGCAGCCTTCACCAAAGCTGAAGCCGCAGCCGTTGCGCTCGCCATGAGCGGTGGCATCAGGGAAGGCTTCTTTCGCCAGCTCGCGGTGGCTGGTGGGAATCACGAAGCGATCCTCGTAGTTGGCGATGGCCAGGTAGCGATACATTTCGTCCGCCTGGGCCTTGGTCAAACCGGCTTCCTCAAGGGCGCGCAGGTCTTCCTTGCCTTCAACGGTCTCGGCACGCTTGTAAAGGCGCATGGCCATAATCCGCTTGAGGGCCCGGACAATCGGCTTCTCGTCACCTGCGGTGAGCAGGTTGGCCAGGTACTTCACCGGGATCCGCAGGCTTTCGATCTTCGGCAGTATGCCGTCGAATTCGACCTTGCCGGCTTCCGCCGCGGACTGGATCGGGCTCAGGGGCGGCACGTACCAGACCATGGGCAGGGTGCGGTATTCCGGGTGCAGAGGCAGGGCCAGTTTCCAGTCCACCGCCATCTTGTACACCGGGCTCTGCTGGGCGGCTTCGATCACATTCATCGGAATGCCGTCTTTCTTCGCCTGCTCGATCACTTTCGGATCGAACGGGTCCAGGAAGATTTCCAGCTGCTTCTCGTACAGCTCGTGCTCGCCCGGGGCGCTGGCCACTTCCTCGATGCGGTCTGCGTCATACAGCAGCACACCCAGATAGCGAATCCGGCCGACGCAGGTCTCCGAGCACACAGTGGGCATGCCGGCTTCGATCCGCGGGTAGCAGAAAATGCATTTCTCGGACTTACCGGTTTTCCAGTTGAAGTAGATCTTCTTGTACGGGCAGCCGGAGACACACATCCGCCAGCCACGGCACTTGTCCTGGTCGATCAGGACGATGCCGTCTTCCTCACGCTTGTAGATGGCACCACTCGGGCAGCTGGCAACACACGCCGGGTTCAGGCAGTGCTCGCACAGGCGCGGCAGGTACATCATGAAGGTGTTTTCGAACTGGCCGTAGATATCCGCCTGCACCTGGTCAAAGTTCTTGTCCTTGCGACGCTTGGCGAACTCGGTACCGAGAATCTCTTCCCAGTTCGGGCCCCATTCGATTTTCTGCATGCGCTGGCCGGAGATCAGCGAGCGCGGCCGTGCAACCGGCTGGTGCTTGGTATCGCCGGCGGTGTGCAGGTGCTGGTAATCGAAATCAAACGGCTCATAGTAGTCGTCGATCTGGGGCAGATCGGGGTTGGCGAAGATGTTCGCCAGCACCCGGAAACGGCCACCGATCTTCGGACGGATCTTGCCGGAGCTGTCACGCATCCAGCCGCCCTTCCACTTGTCCTGGTTCTCCCACTCTTTCGGGTAGCCGATACCAGGTTTGGTCTCGACGTTGTTAAACCAGGCGTATTCCATGCCTTCACGGCTGGTCCATACGTTTTTGCAGGTTACTGAACATGTGTGGCAACCGATGCACTTGTCCAGGTTCAGCACCATGCCGACTTGGGAACGGATTTTCATTTTACAGCCTCCTGAACAGTGTCATTGCCTTCACCGTCGAGCCAGTCGACGTTGTGCATCTTGCGAACCACCACGAATTCGTCGCGGTTGGAACCTACGGTGCCGTAGTAGTTGAAGCCGTAGGAATACTGGGCGTAACCGCCGATCATGTGGGTCGGCTTCGGGCACACCCGGGTGACCGAGTTGTGGATCCCACCCCGGGTACCGGTGATTTCTGACCCCGGAATGTTCACGATCCGCTCCTGGGCGTGGTACATCATCACCATGCCGGGCATCACGCGCTGACTCACAACCGCCCGGGCTGCAATGGCGCCATTGGCGTTGAACAGCTCGATCCAGTCGTTGTCCTCGATGGCCAGTTCTTTGGCGTCGTCTTCACTCAGCCACACGATTGGCCCACCGCGGGACAGGGTCAGCATCAGCAGGTTGTCACTGTAGGTGCTGTGAATACCCCACTTCTGGTGCGGTGTGATCCAGTTCAGCGCTTTCTCGGCATTGCCGTTGCTGCGCTGGTTCAGCATGCTGCTGACCGTCTTGGTGTTAATGGGCGGACGGTAGACCAGCAGGCTTTCACCGAAGGCGCGCATCCACTCGTGATCCTGGTAGAACTGCTGCCGCCCGGTGAGGGTGCGCCATGGGATCAGCTCGTGAACGTTGGTGTAGCCCGCGTTGTAGGACACATGTTCGTCTTCCAGACCAGACCAGGTCGGGCTGGAGATGATCTTGCGCGGCTGAGCCACAACGTCCCGGAAGCGGATTTTTTCCTCTTCCTTGTTCTTCGCCAGATGGGTGTGATCCAGCCCGGTAAACTCGGACAGGGCCGCCCAGGCTTTTACCGCCACCTGGCCATTGGTTTCCGGCGCCAGGGTCAGAATCACTTCCGCGGCATCAATAGCACTCTCAATCTTCGGACGGCCTGCATTGGCTCCGTCAATGTGCTTGTAGTTCAGCTCACCCAGGAACTTCACTTCTTTCTCGGTATTCCAGTTGATGCCCTTGCCACCGTTACCCAGCTTGTCGAGCAGCGGCCCGAGCGAGGTGAAACGTGCGTAGGTGTTCGGGTAATCCCGCTCAACGGTGATGAAGTTGGGCGCGGTCTTGCCCGGGATCAGGTCACACTCACCGCGCTTCCAGTCCTTCACATCGAACGGCTGGCCCAGCTCGGCCGGCGCGTCGTGCAGCAGCGGCAGGGTGACCACGTCTTTCTCGACACCCAAGTGGCCCTCGGTGGCCTTTGAGAACGCCTTGGCAATGCCCTTGTAGATTTCCCAGTCACTGCGCGCTTCCCAGGCCGGATCGGTGGCTGCGGTCAGTGGGTGGATGAACGGGTGCATGTCCGATGTGTTCAGGTCGTTCTTCTCGTACCAGGTGGCCGTCGGCAGAACGATGTCGGAATACAGACAGGTGGTGGACATGCGGAAGTCCAGGGTCACCAGCAGGTCGAGCTTGCCTTCCGGCGCTTCGTCATGCCATTTGACCTCTTTCGGTTTTGCACCACCCTCGTGGCCGAGATCCTTGCCCTGCAGGCCACTCTTGGTGCCCAGCAGGTACTTGAGCATGTACTCGTGGCCCTTGCCGGAGGAGCCCAGAAGGTTGGAGCGCCAGATAAACATATTGCGCGGATGGTTCTGGGGCGCTTCAGGATCCTCGGCGGCGAAGGCCAGGGAGCCGTCTTTCATGGACTGCGCCACGTAGTCCGACACTTCCATGCCCGCTTTTTCAGCTTCTGCGGCAATACCCAGGGGGTTGCGGTTCAGCTGGGGGGCAGACGGCAACCAGCCCATGCGCTCTGCACGAACGTTGTAATCGATCAGGCTGCCACTGAATTTGGACTTGTCCGCCAACGGCGACAGGATCTCGTCAACACCCAACTTCTCATAGCGCCACTGGCCGGAGTGGGCATAAAAGAAGGAGGTGGAGTTCATGTGCCGGGGCGGACGCTGCCAGTCCAGACCAAAGGCCAGGGGCTGCCAGCCGGTCTGCGGACGCAGCTTTTCCTGGCCAACATAGTGGGCCCAGCCGCCACCGCTCTGGCCGATACAGCCACACATGATCAGCATGTTGATCAGACCGCGGTAGTTCATGTCCATGTGGTACCAGTGGTTCATACCGGCACCGACGATGACCATGGAACGGCCTTTGGTCTTGTCAGCGTTGTCCGCGAACTCGCGGGCAATGCGGATTACTTTGTCTGCAGGAACACCAGTGATCTTTTCCTGCCACGCCGGTGTGTACGGCTTCACTTCATCGTATGACGTAGCGCCGTCATCCTCGCCCAGACCTCGGCTGATGCCGTAGTTGGCAACCATCAGGTCATAGACGGTAACCACGCGACCTTCAGAGCCATCCGCCAGTTGCACCTTGCGGGTACCCAGTTTGTGCTTGAGGATGTCCTTGATTTCCACGTGCTGGAAGTGGTCGTGCTCGATGCCACCGAAGTACGGGAAGGCGACATCGACAACATCATCGTGCTTTTCGACCATGGACAGCTGCAGGTTTACATCGGAGCCCTTGGCGGTCTGCTTCAGGTTCCACTTGCCCTTCTCACCCCAACGATAGCCAATAGAGCCGTTAGGCGCAGTCAGCTCACCGGAGGCTTCATCAATGGCGATGGTTTTCCACTCGGGGTTGTTTTCTTCACCCAGTCCATCCACCAGGTCACTGGCGCGCAGGAAGCGGCCCGGCACGAAGCTGCCGTCATCCTTCTCTTCCAGCATGACCAGGTAAGGCATGTCGGTGTAGCGACGTACGTAGTCAGTGAAGTACTCGCTCGGCTTGTCGACATGGAACTCTTTCAGGATCACGTGACCCATGGCCATGCCCAGAGCGGCATCGGTACCCTGCTTGGGGTTCATCCACTCGTCGGACAGCTTGGAGACTTCGGCGTAATCCGGAGTAATGGCGACGGTTTTGGTGCCCTTGTAGCGAACTTCCGTAAAGAAGTGGGCGTCCGGGGTACGGGTCTGGGGTACGTTGGAGCCCCAGGCAATAATGTAGCCGGAGTTGTACCAGTCGGCGGATTCCGGCACGTCGGTCTGCTCACCCCAGGTTTGCGGGGAGGCCGGCGGCAGGTCGCAGTACCAGTCATAGAAGCTCATGCAGACGCCGCCGATCATGGACAGGTAACGGCTGCCGGCCGCGTAGGACACCATGGACATGGCGGGAATCGGCGAGAAGCCAATGATGCGGTCCGGGCCATGCTTTTTGGCGGTGTAGACGTTCGAGGCGCCAATCAGCTCGTTGACTTCGTCCCAGCTGGAGCGCACGAATCCGCCCATACCACGGCGGGGCTTGTACTCAGCGGTTTTCTTGGGGTCTTCCACGATAGAAGCCCAGGCTTCCACCGGGTCATTGAACTGCATGCGCGCGGCACGCCAAAGCTTCATCAGATGCTTGCGCATCAACGGGTACTTCAGGCGGTTAGCACTGTACATATACCAGGAGTAGCTGGCGCCACGGGGGCAGCCACGGGGTTCGTGGTTGGGCAGATCCGGACGGGTACGGGGGTAATCGGTTTGCTGGGTTTCCCAGGTAACCAGGCCGTTCTTGACGTAAATTTTCCAGCTGCAGGAGCCGGTGCAGTTTACGCCGTGGGTGGAACGCACGATCTTGTCGTGCTGCCAGCGCTGGCGATAGCTGTCTTCCCACTCGCGACTGACTTCGTGGGTTTCGCCATGGCCGTTGGCGAACGGCTCGCGCTTCTTCCTGAAGTAATTCAGTTTATCGATCAAATGACTCATGGTCTCTTTCTCCATCAACCCGTCTGCTGGATCGTTGCTCCGATTTGAGACCATTGTGTTTGAGAAAAACCGCAAAATCTGCGTGGTTACTACCTCATAACCCGCTTCTACCACCCAGGGGGTAGGCGGCTTATATCCCCGGGTGGAGAAGGTGCTCACGCTCGTGCCGACGACTTTCCCTGGCAAACAGGAAAAGACAGCCCACAAGCAACAGGAATAGAATCATGAAGACCGCACTGCGGATGCCCAGCCAGTGGTTGACGCTGCTGAAAATCACCGGCAGCACGAAAGCCACAGAACAGGCGCTCACCAGAAGCAGCCCGGCGACAAACGCCGCCACCGAACGATTTTCCACAATAACCAGCCGCTGGAGGCTACCCATGGTGCAGCCCATGGCCAGCCCGAGGGTGACGACAAACACACCCTCGACTTGCATGGGCAAGGCAAATTCAACGCGGATTGTGGCGTCAACGCCCTGGATAAACAGCGTCATGGGTGGGTAGGACAAAACAAACAGTGCGATCAGACAGACCATCAGTGCCCGGGTGACAACCCTTGCACTGCCGAATCGATCGGAAAACCCGCCTCCCACAATCTGGGCCAGGGCTCCGGGAATAACAAACCATTGCGCCAGGCGCGCACCGGAATCCACTGACAAATCGAACTGTGACGACAGATAATCCGGCAGCCACAAAGCCAACGCAAAGAAGCTGCCGGCGACAACGCCAAAATAGCCACAAAGCTGACCGGCCCGCTTCGTCTGCATGCGGTGCAGCAGCACCCGGACTGACGTTTCGGCGGTCGGGTCCGCCTCGGCGTCTTCCGGATCGGTGAGCATGACCAGCAGCGCAAGCACCAGGACCAGCACGATCAGATAGGCCAGCGGAACCCCGTGCCAGGAAAAGGCCTCATGGAAAAGTGGTACCAGGTAGTAGTTGAATCCCGCGCCGGTCACACCCGCGCCAAAGACACCCAGCACAAGGCCCAGGCGCCTGGATTCACAGTGCCCCGTCACGAACTGCAGCCCGGCACTGTAGAAACCGCCAGCCAGGCCGAGGCCGCCGGCGGCAATCAGGTACCCGGGGAAGGTATCAGTGGTCAGAAGTATCACCATGCAGCCTGCCAGCCCGGCCAGACAGCTCAGCATGATCCGGCGGGCACCGAATTTCTGTGCCGCCAGGCCCGCTGGAACTGCCAGGACCGCGCCTACCGCCATCGGCATCGCCAGCAGGAACCCAAACTGCAAGTCGCTGAGATCCAGTTCCGAACGCAGATGGACCCCGGCCACCGCAAACAGGGTCCAGCAGCCGGCGGCGACAACAAAGCCCGCCACCGCCAACGGCAATACCACTGCCAATGACGCCAGCCGGTCATCTGCACGATCCGTTTCGGACTTCATTACTGTCGCTCTTCTGGAAACCTGCTTTTCAGTTTCATCTTTTGATCATAAAAGGGTCAAAGATTATGATGGGTTACCAACCATTGGGGTAATTGACTATCCTCAAGGAGGTATCACGGAATCCCGGTGCGGGGCATAATTCCCAGCCCCGCCACACGCATTGATGCGCAAGAGACTGAATGAAATCCAGAAGCCCGCTTGTAAACCGAATCGCCCTCGTTGTTGGCGCCGTGGTGGTGACAGCCCTTGTCAGCATGGCGACCACGCTTGCGGTTTCCAAAAGCATCGAAGGCAATGCCACCGCGATCAATCTGGCGGGCGCCCTGCGCATGGGGGCCTTTCAGCTGCTTGCCCGGAGCGCGGGGCCTGTTGCGCCAGAATCCGGAGAGGACTCAATCGGGCAGATGCTGGAGCGCTACGATACCAAGTTGGGTGACGCCAGCATTACCAATGCCATACCCGAGAGCCGCGACCATCCACTGGCCGCCCAGTACCAGACCATTCTTCAGTCCTGGGAAACCATGCTCCGGCCTGCCCTGCAGGAACACGACCAGAGCACCCCGGTTTCCGCGTCCATGCTCGCTTCAACGCAGCAATACGTTGATAACGTAGACCAGCTGGTGAAGATGCTGGAACAGCGAACCGAAGCCCGGATTGACCTGCTGCACCTGATCCAGATCATCAGCCTGGCTTTCTCCATCCTGATCATCGTGGCGCTGTTCATCGATCTGAAAAACCGTATTTTGCGGCCATTGCGCAAGCTGGTCAGTATCGCCATCGCGGTGGGCGATCAGGACTTTTCCCGTAAGGCCAACCTGAGCGGCTCCGACGAACTGGCACAGCTGGGCCAGGCCTTTGACCAGATGACCAGCGAGCTGGCTCTGACCTACTACGAGCTGGAAGAAAGGGCCCGCCTGAAAACGGAAGAGCTCGAAAAAAGCCATGCAGCCCTTCAGCTGCTGCACTCCGCGAGCCGCGACCTGTTCGCCAACCACGATCTGTGCAATGGGGCGATTCCCATGCTTCAGGAGCTTGAGCAGCTACTGGGCATTGGCCCGATCCGCCTCTATCTCCACGACAAACAATCCGCGGAGCCAGTACAGGCGATCACGACAGCCACCCGGGAGCGGCCATTTTACTGCCGTGATCATCACTGCAATGCCTGCCTGGTGACGCCGGAGGCCTATGACGAACTGCCCGTGGAATCCAACGACGGGCGTCGGCTGCTGCTTCCGATCCGGACCCCCGGGCAGCTGCTGGGCACGCTGGAAGTCTGGTACCCGGCCGAAGAAGGCCTGTCGAAAACTTCTCGTCGGCTGCTGGAAACCCTCAGCGACCAGTTGGCCACCGCCATTTTCCTGGAACGACAGATTACCGAGGAGCAACAGCAGACCCTTGCTGAAGAACGCACCGTGATTGCCCGGGAACTCCATGATTCTCTGGCCCAGTCACTTTCATACCTGAAAATGCAGGTTGCCCGGCTGCGACGCCTCAACATCGACGGCGAGCAACAAAAAACTCACGAGGCAATTCTCGACGAACTCAGTACCGGCCTGAACAGTGCCTATCGCCAGTTGCGGGAGCTGCTGGCGACGTTCAGGCTGAAGCTGGACACGCCGGATCTTGCTACTGCCCTGCAAAAGACCATTGAAGAGTTTTCCGAGCGGCTGGGTAAGCCGGTTGGGCTGCAGTACAATCTGCCGCCCCAGACCCTGTCGCCGAATGAAGAGATCCATACCCTGCAGATTGTGAGGGAAGGCCTTGCCAACGCGGTCAAGCATGCGGATGCCACGGACATAACCGTGGATGTCCTGTTCGAATCACCGCAGGTACGGGTGCGGATCCGGGATAATGGCAAGGGCCTGCCCGGTAGCGACCAGCCCGTCAATCATTATGGCCTGATCATCATGCAGGACCGCGCCCGGACCCTCGGCGGCAAGGTCGAAGTAATCAACCGGGATGAAGGGGGCGTGGAAGTCACTTTGGGCTTTGTCCCCAAAAGCCGAAACCTGATTCCCACAGAAGCATCAAATGCCTGACAACAAGAGAGAACCCGATGTCTGAGTCACCCGCAAGTATTCTGTTGATCGACGATCACCCGCTTCTTCGCCAGGGCATCAAACAGCTGATCGACATGGAAGACGATATGGTTGTTGCCGGGGAGGCCAGCAACGCCGCCGACGGCATTCGGCTGGCCACTGAACTGGAGCCCGACCTGATCCTGATGGACCTGAACATGCCCGAGATGGACGGCATTGAGGCCCTGAGGAAACTGCGGGAACAGAACATCAGCTCCCGTATTGTGATGTTCACCGTGTCGGACCAGGAAGACGACGTTGTGGCGGCACTGCGGGCCGGTGCAGACGGCTACCTGCTGAAGGACATGGAACCGGAAGACATGATCAACCAGCTCCATCAGGCGGCGGTCGGCAAAATGGTGATCAGTGACCGACTGACCACCCTGTTGGCAGAGGCATTGCGCTCCAACAAACCCCAGCAGGCATCACGCCCCGATTTCGACAGTCTGACACCCCGGGAAAAGGATATTCTGCGCCTGATTGCCGAAGGCCTCTCCAACAAAATGATTGGTCGCAAACTCGACATCAGCGACGGCACCGTAAAAGTCCACGTGAAACACCTGCTGAAGAAACTGAACCTGCGCTCCCGGGTGGAAGTGGCCGTTTGGGCGGTGGAAGAAGGCCTGCACAAGGGCTGAGTTATATCAAATCGTTCCAGAGCCCTTTGCTTTACTCTAGGCCGGTTACTGACCGCCCGGAGTAAAGCATGGCTTTTCCACTAGCTTCCATCACCTCCCTGAACTCTCCCCTCGTGGGGCAAACGCTTTCGGTCCTTCGGGAGTACCTGCCCTCCCCCGTGCCCATGCTAGGCGCTATTGATCGCCGAATCCCGGTGCCCCTGAAGCAGCTGGCTGCAGAAGCGCCGCTTAATAGCATTTTTGCCCAGGCAATCGATGACGGAGAATTCGATGACTTCGAAGGCCGCCGTATTCGCCTGGAGGTAAACGGCGGACAACCCGGTATCACCATTGGCTTCTGGGCCCGCCGGCTCCGGGTCATTGACGGACCGGGAGAGGCCACCATCCGGGGTTCCCTGTTCGCATTCAGAACTCTCGCCAGGCGCGAGCAGGATCCGGACCAGTTATTCTTCCAGAGAAAACTCGTGATTGAGGGCGATACGGAACTCGGCCTGGGGCTGAAAAACCTGCTGGACAGCCTTGAATGGCAACGTCCGTTTTAGCCCCCAACCGGCTGATTTTCCTGCATGCACCGATTCTATAATCCGGCTATGTGGACTAAGGTTTATGTGAAAGATCAAAACCTGTCCACCACTCTCAAAACGACCCTTGAGACAGGGCGCAACTCACAAGCGAGGAAATCCAATGGATAAACATGACAGCGAACTACCCAAAACCTTCGTTGACTTCAGCGAACGGTTTCCAGAGCTGCAACAAGCGCACAAACAGCTTGGTAAAGCCCTCGCCGATGCCGGCCCTCTGGATGAAAAAAAGCGCGCTTTGGTAAAGCTGGGCGTTTGCGTGGGCGCCGGGCGCGAATCCGCGTTGAAATCCCACATTCGTCGCAGTCTGGAACTGGGCATTACACGTGAGGAAATTGAACACGCGCTGGTGCTGGGCATGAATTCAATAGGCTTTCCGGCGACGGTTGCCGCCTGGCAGTGGGCTCAGGAAGCACTCAGCCAAGAATAAGGTTCGCCGACAGATCAAGAAGGTGCGAGCGTTTTCAGCAATCTGGGCGGCCCAGAAGGCCGCCATCCTCCAATGATTCAGAGTTGGTCGTTCAGAATATAATCCCGGAGCGCCACAGCATTGTTGTGCTCGGTGTCCTTCGCGGCAAACACGAGCGTTATTCGCTCATGCTCATCAAGCAGCTTCTTCAGTGCCTCAAGATCCTTGCTGGCATCACCTGATGTCAGCTCTTCAAGGTACCGCTCCCGAAACTCCGGCCATTTTTCCGGATCGTGACCGAACCACTTTCGCAGTTCAGTTGACGGCGACAGGTCCTTCAGCCAGTGGGCTATGTTCGCATCTTCTTTGGCCACTCCCCGAGGCCAGACACGATCCACAAGCACCCGTGGGCCATCTGAGCGTGAGGGTTCTGCATAAGCGCGTTTCAGTCGGATATCCATGACTGATCACCTCTTCAGCGGACTTATGAAATTTGCTCGGCTCACAATCGGGTGCCTACACATCATCGGATGCCAGTGTTGAACAATTAACATATCTCAACAGGCACACCACCCAAGAGTGATAGCCTGAATGATGCTCACCATTCATCGTTAGAGGGGGCATCCTCATGATAAAAACAAACAGCTCGCTTCTGAGCATCGTCATCCTGAGCATCACTGTATCATTCACTGCCGCTGCCGCTGAACCGGTCACTCCCAAGCTGACCGACAAGCTGGATCGTCTGCTGCGCGAAGAGATGCGGTCTATTCAGGCGGCCATGGGTCAGATTCATTCGGCCATCGTTATGGGGCAGCATGACAAGGTTGCAGAGCAGGCCCAGAACATCCACGACAGTTTCATCCTGCAGCAGTCCCTCACTGAACAGGATCGTAAGGACCTGATGTCGGCAGTACCAAAAGGCTTTATCAAGCTGGACAAGGAATTCCACCAGCTTTCTGCATCGCTGGCTGATGCGGGCAGGAATGACGACACCAGGAAGCAACACAAGCTATTCGGCAAAATGACCAACAGCTGCATTCAGTGCCACAGCACGTATGTGTCTGACCGTTTTCCTGGCGTCAAACCTGTCAGAGACTGATCGGAGTCAGCCGATCAGGTCCATCCCCGGCTGGCCATACCAGTATCCGTTGCAGGGTGGTGCCTCAACCAACTGCAGAGGGTCGGTGGCCGGCAGTTCGCCCCGGCGTATCTGGTCAAAGCGTCTGACCACCTCCTCCATGCCCATATGTTCCGGGCTCAGGCGTACGGTGCTTACCCCCATACGCTCCATCTCCGGTAACTCCCGCATCAGGTCGTAACGGGAGCCAGACAAGGTGGAAATGCCGTTAACGCGGAACAGCTCCTGGCTTTCCCGGGAGCGCAACTCCATGCCATCCGGATGCTGCAGGCAGCGGAACTCGCAGTTGTCTTTGGGCAGGTTGTAATGCCGGGCGGTAAAGCATCGGGAGGACCAGGCCAGGGGCAGGAAACCCCAGGAAAACACTTCGGCAGGAAGATCCAGTCCTTCCTGCTGCAGCTCCTTGATTAGCTGCTCGAGGGTTTCCTTGCCCAGTTCCACCGGCAGGTTCCATTCTTTCAGGCCCTGCCTGGCGAGGATCTTCAGAGTGGCTGTGTTGTAGATGTTCATTGAGGGACCGGTGACAAACGGAATCCTGTTCCGAATGGCTACCTGCAGGGCGCTCTGATCGTTGGCCTCTACCAGGAATTCATCCTGCTCACAGAACCGGCGCAAGCGACGCAAATCAGCCTCCGACTCAATCAGCGTGAGCGTGGAGAGCACCACATTCTTGCCACAGGCTTTCAGATCACGAGCGAGATCAAGCCAGTCATCCGGTTTCAGTTCCCGCCGACGAGAACACACCACCTCGCCCAGATAGATGGTATCCACCGGCCACTCGGCGGCATTGGCGTAGAAATCGAAAACGGTCTGCCTGGACCAGAACCATAGGATCGGCCCCAAGGATAACTTCAGCATGGATGGTGAAACCTTATTTCCATTTGCGATGGTAGGCGCCTAGCGTTGTCAGGCCGCCCTCGGAAAGCCCCGCCAGTGTCTGCTGCCATTGAGGTTCAACAGTAAAGCCGTCGGTGTCGGCTTCAAGATTGTCCAGGGCATGGCGCCAGGTTCTGGCTACGTCTGCGATGTAGGCCGGGCTTCGTTGGCGCCCCTCAATCTTCACGGCACTGATACCCAGCGCCTGAAGCTCCGGCAACAGGTCCAGGGTGTTCAGGCTGACCGGCTCCTCAATGGCGTGATAAACATTACCCTCAACCTCAAAACGGCCTTTGCACAGAGTCGGGTAGCCGGCGGATTCGCCCTGGCCATAACGGTCAATCAGGACATCGTTGAGGCGGGACTCAAGCCCCTGCGGGGTTTCCTGCCAACGCACAGCTTTGGCCGGGGAACAGGCGCCCCGGGTATTCGGGGACTCATCGGTCAGGTAGGAAGACAGGTAGCAGCGGCCCTCAGCCATGATGCACAGGCTACCGAAGGCAAACACTTCCAGTTCCACCGGGCTGTGTTTGGCCACACCACGAACCTGGTCCAGCGACAGAACCCGGGGCAGCACGGCCCGGCGAATATCGAAGTTGTCCTTATAAAAGGAGAGCGCTTCGTGGCTGGTGGCAGACCCCTGAACCGACAGATGCCGGGGGATGTGCGGATATCGGTTGGCGGCATAATCCAGCAGGCCCATGTCGGCCAGGATAATGGCATCCACGCCAAGACTCGCAGCGCGGTCTACCGCCCCCTTCCATTGCTCCCAACCGTCTGGCTGCGGGTAGGTATTGATGGCACAGAAAACTCTCGCGCCCCGGAGGTGGGCGTATTCAATCCCTTCAGCGGCGCGTTTGTCATTGAAGTTCAGGCCGGCAAACTGACGAGCGTTGGTGCTGTCTTTAAAACCGAAATACACGGCGTTGGCGCCGTTATCAACGGCGGTTTTCAGGGCCGGGAGGCTGCCGGCCGGGCACACAAGTTCCATGGTTTTCTCCGCCTTGGATTAACGGCATCGACCATATCGGACACATCACCCGGGTACCTTGACCTTTGTCAGCAGGATAACCGCAGTCTGCTGAATACCTCTGTGGTAGTACTCTACGCGGTATTACGGATGCCACAGTTAATTGATAATTATCAGAAAGTTAACAAGCAGAAACATAAGCTTACCTGCCCGTAACTACCTCCACTGCTACTCCTTCACGCTGATAGAGAGCGACCTTGCTATGCCGGGATAATAGCGGCATATCCCGACACGGACAGCCAAGGCAGAACGCTATGAAATTTATCAACAATCTCTCCATGCGGGGCAAACTGATCACTCTGGTGGTGCCGGCCCTGCTTGTTATCCTGTTTTTCGCGGCAGAAAGCGTCGTTCTGAATCAAGGCGAATTGGATGACATGCGACAACTGCTCTCAAAGATCGAACTGGCTGAAGCCGGTGATCCTCTCACCGAAGCCCTTCAGAAAGAGCGTGGTCGCTCCGCGGTTTTCCTTGCCAGCAGCCCGGGAAGCGATGCCGCCCGGCAGGCCGAAAGAGATCTTGCGGAACAGCGGCGACAAACCGACACTCGGATTTCAGACTATCAGCGCCACATCAATGCCCTGATGACAGATGCATCGTTTGACAGGACGGTTGAAACGAGCATTCAGACGGTTCGCCAAGGACTCGACAACATAGACGCCCTGCGCCGCTCCGTTGACAACCGCAGCGATGCCAGCAGGGGCTACACGACGCTGATTACGGGTTTGATAGAGCGCATCGGCCTTATTGTCCGGCGCTCAACCGATCCGGAATTGACCCGCGAGGTTAATGGCTATTATGCCCTTGCAAAAGTCGCCGAGATGGCCGGCCGCGAAAGAGCCGCAGGCGCCTCCATGATTCGCGGCGGTGACTTCGATCTGCCCACCATGGCCCGAATTGCGGGTCTCGGCGGGCAGCAGGAAGCCTTTCTCAACGAAGCCATAACAATGCTGGCCGCTGACAATGAGATCCGGGCAACCCTGGAAAACCAGAGCCTCAGCGTTGCAAGCCAGGCGCTGGCGCAGCGTCGTGAAACGCTGTTCAGCAGCCCGTCAGGCATGTATGCACTGGACGCTTCTGACTGGTTCACAACCACCACCCAGCGAATCGGCAACCTCAATCAGGCGAGAAAGGATATGCTATCCGACGTGATGAGCCTGGCATCAGACGGTGTTGCCGATGCCCGTAACGACCTGATGCTGGCCTCCGGCATTTCCGCAGGTGCCGTTCTGGCTGTACTGGTTCTGATGCTGGTGATTATCCGTGCCATCAATCTCCAGGTCGGCCGCCTGCTCGATGGCGTTCGGTTTGCCATGGACAACAAGGACCTGACCCGCGAGATTGAAATCTCCAGCCGTGATGAGGTGGGCACCATTGGCAAGGCCATTAACGAGCTGTTCGGACGCTTCGGCAATGCCCTGCTCCACATCGACAAATCCAGCGTCCAGCTGGCCACCGCCACGGAAGAGACCAGCTCTACGGCCGGTCAGAACGCCAGCCAGGTGAAAAACCAGCAGCAACAGATTGAGCAGGTGGCTGCGGCGACCGAAGAAATGTCGGCCACCTCCGAGGAAATCTCCCGGAACACCCAGCAGGTGGCCGATGCTGCCCGCAGCGCCATGGAGAAAAGCCGCAGTGGCGAGCAGGTGCTGCACGGCAGCGTGAAGAGTATTCGCTCCCTGGCCAAATCGGTTCAGAAGGTGAACGAGGTAATCGAAGAGCTGGAAAGCCGCAGCTCAACCATCGCGGATGTGGTCGATGTGATCCGGAAGGTTGCCGACCAGACCAACCTGCTGGCGCTGAACGCGGCCATTGAAGCCGCCCGCGCCGGCGAGCACGGTCGCGGATTTGCCGTAGTTGCCGACGAGGTCCGGACCCTGGCACAACAGACTCACGAGTCTACGACTCAGATTGAGGACATTATCAACAGTTTCCAGACCATTACCGACAATGCCAGCCGCTCGATTGTCGAAAGCCATAAGTTGGCCCACGCCACAAGCGAACAGGCCTCAGAGCTGGAGCAGACCTTCGCGGATATCCTGACCGACGTGAACAGCATCTCCGATATGGCCGGCCAGATTGCTACCGCTTCTGAAGAGCAGGTGGCGGTTACGCGGGAGCTGGCGGGCAGCATGGAATCGGTCAGTGAAGCCGCTATCCTGACCCTGACCGGCTCCCAGGAAATCACCCAGGTGACCGGCGAGCAGGCACGGCTGGCGAGGGTCCTGCAGGACCTTGCCAACGAATTCAAGGTGCCGGCCTACAGCTGATGCCAGCAAAACGCAAAAGGGGCTATCCGGAAACGGACAGCCCCTTTTTTGGCTCTGACAACGAACATGGGGTCACGAACATGGGGTCAGAAGAAAGCGTTCTTCTGACCCCGACTTCGCCGCTGCTCTCAGATAATCCGGGAAAACCGCTGGCTGGCGCCCTCTTTGCGATACAGGTCGAAGATCTGGCAGATGGCCCGGATCAGCAGCCGACCGGCAGGCTGAACCTGAAGCAAGTAACCGTCATCGGCGATCAGCTCGTCCTGAACCATGGGCTTCAGACGGCTGAGCTCATCGGCAAAATAACGGTCCAGATCTTCGTTCCAGACTGCTGCGAACTGCTGACGATCCAGCCGGAACTGGCAGATCAGTTGGCCGATTACCCAGCGGCGGATTCGGTCGTCGCGAGTCAGGTTCACGCCCTTGGTGATGGCCAGCTGACCGGCATCGATGGCCGCTTCCCAGGAGGGCAGGTCGTGATTGTTCTGGAAATAGGCGTCGTCGGTCTGGCCGATGGCCGATACCCCGAGGGAAACCAGGTCGCATTCGGAGTGGGTGGTGTAGCCCTGGAAATTCCGGTGCAGACGACCTTCCCGCTGGGCCACGGCCAGGCTGTCGTCCGGCTTGGCAAAGTGGTCCATGCCGATGTACTCGTAGCCGGCTTCCAGAAGACGGTTGATGGTGTTGTGCAGGATGGTCAGTTTCTGCTGCGGACTGGGCAATGTGTCGCCCTGAATCCGTGTCTGTGGATAGAACCGATCCGGCAGATGCGCGTAGCTGAACACAGAGAGCCGGTCCGGCGACATTTCAATCACCGTTTCCAGTGTTTCAGCAAAGCTTTCCGGGGTCTGGTACGGCAGGCCGTAGATCAGGTCCAGGTTGATGGACCGGAAGCCGATGCGCCGCGCCTCGTTGAGCACGGCTTCGGTCATGGCCCGGGGCTGGATGCGGTTGACTGCTTTCTGCACCTCCGGGTTTACATCCTGCACCCCCAGACTGATCCGGTTAAACCCGAGGTTCCACAGGGTTGGCAGGGTATCCTGATCCACTTCCCGCGGGTCAATCTCCACACTGTAATCCCGCTCCTCACCGGTTTGCAGGTTGAACAGCTCCCCGTAACCCGCCATCAGGTGTTCCATCACATCTTTTGGTAAAAACGTGGGGGTACCGCCACCCCAATGCAGCTGGGTCACCGGTCGGTCGGCCCCGAACAGTTTTGACTGGATGGCCGCCTCTTTCAGCACCCGCTCTACGTAAGGCATGGCCTTGTCACGCTTTTTGGTGATCACCTTGTTGCAGGCGCAGTAGTAGCAAAGGTGCGCGCAGAACGGCAGGTGTGTGTACAGCGACAGCGGCCGGCCACTGGCCTTGCTGCGGGCTGCCGCTTTGACCATGTCTTCAATCGGGTAGTTCTGGTTGAACTCGACAGCCGTGGGATAGGACGTGTACCTCGGGCCGCTAAGGTCGTAGCGGCGGATCAGGGCGTCATCCCAGATGAACTCTGGCAGTGTTGAGTCTTGGGCTTTGAGTGCGGGGTTGGAAGTCATAATAAGCGCTCTGGGATAAAACGGGGCATCCAGGATTTGCCGGCATTTTAGGGCAATCCCTTGGCTGGCTTTTTGATTCGGGTCAGGTGACTGATGGTTTCAGTTTACCAGTCCGGTTACTGAACCACCCTTGGGCTCTTGGCGTACTTGGTTTACCCCTTTGTGGGCATTGGCTGATGTCATTGCTCCTGCAACCTGATCGACTGGAGAAATCTTCACCATGGCTAACCTGATTCTGATCCTCGGCGATCAACTAACGAGAGACATCAGCGCCCTCGAAGACGCCGACCGCAACCGGGATCTGGTGGTGATGGCCGAAGTCCATGAGGAAGCGAGCTACACCAATCACCACAAGAAGAAGATCGTGCTGCTGTTCAGCGCCATGCGTCACTTCGCCCGACAGCTTGAGAGCGATGGCTGGCAGGTTCACTACCAGGCCTATCACCCGGACAACGAGCATCAGAGCCTCGAGGCAGTGGTTGGAGAGCAGGTTAAGCGGATCAATGCCGAGAGAGTGATCACCACAGAGTGCGGCGAATGGCGGCTGCATGAGCAGATCTGTGGCTGGCATGAACGCCTTGGGGTGCCGGTGGAAATCCGGCCGGATTCACGGTTCATTGCCACCAAGAAGGAATTTGCAGACTGGGCCGAGGGCCGCAAGCAATTGCGGATGGAGTTCTTCTACCGCGAGATGCGGCGCAAGACCGGTTTGTTGATGACCCCCGAGGGCGAACCGGAGGGCGGACAGTGGAATTTTGATGCGGACAACCGGAAGAAATGGACCGGGAAGCCGCCGGCCCCCGCACAATTCCGGATAGAGCCGGATGCCATTACCCGGGATGTGATCGCCTTGGTGGATGAGCACTTCAGCGATCATTTCGGCACCACCGACGACTTTCATTTTGCCGTTACCGCCGAGGACGCGCAGGGAGCGCTCGAGCACTTCATCGATTATGCCCTGCCCTGCTTCGGCGATTATCAGGACGCGATTTCCGACACCGAGGACTGGCTGTTTCATTCCATCCTGTCGCCCTATATCAATTCCGGGCTTCTGGATCCGGTGGCGGTTTGCGAGGCGGCGGCCCAGGCGTGGTATTCAGGCCGTGCACCGATCAACGCGGTGGAGGGATTTATCCGTCAGATATTGGGCTGGCGCGAATTCGTGCGGGGCATTTACTCGATGAACATGCCGGGATATGCCAAAGAAAACCGTCTGGGCAACACCCGCGCCCTGCCCTGGTTCTACTGGACCGGCGACACCAGGATGCGCTGCATGCACAAGGCCATTGATGCCACCCGCCGCAACGCGTACGCCCACCACATTCAGCGCCTGATGGTTACCGGCAACTTCGCGTTGCTGGCGGGCATCAAGCCGGAGGAAATCTGTGACTGGTACCTGGCGGTGTACGCCGATGCCTATGACTGGGTGGAACTGCCCAACGTGCTGGGGATGGTCATGCACGCGGATGGCGGCTATCTGGGCTCAAAGCCCTACGCCGCCAGCGGCAAGTATATTCAGCGGATGTCGGACCACTGCGCCAACTGCCATTACAAGGTAAACAAGGCCACTGAAGATGATGCGTGCCCGTTCAACGCCCTGTACTGGCATTTCATCGATCGCCATCGGGACGACTTCGCCAAGAACCCGCGTATGGGCATGATGTACCGGAACTGGGACAAGCAGAAGCCGGAGCGGCGGGAAGCGCTGCTCCGGCGCGCCGAGCATCTGCTGGCGAACCTGGAGCAGCTGTAAAGCCGAAACAGCGAATCAGTGCGGGGCGATCCGCTTTTCAGTGTCCGGATCGAAGAACACGACCTTCTTCATATCGAACATCAACTCGGCAGTCTCGCCCCAGGTCACCGGGTGTTCCGGATCAATCCGGCAATGAACGTTGGTATCGTTCAGCTGAATCAGAGCAATCACATCCGGGCCGGTGGGCTCGGTCACTTCAATCGTGAACTCGCCCTTCGCCACCAGGGTCTGGTCGTTTTTCTGATCCTGGGGCTGGGTGATGTGCTCCGGTCGGATGCCCAGAATAACTTTTTTACCCACCCGGTCGGCCAGGAATTCCGGCACCGGCAACTTCACGGCTCGGCCATCATTGCCACGCACTTCCGCCTGCAGACCGCCTTCACCCTGTTCCACAGTCACCGACACAAAGCTCATGGCTGGTGAGCCCATGAAACCGGCCACAAACAGGTTTTCCGGCCGGTCGTACACTTCTTTCGGTGTGCCCAGCTGTTGCAACTCACCATCCTTGAGCACGGCAATCCGGTCCGCCAGAGTCATGGCCTCGATCTGGTCGTGGGTTACGTACACGATGGTGGTTTTCAGGCGTTGGTGCAGTTTCTTTATCTCGGTGCGCATCTCCACCCTCAGCTTGGCATCCAGGTTGGAGAGCGGCTCGTCAAACAGGTAAATACGTGGCCGGCGGGCCAACGCTCGGCCCATGGCTACCCGCTGCTGCTGACCGCCGGAAAGGTTTGCAGGCTTCTTGCTGAGCAGTGGGGAGATTTGCAGCAAATCGGCCACCCGCTCTACTTCCTGATCAATCTCGTGCTTTGGCAGACCGCGGATCTTCAGGCCGAATGCGATGTTCTCGCGCACGGACATGGTCGGGTAAAGAGCGTAGGACTGGAACACCATGGCAATGTCCCGGTCTTTCGGCTCCATGGTGGAGATGTCCTTGCCGTCCAGGACTATCGAGCCATCGGTGATGGTTTCCAGGCCGGCGATGGTATTCATCAGGGTGGATTTACCACAGCCGGATGGGCCCACGAGTATCAGGAATTCACCGGAAGCGATGTCGATGTCGATGCCCTTGAGGGTTTCCTCGGCAACGCCCGGATAGGTTTTGCGGATGCTCCGCAGTTCCAGTTGAGACATTATTGTTATCCTCTCAGGTCAACCTTTGACAGATCCGGCGGTCAGGCCCCGGATGAAGTATTTGCCGGCGACGATATAGACCACCAGGGTTGGCAGCGCCGCGATCATCGCCGCAGCCATATCCACGTTGTATTCCTTCACCCCGGTGCTGGTGTTCACCAGATTGTTGAGCGCCACGGTGATGGGCTGGCTATCTCCGCTGGCGAACACCACACCGAACAGGAAGTCGTTCCAGATCTGGGTGAACTGCCAGATCAGCGACACCATGAAAATGGGTGTGGACATGGGCAGCAGGATGCGGAAGAAGATCGTGAAGAAGCCGGCGCCATCGAGCCGCGCTGCCTTGATGAGCGCATCCGGAATGGCCACGTAGTAGTTCCTGAAGAACAGCGTGGTGAAGGCCACCCCGTAAATCACATGTACCAGCACCAGGCCGCTGGTGGTATTGGCCAGGCCAAGTTTTCCGAGGGTTGCGGCCATAGGCAACAGGACCACCTGGAACGGGACAAAGCAGCCGAACAACAGCATTCCGAAAAACAGGTCAGAGCCCTTGAACTTCCACTTGGACAGCACGTAGCCGTTGAAGGCACCCAGCAACGTGGAAATCAATACCGCGGGCACGGTCATCTTGAACGAGTTCCAGAAATAACCGCTGATCCCCTCACACTGAACACCGGTGCAGGCCTCGGACCAGGCTTTGGTCCAGCCAATGGTGGTCCAGTCCGTGGGCAGGGCCATCAGGTTGCCGGTTCGGATGTCCATGGGTGTCTTGAAGCTGGTCACCAGCATGATGAACAGCGGAATCAGGTAGACCAGGGCGGCCAGGAGCAAAAGCCCGTAGATGGCCACGCGGCTGGGACGAAAGCCCGTGCGAACCACATCAGTCATGGCGCTTCTCCCTCAGTTCCGAATACAGATAAGGCACGATCAGGGCCAGAATGGCGCCCAGCATGAGCATGGCACTGGCGGACCCCAGGCCCATCTGACCCCGGGTGAAGGTGTGGGCATACATGAATACCGCCGGCAGGTCGGTGGAGTAGCCCGGACCACCGGCGGTCATGGCCATCACCAGATCAAAGCTCTTGATGGCTATGTGAGCCAGAACCATCACTGCGCTGAAGAATACCGGCCGCAGGGAAGGTAGGATGATTTTCCAGTAGATCAGCGGCAGGCTGGCGCCATCGACCCGGGCGGCCCGGATGATGGAGGAATCCACACCGCGTAGCCCCGCCAGAAACAGAGCCATGACGAAGCCGGAGGCCTGCCAGACCGCGGCCATCACGATGGTATAGATAGCCATGTCCGAGCTTACCAACCAGTCGAAACTGAACGACGTCCAACCCCAGTCGTGCATCAGTTTCTCCAACCCAAGACTGGGATTCAGGATCCACTTCCATACGGTGCCGGTAACAATCATCGACAGGGCCATGGGGTAGAGATAGATGGTACGGATAGCACCTTCCTGGCGAATCCGCTGATCCAGGAAAATCGCCAGTATCACGCCAATAACCAGGCAACTGAGAATGAAAAGACCGCCAAAGATGCCCAGATTGATCGAGGCGGTCAGCCAGCGGTCATTGGCCATCAGCTTGGCGTACTGATCGAAGCCGACAAAGTCATACACCGGCAGGAAGCTGGAGCTGGTAAACGACAGCACACCGGTCCAGAGCATGTAGCCGTATATACCGACACCGATGAGGACAAATGTGGGCGCCACAACCAGCTTAGGCAGCCAGCGCTGCAACGCATCGAGAAAGCGGGACGGCGCCCTGGCCACCCTGGCGGGGTGACGTTGAATGTGTTCCATGATGAGTCTCCCGAGAGGATCGGAGGCCACCCTGACGGGGTGGCCCCTACCGGATCAGAGTGCCGCCTGAATAGCTGCTGCCAGCTGGTCAGTGGCCCGGACCGGATCCTTGTTATCGGAGTTCACGAAGTTGGTGACAACATCAAAAATCTGGCCCTGAACATAACTGGTGGTGGCCAGGCCGTGGGCAAAGCTGGGCACCAGGCCACCGTCGTCAGCGCTACTTTTGAACGTCTTCATGGACGCCTGGGCACAGGAATCAAAACCGGACATGTCCATGTCGGTACGAACCGGGATCGAGCCTTTTGCCTTGTTGAACACGGTCTGGAATTCCGGTTCCATGATCGTTCGGGCCAGGTCTTTCTGTGCCTTTGTGTTGTCCTCATCGCTCAGGCTGAACATGGCGAAAGAGTCCACGTTGAAGGTGAACTGACCACCGGTACCCGGTGCCGCGGCACACACATAATCCTCACCCGGCGTCAGGCCGGCGGCAGTGAACTCACCCTTGGCCCAGTCGCCCATGATCTGCATGGCGGCTTCGCCCCGAATAACCATGCCGGTGGCGGTGTTCCAGTCACGTCCAGCGGCGTTGTCATCCACGTAACTCATCACCTTGGCAAATTCGGCGAAGACCTCTTCCATCTGTGCGCTGTTGATCACATCCATGTCGTGTTCCACAAAGGCACTGGCAAAGTCTTCCGGCCCCATTACCGCCAGAGCCACAGCTTCGAAAACCGTTGCGTCCTGCCAGGGCTGGCCGCCGTGGGCCAGGGGAATAATGCCTGCCGCCTTCAGCTTCTCAGCGGCCTGATAGAATTCCTCCAGGGTCTTGGGCACACCCACACCGACGTTGTCCAGGGTCTCAGGATTGGCCCACAGCCAGTTAACCCGGTGCACATTCACTGGCACGGCGACATAGCTGTCCTCGTATTGCATGACATCGGCAATAACCGGCGGAATCAGCTGGTCCCAGTTGTTGGCCTCCGCCACGTCATCCAGACTGGTTAGAAACCCAAGCTTGGCCCATTCCCGGATATCCAGCCCCTTGATCTGGGCGGCAGCCGGAGGATTGCCGGAAACAGCGCGGGTCTTGAGCACGGTCATGGCAGCTTCACCGCCACCGCCGGCCACGGCAAAGTCCTTCCAGGTATGGCCCTGCTCTTCCATCATTTCTTTCAGTGCGACCGCCGCGCGGGCTTCCCCGCCAGCTGTCCACCAGTGCAGAACTTCAACCTCCCCGGCCTGGAGCGCCTGGGCCGGAAGCAATGCCGCAGATACGGCTGCAGCGGTGAGAGTCTTCTTGAGCGTAGTCATGGTCAATTCCTTCCTGTTTTATTGTCTTGGTCAGGTTCAGAACCAGATTTCCATCTGGGTGCCAAAGGTCCACTGACTGCTTTCGAAATCGCTGTCGGCGCCCAGGGCGTCGCCAGCCGTGTAGGTTTCAAGCTCGTCATCCCAGGTTGAGTAACTCACGAACACGCGAATTTCCGGGCGGTTCCAGAAACCGCCAACCTGAGGCTTGAAGGTAGGTGCGACGGTAAAGCGGCTATAGTCGCCATCCACAGCACTTCGGCCCTGGTAGCCCAGGGTAGTGAGATCCATGGTCTGCCAGGAGGCCTCATACTGCATTTCAAAGTTCGCACTCAGCTCCTGAGCAACACGGGCATTGAAGGTCAGCCACTGGTATTCGTCGCCCTTGATGTAACGATCCTCACTGGTTTCCGCCAGAATCGCCGGCGCGAAACGCCAGGTTTCGCTGAGGTAGGTGGTGCCATATACGGCTACACGGGTGCTGACCGCATCTTCGTGGAGGTCGCCATCGGCGCCAATGTTCTTGGTTTCGGCGCCCAGGCCGTTACCGTGAATTATCGCGGCCTTGAAGCTACCGTCTGAGATTCCGAAGAAACTGTCCCCGTGGTACGCCAGCATGGTGTGCAGGCCGGTCTCGGCGGCTTCGGTCACACCACCGACTACCCGCAAATCGTTCTCCTGGGCCTTCATACCATTGACCAACCACTGGACGTTACCGAAGTAGTTATTGGCAGTGAGGATCAGATTGTCTGTGTCTGCGGTGATGTCCTGATCCTGGATATCGGAAGGGAATTCCAGAAAGCTTCGGCCATAGAGGGAGAAGTTGGATTTCACGCTGTCCGAAAACGTCACGTCGTAAACACCCGCGCCCAGGCCACCCAGGAAAACGATGTCACTGTCGAGCCAGTGGATATCGAAGTTCAGATCCCGGTCAAAACGCTTGCCCGCCCAGATCGCGGCGTCGTCAAAAATACCGGAAAAGCTCGCCAGGTTACTGAATTCCACATAGGCCTGACGGACGTTCAGGGCACCGTCACCGGCCGTCCAGTCGTTCGAGGACGTGGTGGAGTCGGCAATCATCAGCCTGTAGTGGGATTTGGTCCCGTTCTCGGCCACCTGCTTGTAGTTCAGGATAGCCTCAAGATAGGTATCAGGCTCATTGCCGAGTCGACCGACTGCACCGCCAACCGAACCGGCGGGGGTCAGGTAGGGACCGCCCGGGGCACTTTGCAGATCGCCGTTCAGAAGCAGACCGGAGCGCGCGTAGGTGTTGAAGGAAAAGCCCTCCAGACCATTGGCCTTCGGTTCAACCTCGGCCAGCTTTGCCTCCAGAGTCGCGAGCCGTTCTTCTACGGTCTGGTCCTGAGCCTGTGCCTGTCCGGTCATCAGGCCAAGCGATATCAGGCCAACGGCAGCGGGTAACAGACGTACGTTGGGTGTTCTTTTTGCAGGGTTTTCAGGGGTAGTGCCATAGGTAACATTGAGCATTCTTGACTCCTTGTTTTTGTTTTATTGGCAACGATGGAGTCTATGGCAAGAAACGAACACGCTACGTATCAAAGGGAAATGCCCATGTAACAAGCTTGTTACATGGGCTATCAGTGGCGGGGCAAGGTCAGTTCTACATGCAGCCCACCGGCGGAACGGTTACTGATGTGCAGCTCACCGCCGTGGCTTTGCGCAATGTTGCGGGCTATCCCCAGACCGAGACCAAAACCCTGGTGCTGATTTTTGTCCAACCGGTAATAGGGTTCGAAAATGCGGGACAACTGGTCCTCGGAAACACCGGGGCCCTCATCCTCCACGTGGATCACCAGTTGGCCCGCCATGTCCTCAATTCGCACCATGGCTTTGTCGCCATACTTGACGGCGTTGTCCACCAGGTTTCCAAGACATCGTTTCAGAGCCAGAGGCTTGCCCCGGTATGGCCGGCAATGGCCCTGCACGGTCACCCGGTCAGGCCCATCTCCTTGGTAGGCTTCCGCCATTCCCCCAAGCATACGCTCCACATCCACGGGCTCGGCGTTCTCGTGTATATCGGTGTCTTTCATGGACTGAAGGGCATTTTTCGCCAGCAATTCCAGTTCATGGAGGTCCGCCTCCAGGCGTTCCCGCATAACATCGTCGTCAATCAGATCCACGCGCAAACGCAAGCGTGTGATCGGGGTTTTGAGGTCGTGGGAAATGGCACGGAATAGCTGGTTCCGGTCGCTGATGTAACTCTGCAATCGGCGACGCATGGTATTAAAGCTTCGGGTCACCGCCAGAATCTCTGCACTGCCCTTCTCAACCAAAGGTGGCTGATCATCCTCCAGGGGCAGATCCCGGGCGGCCTTGGCCAGTTTGCGCAACGGCCGCGTCTGTTGTCGGATAAGCCACGCAAGTACCGGAAACAGTATGGCGATCATCACCACCAGAAACAGGATCTGTTGCCCTGGTATGCCCTCATCCTCAAGTGACACGTAGGGGGCTGGCAGTGCCGCCGCCAGGTACAGCCACTCACCGTCTGTAACTTCAACCTGGGTAACCAGAACCGGCGGGTTCAACGGCTCCAGGGTCAGCGCATAGTGGGCCCAGGATTGCGGCAGGGCATCCAGCGGCAATTCACTGTTGAGAATCCGTAAACTGCCGGGATCCACAAATTCAACATGCAGATTGATCCGGTTTCCCAGCCGTTTGCGCAACACCAGCTCAACTTCTTCGGTAACCAGCCGCTTACGCTCGCTGTCCGGTAGCGGCTCCATGTTGATACGCTTGTCATTGAGCGAAACAAAAAACCGTGTTCCCCCCATATCGCGCAGTTGATCCAGCACAATGTGCCGGTATTCCAGCGGGAGCGAGTTGAAGAATTGCGCGGTTGCCGCAGCCGACTGCGCCAGGTTACGAGTGGTAGCCACCAGTCCCTCAACCTGCTGGGCCCGGAATGTGGCGATCCAGGCGGCGCTGGAAATGATCTGGGCACTCGCCATTGCCAACAGTGTCAGCAGTAATACCCGCCCGAGAAGTGAGGAGGGAAACCAGCGCCAGCTTTTCTTCTCCGATTCACCCGCGCTACTCCGAGACATGGGTCACCGTTGCTGCCAGCAGGTAGCCGGCGCCCCGCACAGTCTTGATCAGCCTCGGGTTACGACCCTGATCTCCCAGCCGTTGCCTTAAACGGCTCACCGCCACATCCACCACTCGATCCAGGGGCATGGACTCCCGGCCACGCGTAACGTCGGATATGGTGTCACGATCCAGCACCTCATTGGGGTGACGGAGAAACAGCTGGAGCAGAGCGAAGTCTGCACCGGAAAGTGCCGTGCCCTGCTGGTTCTCGTCGATCAGTTCATGGGCCAGGGTATCCAACCGCCAGCGATCAAAGACGACGTAGCGAGGGTTGTCGGATCGACTGAAACTCGCCCTTCGAAGAAGGGCTTTGACTCGGGCCTGAAGTTCCCGGGCACTGAAGGGTTTGGCGAGGTAGTCATCGGCGCCCAGTTCCAGCCCCACAACCCGATCGGTTTCGTCGGAACTCGCCGTGAGCATAATGATCGGCACCCGACTGTGTTCACGAATCTGTCGGCACAGAGTGAAACCGTCATCTCCGGGCAACATGACATCCAGAACAATCAGGTCAACGTGGGCCGAGTCCAGTTGCAGGCGCATCTGGTCGCCGTCTTTCGCGGTCATGACCTCGTACCCTACCCGGGTCAGATGCTCCTGTAACAGCTCACGGATAGCTGCGTCGTCATCCACTACCAGTATTGATGCTTTTCTTTCATTCATGGGTTGGTCTTTGTTGTTATTCATGCCTATCAGAATATGTCCTAACGTTGTGCAGCAAAAGCCCCATATTGGTGCTAGCCTGATATCAGGATTGTTAACAACACGGACGTGGCCTCCACTATGAACTTCCAACTGGTCGTGGGCCTGACGGCGATACTGACCTCTGCCGTGTGCCAGGCCCAGGCTCCGACTCTGAATCTCTACACCTTTGACAGCGCGCCTTATCAGATGGCGGGCACGGAAAAGGGTGGAACCGATCAGATCTCCGGCGAAACCGTGGCCACCGTGGTTTGCGCCGCGAACCGGGCCGGCTGGTCAACCCGCATCCGGATTACGCCCCAGAACCGAGCCATACATTCGCTGGAACGCAATATGATTGATGGCTATTTTGCCATTGATCCTTCTGCAGAACTCGACACCATTGCCACACGTAGCGATCCGGTGGCGCTTGAGAAGTGGTACTTTTTCACTCGGGACAATAAAGCGTTTACCGAAGACCTTCGAATAGGCGTTGTCGCCGGCAGCAACGAAGAAGCCTGGCTGAGCGCTAAAGGCTATGCGATTTTCCTGAGCGTATCCTCCCCCTCCCAGCTGTTGGCCCTGCTCAAGCGGGGCCGGATCGATACCGCTCTGATGGATGAGCGAGTCATGGATCGTCTGCGCCAGGCCAAAGAATTAGCCGGCACGCCGCTCCGTGCGCACTTCGTTCGCTATGCCCCGCTTTATCTGTATCTGGGCGAAGCCTTTACCTCAGACAACCCCGAATTTCTTGGCACATTCAACCGCACGCTGAACAGCTGTATGGCCGGGCAACTTGCGCTGTCAGACGAGGAAGATCGACGCATCTCAGAGCTGTCGAGCCGGCTGTTCAAAGAAATGAACAGCATCCTCGATGTTCGCCAGATCATCGAGGAAGGACCCAGGCAGGAGAGCTTTACTGACGTAATGACCATCGACAGCCAATGGAGTGCGCTGTCACCACTTGCAGTGCCAGATCTGGCAGCGGGTATCCTCGCACTTCCGGGCTCCAAAGCGCTACAGGCGTGGCAACGTTCCCATCGAGGTCTTATCACCGAGGTAATGCTGATCAATGACATGGGAACCCTTGCAGCAATGAGCCAGCTCACCTCGGACTACTGGCAAGGTGACGAGCCCAAATTCCAGAAAGTCATTGAAAATCGGGCGGCGCAGCCCGGCGGCGATCCACCGATATATCTCTCACACATTCGGTACGACAAGTCCGCGGCCAGATTCCAGGTGACCGCCAGCAGGCCGGTTTTGTCTCATCAGGGGGAGCCCGCCATCGGCGTGATCGTGATCGGACTCAGTGTCGAGGAAGCACTGAGCGACTCTGAACAATACTGACTGATCCAATCGTCCTCCCGGCACAGCAGAAGCTCAGGGCGGCCCGACTTCACAGGCCAACACCAGCGCCCAGAACTCCGAGAAATCATTGACCACCACATCCGGCTTGTCGGGGTGCTTGTGGGTGCCCGGAAAAATCTTGTTCAGCCAGGGCAGATCCCACTGGGCCCCGTTGAAGAATACGGAGGTCAGGCCCGCGCGCTTGGCGGCAATGACGTCAGTCGTGCTATCGCCCACGTACCAGACACTCGGGTCCGGCGGATAATCCAGCTTCTGAACCGCCAGCAGTAATTGATCCGGGTGGGGCTTTCGCAGGGGCGTGTCATCGCCGCAGACGTCGACATCAAAAAGATGGTTCCAGCCGGTGTCCTCCACCGCCGCCAGTTCGTGCTCGAAAAATTCGCGGTCCCGGTTGGTAATCACGCCCACCTGGATGCCCATCCGCCGCAATCCATCCAGAACCTCCCGCACCTTCGGCTCAAACGCTTTAACCGTGCCATAGTGCTTTCGGTAATGATGATTAAACGCCTGGTGGGCGATCTGTTTGGCCTCCTGATCGTCGCCGAACAGCACCTCGAAAATGTCGGTTCGGGAGATCTTCCGGTCTGCCTTCACCTTCGGATGCAGCTTTGCAAATTCCCGGACATAGGCAACCAGCTTCACATCTTCCGGGGTTTTGCTGTCTTCCGGCGCCACCATACGGTCCATAAGCTGCAGCTTGTGGAAATCCGGTAGCATGTCATCCACCGCGTGGTACATGGCGTCGAGGGTATCTACCAGGGTGGCGTGCCAGTCGAACAGGATGACTGCCGGGCGGATGAGCTTGACCACCGCCGGGTGCCAGTCCGGCTCAATTCTCGGCTCGGGGCGCTGTGGCGGCGGAAACGGCCGGGGGCGAACCTCAGCAGGCGTCTGCTCGAAGGCTTCCGGCTGGCTCCGCTCAAGCAGGGCTAAAAGGTCCATGAGATCCTCAAAGCTGTCCAGAATGGCCGCGGGGGCATCCCGGTGCGAGAACCAGCTGTCGATCCGGCCGGATTCCCAGCAGGCGCCGTTGTAGAACACGCCCGACACGCCAGCCTTGTTGGCGGTGAGCATATCGACGTAGCTGTCGCCCACATACCAGGCCTTTCCATCCGCTGGCAGACCGAGCTTTTCAAGCGCCTTGAGAATCACCTCGGGGTCGGGCTTGTACTCGGTTACGTCGTCGGCACATACCGTGGCATCAAACAGGTTCCGCCATCGGCCTTCGTCTACTGTCTTTAATTCCCGGTCTAGGAACTCGCGGTTCCGGTTGGTCGACACCGCCAGGCGGATCCCCATCGCTTTCAGGGCGCAGAGGTACTCATACGCGCCGGGTTGAAACGGTTTTACCTGCCCGAAATAACGGCGGTAGGCCTCGTTATAGGCCTTGTGGGCAATCAGTTTGGCTTCTTTGTCGTTGCCAAAGATGGCATTGAAAATGTCCGTTCTTGAAACCCGCCGCTCTGCCAGAATACGCGGATGCAGGCGCCGGAAGATCCGGATGTAGCGCACCAGGCGCGCGTCATCTCCGGTGCGGCATTTATCCTCTGGCAGCAGCCGCTCCACAAGCCCCAGCTCTTCCAATTGCGGCAGCATATCTTCCATGGCACTGAACATGGCGTCGTGGGTGTCGACGAGGGTGCCGTGCCAGTCAAAGATCAACACCGACGGTGTTGAAATGGAATCGCAGAATCGGGCCATGCCCCGCCTCCATCAGAAGTTTCCTGAAGCCAGCCTTGAAATCCGCCGCCGGGCCGGCAAAACTCAGCGGTACTGATAAGAAAGATAAACCCGGTTTCCACTGCGTGCACGTATCGAGTCTGATCCATGCCAGTATCGAGCTACCTGCTGCCCTACGATTTTTCACCGCTGACCCTGCTCAGTTATATACTGGTGCTCGGGTTTTACGGTGTCGGGCTACTGCAGATGCCGGAGCAGGAACGGCCGGGGCCGGGTCGGATCGTCACGTTCACGCTCGGGGTCATGCTCTGTTACGCGGTGATGCAGACCCGATTTGATTACTACTCGCAGTACATGTTTTTCGTCCACCGGGGACAACACCTGATTCTTCACCACCTGGGGCCGATTCTGATTGCGCTATCCAATCCACTGCCCGTGATGCGATTCTGGTATCAGAGGATTTCCCCGTCTGTGCGTTATTGGCTGAAACCTCTGGGGTGGCTTTACCGGCTACTGCAACAACCCCTCATCGCCTCGGTTCTGTTCGTGGGACTGATCTACTTCTGGCTCTGGCCGCCCATCCATTTTGACGCCATGCTCAGCCGGCAGCTCTACTGGATCATGAACTGGAGCATGCTGCTGGACGGTCTGCTGTTCTGGTGGCTGATCTTTGATCCCCGTAGTCCTGCAGTCACCAATGCGCTTGGCTACGGAAAACGCATCCTGCTGCTGGCGCTGGTAGCGATACCCCAGATGATTCTTGGCGCCTGGATCGTGTTTTCCAGGGGCATGGTGTATGACGTCTACGAAGTCTGCGGCCGGGCATGGCCGATGCCTCCGGAAACCGACCAGTTGCTGGGCGGCCTGCTGACCTGGATTCCCCCGGCCATGATGAGCATCATAGGCATCCTGATTGTGCTCCGCCGGGCCATGCATGAAGATGGCAAATTCCCTAAAAGCCGCTCTCTGGCGGGAGGAAACGCATGAAAAGAATGCTGCCACTGTGGCCGGTTCTCGTCGCACTGATGCTCGCGGGCTGTGCCGGCAATGAAGAAAGCTGGCATGGCAAGGACATCTCCGGCCTGATGCCGGAACTGGAGTTCCAGCTTCAGGGCACCAACGGTCAGCCCGTCACCGAAGCTGCTTCGGAGGGCACGATCCGTATGCTGTATTTCGGCTTCACCTCCTGCCCGGATGTCTGCCCGACCACGCTGACTGATCTACGTCGGTCGGTTCGCCAACTGCCAGAAGAGTACCGGGACGATGTAACAACTCTGTTCGTCAGCGTTGACCCGCGCAGGGATACCCCGGAACGCCTCGCCAGCTACGTGGATTTTTTCGGTGATCGGGTTGTTGGCATGACAGCGGAAGAACCCGCGCTTAGAGAGCTTACCAAACGCTATCGAACAACCTTCGGTTACGACAAGCCCGACGCCAGTGGCAACTACAACGTCTCCCACAGCAGCGCCGTTTACGTGTTCGATCGCAGTGGCAACGCCCGGCTGCTGCTACGCCCCGGCCTGTCGCCCGAGCAGATCAGTGACGATCTGGCCCAGCTGGCCCGGGAGTCGGGTTAACCTTACCCTTGACCCTGTAGCAACTACAGGGTTTTGAATGCTCCCCAGAATCATCAATAAACGGAGAGCAGAGAATGCACAGCCACCACGATCACAGCCACGGGCACGGCCATGCGCAGCATTTCGACACGCATAATCGCTCGTTTGCGCTGGCCGTCGTGCTCAACGTGGTCTTTGTTGCCATTGAGGCGGTCTACGGTGTCCTGTCCGGATCCCTGGCCCTGCTGGCCGATGCCGGCCATAACCTGAGCGATGTGCTGGGGCTTGTTATGGCCTGGGTTGCTAGCTGGCTTGCCACCCAGAAAGCCACCGACCGGAACACCTACGGACTGAAAAAATCCACTATCCTGGCAGCTCTGTTCAACGCGCTTTTTCTGATTGCGGCCGTTGGCGGCATTGCCTGGGAGGCCATTGGCCGTTTCAGCGAACCGGCGGAGGTTACCGGTTTGACCGTCATCGTGGTCGCAGGCATAGGAGTCATTATCAACGGCCTCACGATGCTACTGTTCATGAAAGGCCAGGAGGGCGATCTCAACATCCGTGGGGCGTTCCTGCATATGGCTGCAGACACGGCGGTATCCATAGGAGTGGTGGTTGCCGGGCTTGTGATCCTGTTTACCGGCCTTGACTGGATAGATCCGCTCGTAAGTCTGGTGATCGCAGCCGTGATCTTTATGGGAACCTGGCAGTTGCTCAAGGATTCGCTCAATCTTGCGGTAGACGCGGTACCCAGGGACATCAACCCGCAGGAAGTCCTCGATAGCCTGAAAGAACTGCCCGGCGTTCAATCGGTTCATCATCTCCACATCTGGGGGCTCAGCACAACGGAAAACGCTCTCACAGTCCATCTGGTAAAGCCTGACCCGGCCAGTGACGATCAGATCATCGAGCAGGCTACCCGAATGCTGGCAAGTGACTTCAACATCCAGCATGTGACCATTCAATGGGAGCGCGAGGCCAGCAGTTGCCCGACACTTGCCTACTGCTGATCCCCGGGCAAAAGCCGGACGTACTATGGCCAGAAACCTGAACGGAGTTCGCTAGTGCCCCACAAAAAGCCCAATCTCCCTGAAAAGACCTGCCCGGTCTGTCAGCGGCCTTTTGCCTGGCGGAAAAAGTGGGCCAAAGACTGGGAAAATGTCCGCTACTGCAGCGAACGTTGCCGGCGAGAGAGGAACGCCCCCTCATGACCACCGTGGTCTGGTTCAAGCGCGATCTGCGTACACGGGATCATGCCCCTCTGGTGGCGGCAGCCAGCCTGGGAGAGCCGGTCATACCGTTGTATGTCATCGAAGATGACTACTGGCAACTGCCGGACACCAGCGGCCGGCAGTGGGCGTTTATCCGGGATTCTCTGGACGATCTGGAGCGACAGCTACGAAAGGCCGGCAGCCAGTTGCTGGTGATCCGAGGGTCGGTGACTGATGCGTTGAAGCAGCTTCAGGCCCGCCTGGGCATCAACCGCATCTTCTGCCATCAGGAAACCGGCGGACACTGGACCTTCGAGCGTGACAGGGCGGTGATTGGCTGGTGCTCGGAAAACCAGGTGGAATTCCGCGAGTGGAACCAGTTCGGTGTGGTTCGACGCCTGAGCGACCGGGATGTCTGGGACAGGGCGTGGACCGAGCTGATGCGGCAGCCAGTGCTGGAGGCTCCGACTGCAATACCGACATCGGATACCCTGAAGGCCGTTTACGCTGGCGACAATGGCCAGGGTTTCGAAGTGCCTGACACGTGCCCGGACCGCCAGATTGGCGGCAGCGCGAAAGGCGAAAAGCTTCTCGGCTCTTTCCTGGATCGCCGCTGCGTCGGTTACCAGTACAACATTTCCAGCCCGAACACCGCCGTGAGGGCCTGCTCGCGCCTGAGTCCGCATATTGCCTACGGCACCGTCAGCCTGCGGGAGATCTATCAGGAGGCCAAGGCCACCGGCAACCACCGCAATACCCTGCCCCGAAAAAAGAAAAGCCTGACCAGCTTCCGCTCCCGATTGCACTGGCATTGCCATTTCATCCAGAAACTGGAAGACGAGCCGGAGCTGGAGTTCCGGGCCATGCACCGGGAAATGGAGGCGTTGAAAACCGGGCCCAATGATTCCGAGCGACTGCAATGCTGGCAGGAAGGCCAGACCGGATGGCCCCTGGTGGATGCGAGCATGCGCGCACTGAATCACACCGGCTGGATCAACTTTCGTATGCGGGCCATGCTGATGGCAATCGCCAGCTACCAGCTGTGGCTGCACTGGCGCGATCCGGCCTTACATCTGGCCCGGTTGTTTACCGATTTCGAGCCGGGCATACACTACTCACAGACCCAGATGCAATCTGGCCTCACCGGTATTAACGCCCTACGAATATACAACCCGGTTTTACAGAGCCAGAAACTGGATCCGGAGGGCGAGTTCATCCGGCGGTGGATTCCCGAGCTGGCCGGCGTCCCCAGCGAAATGATACACACCCCCTGGTTAATGACGCCGGTGCAGAAGGTCCGATACGGCGGCAACACGTACATCACGCCAGTCTGTGATCACGAGCAGGCCGCACGGGTCGCTCGCAAGGCGGTGGGCGACTTCAGAAAACAGAGCGTCAGCCGGGCAGAGACAGATCGGGTACTGCAGCGTCATGGTAGCCGCAAGGGCCCCGTGCAGAAGCGACCCGACCTGCCATCGAAGGGCCAATCAGATCAGCTATCCCTGTTTGACTAGACGGCACTGGAACCTCAGTTGCGGTACATCTGCCGCTGATGCTCCAGCATCTGCTCCATCATGAGCTGCATCTGATTCATCCGGTTTTCCATCATCTCCAGACGCTGCTCGTTATCTATCCCGGGGCCACCAGACCGATTTCCCTGGGCATTGCCAGGCTGTTTATTGCCCTGGCCCTGATTGTTCATCATTCCCTGGTTGTTGCCCATCATGCCCTGGCCATTCATCATTCCCTGACTGTTACCCATCATTCCAGGGCCCATCATGCCGCCGCGCATCATCTGCATCTGCTCCTGCATGTACTCCATATGCTGCTCCTGCAGGCGCTGACGCTCAGCATTGGAATTAGTACCACGCATCTCCTGCATCATTTCCTGCATGCGAGCCATGTTTTCATTCATCTGCTGTATTTGTTCCTGACTCATCATGCCGCCACGAGGCATTTGCCCGGAGTTGCTCTGGGCAAAGGCGAATACAGGCAACGCGACAATAATGGAATAGGCCACCAAACGGCTTAATCTGTTCATGAGATCCTCCTTATAGGCTGCAACTTTGTGCATCCTTATCAGTAAAGACCATGAAACTGAATTGAGGCTGAAAAAGGCCCCTTGAACCCCGTTTAAGTCCTCTCAGGTTGATCTGTGTCATCCAAACGCCCGGGGAGATCATAACTGGCATTGTGATATCCTGAATTCAGGCTCTGCCTTGATGACAGGACTTAAGGCAACCGTCCATTTTCCAGGTCGTGTCTGGGGTATCATGCGATGAAAATCGGTGAACTGGCGAAAGTCACAAACATTCCCGTTGAAACCATCCGCTACTATGAAAAGATCGGCCTGCTGCCGGAACCGAATCGAGACAGCAGCGGCTACCGCTCCTACCGAAATGCTCACCTGGACCGCCTGTTGTTTATCAAACGCTGCCGCAACCTGGATATGGCCCAGGAAGAGATCCGCGAACTTATACGCCTGGCCGAGCAGCCGGAAGCGGACTGCAGCGAAGTGGACGCGCTGCTGGCACGCCATCTGAATCATGTTCGTGAGCGGCTGAAGGAACTGGCGAGCCTGGAAGAAACCCTGGAGCAGCTTCAGCAAGCCTGCACGGATGGCCGCACTGTGCGGGAGTGCGGCATTCTGGGCGGGTTGAGCTCGGAGCTTCAGACACCGGAACCGGAGGATCGCCACAACCACGTTCCCGGTACCCATGGCCCGGGCAACCACTGAAACCTTCCTCGCCCTCAGCCTCATCCTCGTCTGACGAATAAACCCTACCTCATTTCAACCGGCACGATTCGAAAAGACTCTGGCAGTCATTCAAAAGCCTCCGCGCCACTAAAATGCTATTTCTATGCCTTACAGATGCACGGTTAGGTTCGCCCGCCCCTGGAACAGCCGGGCTGGCATTAACTAGCTCGGCTGAACTGTTTCTCATGCACAAAGCAAACATTGTCAGGAGTCATTATGTACAAAAATAAACTCGCACTCTCGGTCGCCCTGGCCTCGTCGTTGTTCGTTGCCAGTCCAGCGGCTCTGGCTCACGGCGGTTCGGCAGATTATATGCCGATCGCAAAAGCACTGAATTCCTCGGGTGCCAGCTATCAACTCAGTGAAGACAAAAGCGAACTGCTGGTTGTGTCTGGAGACACAAAAATCCGGGTGCCTCTGGGAGAGACAAGGGCGTATTTCAATGGCGATGAGATTGAGCTGTCAGCCCCTGCAAAACTGCACGATGGTGAAGTCCTCGTAGAGCGGAGCTTTGCCCACGATCTTTTCTCAGGTCAGGTTTCCCAAAACATCAGCATTGGTAATAAAGCCCATCCACTGGACCCATTATCCGCTGAAGAAATCACCACAGCTGCGAACGCAGTCAAGTCCTCCAAGCACTGGAAGGACACTATCCGTTTCACCCAAATCCGACTCGCCGACCCCAGCAAAGAAAAAGTCTGGGAATGGTCCTTTGGTGAAGGCCACGACTTTTCACGTCAGGCCATTTTTACGGTCGTGGATGGCCGGAAGGTCTACGAAGGCACCGTCGATCTCGACTCTGAGTCCGTTGTTGGCTGGGAACACATTGAAGACGCCCATGGCATGGTGACCTTCGACGACTTCCTGGCAGTTCAGGAAATCGTCTCAAACAGTGACGCCTATAAAGAAGCCCTGAAAAAGCGCGGTATCGACAATGTGGAGAATGTGGTCGCAACACCACTCACCGTGGGGTACTTCGGGGGAGACGACGGCCTTGAGCACGATTTGAAACTCTTGAAAGTGGTGTCTTACCTGGACATCGGTGACGGTAACTACTGGGCGCACCCTATCGAAAACCTCGTGGCAGTCGTGGACCTGGAAAAAAAGAGCATTCTCAAGATCGAGGACGACGGCGTTATCCCGGTACCGATGGCTCCCCGCCCCTACGATGGACGTGATCAGGAAAACATTGCGGATGTGAAACCGCTGATGGTGGTGCAGCCGGAAGGCTCCAACATCTCGATGTCTGGCCATACCATTCAATGGCAGAACTGGAATTTCCATCTCAAGCTGAATTCTCGCGTTGGCCCTGTCATTTCCACACTGACCTACGACGACCAGGGTGAAAAACGGAAAGTCATGTACGAGGGGTCGCTGGGCGGGATGATCGTACCCTACGGCGATCCTGACGTAGGCTGGTACTTCAAGTCCTACCTCGACTCCGGCGATTACGGAATGGGGAACCTGACCTCGCCCCTGGAAGGCGGCGTCGATACCCCCAACAACGCGACATTATTGCCGGCAACATTGGTCGATAACGGCGGCGCACCCTTTACCATTCCCAATGCCATTGCCGTTTTTGAGCGCTACGCTGGCCCGGAATTCAAGCACACGGAAATGCTGGGCAGCAGCCCGGGCAATGAGAGCCGCGAACGAAGGGAACTGGTTGTCCGCTGGGTGAGCACCATCGGTAACTACGACTACATGTTCGACTGGGTGTTCATGGCGAATGGCAATATCAGGCTGACCGTCGGAGCCTCGGGCATTGAAGCGGTCAAAGCCGTGAAGTCCCGCACTGTTCACGATGAAACCGCCGAAGAAGATACCCGCTATGGCACCCTGATCGACCACAACATCGTGGGCACCACCCACCAGCATATCTACAACTTCCGGCTGGACCTGGATGTTGACGGCGAGCAGAACAGCCTCAAAGAAATCGATCCCGTGGTCGCGGAAAACACGGCCGGTGGCCCTCGTAAGAGTGTGATGATCACCAAAGAGCGGGTCGTAGAAACGGAACAGGACGCGGTTCAGAAGTTCGACCCGTCAACCGTACGTTTGATGACCAACCCCAACAAAGAAAACCGCATGGGCTACCCGGTTGGTTACCAGATCATCCCGTTTGCCGGTGGTACTCACCCCATCGCCAAGGGTGCGTTGTTCAGCGACGACGAGTGGTTGTATAAGCGGGTCAACTTCATGGATAAGCAGATCTGGGTCACACAATACAAACCAGAAGAACGCTTTCCGGAAGGCAAATACCCGAACCGGGCGAAAACCGATACGGGCCTGAAAACCTTTGTCGAGGACAACGAGTCCATTAAGAACGTCGACACCGTGCTCTGGATGACCACCGGGGCGACCCACGTCGCCCGGGCGGAGGAGTGGCCCATGATGCCCACGGAGTATGTCCACTCCTTGCTCAAGCCCTGGAACTTCTTTGACCAGACACCCACTCTGAATCTGCCCGAGCAACAGACGCCGGAGAACTGATTCGCAGGGAACGGTGAGCTATCCGGGCAGGGAAGCCCGGTCATAAAAAAACAGATATACGGGAATCAGAAATGATGAAAAATCAGCGTTTCATAAAAAGCATTATTTGCCTGGCCGTGGCCGGATTATCGGCACCCGCTTCGGCCTACAATTTTTACGACCAGAACGGTACGGAACTGAACGTCGATATAGAAGCGGCTGTGGGTGTTTTTTCCAGTGCAGAGACCTACAACCTTGGTGCCAAGTCCCAAGCCGGTGATTCAGATTGGCAGGAGGGTTACATCAAGTACGGATTGTCGGGAAGCCAGAGTGTCGGCTCGGGCAGCCGACTTTACGGAGCGGTTAACCTGGTCTCATCCGGCACTTGGGGGGACGGCGATGCCGCGGGGATTACTTCAGGCAACGAACGGGAAACCGACCTTGAGGATGCCTACCTCGGCTGGCGCTCAGGCAATCTGATTCCGGCGCTTGGAGAGGATGGCCTTGATCTTTCCGTTGGTCGCCAGCAGTTCACTATCGGCGACGGCTTCCTGATTAACAGCGATGCCCTGAACTTTGGCGATGCCCTTAATGGTGGCGGACTGGACTTTGATCGGGGCGGCGCGTACTGGCTTGCAGCCCGCAAGGCATTTGACCAGACCGCCATTGCCCGTATTGGAGGCTCAGACGGATTGCGCGCCGACCTGTTCTGGCTGGCCTCTGACAATAAAGCCCAGGCTGAAATGGAACTGGCAGGCCTGAATACCGAGTATGTGACCTCGCAAGGTACATTTGGTCTGACTTATATCGAAGGGCTGGACGTTGATGACACCTTTGCCCCGATTCTGGGGTACGGTTCAAGAGACGGGCAAAAAACCACGAGTTTCCGCTACCAGGGAAATGCGGGTGTCGACAATCTGTTCCTGTCCGCTGAATTCGTCAACCAGGAAGCCGGAGAGGGCTCTGACGAAAATTCCAAGGCATGGTATGCCGAAGCCGGTTGGACCTTCAGCGAAACGCCCTGGTCACCCAGCGTCAACTATCGCTACTCGAGCTTTGATGAGGGTTTCGATCCGCTGTTCTTCGGTTTCAACCGTGGCTATGGCACCTGGTTCCAGGGTGAGGTCGCAGCCAACTACGCAGGACCCTTCAACTCTGATGCCTCCGTGCATCACCTGAGCTTCAAGGCTACCCCCTCAGAAACACTCAGTATCGGTGCTCTCTTCTTTGATTTCACTGACACCGCAGGCGGCACAGGGAACCTGAACGCCCAGGAAGTGGATCTTTATGCCGAATGGGTGGCAGCACCGCATCTGATTATCAGCCCTCTGGTTGGCCTCTATATGCCAGACAACAGCGCTGCCGAAGGCGGCAGCCAGATCGGCAGTGACGAGACCAATACCTATGCGCAGATCATTGCCATTGTTCCGTTCTAACCCGTTGCCATCCGCCGACCAAGTACAAGCCGCCCATAGGCAAAGCCGTGGGTGGCTTCAGCGGACTTTCAGCCTAACTCTAACGAACACCCGCAGGAGAGCATTGTCATGCAAACCTACAGCAACCTGGTGAATGGGAAACCGGTTGAGGCAACCAGTCACCAGGAGATTCTCAATCCCGCAACCGGTGATTCCCTGGGGCTCGCGGCCATCAGCAGCGAGCAGGACGTAAACGACGCCGTCATTGCCGCACGCAACGCACAGAAGGACTGGTCCAGAGTCAGTGATCAGGAGCGACAGGAAACAGTCGCCCGCGTGGCTCAGGTACTGCAGGATAACTCGGAATACCTGGCCGAACTGATCACCCGTGAGCAGGGTAAACCTCTGTCTGGCCCCGGCTCCCGTTTCGAGATGCAGGCCTGCGTGGGCTGGACACAGGTACCGGCAGCACTGGCACTGGCCCCGGAAACCGTCCACGAGGACGAGGAACGCAAGGACGTACTGCACCGGGTACCACTGGGCGTGGTGGCAGCGATTGCTCCCTGGAACTGGCCCCTGATGATTGCCATCTGGCAAATTATTCCTGCCATCCGCATGGGCAATACGGTGGTTCTCAAACCCTCCGAATACACCCCGATCGCAACACTGGAAATGGTTCGGCTGATCAATCAGGTACTGCCCCCGGGTGTTCTCAACACCATCTCCGGGGACGGCCGTATCGGGGCCGCGCTGACCAGCCATCCCGACATCGATAAGATCATGTTCACGGGCAGCGAGGCGACCGGCCGGCGTATTATCGAAGCCTCGTCACGAAACCTCGCGCCGATCACGCTGGAGCTTGGCGGCAATGATCCCGCCATCGTCGTTCCTGGCACTGATGCCACCGCCATTGCAGAGGGGCTTTTCTGGGGCGCATTCCTGAACATGGGTCAGACCTGCGCGTGCATCAAGCGCTTGTATGTGCACGAAAACGACTACGACTCGGTGATTGCCGCCCTCAGTGATCTTGCCCGCCAGATGCCCATTGGCGACGGCATGAACGAGAACAACCTGATTGGTCCGCTCCAGAACAAGATGCAGTACAACAAGGTGAAGGAGCTGGTCGGCGATGCCCGGTCCAACGGCTGCGATGTCATGGAATTCGGCGATGTGCCTGACACCGGCTACTTCCTGCCTGTAACCCTCGTGGGCAACATTCAGGATGGGCAGAGGCTGGTGGATGAGGAGCAGTTCGGCCCGGCTTTGCCTATCGTCCGTTATAAAAACCTGGACGACGCAGTCGCTTCTGCCAACAGCCTGTCAGCAGCCCTTGGCGCCTCGGTCTGGGCCAACAGCCCGGAAGAAGCTGAGCCGGTTGCCATGAGACTCGAAGCTGGAACCGTCTGGATCAACCAGCACGGGGCAATTCACCCCATGGTGCCTTTTGGTGGCAATAAAGCGTCCGGCTATGGGGTCGAGTTTGGCCTGGAAGGACTGAAAGCGGTCACTCAGCCAAGAGTTATCAGCATCAAGAAATAAAGCGTCGGCGACACTGCCCCTTTAGGGAGCTGCCAGAATCAACGGCCTGGCAGCTCCCCTTTTTCAGGAAATACGGTCCTGGCAAAAACTCGAAGGTGTCACCCCGAAATGCTGCCTGAAAGCCGTTGAAAAAGCACTGGGGCTGACAAAACCGAAACGGTATCCGACTTCCGTCAGGTTCACCTTGCCTTTGGACTTCTTCAGGTAATCGGCGCACATCTCCAGCCGCTGGGCTTTGATATACCCCGACACGGTCAACGAGCGGGCAGAAAACGCCCGGTAGAGGCCGCGAACCGAGGTTCCGGTGGTATTTGCCACCATCCGCGCGCTCAATTCAGACTCCCCGATGTTTTCCCGAATAAATGAGGCAGCTTGCAGAAACACGCGCTCACTTGGGCTGTGCTGCCCAACACTTCGGATGACAGAGGGTTTGATCAGCATGATCAATGAGTCAATGATCGCTGCGCCTTCTTCCTCATCAAGACTGTCGTAATTTGCCGCTCCGCCAATCAATAAATTCGCTACGCGGGCAATATGGCTATCGGAGGGAATCCGGACACCAAGCTCGATCCCTGACAGATTCAGAGTTCGCTCTATGATTGGGCGCGGCAGAATCAACGAAATCTGCTCCGACTCATTGTCGTAGGTAAAGCTGAAGGGAAGAGCCGAATCAACCAGAACAATGTCCCCTGTCTCAAGAATAGACCTGTTCCCAGCTTGCTCTACCCTCGACTTTCCTCGGAGCTGGAATACACAAAAGAACTCTGGAGTAACACAACGACGGATATCGCTTCGGCCCCGCACAAGCTGAGCGCCACGAATGGTAACGTGGGACATATCCAGGGCACTGGATCCCATTTTACTTATGTTTCCGGAGAACTCCTGTTCGAGAGGCTCTGCCGAAAAAGGTCCGCAGATCTGATTTACATCACTGATCCAGCGGTCGAACCCTGCCGTTGCGAAGGCGTTTCCAAGCATAACTGACCCACCGAAATCGGCTTTATGATTATTTGTACAGAGATTGGCCAGTTCCTTTGTATATGTCAAGCGCCCCGGATTTGGGACACTGCGAGCATTCAGGATTAGTTTCGATACTGAACTGAAGCCCCAAATCTTTATTTAGAATCACTTGATTGCCATTGAATAATTGATGCTCTCCAGCGAAGAGCCTCAAAGAAACTTGACCCTGTAGCAACTACAGGGTTTTTAATAAAGACATTCGATTAGAGGAGGTCTTTATGGCGTGCAGTTGCTCCGCCCCCGAACCCAAATCCCCTGCTCCCGGCTTTCGTAAGGCCTTATGGATTGCGCTTTGGGTAAACTTGGTCATGTTCTTTGTGGAGGGCATCGCCAGCCTTTCATCTGGCTCGGTGTCGTTGATGGCGGATGCCATCGATTTCTTCGGCGACAGCGCCAACTACATTCTGTCCCTGACGGTCCTCTCAATGGGCATGCTCTGGCGCGGACGCGCGGCCATGGTTAAAGGGATCACCATGACGGTGTTCGGCCTGGTGGTCTGGGCCCGGGCGGTCTGGGTGGTACAGGAGGGCATTACGCCGGAGCCGCTGACCATGGGGGCCGTCGGCCTGCTGGCCCTTGCCGCCAACGTCAGCGTTGCCGTGATGCTGTTCAGGTTTCGTGAAGGCGACTCCGACATGCGCTCGGTCTGGCTTTGCAGCCGCAACGATGCCATCAGCAACGTCGCCGTCATGGTGGCCGCTCTCGGGGTGTTCGGCACCGGAACAGCCTGGCCGGACCTGATCGTTGCCGCGATCATGGGCACACTGGCAATCACCGCCGGTATAAGTGTCGTCCGCCATGCCCGGAGCGACATCGCGGAAGCCAGAGCGAGCGAAGGCGAGCCGGCGGCGGCAGGGTCACAGAATCATTAGAACGCCAACGAAATCATCACCGGGATAAACGCCAGGGCAAACAGCGTGGTCAGCAGTACCGTCCCCGCTGCCTGTCTTGGCGAGGTATCCAGCAGGGTGGCGATGACCACGGTATTGGCGGCAATGGGCGTGATTGAGATCAGGAACATGGCCTTGTGCACCGCTGGTTGATAGATCCCCAGAAGCGTTGAATCGACCCACCAGAACACAATAGCCACCAGTGGCCAGATCACAAACTTCCCGAAAAACGCCAACGCCGTAAACCGGACGTTGCCCGCCAGCCCGCGAAAACTGGTGATGCTCATACCGATGATCATCATCCCGAGAATGCTGTAAGCCCCCCGCAGGTTATCAAACAGGGGCACGAAGATATCCGGAATTCCGACCCCCGCCAGATTCAGGAAAACAGCCGCCAAAAAGGCGTACACAGAGGGAAGCCTCAGTACCCGCCAGAGCGCATCTCTGATGCTGTACCGCCCCCTCGCGGCCAGATAGAAACCCACGGAGTTCTCAAACAGTGTGGTGCCCAGCATGCACACGATGTAGAGCCCAAGCCCCTCTTCCCCGAACAGCAACAGGGCCACCGGAACACCGAAATACCCGGTATTCCCGGAGCCTACGCACAGGGGAATGATGTTGGCACTGCCGTCGGTAAGAACCTTTTTCGCCAGCTTGAGCTGCACGATGCCCAGAACAGATGAGATGCCAAAAACAATAAACGGCAACAGGATGACTTCCGGAGACAGGGGCGCCGCCATTACCCCTGAAAACACCACCGACGGTGTCACGATGTAGAGCATGATGCCGGCAATGTGGCGGCCGCTCGCCTCAAGGTAGCGACCGGCAACCCAGCCCAGGGCGACCGTTACATAGAGCGGAATAAGCTTGAAAAAAAGCGCAAATGCGGCGGCCATCGGCACTCCGTGGGCAAGAAAACGAATCCGGACATGCCGGGCGCGCAGTTTACCACCTACCCCTCCAGAGGTAACTCCCCGGCGCAATGGTGAAATATCCGGGCATGCTTGATAATCATCAACAGCATTTAGGATGCATCTTTATATCCTAGTGGCGCAGTCAGGTATTCCACAAAGACCAAGGAGAGAGACCTATGGCCGAGCGCTTTACCAAAAGCATGGCCAGGAACATATACCTGGGAGGAAGTGCTTTCTTCGTCCTGTTGTTTCTGGCGCTGACTTTTGACACCCAGATTCGGGCGATGCCCGAGCGGGACAACCGCGACCAACTCACCGACCAGGTGGTTCGTGGCAAACATGTATGGGAAAACAACAACTGTGTGGGTTGTCACTCCCTGATGGGTGAAGGCGCGTACTTTGCGCCGGAACTTGCCAACGTATTCGACCGCCGCGGCGCAGGGAACAGCGAAGTCTTCCAGGCGTACATGAACGCCTGGATGAACGCGATGCCCACCAATGTGCCCGGCCGCCGCCAAATGCCCCAGTTCAATCTGACCGATCAGGAAATCGAGGATCTCGCTGCCTTCCTGGAGTGGACTTCAAAGATTGACGATAACGACTGGCCACCCAACATCGAAGGCTAAGGGAACAGACATGAAATACGAATCTCAAAGGGTAGCAATGCCCTACTTCATCTTTGCCCTGGTTCTGTTTGCCGGCCAGATTCTGTTCGGCCTGATCCTTGGTCTCCAGTACGTGGTGGGTGATTTCCTGTTTCCGGAAATCCCCTTCAACGTTGCCAGGATGGTGCATACCAACCTGCTGATTGTATGGTTACTGTTCGGCTTTATGGGGGCAACCTACTACCTGGTTCCGGAAGAGGCACAGACCGAGCTGCACAGCCCGCTGCTGGCCTGGATTCTGTTCTGGGTATTCGCCGCTGCCGGCACCCTGACCATTCTTGGCTACCTGTTTGTCGACTACGCCACCCTGGCGGATGTCACCATGAACAAGCTCTTGCCCACCATGGGGCGGGAATTTCTTGAACAGCCCACCATCACCAAGATAGGCATAGCGCTGGTTGTTGTCGGCTTTCTCTACAACATCATGATGACTGCCCTGAAGGGCCGCAAGACTGTGGTCAACATCGTGTTGATTACCGGCCTGATCGGCCTGGCAGTGCTCTGGCTGTTCTCCTTCTACAACCCGGGCAACCTTACTCAGGACAAGTACTTCTGGTGGTTCGTGGTGCACTTGTGGGTTGAAGGCGTCTGGGAACTGATCATGGGCGCGATCCTGGCCTATGTTCTGATCAAGCTCACCGGTGTTGACCGGGAAGTCATCGAGAAGTGGCTGTACGTGATCATCGCCATGGCGCTGATTACCGGCATCATTGGCACCGGGCACCACTTCTTCTGGATCGGGCCGCCCGAGTACTGGTTGTGGCTGGGTTCCGTATTCTCCGCCCTTGAACCGCTGCCGTTCTTCATGATGGTGATCTTCGCCTTCAACATGATTAACCGGCGTCGTCGCAACCACCCCAACAAGGCCGCCATGCTGTGGGCCATGGGCACTGCGGTGATGGCCTTCCTGGGGGCCGGTGTGTGGGGCTTCCTGCATACCCTCGCGCCGGTCAACTACTACACTCACGGCAGCCAGATCACCGCAGCCCATGGGCACATGGCGTTCTACGGCGCCTACGTGATGATTGTGCTGACCATCATTTCCTACGCAGTTCCCATTATGCGGGGACGGCCTTACGGCAATAGCAATACCGCGCAGATAGTCGAGATGTGGGGCTTCTGGCTGATGACCATTTCCATGGTGTTCATCACGCTGTTCCTGACCGGTGCCGGTGTGTTGCAAGTGTGGCTACAGCGGCTTCCGGAGAGCGGTGAAGCACTGTCGTTCATGGCAACCCAGGACAACATTTCACTGTTCTACTGGATGCGTCTGGTCGCCGGCTGCTTCTTCATGGCCGGTCTGGTGGTGTACTTCGGCAGCTTCTTCATCAAGGGCCAGGCATCACCGGCTGAAGAAGTCCGTGGACCTGCCACTCAGGAAGCATGATACCCGCAGGCCGGAGCGATCAGCTCCGGCCTGCCCAACCAAAAACGGATGTTTGCCGTGCATGCGCAGAGTCTTCCAGAAAAGGACACCCTCCAAAGAAAACGGTTACTGACCCGCACCGCATTCTTCGGGCTGTTTCTGCTTGCGCCGGTACTTAACATTTTTCGCTACGATCTTACGGAAACCCACTTCGTACTTTTCGGGTTTCCCCTCTCATTCAATCTTGAGCTGGCCTGGGTCAGCCAGAGCTCGCCGGCGGAAGTGGCCGGGCAGATCCTCGTCTGGTTCATACTTCCCATAACGCTACTGGTACCGCTGGTGCTCTGGATTGCCTGGAAATGGGGGCGAATCTACTGCGGCTGGTTGTGCCCGCACTTTTCAGTAGTGGAAACCATTAACCATCTGATGACCCGGGTAACCGGCCGACCAACCCTTTACGAGGCAATGCGCAAGGGCAGACTCGGCAAGGCCGTTCACTGGGCCGGTCTGGCAGCGGTTTGCGGGTTGATTGGCTTCTCCTGGGCACTGGCCATGCTGTCTTACCTGTTACCGCCCATACCGCTATACAGCGATCTGGTTACCGGCAATCTGACGTTTTACCCGTCGATTTTTCTGGCTGTGGCCACCTCCTTCTTTGCCCTGGACTTCCTCTTCGCCCGGCACCTGTTCTGCAAGTATGGCTGCGCTTTCGGTGTGGTTCAGAGCATCGCCTGGATGACCAACGGCAAAGGCAGGGTTGTCACTTTTGATACAAAAAGGGCGGCCGCGTGCCGAGATTGCACCAAAGCCTGCGATGAAGCCTGCCCAATGCGTTTACCAACCCGCAGTCACAAGCGGGCAAAGTTCACCTGTACCCAATGCCTGCAGTGTGTCAGCGCCTGCCGGGAGGTGCAGAAGAACAATCCGGAAGGGTCCCTGCTCAGCTGGGAACCCGGTGAGCCTGGCAAACAGACCGTTCTTATTCCGGTACGCCAGATTGATCCATCAACACGCCGACAAAAGGCCGGAACCTGAGGAGCTGAAATGGAAGAGTGGGTAGGCTTCAAATGGCACGAATACATCACCCGCCAGGCCATGGGTGAGTTTCCGGAGCATGCGGTGCACCTCAAAGACGAGGCACGAACTCTGGGTGTTCTGTTCCGGGCGCTCGGTGGCGACCCGGCACTCAGCCTGGTCACAGCGGAACCCCGACATTTCCAGACCCGGCGGCGCTTCCTGCAGAAGCTGGCCGGCACCCACAAGAAATTTGAACTGGCCTGGCGCGACGAGCAAAGCCTGAGGCTGCCCGAACGCCTCGCACTCTTCCCCTCAAAACGAACAAACCGGGATCTTTATCTCTGGCTAGCGGCACTGGCCTCCCTTGGTGAACTGACGGATTCCGACTGGCTGACTGGCAACCAGATCATGGTTCAGACCCTCCTGGCCAAATGGCCGGGATTGGAGCCGGTTTACCAGCGTCTGGTGCGCCATACCCTTCAATGGCGACCAGACCCCAAAACTTTGCCAACATCCGAAAGCCGTCGTGAGAAGGCAATCCGACAGGCCCTGATTGATCCGGGCGGCGTCGAATCCCTGCCAAGGGCTGAGTCCGATCCCTGGCCAGTAGTTATCTGGCTCTACCCCACCCTGGCCCAGGGCAAGGTTACCGGGCAGATCATCGGTGATGACAATCTGAACTCGACACCGGGCGGACTGGCCAAAAAGCGTAAGCGCCGGCGTGCTGAACGGGTGGATGCATTCGATAAAGATCAGGGCCTGATGCTGTTCCGACTGGAAAACCTGTTCTCCTGGAGCGAGTTTATTCCTGTAGACCGGGCCGGCGACGATACCCAGGAAGACGATGCCGACGCCGTGGCCGATGACATGGACATGATTTCTGTCTCCAAGGACCGGCGCGAAGCCTCTTCAGCCATCAAGTTCGACCTTGACCTGCCTTCGGAAGAAAACGACGACCTGCACCTGGGGCCCGGCATCCATCTGCCGGAATGGGACTGGCGTAGCCAGAGCTACCGGGAAAAATTCTGTTGCCTGCAGCCGATGCTAAGCAAGGAGTCTGTGCCCACGCGGCTCCCGGACCACCTGTCCCGATCCGCCATGAGGTTGCGTCGACAGTTCAGCGCCCTGAAACCGCTACGGCAATGGGAGCGCAGACAGACCGAAGGCGAGGAGCTCGATCTGGACGCCTGCATGGAACGCGAAGTCCAGCATCGCCGGGGCTCCGGCGTTATCGACCAGAAGCTGTTTCGCCGCTGCAAACAGAACCAGAGAGACCTGGCATGCCTGATTCTGGCGGACGTCTCCATGTCCACAGACACGTTCATCAATAACAGCCAGCGGGTGATCGACATCGCCCGGGACGGCTTACAGCTACTCAGCGAAGCGTTGCAAGCGAGCCGAGACCCCTTTGCGATTTTTGCCTTCTCTTCTCGCCGGCGGGACCACGTACGGTTCCATCACATCAAGTCCTTCGACGAACCCTACAATGACATCAGCCGTGGCCGAATCCAGGCACTGGAACCGGGCTACTACACCCGCATGGGTGCCGCGATACGCCAGGCGACCCGTTTGCTGCAGGGGCGCCACGAACACCAGAAAATCCTGCTCCTGCTCACCGATGGTAAACCTAACGACCTGGACCTGTACGAGGGCCGCTACGGCGTGGAGGACACCCGAATGGCGGTGCAGGAAGCCCACAAGGCTGGCCTGACGCCCTTCTGCGTCACCATCGACGACGATGCCAATGAATACCTACCCTATGTTTTCGGCAGCAATCATTTCGTGGTCATCAAGGACCCGACACAGTTGCCGCTTCAGCTACCGAAACTCTACATGAACCTGACACGCTGACGCCCATGCACGCACCCGCCCCAACACGCCGCCACCTCCCCGGCGATCTGGCCGTCTGGTTCTTCATATTCGCGGAACTGGCGGTCTTCGGCATTCTGTTCATTGGCTTCGGCGTCGCCCGCAGCCTCGACCCGGACACGTTCAGCGCCGGCCGACAGGCATTGCACCCCTGGACCGGCCTGATCAACACGATCGGCCTGATCACCGCCAGCTATCTGGTGGCCGTCGCCGTTCACCGGCTGCGCCATCGCCAGCCTGGCGTTACCCCGCTGCTTTGGGGTGCCATCGCCGCGTCCTCCATTTACTCCTTCGGCAAGCTCTGGGAGTACGCAGACCTATACAGCAACGGGTACAACCTGGGCACCGACACCTTCTTCATGTTCTATTTCTTCCTCACCTTCTTCCACTTTATGCACGTAGTCCTGGGCCAGATCATCCTGGTTGTTCTAGCCATGAAGGTCAGCAGAGGCGAGTACAACGGCGACGACATGAACGGTATGGAATCCGGCGCATCCTACTGGCACATGGTGGATCTGGTGTGGCTGGTCTTGTTCCCGATGCTTTACGTTCTGGCGTAAGGAGGAGTCTCCATGCTAGCGGTTTACATCGCCTTGATGGTTTGCACCATCACGCCCCTGATTGTCATGAAGGCCGGCGCAGATGCTTCCGTTCTCGTGTGGCTGGTTTTTGCACTGGTGATCGTGAAAGCGGTTCTGCTGGTCGATCATTTCATGGAAATGCGGAAGGCACCGACAGGCTGGCGCGTCGCCGCCCAGGCATGGGCGCCGATAGTGGTGGCGACAGTTGCAGGATTTCACGCCATGAATTGAACATGGGGTCAGGTGAAAGCGTTCATCTGACCCCGCCTTCACAGAAAACGTCGTGGAAAATAAGGAGGCTTGTCACCAATAGCCTGAGCCAGGGCGATCATCCCCCACAATACGAACGACGTGTGCAGAACAATTGCCCAGACAATGGCGCCGGTCCAGAAGTTGCCCGTGTTGCCAAACAGCAGCCAGAACATCCCCACGCCGGAAAAGATCAGCGTGGCGCCTATTATCGACATGAAAAACGACGCCCGGATATGGCCCCGCCGCAAAGCAGGTACCTGCTCCGACCCAATAAACAGCCACGCCAGCACCGCGAATCCGATAGCCGGCAGGGCCAACAGGTTCAAAAGGTACCAGACAACCGGAACCACGGCCCCACTACTGGCCTTCGTCTGACCTCCCGAATACGGCATAGACCACCTCCATGAGTGCACTTACTGTTGCCTCATCGTCCGACAACGGCTCTATCATCCCGGCGCGGCAGGCTTCGGTAACGGGCATACCCGCCCGCACCAGATGGGCGGTATGAATCAACAGGCGTGTCGACGCTGCCTCTTCCAGATCGTGATCCTTAAGGTTGCGAACCGATCGCGCCAGGTTCACCAGTTGCTCCGCCAGGTCCCGGTTGCATCCGGATTCTTCCATCACAATGGTCTGTTCCGCCTCTGCGTCCGGGTAGTCAAAGCTCATTGATACAAAGCGCTGGCGGGTACTGGGCTTCATGCCCTTCAAAAGGCTCTGATAGCCGGGATTATAAGAAACCACGAGCATAAAACCGGGAGCCGCCTTCAGTACCTCGCCGGTGCGTTCTATCGGCAATTCGCGGCGATCATCCGCCAGCGGGTGAAGAACCACTGTGGTGTCCTTGCGGGCTTCCACCACCTCATCAAGGTAGCAGATGCCACCTTCACGCACCGCCCGGGTCAATGGCCCATCCTGCCAGTAGGTGCCTTCCGGCCCGATCAGGTGGCGGCCTACCAGGTCGGCGGCGGTCAGATCATCATGGCAGGCAACGGTATACACTGGCCGTCCGAGCTTCTCGGCCATGAACCGGACGAAACGGGTCTTGCCGCAGCCTGTCGGGCCTTTGATGAGCACGGGCAAGCCGTTGGTTGCCGCCGCCTGAAACAGCTCTATTTCGTTACCAACCGATTGGTAAAACGTCATTGCATTGAATCCTCTGAATACTGTCTTTCGGGCAAGGCAAAGCCAAAAACCCATTCAGGGAAGATGACGAATATCTGCGAATCATCTTCCCGCTGTAACCTTAGCAAGGCCTGCTCACAGGCCAACGCCGCCTGGCTCCAGGCAGCCTGACGGTACCAGGCTGCTGCGGCTACCGGTTTGCCCTGCCAGCTCACCACCAGGTTGTTCCCGTCCAGAAACGGCCTCACAAACCCCAACTCTGAAACCGACGCGTGAGTGTTGTTGTGAAGCAGCAAGCCCAGAGCAGAGCTGTAGTCTCCCGCTTCGTACAACTGCTCCGCCGCAGGGATGAAGCCTTGTTTTTTCAGTTCCGCCAGCGGCAAGCTGGCACCCAACAGATCTCTGTCGGCAACCGTCGCAAGATCACGACCCTGCAGATCCCGAATATGCCTCACACCGGCCGTTCTTCGCGTAACCCAGACAGGAACCGGAAGCTGTCCGTTCCGGTTAACCGCCTCCAGAATCGGCGGTCGCCCGGCCGGAATACCGGACAAGAACGCCAGAGCAAAGTCTCCGATCTCCGTGTTAAACCTGAGGTCGGCCCGGCAGCCATGATCAAGCAGATACTCCGTCAGCCGGTAGCGAGCCACATCGGTAACGCTGGTCGCAGACTCAACCCCGATCACAATCCGTGCGCCCCCGTCGCTCGCATGCACGGTAGACAAAAGGCCAGCCAGCGCCGCGCCAGGCACTATCCGCCACATTTTAGAGGCCCAGGGCATGGGCCCGACTGGTAAAAAAGATGCCACTGGGTTTTTCGCCACTCAGCATTGCAACGGGCTCCAGCGAGCGAGTGTTGTATACGGTGACCCGATTACTGTCCCTGGCAGATACCCAAACCTCTTCGCCGCGTGGCGTGAATTCCATGTGCAGAACTGCGTCACCGGGCTCCAGAGTACGGATAATTTCATGGGTCTGTGAGTCGATCACCTGCACCACATCGTTGTTCGGGTGGGCAAAGCTCACCCAGATCTGGCGATTGTCCGGACTGGCCATAACAAATACCGGCTGACCCTGTACGGGAATACGATCGCTCAGAGACCAGTCACTGGTATCCGCCACCAGTACCTGATGGTGACCAACGGCCGGAACAAAGGCCCGCCCATCGGCGATAGCCCAGCCCTCCAGATGAGGCATCTTGTAAACCGGCAACTTTTGCTCACCCTTGCCATAACCCGGAAGGATTTCTGTCGCCCCCTGCCCCGGATTCCACAGATCCAGCATCGACAATCCGTCCTCACCAAACAGACCAGCAATGTAGTAACGGCCATCCGGAGTGATCAGGGCGTCATAGGGCGCATTGCCGGCCTTGAAGCGGCTGATTTCAGGCGACTCACCGCTCATGTCGAGGGTCCATATTTCTCCGGCCTCGAACAGGCTGAACACGAACAGGTTGCCCGGTGCATCCACCAGCCCCACCGTTTTTGATCGACCAGGTTCTCCGTCTTCGCCGGTATAGCTGGCGGAGACCTCTGCCACCAGCTCCAGGGTCTGGCTGTCAAACACCTTCACACCACCCGGCTCGTAATTGGATACCGCAACGTAGCGGCCATCCTGAGAAATTGCGCCACCAATACTGTTACCCGACTGGATAACTCGATCGGCAATGGACCGGCTTAACAGATCCACTTTCGTAAGTCCGCCATCGCGCCCGAATACATAGCCATACCGTGCGTCTCTGGAGTAAACAACCGACGCATGGGACAGATCTCCCAACCCTTCGACTCGCCCAAGAACCTGGTGGCGGGAAGTATTAATGACCAATACTGAACCAGAAGCACGCTCAATGACCAGGCCCAGATCACCCGTCCCCATGAGCTCAGGATGAGACTCTGCCTCCGCCGATACCTGGAACGCCTGACACCCGGCCAGGCTCACGATCAGGAACAGCGCCAGGATCAGTTTTTCGGGCAGCTTAGATGTTGGACTCATACTTGATCATTCCTCCAGGTTGGCCTTCAGGGCGACACCAGTGCACCGGATTTCAATCGCTTGCTGATCCAGTAGATCTCTTCCGGCGATAACAGAGGCTTCCAGGGTGGCATCGCTGTACCCGGCACACCCTCCCGGATAATGGCGGCAATGGCCTCGACCGGAAGGTGGTCGAGATTCTCTGGCCGCAAGGGTGGTCCCAGACCGCCTCTCAGGGTCAGCCCATGACAAGAGCCACAATCCTGGACCACAAGATTTGCAAGACGGGCACGGCTCTCATTCCGGTCTGGGTTGTCGTCGCCCAGAACGGTGACTGACATCATGCTTAACCCGAAAAACAGGAGTGCCGAAATCAGCATTCGCATCTGCGCTTCCCGCCAAAAGCCATTCACACGCCACATCCTCCCAAGTCTTGGCCACATCGTGAAGACAGCAATAACACTCATCCTTGATATTGGTTAATAGGGAACTTCAGATCCAGGACTATTTTGGCTTACCTATCATTGGGTATAGCGCAACGCCATAACATATATCTGATATTAATCAATGACCATGAGGACAAAGAAGCGAAACCTACAGGGACTCTTAAATCCAAGGAGAGAACCTGATGAGAGTAACAAACCTGCTGTTCAAACCATTGGCTCTGGCCGTCGCCGTTGCCTCCTTCGGAGTGATGACTGTCCAGGCAACGCCCAAGGATCCCGATCCTTCGACAACCGCTTATGAGGGCACCGCCAGCGCGGTCGACCCTGAATCCGCGAAAGTGGTTCGCACGCCAGGCGCCCCGGACCTGACCGATGCCGAGTTCGAAAAAGCAAAGCAGATCTATTTCGAGCGTTGTGCAGGGTGTCATGGCGTTCTGCGCAAAGGCGCAACCGGCAAGCCACTGACCACTGACATCACCCAGGAAAGAGGCATCGATTACCTCAAGGCCTTTATCAGCTATGGCTCACCAGCGGGCATGCCGAACTGGCTGACCTCCGGCGACCTGACCGAGGACGAAGTGGAGCTGATGGCCAAGTATGTGATGCACGAGCCGCCCCAGCCGCCGGAATACGGTCTTGAAGAAATGAAGGCCACCTGGGAAGTGGTTGTTCCTCCGGAGGACCGCCCCTCCAAGCAGATGAACGATCTCAATCTGAAGAACCTGTTCAGTGTGACCCTTCGGGATGCTGGCCAGATCGCCCTTATTGATGGCGATACCCATGAGATTGCACACATCATCAGTACCGGCTACGCCGTGCATATATCACGGATGTCCGCTTCCGGACGGTACCTGTTTGTCATAGGTCGGGACGCTCTGGTGAACATGGTCGACCTGTGGATGGAAGAGCCGGATACCGTGGCCAAGATCAAGGTTGGCATGGAAGCCCGGTCAGTCGAGACCTCGAAATACAAGGGTTACGAAGACAAGTTCGCCATCGCGGGCACTTACTGGCCGCCCCAGTTCGTGATCATGGACGGCGAAACCCTGGAACCGAAGAAAATCGTCGGCACTCGAGGGATGACTGTGGGCACCCAGGAATACCATCCTGAACCACGGGTCGCCGCCATCGTCGCCTCTCACAAGCATCCGGAATTCATCGTCAACGTGAAGGAAACTGGCAAGATCATGCTGGTGAACTACGAGGATCTGGACAACCTCTCAATCACCAATATTGATGCAGCGCGATTCCTGCATGACGGCGGATGGGACAGCAGCATGCGCTACTTCATGACCGCCGCCAACCAGTCCGACAAGATCGCCGTAGTCGATTCCCAGGACCGCAACCTCGAAGCCCTGGTGGACGTGGGCAAGATTCCCCACCCCGGCCGCGGCGCCAACTTTGTGGATCCGGAGCATGGACCGGTCTGGGCGACCAGCCACCTGGGCGATCCGACCATCCAGTTGATCGGCACCGACCCCGAAGGTCATCCGGACAAGGCCTGGAAAGTGGTCAGAACGCTGAACGGACAGGGCGGCGGATCGCTGTTCATCAAGACCCACCCGAAATCCACCAACCTTTGGGTAGATACCGCCCTGAACCCGGCCGAGACCGTTAGCCAGAGCATTGCGGTATTTGACATCAATAACCTGGATGACGGCTATGACGTGCTCCCGATCGCCGAATGGGCAGACCTGGGTGAGGGGGCCAAACGTGTCGTGCAGCCGGAGTATAACGTTGAGGGTGATGAGGTCTGGTTCTCGGTCTGGAACGCTCAGGACAAGAAATCCGCCCTGGTGGTCGTCGACGACAAGTCTCGCGAGCTGAAGAAGGTGATCACCGATGAGCGGCTGATAACACCCACCGGCAAGTTCAACGTCTACAACACCCAGCACGACGTGTACTGACCGATTCCGGCCCGGAGGAGAATGAAAATGAGACTGGACAGCACTGACAGGCAATTGATCAACCTTTTTCAGCGGGATTTGCCCGTGTGTGAAAGGCCCTATCAGGCAATGTCCCGACAACTGGGCATTGCCGAGGAGGACGTCATTGAACGACTGCAGTCGCTTCAGGCTAGCCAGGTTCTCAGCCGGGTCGGACCGGTTTTCGAACACAGCCGGGCGGGCGCCAGCCTGCTGGCTGCCGTGGAGGCACCAGAGGAACAGCTGGATCTGGTCGCTGCCCGGGTAAACCGTGCTCCCGGCGTGAATCACAACTACGCCCGCGAGCACACCTACAACCTCTGGTTTGTCATGACCGCACCTGACGAAGAGACCCTGGAAGAACGGCTCGACGAACTGGAACACCAACTCAGACTTCCCATGCTTCGCTTACCCATGGTCGAGGCCTACCACATCGATCTTGGCTTTCAGATTGACTGGGAGGCACTGCCGTGACCCTTCACCACTGCCCGGAAAGTCTGGCAATGGTGCCGGAAGTCGCCTCAGCCGGTCCTGTTAGTGCCTGGGGTTTGTTGCGGCTTCGGCGGCAGCTGGAACTCGGCCTTCCACTGACACCAAAGCCCTATGAGATTCTGGCTGAAAAGACCGGTTTGTCAGAGCACGAGGTGATGACCGCAATCAGACAGTGGCAGGCCCACGGGCTCATCAAACGATTCGGGCTGGTTGTCCGGCACCGGACGCTCGGTTACACCGCCAATGCCATGGTGGTGTGGGATGTGCCTGACGACCACGTACAGGCGCTGGGCCAGGCAATGGCTCACACATCGTATATCACGCTCTGCTACCAGCGCCCTCGCCGGCTCCCTGACTGGCCCTACAACCTGTTTTGCATGATCCACGGCGTTGACCGGCAACGGGTAATGAACCAGCTGGCAACACTGATTGCCGAGCAGGGGCTGGAACAGATACCCCATGCCGTGCTGTTCAGTACCAAAGCCTACCGGCAGAGAGGAGGCCGTTATGTCAGCCATGACTGAGAGCCTGGCCACAACGCCCGAATTTACTGAGGTGGAGCGAGCTGTGATTAACCGGCTGCAAACGGGGCTGCCTCTGGTTCATTCCCCTTATGCAGCAGTAGCCGATGAGCTGGGCGTGACCGAGGGAGAGGTTCTGAACACCCTGCAGGACCTGCTGGACCGAAACATACTCAGACGCTTCGGCCCCATGTTCCACGCCGGCGAAATGGGGGGCGGGCTGACTCTGGCTGCCATGCGCGTTCCCCAACAGGACTTTGACCGCATCACCGCGAAGGTTAACGCCTTTGAGGAAGTGGCCCACAACTACCGCAGAGAGCATGAACTGAACATGTGGTTTGTCCTGGCAACGGAAGCGCCGGACGACATAGCCCGGGTTATCGCCGCAATTGAATCCGCTACGGGCTATCGCGTTTACAACATGCCCAAGGAGGAAGAGTTCCATGTCCATCTCCACTTCCCGGTCTGACCACAGCTACGTGCTCTGCGCGCTGGACCGGAAACTGATCCTGGCCACCCAGAGCGGTTTGCCTCTGGTACCGGACCCCTGGGGAACTCTGGGCGAAGAACTGGGATTACCCGCAGACGAGGTTCTGGCCCGTTTTCAACGCATGCAGACTGCCGGCGTTATCCGGCGGGTGGCCGCGGTGCCCGACCACTACCGGCTGGGTTACCGCTTCAACGGCATGACGGTCTGGGATGTCCGCGACGACGCCATCACCGACATGGGCCGGCAAGTGGGCGAACTGCCCTTTGTCAGCCACTGCTACCGACGGCCGCGGAACCTGCCCTACTGGAACTACAACCTGTTTGCCATGGTTCACGGTACCAGCCGTGAAGAAGTCGAAGACAAGGCTTCGCAGATTCACGACTTGCTCGGAGACACCTGCGAAGGCCACACCATTCTTTACAGCTCGGCCATCCTTAAAAAAACCGGTCTGCGGCTGCGGAAATCATAAGAGAGGGAGCACCATGTTCAGAATGACCCGCTACATTAAGAGCCTGATGAATCCGGCTCCTGTGCGCCCGGTTCCGAAACCGACAGGCCCGGTCGTAATCTGGAATCTGATTCGCCGCTGCAACCTGACTTGCAAACACTGCTATTCCATTTCCGCTGATGTGGATTTCAAGGGCGAATTGAGTACCGATGAGGTCTACACCGTGATGGACGACCTGAAGGCCTTCGGCGTGCCGGTGCTGATCCTGTCTGGCGGCGAGCCGCTGATGCGCCCGGATATCTTCGACATCTCTCACCGCGCCAAAGCTTTGGGCTTCTATGTTGGCCTTTCCACCAATGGCACGTTGATCACGGAAGATAATATCCAGCAGATCGCCGAGGCCGGCTACGACTACGTGGGCATCAGTATTGATGGACTTGAACAGACCCACGACGAGTTCCGCCAGAAAAAAGGCGCCTTCGCGGCTTCCATGAAAGCGGTGGAACTTTGCAAGAAGGTGGGAATCAAGGTTGGCCTGCGTTTTACCCTGACTCAGGACAATTACCTCCAGTTGCCGGACATACTCAGGCTTCTGGACGAGCACGACATCGACAAGTTTTATCTATCGCATCTGAACTACTCTGGCCGCGGCGGGCGCAACCGAAAGCGGGACGCCTGGTACGACATGACCCGCGACGCCATGACTCTTCTGTTCAACCATTGCCACGACGAACTCGAGCGCGGCATAGAACGGGAATACGTCACCGGCAACAACGACGCCGATGCCCCATTCCTTCTGCAGTGGGCCCAGGAAAACTACCCAGATCAGGCTCCCGCCCTGGAACAGCGGCTGAGGTATTGGGGGGGCAACGCCTCCGGCGTGAACATTTCCAACATTGACAACCTGGGCGAGGTTCACCCCGACACTTTCTGGTGGGACTACAACCTGGGCAATGTCCGCAACACACCGTTCTCCCGGATCTGGTCCGAAGCCAGTGACTCACTGATGACAGGCTTTCGCCAGAACCCACGCCCCGTCAAGGGACGCTGCGCCGACTGCCGGTACCTGGCCATCTGCAATGGCAACACCCGGGTTCGGGCCTACAACATTTCCGGTGACTTCTGGGAAGAGGACCCTGGCTGTTACCTCACTAACGAAGAAATCGGTGTGCTCGACATGCCCCGGCGGGTTGCCGCGCCAGTCATCGAGATTCCGGTTCATAACCTGTAAGGACAAGCATCATGACAACCAGCCAAAGGAAGAAGTGCCTGGTGGAGTTCCAGTTGGCGGAACAACCCTTACGGGCAGGAGAGGTAGCCATCGTTGGAGCAGGTCCGGGAGACCCCGGACTTCTGACTCTGCGGGCCCTGATGCTGATACAGCAAGCCGATGCCATTGTGTACGACCGCCTGGTTTCGCCCCAGATCATGGAACTGGTGAGCCCGGCGGCCGAACGCATTCACGTTGGCAAGGCGAGCGGGTGCCATTACGTTCCACAGGAAGACACCAATGAATTACTGGTGCAGCTGGCAGTCAAACAACGCCGGGTGGTTCGGCTGAAAGGCGGGGACCCTTACATCTTCGGCCGTGGTGGCGAGGAAGCGGAGTTCCTGGTGGATAACCACATCGACTTCCAGGTGGCACCCGGCATAACCTCCGCCGCCGGTTGCGCCTCATACTGCGGCATACCGCTGACGCACCGGGAATACTCCCAGAGCGTCACCTTCGTAACCGGCCACCGCAAGGCCGACCAGTCCCTGGAACTGAACTGGCGTGTACTGGCGGCGCCAGGCCAGACCCGGGTGTTCTACATGGGGCTTCACAACGCGCCGACTATTGTCCGGGAGCTCACTGCCCATGGTCTGCCTGGAGACTGTCCTGTTGCCCTGGTTGAGCGCGGAACCACCCCGCAACAACACATGGCCGTCACGACCCTGGCACAACTTGAACACACCATTCGCCGTGAGGGCTTCCAGCCACCAACACTGATCATTGTTGGTGAGGTTGTCCGACTGGCAGAAAAACTGGCGCACCCCACAGCCGGCTGGCATTCCGAACAAATGGACGCAGCTGCAGCTATCGCAGGGAGCCAGGCCGTATGATCGACAGCAAAAACACTCTGCTGATTCTTGCCACCAGTCTGCTGATTACCACGTCCCTCCAGGCCAGCCCGGCTGTGAAAACCGAAACGCTGTACCAGCAACACTGTGCCAGCTGCCATGGCACCAATCGCCTGGGAGGAATGGGCCCGGCACTGCTGCCGGAAAACCTCTCGCGGTTGAAAAAGCCTCAGGCAGAAACAGCCATCCGCCACGGCCGGCCGGCAACCCAGATGCCAGCCTTTGCCGATGTTCTCGATAGTGACTCCATCACAGCGCTGGCAGAGTATATCTACCAACCTCCCGCCGACAGTCCAACCTGGGGCCGGGCCGAAATCCTGGGCAGCCATCTGCTGCCTTACCCACAGGGTACCCTTCCCGATCAGCCCGTTTACCAAGCCGATATGATGAACCTGTTCCTGGTGGTGGAAATCGGCGACCACCACGTCACCCTGCTCGACGGGGACAGGATGGAACCCATCCACCGATTTCCGAGCCGCTACGCCCTTCATGGCGGCCCGAAGTACAGCCCGGACGGTCGTTACGTCTACTTTGGATCCCGGGATGGCTGGATCACCAAATACGACCTGTACAACCTGAAAGTAGTGGCGGAAGTGCGCGCCGGCATCAACATGCGTAACATCGCCGTCTCCGCTGACGGCAACTACGTAATGGCCGCCAACTATCTGCCCCATACCCTGGCACTGTTCGATGCTGACAATCTCGAACTCATGGACCTCATCCCGGTAGAAAACGATGCCGGTGAAAGCTCCAGAGTCAGCGCCGTGTACGCGGCCCCGCCAAGGAACAGCTTCATCGCCGCCCTGAAGGACATTCCCGAAGCCTGGGAAATCAACGTTGACGATGGCGAGGCCAACGTTCGCCGGATGCAAACCGATACCTGGCTGGATGATTTCTTCTTTGACCCAGGCTACGAACACCTCATCGGCGCCGCCCGGGATGGCAAGCACGGTTACGTGATCAATCTCGATACCGGCAAAACAGTCGCCGAACTCCCTCTTCCCGGCATGCCCCACCTGGGTTCCGGCATTACCTGGGAGTACCAGGGCCACCGCGTGATCGCGACCCCACACTTTCGTACCGGGGCCGTCTCCATCATCGATATGGACACCTGGGAAGTCATCAAGACCCTCAAAACCGATGGACCGGGATTCTTCATGCGCAGCCACGAAAACTCCCGCTACGCCTGGGTGGATGTGTTCTTCGGCCCTAACAAGGACAAGGTCCACGTGATCGACAAGCAAACCCTGGAAATCGTCAAAACTTTGCAACCCGCTCCAGGCAAAGTCGCCGCCCATTTGGAGTTTGACCGTTACGGTGAAAAGCTGCTGCTGAGCGTATGGGACAAGGACGGCGCCGTTATCGTCTACAACGCAGAAACCCTGGAGGAAGAAAAGCGCCTTCCCATGAACAAACCGTCCGGCAAATACAACGTCTGGAACAAGATCAATTATGAAGAGGGGACCAGTCACTAATCGTTATCGATTCAGTGAAAAAGCCTTAATGATTTAAGTCATTTCAAAAGATGCTTTCCTGATACCATAATTGACCTGACACTCATAACAGGGTCAATGCCATGAACAGTATTTTCAGGCCAGACGTCTCCTCCGCTCCATGCATGTTGGGAGAAAACAACCCGGATATTGTTGAGCAGGATGCCGCGCCAGAGTCGGCAGCCCTCCTGCATGGCCTGAGCCGGGTATTCGGTATTCGTTTGACAGGCCATGAAAATCACCCGGACGCCCAGTTTCTGGCAGACCTCGCACGCCTGTTCCACATCAGACGGGTAGACCCCGAAACTGCACTGGAGAAACACGATAAACCCTGGGCAAACGTTTACCTGATTCAGTACGGCATACTCCGGCTGTTCCGGGAAGCGCCAAGTGGCAAGGTGTCGGTGCACCATTTCTTCTCCGAAGGCGATATGGTCTGGCCGGTTTTTGGCCGAACCCGCACAGTACGCAATACCCTTTGCCTGACTACGGTCACGCCGGTGACCACCTGGGTGGCCGACTTCTCGGCTTTCCGGTCGGCGATCCAGTCTCATGGAGAGGGGCTCTGGCCCCAGTTCGCTCTGGCACTGACAGAAGAAATCGCAGAGCTCACCAGCATGAGGGAATTCCGAAAGCACACAATGCCGGCCCGTGATCGATATCGGTTATTGCTCGAGGAATATCCGGAGCTGGTCAAACGGGTGCCGGACAATCAGCTGGCGTCATGGCTCGGTGTTGTGCCGGCGACTTTTTCCCGTCTCAAAACCGGAGCCGCAAGAACCTAGCTGTGAAGGTGAGGCACCCGGAGCGCTGCATAAAAAGGGGCAGCAAGCTCTCGCCTGCCGCCCTGAAAAACGCTCAACGCTTTGCTAAAACCTCAGTATCATCCGTGCAGCTTTACTGCCAGTTCGGCAACGTGCTTGCCCTGGAAGCGGGCAATGGCCAGTTCCTTTTCACTCGGTTGCCTGGAGCCATCGCCACCCGCGATGGTTGAAGCGCCGTAGGGCGTTCCGCCATTCACTTCAGAGATATCGAAGAACTCGGGAATGCCGTAACCAAGGGGCACAATCACCATGCCGTGGTGAGCCAGGGTGGTCCAGAAAGAGCTTATAGTGTGCTCCTGCCCGCCCCCGGTACCGGTCGACGTGAACACGCTGGCTAGTTTGCCGTGGAGCTTGCCTTCAGCCCACAAGCCACCCGTTTGGTCCATAAAGGTACGCATCTGGCCAGCCATGTTGCCGAAACGAGTGGGCGTGCCGAAAATCACCGCATCGTATTCTGCCAGTTCTTTAGGATCAGCCACTGGCGCTTCCTGATCCGCCTTTCCGCCAGCACTGACAAATGCTTCGTCGCCCATCGTCTCGGGCACGCGCTTGATCGTCACATCGGCACCGACGACGCCTTTAGCGCCGTCGGCAATGGTGTTTGCCATCGTCTCGATATGGCCATACATGGAGTAATAGAGCACAAGCACTTTTGCCATGAGAAAAACCTCCCGTGTCTTTAAATCGTTATACGGATGCTAACCAGAGGCAGACTCGAGAGAAATCGGAAGTTTTCCGACAGGTTATTCAGTTTTTCTGAACAGCCTCACAGGATGGTCACTCTCGGCCATTGCGTACACGTGTACGCTCAAGTATTTTATTGCCATGACAAATCAGGAAGACCACTCAGTGACAGTGACAGCAACTCCATCCCCAGCACCAAATATCCATCACCGCATTGAGGAATGGCTGAACAGTGCGACCCACGGGCTCGGCGCCATCCTGAGCGTTATCGGCACCGCGGCCTTGATCATTGGCGCCAGCCAGTTCGGGGATATCTGGAGGATTGTCAGCTTCAGTATTTTTGGCGCTTCGCTGATCCTGCTATACCTGGCCTCCGCCCTGTATCACAGTGCCAGGCGGCCGGAACTTAAAAGCGCCTTCAAGACCCTGGATCATTGCGCCATTTTTCTGCTGATCGCCGGTACCTACACGCCGTTCCTCCTGGTAAACATGCGCGGAACGGTCGGCTGGACGCTGTTCGCCGTGATCTGGTCATTGGCGATTACCGGGGTGGTGTTGAAGGTTATTTTCAAGAACCGGTTCAAACTGGCGAGGGTCGGCATCTATATCGCCATGGGGTGGCTGATCACTTTCGCCTCTTCCGATCTCGTGGCCAACCTGAGTGAGACCGCCCTGAACCTGACGATTGCCGGCGGCGTTGTCTACACCGCCGGTGTCGCCTTTTATCTGGCGGATCGCATACCCTACATGCACGCTGTCTGGCACCTGTTCGTTATAGGCGGAAGCGCCTGCCATTTCAGCGCCATCTATTTCGGCGTTTTGCCCTACACGGCCTGATCAGAACCCCCATACCATGGCCATCAGCAGGCCCCAGGCCAACAGGGACGCCGCAATAACGGTGTAGGTAGCAGACATGGCGACCACATCGTTATCCGTTCGCTCACACAGGGAGCGAACGCCCTGATACACCAGCGCACAGGACAGAAATAGTCCAGCAAACACGGCAACCACGCTCACCGCCAGAGCCGGTACCAGTAACGCCAGTGACGAAAGCCAAAGCGGTAGCGGAGCAATAGCGGCCAGCAGATAGGCATCCTTGTAACCCATCTTCAATTCATGGCTATTCATCACGGCGTGAATCAGCCATCCCATGACGAAAAACGTGAGCAATTCGGCCAGAAACAGAATGGTGGTGATAAACCGCCATTGCTTGTCGCCGAACCCCTGAATAAAACCATCCCCGTATTGCGTGCCCGCGTAGTACAGCAGCACCGGCGGCAGGAACGACAAAGGGACAACAACGACCCATGCCAGGAACGGAATGGACAGATCAAGGCGCCGAAGCTCTGACCAGGCGCCATTGCCGGAAAAGGGTAGACGGGCAAGCTGTGAAATATTCATGATGCACCTTTTAAAATGTATCCGGTGTTAGTTTCATTGATAGTGTCAGGACGCCGACCGGTCAAGGAGACCAGATGACTTCGGACAACTCGGAAAGGTCGCGGAAAAAACGTCCTGCATTCTGGGTATTCTTTCCAGCGGCAGCGCTTCTCGCGGCATTGGCCCGGCTTAGTGCGGGGACTAATCCTTTCGCGAATCCCGGCCTGCTCTGGCTGTCAGCCGCGAGCTGGTCGTGCATCTATTTGCTCGTCACCCCCCCCCCAGCTTTTTGTCCTGTTCCGGCGTAGCCAGAACCGTCGGAAATGATTGGCTACCTCCACTGCGCCGACCACCGAATTGCCTACCCATTTTGGATTATTACCATCGTATCTATCTGAATTAAATGGATTTTTAAGGCCAAAAATGCGGAGGAAATAGCACCAAAAAACAGGTAAGAGCTGACACCTTTTTGTCCTTGAGAAATATCAAGAATCCCTCCCCACCTCGCTTTGCACAATGGACTCGAGAAACCCGGATGCCACCAGAAATGGGGCCAGGGGCACGTTAACCGAGGGAGTCAAAATCATGGCCAAAACCAACGCCGACATCGAACACTGGGATGTCGAAAGTGAAGAATTCTGGGAACGGGAAGGCAAGCGCATCGCCTCCCGAAACCTGTGGATTTCCATACCCAGCCTGCTGATGGGCTTCGCCGTCTGGCTGATGTGGGGGATGATCACCACCCAGATGAAGAATCTGGGTTTTCCATTCACCATTGATCAGCTGTTTACCCTGTCTGCGATTGCCGGCTTGTCCGGCGCAACCCTGCGGATCCCGGCCTCGTTCATGATCAAGATTGCCGGCGGACGAAACACTGTCTTCCTGACTACCGCCCTGCTGATGATTCCTGCGGCCGGTACCGGCATCGCCCTGATGAACCCCGACACACCGTTTATCGTGTTCCAGGCCCTGGCGCTACTCTCCGGTATCGGTGGCGGTAACTTTGCCTGCTCCATGAGCAACATCAGCACCTTCTACCCGAAAAGCAAACAGGGCTATGGCCTGGGCATGAACGCCGGTCTCGGTAACTTCGGCGTCACTACCATGCAAGTGGTCATCCCGCTGGTAATGACCGTGGGTATCTTCGGCGCCCTCGCCGGCGACCCGATGCAATTGCAAAGCCCGAGCGGCACCCTGATTGGCCGCATCGAAGCGGGCACCGACACCTGGATCCAGAACGCCGGGTTTATCTGGTTGGTGTTTCTGATTCCCCTGGCGTTTGCCGGCTGGTTTGGCATGAATAACCTGAAAGTGGTTACTCCCAATCCGGGCAACCCGCTCTCGGCCTTCGGCAAGATTCTGGGACTCTATGGTGTAGGCATTCTCGCCTCTATCGCAGGCGTCTGGGCCCTCAGCGTACTGAACATGTGGCTGGCCCTCCCCCTGACCATCGTGCTCACGCTGATTCTTCTGCGACTGATCCCGGGCGACATCAAGCCCAATATCCAGAACCAGTTTGCCATCTTCAGCAACAAGCACACCTGGTCCATGACCGTGCTTTACATCCTGACCTTCGGCTCTTTCATCGGCTTCTCCGCTGCCCTGCCGCTGTCTATCAGCGTTATCTTCGGCAACATGATGGAAGTGGCGGCCGATGGCACCGTAACCCGTGTGGTTAACCCGGATGCGCCGAGCGCACTTACCTGGGCCTGGATGGGACCGTTTGTGGGCGCCCTGATTCGTCCCGTGGGCGGCTGGATTTCCGACAAGGTGGGCGGATCCATCGTTACCCAGATCATCTCGGTTGTGATGGTCGCGGCCTCCGTGGCCACCGGCTATGTGATGATGCTGGCCTACAACTCCACCGACCCAAACACCTACTTTGCGCCGTTCCTGATCCTGTTCATCGTTATGTTTGCGGCCAGTGGTATCGGTAACGGCTCCACCTTCCGCAGCATCGGCTTCATCTTCAACCAGCAGCAGAAAGGCCCGGTTCTGGGCTGGACCTCCGCGGTTGCCGCCTACGGTGCGTTTATCGCCCCTCGGGTGATGGGCCAGGAAATCCAGGCCGGCACTCCGGAAGTGGCCATGTACGGGTTTGCGGTGTTCTACGCGCTCTGCCTGGTAGTTAACTGGTGGTTCTACCTGCGCAAGAATGCATACATTAAAAATCCCTGATACTGGGTTCATACGACAGCCGGCGTCCGTTCAGGACGCCGGCTTTTTTGTGCCTGCTCCTCATCAAAGGCTTCTCCCTACCTATCGCGAATGACGCACTCGCCGGCAAATGCTAGATTTAAAATAATTGATTCAAACCTGACAGAATCAGGGAGCCTGCCATGTCCTTCGAAGAGCTCTTTGACGCAAGCTACGAACGCGTCCTTCAGACCCCATCCGAACTCCCTGACTTCTTTGAAGCCTTCTACCGCCGGTTCCTCATGTCTTCACCGGAGGTACGGGCACTGTTTCGCAACACAGATATGGCAGTTCAGCGAAGTATGCTGAAGAAATCCTTTTTTAGCCTCGTGGCGTTTTACGCCAGCGGCAACGTTGACGATGTCCTCCATCGAATTGCATGCCTGCACAGTGCCCGCCATCTCAGTATCAAGCCCCACCTATACGATCTCTGGCTCGACTGCCTGACGGACACTGTAAGAACCTATGACTGGGAGTGCAGCGATGATATCGAACTGGCCTGGAGGTTGGTGCTGAGCCCTGGAATCACCTATATGAAATTCGGCTACGATCACTTCTGATCTGAGGTGAGCATCAGATCAGAAGTGATCCCCGAAAGACTTCCCTTACAAACGAAAAAAGGCCGCCGGGCTATGCCTCGGCGGCCTTCTCGTCAACGTCGGTGGATCAGCTGGTAGCAGCCTGCCGGCGACGCTCTTCCTCTTCGATCTGGAGGTCCACAGAGGATACCTGGTATTCGTCAGCAAACCCTGATTCCGGCTCTTTCAGCCACATGATGCACAGCAGCCAGCTGATAAACGCCCCGCCGGCAATGATATAGAAGAACTGGGTTGGGGTTACAAAGGTGAAGATGGTGAGGTACACCACCGCGCCCACGTTGCCATAAGCCCCAGCCATACCGGAGATCTGCCCGGTAAGACGCCGCTTGATAGAGGGGATAATGCCAAAGGTTGCGCCCTCGGCACCCTGCACGAAGAACGAGGTGAATACAGTAATGCCCACGGCGATAATCAGCGGCCAGTTGGAGTTCATCAGGCCCATGAGCGCGAAGCCGACGGAGATACCGAACATGTAGCTGAGCATCACAAACCGGCGGTTGCCCATGCGGTCTGAAACCAGGCCACCCATCGGGCGCGCCACCAGGTTCACGAAGGCGAAAGAAGCCGCAATAAGGCCGGCGGCGGTCGCGCTCAGGCTCCAGGTTTCCTCGAAGAACATCGGCAGCATGGACACCACTGCAAGCTCGGCACCAAAGTTGGCGAAGTAAGTGCTGTTCAACGCTGCCACGCTGTTAAACGGGTATTTGTCGTCTTCCGGCACGCCCTGTTTCAGCAAGGGAACGTTTACCCTGAGAATCTGGATAATCTGGTAACACACGATGGCGACAATCACGGCGTAGCAAATCGTCGCTCCGGTGGCACTCAGGTACCCCATGTTCTCGATACGCCATACCAGAATACCCAGAACGCCCACCAGCGGGATGGTCCAGAGGATAAGTTTGATCATATCGACCCAGCTGCTGACTTCCAGCGCCACGGCCTTGCGGGGCTTGCGGTGGACCGTGCCTGCGGGGCCATCGGTAATCGCAAACCAGTAGTAGACACCATAGGCCGCCATCACGATCGCGCTCTGGGCAATCGCCCAGCGCCAGCCATCTTCACCACCGTACATTTGCAGTGCAATGGTCGGGAGAGTAATCGCCGCAGCAGCGGAACCGAAGTTGCCCCAACCGGCATAAAAACCCTCGGCAAAGCCTATGTCTCTGGGCTTGAACCACATGGCAGTCATATGGATGCCGACCACAAAGCTGGCACCGATGGAGCTGAGCACCAGACGGCTAACGAGGAGCTGGGTCATGGTGTTACCGAACGCAAACACCAGCGCCGGGATGGACATCAGCACCATAAGCACCGAGAACACACGCCGTGGCCCGAAACGGTCCAGAGCCATACCTACAATAATCCGGGCAGGTATGGTCAGTGCCACGTTGCAGATGGCGAACAGGCGAAGATCATCTGTGGTAAGCCAATTGACGCTCTTGAGCATGCTGGATGCCAGCGGCGCCATGTTGAACCACACGTAGAAGGTTATAAAGAATGCGATCCAGGTCAGGTGCAGCGCCCTGACTTCCGGATTCTTGACGCGGAAAACGTCTGCGACTTTCATGTCAGCCTCCCTGGGCTTTCAGGTACAGAAACGGTTATGGCCAGACTCAACGGCTGGGCAGAATAAGAAGCGGGCACTGGATGCGGCGGGCGAGGAAGGAACTCACGCTGCCGAAGGTCATGTAATCCAGCTCGTCCACGAAATAAGTCAGTGAGCGGGCAATGAAGCCACCGTCCGGCTCGTGGCTGTGGCGGGCGATAACCAGCATGTCCGGATGAACTTTCTTTTCGGCTGCAAACAGCAGCATCTTTCTGGGGTCACCTTCCAGAAGCATGTTTTCGGCGGAGACCTGTTCCTGTTCACACACCGCCATGGCTTCAGCGATGTGTTTTTTCAGATCGGCCAGCTCTTCCTGGAACATTTCCTCGTTTCCGGAGGTGATATCGCGGGGATTTTCGGCAACGGCCACGAGGGTAATAACGGGTTTCAGGTCGCGAAACATGGTGATGGTCTGGGCCAGAGCCAACCTGGCATTTCGCGAACCATCGTAGGCAATCATGATTTTCATTTCTTGGGTTCTCCCGAAGGCGTTTTGGCGCCCCTTGTGGGGGCATTTCAAGGGACATCCATTGATATCTGTCAGCATTAGCCCACACTCCGGTGCCGCCCATAATTGATGAATATCAATGCTGATGACGGGTACCCCACGAGAGAAATCAAGGATCTATCCCTTGAGCCTTAAAAGCCCTGGATTGCCTACCACCGCTGCACCCAGCAGGAGGTACCTCCAATGCCCCGCATGGAAAAACCCTGATTTTGGTAAGGTTTAAGAGGTGTTTTCAGACCTCATTTGATGAACGTCCGGAGGGAAAGGAGCATGGCCAATACCCCATCCAAGCCGGCGCAATACCGCGCGCTCGGTTTATCCACATTTGCCTTCACCCTGTGTTTTGCGGTGTGGACCATTTTCTCCATCATCGGGATCCGTATCAGCGAAGATCTCGGGCTTTCCGATACCCAGCTCGGCCTGCTGATGGCAACTCCGATTCTTACCGGCTCCATCAGCCGACTGTTCCTTGGCATCTGGACGGACCGTTACGGTGGTCGTTGGGTATTCGGCATCCTGATGCTCACCACCGCTGCCTGCGTTTACCTGCTCACCTTCGCCACCACGTACATCATGCTTCTGGTGGGTGCCCTGGGCGTGGGCCTTGCGGGCGGCGCCTTTATTGTCGGGGTGGCCTACACAGCGGCCTGGTTTGAGCCGGCACGGCAGGGAACGGCGCTGGGGATTTTTGGTGCAGGTAACGTGGGTGCGGCGGTGACCAATTTCGGAGCGCCATTCCTGCTGGTCGCATTCGGCTGGGAAAGCACTGCCCAGATCTACGCCACAGTGCTGGCGATCATGGGTGTTGTTTTCATCGTGTTGGCCAAGGAAGACCCAATGGCCGCCGAGCGCGCGGGCGAAAAGGCAAAGTCCTTCATGGAGCAGATGGAGCCGCTGCGGGAATTAAGGGTCTGGCGGTTTGCCCTGTACTATTTTTTCGTTTTTGGCGCGTTCGTGGCCCTGGCGCTCTGGCTGCCGCACTTCCTGATCGGCGTTTACGGCCTGGACATCAAAACCGCCGGCATCATTGCGGCGCTCTACACCATCCCCGCTTCCCTGTTCCGGATTCTCGGTGGCTGGATGTCGGACCGTTTCGGCGCCCGCCGGGTGATGTACTGGACCTTCGGTGCCTCGGTTCTGTGCACGTTTTTGTTGAGCTACCCGCCCACCGATTACGTGGTCCAGGGCATTGATGGCGATATCCGCTTTACCCTGGCCATGAACCTGCCCATGTTCGTAGCCCTGATTTTTGTCCTCGGCTTTTTCATGTCCCTGGGCAAGGCCGCCGTCTACAAACACATTCCGGTTTACTACCCCATGCACGTCGGCGCAGTGGGTGGTGTGGTAGGCATGATTGGCGGTCTTGGCGGATTCATCCTGCCGCTGACATTCGGCGTGCTCAACGATCTCACCGGGATCTGGCAAAGCTGTTTCATGCTGATGTTCGTGATCGTCGCCGCTGCCCTGGTGTGGATGCACTACGCGATCCGGTCTGCCGAGCGGGTGGAGTGGGCCGCCAACGAGGAAAGGACGGATTTGCCGGAACTGGCCTCGCCACAGCTGTTTTATCCGCTCAACCGGAAAAAGCCATAACCGGGAGTTACCCTGCGCCTCTCTGCCCCCGTCTTCGGGGGTTTTTTTGGCTTATAATCGTGATTTTTATCACTAACCGGAGGGCGCAATGGCCAAGTGGCTGGTTAAATCAGAACCCGCGGAATGCGGCATCGAGGATTTTGCCAAAGCCTCGAACGGTGTGATTCCGTGGGATGGCGTGCGCAACTACCAGGCCCGCAATTTTCTGGCGCGCATGGCAGAGGGTGACGAGGTCTTTCTTTACCACTCCAGCTGCAAACACATCGGGATAGCCGGCATCGTAACGGTCGTTCGCAGCGCCTATCCCGATCCAACCCAGTTTGATCCTGAATCGCCCTATTTTGATGCCAAGAGCACGGCTGAGAAGCCTCGCTGGCAAGCCGTGGACATGGAGTACGTTCGCACGCTGTCGAGACTGATCCCGCTGGATGAGCTGAAATCCATTGCCGGGCTCGAAGACCTGCCTTTGGTCCGCAAGGGTAACCGGCTCTCGGTGATGCCCGTGAGCGAGGAGGAATGGCAGATCATCCTAGGCCAGGCTGGCTGACACCAGGGATCTGCCATCGGCTCGTCACTCGTCGTGGGGAATCGGATCCGGGCTGCGATCCCAGCCCACCAGAGCAAGGGTTGCCACCACCCCGATCAACAAGCCCATCCAGGGTTCAAAGAACGCAAGAGCAGCCCCGATCAGAACCACGGTACCCCGGGACGCGTTATCCCTCGGGATCGACATGGCAATGTAGGCGCAGGCAAAGCCGGTCAGCACGAGAGTCAGCGACAGCGCAACACCCAGCAGCGGTTTGAGCCCTGTCAGCAGCGGCAACAGGAAGAAGATGAACGGCAGGCCCATCAGGTAGTAGGAGGCCAGTCCGCTGTGGAGACTGTTCATGGCTTTCGGCCCTTGCTTCCAGCGCTGGACCACAATGACGTGGACGCCGGTCCAGACCGCGCCCTGGGTGGGGAAGAATGGCGCAACAATGCCCATGATGGCGTTGCGGATCGACAACGAGAAATGGGTGCGGTTCAGGTTGATATCCACGTGCTCGTCCTTGCGCACCTTCAAGCCGTCCCGCAACACTTCATTCCCGGTGACCAGATCGCCAAACAGGATGATGTAGGCAATCAGTGCCAGCGGAATACTCTGGAGAATCATCTCCTGGGAGGGCCAGCCTATGGCCAACGGCGAAACCTTCGCCAATGCCTCGCCCAGTGGTGGCACCAGGATTCCCCATTGGATATCGAAATTCACCTCACCAACCAAGGGCCCGACGATGGCCGCGGCCAGAAAGCCCGGCAGCAGGCCTAGAGCTCCCAGCATAAAGAAGAACCGGCTGCGCTCCTTGAGCTTCTGCATCGGAATGGAGAAGGTGAATATCAGGCAGATGGCGCAGGCAAGACCCGTGGCGATGGGCTGCTCGAGCAGAAAGCGCTCCGCATCGTCCACGAACACCCGCTTGAGCGCAGCTATCGAGGCCCCGAGAATAATGCCGGCCTTGAGCGTGTCGGGCAGCCAGATCACGAAGCGACGACCCAGGCCGGTTATACCGAGAAACAGGACAAGCGAGGCAAACACCAGACTCAGCGCGGTCATCGCCTGGAACCGGCTGACCGGGTCCTCGTAGCCCCCTATCACAAACGCCAGAATCAGGGGCAACGCGGGGGTAATCCAGCCGCCAGCGTAGGGCTCGCCGAAAACGATCACCGCCGAGGCAATCAGGGAGGCATGGATCATCGATAATGCGACGGCTTCTTCGAAACTGAGGCCAAAGAAGGCGGTCATTACGGGGATCAACGCCAGGCCTGTGGCGGCTGAAACAAACAGCCCCTGCAGGAACTCGGACCAACACAGGCGCGTGTGGTAAAAGGGCACGCGGAAAGTGAACGGCCCCCAGCGCCAGCCGGCTAACTCCGGTCTATCTTCCATGGATTGTCACTCGCTTTTTGGTTTTATTGTTTGCGACTTGATTATGGGAAGGGTTTGCGGATCGCACGAATGAATATTTCTGATCAGGCTGAATAAATCCTGCTAATTACACACCGCCGCGCACTTTGCAAAACGAACGACTCTTGTTGAGGCTATCCAATTCTGTCCCGGCCCTTTAGAATTCGGCCTTCCCCGAATCTTCTGGAGCCGTCGCCTGCCATGCCGTCCCAACTGAACCCCGCCTCCGGTTTCGAGAAACTCCGCCGCATTGAGTCCAGCAAGGTTTTCCAGGGCGCAGTCATCACCATCATCATTCTGTCTGCACTGACCATTGGCGCCAAAACCTATGATCTGCCTCCCTTGGTGGAGAAGTCGCTCATCGTGATGGACAACGGCATTACGCTGTTCTTCCTGATGGAGATCCTGTTCCGTTTTAGTGTATGCGCCAATAAGAAACGCTTTCTGTTCGACGGCTGGAACCTGTTCGATACCCTGGTGGTGATCGGCAGTCTGATTCCTCTGGATAATTCTGAAGCGGTGTTGCTGGGGCGTCTGTTGCGGGTGTTCCGGGTCTTGCGCCTGGTATCCGTGGTTCCGGAACTCCGGTTCCTGATCAACTCGCTGCTAAAAGCGATTCCGCGCATGGGCTACATCGCCCTGCTGATGTTTATCATTTTCTACATCTACGCGGCCATGGGTTCGATGTTCTTCGCCAGCGTGGACGAGGAGCTCTGGGGCGACGTGGCCATTGCCATGCTGACACTCTTCCGGGTGGCTACCTTCGAGGACTGGACAGATGTGATGTACGCCACCATGGAACAGTATCCGCTGAGCTGGGTTTTCTACATCACCTTCATATTCCTCACGGCGTTTGTTTTCCTGAATATGATGATCGGGGCAATCCTGGAGGTCATGAGCGAAGAGCAGAACGCCAAGCAGGCCCAGAAGGCCCACGATGAACGGGACGAAATTGCCCGCCAGCTCCAGGCCGTTCAGGTACAACTGGCGGAGCTGACGAAGCAGATCAGCGAAAAGCGCTGACTCAGAATGGCTTTGTCATTGCCAGATGCAGGATGGCGCTCACCTGAACCAGGGCCAGCACCGCAGCGGAAATTCGAACGGGCTTTCCGAGGGTGGTTTTCAGGGCGAATACGCCAGCAATGATGTAGCCGACCAGCAATACAATTTTGGCAATCAGCCACCCGGGCATGGCCGACGCGTACCCGGCCACAAAAACCAGCGAGATAGCCGCCACCAGCAGAATGGTGTCGTTGATGTGGGGGATGAACCGCAGCGGGGTCTGGCGCCAGCCCGGTCTTCCGACGGCGTCCAGAAGCAGGCGCAGGGCAAACAGGGTGATAGTGAGGTACGCGGTGGTCACGTGCAGGTGCTTCAGAATCATGTACGCGGTCATGAAAGTTCCTTTGTTAACAGGCATTTTGCCGCATTGTACGCAATCTACCTACAAGCAGGTATGGTTAAGACGGATGTCAGGGTTTAACATATACACAGAATACATGTATATGGGAGACACCTATGCGGGCCATTCCAACTTCCCCTGAACGGGCGTCGGTCAGCGTCAGCCAATTATTTTCCTACCCCTTCCGGATTTTCTTTCTGTCCATGACCGTCCTGGCCCTTTCCGCCATTCCACTCTGGGTAATGCAGGTCAATGGCGTCATCAGCCTGCCCCTCGCCATGCCTGGCTTGTTCTGGCATCAGCACGAGATGCTGTTCGGGTTTCTGTCGGCAGCAATCGCGGGTTTTCTGCTGACCGCAGTGTGCGTGTGGACCCAGACAGAACGAACTCACGGATTCAGATTGGTGCTGCTCTGGGGTGTCTGGCTGGCTGGTCGTCTACTACTGGCAACCGGTGCTGACCTGCCCTTTTGGCTGGTTCAGGGCGTGAACCTGGCGTTCCTGCCCCTGGTCATGGTGGATGCCGGCTGGCGCATCTGGCACGCCCGGCAAAAACGGCAACTGATGATCATGGTGGTACTCGGCCTGCTCTGGCTGATGCAAATCGGCTTTGTCACCCGCCTCGACATGGCCTTCAGCTATGGCGCCTTGATCATGGCCATGGCACTGATCAGCATCATCGGTGGCCGCATCACTCCGGCGTTTTCCACCGGCTGGTTGCGCCAGAGGGGACTCGACAGCAACGCTGTAAAGACCATTCCTGCGCTGGATATGGCAACTGTATTCAGCCTGATTCTGCTGATGGCATCTCTGGTGACTGGCTGGCAAACCGTTACCGGTTTGCTGGCGCTGCTGTCTGGTGCACTTATGCTGGTGCGTCTGGCGGGATGGAAGGGCTGGCTCGTTCGCCAGGAACCCCTGCTCTGGATTCTGCACCTTTCCATATTGTGGGTGCCGGTGGCCCTGTTCCTGCTGGCCGGCACACTGTTCGCAGGTTGGCCTTCCAACGCCTGGAGTCACGCAGCCGGAACCGGCGCGGTGGCATGCCTGATTCTCGGGGTCATTGCCCGGGTCGCCCTCGGACACAGCGGCAGACCACTGGAGCTGCCCAAAGGCATGGTGCTTGCGTTCTTTGCGATTCATCTGGCGGCGCTGATTCGAGTACTTACCGCCTTTGGAGTTATCCCCTGGCACCCCGGCATTGGCAGCAGCACTATGCTCTGGCTTTTTGCCTTCGGTATGTTCCTGTACCGCTACACCGCCATCCTGGCCAGCCCCAGACCGGATGGCAGAGAAGGCTGACCCGTTGGTCAGGCAGCCAACTCCTGCCTGACCAGAAACTCGAACCTTGCTCTTGCCTGGCGGAACCGGCTGGCCGGGAAGTGAATACTGATTCCTTCCAGTGCCGCCAGCAGCATCTCGAGATGAGCATCCCAGCCCGCACAGGCAATGGGCACCACTTCATCATCAGGCAGCAATAATGTGAGCGACAGGCGGGTGCCCCCATCGATCGGATCAAGCTCCCATATCAACGGACGCTCGGGGGAATCACCCGAACTCCAGGAATAGGCCAGGCGACGATTGGGCTGGCAATCCGTGACCCGACAATCGATCGGCATGCCACTGTTACCGAAATCCAGCTGAACCCGACCGCCCGGCCTTGCATCCAGCGTACCAGGAGCCAGCCACTCAGCCAGACACACGGAATCTGTCAGCATCTCCCAGACTCGTTCCGGCAAGTGCCCGGTTTCTCTTTCAAGGCGGACCATAACCCGGTCACCCTGGCGCCGGACCTTGCCTGCAATAATTTCCTCATTCCCGGACATACGCCCTCCTTGCCAGTTTCGAATCTCCGGATGTCACAGAACGGACTTCTGATGATTGTATTCGCGGGGTCGGACAAGCACCTTGATGACCATCAAACGGGGTAAACAGACAAATTCCGGGAACTTCAAACCGGCAATCATCCACTAAAGGTCAATAGCAGCTCCCGAAATTCGAGCTAAAGTATGAGGAAATCATTTTGTAACAGAGATACTGGCACTATGAACCCGGATCATTTTGATAAAGAAGACCTGATCAAATGCGGCCATGGCGAGCTCTTCCCCGGCTCCATGCGCCTGCCCATCAGCGAGATGCTCATGTTTGACCGCGTCACGCACATTGCGGACGACGACGGGCTCTACGGCAAGGGCAGTCTGGTAGCGGAGCTCGACATCAATCCGGACCTGTGGTTCTTCAAGGTGCACTTCGTTGATGATCCCGTGATGCCGGGCTGCCTCGGCCTCGATGCCATGTGGCAGCTGGTAGGCTTCTTCCTGGCGTGGGGTGGCGGTGAAGGCAAGGGGCGCGCATTGGGCGCCGGTGAAGTGAAGTTTACCGGTCAGGTGTTGCCCACAGCCAAGAAGGTCACTTACCGTCTGGATCTCAAGCGCGTGATCAGACGCAAGCTGACCATGGCGATTGCTGATGGCCGGATGGAAGTAGACGGCCGGGAAATCTACACTGCCAAAGACCTGCGGGTTGGCATGTTCACCTCGACCGATGATTTTTAGGAGTTAACAGGATGCGTCGTGTTGTAATCACCGGTATGGGCATTGTTTCCAGCCTTGGTACCAACCAGAAGGAAGTTGCCCAGTCACTCAGGGACTCACGTCCCGGTATCGGCTTCAGCGAAGAGGCCCGGGATAATGGTCTGCGCAGCCACATCTGCGGCCAGATCAACCTGAACCTGCCCGAACTGATTGATCGGAAACTGTGGCGCTTCATGTGCCCGGCGTCCGGCTATACCTATCTGGCGATGCTCGAAGCCATCGAGCAGGCCGGGCTGACCGACGAGCACATCAAGGCCGACACCACCGGCATTATCTTCGGCCAGGGTGGCGCATCAACGGTTGAGCTGCTCGATTCCATCGATACACACCGCGACCGCGGCATTCGCCGGGTCGGCCCCTATCGCGTTCCCCGCACCATGGGCAGCGCCATTAACGCCTCTCTGGCTACCGGCTTTGGTATTCGCGGCATCAACTACGGCATCACCTCCGCCTGCGCCACCAGCGCACATTCCATCGGCCATGCCGCGGATCTGATCGCTCTCGGGCGCCAGGATGTGATGTTTGCCGGCGGCGGCGAGGATATCCACTGGACCCTGAGCCTGCTGTTCGATGCCATGGGCGCCCTGTCCACCAAATACAACGACACGCCGGAACTGGCTTCGCGCACCTACGACGCGAACCGGGACGGCTTCGTAATTTCAGGAGGTGGCGGTGTTTTGGCCCTTGAAGCGCTGGAGCACGCAGAAGCGCGGGGCGCAAACATACTGGCAGAGCTCGTCGGCTTCGGTGCAACTTCCGATGGCGCCGACATGGTTGCTCCGAGTGGCGAGGGCGCAGTGCGCTGCATGAAGCAGGCAATGAAGAATCTGGATGGCGAAATCAGCTACGTGAACACTCACGGCACCAGCACCCCGGCCGGGGATATCACCGAGCTTAAAGCCCTGAAAGAGACGTTTGGCGACAAGATCCCGCCGTTGAGCTCCACCAAACCCCTTTGCGGCCATGCCCTGGGCGCGGCGGGCGTGCATGAGGCCATCTACAGCCTGATCATGCTGCGTGACGGCTTTATTGCTCCGTCGGCAAATATCCAGACCCTCGACGAGGGAGCCGAAGGCTACCCGATCGTGCGGGAACGCATGGATAACCAGAAACTGGACCTGGTGATGAGCAACAGCTTTGGCTTTGGCGGCACCAATGCCTCTCTGGTGTTCAAAAAAGCCTGATCCGGATCAGGACAGCCTGACCGAGCGGTATTCAGCCGGGGATGTTCCCATCCAGCGCTTGAAAGCCCGGCTGAATGCGCTCAACTCCGAAAAACCGAGCTGCTCTGCAATCTCCACCAGCGGTTTGGTCCTGTCCTGCATGTAGGTCAGCGCTTGCCTGCGGCGAACATCCTCCAGCAAACGGGCGAATGTCAGCCCTTCACGCTTCAGTTTCTTGTGCAACGTGTAGCGGCTCATATGCAGCTGCGACGCCACGACTTCCACACCAACTTTGCCACGAGCAAGCTGTACACTGATCAGGGAACTGACCCTGACACTCAGCGAAGCCCGCGCCACCTCTGGCGTCAGAGGCTTTGATGCCATCTGGAACTCCTCCTTTGCAACGCTTCGGCCCGAAAAGCCCGAACTGTGAGCGTACACATGTTAGCCGAAAACAATCAATAAGACCTTTGAGCAGGATCAAGGGAACGGCCGACGGCATACGGCAAAATGCTCCGCTTTCAGAATCTCCCGGAGCCATTATGAACACCCCGGAACTGCTAGCCCCCGCGGGCACCCCTGAACATCTTGAGACCGCCTTTGCCTATGGCGCCGATGCGGTCTACGCCGGCCAGCCCCGCTATTCGCTGAGAGTAAGAAACAACAGTTTCAAAGACGTTGCAGCGCTTGGCGCAGGCATTGAACGGGCCCACGAACTGGGCAAACAGTTCTACCTTGTCTCCAACATAGCACCTCACAACGATAAGGTGCGGTCCTATCTAAGAGATCTGGCTCCAGTACTGGAACAAAAACCCGACGCACTGATTATGTCGGATCCCGGCCTGATCATGCTGGTGCGCGAAAAATGGCCAGACCAGCCCATCCATCTCTCAGTGCAGGCCAACGCGGTAAACTGGGCCACGGTGGAGTTCTGGCGGCGTCAGGGAATCAGCCGGGTCATCCTCTCCCGGGAACTGGCATTAAACGAGATTCGCGAGATCCGCGACCGGGTTCCGGAGATGGAGCTCGAAGTCTTCGTCCACGGCGCGCTGTGCATGGCTTACTCCGGTCGCTGCCTGCTCTCGGGTTACATGAACCACCGGGACGCCAACCAGGGCGCCTGCACCAACGCCTGCCGCTGGAGCTACAAGCAAGTCCAGCACGACCACGACCAGACCGGCGACCTGATCGCCACCTGTGGGAGCGGCGAAGTACAGGAAGTGGCGCCAAAAGAAATCCTGCTGGAAGAGCCCAACCGTCCAGGGGGGTTCATCCCCGCCTATGAAGACGAGCACGGCACCTACATCATGAACTCGAAGGATTTGAGAGCCGTTCAGCATGTCGCCGAACTGGCAAAGTTGGGGGTGCACTCTCTGAAAATCGAAGGGCGAACAAAGAGTACCTACTACGTGGCCCGCACCACCCAGGTCTACCGCCGAGCTATCGACGAGGCGGTGCAGGGCAAGCCTTTCGACATGGGCCTGATGAACGAACTGGAAGCCCTCTCCAACCGGGGCTACACCGAAGGCTTCCTCCGCCGCCACCTGCCCCGGGAGTACCAGACCTACGAACAGGGCTCCTCATTCCTCGGCACCCAGCAGGTGGTTGGCACCATTACCGACACGGATGACCAGTGGCTGACCATCGACGTGAAAAACAAATTCGCTCCCGGCGATCAACTGGAACTGATCAGCCCGGCCGGCAACATCCGGTTCTCGGCAGATATCATGGAAAACCGAAACGGCCAGGCCATGGACTATGCGCCTGGCAGCGGGCATATCGTGCGAATTCCGATACCGGCTGATCTTCCACAAACTCTGGAGCACAGCTACCTCACCAGAATCCTGACCACCGGCGACTAGCGATTAGTCTGACTATCAGCCCCATTGCCAGCCCCTTAGTGCCCCAACGGCCGATTAAGGTATAATCACGCCACGCCCAAATTAATACCTGACTATTTTACTCTGGTATTGTATAATCGCTGGCCAGAAGCGATGGATTCAGGCTGCTTTTCTGCTTATTTATCAGCATCAGCTTTGAAAATCCGTCATCCAAAAAGCGATTGCAGGGCGTACTCACAGGATGTGCGACCATTGCAACACCCGAACTGATGACATCCGATCGACAGCCCATTCATGAGGCTGCCGGCGACACTAAGGGCGCAAGCCCGCGATGAGAGAATACGGAGCGACGATCATGGCGACCACCGACACCGAGGTGAACGAGCTGATCAAACGGGAATACGAGTACGGATTTGTAACAGACATTGAATCCGACACGTTCGAACCCGGCCTTAATGAAGACGTTATCGCCCGCCTTTCCGGCCTCAAGAAAGAACCGGAATGGATGCTGGAGTGGCGGCTGAAAGCCTACCGTCGCTGGCTCGAAATGGACGAGCCGGATTGGGCCCATGTGGGCTACCCGAAAATCGACTATAACTCGATTTCCTACTACTCCGCGCCCAAGCGTCCGGAAGACATGCCCCAGAGCCTGGACGAAGTGGATCCGGAACTGCTGAAAACCTACGAAAAGCTGGGCATCCCCCTGCACGAGCGCGAAAAGTTGGCGGGCGTGGCTGTTGATGCCGTATTCGATTCGGTTTCCGTAGCAACAACGTTCAAGGAACCACTGGCCAAGGCCGGCGTGATCTTCTGCTCCATCTCCGAAGCGATCCAGGATTATCCGGAGCTGGTCAAAAAATACCTGGGCTCGGTAGTGCCGGCTGGTGACAACTTTTTCGCCGGGCTGAACTCCGCGGTCTTCTCCGATGGTACCTTTGTTTACGTACCCAAGGGCGTTCGCTGCCCCATGGAGCTGTCCACCTATTTCCGCATCAACGCGGCCAACACTGGCCAGTTTGAGCGTACCCTCATTATTGCCGAAGACAGCAGCTACGTGAGCTATCTTGAAGGTTGCACCGCGCCCATGCGGGACGAGAACCAGCTGCACGCGGCGGTCGTCGAGCTGGTGGCTCTGGACGACGCCCAGATCAAGTACTCCACGGTACAGAACTGGTACCCGGGTGATGAAGAAGGCAAAGGCGGCATCTTCAACTTCGTCACCAAGCGTGGCGCCGCCATCGGCAAGAACTCCAAGATTTCCTGGACCCAGGTCGAAACCGGCTCCGCGGTCACCTGGAAGTATCCGAGCTGCGTCCTGCGGGGCGAAAACAGCGTTGGTGAGTTCTATTCCGTAGCACTGACCAACAACTACCAGCAAGCCGACACCGGCACCAAGATGATTCACCTGGGCAAGAACACCTCCAGCACGATCATCTCCAAGGGTATTTCCGCCGGTAAGAGCTCCAACGCATACCGCGGCCTGGTGAAATTCGGTCCCGGGGCGGAAGGTGCACGTAACTTTACCCAGTGCGATTCGCTGCTGATCGGCGACCGCTGCGGCGCGCACACCTTCCCCTACATCGAGAGCAAGAACAAGTCGGCCATCGTTGAGCACGAGGCAACCACCTCGAAGGTCAGCGACGAGCAGATGTTCCTTTGCCGCCAGCGCGGTATCGACACGGAACAGGCGGTCTCCATGATCGTGAACGGCTTCTGTAAGGAAGTGTTCAAGGAGCTGCCCATGGAGTTCGCCGTCGAAGCCGGCAAACTGCTCGAAGTAAGCCTCGAAGGGTCCGTTGGTTAAACACCTTTGTCCTGCTGGCCTCGAAGAGGTCAGCAGGCGAGTCTAATTTTACAGACAGAATTTCGGAATAGAGAGACGTCTACAAATGCTGAGCATCAAGAACCTGCACGCATCCGTTGAGGGCAAAGAAATCCTCAAGGGCATCAACCTGGAAATCAAGGCCGGGGAAGTTCACGCCATCATGGGCCCCAACGGCTCTGGTAAGAGCACCCTGTCGCAGGTGCTGGCAGGCAACGACGCATTTGAAGTTACCGAGGGTGAAATCACCCTGAACGGCGAGAACCTGCTGGAACTTGAAACCGAAGAACGCGCTCGCGAAGGCATCTTCCTGGCGTTCCAGTACCCGGTGGAGATCCCCGGGGTGAGCAACCTGCAGTTCCTGCGCACCGCCGTGAACGCCATGCGCCAGCACAAAGGCCAGGACGAGATGAACGCGGCCGAGTTCATGAAGCTCGCCAGAGAAATCTCCAAGCAGGTGGATCTGGATCCGGCGTTCCTCAAGCGGGGTGTCAACGAAGGCTTCTCTGGTGGTGAGAAGAAGCGTAACGAGATCATGCAGGCACTGCTGCTGCAGCCAAAGCTGGCGATTCTCGACGAGACCGATTCCGGCCTCGACATCGACGCCCTGAAGGTTGTTTCTGACGGCGTGAACGCTCTGCGTGCGGAAGACCGCGCCATCCTGATGGTGACCCACTACCAGCGTCTGCTGAACCACATTGTGCCGGATTACGTGCACGTGCTGGCAGGCGGCAAGATCATCAAATCCGGTGGCCGCGAGCTGGCGCTGGAGCTGGAAGAACGCGGCTACGGCTGGCTGGGCATCAAGGATGAAGAAACTGCCGACAGTTCAGCTAACTAAGGAGGTCGCGGAATGAAACCAGCACCCACGCTTTCCACCGCGTTCCTGCATCCGGCCGGTCAGTCATTGCCGGAACCCCTGCTTGCCCTGCGCAAGCAGCGTGGAACCGCTCTGGTCGACATGCCGTTGCCGACCCGGAAAACCGAAAACTGGAAATACTCCAGCAAGTACCTGAAGCTGACCGACGACATGGCCATCTCCCTGCCGGCGGAAGGCAAGACCGGCAGCAGCCTGGCAGTGCCGGGCTACAAGGTTGCGTTCCTTAACGGCGTGATGATGCCGGAGGCCTGTGAATATCCGGATCTGGACGGCATCAGCATCAAGAGCTTCGGCGATCTGAGCGATGACGAAGCCAGCGATCTGGCGGATCGCCTGGACAGCACCCTGGATAACAAGGCGGTCCAAATGGCCCGGCTGAATTCCGCCCGCTTTGAAGACGGCCTGCTGATTCGCCTGAAGCCAGACGCCGTGCTCGACCAGCCGCTGTTCATTGTTCACGAGGTAACGGCCGAGGCCAGTGGTTCGGCTTTCCCGCGCATTTTCGTGGATGCCGGCCGTCACAGCCAGATTACCCTCGTGGAGGAGTACATCTCCAGTGGCTCGGCCCCAGTGATGGTCAACACAGTCACTGAATTTAACGTAGCCGACGGCGCAAACATCACCAGCATTCGCCTCAACATGGAAGGCGAGAATGTCCAGCACATTGGCTCTACCGGCGTTCTGCAGCAACGCAGCTCACGGTTTGAAAGCCACACCGTTGGCTTTGGTGGTCCCCTGCGCCGGCACGATCTTCAGGTTCGCCTGGAGGGCGAAGGTGCCGAGTGCAAGCTCAACGGCGTGGTTGTTACCCAGGGCAAACAGCACTACGACAACCACACCACCATCGAGCACGTGGCTGCCCACTGCAACAGCGAAGAGACCTACCGCAATATCGCAGCGGACCAGTCCCATGCCGTGTTCAATGGCCGGATTCATATCCATCAGGACGCCCAGAAGTCCAATGCGGATATGAACAACAAGAACCTGCTGCTGTCCAACGGGGCAGAGATCGATACCAAGCCGGAGCTGGAAATCTACGCCGACGACGTAAAATGTGCCCATGGCGCAACCATCGGCCAGCTTGATGAAATCTCACTGTTTTATCTGGTTTCACGGGGCATCGGCCGGCGTGAGGCGAACGTTCTGCTCACCATGGCCTTCATCAACGAGCTGGTAGAGCAGATTCCGATTGAAGCAGTGCGGGAAACGGTCCAGGGCCGGCTGAATCACTTCTTCGAACAGGCATTCCAGGAGGCGTAACCGGTTATGACCGATCTGTCCGTGGCAAGCACCGCCAAGCGCACCACCTTCGATGTGGACGCGATTCGCCGGGATTTCCCGATCCTGTCTCAGCAGGTGAACGGAAAGCCCCTGGTGTACCTGGACAATGGTGCGTCAGCCCAGAAGCCTGAAGCTGTGCTGAATGCCATGGATCGGTATTATCGGGAAATGCACTCCAACGTTCATCGTGGCGCCCATACGCTTGGAGATCGGGCCACTGCCGCCTTCGAAGGTGCCCGCGAGACGGTCCGCAACTTCCTGAATGCCGAGAGCACCAAAGAAATCATCTGGACCCGCGGCACCACCGAAGCCATCAACCTGGTTGCCAACGGCCTGGCACCGCGCCTGAAGGCCGGCGACGAGATCCTGGTGAGTCACATGGAGCATCACGCCAACATTGTGCCCTGGCAGATGATTGCCGAGCGCACTGGGGCGAAAGTGGTTCCGATTCAGGTGACACCGGACGGCGAGCTGGATCTCGAATCTTTCACCAGCCTGCTCAATGAGAAAACCCGGGTGCTGGCCATCACTCACGTCTCTAACGTGCTTGGCACCGTAAACCCGGTGGCGGCCCTGATTGAACAGGCCAAGGCCCACGGCATTATTACCCTGGTGGACGGCGCCCAGGCGGTGCCGCACTACCAGCCGGATGTGCAGGCACTGGGCTGCGACTTTTACGTGTTCTCCTCTCACAAGCTGTTTGGACCCACCGGTATTGGTGTGCTTTACGGCAAGGCCCAGTTGCTGGAGGAAATGCCTCCTTACCAGGGCGGCGGAGAGATGATCGAACGGGTTTCTTTTGAACGGACCACGTGGAATACCCTGCCCTACAAATTCGAGGCAGGCACCCCGGCCATTGCCGAGGCGGTCGGACTGGGAGCCGCCATCGACTACCTGAACAGCCTGGATCGTTCCGCCATGGAAGCGGCCGAGACCGCCCTGCTAGAGCGGGCCAACCAGTTGGTGGAAACCGTACCCGGCATGGAGATCATCGGTACGGCAAAACACAAAGTGCCGGTTATGTCCTTTAAAATTACCGGCCTGCACCCCAGTGATATAGGCACGCTGCTGGATCAGCAGGGTATTGCGATCCGCACCGGCCATCATTGCGCCATGCCGTTGATGGATTTCTATGGAGTTCCCGGTACAGCCCGGGCCTCATTCGCGTTCTACAATACACTGGACGAGGTGGATACATTGTTTACCGCCCTGCAGAAAGTCCAGCGTCTGTTTGCCTGATGGAGGTGGAATTATGACAGCCGAAGTCTTCACCCCGACCGTTGCCGTCACCATGACGCCCAGCGCGGTCAAGCACGTACGCAAACAGCTGGAGAAAAAGCCGGAAGCCAAAGGCATTCGGCTGGCTATCAAAAAGAGTGGCTGCTCCGGCTTCAAGTACGAAACCCAATGGGTGGAAGATGTCGCAGCCGACGACAAGGTTTTCCACATTGATGGCGTCGACGTCTTCGTTAAAGAGGAGCACCTGCCTCTGGTGAATGGCATTGAGATCGACTTCATCACCGAGGGCGTGAACTCCATGTTTCACTTCCGCAATCCGAACGCCACTGCAGAATGCGGATGCGGCGAGAGCTTTACCGTAGCGTAGTCCCTCACTGAACGTGTAGGTCGGATTAGCAAAGCGTAATCCGACACCAGAGATTGATAAAAGCGAGGCCCGAACAGGCATGCAAGAACGGGAAGTGGTCCTGACCAAACGCGAGGTGGAAGCCCGCCTTGTTCCTTCCGGAACCGAAATCATGATTCCGTCGGACACTTTTGTGACCATCACACAGTCACTGGGTGGCACCTTTACGGTCGCCGTTAACGGTAACCTTGCCCGGATTGAAGGCCACAATGCCGACGCGCTCGGCAAGAAACCCCTGGAAAGCAGCTTCGAAACGCCGGAAGACGGTACCGTCAACGAAAATCAGGTCTGGGAAGCCATGCAGAACTGCTACGATCCGGAAATTCCGGTGAACGTGGTGGATCTGGGCCTGATTTACGAGTGCAAGATTGAAAATGGCACCGAAGACGGCAACCATGTATACGTGCTGATGACCCTGACTGCCGCCGGCTGCGGCATGGGCCCGGTGATTACCGAGGATGTGAAAACCAAGCTCGAGCACGTGCCCAATGTGGACAAGGTGACCGTTGAACTGACCTTCGATCCGCCCTGGAGCAACGATATGCTCACTGACGAAGCCAAACTCGAACTGGGAATGCTGTAAATGACTGCCAGTGAACAGGACTTTCTGAACAACCCCTTGGGCAAAGACACCACCCTCGAAGATGTTCTGGATGGCTTCGAGCTGCTGGACGACTGGGAAGAGCGCTACGCCTTTATCATTGATCTGGGCAAGCAGCTTTCTGCGTTTCCTGAAGAATCCCGCGTTGAAGAAAACTATGTTCACGGCTGCCAGAGCCAGGTCTGGCTGATTCATCACTACGATGAAGGCAGCGGCCGGCTTTACCTGCTGATTGACTCGGACGCCATGATTGTTCGAGGACTCGCCGCCATCATTCTGGTCGCCCTTAACGGCAAAACCCCGAGGGACCTGCTGGCCACAGACATTGATGAGTTGTTCGAGCAGCTGGACCTGTTCCGGCACATTTCCCCGACCCGCGGCAACGGGCTCAGGGCGATGGTTGGCAAGATCCGCGACATTGCGGCCGCCGAGGTGGCCAACGCCAGCAATTGATGCCCGTCAGCCCTACCAGATAATCGCTATATCATCTCTCTGGATATTCACGATGCCGCCCAGTTGCGGCATCGTACCCCGGCTGAAATGCGGCTGAACTTTTTCGAGCGTCACTGACAAGTCGCTGTCCTGCAACTCTGGTGAGTCATCTGGTGATTCCAGGTAGCGCTTGCTGCGATAGATCTTTAACTCATCACCCGGCCTAAGGCCTGCTGTGGCCCCGGATTCCAGCGTTACAGAAAAGTCGTCTACCCGCGCAATTCTGGTCATGAAGGGCTGACACGCCAATGCATCCGTTACTGCCATCGCCATGTCTGCGATAACATCCTCGACAGCCTGACCGTAGGCGGTTTTCTGGAAGCCGGCAGAACCGAACCCTACTGCACTGCCAGGCCCGGCATCCCAATCGGCAGCGGCTTCAAATCTCTGACGATAGACCGGCGCGCCGCTGAAGCCATCGAAGATAACGAGATCAGCCGCAAACCGGCGCCGTTGATCCACCACCCCGATGCCCCGCTGCATTTTATCCAGCACGGAGGTGCCCCACGCTGAAGGGTCCGCAACGCCAAGATCCCGGATAACGCCTGTCACTACGAACTGAACGCCCATTTCACGGGCCAGTTCCAGCACGTTGGTCAATCGATTGTCGCCCTGTTGTACCGTCGGCGCGTTCAGCAGATCCGTGAACATCCGTGAGGTTGTTGCACCGAAAACCTGCAATCCGCCCTGAGCCACAAGACGCTGCTGGAGTTGTTGCGGCAAGATTTCGCCGGCGTCATCAATTCGCCCCACCCTGGCCTGGTCCGGATACAGCATAGGAAATCCGGTCACTGCAACACGCTTTTTCAAGCGCCCGGCATTCCCCGCCCCGCATTGGCTGCGACTCTCGCTGATATCGCCCCGAACAATCACCCGCAACAGGTTGCCGCTCTGGTACTCGTCGACTATTCGCACATTCCGGGCCCTGGCGCTTGAGGCGAGATCCATCCGTGACTCGGTGATCACGCCGTTTTTCATGGTGTCGTGCGTGCTTACCCTGGCTTCATACTGCAGGGAAAGGTCCCGGATCGCCGCCTTTCGTGCTTCCACCCGGGCGGCATCCAGATTCCCATTGTGGATATTGGCGTGACCCACGCCCTCCAGAACCACCGCATGGGCGCCAGAAACCACGAAGAGCGCCAGAGCTCCGAGCACAGCCAGTGACAGCAAGCGTTTCATAATTCTCGATACTCCCTACACTCTCTATACTCTCGATCAATCAAGGTAATACAGGGAATCCACGCCTTTGCTCTGCACATCGCCCACGCTGTCATTTTCCTGCGGCATGGGAATCGGGCAGAGATCCTGCACCTGATCATCAGCAACCTCAGCCACACAGGCCCGGAAACGTGGCTCAAGCTTCAGTTCCATCACGGTCTCGAACACGCCGTCGCTGTGTTCGTTGACGGCGACAAGCTTGGCGCCGCGAATATAGCTGTCGACGTAGGTTCTGAACATGTCATTGCGCAGCACAAAATCATTGACGGTGGAACTGCCGTACACGACGGTACCGTAGACCCGTTCAACGAGATTCCGGTAGGCGTCCAGCTGGGAGGCCCGGCGGGCCATCAGACGTTTGCGGGTATCCGAACGGTCGGCCGCAACATCCTCATAGGTACCCAGACCGCTCACCCGCACAGTGATTGGCTCCAGCATCGTATCCTGACGGGACTGGCTGCCGTTATCCCCCTGGTAACTGCCAACCGGCGCACAGGCAGCCACCGTTGTTGCCAGCAGAGGCATAAGTATCCAGCGAAGGTTCATTGCGTGTCTCCAGAAAACGTCATTTCCGGTTTACTATGAAAAAACTACGCCAGTTTTTCTAACTGCCTGATATTCCGACCAACAACTCCCAGCCGCATTGTTTTGCAATCCCTATGCGGCAAAAAACTGCCTCTGTTTACACATCAAAAACAAACCGTTACCCCATCCGTCATGAGCTGGATAAGGTTCTGCATTAACCTTTCATTTACGTAATATCTATTTTGCCTTTTTACTCGACAGGATTATTCATGAGCGGAAATCGTCTGACCAAACTTTCTGTAGCCATTGGCCTATCCATTGCCACCTCCTCTGCTCTGGCCAGCCCACAGTCTTTTATGTCTGCCCGCTCTTTCGCCATGGGCGGCACTGGGGTCGCGGTTGCAACACCATCATCAGCAGCGATGGATAACCCGGCGATGATGGCCTCCGATCACCATAGTTGGAACGATGATTTCGGGTTGATGCTGCCTTCAGTAAATGCGCGGGCTGCGGATGAGGAGGAAACGGTTGACCAGGTGGACGATATCCAGGATGTGATCACTGATCTGGAATCACTGGTATCCGGTTTTGATCCCAATACCGACGACCCACAAAGCATTCAGGACGGTGCCGCCGATCTCAGCGACCGTTTGACCGAATTCGACAGGGACACCATGCGAGTGAACGCAGGTCTGGGGCTGGGCCTGGCTGTGCCTGGACAATCTCTGGCTGTCGGCGTGTTCACCAATGCAAACCTGACAGCAACCGTTCGTGGAGACGTGTCCGATCAGGATATTACCGCTCTGGATACGATTGCCAATGCCGCAACGGCCCAGGACGTAAGCGATGCCATTGATCAGATCACAAATCCTGACGATACCCTCAACCTGAGCTCTCAGGGGCAGATTCTGGCATCCGCCGTCGGCGAAGTGGGTATCAGCTTTGCACGGGCTTTTGAACTGCAGAATGGCAACCGATTCCAACTTGGCCTGTCGCCGAAATACGTAGAGCTGCGCACCTTCCAGTACACCGAGGCCGTTTCCGGTTTCGAAGATGACGAATTCGACGATGACCAGTATCAGACTGAAAAGAGCGGCTTCAACCTCGACGTGGGCGCAGCCTACAGCTTCGGTGATTCCAACCAGTGGAACACCGGCATTGTCGTTAAAAACCTGATCCCCATGGAACTCGACTCCGCTGCCAGCCGGCCTTTGCTCGGAGAGGAAGTTCGCACATTAAAGCTGGACCCGATGGTTACAGCGGGCATTGCCCACAAGAGCGAATACCACGTTATCACCGCCGAAGTGGACCTGACCAAAAAGGAAGCCTTTGGCTTTGAGGACGACACCCAGTGGGCGGCTCTTGGCGCCGAATTCGACGCCTTCCGTTACGCCCAGCTGCGGGTGGGTGTTCGCCACAACCTGGCCAGCAATGATGACAACGACGGCATTGAAGAGAAAACCCAGTTCACTGCTGGTCTCGGACTGAACATTGTCGGCGTCCGCCTCGATATCGGTGCCCTGTACAGCGATGCCGATGTCGGTGCGGCTCTTGAGCTTGGCACCGCGTTCTGACGAAGAGCTGAAAGTGGGGTCAGATGAAGATTTCATCTGACCCCAACCCCCGATCAAAGCCCGCCCGGGCAATCCCGGGCGGGCTTTTTTGTGACCAGCCGCATCACAGGTTTGCCTGCCCTGCCCGGGAACCGGATAATCCACCGATACACTCCCGAAAGGAATCAGAGATTTCATGCAGGCCTATCTGGTTGGCGGTGCCGTTCGTGACGAATTACTCGGCCTTGAGGTCAAGGACCGGGATTGGGTGGTGGTCGGCGCAACTCCAAAGGAAATGCTAGCCAACGGCTTCAAGCAGGTGGGCGCGGACTTCCCGGTATTTCTGCATCCCCGAACCCGGGAAGAATATGCCCTGGCTCGCACCGAGCGGAAACAGGGGCGCGGCTACCACGGCTTCACTGTTTACAGCGCGCCCGACGTCACCCTTGAGCAGGATTTGAAGCGCCGGGACCTGACCATCAATGCGATGGCAAAGGCTGAAAACGGCGATCTGGTCGACCCCTTTGAAGGCCGCAGAGATATTGAAGATCGCAAGCTTCGGCATGTCTCGGAAGCTTTCGCGGAGGACCCCCTGAGAATTCTGCGCACCGCCCGGTTCGCAGCCCGCTTTCAACCGCTGGGATTTTCCGTGTGCGACCAGACCATGGCTCTGATGAAGCGCATGGTGGATAGCGGAGAAGTGGACCATCTGGTTCCCGAAAGGGTCTGGCAGGAATTCCAGCGGGCACTGGATGAACAGGCGTCCGAGGCCTTTTTTGACGTTCTCCGTGACTGCGGGGCCCTGGAGGTTCTTATTCCGGAGTTAGCTCCAGCAAAGGTTTTTCAACTCGCAATGGCGGCACTTGGCTGCGTCCACGACCAGTCCCACGCCGAGACGGAGGAGCGTTTTGCGGCCCTGCTCTCCCCCCTGGATGCCTCTGTAGCGATGGAAAGGGCCAAAGCCCTGAAGGCACCCAATGACTGTCAGAATCTGGCGCGACTGGTTACTGCCTTCACACCCCCGATCCAGGACATTGACGCCCAACGCCCTGAAGCCGAAGCGCTCCTGGATCTGCTCGACCAGGCGGACTTCTGGCGCCGCCCGGAACGTTTTTCGCAACTCCTGAACGTGCTTGAGTGCGCCCTGCCGAGCGATTCCCGCACACTGAACCTGCTTCGAACTGCCTCGGAAGCGGCTACCGGCGTTGAGCCGAGAACCCTCCTGGAGCAAGGTTATAAAGGCAAGGAACTGGGCAGCGCAATCCGGACTGAACGCCTGAAACGCATCGGCGACGCCGTCGCCCCGACCAACCACTGAGGAGCCACCATGCCGTCCACAACGCCCGTTGCCCTGGTCACCGGCGCAGCCCACCGTCTTGGCGAACAGACTGCCCGGACACTCCACGCAAGAGGCTGGAACCTGGTGATTCACTACCGGAGCCGGGAAGAGCAGGCGAACTCACTGATTGCGCAGATGAACCGCCAACGCCCAGACTCCGCCTGCGCCCTCAAGGCGGATCTGAGCCAGACAGCTGGGGTGGACCGGTTGGCCAGTGACGCCGTCGCACAGTGGGGCCGACTGGACGCACTGGTAAACAATGCGTCGGTCTTCTACCCTACCCCGACCGCAGACGCCACCGAAGAAGACTGGGACACCATCCTGAACACCAACCTCAGGGCCCCATTTTTCCTGCTGCAGGGGTGTCTGGCCGAACTTCGGCGAAACCGCGGCAGCGTCGTAAACCTGATCGATATTTACAGCGAAAGGCCCATCGATGATCACCCGCTGTACTGCGCCACCAAGGCCGGCCTGGCTGCCCTGACACGTTCCTGGGCAAAAGACCTGGCGCCGGACGTGCGCGTGAACGGCGTATCGCCAGGCGCAATCCTCTGGCCAGAGGGCGAAGCCGAGATGGATCAATCCGCCCAGCAGGCAATTCTCCAGAAGACCCCACTGGCCCGCACCGGCAACCCCGATGATATCGCCGAAACCATCGCGTTCCTGATCTGCGATGCGCCCTTTATCACCGGGCAGATCATCTCTGTTGATGGCGGCCGAAGCCTGAATATGTAGCGATACCTGCGCGCTCAGGGCCTGTTCTTTGGCCGCGCACCGCTTTCCGGATACAATGCAAGCAGTTTTCAATCCTGCACGCGCCGGCCCCAGTCCCGCGCGCGCCACTGATCCGGAGAATCCCCATGCGTGATGTCGTTATTGTTGCCGCCCGCCGTACTGCTATCGGAACCTTTGGCGGAGGTCTTTCCAGCCTGAGCGCAGACCAGCTGGGAACCGCCGTCATCAAGGCATTAATGGAAGAAACCGGCGTCGCCGGTGACCAGATCAACGAGGTGGTGCTGGGTCAGGTTCTTACCGCCGGTGTTGGCCAGAATCCGGCTCGCCAGTCTGCCATTAACGCCGGCCTTCCTGCCTCCGTGCCCGCCATGACGATCAACAAGGTCTGCGGCTCCGGTCTGAAAGCGGTTCACATGGCGGTGCAGGCCATCCGCTGTGGCGACGCCGAGATGATGATCGCCGGTGGCCAGGAGAGCATGAGCCAGGCGCCCCATGTGCTGCCCAACAGCCGAAATGGCCAGCGGATGGGCAACTGGTCCATGGTCGACACCATGATCAAGGACGGCCTGTGGGATGCCTTCAACGATTACCATATGGGTATCACCGCCGAGAACATCGTCGAGAAATACGGCATTAGCCGCGACGAGCAGGACGAATTTGCAGCTGCGTCCCAGCAGAAGGCCGCCGCCGCTCGCGAAGCCGGTTATTTCGATGGCCAGATTGTTCCGGTCTCCATTCCCCAGCGCAAGGGCGACCCGATTGTCGTTCACCGCGACGAAGGCCCCCGCGACGGCGTCACTGCCGAGGGGCTTGGCAAACTGCGTGCAGCCTTCAAGAAGGACGGTACCGTTACCGCCGGCAACGCCTCATCCCTGAACGATGGCGCGGCTGCCGTGATGGTCTGCAGTGCCGAGAAAGCCAAAGAACTGGGGCTGACTCCGATCGCCACCATCAAGGCTTACGCCAACGCCGGCGTGGACCCGACGATTATGGGCACCGGCCCAATTCCCGCCAGTCAACGCTGCCTGAAGCTTGCCGGCTGGAGCACGGATGATCTGGACCTGGTGGAAGCCAACGAAGCCTTCGCAGCCCAGGCCATTTCTGTAAATCGCGACATGGGCTGGGACACTGGAAAGGTTAACGTGAACGGCGGCGCCATTGCCCTGGGCCATCCCATCGGCGCATCCGGCTGCCGCATTCTGGTTTCCCTGCTGCATGAAATGGTTCGCCGTGATGTTCACAAGGGCCTGGCCACGCTGTGCATCGGTGGCGGAATGGGCGTTGCCCTGGCCGTTGAGCGCTAAGTTTCATGCTCCACGTTGTGCTGTACGAGCCGGAGATACCGCCGAACACCGGCAATATCATCCGGCTGTGCGCCAACACCGGTTGCCAGCTGCATCTCATTGAACCGCTGGGTTTTAACCTGGAAGACAAACAGATGCGACGGGCCGGGCTGGATTACAGCGAGTACGCCACGGTCAAGATCCACAAGAATTACCAGGGCTTCCTAGACAGCGAGCAGCCCGCACGCCTGTTCGGGCTGACCACCAAAGGCATCGCCCATTACCATGAAGTGAGCTATCAGGATGGCGACTACCTGATGTTCGGCCCGGAAACCCGCGGCCTGCCAGCTGATGTCCGCGAGGGGTTGCTGCCTGAGCATTGCCTGCGGGTTCCCATGCAACCGCATAGCCGCAGCCTGAATCTCTCCAACACCGCGGCCCTGGTGGTTTACGAGGCCTGGCGGCAGCTGGGGTTTAACGGAGCGACATAAAAAAACCGGCCTGAGCCGGTTTTTTTGTCTGATCCCAGTAGTGCAAATCAGTGAGTCTGCTGCTCTTCGCTTGCCTCGCCAGCAGCTTCTTCCTGCTTGCGCTTGAGCGCCTGGGCATAGATGGCGTCGAAGTTCACCGGCGCCAGCATCAGGGCCGGGAAGCTGCCCTTGCTCACAATACCGTCGATCGCTTCACGCGCATACGGGAACAGGATCGTCGGGCAGTAGGCGCCCAACATCTGGCCCAACTGCTGGCCTTCGATGCCCTGAACCAGGAACACGCCGCCCTGCTGGATCTCGACGATGTAAGCCACCTTCTCGCCCACTTTTGCGGTGACGGTCAGGGAAAGCACAACCTCATACTGGTTGTCGCTGACCTTGTTGTGGGAAGTATTCAGATCCAGGTTAACCTGCGGCTTCCACTGCTCCTGAAACACGGTGGGAGAGTTGGGCGACTCAAAAGACAGGTCCTTCACATAGATGCGCTGAAGGGCAAACTGGGGTTGGTTCTGGTTGTCACTGCCTGCTGCGGCTTGCTGATTCTCAGCCATTTTCAGTCCTTTCGTTCTCGATCATGGGCTCGGGGGCCCGTTATTATGGAATGCTATGGAGCGTGATGCCGGGACATTTTACGTTTAGGCTGGGCCGGCTTATGTGAAACAGTGCGGCAGAATGATCTTCAGATCAAGGGCCGCCCTATTTCTTCACCAGCGGCAGATTGCTGGCCTTCCAGTCGGCAACGCCGCCGTTCAGGCGAACCACATTGCTGAAGCCTTCCGCGTTCAGCTGCTTGACCGCCATGGCGGAATGCTGGCCCATCTTGTCGGCAACGATGATCTGCTTGTCCTTGAACTTGCTCAGCTCGCCAACCCGGCTCTTCAGGCTGTTCAGGGGAATGTTGATCGAGCCGGTAATGCGGCCCTCACCAAACTCCTTGCGGTCCCGGATGTCAACTACAACGGCTTCATCCTTGTTGATCAGATTGACCGCACCCTGGGCCGAGATCTTGGCACCGCCACGACGGGACTCCAGAATAAGGATGGCAACCAGGAATGCCACGAACAGCGACACAAGAATGTAGTGGTTAACGACAAATTCAAACAACCGGTCCATGAATTTACCCTGATAATGAGTTTGGCGGGATTATACACAGCCTGCTCCCCGGACAGAAGGTGACGAAAGTGGCCAGTAAATGCGAAAATAGATAAACTCCATTTTCGTTTTAGTAAATTTACTAACATTTTACTTCCGGACTGAATGATGACTGCAATGCGCAAGCCGACTGCACTGATTATCCTGGACGGCTGGGGCTACCGCGACCCGGCTGAAGACAACGCCATCAGCAACGCCAGCACCCCGTTCTGGGACAAACTCTGGCAAAACCAGCCCAAAACCCTGATTAACACCTCGGGCATGTTTGTTGGGCTGCCGCAGGGGCAAATGGGTAACTCGGAAGTTGGCCACATGAACCTGGGTGCAGGGCGCGTGGTCTATCAAAGCCTTACTCGTATCGACAAGGATCTCGAAGAAGGCACTTTCCAGGAAAACGAAGTGCTATGCTCAGCGATCGACAAGGCTGTCCAGAGCGGGCGAGCCGTTCATCTCATGGGCCTGATGTCTCCCGGTGGTGTTCACAGCCACGAAGACCATATTATTGCCGCTGCCGAACTTGCCGCCGCACGTGGCGCCAAGGAAGTCTACATCCACGCCTTCCTCGATGGCCGTGACATGCCACCCCGCAGCGCAAAACCATCACTGGAGAAGGCCGCAGCCAAATTGAAGAGCCTGGGAGTCGGCCGCGTTGCCTCGATTGTGGGCCGCTACTATGCCATGGATCGCGACAACCGCTGGGACCGCGTGGAAGCTGCCTACAATCTGATGACCCAGGGCACTGCGGAGTTCACTGCGGCAGATCCGGTATCCGGACTGGAACAGGCCTACGAGCGCGGGGAGAACGACGAGTTTGTAACCCCAACCCGAATCCACGCTCCGGGCGAGCCCGAGGGAACGATCAACGATGGTGACACGGTTCTGTTCATGAATTTCCGTGCCGACCGTGCCCGGGAAATGACCCGCACCTTTGTGGAGAAAGACTTCGACGGATTCGAGCGCAAGAAGCACCCGGAACTGGCCGACTTTGTGATGCTGACCGAGTACGCGGCGGACATCAAAACCTCCTGCGCTTACCCGCCCGAGCAGCTTACCAATGGCCTTGGCGAGTATATGGCGAAGCAGGGCAAGACCCAATTGCGCATCGCCGAAACCGAGAAATACGCCCACGTAACCTTCTTTTTTAATGGCGGCCTGGAAACACCGTTCGATGGTGAAGAGCGTATTCTTGTGCCCTCTCCCAAGGTGGCGACCTACGACCTGCAGCCGGAAATGAGCGCACCAGAGGTAACCGACAAACTGGTGGAAGCGATCAAGAGCGGCAAGTACGATCTGGTGATTTGCAATTATGCCAACGGCGACATGGTTGGTCACACCGGCAAACTGGATGCGGCGATCAAGGCGGCCGAATGCCTGGACGTATGCGTGAAGCGCGTTGTCGAGGCCCTGGATGAAGTGGGCGGCGAAGCTCTGATCACGGCAGACCACGGCAACTGCGAACAGATGACCGATCCGAATTCAGGCCAGGTTCACACCGCCCACACCATTGGCCCGGTGCCGCTGGTATATACCGGCCACCGCAATGTTGTGTTGAACAACGACGGCAGCCTGAGCGACGTTGCACCCTCTCTGCTCGCCCTGATGGGAATGGAGCAACCGGAGGAAATGACCGGGCACAGCCTGGTTGAGATCGGCTGATCCGGGAACGGAACCAACCCTTGCAACTCCACGCAATCCTGGCGCTAGCCCTCCTTTTGGGCGCAGCGCCGGCACTCGCCCAGCAGGATGTCACCCCGGCCCAGATCGAAGAACTCAAGGAACGCATTGAGGACATCGACGACTGGCTGGAGGACGCCGAAGAGGACCGCTCCTCCCTGGAGCGGCAACTTGCCGCGACCGAAAAGAATATCAGCCGTCTGACCCGTGAACGCCGCTCCCTGCGCCAGCAGGCGGAACAGCAGCAGCATAGGCTCCGGGAACTGGAAAGCGAGGCGCAAGAACTCACCCGAACCCTCGATCGCCAGCGGGACAGCCTGAAGAAGCAGATCCGTGCGGCCTGGATGGAAGGGGATGCGCCAGCGGTAAAGGTACTGCTCAATGAAATTGATCCGGACAAGATTGCCCGGACCATGACCTACTACGAATACCTCAGCAAGGACACGGTCGACCGTCTGGAGGCGTTCAGGCAAAGCCTGCAAGAGCTGAGAAGCACACAGGCTGCCGTGCAATCAACACGGGTCGAACTGGCCAGAACCGAGGAAAACGTCGCCAAACGCCAGCAGGAACTGACAGCATCCAGAAAGGAGCGCCAACAGACACTGGCCGCTCTCAATGCCGATATCCAGAACCGGCGCAGCGAGCGGGAAGAACTGGAATCCGACCGCAAACGGCTTGAAAAACTGCTGGCGGAAGTGCAGCAGGCGATCAACAACATCCCCTCACCCAATGAATCCCAGCCCTTCGCTTCACTACGTAACAAGCTGCCCTGGCCTGTAAAGGGACGGGTCCTGAGCCATTACGGAGAGCGCTATGCCGACGGCAAACTCCGTCGCAATGGCCTGCTGATCGGCACCGGGAACGAAGCAGAGATCCGCGCCATACACTATGGCCGGGTCGTTTTTGCCAACTGGCTTCGGGGCTTTGGCCTGATTACCATCATTGACCACGGCGATGGCTACATGACACTTTACGGGCACAGCAGCAGCCTGTTCACCAGCCCCGGAGACTGGGTGGCCGCCGGCGAACCCATTGCACAGGCAGGCCGTACCGGTGGCACAGATTCCCCGGCGCTCTACTTTGAAGTCCGGCACAACGGAAAACCGGACAATCCTGGCCGATGGCTGGCAAACTGAGAGCCTCCGGGAGGGCTGACAAACGCCGCAGGTAACGCCATACTGTCCGGAGTCAGGGAAACCAGTCCAACTATCGGAATAAAAACGGGATATGTGAATGAAACGGGTCAGAAGTACACTCCACGCCTTGCCATTACGCAGCATTGCTCTCGCTACCTGTTTCGCAACCGCTTCCGGACTGGCCTGGGCCCAGGAAGAAGACGCCACTACCGAACAGCTACTGGAAGGCATCCAGAACGGCGAACGTGTGGAAATCAGCCTCCCGGATCCCGAAAAGCAACTGCCACTGGAAGACCTTCGCAAGTTCACCGAGGTATTCAGCCGCATCAAGGATGCCTATGTCGAGGAAGTTAGCGATCGCAAACTCCTCGAAAGCGCCATTAAAGGCATGTTGTCAGACCTCGATCCTCACTCCACCTACCTGGCACCCAAGGACTACGAAGAGCTCGAAGAGAGCACCTCCGGCGAGTTCGGCGGGCTGGGCATTGAAGTGGGCATGGAAAACGGTTTTGTGAAAGTAATCGCGCCCATCGACGACACGCCGGCGCAGAAGGCAGGTGTCCAGGCCGGAGACCTGATCATCAAGCTGGATGAGAAGCCCGTTAAGGGCATGAGCCTGGAAGAGGCCGTTCAGCTAATGCGTGGCAAACCCGGATCGATCCTGACGCTCACCATTATGCGTGAGGGCGAAAGCGCCCCCATCGAAATCGAAGTGGAACGTGACGTCATCAAGGTCACCAGCGTGAAATCCCGAATGCTGGAAAATGGCTACGGTTATGTTCGCATTACCCAGTTCCAGGCGGATACCGGCTCGCAGTTCAAGGATGCCCTTAACGGACTGGAGGAAAAACTCGGGCGCGATCTTGACGGCCTTGTTATCGACCTGCGCAACAATCCGGGCGGAGTGCTGCAAGCGGCGGTCGAGACTGCTGATGCCCTACTTGATGAAGGACTGATTGTCTATACCGAAGGCCGCATCCAGAGTTCCCGCCTGCGCTTCAGCGCACGGTCGGGCGACATCATGGAAGGCACGCCCATTGTAGTACTGATCAACGGCGGCTCCGCCTCCGCTTCAGAAATCCTCGCCGGCGCACTTCAGGACCATGAGCGTGCTGTGGTGATGGGCACCAAATCCTTCGGCAAGGGCAGTGTCCAGACGGTCATTCCGCTGGATGAGACCCACGCCATCAAGATGACTACCGCGCGCTATTACACACCGGATGGCCGCTCCATCCAGGCCACCGGCATCAAACCCGATATTGAAGTACGACCGGCGGAACTCAAGGAGCTCGACAGCAAGCCGTTCTTCACCGAAGCGGATCTGAGCGGGCACCTTGAAGGCCAGAACGAGGGGCAGGACCAGGATGGAAACAATGACGCCCAGAACGAAACCGGCTCTCTCGCCGACCGTGATTATCAGCTACGCTCGGCACTGAACCTGCTCAAGGGAATCCGGATCCTGAACCCGAACAACAAAACCAAGGCAGAAGGAAACGATCAGTGAGAGTAGTCAGTACTCTGCTGGCCGTGGCATTTTGTTTTACCGCCGGCGCGGCGGCCGCGGAGCCGGCAAGAAAGGCTCTGCCGCCCACCATTGCCATCATTATTGATGACATGGGCCACAGTCTTGTCGAAGGTGAGCGACTGGCAAACCTGGATCAGCCGCTGACACTCGCTTTTCTGCCCTACCGTCCACACACGGACAGCCTGGCCCGGCTCGCCTACAAACAGCACAAAGAAATCATGCTGCACGCCCCCATGGCCAACACCCGCAACTATGGCCTGGGCCCGGGCGGCCTGACACCTGACATGGACGAACAGAGCATGGTGACCACCCTTCGCCGTGCTCTGCAGTCGATTCCCCATGTGCAGGGCGTGAACAACCACATGGGCAGCCTGCTGACCCAGCAACTGCAACCCATGGACTGGGTGATGAAAGAGCTGTTCCGCTACCCGGTGTACTTTATCGACAGCCGCACCATCGCCTCATCCGTAGCCGGTGATGTCGCAGCGGCCTACCGCATTCCGACCATGACCCGGGACGTGTTTCTCGACCACGAACAGACAGAGGAGTTTGTGGACCGCCAGTTCAAACTGCTGATCAAGCGCGCCAAAGAAAACGGCAGCGCCATTGGCATCGGCCATCCTCACAAGGTCACCGTGGATTATCTGGAGAAGCACCTGCCAAAACTGGATGAGCAAGGTATCGCCATTGCCACCGTCAGCGGCCTTTGGGCCATGCGCAATGGCAATCGGGAGATGTTTGCGGAAGGAGAAAAGCAGGCCATTCGACCTGCTTTTGCACAGAAAAAGTAATCTGGGCTGTCGGATTACGGCTTTGCCTAATCCGACCTACGATAGGAATGCACGCGGATAACAGTAGGTCGGATTAGACGACGTCGTAATCCGACAAACCATCCACCCTATTCGCGAACTTCTATGCCCTGAGCCTTCATAAAGGCCTTCGCTTCAGGAATGGTGTGTTGTCCGAAGTGAAAGATTGACGCCGCCAATACCGCATCGGCACCGCCCTGGGTCACGCCATCGGCCAGGTGCTGCAGCTCTCCGACACCACCGGAGGCAATCACCGGCACAATCACAGCATCGCTGATGGCTTTGGTCAGCCCGAGATCAAATCCGATTTTGGTGCCGTCCCGGTCCATGCTGGTCAGCAGTAACTCACCAGCCCCCATTTCCACCATCTTGCGGGCCCATTCCACGGCATCCAGTCCGGTAGGCTTTCGGCCACCGTGGGTAAAGATTTCCCACCTAGGCTCCTCGCCCTCAGCACTCACCCGCTTGGCATCAATGGCCACCACGATGCACTGGCTACCGAAGCGATCCGCCGCTTCCCGAACAAACTCGGGGCTGAACACAGCTGCAGTGTTGATCGACACCTTGTCTGCACCGGCATTCAGCAGTTTGCGTATGTCATCCACAGTACGCACGCCACCGCCGACAGTGAGGGGAATGAAAACTTCCGCCGCCATTCGCTCAACGGTCTCGTAGGTGGTGTCACGGCTTTCATGACTGGCCGTGATGTCGAGGAAGGTGATTTCGTCGGCACCCTGCTCGTTGTAACGACGGGCCACTTCCACCGGGTCGCCGGCATCACGGATATCAACGAAATTGACGCCCTTCACCACGCGGCCTTTGTCGACATCGAGGCAGGGAATGATGCGTTTCGCCAGAGCCATAAGCCGCCCTTACCCCTTCAGACCGTCGCAGAAAGCCTGCGCTTCAGCGACATCCAGGGTGCCTTCATAGATGGCACGGCCTGTGATGGCACCAAGAATGCCCTTGTCCGCCACGGTAGCCAGGCGCTTGAGATCATCCATATTGGTCACGCCGCCAGAGGCGATGACGGGAATCCCGCCTTCTTCCGCCAGCGCAGCCGTAGCCTCCACGTTCACGCCCTGCATCATGCCGTCGCGGCTGATGTCGGTGTAAACAATGGCGTCCACACCGTCGTTGGCAAACCGTTTGGCAAGATCGGTGGCCATCACTTCCGAGACCTCCGCCCAGCCATCGGTGGCCACGCGGCCGTCTTTGGCGTCCAGCCCAACGATGATGTGGCCCGGGAATTTCTTGCACATCTCGGTGACAAATTCCGGCTCTTTCACCGCCTTGGTGCCGATGATGACCCACTGCACACCGGCCTTCAGGTAAGCCTCGATGGTTTCTGCCGACCGGATACCGCCACCGATCTGGATGGGCAGATCCGGGTATTTGCGGGCAATGGCCTGGACAATCTCGCCGTTGACTGGCTCTCCGGCAAAGGCGCCGTTCAGGTCAACCAGGTGCAGACGGCGGGCGCCGGCTTCCACCCAGCGTGTGGCCATATCGACAGGATCGTCACCAAAAACCGTGGAGTCGTCCATCCGGCCCTGACGCAGGCGTACACATTTGCCGTCTTTCAGATCGATTGCGGGAATTATCAGCATTTTCCAGTCCAGTTTGTAAAATTCTCGAGCAACTGCAAGCCCGCCCGGGCACTTTTCTCCGGGTGGAATTGCACTGCAAAAATATTGTTCCGCGCTACTGCTGCCGCAAGATCCACCCCATAGTGGGTGCGGCCTGCCATATCAGCGTTGCCCTCGGCTTCTGCGTAGAAGCTGTGCACGAAGTAGAAACGGTCGCCTTCGGGAATGTTATGCCAAAGGGGATGATCAATGGTCTGCTGCACCTGGTTCCAACCCATGTGGGGCACTTTCAGGCGCTCACTGTTTTCCGTGAGGTGGTCACCGAAATAGCGCACTTCCGAAGGGAACAGGCCGATGCAGTCAACGCCGCCGTTTTCTTCACTGCGGGACATCAGGGCCTGCATGCCCACGCAGATGCCAAGAAACGGGCGATCCTGAGAGACCTCACGAACCAGATCCACTACTCCGAGACGATGCATTTCGGCCATACAATCGCGAATCGCGCCAACGCCAGGGAGGATGACACGATCGGCTTCACGGATTTTTTCGGCGTTGTCGGTGACCAGTACGGTGGTGTTCGGGGCAACGTGCTCAACTGCTTTTTTGGCAGAGTGAAGATTGCCCATGCCGTAGTCGATTATGGCAACGGTTTTCATGGTTGTTGCGATGTCCTTGATTGACCGGAGAAAAATGACCGGTTAAAGCGAGCCTTCTGACAACGAGGCGTTTACAGCGAGCCCTTAGTGGACGGTGTAATGCCGGCCATCCGCTCGTCCATTTCAATCGCCATACGCAGGGCACGACCGAAGGCCTTGAACACGGTTTCAATCTGATGGTGGGTGTTTTTACCCTTCAGATTGTCGATGTGCAGGGTCACCATGGAGTGGTTCACAAAGCCGTGGAAGAACTCCTCGAACAGATCAACGTCAAAGCCACCCACGGCACCGCGAGTGTACGGCACATCCATCATCAGGCCCGGGCGGCCAGACAGATCGATAACCACACGCGAGAGGGCTTCATCCAGAGGCACATAGGCGTGGCCGTAACGACGAATGCCCTTCTTGTCGCCAACGGCCTGCTTGAATGCCTGGCCAAGGGTGATGCCGATGTCTTCCACGGTGTGGTGGTCGTCAATGTGCAGATCGCCCCTGGAAACGATGTTCAGATCCACCAGACCGTGGCGGGCGATCTGGTCCATCATGTGCTCCAGAAACGGCACGCCGGTATCGAAACTGGATTTGCCGGTGCCGTCGAGATCAATCTCAACGGTGATCTGGGTTTCAAGGGTATTTCTTTCTACCCGAGCCTTACGTTCGGCCATGGGGACTCCGTGACAATTGAGCGGCATAACGCCGGGAAAATTCTATCCGGCGATTATACCTTTTATGTCCGCTAGAGTCCCACAACCGGTTTAATCGCTACGATAGCGAAGTGCGGGTAAATGGCAGAAAGGGCTGTGTCAGAAAGCCTTCTTAAGGTTGCTCATATAAGTGTCCACGAGACTGTTGAACTCGTGCTTGATAACCGGGCTGATGGCCAGCTTCAGTAGGCTGGGCAGGGGCACGGTCAACTCTGCGCTGGTCTGGAACTTCACGGCGGTGGCATTGTCGCCCTTGGACTTGATGGTCCATGAACCGCTCACGACGCCATTGCCCTCGCCCTTCACCGGCTCCCAGGTAATCTTGCCGGCATCTTTGTCCGAGTGGTATTTGCAAGCGTAAACCGACTGGATGGCGTGTTTGTCGACGCCCACTTTTTCCATTTCCCAGCGGTAGGCGTTATCGCCCAAGTCGGTCAGTTTGTGAACTTTCGGGAAGTGACTGGCTGAACGTGGCACATCCGCCAGCAGATCGAACACTTCATCATAACTGCCCGGAATCTCAAGTTCGCGGTTCAGCTCAATCGAAACGGTAATAGCCACGGCCAACTCCTTCTTGTGTTTATAGGTATCAATGTAGTCGGAAAATCAGGGTCGTGTATTTTGGCCCAACACTACCGCATTGTCATACTCCCGCGCTGTTAATTTGTTAACCCTGCGTTATCCTTTGGGTCATTAGCGTCGGTATTCACAGCGAATACTGCAAGCTCCTAACAATAGGAAGGAAGCCTGAATCATGAAAGCCGTCCGTTATGTGCTGATTGCCATCGTTGCACTGATCGTTCTTGCCGTGGCTGCCGTTGCCATCGCCATGGCCGTGATCAACCCCAACGATTACAAGCCGCAGATTGAACAGGCCGTTGAGGATGCAACGAACCTGGATCTGGTCCTTGAAGGCGAAATCGGCTGGTCTTTTATCCCACTTGGCCTTGAGCTGAATTCCGTAGAGGCCACACTGGAAGGAGACCGCTTCGTTGCCCTTGAGCAACTGGTGGCCCAGATTGATTTCTGGTCACTGATTGCCATGTCCCCGAGGGTTAACACCTTCGTACTGGACGGGCTGGACGCCCGACTCGAAGTGGACGAACAGGGCAACGGCAACTGGACCCGCATCATGCCCGAGAAGGCCGCAGGAGCGGCAACGGAGGAAACAGCCGGAACTCAGGATGAACAGGCACAGGAAAGCGAGGGCGCCGGCGGCGAGCCTCTGAACTTCAACGTTGAAAACGTTCAGATCAGCAACGCCCAGGTGCACTACACCGATAAGAGCACCGGCCAGTCCGTCACGCTGGAGAACTTCACCGTCAACGCCAGCAACATCACTCTGGGCTCCGAGTTCCCGCTGGAGATCGGGTTCCGGGTAGCCACCACCCAGCCCACGTTTGAAGTAGATGGCAATATCAGCGCCCGCCTCGCCGCCAACGAGGCGCTCAACGAGTTCGCCGTATCCGGCCTGAATGCCGTGTTCGACATGACCGGCGAGCCGTTCGGTGGCAAAGAGGTCACGGCTGAACTTGCGGGCTCTGCCAGAGCGAACCTGGAAAACGAGACAGCTAACCTTAGCGACTTTACCGCCAGCCTGGCCAACCTGAACCTGTCTACCGATCTGGATGTTACCGGATTCGGCGACAAGCCAACCCTGAGCGGCGAGATATCCATCCCCGAGTTCTCGCTGAAAGATCTTCTGAACAACCTCGGCCAGCCCCCAGTGGAAACCAGCGATCCGGACGTACTTGAAGCCATCGCCTTCTCCACCGGCATTGGCGGTCCGGCTGGAAAGGTGGAACTCACCGACCTGACCATCAAACTGGATGACACCACCTTCAATGGCTCCGGCAGTTACAACCTCGCCGACACAGGCCTTGTCTTCCAGCTCCAGGGCGACCAGTTGAATGCCGACCGGTACCTGCCACCTAAAGCTGAAGAAGATGCAGAGGAAGCACCAGCATCCGGGGAAACGGCGGCAGCCGGACCGGAGGGCGATCTGCTGCCTCTGGAAACTATTCGCAGCCTGTTGCTGGATATTGATCTGGGCCTTGGCCAGCTGATCGTCAGCAACCTGACCATCAACGAAATCAAGGCCAGTGCCACCGCGAAAAACGGCCTGCTCAAGGTTGATGAGTTCAGCGGTAAACTTTACGAGGGCAGCTTTGGCGCCAACGTGACCATCGACGCCCGCAGCGACAATCCGAAATGGACTGTGGGCTCTGACGTCACCAACGTACAGACGCTACCTCTGCTCACTGATCTGGCGGAAGTGGATATGCTCGCCGGCGGCGCGAACCTCAAAGTGAACGCCAACACCTCTGGCAACCGGATCTCGGCACTGCGCAGCAATGCTGACGGACAGGTCAGCTTCAACCTCGCAGAGGGCGAGTTCCGCCGCATGAACCTCACCCGCATGGCCTGCCAGGGCATCGCTCTGGTCAACCAGGATGAGCTGACGACGACAGACTGGGGCACTACCACCCCTTTCAACGACATGCGTGGCACCCTCGACATCAACGGCAACACCCTCAACAACACCGATCTGGTGGCGGCGCTGGCCGGCATGCGTCTTGAGGGCAATGGCACCGTAGACCTGGCCCAGAGCCAGCTGGATTATGAGGTTGGGCTGAGAGTCGTTGGTGAGATCCACCGGGACAACGCCTGCCGAGTCACCGAGTATGTAGAAAACGCGGTTATTCCCGTGGAGTGCCGCGGCAACTTCGCCGAGGACCCGGCAGGGCTTTGCTCCTTTGACGGCTCCCGCTTCCGGGACACCCTGAAAACCATCGCCGAAAATGCCGCCAAGGCAAAAGCACGCGAGGAAGTAGACAAGGCAAAAACCAAGGCGGAGGAGAAGGTTAAAGAAAAGGTCCAGGAACAGATCGGCGACAAACTCAAAGGACTGTTCAACTAATGCCGGACAGCTTCGCCAACATACTGCTGCAATGGTACGACAACCACGGCCGGCATGACCTGCCGTGGCACCACAACAGGAACGCCTACCGTGTGTGGGTCTCGGAAATCATGCTGCAGCAGACACAGGTAACCACCGTTATCCCCTACTTCGAGGCGTTCATGGAACGCTTCCCGGACGTCCACTCCCTGGCCAAAGCACCCGTGGATGACGTGCTCAGCCACTGGTCCGGTCTTGGTTACTACGCCCGGGCACGCAACCTGCAGAAAGCGGCGCAAACGGTGGTGCGCGAGTTCGATGGTGAGTTCCCCCAAACCCAGGAGGAGCTTGAATCCCTGACCGGCATCGGCCGCTCAACAGCCGCCGCCATTCTGGCCCAGGCCTTTGGCATTCGCGCTGCCATTCTGGACGGCAACGTGAAACGGGTGCTGGCGCGCTACCATGCAATTTCCGGCTGGCCCGGCCAGACTGCCGTGCTCAACCAACTCTGGCAACGGGCCGAAGCGCACACTCCGGAACAGCGGGTGCGTGACTACACCCAGGGCATTATGGATCTCGGCGCCATGGTGTGCACCCGCGGCCGACCGGCCTGCGAGAGCTGCCCGCTGCAAGAGGGCTGTAAAGCCTACGCCCAGGGTGAAACTTCTCTTTACCCCGGCTCCAAACCGAAAAAGGCCAAGCCGGAGAAATCCACCTGGATGGTGATTCTTGAGGACGGCGAGGGTCGCATTCTGCTGGAGCGTCGCCCACCCAGTGGTATCTGGGGCGGCCTCTGGAGCCTGCCGGAACTGGACCCGGCCTATGGCGCCGAAGAGCTCCAGGAAGCCTGCGAACAGAGCCTGGGGCTGGATTGCGCAGAACCAGAGCTGATCAGCGGCTTCCGACATACCTTCTCTCATTACCACCTGCATATACAGCCCGCCCGGTTGAACGTCACCGGCGGCGCCAACACCGTGGCAGACAAGGATCATCTGAGATGGCTACACCGCCACGAAGCCCTTAACCTCGGTCTGCCGGCACCGATCCGGTCGCTGCTTACCGAACCGGAGCAAGCGGCCCTGCTTTGATCCGGTCCGGTAACGCCTTCGCCCGCAACGATCTGTTATCATCACCGCCAGCAACATTTGCCAACAGGAGCCACCATGAGCCGTACCGTTTTCTGCCGCAAATACCAGAAAGAACTGGAAGGCCTGGATTTTCCGCCCATGCCCGGCGCCAAGGGCCAGGATATCTTCGAGAATATTTCGAAACAGGCGTGGGAAGAATGGCAGGCCCAGCAGACCATGCTGATCAACGAAAAACACCTGAGCCTGATGGACCCGAACACCCGCAAGTACCTGCAGGCGCAGATGGAACATTTCTTCAACAACGAGCCGTTCGACAAGGCCGAAGGCTACGTTCCACCGGAACAATAACCCCGGATTGGTCAAAGCCTGAGCATGCCTGAAAAGATTCAGAAATTTTTCCGGCTCAGCCTTGACTCAAAACAGCGAAACCGGTTTAATAGCGCCCCGTTGCACAGCAGTAGCGCAACATGCCCGGATAGCTCAGTTGGTAGAGCAGGGGATTGAAAATCCCCGTGTCGGTGGTTCGATTCCGCCTCCGGGCACCATCAGATTCAATGACTTAGCCCGCCTTGTGCGGGCTTTGTTGTTCTTGGCTCCCAATTTGTAAGCAATATGTAAGCAATTATCCGACACCCTCTCAACCAAGGGCGCAGAGATCGGATCTTGGAATAATGAACGCTGGGGAGGTATACCTGCCGAATACGCGCCTAAAACTCATTTTTTCCTGTGACTCAATAGATCGAAACACACCTAGTGCGAAACTGCCGAACTGTACACATGAACCCACCCGCTACAGTTCTCACCCCAAATACAGAACCCCATCATTCTTAACACCATCGCTTAAGTCCCAGCAGGCCTAAAACAAGCGCCCCCTCTCTTTCCACATCCAATCTATCAAATCTCTTTCAAGCAACCCACACACGAAAATCGATCTCCAGTTGTTTTTGCTTTCATGATCCTCATCCTCTGTCTCAAGTTGTCCTTCGATAAGCTCAATGAGATCTTCTTTATTTCTTGGCGTTTTCCATTTAAGGCCACTCAATATCGCTTTCGGTTTAATTAATAGCTTCCTCCACCGCTTATTAAGGTATTCATATAGCCTGCTACTTTCTACAATATTTTTGGCATGATACTGAATCTCTGTGTAGTTTGGATGCGCTACAGAGACACAAATTTCAACACTAATACTGGGCGTATCTCCAAGATCTTTAAATCTTGCTTTCAAAAGCCTTTCGGACAAACAAGCATCAAAATAAGGATGAAGAACGCGCTCACTCGGAGCTTTACCCTTGAGCTTGGTTTGTCGCAAAATATTGCATTTGCAAGCGGGAACCAAATTCAAAGAGAACAAAGAAAACTCGGGGTAATCGGCCTGAGGAAAGAAGTGATCCAAAGTCCCCCTATGAAGAGATCCGCACATCGGACAAACATCTGTCTCATCATTCGCTCTAATATCATTTATATACGCAAGTTTTTTCGTTGGATTTTTATAATAGTAAGCGAGCGACCTCTTCTGATCTTCATTCAAATTTATCGGATTAATACTCCATGGATTCCCGAGATGCTTTTCGTAATTTAAATATTGTTGGACTATATTATTTTCTACCGACTGGAGCGGTGATGCGTATTTACCACGGCCGTGAGCCAGATCCTTTAATCCTGCTGAATCATCTTCCTTTGGGGCAAGGAGCTTATTCATAAGAGCCACCATCATCGTGATTGGCTTTTCCTTCCATCTCCAATCTTATCTGCCCTAAAAACTCATTAGAAAGTTCATTCTTATACTTCTCCATCACCTCTTGCCATGAACTAAATCGACTGACTATATCGGATCTTACCTGTTCAGCGACCTCAGAAATTTTGTCCTCTCCAAATACAAAATATGAAATTTCTCCGACATCCGCCCCAAATGTTTTCAACCTAGGACGTTCAATGGATATTCGTCCATCAACCGCCCTTAGAACATTGACTTGTTCACGGAACACTTCTTGTACTAAGTAAGCCGAGTGCGTCGCTATTATCGCAATAGAGCCAGTCTTCGATAAAAGCTCATTTAATAGAGCTGAAAACTTACTGATAAAGTTAGGATGAAGGTGGGTTTCCGGCTCATCAAGAAGAAGCAGCGAACCACTATCGATGTGAAGACAGGCCTGGGCAGCAAAACGAACAAATGAAATCTCCCCGCTACTCAACGGAAAGCATTCACCCTCAATTAACCACCGAGGTTCCGACTTGTAATCAATTGCCTTTGATCTCTTGAGTACTCGCTCCTCATTTGAGAGTGGCAGATCAGACAAGGTGATCCATGATTCAAACTCATCTTTAGTTGGAATTACTAAATCTCTTCCGGCTCTTATTCCTTCCACCACGTCGCAAAAGATATCCCACCGCTTTCTGCTCAGAATCACCTGCTCTGAACGAGCGATCTGAACAATCAGGTCGTTGAGATATTCATTTCTTCTGGATCTCCGGGATCGATTAAGTGAAAAGCTCTTATACCAGACCGTTACATTCTTTAAGCGTCCGTCGGGAAATACATGGCCCGCCTCATTGGTGGGCGAAAAGGCTAACAATCGGTTAAATGTTGGACGCTCGCCAGTAACGCCATCGACAAGGGTACCATCCCCTTTTATTGCCGCGCGTACAATTCTTGACAGAGTTTGACTTTTCCCTGTTCCATTCTTTCCTATTACTATTGAGGTTCGTTTTGGAAGAAGGCCGTCATCATCGAACTTAAAGTTTATTTTGTGGCGATTTTCATAACCACTGAGCTTGAAATCTATTATCAGATCTTTACTAACCTCTATTATTTTTTCTTCTTCCAACCCTTTGAGGACTGTCCCTGCATTTTTATATGCGTAGAAAGTTTCAGCCCTTCTCATAAACGACATATTAAAAATTTCCATTTCTCGCACTTTATCAACCATTTTATTTGATTGATCATATTCACCAATTGAAACTAGGTCATTGATCGCAAGAAGGGTATCGCGCGTTTTTTCGACGCCTAGGAAGTTTACGATTTCCCGGTAGACCTCAATACTTTGCGCCATTGAGAAAAGCTTAAGGTCACGAGCATCGACAACTTTACTCTCCGAACTCCCCAATAAGTTCCAGAGGAAATTTATACCGTTTACATCTGGATCATCTGGTTGATCAAAAAATCCGACATAGCCCTCATATGAGTACCTATTTCCGTTGAGATAAATAGAAAAATCAGCGAAAGTTCGAAACTTGAAATCGTTATACTTATCGCGCGAGGGACAAATAACTACGGAGAGACCTGTATTAGGATCCATGGATACAGGATCGTCTGAGAATAATACCCTAACCTTTCCCTTTTCAACCATATCTAACTTCCTAAAAAATGGCCGTGAATGTCCTTAGTAGAAGCACTATTATCGCTCCAAGTGAAATCGAGTTTAGAACCTATGCTTGTACAATTCGAAAATCCCAGTCACAAAAACCTACGCGCAATTAGCGTATCTGACCGGAACTAGAAAATCAGCCCTCTGTCGGCTATTCGCTGAAGAGTCACCTTGGCGCAACGTGATCAGACGAGGATGTTTTACAGATGGGAATCGGCTCGTTACGAGCCAAAGATGGATATAATTTTGTCAGTCCATGGTATGAAAGAGCGTTGATCAACTGCTCCAACTTCGCCCCTCTTTCTACCGCACAACCGTTAGCCTTAGAGTAAACAAGCGCACTTGCCCATAGAGATTCAGCAAGAATGACCTGCCCAAAATCACCGAGCCGTGCACTGCTTAGTCATGTCGGTTAATTTCGACCCTTTTCCGGAAGTCCGGTAGTCAGCGGCAAACTTCAGTGGTGTCCGATAGCTGAAAGCTGAATGGGGCCGAGTCTAATTATAATCTCTTCGCCAGTTACCAATTGAGCTCAGTTCGATTCCAGACTCAGCACGCCCGAAAGTCGGGCTGGACCTTACCACACCGTCCCACCATAGAATTGAGAAGAACACCAATCGTGCTTCCTCTAGTGGGAAGCAATGACGAAAGCTGTTCCACTTTCCAACTCTGGATGAGCCGAATACCAGGCCAGGTTCAATGGAACGCAATTGCGTCGCAGCAGGCAGACGGTTCGCGAGAAAAAAACGAAAGGTGGAATTTCCCTCTCAGGGTTACCTTCATCCAATCCCCTCGGTGTAAGACCATGGCCTTGTCGTTCACACTGAAAAGGAGAAAGTCTATGAACACTGACGACATGAGCAAAGATGAGCTAGACCTTTGGTCCGACGTTAATAACCCAAACAATGACGCAGACATGGACGATTGGGCTGACGCCCACAACCCGAATAACGAGGATTATCTAGGCGATTAACCGATCCTGAGCCGGCGCACTCCCAGAGCCTGCGCCGGTTTTCCCAACTCAACTATGTAGTAACTGGAGCGCCGAAGCGTAACCAGTACCGATCGTAAGATTCGAAGACAGACACCACTTCAGTGGCAGAAAGCCATTGTTCATTCCTAATTCTCTCCGACTCAATCAGCCGTCCAAGTGCATTTGCCCAATAAAAGCGCAAACAAGCCCACCAATCGTCATAGCCCGCTGGGACAAGGTTTCTAACAAAAACGTCTGCTTGTTCCTTGGTAGGCCTTTTCTCACCTCGGCGCCAAGCGTATAACCGACTCTTTCTGATTTCATTAACCTCTTTGATGGCATCCTCGACACAGGCAAAATCGGCTCGTTTCTCAGGAGGAACCCCAAAAGGATAAGGTAGCTTTTGATACATCTCAGCCCAACTCAACCTTTCCCCAGGCGATGTTGCAAAAACAGTCCGCCATTCGTCGAGAAGTATGTCGATGGGCTGCCTGAAGTTTTGAGCAGAGTTCGTGGGGACCAATGTCCCGAATAGACCGACATCCCACAAACGTTTATCTGCAACTTCTTGCTCTCGAAGTGGATTGCTTAGATCATAGTCCAAACAAGCGACTACAGAATAATAGAAATCAACAGTCAATCTCAGAAATAACCGATTTAGCTTCAAGAGCTCCAAGTCTTCCAGGGATTCGCCAGTGCACCATTGGACCAGAGCGGGCAATCCATCTGCTATTTCGTTTTCGGCAATCTCGGTTGTACTTGTTAGAAATTCGTACCAAGTTATTTCGACATCCCGTCGGGCAGTCCTCTGCCCCTCCATCTCTTTCAAAGCTCCCAGTATTTCCAGCTCTTGTTCGCAGCGACTCTCAATAAACCGAAGAAATCGAGTGAGATCATAATCGGCACCGACTTTTAACTTTTTAATCGGATAAAGAACCCCAGCATGCCATGAGTAACCATTGTTTAGCGCCCTCACGGATTGCCATGGCTCATGAAGGCAATCCACCTCATCTTGGTCAGTTTGATAGGGCAACTTGCCGAGCAAAAACTTACCAATTTTTTCTGCGGTGGCATGAGTTACGGGCGAAACGCTCGCTTTCCTTAGGGTTTTCTCTGAAACAGGTAAGTCTTCCTGATGCTTTCTCGAGAGATGGTTTACAGCCCCACTCAAACTTGAGGGGACACCAAGGAGTTTAACTGCTTCTCCAAATGGTGGAATGAATGGTAAAGGAGAGGGCTTGAGCAGCAAATTTGAGCGCCCTTTCTTGGGCTTGATCATGTCACTCCTTCTTTTACAAATGCATTAGTGCCTGGTTTGGAAAACAGCAACGCTCTCAACGGAGCATAAAATAAAGCATCAAGACTGCACAATTTTACGAGGACTGTAGGCAGTTTGCAGTCAGGGCGAATATAGGCGCAATGAGCACCACTCGACACTTCGCGAACAGCGACAAACCTTTATGATCCGACATGCAGCCCGCACGAGGTTTTAGTCTCAGGCACGCGCAACCTCCATTTTTAGCGATCTAATCTTAGCGCTAGCCTACTATCAAGAACCCCACCTCCCTCCGGAGAATGCTCAAATGCAGGAGGCTCCCATCAAGAAAAGGGAGGCTTGAGGGCAAGCTTTTAGCACGGGGAAGAGAGGTTTTTGGTGCCAGACCTATCCCCAACCAGTCACACCACTATGCAGCCGACTACGAGAGATATACGCCAAATAACCGTGTAAACGCCGGCATCCGAACTCGCTCAATTACTGCACTAGGCTCTCTGTCGTGATGACGTATTCCAATAAAAGCAATTTGAAGTTTGCCGTGTCAAAATGCGCTGAGAAAGGGCGAGTGGAGAAAAAGGAACCCAGAGCTCAGCCCGCTGGCAGCATCGTCATAAAATGTTCATTTGATAAAGGCAGAACAAAATGGACGCTATCAAGCAGCTACAGGAAAAGTTATCCAGATTCGCAGAAGACCGGGAGTGGAATCAGTTCCATAGTCCCAAGAATCTAGCTATCGCTTTATCCGTTGAATGCTCTGAACTTCTAGAACACTTTCAATGGCTTGACCAAGAGGCTTCCGAAACTAAAAACCTGTCTTCGGGGACGAAAGAAGAGATCGAACTAGAAATGGCTGACGTCTTTCTATATCTGCTGAGACTCGCTGACAGGCTCGAGGTTGACTTAGTAGAGACAGCGGAGCGGAAAATAGAAATAAACGGCGAGAAGTACCCCGTTTCGCTCTCCAAGGGAAACTCAATCAAGTATTCGAAGCGCGATAAGGAAGTGTAATGGCAAGAGTTGCTTACCAGCCCTGCTCAGACAGAGATTCTCAACGAAACTTGATAAAGACAATCCACAAACCGGTGCCAATCGATTACCTCTCGTATTTTTTGGACGCCGAGGCCATCAAACGCTTACGGAATCTTTATCCTTCAGGCGAAGCCCACATCTGGGGCGTTTCGATTAATCAAAACACCAGAAATAGCTACCGCGATCTCGCAGCGGGCGACATCGCCATCTTCAATATCAAGACCCTAATGTCGATCACCGGGGTCGTCACCCATAAGCTTTTGAATGCCAAGCTAGCCGCCAGCCTCTGGGGATGGAAAGACGAGAAAGCAGGTGTCACTTGGGAGGGCATATACTTTCTAGACCAAGTCTCGCGTATCTCAGTTCCTTACGACGTGGCGTTCGAGAATTCTTCCAAGAAACCGCGGATACCCTTCACGTTATTAAGCCAACGAGACAGTGAGCAAATTCTTGAAAACATCAACATCGAAGACGTAATCCCCGGAGCCTCACCTGTTCCTTCATTGGAAGAAACCCAAGAGGAAATCAGGAAAGGATCACCTGACGGCAGAACGGAAACCCCCACCAGAAAAGAGCACCACTTTATTGTGAACCATTTGTTTGGGAACAGAACCGCAGCCGAGTGCTGTATCTGTGGTAAAACCTATCCCCGTGCCTACCTGGTAGCGGCACACATCAAGAAGCGATCTCGCTGCGAAACAAAAGAAAAACTGGATGTGCAAAATATTGCATTACCCATGTGCGTTTTCGGCTGTGACAAACTATTCGAGAATGGCGTGATAAGCGTCGACGCCCAAGGCATTGTCATTGGCAAGCATGTAGGTGACCAGCACCAACCGATTAAGACCTATGTTAATCAGGTTTTGGGTACAAAGTGCGCCGCCTTAAGCAGGAAAAACGACAAGTACTTTAGATGGCACCGAATGGAGCACGGGTTTGAGGAGATCGGGTAAAAAGAGAGTTAGCAGTTTAAGGCTACTATTTTGCTCAGCTATCAACACTCCGAGGGTGTAAAGAAATCTTGCCCTTCTCCCTTCAGCTCGTACTTAGAAACTTGAAAACCTGGGGAGAGTTTTTCAAGCTCCTCTTTTTCGCTGAGACAGAATGCTGAATTTCTTGCCTAGTGAGACAGGGTAATAATGCTGATGCTCACGAAAAAGCTTTTTCGATAAGGTGTTTCGGGCGTGATAATTATGGAAGACAAAGAGCTCTGGCCGAACACCCAAAGCAAAATCCGAGATGTTAGCGTCGCATAAAATCACCGCGGCTATGTCGCGGAACGCTTTTGTCCCAAGAAAGTAGTTCGTTTGAACAGAGCCTTTCCCCGGCTGCAAAATCTCTGGACGTAGCTCAAATTTTCGTTGAAGGCTATTTCCCTTTTCTTCCCAAACGAAGCACTCCTGTCCTAGCCCGTACAATGCCTTGATCCCCACCTCTTCGATCTCAAAATGCTCGATTTTCCGAATCTGACTGACATCGATCACAATCACGCAGTGATCACCTTTACTAACTTTGCCTCTCTTGACACGTCTGTCCAGCTGAGAAGCTTTGGCTACAAACGATGTTGTGATGCGCTTTATGATCAGATCTAGTTCAAATTGCGTTCTGAAGCTCTCTTCATCGGAGGTAGAGTTCCATGTTTTTTGAACACCGTCAGCTAGGTCCGGAGCGCTTATAACTCTCCTGTGAACGACTTTATGCGGATGGTTATCCTCGCCAACAGTAGGAGATACATTTTCAAACTGAATCTTTCGGCCTCTCCACGCAATTTCCGAATCAGATCCCCCCTGACGGCTATTCGTCGGCTGATATCCATTCACATCAAGGAAATACCAGAAATACATTTCAAACCAGCTCTTCCAGAAATGCTCCTCTCTTTGCATCTCATTAATGTAGCCCTGACTTATCTCAGAGCTTTTCATGAACGACTGCCAGACTTTATCGAATGCCTGCCTAAGACGTCTTTCGTGCAGGCTCCCGGCAACATTTGCACTCGCTATTCGTCGAAATGTCGGGGACAGCCTTTTGTCGCTCACGTCTAGTGTCAACTCACAAGGAGCCAAATCAGATTTTTCTACCATCTCTGTATAAATACCATGCGCCTTCGTAGGGAAACCGTAACATTACGTTCTGTCTTAAACGACGTTTGGCTTCTGAGCAGTTTTGAGGGGCCAAATTACCATTCAGATTACATCAGAGAGATGGGTAACAAGCCCCAGCTGAGTATCGATCGGGAAATCGAGGAATTCCACGAGGACAAGAGCAGTGGGGAAATCTAGCGATGTCAGACCTCTCCCTGACCAGTCACACCACTATGCAGGTGTCGCGCTTGCCAGGCATCCATGCCGGCTTTGAACCATGTCGGTGTTAAACAAATAGTTCACCTCTAGTCTAACCATTCCAGGAGACATCAACACCAGCTAAGTCTTAATTGCGCGTATGAGATTTCTCACAAAACGCCTCCAAACTCACGGCCCATCCTCTCCAGGCAAAGAATCGAATGGAACCCTTAGCAAAGGCAAAATCAATCCCGCTACCTTCTGCTCACACCAGTTTCAATAAGCACCAACTGAATCTCAATGACTTCACCATGCCCAGCCTAAAAGATCATTTAAAACAATCTCTTATCGGCTTACTGCTAATAGTTGCGCCGTTGACTGCAACACCCCTACCGGTGAAGCAGTCATCTTCGGGGTTTTGCCATACGGAGCAAAGCCCCTATTACGAGCGAACTTCCAACTTTTTATCATACGAAAACCTTGAAAGCTGTCTAGATGATGGCGGTAAAGCTCGGTCGGAGCGAAAGTTCACACCAGCCTCAGACGAGACTGATTACGAGCGCTCTAACTTTGGTCCAGGCTGAAACGATGAAGATGGCGACTGCCAGAATAGCCGCATGGAGGCTTTGATCTCACAATCGACTCGCCGCCCTATGTTTGCTTCGGCCGATCGCTGCCGGGTGATCAGTGGACGGTGGGTATCACCTTATACTGGCAACGTAATTCAAGATGCCTCGCAAATTGACGTCGACCATATCGTTCCCCTCAAGTTCGCATGGGAACATGGCGCAGACTCTTGGAGCCAACAAAAAAGGGAGCAATTCAGCAATAATCCAGTAAACCTCTGGAGCGTGGAAGCCGGCCTAAATAGGAGCAAGGGCGCGCAGAGTCCGACCGAATGGCTGCCTCCCTCCGGTCAATGTCAGTACATTAGCCGCTTCCTGCGGATCATTAAGCTGTATAACTTGCAACTTGGAGCAGAGGAAACCCCACAATATGAGACTCTGAAAGGCGGCTGCGAATACCGGAGCAGATAGGCGGAAATTACTAAAAGTAATCCTTACCCTCCTCCCAGACCCATTCGTTCAATTTCGCTGACTCAATTGCTCGACGCAAACTGATATCTTGTGTACAGTTTTTGAGTTTCGAAAGCGTGCTAATCATATTTCTTGAGTACGCAAATATGATCCAAGGAAGGCAACCATGGCTTCAAATTATCCAAACCACCCTCCCTATATTCCGGTCATAAAGTGGCAGCAATATGAGCAACTAGCACTTTCCAATCTAGATTCATACGTGCAACAGCGAATCACACCTTGTATAGAGATAAGAACATCCCAGCAGCATACTAACCTCATTGCAAACTATCAGTTAGTGCGAGGGGCGCACGTCACCTTAGTCGATTACTCAGATCCAAAAGGACGTTTGAGTGGAGTAAGGCTAAGTGAGTTTCGGACCTTCTTACAGATAGCGAGGCAGAATAATTACTCTGTCGTTCCTACACTCTCTCCTGAGGACCTTAATAACCTCGCCGCCAGCGATCTAGCCCTAGTGCTTAGTTTTGGGGAAGTGACATTGAGAGAGAAGTTTTCAGAACTCAGGCTTCTTGATGGTCAGTTGGCGTTAATCAGGGCTGCACTTCAAAAGATTAATATCAACAACCCACATTGCTTCGTAGACTTACTCCTCGATATGGGCCAAACACCGGAAACTTGGCCAATCTCCGACTGTCGCCAACTAGCCCTGGCCATTGATCTGGTCGGAACCATTGGAATAAAAAGCGTGCACTTGCTATCGGGGGCCTACCCTGAAAGCTTAGCTTCAGTCCAAACGGGCATGGCAGAATTCAAGAGAAATGACTGGCTACTATGGAAACAAATCGATGGCCTCTGCCAAGCCACTGTTGGTTTCGGCGATTACGGAATTCTCAATCCCTACTGGACGGAAGAAAACCTCACAAGGCGAGGTCGGCGACTAGCAATAAGATACACCCGAGACGACGATTGGCTGATACTTAGAGCAGGGGGGAACACACGAAATGACTCTATCGCAATCAGCTCGATTCTTGTGAACCTGTACGCGTCGCACTTCAAAGGCGCGGCCTATTCTTTCGGTGACAAACTCTTAGAGGAAAGAGCAGACCCAAACTTTCCCGACAAACAAAAAAAGTGTGGCCATTACCACATCACCGAAGGATGGAATCATCACATAACATTTGTAGTTCGAGAACAATACTAGCCTAAATATCAATTGGTGTTCGTCTCGACAGACAATCTCGAACTTCCTGCTTGAGGGATTCAACCGAGATGGAGTTTGCTAGCTCTTGGTGCAAAATATATAGGCTCTTGCTTTTCCAACCGCGAGTGCCCTTGGTTCGGCCGAGCACATCTAGAGCCTCTTGCTTGTCGAGTACAGAGACTATGGCAAATGCATCGATTCTCGAATTCAATCGAGCATACCTAACTCTTCTAAAGAGCTTTTTCCCAGACTGTGGGATAAGCATGACCCCCCACCAAGTGGGGACCATTGCCAGAGCTTTTTCAAGGTGGCGCTCAGAAGTCACTAAAGTTACTTTATCGAATATTTTTCCGTATCTACTTCCCTGCGAATGGAGCCTGGCCAAAGTATCGAGGTCACTTTTGATCTCGTAGCAGTGCATCGACTGGACGTCTACTAAATCTGCCCTTACTTCACCCCCATTAATTTGTAGCTCTTCTAGGTATGGGAAGTCGTTCTGATTTTTCCGGTAACGATCTAAATGTGAAATTAAAGCTCGTTTTATTTCTCTCTCGCGCATCGCAATCTCATGAGTCGGCACGTGTCCCAAGTTTACGCGGAATTCTATCAGAGGCAGTGCTCCAGTTCCGTGGATAGTAGATATCTATTCACAGCTCTGTGAGCAGTCTTTTGGCCGAGGCCTACGAATACACTGGAAGCCACCAATATCAACATGCGAGAATGCAGCCGTTGACCAATTCAGGGAGGAGCCAGTGAACAAAATCACGACTCCGATAACCGCAGAAGCAGCGTTTCGGCAACTCGGACAAGCTGGTTACCCGCGGAATTACATTAAAAAATTCTTACCGGAGTGGTGGGATAACAGCCTAATTCGGACTAGCGCTGGATCCCTACAGTTCGCTCTAATCTTACGCCAGCGTCTCGGGCTCAGCGTGGAATTCAACCCTGACGGAACCATTGAGATAGCGTCAGTGGCTCCTACGGCGAGGTTTAAGCATCGAGTTGACACGGAGGAGTCCGAGCTTACAGTGGCCGCAAACCTTGGCCTAGCTTTGGCTAAGACTTCAATTTTTTCTGTTAAGCCTCCCTACCGGGCATTACCCGAAGATCCGCTTGCTGTTAGAGACCAGTGCCTCAGCCTTTCCGAAGATAACACCGTTAGCTTCCAATCACTTCTTGATCTCTGCTGGAACCATGGCATTCCCGTTCTGTTTCTTAATTATCTACCCAGAGGCTCAAAACGAGTTACTGGCATGGCAATTTCCGTTGCAGATAGACCTGCAATAATCTTGGGTTTCAGCCACAAACAGTCCGCTCGGCAGCTCTTTGTTCTAGCACATGAGCTCGGACACATATTGCTCGGGCATATAGGTACCGATTCTGTTCTACTAGACGAAGAGCTGGCAGAAGTGCAAGGAAATTTAGAGGGTAGCCCTGAAGTTCCAAAAGACCAGCAGGAGCTAGAAGCTGATGCATTTGCTCTTAAATTGATTAGGGGGCAGATTGATGACCCTCTTGAACTAATTGGCTCCCAAAAATCTGCAGCAGAACTTCTTGCAACTACAATCCCAGTCGCAAAAAAGTACGGAATAGATCCCGGACATCTCATTCTTTCTTACGCTAAAAGTCACGATGAATGGGTACTCGCCAATCAAGCCCTAAATTTCCTCCCCCGAGAGATCAACCCTCTGAATTTGTTGGAAAAACGATTCAAGGAAAACACCGACTTAGGCGACTTAAGCGAGGAACATGCGGATTATGTTCTTCTAACCCAAGGGTACGATAGATAGGGAAGTGGTTTTGTTACTACTCGATAGCGATGCAGCAAGAAAACTGTGTCAGTTCGATCTAGTGGAGTTTCTACTGGCCTCAATAGAACTTGAAGCATCGGACCTGGGAGTCCTTCCTCAGCTCAAATTCCAACTCCATCTCAACAACGAGGAAAAAGCGATTCGGAAACTGGAATCTAGGGTTGCCATGGAAAATGCAAGGACGCTAGTTTCATCAGCGTCCGAAGTCGAGATTTCCGCAGATAGTGCGAACCCTATTCTTACTTTGGATCGACCAGACTTAGACACCGGAGAATTAACACTATTTGCAGCATTGTCAGAGATCGAAAACGGCCAACTTCTTAGCGGAGATAAACGTGCCTACATTGCCTTATCAAAGGTAGAACCGATACAAGAGCTCCAAGATCTCTGGATAAGGTTTCTGTGTCTTGAGGAAGCTATCCTCATAATCCTATCCCGTAGTGATTTCACCGCAGTCTCTCAGCGCATTCGGAGCAACCCAAACGTCGACAAGGCGGTTGCATTAACTTTCGGAGCAAGCACTCCAAGCCCAAAAGACAGTGTTGAAGAGGCGCTCAAGAGTTACGTGAACCATTTGGAACAAACCACGGCGGGAAAGTACGTCCCGATCATGAAGGCCGAGAAATCCTTCACGCTCTGATCACGGGTCCTTCCCAAGAGGGATTTATCACCGCGGGGATCGCGGAGCGTGGTTTGTGGGCATCTTCAAATTTTCTCTAGCTCCACAATTTAAAGAATTCATCACCGGAGGATGTCCCCTGAAAAAGTAATAACTGATAAAACGATAAAAACCGGTAAAAGTGATCAAACCCCACAGCCCCAACGGCCTCCACCGGTGACATCTCCCATTTGAGGCAGAATCAGGTTTCACTTTTACCAGCTTTTCCACTTTTCCCGGCTTGTTCGTTATTCACTTTTTCAGGGGGCGGACTTGTGCCACACGCGCTCTATGCGGGCACCTCGTCGAAAACGTCTACCAGACGATAAATTTTCGCATTGTTTGTTTCTCCCTCAGATTCCCACCACAGTACGGTGCTAATCGCCTGATCCTTTTGGGAGTATCTTTGAATGCACCTCCGGGCCCGTCTCCAAGAGATCCCACCTTCCTTACAATGACTGACTAGTTCAGATTGTTTAGCCTCGCCTTGCTGCAACCGCTCCTCGATCCTTTCGATAACATCTTGATCCTCTGCCACTCGCTCCCGCTCTCTCCGGCGCGTCAGCACGTCTTCATATTCTTCATGCAATCGTACATTTCGTTGCTGGTCAATTTCCCAGGTGATCTCATCTATTGCAGCCCTTGTCTTATCGGGAAGCGTTGAAACAATCATGGAGCCGTCAGACCGTTTTTCCGGCAATAAGTAGATCAGTTCATCACAGTCATTCCTCAAGTCCACGGTGCCTTCATACACCGGCATTCCGTCGTCCCCTTTGTATTTGTTCGTGTGGGCCAGGAGAATGATTGTCATCCCTCTCGCTGTGAGCGCTCTCAACGTCATAAATACGTTCTTTGCATCGCGTTTGCTGAGAACATCACACATTTTCTTCCACGTATCGAAAATGAACACGTAGTCGGAATAATCGCCCTCCGCCAGTCGCATTTTCTCAAGCATTTTCACTACACCATCCATGGACTTGCCGACCTTCATGTCTGGCAGCAACAACCGAATACCCTTTTCTTTCGCCATAGCGTGATAGGGTTTGGCATCGCCACCCGATACGTCAGCATTCACGTAAACCACGGTGTAACCTTTCTCGACCATCTCCCCGGCGAGATGGAAAAATATAGTGGTCTTCCCGCCGTTGGCCTCCGCCACCACTGCTACCAAATGGCCGCGCACGATTAGCCCATCAGCAATAAACTCAGAATTCTGAATCTCGTCCATTTCGTCATCACTCACCTCGAAGCCTCCTATCCAACCCAACGGATCATCACCAGAAACCGCAACGTCATCATCGAACTCATCAGCAAGACCCCGATTCTTGGCCAGCACTTTTGCGAGGGTGTACTTCCACAACCACTGCATGCCTGATTTCTGATTCCCTCTACGGTCCAGTGCAGCCCCGGCCAAAAAGTATTTCTCTTCAGTGAGCGTTGTCAGAATAGATTCAATATTCACCCCAGCACTGACCATTTCCTGACACACCGCGAACAATGCACTGGAGCGGTCAGGATTTCCCTCTGAATCGGTGTATTTGTCCAACCCTTCACCGACCCTGATCAGGGATTTCCAGTCGTCCCCTATTCGCATATCATCCAATGGCACCAACGGTGCTTCAGGGTCCCAATCCAGATCACCTACGGTGTGACTTGCATCAGTGCTGTCGGATTGTCCGAACCAATCCGAATACAGCGTTTCTAGGCCGGCACCGCCTGCCTTAACGGTGCCCAACCCTTCCACTACATCAGCCGTTATCGTGAAAAACCGACCTTCCTGATACATTTCCCGACCTGCCTTGTTGTCGCAATGACCTGTGCCGGGTAGCTTCCCTTTGCAGATAATATGCAGCCCTTTGCCGGATGGTGATCTTTCGGTGAATGACTGCAATTCATCCACTGCACGCCGGGCGTCACCCCGCAGTTTCCCAGAATCATCAAAGCAGTTATCCAGGTCTACACCCACGAACGGATCATCGGCGGTGAAGACGAACCCGATTCCTGTGTAACCTTCCAGAAGATACGCTTCGTAGACATCATCAAAGGTTGCCCAGGTTTCCGGTCTACGTGAACTGGCCTTCTTTCCGGTTTTCGGGCTGTAGGGGACCTTGGTCATTTTGACCGTTCCATTCCGCTTTCTGATCGGAACTGCTTTCCAGACTACCCATTGCCGGTATTGCTGTAGCTCTTCCGGCACTGCTTCCAGGTTCGGCTGTATTAGCCCCGGTGGTATATCCGAGGCTGTTTGTTCAGTGCTTTTTACTGCCATTCCCCAGCACTCCAAAAAGTTGATCAAATGTCCGCACCAGTTCCCCCGGCTGCCCCAAAGCGACTTTCTCCAGCTTTGTCTGCAAACGCTTGGCACCGGTGAAGTCCGATATCGTTTCCAGCCAATCGAGGCGATGGAACGCTTGTTCGTCATCTATGATTGGCGACTGGCCTTCTGTTGTAGCCCGCTCAAGTGCAAATGCCCTGTCCACCTGAATCATCAGCGGGTCGATCCACACGCCCCAGTCCTGATCCAAGTAGAAATGATTTGCGACTCCCTCGCCGGACTTCACCGGGAATCTCCAATACTCGCGCACGATAAAAACAGACATGATCAAACCTCCCTTATGCTTGCTGGCTTTCGGTGCTGTTTTGTGACTGAGCCAATAGCCGTTCAACGGCATCATCAGGCCAGGCCAGAAAACGGTTAGGAAGGCGAACGGGGCGCAACCCACACCAGTGCCCTTTTCGGCATAGTGAGGTGCGAATAGTGTTCGGTTTGACGTGGAATTTTTCGGCTAACTGCTCAGTGGTAAGCATGGTTGTACCCTCCGCTTATGTGCTTATTAAGATCGCGGTTACAGAGTACTGACCTGTATTACTCGGATTGGGACAAAAAAGATTTAGGCGTCAGACCTGTCTCTAGTGACTCTTTTCCTTAGACGCTCCAGTCCTTGTGGGGTATCAGGCGTTGCACCGTCGGTAGTCCAACTATCAGGCCAAGGAATCACGCCATCATCTGGCAGCAAGACCGGGTAGCGAAAATACTCAGTTCCATCTTTAATGGCATCTACGACCATTCCAACCGCAGTCCTGATAGACATTTCCTTGCCTTCTCGCTCAGAGAGATATAGGCAGCCGTGGACAAGATTTACCAGGCAGACTATCGAATCAGCGTCGGCGCGTCCTTCTCCGCGGCCCCCCTGCTTCTTGCGCGGCTTGAATACCATCAACGCCAAAATTAAACCCAGGGTAACTTCTCGACCAGTGTACGGCCTATTTTCAAGACCGAGCCTCTTCCAAGCCGAATCCAAATATTGCGGAGGAAAATCCAGCACCATCCCCGGGAACTCCATACTGATTCCTTTCTCACGGGTTACTTCAATATCCGATGCAACAAGTTTTCCGTCTTCTCTTTGACCCAATAACGCTCCCTGCGACTCTATTAGACCGTGCAAGGAGCTTTCAAAAGACAACGGGAATTCCAGCGGATGATGCTGATCAGCCCACTCCTCGGACATAACGATGAAAACTGGAGTGTGCTTAAACTCAAGCCGAATACGCACGCTTTACCTCCACGTACCTGCCAGACGGTTAACCACTGTTTCCATCAGGCCTGTTACCCTCCGTTGCGCTCGCAGGGCTTCCCGCAAATCTGCCAGCGAGTCGGAGGCATAAAGCGGGTCATGCTTGATTACTTCCTGTATGTCACTGTCTGTTTGCATCATCACGGTGAAAGCACCGAGCCTGCCGTACTGACTATTCAGCAATAATTGTTCAAGCTGACGAGCCTCCCATTCGGTGATAACTCCGAGTTGGCTGTTGTGCATCATGGCTAAATTCTCTTATTGTTCCCGGCTGGCGGGGCTTACTGTTTCACGGCTTTCAGGCGCTTGCCTGCCACCGGTGGTTCAAACTTGATTCCGGCCTGTTCCAGAACCCAGCTTTCTATTTTCACGTGCCACTGTTTCAGAAGGCCTAACGGGCGCTGGCGGTAGTGCTTTTCAACGGTGGCACTGGGCTTGTGACCTTGGATTTGAGCGACAATACCTGCGGGCACTTCTACCCACTCCGACAGGGTGCCGAATGACCGCCTCAGACCGTGCAGAGTAAGCCCTTCGATACCGGCTACTTTCAAGGCGCGGGTATGCTGAGCTCGGGGCTCTACCAAGTGGCCGCTTTTAGCGGTGGGGCTGGAAAATACCCATTCATTCCGGCGCGGCAATGAATCAATGAGAGAGGCAACATATGGGGTCAGGGGTATAACCCGCTCTCCATCAACCTTGTCATGGATTGCCAAGCTTCCCCACCGGTTATCAACGTCTGACCATTGCAAGGTTGATAACTCACCCCGCCGGGCACCGGTGAGCAGAAGTATTTGCAGATAAGCTGAAATCACGGGGTTGTGGATTTGCTGCACCGCTGAGAACCAGGCGGCCAACTGCTCCCGTTGCAAGCAATCGGCTTTAACCCCTTTGCGAGGCAGGCTTTGCTTCGCTAGCCGGTTAGAACAGGCATCAGGGCTTGCCAGCCCATGGAAGCGGGGTTGATCGTCGCACCAGTGCAGGAATGCCCGCAGAAGGGCAAACGCTAGCCGCGCTTGTGTGGGGCGATCTTTCGCTTCCTTCTGCAACCATTGCCCCACGGTGTGGCTGTCTATGTCCGCCAGCTTTAACGAGAGTAGCGGGGTCAGTACACCGGGTTGGGTCTTACCCTTTCCACGCTTGCGGGGTTCACCACCCGCCTTGCTGATTTTCAGGTGATCTTTCAGGTGGTGATCACCCCAACGTGGCGTCCGGGCTTCAATATAATCTGACCAGGCATCACCCACGGTGGCATCAGCCCGCTTTGCTTCTTTCTGAGCCTCCCTGACTTCCGCTAGCCGTTGTTTCTTTTCCAGGCGGGGGTCGATTCCCTGATCAACAAGGGTGCCAAGCCTGCGGGCTTCAGCGCGGGCCTCATCAATGCCCCACGTTTTCACGTCACCGATAGTTACTCGCAGGGCTTTACGGTCCAACCGGTTCTGGTAGATGAATGCTTTGCTCTTTGCGGTGGCGCGAACTCCCAATCCCGGCACCGTGGAATCCCATAGAAAGGCTTGCTTCCCATCGGCCCCGGCCTTGAATCCATCCACCCTGCCCGCTGTCAGGTTTACTTTCACCCCTGTCACTCCTCGAAAACGTGTAAGCAATATGTAAGCAATTTTCGAGAATACGGGTAAATTCCGATCAACTCAACAGGAAGCAAAAAAGTCAACTAATAGTTGATAATAAACGATTTTATAGTATTTATTGAGTTATCGATCAACGCGGGGAAATGTCAATTTTTAGGGATTGAAAATCCCCGTGTCGGTGGTTCGATTCCGCCTCCGGGCACCATTAAGAATTCAGACAAGACCCGCCTCGTGCGGGTTTTGTTGTTTCTAGGCCGCCCTAAGGGACATCCGCCACAAACACTTCGCAACTCTCCCTGCCAACCCCTTGGTCTCTCAGCCCGGAAGTTGCAGCACAGGAATGTCTGGCGACCCTAGCGACATTGGCATATCCTTTGTTTTTGGCTCCCAAAACCAGTAATGCAAAGTTTCAGAGGGCATTACCATGAGAAATCTCCACCTAACCCTATCTTTAGCGGTTTCTCTTTTGGTAGCTGGATGCGTCAATAACAACGTCGAACCAACGCTTAAAACTTCCAGCGCATCTGTGAGCTCCAAAGGGCTGTTTGAATGCATTAACCGCAATGGTAACGGTTACATCGACCGTTCTGAACACGTTTACCTGCGCCCATGCGGAATCACCGAAGACCTCGCCTGCGGTAATGTTCCAGACTCATTTGACGAAAGCTCTAACACTGACACCGTACAATTCGGATCGAGATTTCTTCAACTTGCCGATGCAGATGGTGATGGGAGGATAAGCAGTCTGGAGCTCCGCGCCCACTGCAATAACATGACCGTGAAGAAATAGATCCTGGGTTCGCCTGGGCGCAATTTGATGAGACATGAAAGTGGTGCCCGCCGGGCACCACTATGAATCCAGACAGAACCCGCCTTGTGAGGGTTCTGTCGTTTCTGAGGCCCAAGAAGAACGACTCACCCTGCAACCCTTTGGGAATAACTCGCCCTGGGCTCAACGCGCTCCTCCATCAGCCGTCGCTCACACATGGCTTTTTTCAGTTCTGTGTAGTTCGTGGGGCTCGGATCCTCTTCGTAACGTTCCTGAGCCAGTCTCGCCAGGTCACATTTATCGAGCCACTTCTCGATCAACTCTGTAGTCTTCATAGCCACCTCGTCTGCTTGAATTCACTGAGTCAGCATAACGATCTGGCCCCCGCTCTATCCCGGTTGTTTTTCGCATGAATTGTGGCAAATGATGGCACTCGTTGCTGACCAACACTGAGGATTGCATCCGTTCGCGCAGCAAAAACGACTGCGGGCGATTTCTACAGCTTGACTGTACAGGCCCGGAAGTATTCAGCTTACTTCCATTACATAAATGTGACAGAGTAGTGTAGTGGGAGCCAAACCCGAGCCAATTGCGGGAAAAATGAACCAATGAACTACCGCCAATTCGTCCTCGCCGGAATACTCGGACTTCTGGCTTTTGCGCTCTGGGCGAGTCCCGAGTTCAAACAGATTGCCGCCGGGGTTGCGATCTTCCTGTTTGGCATGCTCTCGCTCGAGAACGGGTTTCGCCGATTTACCGGCGGATTCCTGGAGAGGGTGTTGCGCCGGACCACGGACACGATTCCCAAGAGTCTGGGTTTTGGCATCGTCAGCACCGCCATTATGCAATCCAGCTCTCTGGTATCGATCATTACCATATCCTTCCTGAGCGCCGGCCTGCTTCCGCTGATCACAGGCATTGGCATCATTTTCGGAGCCAACCTTGGCACCACAACCGGTGCCTGGCTGTTCGCGACTATCGGCATGAAGATGAGTCTCTCGTCCTTTGCTTTGCCGATGCTTGTTTTCGGCGTGGTGCTGAACTTCCAGCAATCCCGCGTGCTCAAGGCCTTTGGCGCGATTCTGGCCGGCCTGGGATTTCTGTTTCTCGGCATAGATTTCATGAAGGAAGGATTCGAGAGCTACCAGTCGGCGGTCGATCTGCGCGACTATGCAATGACGGGCGTAACCGGACTGCTCGTTTACACAGGGCTCGGAATTCTGGCGACCGTCGTCATGCAGTCGAGCCACGCGACACTGGCCCTGACCCTGGCCGGCCTGGCCACAGGCCAGGTAACCTACGAGAATGCTCTGGCACTGGCGATCGGTGCCAATATTGGCACCACAGTGACCGCGCTGATCGGCGGCCTCGGCGCGAATATCGCCGGCAAGCGGCTGGCAGGCGCCCACCTCTTGTTCAATATAGCAACGGCAGCAATCGCCCTGGTGCTGATCGAACCGCTACGCTGGTCCGTCGATAGCCTGTCAGCGCTCATGTCGATCGCAGAGGATGATTACACAGTCAAGCTCGCCGTATTCCACACCCTGTTCAACTGCCTGGGTGTAGCCGTAATGTTGCCTTTAATTTCCCGGATGGCGAACGCGCTGGAACACTGGCTGCCAGAACGTGAGGAAGAGGCCGAAGCCCAGCCCAAGTACCTGAATCCGGCCGCAATGGACTTCCCCGATAGCGCAAATGCCGCTGTCCGCCGTGAGGTCTGGCACCTCTTCGATCAAGCCTTCGTTATCCTGGCCCACGGTCTCCACCTGCACCGTGAGAAGATCCGCAACTGCGATGACCTGGCATGGATGATCAATCATAGCCGGGAACGCATCGACATCGACATCGATCTGGTCTATCGACAGCGCGTCAAGCGACTTTATAACGCCATCCTCGATTTTATCTCTGGGCGAATGGCGCGCATGTCCCCGGCGAGCTCCACCGACTCCCTCTATCGTCTGCAGCATGCTGCCGCCGAGATGGTGGAAGCCATCAAGCACGTCAAACATCTGCGCAAGAATCTCACGATCTACATGGTTGCAGATAACACCGCGATCCGTAATGAGTACAACGATCTCCGGCTGCGGGTCGCGATGGTGCTCCGCGAAACCCACCGGTTTTACGAGGGCAAATTTGACGATGCCAGCACGGCAATACTTGAGCTGGACGAGATCGCCGTACGCGCCCGGGTAGACCGTGAATCCATGGTCGCGCGCGTGACGCGGCTCCTCGGGGCAAAGCGGATCGATTCAGCAATGGCCACTTCCCTGCTTAACGATTCCGCCTATGCCAGCGAGACAGTGGATGCTATTTTGGCTGGGACGCGTGCGCTTCTTACAGCCACAGATGTGGAAGCGGCCCGGACAACGGAGGCAGTGTCGGTGAGTGATGAGGGCCAGGCAGAGATCACTCTCTGAGACGTCAAAGGCTCGTGACGACGTCCGGGCAGACCAATCTTCGATCACGGCGGAGTCGGACAATGGGTTTCAAGGATTTGGTGGCCAAGCTTGACGATGTCCTGCGTGAACACGACAAGGGCAGGTCCCTCAAACGTAAGGAACTGAAGCGTCTGCAGCAGGAGCTTGAAAAAAAACAGGCAAAATACCGCGATCAGCTAAAGTCCGGCTCTTCCCGGGAAACACCCGCTCAGACCGAGGTCCGCCTACGCGTGGTCGAGGCGCAACTCGCTAAACTGCGAGAGCTTATGGAAGAAGCATCCCTCTGATGGTGAAGAACAATACAGCCGCCAGCAGCCCCGATAACGGTACCGTAATCAACCAGGCAGCCACGATCCTGAATACCGCCGATCGCTTGACGAGCTCCTGACGGTACACCTTTTTCAGGCTCTTTCGGTCGCTTTTCGAGATCGGCGCAGTGCCACCATTTTGCCTTTTAAGATTCTTGAGAATGTCTCCCTTCTCTTCGAACGAGGCCTCATCAAACTCCTTGAGCAGACGCTCTACTACTGCCCGATCCTCTCCGGCATGGTGGGCCTCAATCTCCTCGATCTTCTGGCGATAGGTAGTTTTGAGATGCTCGCGCAGAAAGCCAACTCCGAACACACCCCCAATGGCAATGTGAGTGGAGCTCACGGGAAGGCCGAGCTGGCTTGCGATGATCACGGTAATCGCCGCGGCCATAGCCACGCAGAAGGCACGCATGCGGTCGAGCTCTGTGATCTCCGATCCGACGGTGCGTATGAGCTTGGGGCCGTACAATGCCAGACCGAGGGCAATCCCGAGTGCCCCTACCAGCAACACCCAGCTGGGGATCGCCGCCTTTGCCGCGACACCGCCTTGCAGTACGGCTTCATTGATCGCGGCCAGAGGACCCACCGCGTTCGCCACATCATTCGCCCCGTGCGCGAAACTCAGAAGCGCAGCTGAAAAAATTAACGGGTAGGTGAACAGGCCATCAACCCCCGCTTTACTGTTTTCCACTTCCTCAGAAGAACGGGCAATAAGCCATTTCGTGATCCACCATACGATGCCGCCAGCAACCGCGCCGATGCCGATAGCGGGAAGAAACCCGATGTCGACAATCTTGCCTAGCCCCTTGATCACAAGATACGTGGCAAAGGCCCAGGCCATTATTGCGACAAACAGCGGAACGTTGTATCTGGCGGCCTGAGCAATGTCCCGTTTGTAGGTGATCCGGCGCTTGATCAGGTACAGGGAAAGTGCTGCGATGGCCCCACCCAGCACTGGCGATATAACCCAGCTCGCGGCAATCTGACCAAACTGGTGCCAATCCACGATATCGACCCCGCCCGCCGCTATGCCCGCGCCCATGACACCGCCGACGATGGAGTGGGTCGTGGAGACGGGTGCCCCGATATAGGTGGCTGTATTCAACCAAAGCGACGCAGCAAGCAAGGCCGCCATCATAAGCCAGATGAAGGTGTCGGGATCTCCGATCAGCGCAGGATCGATAATCCCCTTTTTGATTGTGCCTACGACATCGCCGCCGGCAATCAGCGCGCCACTGGCCTCAAAAATTGCCGCTATTGCGATTGCCCCCGCCAGTGTCAATGCTTTGGAACCGACCGCGGGACCCACGTTATTGGCGACATCGTTCGCACCGATATTCATCGCCATGTATCCGCCGATCATCGCCGCTATTACCAACATGACCATATTCGGAGCGTCAGCCCCTATCGAACGCACGTACAACATGATCCCGGCAAGGAATATCACCGCCAGACCGATACGAAAAACCTCAGCACGGCCGTAACGGGTCGCCTTTTCTATGGCATTGATTTGTTCCAGCTCCATATTTGCGCCGCCATCTGTCGATAACTAGTGCAGGCCTCTGAGCCAAAAAAACCGCGATCAGAATCGCGGTTTTTTGGCAATTGAACCGTTGCTATTCGCTTACAACGGTTACTGGCCCGTGAGCATGCCTGACTACCTTCTCGCTAACACTACCCAGCGTGAGGCTTCTCACAAGCGAGTCGCCGCGCCGCCCCAGAAACATGTGGGTGCCCGGATTATCGTCCAGATACTCAATGATTTCCTTGGCGGGGTCACCTTTGAGCAGGACTTCGTCAGTGGGTTCAACGACCCCACTTACGGCCTTTTTCGCAGTATCAAACGCTTTGCGCCCGTACTCATTGGCTTCTTCATCAATGTCGCTCTGCAACACACCACTCACAATTAATCTCTCAACCCTGGTGCCAGGGAATACAGCGAGCAGTTTGAGTGGTTGACCGAGGGCCTTTGAAAGCTCCGCTGCCATTTTTGCTGCGTGTGACGAATGCTCTGATCCATCACAGGCCACGACGATGCTCTGAGTTCCTTGTGCCATGACGCCTCTCCTTATCTGATCAATGTTTAACCAAACTAACATTGCTGCGACCTTAGAAGGGTTGACTGAAATCAATTACCGCAGGATCGGTTTTATGATCGAAGCGCATTTGTACCTATTGCCGGAATCTCTGGCACCATTGATTCTTGCGCTGCCGAGACGGCAATTGACGACAAGGAGTGATTGAAATGCTGATGGCCATTGGGGCGATCATCGCGGGTCTGATTCTGTTGGTGTGGAGTGCGGATAAATTTGTGGAAGGCTCGGCCACCACGGCCAGCTATTTCGGAATGCCGCCGCTGCTCATCGGCATGGTCGTGGTCGGTTTCGGCACGTCTGCGCCGGAGATGGCGGTGTCTGCCCTGGCCGCCTCGCAGGGCAATCCCGGGCTGGCTCTGGGCAACGCCTATGGCTCGAATATCACCAACATTGCGCTGATTCTCGGCATCACAGCCCTGCTGGCGCCGATCGCCGTGCATTCCCAGGTCATGCGAAAGGAGCTGCCCATTCTGATTCTGGTCACCGCCTTTGCCGGCTGGCAACTGTGGGATGGGGATCTGAGCCGGATGGATGCCATCGGCCTGATGCTGGCTTTCGTTGTATTGATTAGCTGGAGCATCTACCAGGGCCTTCGGCAGCCAGACGATGCTCTCGCTACAGAGATGACCGAAGAAGTGCACGCAATGCCACTGCGCAAAGCACTTTTATGGCTGGTGGTCGGACTGCTTCTGTTGATTGTCAGCTCCCGAATACTGGTGTGGGGTGCTGTTGATCTGGCAACCGCCTTTGGCATCAGCGATCTGGTTATCGGCCTGACCATCGTGGCCGTTGGCACATCACTTCCGGAACTGGCCTCATCCATCATTGCCGCCCGCAAAGGGGAACACGATCTGGCCCTGGGCAACATTCTGGGTTCCAACCTGTTTAACACCCTGGCCGTTGTGGGGATTGCCGGACTGATTGCCCCCATGCCGGTGGCGCCAGAAGTGCTCACCCGTGACTTCCCGGTTATGGCTGCCCTCACCCTGTTTCTGTTTGTCATGTGCTATGGCTTCCGCGGGCCCGGACGCATCAACCGGTTTGAAGGGAGCGCCCTGTTGCTTGCCTTCGTGGCTTATACCGTGTATCTGTTGGCTTTTTCGGGAGCGTAAATCATGTCACTTGCAGCCTGGCTAACCTTCCTTGTTGCGGCCGTTCTGATCAGTGTTTCCCCGGGTGCCGGGGCGATCAATACCATGAGTAATGGTATGCGTTACGGCGTTCGCCGATCGCTGCCGGCCATCATGGGGCTGCAGCTAGGTTTCGGGATCCAGATTCTGCTGGTGGGTGCCGGGCTGGGTGCCATCATTGCCTCCTCGAACATCGCCCTGTCCGTTATCAAATGGCTGGGTGTTGCCTACCTGATCTGGCTGGGCATTTCCAAATGGCGAGAGCCGGTGATGGAATCCATGGACGATGACCGTCAGCCCGTTAGCGGGTACAAGCGGTTCTGGAATGCCGTGTTCGTGAACCTCACCAACCCCAAGGCCACAGTCTTTCTGGTGGCTCTGTTTCCGCAGTTTCTGGTAGCAGGCGCGCCCCATGGGCCGCAGTTGCTAACCATGGGAGTCACACTGATTCTGGTGGATTGTTTGGTGATGCTCGGTTACGCCCTGCTGGCCAGCCAGCTGTTCCGGTTTATGACTACAGCCCGGCGCCAACGGCAGATGAACCGCGTTTTTGGCAGCCTGTTTGTGACCGCCGCTGTCGCCCTGGCCAGCTTCAAGCGCGCCTGAGACGAATCCGAGTCAGCGCAAGATACATTCCCGGCTCAGCTTCCGGCTGAGCGTCCTGCGCTGCTGCCGGAGAGTATTGCCCCGATCGTTGCTGTAGCCCGCCCGCAGTCTGGACTGAATCCGCCCCAGTTTGCTTCTGTAAGTCGCGCAGGTCTTCTCAAGCTCGGCCTCGGCCTTTTCTTTCTCGGTGATTCCAGAGCCTTCCCGGCGGCCTGAGGCAAGCAGGCCTTCAACGTCTTTGCGAATTCCGGACACCCGCTTTCCTTGGCTGAGGTTCTCAGACATCGGCACTGTGACAGGCGCCTGCACCTGCAACTGTTTGTGCGGAATGTCACCCGGAGGGTAATCGGAGAAGTGCGCTACACCACGGCTGTCTATCCAGGTATAGACCTCGGCGTTAGCTACTGAGACAAGCGAAAAAGACAAAACAAGACCGGCCATCATCCTTGGCATACGGTTCCACTCCCTGTGGTTCGGTAACTTGGCGGCGCAGTATAGCGAAAAAAGCCAGGGACTTGGGGTCAGATGGAAATTTCATCTGACCCCAACCTAGGTTCTACTGATCCAGAAGCTCGATCCAGTGCTGGACTGGCACCGGTGATTTAGTCTCCAGGTGCATCTGGCAACCGATGTTGGCGGTCACGATGCGATCCGGATTGTCGACGGTCAAAGCCTTCAGCTTGTTACCCAGCAGCTTCTGGCTCATCTCCGGCTGAGTGACTGAATAGGTGCCAGCAGAGCCGCAGCAAAGGTGCTTGTCCTTGGTGGCAGCGAGGTTAACACCGGCACGGGTCAGAACCTGCTCCACCACACCGTTCTGCTTCATGGCGTGCTGCAGGGTGCAGGGGCAATGGAACGCCACCTTGCCCGCGTCCTGCCGGACCTTGAGCTTTTCCAGGTCCTGTTTCAGCAAAAAGGCGCCGAGATCGGTGCACAGCTCGCTCACCTTCTGTGCTTTGGCGGCATAGACCGGATCATCTTTCAACAGATGACCGTAGTCCTGAACCATGGCGCCGCAGCCGGAGGCCGTCATGACGATCGCTTCCGCACCCGCTTCGATCGCTGGCCACCAGGCATCGATGTTCTGGCGCATTCTTTCCAGGCCTTTCTCATGTTCAGAAAGGTGGTAGTTCACGGCACCACAGCAGCCAGCCTCGGGTGCTTCCACCATGGTAATACCGAGCCGGTCCAGAACCCGGGCGGCGGCCGCATTTGTGTTCGGCGTGGCGGAAGGCTGCACGCAGCCCGCCAGTGCCAGCACGATACGGCTGTGGCTGGCCGCAGGCCAGGGGCTCGCCTGCTTTCTGGGCGGCACCTTTGTGCGCAGTTTTTCCGGCAATACCGGGCGGAAAACCTGCCCCAGGCGAAGCAGTAAGCCGAACAACTGGCGGTTGGGAATCACCCGCGCCAGGGCCCAGCGCAACCACTTGTCTTTTGGCTCCCTGGGCATCTCCTTTTCCATCAGGCCGCGGCTGATGTCCACCAGGCGGCCGTACTGGACACCGGAAGGGCAGGTAGTCTCACAGCTGCGACAAGTAAGGCAACGGTCCAGGTGCTCGCGGGTTTTCTCTGTAACTTCCGCCCCTTCAAGGAACATCTTCATCAGGTAGATCCGGCCCCGGGGGCCGTCACGCTCGTCGTTCAGCTCCTGATAGGTCGGGCAGGTAGCGGTGCAAAAGCCACAATGCACACAGGCCCGAAGGATGGACTCGGCTTCCTGGCCTTCCTTGGTGTTGGCAAATTGTTGAACCAGATTCGTTTGCATAATTACAACCAGCTGTATAAACGTCCGGGATTGAAGATATTGTCCGGATCAAAGGCATTCTTGATGCGGCGCTGGATGCCCTTCAGGGCCTCCGGCTGGTGATGCATCACCTCACCGGTGCGATCGCCACCACGGAACAGGCTGACCTGGCCACCGGCAGCACGGGCCGCAGGCTCCAGATCTTTTAGCTCACCGGCGCCACGGAACCAACGCTGGGAACCGGCCCAGTCGATAAACCAGTTGCCTTCGAGATTCGGTGTAGCAGCCGTCGAGCCAACGGAGAAGCGCCACAAAGGCACGTCGTTACCGGCAAAAAATTCGTGGTGCATATCCTGCACCTGTCGCCAGAAGTGGTCGCCCTGCTCCATCACCTCGCCGGACCACTTTTCAGCGGTGGCTTCGACACCGGATTTCGCACCGGCCAGGCGCAAATAAACCTTGCCGTCCACCCAGCAGGCGGCAGTGATGGGCTTGGGCTCGGCCGCCCGGCTGTTCATATAGTGAACCACCTCATCCATGCCCATTTCCTGAACCAGCGTCAGGGAGGCGGCCGGTTTCGGCATCACTTTCATGCTGATTTCGGTGATCGCGCCCAGGGTTCCCAGGGCACCGGCCTGAAGACGTGATACGTCATAGCCAGCCACGTTTTTCATTACCTGACCGCCAAAGCGAAGATGTTCGCCCTTGCCATTGAGCAGCCGGATACCCAGAACCTGGTCTCGCACCGAGCCGGCCCAGGGGCGTCCCGGACCGGAAAGGTTGCAGGCCAGGGTGCCGCCGATGGTAGAGGCGGCACCAAAATGGAGTGGCTCAAAATGCAGGCACTGACCTTCTTCCGCCAGAGTCGCCTCGATTTCGCTCAGCGGCGTGCCGGCACGGACAGTCAAAACCAGCTCCACCGGGTGGTAGTCGACGATACCGGTGTGCTCGCCCACGTTGAGGGTTCCGGCATCGGTATCGGCTTCTCGGCCCATAAAAGCCTTGGTTCCACCACCGACAATGTTCAGTTTGTGCCCGCTGTCCCGGGCCTGGAGCACCTGCTCCTTCAACTGTTGGGAAATATCAGCCATGGGCGGCTTCCGTATGCTCGTGCGTGTGTTGTTTGTGCTCAAGGGAGCGGTATTCCTGACAGAACCGCAGGGCCGGTACGCCCTTGCCCGGGTTCAGGATACCGGCGGGATCAAACGCGGCCTTTACGTCGTGGAACTGCTGGAGTTCCTCATCGTTGAACTGGACCGCCATTTGGCGAATCTTTTCAACGCCAACGCCGTGTTCGCCGGTAATGCACCCACCCACCTCCACACACATTTCCAGAATGCGTGAGCCGAAGGCCTCCGTACGTTCAAATTCGCCGGGCACGTTGGCATCAAACAGAATCAACGGGTGCAGGTTGCCATCGCCGGCGTGGAACACGTTCGCGACGCGCAGACCAAACTCCTCGGACATCTTCTCCATTTCCGTCAGAACATAGGCGATCTCACGACGGGGAATGGTACCGTCCATGCAATAGTAGTCCGGTGAAATCCGGCCAACGGCCGGGAACGCAGACTTACGGCCTTTCCACAGGAGGGCGCGCTCTTCCTCGCTCTGAGAGGTCCGAACCGAAGTGGCACCCAGCTTGCGAAAAACTTCTTCGGCCTGCGCAATGTGTTCGTGAACTTCCTCCTCGGTACCGTCCACTTCACAGAGCAACAACGCCTTGGCGTCCCGTGGGTAGCCGGCCTGCGCGAAGTCATCCGCCGCGACGATGGCGTGGCCGTCCATCATTTCCAGACCACCAGGGATGATGCCGTGGGAAATAATACCGCCCACGGCGTCACCGCCTTTCTGAACGTCATCAAACCCGGCCATGACCACCTGGGCCACTTCCGGCTTCGGCAGCAGCTTCACTTTGACTTCCGTCACCACACCCAGAAGACCTTCAGAGCCGGTCATCAGCGCCAGCAGATCCATGCCGCAGCCGTCCAGACCATCACTGCCCACGGTCACGACATCACCCTCTGCCGTGACTATCTCCACACTCAGGATGTTGTGAACGGTCAGACCGTACTTGAGGCAATGCACGCCGCCGGAGTTCTCGGCGACATTACCACCAATGGTGCAGGCGATCTGGGACGAGGGATCCGGCCCGTAATACAGACCGTACTGTGCCGCTTCCTCGCTGATGGCGAGGTTACGCACCCCGGGCTGCAGTCTCGCCGTTCGGGCCAGCGGATCGATCTCCACGATGCGATTGAACTTGGCCAGCGACAGCACCACGCCCTCCTTGTTGGGCATGGCACCGGCACTGAGCCCGGTTCCGGCTCCACGGGCCACCACAGGTACCGCGTTCTCGTTACAGATGCGCATCACCCGCTGCACCTGTTCAACGGTTTCCGGCAGCACCACCAGCAACGGCATTTCGCAATACATGGACATGCCGTCGCATTCGTAGGGCTTCATGGTCTCGTCATCAGTGATAACGAAGTCCGGGTCGATAAACGCCCGGAACTGCTCTGCCAGCTCGGCTTTGCTGACTTTCGGCTTGGTAGTCATAGCACTCTCTGGGTTTGAATTACGTCAGTGTGACAGTCATCAACCGCGCTTTGTTTCAAAGTGGTCAAGACCGGCCTGGGCGCAGTCCATATCCTGTTGGGGGGTACCGGAACTGATTCCGATACCACCCACTACTTCGCCGTCGACGATCACCGGCAGACCACCACCAACAGAGCTGATGCGCCCGCCAACCTCGGTATGAATCCCGAAGGCCAGACTGCCGGGCACGTTCACCTTGTTGTAGTCATGGGTGGCTTTCTTGGCTGCAGCCGCCGTGAAGGCCTTGTCCTGGGCAATGGTCACACTTGTGATCTTGCCGCCGTCCATACGCTCGAAGGCCACCAGGTTGCCGGATTCGTCCACCACCGCGATACACATGGGCACGCCGATTTCGCGAGCCTTTTCCGCGGCGCCCTCGATGAGGATGCGCGCCTCGGCAAGATCCAGTCGTTTGATCGTCAACATAAAGCATTACTCCTTGATTTGATTAACCGTAAACCAGCCCTGGCAGCCAGGTTACGATGCCGGGGATCAGGATACACATGAACAGCCCGAACGCCTGAATCGCCAGGAACACCAGGGAAGACTTGAAGATGGTACCCATGGAGATTTCCGGAGGACAAACGCCGCGGATGTAGAACAACGCGTAACCAAACGGCGGACTCAGGAAAGACATCTGCATGTTCACCAGGTACAGCACACCGAACCAGAGCACCACGTCGTCACCGGCAACCGGCGGGAAGCCGAACAAGCCAGGGAACTCCAGCGCTTTCACGATCGGAATGAAGATGGGCACTGCCAGCAACAGGATACCCACCCAGTCAAGGAACATACCCAGGACCACCAGCAAGACCATCAGCAACAACAGGATCCCGTACGCCGACATACCCGTTCCAAGGATTGCGTCCGTTACAAACTGCTGGCCACCCTGCAGGATGTAGAAGCCGACGAATACCGATGCGCCAAACATGATCCACAGAACCATGGCAGATGCCTTGGCCGTGGTCACCGATGCTTCGCGGAGACCGGCAATCGAGAACTTCTTGTGCATCATCGCAACGATAATGGCACCGAAGGAGCCGATACCAGCAGCTTCAACCGGCGTGGCAATTCCACCGAACAGCAGGCCCAGAACCAGACCAACCAGCGCAAGCGGAGCGATCAGGTTGCCAAGAAGCCTGAGCTTTTCTTTCAGACTGATCCGGTCTTCCACCGGAATGGGCGGGCCCAACTTTGGATTCAGCCAACTGCGAATCAGAACGTAGCTCAGGTAGAGACCGGAAAGCATGAGACCCGGCAACAGAGAACCGAGGTAGAGTTCACCGACGGACTGCTGCGCAACTACCGCGTAGAGAATGGCCAGAATAGAAGGCGGAATGAGGATACCCAGGGTGCCGCCCGCCATGATGGAGCCAATCGCAATCTTGTGATCATAGTGCCTCTTCAACATGGCCGGCAGCGCGATGATGCCCATGGTCACGACCGCGGCACCGATAACACCGACCATCGCCGCAAGAATGGTTGAGGCGACAATCGTTGCCGCAGCGAGACCGCCGCTGAGGCCACCCATCCACTTGTAAACCACACTGAACATTTCTTCGATAAGGCCTGCACGTTCCAGCATGGAGGCCATGAAGATAAACAGAGGAATCGCCGCGATGTCCGGGTTAGACATGAGCGGGAAGATCCGGCCGGGTACGATGTTCAACATCATGGCGTCACCCACCAGATAGATGAACATGACACCAAGGCCACCGGTCACGAAGGCAAGCGGCAGCCCCATCATCAGGGCCACAGCCAGAGATCCAAACATCAGATAGGTCAGCGGCCCGATTTCGACACCGGACAAGCTACCCGAGAGTTTGAAAAGGAATTTCTCATCACTCCATGGGTCGTAAAAGAGAATGTTGATCAGTTCAACACAGATGACAAACGCCAGACCCACGGTGGCGATGATCATTAACCATGTACCCAGTTTACCGGCCATACCGTTGCTGGGCGCTGCAGTTGTTGTACTCATGATGTGCGCTCCTGACCGAGACGGATAAACAGTACGATGTCTTTAAGCAGCTTCGAAAAGCCGGCGAGCAGCAACAGGATTGCGCCCAAGAACATCACGCCTTTCACGGGGTAATACTGGATACCCCAGGTCTCGACAGTGGTCTCTTGCATCATCAGAGAGTCCTGGAAGAAGGTCCAGGATGTAGTAGCCAGAACGGCCGCAAATATGAAGAAGAACATGGAGGTGAAAATATCCATACCCACCCGTCCGCGAACCGGCAGGAAGTTATACACGACGTCTACCCGCACGTGCGCACCGTGCAACAGCGCAAAGGCACCGGCCAGAATGTACTGCATGCCGAAGATCAGGAAGCTGGCCTCATGCACCCAGATCGTTGGCATATTGAAGATGTATCGCATCACCACTTCAAAGAAATAGAAAAATACTGCGTTGATTGTCCAGAACGCAACGAAAAGGCCTGACTTCTCGCACATCCAGTCAACGATTTTCGTAAACCAGTTACCCTCGTACTCAAAGTGAGCAAGAGGATCATCTTCTTCAGACTGCAGCTCGGAAACCGTTTTCTCTGGCTCGGCGTCATCTCCGCCGTGCTTACTGCTCCACTTATCCCAAGCCATCATGAGCAATGGCATTACCGCAAGCCAGCCCCAGTAGAACCAGTGCGGCAAAACAAAGCCAAAGGAACTCAGATCAGACATGTTGTTACCACCCAGATCAAAGATCGAGGAAGGGAGGGTTAATCCTTAGCCGGCTAACCCTGCCTTCCTCGTTTATCGTTTTTTGTTTGAGCTTTAGAACTCAGAAGCCCTTGATGTCTTCCTCGGTAATATAACCAACCGTGTCGTTCATCATGTACTCCAGCTGGATGTCGAGGATGGCTCGTGCGTCCTCGTTCTTATTGGCCCAGTTGAACCAGATGGGAATGGCGGCCTTACGCCAGGTTTCCACATCTTCCTGGCTCAGACGGGTAACGGTGTCACCATCTGCCTTGAACTTTTCCATCGCCTCGATGTTTCGAGCCTGAATAGCAAGGTAGTGCTTCTGGGAGTATATGCGCACCTCGTCCTCAACCAGCTGTTGAAGCTCAGGCGAGATAGAGTTCCAGGCACGCAGGCTGACGGTCAGATCCATAAGGTCTACCGGCTGGTAGATGGACATGACACCGGGAGGTCCGAAGATGATGTAGTCGGTCACCTGGGAGAAGCCCAGTTCGTAGTTAACCGCAGGACCTACGAAGTCTGCCGCATCAATGGTGCCCTTCTCGAGCGCCGGGAAGATATCTGAGCCCGGCAGACTGACGGTAGAAACGCCAAACTGCTGGAAAACCTCGGCAACCATGCCACCCGGAACACGGATCTTCATGCCTTTCAGGTCTTCAAGGCTGTTTACCGGCTGCTTGGAATGGATGATGTTGGCGTCGTGCTGGATTGGGCCAACGTAGAACAGGCCAAATTTCTTATAGATTTCCCGGGTCTTTTCCAGCATGCCCATCGAGTAAAACATGGTGTCCCACTGGTGAGGCTGGTCAGGTCCGGCGGGATAAGATGACAGGAACACGGAGGCAGGAATCTTACCGGCCCAGTACAGAGTGAACGGATTCATACCCTGAAGAACGCCATTACGGACCGCATCGAACAGCGCGTTGTTGTCGGCAGCAACCGCCTTGGCCGGGAAGCACTGGAACTTCAGCTCTCCGCCGGACTTGGCTTCAATACTCTTACACCACTCCTCGAAGAGCGTGTAGCCAACCGTACCCGCGTCCCAGGTGGACTGGATTTTCCACGTAGTAGCAGCTTGGGCCTGACCTGCGCCCATGAGCATTGCGCCTGCCAGAGTGGCGCCCATGGCGATTGTCTTGAGGAAACTTCTGCGAGGTGGGGTCTCGCCAGTGTCACAGCTATTTCGGATGTTATTCTTCGAATTCATCGAAACGTCTCCGTTGGCTTTGTTTTTATCAGCGTCTATGGCAACGCCGGCTCAGGCCGACATTAGAACGATATTCGTAGCCAATCCGGGTTTAGTCCAGTTCGGTGTGCACTGGTCTGACCAGTTTTTGAAGTATTAAAAATGGACGAAATACTCTGAATCGGCCATATTTAATGGGCTCGGACGCACATCAGGTGAGAACGGAAACACCAACAATCAGAAGCATTCACTGGTCAGACCAGAGACCATAAACAGGCCCCAAAATGGCAATCTCCCAGGAAATCTCATACCGGCTGGAACGCCTTATTCTCGACGGCGGGCTGGCTCCGGAGCAGAAGATACCGTCCGAACGCCAGCTGGCGACCCGACTGGGCGTTTCCCGCGCGGTCATTCGGGAAGCCCTGCATGAGCTTCAGGGCCGCGGCGTTATCGAGACCCGCCACGGCAAGGGGTCGTTTGTGGCAAGCATGGTGCCCGGCGCCAGCGAGCTGGGGGAACAGAGTCCGCTGATGCATCTTTTCGAGGGACACCCCCGCACACTTTTCGACCTTCTTGAAGTACGCGAACAACTGGAAGGCCAGGCCGCCTATCTCGCTGCCCTGCGGGCAACCCGGCTCGACCGGCATCGGATCACAAAAGCGTTCCGGACACTTGAGGATACCGACCCGCTTCGCAACGCCCGGCTTGACCATGGTTTCCATCTTGCGATTGTCGAAGCATCCCATAATCCGGTACTGGTGCATGTGCTCAACAGCCTGAAAAACATGATGTTGTTGACTGTTCAGGCCTCGGTTGCCAACCTGAACCCGAGAGAAGAAATGCGGAAGAAAATCGTCCGCCAGCACCGGCAGCTTTATGAGGCCGTCATCGCTGGCAAGCCGGTCAACGCCCAGAAAGTGGCGATGGCCCACGTACGGTTTGTCAGTGAGGCCATGAGAGACATGGAGAAAGACGGAGGCAAACTGATCAGGCTGCCCATTGAACAGGACAAAGCGAACGATCATTTGCGGGCAGAAGCCTGAGCATGGCAAAAAGCTTGCATTGATCAATCATTCGACCACAATGTCAAGCAGCGAACGGCGGTGAAATTCGGTAAAACGCTCCCTATAAGGGATTGATTTCCGCATCCACAGTCCGTAAAACATGCGCCTTTGAATTACAGCCCCAGGAGTCACCCATGGCGGACCAAGCGCCTTTGATCTGCAGGGACATTTACAAGACCTTTGACCAGCTTGAGGTGCTCAAAGGTATTTCACTGGAGACCCGCAAAGGCGACGTGGTTTCCCTCATCGGCAGCTCCGGCTCCGGCAAGAGTACTTTCCTGCGTTGCATCAACCTGCTGGAAACACCCACCTCCGGCGACATTATCGTGCACGGCGACCCAATAAGGTTCACAGACAACCGCAAGGGCGAACGTATTCCGGCCGATAACAAACAGGTTGAACTGATCCGCGCCAAACTTTCCATGGTGTTCCAGAGCTTCAATCTTTGGTCCCACATGACCGTGCTGGAGAACATCATTGAAGCTCCGATCCACGTGCTCAAGGTTCCCAAGAAGGAAGCCATCGAGCGCGCCGAAGCCTATCTGAACAAGGTGGGCATCTACGAGCGCAAGGACTACTATCCGGCCCAGATGTCCGGCGGCCAGCAGCAACGGGCGGCCATTGCCCGGGCACTGGCCATGGAACCTGAAGTCATGCTGTTTGATGAACCCACTTCAGCGCTGGACCCTGAGCTGGTGGGTGAAGTGTTGAAGGTTATGCAAGGCCTGGCTGAGGAAGGCCGAACCATGATCGTGGTCACCCACGAGATGGCATTCGCAAGGGATGTGTCGAGTCAGGTCCTGTTTTTGCATCAGGGCGTGATCGAGGAACAGGGTACCCCCGAGAAAGTGTTTGATCATCCGGATTCGGAACGAATGAAGCAGTTCCTGACTCCCAACTTCTGACACTCGGTGCTATCTTGAACCGGTGAAGAAATAAAATGTTGGAACCAAAAACTTCCATCAAAAATAAAGCCCACAAGGCAAACCACTGGAGAAGTGACACATGAAAAAAATGATTTTTGCAGCAAGCTGCGCCCTCGCCCTGATTGCTGGTGGCGCACAGGCCCAGGATCGGGATCTCCGCATCGCGTTCGATGTGCCTTACGAGCCGTTCGAGTACAAGGACGAAAATGGTGAGCTGACCGGTTTCGAAGTGGAACTGGCTGAAGCGATGTGTGAAGAAATGAACGCCAACTGCGAATTCGTGATCCAGGCATGGGACGGAATGATTCCGGGCCTGCTGGCGCGTAAATTCGATCTGATCATGTCTTCCATGTCCATCACGCCGGAGCGCGCAGAGCGGGTTCTGTTCTCCGAGCCGTACTACAACACCCCGGGTGGCTGGTTCGGCCCTGAGAGCTTCAACACCGACGTCACTGACATGAGTGCGATGGAAGGCAAGACCGTTGGCGTTCAGCGCGGCACCACCATGGACACCTACGTGACTGAAAACATGGGTGGCATTGTCACCATCAAGCGCTACACCACCGCGGACGACATGGTTCTGGACCTTGAGGGCCAGCGCCTGGATGTCGTTTTCGTAGACTATCCGGTGGGCGAGCAGACCGTTCTCACCAAGGAAGGCTTTAAGGAAGTCGGTGAAGCGGTCAAGCTGGGCGAAGGCGTGGGTGTTGCCATGCGCCAGCGCGATACCGAGATTGCAGAAGAAGTGAATGCGGCCCTTCGTACCCTGAAGGAAGATGGTACCTACGACACCATCATGCAGAAGTACTTCGCTTACGACATCAAGATGTAAATCTGCCGAGGGGTGGCCCGTCAGGGCCGTCCCTGCTTACCGGACATTCCCATGCTTGATCTGAAAGGCTATGGCCCGGCCCTGCTGGATGGGGCAATAGTCACCATTGAACTGGCCTTCCTGTCTCTTGCCCTCTCGGTTGCCCTGGGACTGGTTGGAGCGTCTGCCAAACTGTCGCAAAGCCGGGTTGCCAAAGGTATCGCTACTACCTACACAACGCTGATTCGCGGCGTGCCAGACCTGGTCATGATGCTGCTGTTCTACTATGGCGGCCAGGTGGCAGTGAATATGCTCTCGGATTACATCTGGGAAGCTTACGAAATCGACTTTTTCTTTCAGTTCGACCCGTTTATCTCCGGCGTAGTAACAATCGGGCTCATTTTCGGCGCCTACATGACCGAAACCTTCCGCGGCGCTTTCCTGGCGGTTGAAACCGGCCAGATCGAGGCTGCCCGCGCCTACGGCTTTACCCGTTTTCATACCTTTCGCAGAATCATGCTGCCACAAATGATGCGCCATGCCCTGCCCGGCCTGGGCAACAACTGGCAGGTTCTGCTGAAGACCACCGCCCTGGTTTCTATTATCGGCCTGACGGACATGGTTCGTGTGGCGGAAGAAGCTGCCAAGGCGGAGCGCATGCCGTTCCACTTTTTCATTCCGGTGGCGTTTGTTTACCTGGCCCTCACGGCAGGGTCTGAATTGTTTATCAAGTGGCTCGATAAACGAGCCAATGTCGGCGTGGTTCAGGGGAGTTAACGGATGCCTGATTTCATTGCCGAGTGGCTGAACCAGAACGAAATCTTTACCGCCATGACCATTATGGAATACTGGGATGGCGCAGTGACTACCGTGCATCTGGTGTTTCTGTCCCTGGTTATCGGTTTGCTGGTGGCGGTTCCGCTGGCCATCCTCCGGACGGTTCGAAACCCGTTTGTCTCCGGCCCGGTATGGCTTTACACCTATCTGTTCCGCGGCACACCGTTGCTGATCCAGCTTTATATCATCTATTACGGGCTGGCCCAGATTGAGGGCATCCAGGAAACCTTCTGGTGGGAGATTTTCCGCGAGCCTTTCTACCCGGCCCTGCTGGCTTTCACACTGAACACGGCGGCCTACACCACGGAGATTATCCGCGGTGCGATTGTGTCGACGCCCAATGGTGAGATTGAGGCAGCCAAGGCCTATGGCATGAACTGGTTTATGCGGATGCGGCGGATTGTGCTGCCAAGTGCAGCGCGGCGGGCGGTGCAGGCCTACTCCAACGAGGTAATCTTCATGCTGCACGCCAGTGCGATTGCCAGTGTGGTGACCATCGTGGATCTGACCGGGGCGGCTCGTAACATATACTCCCGGTTCTATGCTCCGTTTGATGCGTTTATCTTTGTGGCGTTTTGCTACATGGCGCTGACCTTTATTCTGGTGTTCGCTTTCCGCAAACTCGAAAATCATCTGCTGAAGCATCAGCGGCCTGTAAACGGCTGACCCTGCTGATTCTGACTTGAGTGCCCGGGCAGGCAGGGTATTGCCTCCCGGGAACCGCTACGAGCACATTCATGTGCGCTTGACTGAAGCCATCCATGGCTTCAGACATTCCCGGGAGGCAATACCCTGCCCGCCCCCAGACCTGGTTCGGGGATTCTATGTCGGCAAAACAAGACCTGTTCGGAACGAATTCTGACTGGCTTTCCCACACCCTCGACAGCGCGGAAGCGTCACTTCCCGAAACCAAAACCTTCCTCCCCGATGGTACCCGTATCAGCCGCAAGGCCGTTGGTGTCCTGGACATTGTTCCGCCCGCTGACCGACACAATCCGAATGCCGAAGCCATCATTGTTTCTGCCGGTGTTCACGGGAACGAGACGGCACCCATTGAGGTTCTGAACGGACTGGTTTCCGAGCTGATTGATGGCAGGTGGGAACTGGCCTGCCCGGTTCTGCTGATTCTGGGTAATCCGCCGGCGATGGTGGCTGGAAAACGCTTTCTGGAAGTAAACCTTAACCGACTGTTCGATGGCGCTCATACGCGGAGCGAGTATGAGGGGCTGGCCGAGGCCGCTCGGGCGCAGGAGCTTGAAGAGGCTTGCCGGCAGTTTGCCATGGCTAACCCCCAGGCGCTTTATCACTACGATCTGCACACGGCCATTCGTCCTTCTCACCGTGAGCGTTTTGCGCTGTATCCGTTTGTTGAAGGTCGGACCGTTTCGATAGACCAGTGTGATTTTCTGCTGGAGGCGGAGGTGGAAACGCTTCTGCTGCAGCATAAGGCAGGCACGACATTTTCGTCGTTTTCCTCGTCGCTGCTGAAGGCCGAGAGTTTTACTGTGGAACTGGGTAAGGTTCGGCCGTTTGGTCAGAATGATCTGGGGCGTTTTTCCGGTATACAGGATGCCTTGCGACGGCGGTTCCGGGGGCAACCCTCACCTGTTCCACAGCCACCGTTTGATCACCTGACGGTGTTCGAGGTGGTGCATGAGATTCTGAACACCGGGAAAAACTTCCGGTTCCATATTCCGGACGATGTCGCCAATTTCACCGAGTACCAGCCCGGCACGGTCATCTGGAAGGATGATGAAACCAGCTACCGGGTGGGGCATTCGCCAGAGGCGATTATTTTCCCCAACCCGGATGTTCCTGTGGGGCACCGGGTGGGGTTGATGGTCAGGCCGGGGCGTTTTCAGGTTCCGGCACGCTGACTTTGATCAACTGGGTGCAAACAGCCGGGATAACCAGCAGCGTCAGCATCGTTGAGGCCAGCAGGCCGGAGATGATGGCCCAGGCCATGGGTGGCCAGAGCGTGGAGCTTGAGAACGCCAATGGCAGCAGGCCGGCCACGGTGGTTGCTGTGGTCAGCAGGATCGGGCGGGTGCGCTGCTCTACCGCGTTGCGCATGGCGTCGCGGATGTCTTTTCCTTTCTCCAGTTCCCGATCCATCACGTCCAGCAGAACGATGGCGTTATTCACCACGATTCCCACCAGGGCGATCACGCCGAGCAAAGACTGGAAACCGAAGGGTGAGCCAGACAGCACCAATCCTGGGAAAATACCGACGGTAGCCAGCGGCACCGTCAGAAGAATAATGCCGACCCGGCGGAAGGAGTTGAACTGCAGTAGCAGGAAGAACAGCAGCAACAGCATCCCGATGGGGGCTGCGGTGAGCAATGCGGTATTGGCTTCACCGGAGCCTTCGGCATCACCGCCCATGGCCATGCGGGTACCCGGTGGTAACGGGTTTTTCGCAAGCCCTGCGTAAAGCCCATCCAGAGCCTGGCTGAAACTGTAGCCGGTTTCCAGGTTTGCCGTGACGGTGTTCATCCGAACGCCATCACGCAGGTATCGGGCCGCCGGTTCCCAGGTGGTATCCACTGTAGCCACTGCTGAAAGTGGGACGGCGTCGCCCCGGTCGTTGTAGATATTCACTGACAGCAACCGCGACAGCGACAGGGCCGTGCCCTCGCGGGAACGCAGCACCAGGGGAATGGGATCCTCTTCCTGGCGATAGCGCTCAGCCACCACACCAAAGCTCTGGCCATAGAGGCTCTGGGCCACATCGGCACGGGTAAGGCCATAGCGGGCCGCCGTGGCATCGTCGACGTTGATCGCAATGCTGGGCACGCCAATATCGAGATCATGGCGGACATCAACGGTGCCCTCAACGCCCCGCAGGATGCTGAAAATCTGTTCCACCGCTTCGATACGTGTGCCATCGTTGGCGTGATAGACACGGATTTCCACCGGTGCAGCCCTTGGTGGCCCCTGCCCGAGGATACCGACGGTCACATCCAGTTCCGGCATCTGGTCTTTCACGTGTGCGCGAATCCAGCGGATCATGCCGGTGGTGTCTTCCAGTGTGGGCGTGGTAACCACCAGCCGTGCCCGGTTCGGTGCCTGGGGGGCGCGCTGCAGGTTGTAATAAAATGAAGGTCCGGTGAAGCCTACGAACCGGTGAACCTCCAGGGCATCCGGCTGAGAACGGATGATTCGCTCCAGACTTTCCGTGGCCTCTGCCGTGCGAGCCTGGTCGGTGCCTTCGGGCATGTAGACTTCGACAATCACCCTCGGGCGATCAGCATTCGGAAAGAACTGCTGGGCCATGAAGGGGGTCATCGCGAGGCTGATGACCACAAGTATGGCGCCGGCGGTAATCAGCCGTCCGGGGTAACGGGACACCAGGCCACCCAGGAAGCGGGCTACGCCGATCAATCGGTCCTGGCCGGCCTTGCGGCGGGGTTTCAGGAACCTGGCCGCCAGCAGGGGAACGGCCGAGATAGCGAGCAGGTAGCTGACGGACAGCGTCAGCATGATCATCACCGGCACGCCACGGGTGAAATCCGCTGCGCCGCCCTTGGCCAGGAGCAGGGGCGCAAAAGCTGCCAGCGTGGTTCCCGTTGAGGCACCCAGCGGGCCGGCCAGCTCGCTGACGGCCTGGCGCAGGGCATCCAGCCGGCGCATGCCTTCATCCAGATGACCCTGGATGTTTTCAACAATTACGATGGCGTTGTCGATCAGGATGCCCAATGAGATCACCATGCCGATGACGGCAATCTGATGCAGTACGCCCCCGCCGAGGTCATAGAGCCCGACACTGATCAGGGCAACCATGGGCAGAATGGACGCGACCAGCAGCCCCATACGAATGCCCATGCCGGTAAAGACTACCGCCACGATGATCAGCACTGAAAGCACCAGGCTCCAGGCCAGGTTATCGAGCCGTTCCTGCACCTTGTCCGGCTGGAAGAACATCTCCCGGATTTCATAAGGCTCAAAGTCTCCGCGAATCTGCTCCATGCGCTCGCGCACCCGCTCGCCGAAACGGATCGCATCGGTGGTGCCCTCTTCCATAATGATGGAGACCAGCACCACCCGCTCGCCGTCGTACCAGGTTTCCGGCTGTCTGGGTTCTACGGGGCCGCGCCAGACATCCGCCGCCGCGGCCAAGGGCACCTGGGAGCCATCCGGAAGTTCAATGGGCGTGGCGCGGATGGCGTCAATATCGGCAAACTCGCTATTGGGAAGGACCGACAGGCGGCGGCCATTGACCACGACGAAGCCGCCGGGAATGGTCTGGTTTCTCCGCGCCAGAGTGTCCAGCACCCGCGCAGGGGAGATACCAAGCCGGAAGAGCGCGGCATCGTCCAGGGCCAGGGTAATCTGTTCGTCGGCATCGCCTTCCAGCTCAATCCGGGAAACCCCCGGCAAATCCGAGAGGTTCTGCTTCAGCCGTTCAGCGACATCGGACAATTCCGTGACCGACGGCGAGCCACCCACGGCCATGACAATGGCCGGAATATCAATCAGGCGATCATCGAGCACCATCCGGCCCACATCGTCCGGGAAGTCCTGCTTGGCCCGCTCCATGGCCTGTCGCACACGGTCCCAGGCGGGATCGGTGTCGTAGATGTCGTCATTCAGGCGCAGGCGCACGATGGCAACGCCGGTGCGGGCGGTGGACTGGGTATAATCCACCTCCTCCACCTGCCGAAGTTCATCCACCAGGGGCCGGAGTACGAGCCTTTCAACGGCCTCGGCGCTGGCGCCCGGATAGTTGATGCTGATCAGGCCGGCCCGGTAGGGAAACGACGGGTCTTCCTGGCGCGGCATGGTGCTGTAGGCGGCGATACCCAGCAGGCAGAGCATGGTAACCACCATGCCCAGCAGGCGCTGGCAGTTCAGAAGCCGACGGGTCATCAGCGCACCTCCACGGCATCACCGTCCACCAGCCGTGTCATGCCGGCGTAAACCACTTGGTCACCGGGGGACAGATCGCCGGAGATAACCACCACCCGCTCGCCAATGACCCGGTCGACTTCTACCGCAACACGGGAGGCCACATTATCCCGGACCCGGAACACGGTGACTCCCTCAGCGTTGCGGATCACCGACAGCAAGGGCACCGTGAGCGCCGACTCCCGAACCGGCGTAATACCAACCTCGACTGGCTCGCCAGGCTCCAGCGTATTAACCGGCAGACTCACCAGAACCGGATGCAGCTCGCCGCGAATGGCACTGGCCTGGGCAATCTCGACCACCGAACCGGATTGCGGCGGCTGACTGCGATCCTGCACGGACCACACGGGCAACGTCTGCTCAAGCGCCACATGATCCAGCAGATACGCCGGCACGCGCACCTCTACCTCACGACCCTCGGGTGAGGAAAGCCGCATCACCGGCTGACCGGCCGCCACGAATTCGTCCCGCTCGACCAGCAGGGCTTCCACCCGCCCGGAAAAGGGCGCCCGAAGCGTACTCTCTTCGAGCAGCTGGGCTGCCTCCGCCAGGGACGCCCGCGCCGTTGCTACGCTGGCTTCCAGGGAATCCCGCCGAGCTGCAAGCTGCTCCAGCGTCTGCTCGGACACCACACCGCGCTCGTGCAATCGGCTGGAGCGCTCCCACTCCCGCTGAGCCTGCTGATACTGGGTTCTCAACTCTTCCAGCCGGGCCCTGGCAGAATCCCGGGCCGGCTCCAGGCCGGGATTGTAGACCCGGGCAAGCAGATCACCGGCCTGCACCTTCTGCCCGAGCTCCACCGCCTGCTCCTTGAGGGTGCCACTGACCTGGAATGTCAGTGTCGCTCGCTGGGTAGCACGAACAATTCCGGAAAACCGCAGCGGCATATCCTGGCTCTCGCCGCCGGCAACTTCAGACACACGCACTGAAACCTTCTGCTGCCCGGACTCCTGGGCTACGTCACTGGCTTTGCAGCCCGACAGAAACAGTGAAAAAACCGCAAGAGAAACGATGGCAACGGGGATTCGAAGTGGTGTCATGACTCTTCCTTTCATCCTTGCTTGTGTAGTTGGCGGGGTCCTGTCCCTGGAGAAACCCGATGGTTGATTTAGACATCATGTCATTCTTTGACATTTTGTCAATAATCGGGTTTGATTCGATTTCAGGTATCCTATGCGTGCTGTTGCCAACTAACCGGATGATTGAATGAGCGAACCGCTGAAAACCCGTCGCGAGCGTGAGAAACAGGCCCGTTACGACACTATTCTGGACGCCGCCGAACTGGTGTTCTCGGAAAAGGGCTACGAACGCACGTCCATGGACGACATCGCCCGTACCGCCAGCCTCAGCCGGGCCCTGCTGTACGTGTACTTCAAGGACAAGGCTGCGATACAAAGGGGCATTATGCTCAGGGCGGGCCATAGCCTGTTCCGTCGATTTGAAGAGGCAAGACAGACCGCGGATAACGGCCTGGGCCAGATCCGGGCGATGGGAGAATCCTACTATCGCTTCTATCTTGAGGAACCGGATTACTTCTCGGCGCTTACCAAGGCATCTACCGCCATGGCCGAGGCAGACGAAAGCCAGGCAGAGGAAATGTTGTGCTCCAAATCAGACCTGATGGAGCTGATGGTAGGAGCCATCGAACTGGGCCTCCGGGACGGCACCATGAACCGCGACCGGATTAACGACCCCGTTCAGACCGCACTGTACCTGCGCGGGGCCCTGCACGGGGTGATCCTGCTCTGTCAGTCGGAAATGGGCGAGGGTAACCCGGAATTTCCTGCCGGGCAGCTGATCCGGCATACCATGGATATGCTGACGTCGTCGATTTCCGCCTGACAGGCCGGCAGGCCGCTAGAGCTGAAAATCGTAGATCGAGCCGAGCCCCATGATCCCGGTGAGTTCATCCAGGGCTTTGCGAACCTCTTCCAGCAACATCGGATCGCCAAGCTCGTTCTGGCTGAGTTCATCCCGGTAATGGGCTTCCACCCAGGTGGTCAGGCGTTCATAGAGTTCATCGGTGAGCAGCACACCCCGGTTGATGGCCTTCAGCTCATCGTCGTTGAGCACCACCCTCAACCGCAGACAGGCCGGGCCACCGCCATTGCGCATGGACTGCTTGACGTCGAACACTTCCACCGCTGTGATCGGCCCGCCAGACTTCACGAGGCCATCCAGATAACGGCTGACGGAAGCCACTTCACGGCACTCGCCGGGCACCGCCAGCAGCATGCCGTCCGGTGTATTCAGTAGTTGGCTGTTGAACAGGTAGGAGGCCACCGCATCTTCCAGCGGCACATCGGCACTGCTGACCCGGACCGCTTCCAGCTCCGCACCGGTGAGTCGCTCCCTGATGTCCGCCAGCACCTGCGCTTCGTTGAGAAACGCCATTTCATGGTAGAAAAGGGTATTACCGTTGCCCACCGCTATCACGTCGTTGTGGAAAACGCCGCCATCAATGGCGTCCGGATTCTGTTGGGCAAACACCGCATTCTGGTCCCTGAGACCATGCAGCCGTGCCACTGCCTGGGATGCCTCAAGCGTCTGTCGTGCCGGGTATCTCTTCGGAGCCGGAGCCTGCTCATTGAATGCCATCTGGCCATACACAAACAGTTCCACGCCTGGCTCACCATAACCAGCACACAACCGGGTGTGGTTGGCCGCGCCCTCATCGCCAAAGTGGCTCACTGATGGCAGCGCCGGATGGTGCGCAAAATAGCTCTCGTCGGCAAAAATAGATCTCAGAGCCCGTCCGGTCACCGCGTGTTCTATGGAACGGTGGAACTTGGCGCTCAGGTTGGCCGGGGTGAAATGCACACGGTGGTCAGAGGTGTCGGCACTGGGCGATACCGTGGCCGCATTGGCCGTCCACATCGGCGAAGCAGAAGAAACCGCTGCCAGTATCGACGGACTGGATTTGGCCGCCTGCTCCAGAACACGAGCATCCGTACCTTCGAACCCCAGGGCCCGAAGTGTTGGAATATGCGGCCGCTCATGGGGAGGCAGGACGCCCTGCACATAGCCCCGGTCCGCAAGGCGCTTCATTTTGGCCAGGCCCTGCAGTGCCGCCTCTTTCGGATTCGAGACGGAACTGACATTGGATTTGGAGGCTACATTACCCCAGGACAGTCCCGCGTAATTGTGGGTGGGACCAACCAGACCATCGAAGTTTGCTTCTACCGCGTGTTTTACCATGGCACTGGGTTCCGTTAATCGAAATTGAGACCGGGTGCCAGAGACTCTGGCATTTCACTCTTGCCGGCCTCCAGAGAAGCCATGGGCCAGGCACAGTAGTCGGCAGCGTAGTAGGCGCTCGGGCGATGATTGCCACTGGCACCAACACCGCCGAAGGGTGCCGCGCTGCTGGCGCCGGTCAGAGGCCGGTTCCAGTTCACGATACCGGCGCGCACTTCTTCCACCAGCCGCTCGTAGAGTTTCCGGTCGTCCGTCAGGATGCCTGCTGACAGCCCGTAGTGGGTATCGTTGGCCAGCGCCAGTGCATCATCAAAGCTCTTGTAGCGATACACCTTTAGCAAGGGACCAAAGAACTCCTCGTCGGTCACATCCAGACCTGTGGCATCCACGATACCCGGTGACAGCAGGCCGGTTCCCGACTTCAGGGACTTCATCTCCAGCAGGGATCTACCGCCCTTTTCAAGCAGGCTGGCCTGGGCCGCCAGAAGTTTTTCGGCGGCTTCCGCGGAAATCACAGAGCCCATGAACGGCTGTGGATCGGCATCGAACTCACCGACCTTGATGCGGGCGGAGACTTCCACCAGACGGTCGAGGAAGGCGTCGCCTTTCTTGCCCTTGGGTACCAGCAGTCGACGTGCACAGGTACAGCGCTGGCCGGCCGACAGGAAGGCCGACTGCAGGGCATGATGCACTGCACCATCCACATCAGCCACGTCCTGAACGATCAGCGGATTGTTACCGCCCATCTCCAGGGCCAGGATTTTCTCCGGCTGGCCACCAAACTGTTTGTGCAACAGATGACCCACGGTGGAACTGCCGGTAAAGAACAGGCCGTCAATTAACGGGTGGCCGGCCAGGGATTTGCCCGTGGCTGAGGCGCCCTGAACGAGGTTGATCACTCCATCGGGAATGCCGGCCTTCTCCCAGAGTTTTACCGTCAGCTCGGCGACCCCCGGGGTCAGCTCGCTGGGTTTGAACACCACGGTGTTACCGGCCAGCAAAGCCGGCACTATGTGGCCATTCGGCAAATGCCCCGGGAAATTGTAGGGGCCGAACACCGCCACCACGCCATGGGGCCGATGCCTCAGCACGGCATGGCCGCCGGCAACATCGGATTCGGACGTCCCGGTACGGTCGTTGTAGGCTTTCACGGAAATACCGATCTTGCCGATCATCGCCGCCACTTCCGTGCGGGATTCCCACAGGGGTTTGCCGGTCTCCAGGCCAATCTGGTGTGCCAGTTCTTCCTTATGAGCTTCAAGCAGCTCACCAAAGGCTTCAACAACAGCCTGACGCTCGGCAAAGCTTTTACGCTGCCACTTCAGAAACGCGTTTCTAGCCTCACGAACGGCCGCATCCACATCTTCCAGATTGGCGCTTTCACCATCCCAGAGTGTTTCACCGGTCACCGGCTGGACAGACTCGAATACCGGCCCATGGCCCGGTAGCCAGAGCCCGTCGATAAACAGTTCACCCGTCAGCTTTGCCATTTTGATGCACCTCCCGGTACTGAGCTTATATAACTATGTTTGGTCAGCAACGCCGAATCTTTCAAGGGGGCCAGACGAACCGGATCGCCAGATTCAATCTGCAATGCTTCGGCCACTTCAGGTGGCAGGCTGACGGTATCAGGTCCGATGCAATCTATCGGCACGGTAGTTACCCGGAAATCCCGGAATGAGCGGTTCGAAACCATTACCCGCTCACCGGAGGGCACGTCCAGGTTGACCGGTTTGCGAGTTATCATGGCGTGCCGGTTCATGCCTTCCCGGACCGTCCGGACATTGTGAACGAAAGCTTCAACCACGGGCCCGCCATCAAAGATGTCTACCAGTCCGTTGAAGTTGAACCCCTCGGACTGAAGCATCCGAAGCGCCGGAGCGGTGTTGTCATGGACCCGGCCGATCACGGCACGGGCGGAATCCGGCAACATGGACAGGTATATCGGATACTTGGGCATCAACTCGGCGATAAACGACTTGTTGCCCAGCCCCGAGAGCATGTCCGCCTCGCTGAACTCCATGTCGAAGAACTTGGTTCCCAGGGCGTCCCACAGAGGGCTCCGGCCCTTGGCATCCGACACGCCGCGCATTTCCGCGAAGATTTTTTCAGAAAAGTGTTTCCGGAATTCATCCAGGTACATGAACCGGCAGCGGGAAAGCAGCAGGCCGCTGCCTCCGCCCTTGTACTCATCGGAGAGAAGCAAGGAGCAGATTTCGCTGGTATCGGTCATGTCATTGGACAGATGTAGCGTTGGGGTCCGCACGTGAACACCCAGCTCTTTGGAGGCATTGACGGTAACGCTCAGGCGGTAATTGTAGAACACTTCATCCAGACCAACGCGAGCCTGGATACCGCTGATTCCGACCGTTTTCTTGCGCTCGGTATCCTCCAGAGCGAAGAGATAGAGCCCAGCTTCCGGCGCAATGCGTTGGTTAAAGGTCTCCCGGGCGTGGTTGATCTTCTTCTGCAGAAGCTCCCGGTCCGCAGGCAGAGTGGTCAGCCCCTTCCCGGCGCTTTGGGCCATGGCATACAGGTCGTCCAGATCGTTTTCCTGCAACGGGCGAATTACCAGCATGGTGTCGCCTCCGTGATCCCGGCGGGTTGATACTTTACTGCTTCCTCGGTTCCCGAATCTGTCATAGCGGCGCGATCCTCACCCGGTCACCCGCGGTCCGGTTCAGCGTATTCCAGGTCGAGACCGGCACCTTGAGTTTGTCGTCCAGTGTTTCGGCGACCGGTGTCAGGGTGCAGCGAAACTGTTCACCCTCGCCGGCAGCAATCAGACAGGTTTCGCCGGTATCCTCGTTGGTCCCATGAAGTTCCTTCGGGTGACTGGTCACAAGGGTTTTCAGGCTGTCGGTACGAGCTTCAAGGACCGGACCGGCATCAAAAATGTCCAGATAGCTTCCCGGCTGGAACCCTTCCCGCTGGAGCAGCTCAAAGTTAGGCACGGTAATCTGGTGCGGCTGCCCCATCGCCTTCTGGGCCGCTTCACTCAGCAGCGTCACATAAATGGGATTGGGGGGCATGAGCTCGGCAATGAAGGTTTTGCTGAGCTGGCCGGAGTACTGGTCCGCCGTTTCAAAATCCATATCAAAGAAATGCCGGCCAAGGCTGTCCCAAAAGGGCACGCTCCCGTCTTCCACCTGAACACCCTGGATTTCCACGGCCATACGCTGGGTAAACCATTCCCGGTGATCGGCGATAAACAGAATCCGGGCCCGCGACAGCAACTCGAACGCATCCGTGCCCTGCAGCTCCGGGCGGATCGAGAAAGAACAGAGCAGCGATACATCGGTCAGCGAGTGGGAGGGGTACAACACCTCCACACGGCGCGACACTCCCAGTTCATGGGAGGCATGGATCAGGGCATCCCGCCGGTAACTGTAAAAAGGCTGGCCATTGCCCGCATGGGCATCGATACCGGCCGTGCCGGCAATGTCTCCGGTCTCGGTGTCTTCGAGCACGAACAAGAACCTGGGAGGATCATCCTCTGCGCTGATCCGGCCGGCAAAAGACGCCAGGGACTGCTCGATCTTGTAGGCCAGGGCGTCGCCCTGTTTGGGCAGGGTGGAAGAAAGACGGGCACTCTGGGTGCCCGCGATGGCGAGAATCTGGTCCAGATCATCCGGCTCAGCCGGACGTACCAGCCACATAAGATCTCCTTAGGCCGTCAGTTTTTTCACTGCCGCTTCGAAACGCTCGAGGGCTAATTCGATGTCCGGTTCCGGAATAATCAGTGATGGCGCCAGACGAATCACATTTGCGCCGGCCACCAGCACCATCACGCCTTCTTCCAGACCGGCGTTCAGGAAGTCCTTGGCCTTGCCCTGCCATTTATCGGTAAGCACACAACCAAGCAGCAGGCCGGCACCGCGCACTTCGGTGAATACGCCGTAGCGTTCGCCAATATCCATCATGCCCTTTCGAAGCTTGTCAGAGCGCGCTTTCACGCCCTTGAGAATCTCTGGCTGACTGACGGTATCCACTACCCTTTGCGCCACGGCGCAGGCCAGTGCGTTACCGCCATACGTGCTGCCGTGAGTACCCACGCCCAGGCTGGCTGCAACCTTGGCCGTGGTCAGCATGGCTGCCACCGGAAAACCACCGCCAAGCCCCTTGGCACTGGAGAGAATATCCGGCACCACGCCGTACATCTGATAGGCGTAGAAGTGGCCACTTCGGCCAACGCCGGACTGAACCTCATCAAACACCAGCAACGCGTCATTTTCGTCGCACAACTCGCGCAGCCCCTGGAGGAAGGCCTGATCCCCGGGCATAACACCGCCCTCACCCTGGATCGGCTCCACCACAATGGCGCAGGTTTTCTCTTTGGATATCAGCTTCTTAACCGACTCCAGATCGTTGAAATCGGCATGATGAATGCCTCCCGGTGCCGGCTCGAAACCTTCCAGGTATTTTGGCTGACCACCAACGCTCACGGTGAACAAAGTGCGCCCGTGGAAAGAGTTTTTGAAGGAAATAATCTCGTTCTTCTCTTTACCATGATGCTCCCAGGCGTACCGACGGGCCAGCTTGAACGCCGCTTCATTGGCCTCGGCTCCGGAGTTGGCGAAGAACACCCGTTCGGCAAAGCTGAGGTCACAGAGGGTTTTCGCCAGACGCAGGGCGGGTTCGTTGGTCATCACGTTGGACAGGTGCCAGATTTTCTCAGCCTGGTCGTGCAACGCGCCCACCAGCCCCGGATGGCAATGGCCCAGGCAAGTCACTGCGATTCCACCCTGGAGATCGATAAACTCGCGGCCTTCCTGATCCCAGATCCGGGAGCCCTCTCCTCGCACCGGAATGATGGAACCGGGAGCGTAGTTGGGCACCATGACTTCATCGAAGAGTTCGCGGCTGACGGGTTCTTTATTCATAAATCTCTCTCGGGAAAGCGGCTAAGCAATTAAAAATAGTAGAGTGGCCGCACCAAACAAGTAAGTAGGTGTGCGGACTCTTGCACCATAATACGCCACTCACGGCATAAGAACATCCGGTTCCCCGATGGCAGGCAATTCGATCACCCGCTGCTGTTCGTGCCCGCCCTTTTTTCTGTCCATGAGGGCGCCGATCAGAAGTTTGTAGGAATCCAGGTCAAAGGTGACAGCCTGGCCGCTGAGTGAGAGATCCGCCAGCTCCTCCTCTTCATGGAGGGTGGCTACATGCATCCAGTTATAAACCACCAGGATGTCCGTGCGCCCGGACCGCTCATCCCGCTCAACGATCCCGACCGGCCCTTTCCAGGGCCAGGTTTTCAGTCGCAGGCCGTGGAAGGCAATCTGCACCCTGAGGTTATAGCGCTCGACATTCTCGAGTTCCTCACAGGCGCCCTTGCAGCGCCCCAGCGCGCGCTGGAAACAAGGACCCTCGTGCTCGGGCTCCAGGCCGAGCAGCCGGTTGCACAGTTCATTCTTGGCCGCGATGCCGCTCAATGCCCGCTCGGCATCCCGTTTGCTGCGGAACAACCCGAAATAATCCCCCAACCGATGGGGCTCGATTTCACGAACCAGGCGCGCCTGGAGATACCCCGCCTCGTTTTTCGACAGCTCGATGCTCACCAGATTCTTCGCCGCCCGGGAGCGGCGGTTGAACATGGGCTTCAGGGTCTTGATCTGCTTGAGCTCCAGCAGAAGCGCGCCCAGCTCGCCGGCAGTTTCTGTCCAGTCGACCCGACGCAGGCTCTCGGACATCCGCACGCCCTTGGCGGAGTTGTGATCACCAGAGAAGTGGGAAGCTACCCGCTGGGCAATGTTAGTGCTCTTGCCCACATATAAAAGCACATCGTTCTCACCATAAAAGCGGTATACCCCAGGCCCCCTGGGCAGATCCTGAAGCGTATCCGACGGAAGGTGGGAAGGAATGCTCGGGCGTTGCAGCAGTTCCCGCAACGCGGGTTCAAATGCCCCATCGCCCTTTTCCGCCCGGGCATGCTCGAAAAACGCCAACATCGCGGACACATCGCCCATGGCCCGATGGCGTTGAACCCGGGCAAGGTTATGGCGGGCAATCAGTGCATCCATGTTATGGCGCCGGAATTCCGGATACAGCCTCCGGGAAAGCTTTACCGTGCAAAGCACCTTCGCCGAGAACAGGCGCCCCAGTCTGCGAAACTCGGATTTAATAAAACCGTAATCAAAGCGGGCGTTGTGAGCGACAAACACCTTGCCCTTCAGCTGCTCCTCCAGCTCATCCGCCACCTCTTCAAACAACGGCGCGTCGGCAACCATCTCATTGGAAATGCCGGTAAAGTTCTCGATAAACGGAGATATCCGCGTTTCCGGATTCAGCAGCGTCTGCCACTCACCCACGACATCGCCGGCCCGCCAGAACCGGATACCAATCTCGGTAATCCGGTCCCGGGCTGAATTACCGCCGGTGGTTTCAATATCAAGAAACGCGAACGTGGCTGACTCAATAACTGTACTTTCGGACGTCATGGAACAACTTTACGCCTCATTGGCAACTGCAGATGTCTGTATATGAACGAAAAGCTGTTATAGACATTCGTCTAATTTCTGCATGAATTTATTTGAATTGTCACGAATTCGTAACTACCTTGTTTTTGGGTCCAACAACAAAAATGTGTGGAGACAACAACGATGCAAAGCAACAAACTGAGATTGGCAATTCGTGCGACGGCAGCAGCTGCAGTATTCGGCGTGGCTGGCCAGGCTGGCGCGGTAGAACTGAACACTGGTGACTACAAGACAAACCTTTACGGTTTTGCTCGAGTAGTTGCTGCTTACGATATCGACGAAGAAATTTCTAACGGCGGTCGCGCCGGCAATTTCAGCAAAATCACAAAAGGTGATGCCGACACGGCCGACGGCCACTTTGGTATGGACGCAAACACCAGCCGCGTTGGTCTTTCTGTGGTTAATCCGGAAGGTGTAAAAGTTGTTGTCGAATTCGACTTCGACAATAGCGCTAGCCTTGATCCGCGTCTGCGCCACGCTTATGGCGAGTATAACAATGTCAGGATTGGCCGGTACTGGTCCAACTATAACTCTTGGGTCGGCAACACTGCCAACGTAGACTTCGATGGCGTTCCGGGTACTGCTGGTGCACAAGACCGTACTGAGCAAATCACCTACATGAGCGGCCCGCTCTCCTTCTCTCTCGAGAATCCTATCGATTATGGCGGAATCGAAGGCACCGCCGATGAAATCACAAGCTCCCCTGCACTGACTGCAAAGTTTGAGGATTCACAGGGTGGATTTTCTTACGCGGCAGCTGTCATGGCAAAGCAAACAGGTTACGACACAGGCACAGCTGACGACTCATCTATCGGTTATGCTGCATTCCTTGCCGGTAAGGTTGCCATTACCGACATGATCTCCATCCAAGGTGCTATCAACTTTGCAGACGGCGCCAATGCTTATATATATCGCCCGGGCAGCAACTTTGGTGGACCAGATGCGTACCTGGACGCTAACGGCGATGTAGAGACCATTGAAGCAGTGGGCGGTGCACTGGGTGCTAGCTTTGGCCTGGGTAATGGCCGCTCGGTCAACGTAGGCTACGGCACAGCAATGCTAGACTTGGATGACGCCGTTCAAAGCGGAGCAGTTGCAGCATCCGCGACAGAACAGAACACGTCTATGTATATCAACTACATGTGGAGCCCGGTTGATAGCGTTAGCATGGGTGTACAGTTCGAAAATCTGGAAACCGAAGCCCAAGGCGGAGCCGACGGCGACGCAAATCGTCTCATGTACATAGCGCAATACAACTTCTAATCCTGCCGTTAGAAGTTAGTTAACTCAGCAGAAACCCCGGCTCCGGCCGGGGTTTTTGTTTGTGCCGAATTTATAACGGACCTCTCTGAACATTGTTGCCCCAGAGGGCTAGTGAATGGCAATCATTGGAAGACCATTGTCCGCACTGAAGGAAAGAGAAGAAATAGGAAGGAGCTAAAACGAGAGAGGCGGGCAATACGATTCAGGACTGTAGAGGGCCAGGGATGGCCCGAAACAAGCCCCCATGGATGGGCTCGTAGCGTGTCCTGAATCGTAGTGCCCGCCTCTCTCCGCCCCCAACCTCAAAGGCTGGGAGCGGACCTACCGGCTGTCAAAGAAGAAGGGTACGAATATCCCCAAGAAGCTGACTGAGCACCGTGGTAAACCGGGCAGCATCGGCCCCATTCACCGCGCGGTGATCATAAGACAGCGACAACGGCAGCATCAGGCGGGGCTGGAACTCCTTGCCATCCCAAACCGGCTTCATCGCCGCCTTGGAAACCCCGAGAATCGCCACCTCCGGCGTATTCACGATCGGCGTAAATGCCGTGCCGCCGATACCACCCAGACTGGTGATGGTAAAACAGGCACCCTGCATCTCTGCCGGCTTCAGCTGCTTGTCCCGGGCCTTCTGGGCAAGCTCGGCGCTCTCCGCAGCAAGCTCCCACAAACCCTTCTTGTCCACATCCTTAATCACCGGCACCATCAGCCCGTTCGGCGTATCCACCGCGATCCCGATGTGAATATACTGCTTGCGAACCACCTCCTTGCGCTCCATGTCCAGAGACACGTTGAACTGTGGCAGTTCCGCCAGCGCCGTGGCACAGGCCTTCAGCAGGAACGGCAGCGGCGTCATCTTCACGCCCTTCTTCTCGCCGGCGGCCTTCTGGGCCTTGCGGAAATCCTCCATATCGGTGATATCCGCATCCTCGAACTGGGTTACGTGAGGCACGTTCAGCCAGCTGCGCTGCATGTTGTTGGCCGTGGCGAACATCATCCGCGACATGGCCTCGCGCTTCACTTCACCAAACTGGCTGAAGTCTGGCAGCTTGACCCCGGGGATACCGGAGCCGGTGGCAACACCGCCACCCTGCTGAGCCTGCTTGAGCTGGCTCTTCACATAGGCATGAACATCGTCCTTGATGATCCGGCCCTTGGGGCCAGAGCCCTTGATGCGGGCCAGATCGGCACCCAGCTCCCGAGCCAGCTTACGCACGGCCGGGCCAGCGTGGACCTTCGCACCAGGCGTGGGCGGCTCATAGGTCGCGCCCTGAGGCTCAGGGGCAGACTCTGCTTGCTGCTTTGGCTTCTCTTCGGACTTCGGCTCGGACTTTTCTTCCTTAGCCGGTTCTTCAGACGCCGCCTCAGAGGCCTCCTCATCACCGCCTTCTTCCTGAACGGTCATCTCAAGCAGTTCATGACCCTCGGAGAGCTTGTCACCCTCGGACACCAGGATCTTGCCCACCTTGCCCGAGTAGGGAGAGGGAATCTCCATCGTGGCCTTGTCCGATTCCACGGTAACCAGGGGATCATCAGCCTCAATGGTATCGCCTTCTGCGACGTTGATTTCGATAACCGGAACATTGTCGAAGCCATCCAGCGCGGGAACCTTCACAGTTTCCTTGCGGGAGCCACCGGAAGCCTTCTTCGGCGCCGGCTTGCTCTCTTCGGACTTCTCTTCCTGCTTGGCTTCGCTCTTTTCCTCGGCTTTTCCTTCCGGCTTTTCCTCGGAATCGTCAGAGCCACCGCTATCGGCGCTGGCTTCCATCATCCCGACGACGTCGCCTTCCTTGACCTTGTCACCCACCTTGACGGTGATCTTGGTGATCTTGCCGGCACCGGGAGACGGCAATTCAACAGACGCTTTGTCTGACTCTACGGTCAGGATCGGATCTTCTGCTTCAACCGAATCCCCTGCACTGACGGTGATTTCGATAACCTCGACCTCATCCGCACCGCCGAGATCCGGAACCTTGATTTCCTGTTCACTCATGGCGGTCTCCTTAGCTCAGCACCGGGTTCGTTTTGTTGCGATCGATTCCGTACTTGCGCATGGCTTCGAGAACCACATCGTTCTTCACCTCACCGTCCTTGGCCAGAGCTGACAGCGCCGTGACTGTTACGTAGTAACGGTCGACTTCAAAGAAGCTGCGAAGCTTTTCCCGGGTGTCACTGCGGCCAAAGCCGTCGGTGCCGAGGGTCAGGTAGGTTTTCGGGATGAACGCCCGGAGCTGCTCGGAGTGCAGCTTGATGTAATCGGTGGACGACACCACCGGCCCGCTCTGCTTCTCCAGGCACTGGGTTACGTAGGCCTTCTTGGGCTTGTCATCCGGGTGCAGACGGTTCCAGCGCTCTACGTGCAGGCCTTCACGGGCAAGCTCATTGAAGCTGGTGACACTCCACACATCGGAGGCAACCCCCCAGTCGTCTTTCAGCATCTGGGCCGCTTCGCGCACTTCGTTGAGGATCGCGCCGGCACCAAGCAGCTGAACCCGAGGCGTCTTCTTGTTGCCTTTGGTTTCAACAGACTCGAACTTGTACATACCCTTGATGATGCCGTCCTCACAATCCTTGGGCATTGCCGGCTGTTCGTAGTTCTCGTTCTCGATGGTCAGGTAGTAGAAGACGTTCTGGTTGTCCTCGAACATCTCCTTCATACCCTTGCGGAGCACGACCGCCATTTCATAACCGTAAGCCGGATCGTAGGCTTTACAGTTCGGAATGGTGTTAGCCAGCACATGGCTGTGGCCGTCCTGGTGCTGCAGGCCTTCGCCATTCAGGGTGGTCCGCCCGGCGGTACCGCCGATCAGGAAACCACGGGCCTGGATGTCGCCGGAGGCCCACGCCAGATCGCCAACGCGCTGGAAGCCGAACATCGAGTAGAAGATGTAGAACGGGATCAGCGGGAAGTTGTTGGTGCTATATGACGTTGCTGCTGCCATCCAGGCCGCCATGGAGCCATCCTCGTTGATACCTTCCTCAAGGATCTGACCCTTCTTGTCTTCCCGGTAATACATGATCTGATCACGGTCTTCTGGCACATACTTCTGACCCTCGGCTGTGTAGATACCCAGCTGACGGAACATGCCTTCCATACCAAAGGTACGGGCTTCGTCGGGTACGATCGGTACCACGCGCTTGCCGATACGCTTGTCTTTTGTCAGAGCGGTCAGGATACGAACGAAGGCCATGGTGGTGGAGATCTTCCGATCGCCGGAACCCTCCAGTACCGCCTTGAAGATGTCCAGATCAGGAATCTGCAGCGGCTGGCAATCTTTGCGCCGCTTGGGATAGAACCCACCCAGCTCCTGCCGGCGCTTCTTCATGTAGACGATTTCCGGGCTATCCGGCGCTGGCCGGTAGTAGGGAACGTCCTTGAGCTCCTCGTCCTTCAGCGGCACTGCAAAGCGGTCGCGGAACGACTTCAGTTGCTCAATATCAAGCTTTTTCAGAGAGTGGGCTGTATTCTGCGCCTCGCCGGCTTCACCGAAGCCATAGCCCTTGATGGTGTGAGCCAGGATGACGGTCGGGCGCCCACCGTTCTTGTTGATAGCATGGTGGAAGGCTGCATAGATCTTGTACGGATCATGGCCACCCCGGTTGAGCTTGTTGATCTCCTCATCCGACAAATCCTCAACCAACTTGGCGGTTTCGGGATACTTGCCGAAGAAATTCTTACGGGTATAGGCCGGGCCATTGCTCTTGAAGTTCTGCAGGTCGCCGTCGCAGACCTCGTCCATGACGTGCTGCATCTTTCCTTCCTTGTCCCTCTCGAATAGGGGATCCCAGTGGCGACCCCAGACAACTTTCAGCACGTTCCAACCGGCACCACGGAAGACGCCCTCAAGCTCCTGGATAATCTTGCCATTACCACGGACCGGACCATCCAGACGCTGAAGGTTGCAGTTAACCACAAAGATAAGGTTGCTGAGGTTTTCACGGCCAGCCATGGAAATGGAACCCAGGGTTTCCGGCTCGTCGCACTCGCCGTCACCGACAAAGCACCACACCTTGCGATCACCCATCTCGATGAGCTCCCGGCTATCCAGGTATTTCATCACGTGAGCCTGATAAATGGCCTGGATCGGGCCCAGTCCCATGGAAACCGTGGGGAACTGCCAGTAATCCGGCATCAGCCAGGGGTGTGGGTAGGACGAGAGGCCGGTGCCGTCTACCTCTTCGCGATACTTGTCGAGGTCTTTTTCGTCGAACCGGCCTTCAAGGAAGGAGCGTGCATAGATGCCCGGGGATGAGTGCCCCTGGAAATAAACCAGATCGGATTCGCGCTTTTCGTCGCCGCCGTGGAAGAAGTAGTTGAAGCCAACATCGTAGAGCGTCGCAGCCGACGAGAACGAAGAAACATGGCCACCAAGATCTCCGGGGCGCTGGTTGGCACGCATGACCATGGCCATCGCATTCCAGCGGATAAGGGAGCGAATACGGCGCTCCATGAAGAGGTCGCCGGGCATCGGCGCCTGCTGGGACACAGGAATACTGTTCCGGAATGGCGTGGTAATGGAATAAGGCAGCTCGGTTCCATCGCGACTCGCCCGTTCGGAGAGCCTCTCAAGAATGTATTTGGCCCGGTCTACGCCTTCGTTCTCGATCAGAGATTCCAGCGCGTCCAGCCATTCACTGGTTTCAATGGGATCATCGTCCTGGTACATCAAACCCTCCCCTTGGCATCAAAAAGTGCAGCGCCGCCACGATCAGCAGCCGGGCGCGTTGCGGTGTCGATAAGCTGCGATGGAATGCAGTGTTTTGTTGTGGGTATGTCAGCCTGACAGGTGTACCGGCTCCCAGTACACAGAACCTGTACAAAGCATAGAACAGCTTTCACACTTTTCCTGCCTGATCGCCCCCGATTTACGGGCTTTTGGCCCCACGGATGATCGGCGTGCCGATGAAGTGTGCGGATCAGCCCACCCGTTTAGTCGTATTTTTACTACATTTTGGCCGCTATATTCAATTTAGGCCCTATCCAGTTCCTTTTTCGGGGCACTGTTTGCGGTTACTTACGGAAGAATGACCGTTTTTGGACCAGCAGACAACCAGACTGCGACCAATGTCGTAGCATTCTTATCAACCGGAAAATTGATTACCACGCTAAACGATATCGTCGCCGCCATTCGCTGCTTATTCGCTGCAGTTATTGATTTTTATTGAATTTTATCGACCTTCAACTACGGCACTTACCTGATTTACCGTAACTTTTTAATTAGACCTGAAAATAACCCCCCATTTATGTATACTCGCCTGCCTGATTTTTAACCACCAAAAAGTGGTCCGACCACTTTTTCTGTCATTAACACCAACAGAGGGCGATCTATGAACTCCATCGTCACCTTTCCGAACCGGATTCCCACCACGGAGTTCGAGGAACGGCGTTTCAAGGTCTACACGGACCGCCAGCTCGACAAGATTGAAATCATTCAGAATCTCCCTGAGGAGACGCTGTTTGAAATGAAGGTAGTCGCCAGCGTGCTGCCGTTCCGGGTCAACGAATACGTGATCAATGAACTGATCAACTGGGACAAAGTTCCCAACGACCCGATCTATCAGCTTGTCTTCCCCCAAAAAGGCATGCTGAAAGAAGAGCATTACGAGCGCATGGCAACAATGCACCGGGAAGGTGCCGACAAAAAAGAGATCCAGGCGGTTGCCAAGGAAATCCGGGATGAACTGAACCCGCACCCGGCAGGCCAGATGGAAATGAACATGCCCGAGCTGGACGGCGAGGTGCTGGACGGTGTTCAGCACAAGTACCGCGAGACAGTGCTGTTTTTCCCGGCCCAGGGCCAGACCTGCCACTCTTACTGCACCTTCTGTTTCCGCTGGGCACAGTTTGTCGGTGACAAGGACCTGAAAATGGCCAGCACCGAAGCCGAGAAGCTCCACGGCTACCTGCAGGAGCACACCGAGGTAACCGACCTGCTGGTGACCGGTGGTGATCCCATGGTCATGAAAACCAAGAACCTGGTTCAGTACCTTGAGCCGCTGCTGGAGCCCGAGTTCGACCACATCCAGACCATTCGCATCGGCACCAAGGCCCTCACCTTCTGGCCATACCGTTTTGTGACGGACAAGGATGCCGATGAACTAATCGACCTGTTCGCCCGTCTCGTAGACGCCGGCAAGCACGTGGCCATCATGGCCCACTACAACCACTGGCAGGAAATCACCACCGAGATTGCCGAAGAGGCCATCCGCCGTATCCGCGCCACCGGCGCCGAGATCCGCGCCCAGGGCCCGCTGATCAAGCACGTCAACGACGATGCCGACGCCTGGGCAAAACTGTGGAAGAAAGAAGTACAGCTGGGCATCATCCCCTACTACATGTTTGTAGAGCGGGACACCGGCGCGAAGAACTACTTCGAAGTGCCCCTTGTCGAGGCTTTCCACATCTATCGGGAAGCCATGAAGAAGGTCAGTGGCCTGGCCCGCACCGCCCGCGGCCCCTCCATGAGCGCCGGCCCCGGCAAGGTGGAGATCCAGGGCATCACCGAAATACACGGTGAGAAGGTCTTCGTGCTGCGCTTCCTGCAGGGTCGCAATCCGGATTGGGTTCAGCGCCCATTCTTCGCCAAGTACAGCGAGACGGCCACCTGGCTGCACGAGCTGGAACCGGCCTTCGGAGAAGAGAAGTTCTTCTTTGAGGATGAATATGAGGAAATGAAGAAGGGCAACGGCTAACGCCTCATACACCATATGGGTGATGCCTGGTTTTTGTGGATCTTCTAGCTTTGGTTTGTCGGAAACCGATAAAAACCAAGAATGAGGAATCACCAAATGATCAGGCAACATACCCTTCGTCTATGGCTGTTGCTGTGCACCATGGCAGCAGCACTCATTATCAGTGGTTGCGGGGGCGGCAGCAGCTCCGGCTCCGGAACCACGCCCACCACCAATGACTCTGCGACTATCTCCGGCACAGCGGCTGCCGGTGCCCCAGTTTCAGGCTTTGTTGGTGCACGCGATGCGACCGGCCAAACCCTGAACACCAATATAGAAGCAGATGGCTCATTCCAGCTGGACCTTTCCGGTCTCGACACACCGGTTCTGCTCTATGCCAGCGGCATCGCAGGCGGCAACGCCTATCAGATGCTGTCTGTGGCATTTGCCGATGACCTGAATGGCACCACAAACATCACACCATTGACCGACCTGATCGTGGGCAACGCGGTCGGCCGAAGCCCACAGGAGTTCTTCAACAACCCGGACTTCGACCTGATCCAACAAGCAGCCATCGAAACCCAGGAAGAAGCGCTGAAGACGCGCCTGAAGCCCCTGCTCGATGCTCTGGGAGTGGACGAAGACTTTGATCTGCGCAACTCACCGTTTACCGCCAACCGCACAGGATTCGATGCTGCCCTCGATGTCATTGAGGTTCAGATTAACCCCGACACCAACACGGCGACCATTACTAACCGCGTTAATCCCACCCAGACCATAACCAACAATTTTGTTCAGCCGGAGAGCGAAGAAACCACGCTTGAAGTGAACGAAACAGAGATCAACGACGGCGTCACCACATTGCAGGCGTTGAACACCCTGGCCACATCTTTCGCCAACGCGCTTGAGGGCCAGGATGAAACAGCACTGGAGGCACTGACCACCACCGACTTCCTCAACAACGGCGAGTCCATCAGCGGCCTTGCAACTCGCTTTTCGGGCTCCCCCGAGGGCATTGAAGATGCTGGCGAACTGGCGAAAGACATTCGCAACTGGTCACTGGCAGAGCTCGGTGACGGCACCGCCAAGCTGAACTTTGGTACGGCCCAAGGACCATGGCAGGCGATCAATGACAACGGCGACTGGAAGCTCGAGGGCAACCAGCTGGAATTCTTCGTCTTTGTTGAGCCTACCCACCAATACGAGAATGGCGCTGACAGCCCGGTAATTGAAGGAGTTGGTACCCTGATTTATGCCGGCTTCCCCTCAGCCAATCTTGGCGCGGTGGCCGATTCCAACGTTACCGTTTCCGGTGATTTGCAGAGCTTTAACGGCGACCTGCCCATAGATTCCGAAAATAACCGCTTTGCTGATTTCCAGGTCCTGGCGGCGGACTCGCTCAGTTCAGGCGATCAGGTAACTTTTGCCTGGAATAACCCGGTCGAAGGTATTGTCGATTCCATAGCGACGTTCACCATCCGCCGTGGCAGTCCCGACTTCAGCAGTGGCGCGCCCGAAATCACTACTGCTTCAGCGGATCTGACAGCTGATGAGTACACCTTCCAGTGGACTCTGCCCCCGGGATACGACGCCGTGTCTGTTCGCAACAACTTTACCGGCCAGACCTCAGGCGGTCAGGGCGGTGGTTTCACTGGCAACCCTCTGGATAACGATTCCTTGAGTTTCACCGGTACGTTGCCAGAAACCTACGTGCCCGATGAAACAGATGAACTACGGTTGATTGCCCGTGATCCATTCGGCGTATTCGTCGCCGCAAGACTGTCAAATCCGTTCCCCGACCAGGCGCCACCGCCAATGGCAGAAGACGCCCTGATTGGCAGCTGGGTCGCCCGCAATAGCGATAGAGGGGATAACGCCCCATGGGTTCAGTTAACTTTCCTGGAAAGCGGCTATTACATGCACCAGGAGCTGGACCTGCCTTACCGTCCGGAAGCCGACGATGCCGGAAGCACTGGCCTGGAGTTCGGTCAGTACACCTGGAACAACCAGACTGGCGAACTGACCGTCACCAGCATATCGATTGATGACAACGGTGAATGGGGAGTCGCGGACGGCGCAAATCAGGTAGAGCCGCTTACCTTCCGTGTAGACGGCAACACTTTAAGCGTCTTCAATCCGGAGATTGGCCCTGCCCAGAACACCGAGTTCACCCGCGTACCGTTGAATCAGTCCGGCATTACCGGCAGTTGGGTAATTCAAGACAGTGCAGACCCAAGCAACGTGTCGGTCGCGACATTGCTTGACGATGGCTATTACTTTTTAGGCACCAGCCAGCCTGCAGACTCAGGCGGTCAGCCAGGGTTTGAATTCGGGACCTACACCTACGACAGCGAAACCACGGTTCTGGAGCCCTCTGTTGCGTCTGATAACAATGGACCGACCGACTACAACGGCGAATTCGGGCTTTCGGATCCAATCCAAGGCTTCGACTACGCCACAGTGATTGACGGCTTCCTGATCATCGATGATGGCGAAGCGTTCCAACTCAGTGAATTAGCTCCGGGCGTAACGCCTGTTAATGGCAACGTGACAGTGGACTATACCGCCCCGGATCCGGGCTCCGATCCAGAACTAACCCCCGGGCCCACGGTCACCGGAGATTTCCATTACCTGAGATCCGCTGTTGGCATTGAAAGTTCACGGGTGAACAATCCACCGACGGTGTTTCAGGCACACTACGCCCACATCGATGCCAGCATCGTCGATAACGCCGACGGCACCGGAACACTCAGCTGGTCAGATCTCTGTGTCGGCGACCTGCTGATCGACTCCGGTGCCAGCGAGGACGGGCGGGATGCAGTGTTCGGTTCCGTCAGTGAATGCCTCGGCCTGAGCAACAGCTTTGACCTGACCTTCACGGAAACCGGGCTCTTCGCATCAATCGCAGAGAGCACTACAACCGACCCCGAGGACGGCACTCAGATTATTAACGGTGCCACCGAAATCGACTTCCGGGCTCTTGATGCCGGGCGCAGCCTGTTCGTTGCCAGTGAGGCGAGTAGCTTCCAGTTTGAAGAGGGCGATGGAAGTTTCACCGAAGGCCGGGACATGAACACCCATGTGCTTAGCAAGAAAGATCCCTCGCAATCGATTGAAGCGCTGGCAGGTGACTGGGGTTTCGTCAGCTTGCGCATCAGCGAAACTCTTGACGAGGTCGGCGCGGTTGAACCCAATTTCATGGATTATGGTGCTAGCGCACTGAACATTTCGGTTGACGCGGCAGGAAATGCCACCCTGACGGACGAGATCCGGCTACTTCTTCTTCAGGGACTAAAGCCAATGGAGACTTCCGGTGTGTCAATTGATGCGAAAGTTGAAGAAACCGGCATCAGCGATAGCCTCGGTGCTTTCAGTCTCACACCTGATGGCACACTGAGCCTTCTGGGTGGTGAACTGGGAGGTTTTGCTTCCCAGGGTGCGGACGTTATCACGATGGCGCTCCCCAACCCGTTCACGCCTTACGCGGTGCAGACCAATGAATCCTCGTTGCTCACCGGTGTAAGACTGGACCCGAATTTCCAGGCCGCTGACCTTGCCGGCAAGTCCTACGATGTCATTCTGAAAGGCTACTTTGCCGGTCAGGATTATTTCGAGACGGACATCCACCTACCAGGAGCGACACTAAACTTTGACGGCAGCGGCATGGCCACTACGCAAAGAGGCCTTACCTACGCTTTCACGAACTTTGGACTGGACACTGAGGTTTTCGATACAACAAGACAATCAACTGGCCTTGCCGCCAACAGCTGGACCTATCAAGTCGACACTTCAACCGGGTTGATCAGCATGGAATCTCCACAGTTTATCTACTCTGGCGGAGGTATCGGCTTTGGTGAACAGATCGGTTATTCATCGGCGGATAACAAGCTGCTGGTTCTCGTGTCACGTTTTTACGACAACTCGGGCGGCACGCCAATGGGACCCGGCGGCGCCTATGTAGCGTATGCCATCTGCAACAATTGCGACTGAAACTTTAACTGGTTGTTTTCTTCTGCCCCGCCTCGCGCGGGGCTTTTTTATGGATTACTGGCACCCCCTCAAACCCTGTGCTTTACTTGCACTACGCAACCAATATGTACAAAAAAGCAACAGGGAGCGATTGCTTTGAAGGATCCGGGGTCTGAAGTCCCTCACTTGCTGGATGATCTTTATGAGCGAGCGACCACCCCGGACCAGTGGCCGGAGTTTCTTGCCAAGCTGATGGTTCTGTTCCGCGGAGAAACCGCTACCTTACGCCTGACAGACTTGGACAATCCGGTAGTTCACCAGTCCTACACCAGCGGCTTTAGACAGGAAATCAATCGAATCTACGAAGCTGAGGGCGTTGAGCGTGATCCCTTCAGGGAAGCCATGGCGGCTTTGCCGGTAGGCAAGGCGCTGGATAGTAGCGCGGTTATCGAAGACCGGGAGTTTGAGCGTTCCGTCCACTACCAATCCGTGTTTCGGCCCAACGGAAACTTTTATGCGTTGGGCACCCAGTTCGAGCGCCAGAACGGTCAGGCAATGCACGTGGGTATTCACCGACCAAAACACCGCGGCGCCTATAGTAACGAAGACCTCAGACTATTGGAGCTTTTCAGCCCCCACCTTCGACGAGTCGCCCGGTTATCCCGCTTGATGGCAGACCTGAACGATGCACTCTCTGTCGCCCGGCATGCCCTTGACCGATTACCGTTCGGTGTCTGGTACATGGACAATGAACTAAGGGTGCAGTGGCTGAATGCCAGCGCTGAAGAGGCCTTCGCTACCAACAGTTTTGGCCTTAAAATCCAATACCATCGTCTTCGAATGCTCGCCCCAGGCGCATCCACGACCCTACGCGCCATGGTGCGCCGTTTGATTGAGCATCGTTCACTTACGGAAACCGTGAAACTGGGCCAAAGTGGTGCCTGCCTGCTCATGCTGCCCACCTGCTCAGCCGGAACCAGCCTTCACATAACCCGCTCGCCGGCACCGAAGATTCTCTGTTTTCTGCTGGACACCACCCGACCGGCGGACCTGGACGAGAATCGGTTGACCACGATGTATCACCTCACGCCGGCGGAGTACCGGCTTGCAAACCTTCTGGTCACCGGGCTCGATGTTAACGAGGCCAGCGCAGTACTTGAGATTTCTCCCCATACCGGACGAACACAGCTCAAATCCATTATGCGCAAAACCGGCGTTCGCCGGCAGGCAAGCCTGCAAAGACTTCTCCTTCTATGCGCCGACACACTGAAAAATTGACATGATTGATACCGATAAAACCTACCTTTTGAGTCTTCCTGACGGTCGCACACTCAGCTACTCAGATATAGGCACCGGGGAAAACGGAACCTGGATTCACTGTCATGGGATTCCGGGGTCCCGCAAGGAAACTCACCATCTTCAGGACCAACTTAAACGTGCCGGCATGCGGCTTATCGTCCCGGACCGGCCGGGCTATGGGCAATCAACGCCTGCGGTGGATTATGGATTTTCGGAGCATTCCGATGATCTAAGACGGCTCGCAGATCACTTGACGCTGGCAACGTTCAGGTTATCCGGCTTTTCCGGAGGCGGGGTATTCGCTATGGCCGCCGCTCATGATCTGGGCAATCGGATCGAACAACTGGATATCGCTGCTACGCCGGCGGTTCCATTGATGGAAAATCCCTACGAATATGCTTCAGAACTCACCGTCAACACCTGGCGGGCGGCGCTGGAGGATCGGGGGGCACTCGCCAGGGAAATGGAAGCGCTTACCGGTTCGGTGGAGGCGTTATCGGAGGCACTGATGGGTGCTTCAGGTGATCAGGAAGGGCATTACCTGTCATCAGAGCCTGTTCGCACGGGCTTTATGAAGAGCCTTAACGCCGCGCTGGAGCAAGGCCCGGCAACGGCAGCCGATGCGCTAGCCAGAGATTCGTTCCTGATAGCTCATTCATGGCCTTTTGCGCCGGCGGACATCTGTCTTCCGGTGCGGGTAATTCATGGCTCGAGAGACAGCCTGGTATATAGAGATCACCAGACCACGCTGTCCAGGAAATTTCCAGACAGCACTCCCGAGATAATCAATGGCGCTCACTACGGTGCACTTTCAGCTATCTGGGGCTAATTTCTGCAAGGGGCCGACAGCAACCGGTTTGGCTCAATAGTTATAAGAAAGCCCCAGGCTAATCGCACGCACGCTTGACCACTCGACCTCGTCTGCGGATACCGTCGCCTGCCATTTTCCTCGGCCTATTTCCAGCTGGATTGACTCCAATTCTGGCCAGTAGCTGGCCAGAATTCTGGCACCACCCGCCAGCGTCCGCCCGAAGCCGACCCCATAAAGCCCGTACCCAAACTGGTATTGAGCATGCACCACTGTGAGCCAGGAGCCCTCCTGCCACTGAGCCGTGCCATAAAACCTGGGATCGAGATCCTGATAAAAAGTATCCCGATACCCTTCCGTGCCGGATATCGTTGGGGCAAATACAGCGTAGCCATCGTCATCGAAGGACTTATTGTCGGTGTTTGCCTGTGCTTGCGTGAAGGGCGCGTCCTTCCATCGAATCCGTGAGAAAAGATCCTCGGCACGAAAATTCAGATCAAGCTTTTCCATGGGTTTCCAGCTGGCAGCAATATCAAAAGCCCAACCGATGCCACTGGCTTTCTCTACATCCGGCCGATCAAAAATCACGTCCCGGTAGTAGACATAGTCAACGTCTGCGCTGAAGTCATAGTCATTCTCGGCGGCCGCCACAAACTCCCCATCAAGGGTGCCGCTCATCAAATGGCGGGTTTTGAATACAGAAATACCGCCGGAAACTGTCCAGGATTCGTCGCTATGTCGATAGCCAGATCGAATACCGGTTCCGGAGAAGCCATTAACTCGCAGAGCAACGGGAATCCGTTCACCTTCGTTCAGCGGCTCCTTGCGGGCAATCCGCCCATAAAAACTCACGGCCTGCGAATTCATCCTGAGATCCGCCAGTGCACGAGTGAAAACCGAAACCTCGACTCCTCGCTCCCGAAACCCGGCCTCCGCATGGCTGATCGCCCATTGGCGGCTACCTGAATCGAATTCACTGCCCCAATCACTCAGCGTGGTTTTAATTGGCTCCGGCTCGCTCACCAGTCGGGTCTCGAACCTGCCGAACATCTCCACGGCCAGAGCTGTATTGCCATTTACACTCGCTATAACGAAAAAAAAGGCGGGGCCGAAGCCCCACCTTTCTTTCCGGTTTCCCGGTACTTTCATCAGAACAATGTCTCGAAAACGGTTTCTTCGCCGTTCGGGTAGGTGATTACAGGAATGCCGTTTCGCAGCTCCACATCACCGATGTCCTCACCGTTGACGAAGACATTGCCGGTCAGACTCTGAACTCCGCTGGCCGTTTCCGAGCCAAGCGCTTCCAGGCGGAATCCTTGCGGGTTCCAGAATGCCAGGCTAACTTCCGGGTTTTCAGCATTCAGCTCATCGGTGCTGACCTTGAGGCTGTAGCTGCCGCCATCCCAGCTAACGTTCGCGAGTACGCTGCCACCGTTCAGAGTTGAACGGGTCAGGGTAACCACAGCCGTTGCTTTCGGCATGTCAACGAGAGAAACACCAGCTGCAATGTTGAACGACAGGTTCACGAAGTTGTTGGCAGTTTCCAGATCGGGGAAGGCGATATCAGCGTTCACCTCTGCCAGATCAGAAGTGCTGTTACCGTATACCCAGACATTATCGATACTTGACTCTCCGGCTACGTCAGCACCAGCGGCGGTTTCGAGCTTGCCGAGAATCAGCTGATCAAGGGCCTCGTTTTCGGCGCCGTCTAGGATGTTGCAGTTCTGGTCATAGAAGCCGAGATTGCTATCGTACCACCAAGAATATGCAACGCGAGCACCGTATAACTGTGTTCCTGAACCATCCTCGTCACAGTATCCATTAGAATAGATGTCGAAGTAATATTCTTCTGCGTCGATGTCAAACTCAACAAACTGCGCCACCTCGGCACGATCGACCTCGAAATCAAACGCAGCGGTTGTGTCGTTGTAATCGAGATAGGTGAACAGGTTGAAGCGCTGGGCACTGCTGCTGTTCAGGGATGTCGAGAGATTGAAAGTACGCCCGGACGTCGCTGTAAAGTCACCCGACAGGGCGAAGGACTCCGGCGAGAACGGCTCGTCCAGCTCGCCAAAACTGGAGCCTGTCATGTTTACAGCCTTCACCGAGATCTCACCGTCGAAGCTGGCCGCCTCTGGGTTGGCAAGAGCAATGGAACCGTTCAGGCCAATGGCACTGAATTTTTCCAGCACCGCATCAGCCGTAACCTCGCCTGCAATCGCTTCGGACAGCTCAAGGGTGGCAACCAGATCCAGCACTGCACGATCAAAGCCGGTGCCATCACCGATCGTACCGCTGACAGTGACATTGTTTTGTGCAAGCAGTGACAGAACCTTCTCGGCATCGTAGGTCAGGTCCAGATCGCTCTTAGAAAGGCTGGTACCGATAACCAGGTCAAACTCGCGGGTCTCTCCACCAGTCTGGGAAACACTGCCAGTGGCCGTAGCCTGGAGGCCAGATTCTGTGTCCTCAAAAACGAGCGTGGCGTCCATGGTACCGCTGGCAGTTGGATCTTCTTCATCAGTCCAGTCCTGCTGGGCTGTGAATGGCTCGCCGCTTTCCAGAGCGTTCAGTAGTGCCGCCCGTCCTTCGGTACCGGCCAGCTGTTGAGAGAAGGTGTCCAGCACCTTGCTTACCAGATCACCAGTAACGCCGGCCTGGGCGAATACGTCACTGACAGTTTCCGCGTCCGCATCCAGCGCAACGGAAACGGCAGACGTTTCGTCCTGCAGAGAGGCAGCCGTTTCATCAATAGAGCCGGCCCAGCTGCGGAACTGGGTAACGAACGACTGGAAGGCAGCAATTTTTTCTGCCTGAGTTGCGCCCTCATCAAGGTCCAGATCCTCGTCATAGCTGGTGTCGAGGCTATCTCCGGCGGCATCAAGCTGAGCAGTCTGATTATTCAGAGATTCCTGAGCTTCGTCATCCAGGCCTTCTGTTGTCTCGACCACTGTTTTCACAGCTGTAGATAGGCTTGCCGCTGTAAAAGCATCTTCGGTATTGATCGACCCGTCATTGAGTGCGTCGGAGAAACTGTCCAACGACGCGGCAGCACCTTCATCTCCACCTGCGAAGATCAACTCGGCAACGGCCGCGTTCATCACCGCGGCCTGAGCCTCAGCGGCACTGGCACCAGCCAGGTCGTTCACGTCCCGCGCCACAGTGTTTTCAATATCGAAGCCAGCCACCTGACTGACTTCCGCTTTGGCCTGCCTGGCTGCATCAGAGACACTCTTGCCGCCAGCAATGAGGGTCTTTGCACGTTTGGCTGCCATGGTTGACCAGGCGGTTACCGGAACGCTCACAGAGCTACCTGCCGAACTGGCTTTGCCAATGGCATTCAGCTTGAAGTCATCAGGCAAGGTGACATCGTCGCCCTTTGTTCCGCAGGCAGAGGCATCACAAACCATGCGGGTTTCAGAGCTCACGGTTATTTCGATCTCAACGAGTCCACCCTGGTAGTTGTCGCTAAGCTCAATACGGTATTGGCCTTTACTGTCTGTTGTAGTTGTGCCAACCGGTGCTTCCAACCGCTCACCGGAGTCATCCAGTTCATAAGCAGTTACAACAGCATTTTTCATCACGCCTTTAACTGCAGAACCAGATACAACAGAGGTATCACCTCCAGGAGGGGTGCCAGCTGACGGTGACGATGAACCGCCTCCACCGCAACCGGTTACAACCAGGCCTGAGGAAACTGCAACAGCAAGCGCTAACCTTTTGAACTTATCCAAAGCGTCTCTCCTTGAGATCCTTATTTCATGACGGTCGGCTCCGACGTGATTAACATCCAGCAATGTCGGAAGCCGTCAAAGAGGCTAATCCAAGGGAAGACCATTCGGTAGGCAAGGTTTTGATCACAAAATAGTCAAAGCAACAAAAAAAACCAAAAGACTCTGTTTTTATTGAATTTTTAAACTCGCCTCACAATGTAAAACATTATAAAAAGTCATTTCGTATATGACTTTATCAACTATGTAGGTCGCACAAATTTGAACCTTACTATTTCTTCGGCACAAACCCCTCCGGCTTGTCCTTGAGCCACTCAACAAACGTCCGCAATTCCTCCAGCTCCAACAACTTTTCCCGGGTGTTGAAGTACAGACCCAGCTCGTATTCCGAACGGGCTTTGTGAATAGCGTTGTGGCAGGGACGGCACACCCAGAGCGTTCGGGTGATCAGGTCTTCTTTGGCGAACAGTTTCTGGAAGCGTTTTTTGCGGTGCAGGTGTTTGGGAATGAGGTGATGGCGGGTGAGCCTGGCAACCGGGCGTTCGCAGAGTTCACAGTAGTCGGGCTGGGGTGGAAGTTTGAGCATTGCGGAAATACCAGTCGGGTTTCGCCGTTGGCTCTACCCGACCTACATTGTTTTGGCGAGCGCCAAACGATCAGTGCATCAGGGTATAAAGCTTTCGGCGATAGGTTCGTACGTCCGGGTTATTGTTGCCCAGCTTGTCGAACAGCTCGATCAGCGTTGTCTTGGCTACTTCGTCCTTGTATTTGCTGTCTACCTGCATCAGGCGGATCAGCAGGTCCATAGCCTCGGCGTTGTTTTCCTGTAATACGTGATGAAGTGCCAACTGGTGCAGTGCGTTCGGGTCTTTCGGGTCCTGTTCCAGAGCCATTTCAAGATCCTTGATTGGTGGCAGCTCGGCCGACTGCCTGAGAAACTTGATACGGGCCGCCAGCTGCTTGGCCTGGTGCTGCATTTTCTCTTCCGGAGGCAAGCTTTCCAGCACTTGCTCAGCCGTTTCAAGATCGCCCATCTCCGCCTTCAACTGGGCAAGATCGATCAGGACCTTCAGATTCTCGGGGTCTTCCTGGTTCATCTGCGACAGAATGGCCAGAGCCCCTTCTACATCACCCTCTTCCCAGATCCGGTGAGCCTTTTCGTAGGGATCCTCTTTGGGCGCTTCGACGTGCTTGTCGAGAACCTTGCGGATCTCGCTCTCCGGCAGAGCGCCGTTGAAGCCATCCACTGCCTGGCCGTTCTTGACCAGGATAATCGTGGGCAGGCTGCGCACGCCAAGGCTAGACGTAAGCTGCTCCTGCTCGTCGGCGTTCACCTTGGCCAGCATGAACGCGCCCTGGTAATCCTCAGCCAGTTTTTCCAGCAGAGGCGTCAACTGTTTGCAGGGCGCACACCACTCGGCCCAGACATCCACCAGAATGGGCGTACTGGCAGAGGCTTCCATAACCTTCTGCTGGAAGTTTTCCATTGTGGCATCAAAGATGTAGGGAGAGTTGCTCATGCAGGGCACCTGAAAAGTCGAATGAATCGTTGCGAACTGTCAGGGACATGGGGTCAACTCCCGGAAATTCAAGCGCCGACTGTCCAAAGCCAACTCCTTGAAATCACCGTATCTGCCGTTACATAGCTAGTAAGCAACACTCCGGGACAATTGCCCAATAGCCGGTCCCGGACTGACTCACAACCTTTCCGGATGGATACTCGCGGCATGAATGACGATGACACGCAAAACGATTCACTTGAGGAATTCGAAGAGGACGTGACCGAATACATCGGCAAGGACGAGCACAGCAAAAGCCTCGCCCTGCCCCAGCAGATGATGCCACGGCGCATGTACGTGCTGCCGGTTTCAAACCGCCCTTTCTTCCCGGCCCAGGTACAACCGATCGTGGTGAACCAGAACCCGTGGCAGGAAACCCTGAAGCGCGTCGGCGAGACCGATCACAAGGTCATGGGGATCTGCTTTGTGGAAGAGCAGGAAACCGAAGACGGGGTCCCTGCCAGCGAACAGCTGGAGACCGTCGGCTGCGCCGTGCGCGTGCATCAGGCCCAGAACGACAGCGGCAAGGTCCAGTTCATAGCCCAGGGTTTGCAGCGCTTCCGGATTGTCCAGTGGCTGCGCCGCAAGCCGCCGTACCTGGTGGAAGTTGAGTACCCGACGGAACCGGAAGAAGACGCAGACGAGCTCAAGGCCTACACCCTCGCCATCATCAGCTCGATCAAGGAATTGCTGCGTACCAACCCGCTCTATGGTGAAGACGTAAAACAGTACCTTTCCCGATTCGGGCCGGATGACAGCTCACCGCTGGCCGATTTCGGCGCCTCAATGACCAGCGCCCCGGGCAACGAGCTGCAGGATGTGCTGGACACCGTTCCCCTGCTCCGCCGCATGGAAAAAGTCCTGCTCCTGATGCGCAAGGAACAGGAGGTCGCCCGTCTGCAGTCGGAAATCAGTGAAGAGGTTAACGCCAAGGTTCAGAAGCATCAGCGCGATTTTTTCCTGAAGGAACAGCTCAAGGTTATCCAGCGCGAGCTGGGCATGGCCAAGGACGACAAGACCGCTGACGTGGAACGTTTCCAGAAGCGCATGGAAGAGCTCAACCCGCCTGAGGCGGTTCAGGATCGATTCAACGATGAAGTTGAAAAGCTGCAGGTATTGGAACAGGGCTCGCCGGAATACGGCGTCACCCGCAATTACCTGGACTGGCTGACCCAGGTTCCCTGGGGCGTCCACTCGGAGGATCACTTCGATCTGGCCGAAGCCCGCCGGATTCTCGACCGGGATCACGACGGCCTGGACGATGTAAAAGATCGCATCATCGAGTTCCTGGCCGAGGGCACCTTCAAAGGCGAAGTCAGCGGCTCAATCCTTCTGCTGGTGGGCCCGCCCGGCGTTGGCAAAACATCGATCGGCCATTCCGTGGCGGATGCACTGGGGCGGAAGTTCTATCGCTTCAGCGTTGGCGGCATGCGGGACGAAGCTGAAATCAAAGGCCATCGCCGCACTTACATCGGCGCCATGCCGGGCAAGTTTGTCCAGGCCCTGAAGGATTCCAAGGTGGCGAACCCGGTGATCATGCTGGATGAGATCGACAAGATCGGCGCCTCCTTCCAGGGTGATCCGGCATCCGCCCTGTTGGAAACCCTGGACCCGGAACAGAACCGAGACTTCCTTGATCACTATCTCGATGTTCGTATGGACCTCTCCAAGGTCCTTTTCATCTGCACCGCCAACCAGCTGGACACGATTCCGCGGCCGCTGCTCGACCGCATGGACGTGATTCGCCTGTCCGGGTATATCGCGGAAGAAAAGCTGGCCATCGCCAAACACTTCCTGCTGCCCAGACTTTTGAAGCGGGCCGGGCTGCTGAAAAAGCAGCTCAACATCACTGACGCAGCGATCAAGCAGGTTATTGAGGGCTACGCACGGGAAGCCGGTGTACGAAGCCTGGAAAAACTGCTGCACAAGATACTCCGCAAGGGCATCGTGAAGCTGCTTGAAAATCCGGACCAGCCGGTGAAGGTGGGCGTGTCGGATCTGCAGAGCTACCTCGGACAGCCCTCATTCAAGAAAGAGAAATCGCTTAAAGGCACCGGCGTTGTCACTGGCCTGGCCTGGACCGCCATGGGCGGGGCCACCCTGAGCATCGAGGCCTCAAGGATTCACAGTGCACAGCGCGGCTTTAAACTGACGGGCCAACTGGGTGATGTCATGAAGGAGTCCGCAGAAATCGCCTACAGCTATGTGTCCTCAAACCTCAAACGCTTCAAAGGCGACCCGACCTTCTTTGACAAGTCCTTCGTGCACTTGCACGTGCCCGAAGGCGCCACGCCCAAAGACGGCCCCAGCGCCGGTGTCACCATGGCAACCGCCCTGCTGTCGATCGCACGACGTGAAGCACCGCAGCAGAACATCGCCATGACCGGAGAGCTCACCCTGACCGGACAGGTTCTGCCGGTAGGCGGCATTCGAGAGAAGGTCATTGCGGCGCGTCGGCAGAAAATCAGTAACCTGATCCTGCCGGAAGCGAACCGGGGCGATTACGAGGAGCTGCCGGAGTACCTGAAGGAAGGCCTGGTGGTGAACTTCGCCAAGCATTACAGCGATGTTTTCCAGGTGTGCTTTGGGAACAAGCCCAGGAAGGGGTCTTTCGTGCATTAATGGAAGGCGAATTGTCGGATTACGCTTCGCTAATCCGACCTACGATCGAGATAGCTGATTTGTAGGTCGGATTAGACCCGAAGGGTCGTAATCCGACACCGTTATTCAGGCTTTCTCTTTCCACCCATCGTCCTTCAACACCGACCCAACGGTCAGCACCGGCGATGCATCAATATCATCGGCATCCATCATATTGGCCACCCGCTGAAGCGAGGCCAGAATCATGGTTTGCTCCCATTCCGCCAGGCTCTGGAATTTCTGAATGAAATCCTCCTGCAGCGGATTGGGCGCCCGTGCCAGAAGATCCGCGCCTTCCTCGGTCAGGTGCGCGTGTACCTTGCGTTTGTCCTGGGTGCTACGTACCCGATAGACCAGGTTTCGATGTTCCAGGCGATCCAGGATGGTCGTTACCGTCGCCTGGCTGAGACTGACCTTTTCCGCAATGGTGCCGATGGTCACTTCCCCCAGGTCCCGAATCGTTCTCATGATGAGCAGCTGTGGCCCGGTGAGCCCGGCATGCTTGCTAAGGCGTTTCGAATGAAGGTCCGTCGCCCGGATCACCCGCCTGAGAGCCACCAGTACATCTTCATAACTGTTCACAGCAATACTCCGATACGGTCATGGGAATTTTCTTTATACCCCTAACTATTAGAGGTCTTTGCACCCCGGATTGCAAGTCAGGGAGATTCCCGGCATTTTTTCGGCCATCCACTATGCTAAGGTTTGCCCCTTGTTCCACTTACGACCGACGGACGGAATGCGCCCGATGATCAAGTATTTCCTGCCTTTTCTTTTGATGACGGCATTCGCCGGCACCCTCCTCGCCCAGGATAAACTGGGGCCGGAGAAAGAGCTCACCGCAGAGGATCTGGAGGAGAGCATCAAGACCCTGGAAGAACCCATGTACACGCCCTTTGTGGAGCTGTACCTGCTGGAAGAGAGCAAAGCACTGCGCAAGGAAATGCAAAACACCCGGGCAGAGCTGATCGAAAAGGTGGTCGACAAGGAACTGTCAGTGGCAGACAAAACCATGTCCTATGCCACAGACACGGTCACCTACTTCTTCTACCTGATTGCTGGCGCCACCTCCATTCTCGTTGTTATTGGCTGGAACTCCATCCGGGATATGCGCAATCAGTTGACCAGCCTGGCGGAAAAACGGGTCAACGAGCTGGTGATCGAGTACGAGCAGCGCCTCGAGTTTATAGAAGACCAGCTCAAGCAAAAATCCGACATCATTCACCAGAACCAGGCCGAGATCGAGCGCACCAACGAAGTGCATTCCCTGTGGCTGAAAGCCAGCCAGGAAACCTCACAGCAGAACAAGATTTCCGCCTACGACCAGATTCTGGATCTTCGCCCGGATGATGTGGAAGCTCTGAGCTACAAGGCCGACGCCGTCCTGGAAATGCAGGAACCTCTGTGGGCCATCAGTCTGTGTCAGCGGGCGCTGAAGCTTGCACCGGATAATGGCCACGCGCACTATCAGTTGGCATGCGCCTATGCAGAAATCGGCCGCTGGGAAGACGCAGTCAGTACCTTGAAGAAAGCTATTGAAATTTCGGAGGCATACCGCGACGATGCTTCCGTAGACGTGAGTTTTGACCAGCTCCGTGAACATGAGAGCTTCCGGGCGCTGGTCTCAGAGGATGAAGAAGACAGCAGGGATGCGTGACACCGCTCAGAGCGGCACGGGTTTTGCCTTTTCAGACAGGCCCGTGTTCCGGAGCAAACTCCAGAGCCATCTGCTTGACAAGCAGTGAGGTGTGGTGTTTGTTTAACTCTCTGAGAACACAAGAATAACCCTGAAATAAAACAGGACAGACTCAATGAGAACTTCAGTAAAAAAACTCGTAACCGCTGTTAGTACTTCCGTAGCCCTGATGGGCGCCGGCCACGCCGCTGCAGAAATCCAGATCGGTATTGCCGGCCCCATGACTGGCCCCGTTGCCCAGTATGGTGACATGCAATTCTCCGGTGCCCGTATGGCGATCGAGCAGATCAACGCCAATGGCGGTGTCATGGGTGAAGAGCTGGTTGCCGTCGAGTACGACGACGTGTGTGACCCGAAGCAGGCCGTTACCGTTGCCAACAGTCTGGTCAACGATGGCGTCCGCTTCGTGATCGGCCACCTGTGCTCCAGTTCCACCCAGCCCGCCTCCGACATCTACGAAGATGAAGGTATCCTGATGGTGACCCCGGCTTCCACCAGCCCGGAAATCACCGAACGCGGCTATGAACTGGTGTTCCGTACCATCGGTCTCGACAGCATGCAGGGCCCGGTTGCTGCCAACTACATCGCCTCCCAGAATCCTGAACGCGTGGCCATTGTTCACGACAAGCAGCAGTACGGTGAAGGTATTGCCACTGCGGTTCGTGACACCCTGAAGGACGCTGGCGTTGAAATCTCCATGTTCGAAGGCATCACCGCCGGTGACAAGGACTTCTCATCACTGGTCACCAAGCTCAAGCAAGCTGATGTGGACTACGTCTATTACGGCGGTTACCACCCGGAGCTGGGTCTGATCCTGCGCCAGGCTAACTCCGCTGGCCTGGACGCCCGTTTCATGGGCCCCGAGGGCGTAGGCAACAAGGACATCAACACCATCGCCGGCGAAGCCGCCGAAGGCCTCCTGGTAACCCTGCCACCGGCATTCGACCAGAAAGCTGAAAACCAGGCGCTGGTGAAGGCATTCCAGGACAAGGGCGAGGATCCTTCCGGTCCGTTCGTTCTGACCTCCTACACCGCTGTTCAACTGGTTGCCGAAGGCATTGAAGCGGCTGATTCCACCGATCCGTTCGATGTTGCCGCTGCACTGCGCGAAGGCACCTTCCAGACCCCGATCGGCACCGTTGAATACGACAAGGCCGGCGACATGAAGTCATTCGAGTTTGTTGTGTACGAATGGCATTCAGATGGAAGCAAAACTCCGGTAAACTAAGCCAAAATCGTTAACAAACGGTAATCATGAGAACACCTTCTCACCGCGATCCGGGAGAAGGTGTTTTTCTAGGCTCCTGTTGATCCTCCCCCACTTCCTGCCCGGATATCCCGGACACGGGGTGTGGTAGCGGAGGGAGCAGGCTTTCGGAGTCCCATAACAATGCAAGACCTCCTTTATTTCTCGCAGCAGCTCATCAACGGGCTGACGATCGGGAGCACTTACGCCCTGATCGCCATCGGCTACACGATGGTTTACGGCATCATCGGCATGATCAACTTTGCCCATGGTGAAATCTATATGATCGGTGCCTACACGGCGCTGATTGCCATTACCGGTCTCGCCGCTCTCGGCGCTGCCTGGCTACCACTGATACTGATTGTCGCACTGCTCTGCGCCATGATCGTCTCCAGCTCCATGGGCTGGGCGGTGGAACGGGTGGCCTACCGGCCCGTGCGGGGGCGTCACCGCCTGATCCCGCTGATCTCCGCCATCGGCATGTCCATCTTCCTGCAGAACTACGTTCACTTGGCACAGGGGTCCCGCAACATCGGCTTCCCGGCCCTGATTGACGGTGGTTTCAACTTCGGTTCCGGTGACGGTTTCCAGATGTCCCTGTCCTACATGCAGATCACCATATTCATCACCACACTGATCTGTATGACAGCTCTATCGCTGTTCATATCCCGTTCACGGACTGGCCGTGCCTGCCGGGCGGTGTCACAGGACCTGGGCATGGCGAACCTGCTGGGCATCGACACCAACCGGATCATCTCGGCAACCTTTGTGATCGGTGCGGCACTGGCAGCCGTTGCCGGCCTTCTTCTGGGCATGTACTACGGCTCGGTTGATCCTCTGTTCGGCTTCATTGCCGGCTTGAAAGCCTTTACCGCAGCGGTACTTGGCGGCATTGGCAGCATACCCGGCGCGATGCTGGGCGGACTGATACTGGGCGTTGCTGAGAGCATGACCTCCGGCTACCTCAGCGGTGAGTACAAGGATGTTATCTCGTTCAGCCTGCTGATCCTGATTCTGCTGTTCAAACCCACCGGCCTGCTCGGCAAACCGGAGGTTGAGAAGATCTGATGGCTGCTAACAATTTCAGACACGCGCTCTTCTGCGCGTTCATTACACTGATCATTTCCTACCCGATCATCGGCTTCAATCTTGAAGCGCAGGGCATCAATGTGACCCTGACCGGCGCCGATGCCAGCACCATCGTGATGGTATTGCTCGCGGCAGTGATCGTATTCCTGTTCCAGATGTTCCGGGAACAGATCATGGGAGGCCTGAAAAGCATTCCCCATCCTTTGCCCCAATCCAACAAGGAGCCAATGGCGGAAAACCGCCGGGCAAAGATTGAGTCCTGGGTGCTGACCGGCCTCGTGGTTCTTGCCCTGTTCTGGCCCTTCTTCGTGTCCCGCGGTTCCGTCGATCTGGCCACACTGGTGCTGATCTATGTCATGCTGGCCCTTGGCCTGAACGTAGTGGTTGGTCTTGCAGGGCTTCTGGATCTTGGCTATGTGGCATTCTACGCCGTGGGCGCCTATACCTTTGCCCTGCTCTCCCAGTACACCGGCATTTCGTTCTGGCTGGCGCTGCCTATTGGTGCTCTGCTTGCTGCCCTGTTCGGTTTGGTGCTCGGCTTCCCGGTACTCCGGTTGCGGGGGGATTATCTGGCCATCGTAACCCTCGGGTTCGGCGAGATCATCCGGATATTGCTCAATAACTGGACGACTCTGACCGGCGGGCCCAATGGTATTGGTGGCATTCCGGATCCGACCCTGTTCGGCATGGAATTTGGTCGCCGGGTGAAGGAAGAAGGCAACACCTCGTTCCACGAAACCTTCGGTATCGCCTACAGCGGTGAGCACAAGGTCATCTTCCTGTACCTGATTGCCCTGGTTCTGGCGGTCTTCACCGCGCTCGTGATCCGTCGATTCATGCGGATGCCCGTGGGCCGGGCCTGGGAAGCACTGCGGGAAGATGAGATCGCTGCCCGCTCCCTGGGTCTGAGCCGCACGGCAGTGAAGCTGTCCGCCTTTACCATTGGCGCCTTCTTTGCCGGTTTCGCCGGCACGGTTTTCGCCTCCAAGCAGGGCTTTATCAGCCCGGAATCGTTTGTCTTCCTGGAGTCTGCCATCATCCTGGCGATCGTGGTTCTCGGGGGCATGGGGTCCCAGATCGGTGTGGTACTGGCGGCTATCGCTGTCACCATCCTGCCGGAACTGGCCCGTGAGTTCTCCGAGTACCGCATGCTGATCTTCGGTGCCGCCATGGTGCTGATGATGGTCTGGCGTCCGCAGGGCCTGATGCCCATGCGCCGCATTCATATTGAACTGAAAAGGCAGGAGTGACAGACGATGCTTGAAGTACAGAATCTGTCCATGCGCTTTGGCGGCCTGCTGGCGGTAGACGAAGTGTCTCTGGACGTTCAGGAACACGAGATTGTGTCCATCATCGGCCCCAACGGGGCTGGAAAAACCACCGTATTCAACTGCATGAGCGGTTTTTACAAGCCCACGGGCGGCAAGATCCTGTTCGAGGGCAAGGAAGTACAGGGCAAGCCGGACTACAAAATCTCCCGTCTGGGGATGGTTCGCACCTTCCAGCATGTCCGGTTGTTCAGCCAGATGACGGTGGTGGAAAACCTGCTGGTGGCACAACATCGCCACCTGAACACCAACCTGATTTCCGGCCTCATCCAGACACCCAGTTATCGGAAGAAAGAGCAGAAATCCCTGGACCGGGCCGCATACTGGCTGGACCGGGTAGGCCTGCTCGAGATGGCCAACCGGGAGGCAGGCAACCTGGCCTATGGCCAGCAACGGCGCCTTGAGATTGCCCGCTGCATGGTCACCGAGCCCAAGCTGTTAATGCTCGACGAGCCGGCAGCCGGCCTCAACCCGGCGGAAACAAAGGAACTCAACCAGCTGATCATCAGCCTGAAAGAGGACTACAACGTTTCCGTGGTGCTGATTGAGCACGACATGAGCCTGGTAATGGATATTTCCGACCGCATCAACGTGATCAACCAGGGCCGCCCCCTGGCCAGTGGCACACCGGAAGAAATCCGCCAGAACGACGACGTGATCAAAGCCTATCTGGGCGAGGCCTGAGGTAAACACATGCTAGTACTAGAAGATGTCCATACCCATTATGGCAAGATCGAGGCCTTGCACGGGGTGTCTGTCGAAGTCAAAAAGGGTGAGATCGTCTCGCTGATCGGCGCCAACGGCGCCGGTAAAACCACGCTGCTGATGACCGTGTGCGGTAACCCCCGGGCCAGTTCAGGACGCATTTTCCTCGAGGGTCGGGAAATTACCAACGAATCCACGGCGCAGATCATGCGCTCCGGCATCGCCATTGTTCCGGAGGGGCGTCGGGTATTCTCAGGCCTGACCGTGGAGGAAAACCTCCACATGGGTGGTTTCTTCAACACCAAGGCCGAGATCCGTGAGAGCCAGCAGCATGTCTACGAACTCTTCCCGCGCCTCAAGGAACGCGAGCATCAGCGCGCCGGCACCATGTCCGGCGGCGAGCAGCAAATGCTGGCTATCGGGCGGGCCCTGATGAGCAGACCAGAGATGATCATCCTTGATGAACCATCACTGGGCCTGGCACCGCTGATCATCAAGCAAATCTTCGAGATTATCGGCCAGCTTCGCGAGGAAGGCATTACTGTTTTCCTCGTCGAGCAGAACGCCCATCAGGCCCTCAACCTGGCAGACCGGGGCTACGTGCTGGAAACCGGAAAGATTCGCCTGCACGACACGGGCAAGAATCTGCTGAACAACCCGGATGTCCAGAACGCCTACCTGGGCGGTTGATCCTGGATCGTTGCCTGGAAACAAAAAAACCGGAGCACGCAACGTGTTCCGGTTTTTTTTGGCCAAATCAAATACTCACCCGTCTTTAAACTTGCGTTGGCTGGATATCAACTATACTCCAAACAACGGTCAACCTGTCTCCACAAGACCAGTCAGGGCCGTTTTCGCAATGCTGCTCCACGTCAGGGGCAGCATTGTGCATTGCGACGACAGCTTTAAACCACAGGAAGGAGTGGATAATGAAAAAACTGATCGCAGGTGCAATTCTTCTTGGTGCCTCTTCTATGGCCTTTGCTCAACCGGGCTGCGGTGTAGGTGCCATGATCTGGAAAGGACAGTCCGGCATTGCCCCCCACGTACTGGCTGCAACCACCAACGGAACCTTTGGTAACCAGACCTTTGGCATGACCACAGGCACCCTTGGCTGCCAGACCAATCAGGCTGTTCAGTCCATGGCCATGTACATGGACAGCAACATCGACAAGGTGGCCCGGGATATGTCCCGCGGTTCCGGTGAGAACCTGGACACCCTGGCGGTGCTTCTGGGCGTCGACGGAGCTGACCGAGACACCTTCCGCAAGGTGCTGAAGGATAACTTTGCCACCATTTTCCCGAGCTCTGACACCACCTCCGGCGAAGCCGTGAACGCCATCGTCGCGCTGCTGGAGCAAAATGAATCACTCAGCAAATACGTAGCAGCCTGATCCAGGCTCCTTGAAGGGACTCTCATGCGCCAGGGACGGCGCATCGTTCCATTCTCCACCCTGTTCAACCCCGGATGCAGCACCAACCCATGGGCAACATGCTTCGCATTGGGCCAGCCCTGATCTGGCTTGCAGTCAGCCTGCCGACCCAGGCCAAATCGCCTGAACACGCAACCGAGCTTCATCTCGATCCTGCCTGGCTCACACTCATTCATTATCAGCCCGACAGGTTTGGTAGCGGATTTACCAGCCAGGCCGACGATCCGGCCTTTTTTCTGAGTGAAACCGGTAAGCACTCGCCAAAGGCGGAGCTTAATGCAACCCTCGAAGCTATCCAGAAGCCCGGAGAAGGCAATGACCACGCCCGCTGCCGCTTCCCGGCCCGGGAAACCTGGCTGAGTCAGCAACTCGATCTGTCGTTACCGGAAATCGAGTGTCCCGGTTTCCAGGAATGGTCGGAAACATTGAACACTGAGACGGTGACCCTGGTTTTTGCGGCCTCCTACCTCAACAGTCCTTCATCCATGTTCGGCCACACGTTTCTGCGTCTTGACCCACCCCAGGATGACGACGAAACCAACCTGCTGTTGGCCAACACGATTTCCTATGCAGCTGATGCCGCCGCCCACGACAGCGAACTGCTGTTTGCCTACAAGGGCATTTTCGGCGGTTACCCCGGAATCACCTCGGTTCAGCCCTACTATGAAAAAATCCGGCTGTATTCGGACATCGAGCATCGCGACCTGTGGGAGTACAAACTGAACCTCACACAGGATGAAGTGGATCTGATGATTGCCCACGCCTGGGAAATACGTGACCGCAATTTTGATTACTACTTCTTCGATGAAAACTGTGCCTACCGCCTGCTGGCCCTGATAGACATCGCTCGCCCCGGCACCGACCTCCTGGGCGAAGTAAGCACTCATGCCATACCCTCCGACACCGTGCGCTGGGTAGTGGACAAGGATCTGGTCAGCGACGTGTATTACCGGCCTTCGGCGGCCACCTCCGTGGCTTACAGTCTCTCGACCCTTCCCGACGATCACCAGACTCTCGCGGCGGCGGTCGCCAATGGCTATGTCGACGCCGATGCCAATGAAGTGAGCTCACTGCCATCCAAACAGCGAGCCCATGTTCTGGACGCCACCTACGATTATGTTCGCTATAAGAGCGAGGCCGACGGCTGGCCCCGTGAAATCGCCGCACCGCTCTCCCATGACCTGTTAAGAGAACGCAGCCAGATCAATAACGTCGCTCCGCCGGAGGATCCGCCTGAACCGGCTGTCAGAGACGATCAGGGCCACGATACCTTCCGCCTGAGCCTCGGGGCAGGCCAGCAGGCGCACAGGGAATTCACCCAGTTGACCCTGCGCCCGGCCTACCACGACGTCCTGGACCCGCCGGCCGGCTACCGCACGGGGGCCCAGCTTCAGTTCCTCCGACTCGACGCGCGCCTTTACACCGACAACAACGAGCTTCAACTGGAACAGCTGACCGGCGTTGAAATTCGCTCGCTGAGCCCGCGGAACGCTTTTTTCTCGCCGCTGTCCTGGCAGGTAGGTTTTGGCGGCCGCCGCACTGATACTGGCAACGACCGGGTCCTGACGCCCTATCTTGAGGGCGGAGCAGGGGGCAGCTGGCGCCTTGGCAATCAGACCCAGGCCTTTGCCATCGCCACCGCCGACCTGGAGATCGACGACGACCTGCGCCGAGGCTACGATGCTGCACCGGGCGCCGATATCGGCCTGCTGCACCAGAACAACCAGTTCAGCCTGCTTGCGGGCGCCAAAACCAAGGCCTGGATCGTCAGCAGCCAACACCGCCAGGATCAGCTTTACGCCAAAGCCAACTGGCACATAGGCCGCGAGTTCAGTCTGTTTGCCGAGTTCACCCGGGAAGACCACTACGACAGGTATCAAAGCCTATGGCACGCCGGAATCCACGCCTACTTCTGACCAGCATTGCCCGGACAATCGGGCTGCTGTTTTTTCTTGCCCTGCTATCCGGTTGCAGCAGCGTATTCTTCTACCCGGATCGGGTGACTTACATCACCCCGGACCGGCTGAACCTCGAATACGAAGACATCTACCTCAACACAGCCGACGGCGAAACCCTCCATGGCTGGTGGCTGCCCGCAGAAGCTCCTGAGAACAACGCCAGAGGCACAGTCTACTTCCTCCACGGCAATGCCCAGAACGTCAGCAGCCACATCCTCAACGTAGCGTGGCTGCCCGAGAGAGGCTACAACGTTTTCACCATCGACTACCGGGGCTACGGCAAATCCACTGGCGACCCGGACATCGAAGGCGCGCTGCACGACGTGGAAACCGGCCTGCGTTGGCTCGCTGAAAAGCCCGAGATGAAGGGCCGACCGCTTTACATCCTCGGCCAGAGCCTCGGCGGTGGACTCGGCATCGCACTGGCCAGTGAATGGACTCAGAGGGAAGAGGAGCCACAACTGGATGGCGTCATTCTGGACGGCACATTCTCAGGCTTCCGTAGAATCGCCCGGGAGAAACTGGGCGAATTCTGGCTTACCTGGCCATTTCAGATTCCGCTGAGCTGGACGATTCCTGAGGACTACGAGGGCGTGGATCATATTCCCAGAATCAGCCCGGTGCCGGTAATGGTGATACACAGTGTGCGGGACGGGATTATTCCGTTTCATCATGGGAAGGCCCTGTACGAAGCTGCAGAGGAGCCCAAGGAGTTTTTGCAGACGGATACGCCGCACGGGGCGACGTTTGTTATTCCCGGGTATCGGAAGGAAATGATTCGGTTTATGGGGCAATAAAAAACCCGCCAATCCAGAGGACAGGCGGGTTTTCTTTGTCGGATTACGCCTTTGGCAAATCCGACCTACCGTTCAGGGAAAGCTCCCTCAGGCAGAGAAATCGGTCGGCTCATCGCCTTCCTTGATTTCCTTCATGGACAGCTTCACGCGACCACGGTTGTCCACATCCAGCACCTTCACCAGAACTTCCTGACCTTCGCTCAGCTCGTCAGTCACGTTCTCGATGCGGCGATCAGAGATCTGGGAAATGTGCACCAGACCATCCTTGCCAGGCAGGATGTTAACGAAGGCACCGAAGTCCACAATGCGCTCTACGCGGCCCTTGTAGATAGCACCCACTTCAATCTCAGCGGTGATTTCTTTAACCCGGTTCACCGCCGCCTGGGCAGCTTCCTGGTTATCCGCGTAGATCTTCACATTGCCGTCATCATCCAGATCGATGGAAGCGCCGGTCTCGTCACAGATGGAACGGATCACAGAACCGCCCTTACCGATAACGTCGCGAATCTTCTCAGGATTGATCTTGATCGTGGTGATGCTCGGGGCACGGGCAGACAGCTCGGCACGGGGGGTGGAGATCACCTTGTTCATCTCGCCCAGAATGTGCAGACGCGCTGCGTGGGCCTGCTCGAGAGCAAGTTCCATGATCTCGTCGGTGATGCCGTTGATCTTGATATCCATCTGCAGGGCGGTCACGCCCTCTTGGGTACCGGCAACCTTGAAGTCCATGTCGCCCAGGTGATCCTCGTCACCCAGGATGTCGGTCAGAACCGCGAACTTGTCGCCTTCCTTGACCAGACCCATGGCAATACCGGCAACCGGTGCCTTGATGGGCACACCCGCATCCATCAGCGCCAGGCTGGAACCACAGACAGAAGCCATGGAGCTGGAACCGTTGGATTCGGTGATCTCAGAAACCGCACGGATGGCGTACGGGAATTCTTCGAGGGTCGGCATAACCGCCAGAACACCACGCTTGGCCAGACGACCATGACCAACCTCACGGCGACCCGGTGTGCCCACACGACCAGCTTCGCCCACGGAGTACGGAGGGAAGTTGTAGTGGAACAGGAACGGATCCTTGCGCTCGCCTTCCAGGGCATCAATGATCTGCACATCACGGGACGTACCCAGAGTGGTGGTCACGATGGCCTGGGTCTCGCCACGGGTAAACAGAGCGGAACCGTGAACGCTGGGCAGAACGCCAACTTCAATTTCGATCGGACGAACAGTCTTGTTGTCACGACCATCGATCCGGGGTTTGCCATCAATAACCTGCTGGCGAACCACGCTCTTCTCGATCTTGCCGAAGTACTTCTTGACCTCGTCTTCGGACGGCTGGCCTTCCTCTTCACCGGCCAGCTTCTCGACAGCTGCGGCTTTTACTTCGCCCAGACGCTCGTAGCGGGCCATCTTGTCGCGGATGCCATAGGCTTCCTCGATAGCACCGGCAAAATCGGCCTTGATGGCATTGAGCAGCTCGGTGTTCTCGACCGCCGGCTGCCAGTCCCAACGGGGCTTGCCGATTTCAGCTGCGAATTCCTTGATAGCCGCTACGGCCACCTGCATTTCCTGATGAGCGTAAAGAACACCGCCCAGCATCTGGTCTTCGCTCAGGCCTTTCGCCTCGGACTCAACCATCAGAACCGCGTCTTCGGTGCCGGCAACAACCATGTCCAGCAGGGAGGTCTGCAGCTCTTCGAAGGTCGGGTTGAGGAAGTAGCCGCGCTCGTTGGTGTAACCCACACGGGACGCACCGATGGGGCCATCGAACGGGATACCGGAGATGGACAGCGCCGCAGAAGCCGCCAGCATCGCAGCGATATCAGGATCCTGGTTCTTGCTCGAGGACATAACCGTGGTGATGACCTGAACTTCGTTCATGAAGCCGTTCGGAAACAGCGGACGAATCGGACGGTCGATCAGGCGGGAGGTGAGGGTTTCCTTCTCGGAAGGACGACCTTCGCGCTTAAAGAAGCCACCGGGGATTTTGCCCACGGCGTAGGTCTTCTCGAAGTAGTTAACGGTCAGCGGGAAGAACGGCTGGCCGGGCTTGGCTTCCTTGGCGCCAACAACGGTACCGAGAACGGAAATATCATCCACGGTTACCAGCACGGAACCGGTGGCCTGACGGGCAATACGGCCGGTTTCCAGAGTGACGGTTTTGCCGCCAAGCTCAAATGATTTCTTGAAAGGTTTCAGATCCACAAAAAACTCCTGGTCTATCTGTTCCAGATTGATTCGTTCCGGGCGCCCCTGCGCTCGAAACCATAGTTCTGCAGATGATGTGCTGTGGTCTGAAGAGCAACCCGTCTGAAAGCTAACAGGCTGTTGCAAAACCCCGGTCTGAAGGGCGACAGTTCCAGAAGCCGCCGGGCCCGGGTTTTCAACAACCTGCTATCGATTTCGGCTTTCCATTACGACAGGGAATCCTTCGATAACACAGACAATCCAACTGCAGTGGGAGAAAAACACAACCAGTAGACCCGGTGAAGGGCCTGCTGGTTGACGGCTGCCACCGGAAACACCGGCGCAGCCCTCAGGTCGTAGAGACCCGGATCAGCGACGCAGACCCAGACGCTGGATGAGCTCCAGGTAACGGTCGGCGTTTTTGCGCTTGAGGTAGTCCAGCAGCTTACGACGCTGGTTAACCATCCGGATCAGGCCGCGGCGGGAATGGTGATCCTGCTTGTTGGCCTTGAAGTGATCCTGCAGCTTGTTGATGTTAGCGCTCAGCAGTGCCACCTGAACTTCAGGGGAACCGGTATCGCCATCACCTTGCTGAAAATCCTGAACGATCTGTGCTTTCTCGTTGGCAGAAAGTGCCATAACTCACCTCATTGTTTGCGATGCTTTCGAATACGGCCGAACCGCGCATCTCTACAGCCCGGCTAGACAGCGGCGCGCCTAACGCTTTCCGCTGCTCTTCACCAGTCGGCGTGGGACCAGATTGGTCTCCTCGCCTTCCGGGAATGCTTCTGCCAGCCCCACGAAGCTTTCGTTAGCGCTCTCATTCGCATAGAGACGCACAAACCCTTCATAGGCCTGGCCCGGTATTCTAACCGGTTGTCCGTTCAAGATCGATACCAGCGCCTGCCCCGCCAGACGATGCTCGGGGAACATGGACAGCGCGGCATCCGGTGCCACAAGGAGACCATCAAGGCTTTCACCCCGTTCGCGCATAGCTTCCAGGTCACTCACGGCATGGGCATTGGCCAGGGTGAAACCCGAGGCCATGGTACGGCGCAACGCCGTGACATGGGCGCCGCAACCCAGGGCTTCGCCAATATCCTCAACCAGTGAGCGAATATACGTACCCTTGGTGCAGCTGACCGCGATATCCAGTTCATTCTCGCGAATATCCAGCAGCGTCAGTTCGTAAATGGTCACCGGCCTTGCCGGACGTTCCACCTCGATCCCTTCGCGAGCATATTCGTACAGCGGGCGCCCCTTGTGCTTGAGCGCCGAGTACATGGAGGGAACCTGCTGGATATCACCCCGGAAGCCGTCCAGAACCGGCTCCAGTACATCCGCAGTCAAATCCGTGGGCACCGGTTTCTCGGCAACAACAGCGCCTTCGCTGTCACCAGTTTCGGTCTGAATTCCGAGCCGGGCGGTAGCAATGTAGGCTTTGTCGCTGTCGAGCATCATCTGGGAGAACTTGGTGGCCTCTCCGAAGCACAAAGGCAGCACGCCCGTGGCCAGGGGATCAAGAGCACCGGTATGGCCCGCCTTGGCAGCTCCGAACAGGCGCTTGACCTGCTGCAGGATACCGTTGGAGGTGACACCTATCGGCTTGTCGATAACGAGGATACCGTTAACGTCACGGCCTTTGCGTCTGCGGCTCAAGCGTTACGCTCCGGATCATCCTTATCGTCTTTGGTTCGATCCACGGCCGGCTGATCGCCGACCGCTTCCCGAATGAGGCTATCCATCTTGCGGCTGTAACCCTGCAGCGTGTCGAAGTGGAAACGCAACTGGGGCACAACCCTCAGCTTCATCGCACGACCCACCTGGCCGCGCAGAAAGCCCGAGGCCTTGTTGAGCACCGCAATCGATTCCCTGACCTCCGGAGACTCTTCTGTCAGTTCTTCGGTGGAAAGCAGGGATACATAGATATCGGCGTAGCCAAGATCACGACTGACCTTGACTGCGTTGACCGTGACCATACCCACCCGCGGGTCTTTGACTTCCCGCTGGATGAGCTGGGCCAGTTCCCGTTGCATCTGATCGCCGATGCGATCAATACGACTGAACTCTCTTGGCATTAGGCTTCCTTCAAACTCGGGCGCATCACGCGCCGGTGGACTCAAGCTTGCGCTCGACCCGGACGCGATCGAAGACCTCGATCTGATCACCGACTTTTACGTCGTAACCCTTAACGCCAATACCGCATTCCATGCCGTTACGGACTTCAGGCACGTCGTCCTTGAAGCGACGCAGGGATTCCAGCTCGCCTTCAAAGATAACCACGTTGTCCCGCAGAACCCGGATCGGCTTGTTACGGTATACCGTGCCTTCGGTGACCATACACCCGGCCACCTGGCCAAACTTCGGCGAACGGAACACGTCCCGCACGTCGGCGATGCCAACGATATCTTCGCGGAATTCCGGTGCCAGCATGCCGGTCAGGGCTGCTTTCACATCATCAATCAGGTTGTAGATGATGCTGTAGTAGCGCAGATCCAGACCTTCCTGCTCAACCAGGCGCTTGGACGCTGTGTCAGCACGCACGTTGAAGCCGAAGATAACCGCATTGGTTGCCATGGCCAGGCTGACGTCGGTCTCGGCGATACCACCGACACCGGACGATACGATCTTGACCTGGACTTCCTCGTTACCGAGATCCTGCAAGGCCTTGGTGATAGCTTCCAGCGAACCACGAACGTCGGTCTTGAGCACGACATTGAGGGTTTTGACCTCGTCCTTGCCCATGTTCTCGAACAGGTTCTCGAGTTTCGCTGCCTGCTGGCGCTGGAGACGCTGCTCCCGCTCACGGCTCTGACGGAATTCAGCCAGTTCTTTGGCCTTCTTCTCGTCGGCAACTGCGAAGAATTCGTCACCGGCGTCCGGCGTTCCGTTCAGACCGAGGATCTCGACCGGAATCGACGGGCCAGCTTCTTTGGCCTGCTTGCCGGCTTCGTCGGTCATCGCACGGACCTTACCGAAATAGGCACCGGCAACAACCATATCACCCTGGCGCAAGGTACCGTTCTGAACCAGAACGGTCGCCACGGAGCCACGTCCACGCTCAAGGCTGGATTCCACTACCACACCCTTGGCCGGTGCATCCGTAGAGGCCTCAAGCTCAAGGATCTCGGACTGCAGCAAGACGGCCTCAAGCAGCGCGTCGATGCCGTCACCGGTGTGAGCGGAAACGGGTACGAACTGAACGTCCCCGCCCCAGTCTTCCGGGACAACTTCCAGAGCAGCCAGCTCACTCTTGATTCGATCAGGGTCCGCCCCTTCCTTGTCCATCTTGTTGATGGCAACAACGATGGGCACACCGGCGGAACGGGCGTGCTGCACCGCTTCCTTGGTCTGCGGCATCACACCATCATCGGCGGCGACGACCAGGATAACGATATCGGTACACTGGGCACCACGGGCACGCATGGCGGTAAAGGCCGCGTGGCCCGGGGTATCCAGGAAGGAAACCATGCCGTGATCGGTTTCTACGTGGTAGGCACCAATATGCTGGGTAATACCACCAGATTCACCGGAGGCCACCTTGGTACGGCGGATGTAGTCCAGCAAGGAGGTCTTACCATGGTCAACGTGACCCATCACGCTCACAACCGGAGCCCGCTTGGTTTTCTCGCCACCCTCGAAGGAGAATTCGCTCAGAACCTCTTCCTCGAACGCATCCTCGCTGACGGTCTTGGCTTTATGACCCAGCTCCTCGGTCACCAGAACCGCAGTTTCCTGGTCCAGTGCCTGGTTGATGGTGGCCATGACGCCCATGCCCATCAGGGTCTTGATAACATCAGCCGACTTGACCGCCATACGCTGGGCAAGGTCGCCGACAGATATCGTTTCCGGAATCTCTACTTCTCTGACCATTGGTTTGGTCGGCCTCTCGAAAGCATGACGCTTCTCTTTGGGTTTCTTTTTCGCACGCAGCGGCTTGCGCAGCGTGGTCTCTTCCTCATCCTCGGAGATAACCAGCGGCTCTTCCACCGGACGACTGCGAGGACCACGATGGCCAGCCTGCTTCTTCTTCGGCTTGCCCTCTTCGATCTCGTCGCCGCGCTCGCGAACTTTCTCTTTCTTTTTCTTCGGCTTGCGATCTTTGCCATCGCCCTCAGGCGGCGGCATCGGAATATCTTCCGGAGCGGGAACCGGCTCGGGCTCTTTCTTCGGCTCGGCCTTCTCTGCCTGTTCCGGCTGCTCTGATGTCGCTGCCTCCGCAGGCTTCTCTGCTTCCGGCTGCGGCGCCTGCTCAGCTGCTACCTTTGGCGCCTCTTCCACCGGTGCTTGCTCCGGCTGCTGCTCAGCTACCGGCTCTTCCGGTTTCGGTGCTTCAGCCTCAGGCTGCAGTTCAGCCCGTTTGATATAGGTACGGCGCTTGCGAACCTCAACATTGACGGTCTTTGCCTTGCCGGCCTTGAGCGTGGTGGTGGTCTTACGCTTCAGGGTAATCTTCCGCGGTTCGGCGTCAGCCTCACCGTGAGTCTTTCTCAAATAGGCCAGCAACTGCTGCTTCTCATCGCTGGAGACAGAATCATTCTCGGAGCGGGCTTTCAGGCCAGCTTCCACAATCTGCTTCAGCAAACGATCCACGGGAGCGCCTACATCTTCGGCCAGTTGTTTTACCGTTACTTCAGCCATACTGGTCCTCCTCCCGAATTAAGCCTGGTCTTCAAACCAGGGGGCACGTGCGGTCATGATAAGCTGACCCGCACGCTCTTCATCCATACCTTCGATCTCGAGCAGGTCGCCGACCGACTGCTCTGCCAGATCTTCCATGGTGCGCACACCCATACCGGCCAGCTTGAAGGCGAGGCTACGGTCCATGCCATCCATTCCCAGAAGATCCTCTGCCGGCTCAGCACCCTCGAGCGCTTCCTCGCTTGCCAGGGCCTGGTTCAAAAGGACGTCCTTGGCACGACGGCGCAGCTCGGTGACAGTCTCTTCGTCAAAGCCTTCGATCGCCAACATCTCTTCCATCGGCACATAGGCCACCTCTTCAATAGAGGTAAAACCTTCCTCGATCAGCACACCGGCAAACTCTTCATCAACATCCAGATTGCCGATGAAATGCTCGACAAGCCGGCTGTACTCCTGCTCCTGACGCTCACCGGCTTCTTCCTCGGTCATCACGTTCAGGGTCCAACCTGTCAGGTCGGTGGCCAGGCGAACGTTCTGGCCGTTACGGCCGATTGCCTGGGCCAGGTTGTCTTCCGCCACAGCCACTTCCATGGTGTGCCGGTCTTCATCCATCACGATAGAAGCCACTTCCGCCGGCGCCATCGCGTTAATGACCAGCTGGGCCGGATTATCGTCCCACAGCACGATATCGACACGTTCACCGCCCAGTTCATTGGACACCGCCTGAACCCTGGAACCACGCATACCAACGCAGGCTCCAACGGGATCAATACGGCGATCGTTGGTCTTCACCGCAATCTTGGCCCTGGAACCCGGATCGCGGGCAGCACCGCGGATCTCGATCAGATCTTCCGCAATCTCCGGCACCTCGATGCGGAACAGCTCGATGAGCATCTGCGAGGAGGTACGGCTGAGAATCAACTGGGGACCGCGATGATCCGTGCGGATCTCGAGCAGAAGGGAGCGTACCCGGTCACCCATACGGAACGTCTCGCGCGGAATCAGGAATTCCCTCGGCAGCAACGCCTCAGCATTGGCGCCCAGATCAACAATCACGTTGTCGCGAGTGACCTTCTTGACGGTACCAGATACCAGCTCACCAACGCGGTCGCGGTAGCTGTCCACGATCTTGGTGCGCTCTGCCTCACGAACCTTCTGGAAGATAATCTGCTTGGCGGCCTGGGCGCCGATACGACCAAAGGCTTCGGATTCGATTTTCTCCTCGTGGATATCGCCAGGCTTCAGGGCCGTGTCAATCTCCTCGGCTTCCTGCAGGGTGAGCTCGGTGCCCAGTGCAGGAACGGCATCATTATCCACCACCAACCAGCGGCGGAAAGTTTCGTATTCGCCGGTTTTCCGGTCGATTGATACGCGGATATCCGCCTCTTCATCTTCAAAGCGTTTTTTGGCAGCGGTGGCCAGTGCCAGCTCGATCGCTTCAAAAATCACATCCTTCTCGACACCTTTCTCGTTCGAGACGGATTCAACCACCAGCAAGATCTCTTTACTCATTGGATTGCCCTGCCCTTAAAATCAACTGTGCGTCCACGGACTTTATTCAAATCGCTCACTCAAATACCGGCACGATGTGGGCTTTTTCAATGCTGTCGAATGGCAGCAGATACTCGTGATCATCAACGACCACAACCACATCATCACCTTCCACGCCTTTGATCAGCCCCTGAAACTTCCGGCGACCTTCAAATGCCATCCGGAGACGAATCTGAACCTGGTGACCAACAAAGGCCTCGTATTGCTCAAGACGAAACAGCGGGCGATCCATCCCCGGGGATGAGACCTCCAGTGTGTATTCGGTCTGGATGGGATCTTCAACATCCATCACACCGCTGATCTGACGACTGACTTTTTCACAGTCTTCGATGCCGATGCCGTTTTCAGCATCGTCAATAAACACCCGTAACAGGGAATGATGGCCCTGCGAGCGGAATTCAATGCCCCAGAACTCATACCCCAGACCTTCCACTACGGGCTGAAGAATGTCTTCCAGTTGCTTAAGCTTGGCTGACAAGTTGTGCCTTCTCCGTTATCAATTTACCGGCCTCAAAAACAAAAAAAGGGCTGTTTTATCAGCCCTTTTTATGCACCAGGGCCCTTTGCGCCAGGCCCCTTAATCAAAAAGCCCCTGACAATGGGGCCTTTTGTTGCAAGAACTCGCAGGAAGCAAACCGGTGTACCGCTTCCTGCTGACAGACACCTGGCCTGCCAGAAACCCGCCCATAACACGCTGCAGGTCCCAATATCCGCCGGAGTATAGAGACGCCGGACAGACTGGTCAAGGACTGACCAAAAAAAACGGCCTGGAAACTCCAAGCCGCTTTTCTTTAAATATGGTGCCCGGGGCCGGACTCGAACCGGCACAGCTTTCGCCACTACCCCCTCAAGATAGCGTGTCTACCAATTTCACCACCCGGGCAACATTCTTACTCGAGCTCAGGGAGATCAGACTCCCCACCCTCGGCTTCGCTGGCTGCGGCTTCGCCGTTGTCAGCAGCGGTATCAGCCGGGGCGGCACTGCTGGACTCCTGCACAACAGGAATACCAGCTTCGCCTGCCACTTCGGCACGCTGCTTGGCAAAAATCGCCAGCGAGAAACTTGTTACAAAAAATACCACTGCGAGCAGGGTCGTAAAGCGGGTCAGAAAGCTACCGCTGCCCTGGCTACCGAACACAGTCTGGGAGGCACCACCACCAAAGGCAGCGCCGGCATCTGCGCCCTTGCCCTGCTGGATCAGCACCAGACCCACCAGCGCCACCGCGATTACCACGTGCACAACGACTACCAGTGTCTCTACCCAATCCATAACGACTCTCGCGAACCTTTAAATTCAGGTACCCGCCGGAACACTCCGGCAAATACTTACAAAATCTTCTGCTTTGAGCGACGCTCCGCCAATCAAACCACCGTCAATATCCGGCTCGGCAAAAAGAGCGGCTGCATTATCCGCTTTTACACTGCCCCCGTAAAGCAGGGATATCTCATTGGCCGGCGCGCCCATCTCTGCGAGCACCTGCCGAATTGACGCATGCATCGCTTGCGCATCCTGTGCCGTAGCGGTTTTTCCGGTCCCGATAGCCCAGACCGGCTCATAGGCTACCACTACACGCTGCCACTGGTCGCTTGCGACCGTCGCCAGACCTACCTTTACCTGGTCGGCAACGACAGCTTCGGCCTCACCAGCCTCACGCTCTTCCAGGGTTTCACCAACACAAACCATGGCCTGAAGCCCGGAAGCGAGAATGCGACTGACCTTTTCGGCCACTGCAGCGTCTGTCTCAGCGAAGAGCTGGCGACGTTCGGAATGGCCAACCAAGACGTATTGACAGCCCTGGTCCAGCGCCATGTCCGCGGAGATCTCACCAGTGTAGGCTCCGTACGCCCACTGCCCCACGTTCTGAACACCAACCGACAGCGCATCACCTGCGCTGGCAACCACGTCCGGGACATAAATGGCGGGAGGAATGATAACAACCTCAACGCCATTATCAAGAGAGGCCGCCTGGGATCGCACATCGCCTACCAGCGTTTGTGCCAGGTCTTTCGACCCATTCATTTTCCAGTTTCCGGCTACAATCTTCCGACGCATAACAGTTCCCGAACTTGAGGGAGGGCGAACTATACAGCACTCCCTCCCCGCAGACAACCGCCTGAAAACACAAAATTAAGCGGTGGATTTCTCCACAACTTTTGCCAGTTCCTCGACTACCCGAAGAATCTCGCTGGCGTCCTGACCCTCCGCCATCACCCGGATCAGCGGTTCTGTGCCAGAGGCTCTCAACAGAATCCTGCCGGAGCTGCCCAGCTCGGTTTCGGCTTTACGCACCGCAGCCACGATATCGTCACGACTGAACGGATCGAAACGTTGCGCCACCCGAACATTGATCATTTTCTGGGGGAGCTTGCTCATCCCCTTCCGCAGATCCGCTAGCGTTTTGCCGGATTTCCACACTGATAGCAGGACCTGTAGCGCCGAAACAATACCATCGCCGGTACTTGTGCAGTCGCGGATAACCATGTGACCAGAGCCTTCGCCACCGAGAACCCAGTTGTTGGCGAGCAGCCGCTCCATCACATATCGGTCGCCGACTTTTGCACGCTCGAACTCGATACCGATCTCATTCAATGCAAGCTCAACACCCAGGTTGGTCATCAGCGTGCCAACAACCCCGCCTTTCAGGCGACCCTCTGCAAAGCGCTGGGAGGCAATCACGTAGAGCAGCTCATCGCCGTCCACCTCGGATCCGTCACGATCCACCATCAGAACCCGATCGCCATCCCCATCGAACGCGATCCCCAGATCAGCGCTTTTTTCAATCACTGCTGCCTTGAGAGCCTCCAGGTGCGTGGAGCCAACGTTGAGGTTGATATTGAGGCCATCGGGGTCGCCCCCGATTACCGAAACCTTGGCCCCAAGCTCACTAAACACTTTGGGCGCCACGTGATAGGTGGCCCCATGGGCACAGTCCAACACGATCTTCATGCCGTCGAGCGTAAACTCATTGGGCACGGTGCTTTTGCAGAATTCGACATACCGGCCCGGTGCGTCGTCAACGCGGGACGCCTTGCCCAGCTCAGTCGGGCCACAGACCTCAATTGGCTTGCCCAGCCATCGCTCAATCTCGGCTTCAAGAGCATCGTCCAGTTTGGTGCCGGCCGCAGAAAAGAACTTGATGCCGTTATCATGGTGGGGATTGTGGGAGGCGCTGATCACAATCCCGGCCGAAGCGCGGAAGGTGCGAGTCAGATAGGCGATCGCCGGCGTTGGCATCGGACCGAGCAATTTTACATCAACACCCGCCGCCGCAAGGCCAGCCTCCAGGGCCGACTCGAACATGTAACCGGACAGCCGGGTATCCTTGCCAATCAGTACGCTGTTGCGCTGACCATCGCGCTTGAAGGCCTGGCCCGCAGCCCAGCCGAGCTTCAGCATGAACTCCGGCGTTATCGGAAATTCACCTACGTGCCCGCGAATACCGTCCGTACCAAAGTACTTTCTCTCGGACATTAACCTGCCTCCTTCACTGCCGCCACCACGCGGATAGCGTCCACTGTTTCCCTGACATCGTGCACACGAATAATACTGGCACCCTTCATGGCCGCTATTGTCGCGGCCGCAAGGCTCGCAGGCAACCTTTCATTAACCTCACGGCCCGTGATGGTGCCCAGCATGGACTTCCTGGAGACGCCAACCAGCAAGGGATGCCCCAGGATATGCATCTGCTCAAGGGAGGCCAGCAACTGAAGGTTATGCTCAAGGCTTTTACCGAAACCGAAGCCAGGATCAAGCAGAATGTTTTCCGGCCGAATCCCGGCGTGCTCTGCAACACGGATGCGCTCGGTCAGAAAAGCACTGACTTCCCGACGCACATTCCGGTACTCGGGGCGATCCTGCATGGTATCCGGCTCCCCCTGGATATGCATAATGCACACCGGTATGCCCACTTTTGCAGCCACTTCCGGAGCACCGTCACGTTGCAGGGCCCGCACATCATTGATCAGGCCGGCCCCCAGTTTTGCCGTCTCAGCCATCACCTGCGGCGCACTGGTGTCTACCGAAATAACCGCATCGAGCTCCCGGGCTGCTGCCTCAACCACCGGGCACACCCGGTCCAGTTCTTCCTGCACCGACACGGGTGTCGCTCCCGGCCTCGTCGATTCGCCACCGACGTCGATAAACGTGGCGCCATCGGCAACCATCTGCCTTGCGCGGACGAGAGCTGAATCCGGCCGGTTGAATTTGCCGCCATCGGAAAACGAATCCGGTGTTACATTCAGAACGCCCATCACGTGGCAGCGGGACATATCCAGTTCTCGACCGGCAAAAGTCATTTTCATGGCAAACCTTTTTTTCAATGGCAAAAACAAACGCCGCCCGGAATCCGGGCGGCGCAGGGAACGACACTCTTTTATGACTAAAGGCCGCTAGCCGTTAGTGCTCTCCGGCCGGCCGACCAACACCGGGGTGATGACCGTCATCGGAAGCCTTTGGCTCCGGCGCTGCCTCAGGCTCGTCGGCCTTTACTCCGCCAGCGGGGCCACTGTCTCCCCAACCTTTCGGGGGACGAGGCGCGCGACCTTCCATGATGTCATCAATCTGGTGGCGGTCGATGGTTTCGTACTTCATCAACGCGTCGGCCATCATGTCGAGCTTGTCCCGGTTGTCGACCAGAATCTGCTTGGCTTTTTCATAGCAGCTGTCGATGATGTTGCGGACTTCCTCATCGATGCGCTGCGCCGTTTCTGGTGAGTACACAGTCTGGGACTGACCGGCAGACCGGCCGAGGAACGGCTCTTCGCTGTCGGTATCGTACTGCAGAGGCCCAAGCTTCTCGGACAGCCCCCAACGCGTCACCATGTTACGCGCAAGGCTGGTCGCACGTTCGATGTCGTTAGAAGCACCGGTGGTTACACCGTCAAAGCCAAGAGTAAGCTCTTCGGCAATACGGCCACCGAACAAGCTGCAGATGGAGCTGATCAGGAAGCGCTTGCTGTGGCTGTACTTGTCCTCTTCAGGGAGGAACATCGTGACACCCAAAGCGCGACCGCGCGGGATAATGCTCACCTTATAGACCGGGTCATGCTCCGGCATCAACCGGCCAACAATCGCGTGACCAGACTCGTGGTAAGCGGTGTTCCGCTTTTCTTTTTCGCTCATCACCATGGACTTGCGCTCGGCGCCCATCATGATTTTGTCTTTGGCAAGCTCGAACTCTTCCATCGACACGAGACGCTGGTTGCGACGGGCCGCGAAGAGCGCTGCCTCGTTCACCAGGTTGGCGAGGTCCGCACCGGAGAATCCGGGCGTGCCACGAGCAATCAGAACCGGCTCGACACCATCAGCCAGGGGCACTTTCTTCATGTGCACCTTGAGGATCTGCTCGCGACCAATGATATCTGGCAGGCCAACAACAACCTGGCGGTCGAACCGGCCCGGACGCAGCAATGCCGGGTCTAGGACGTCGGGGCGGTTAGTAGCGGCAATGACGATAACGCCTTCATTACCTTCAAAACCGTCCATCTCGACCAGCAGCTGGTTAAGAGTCTGCTCACGCTCGTCGTGACCGCCACCCATACCGGCGCCACGATGGCGACCGACAGCATCGATCTCGTCGATGAAGATAATGCAGGGGCTTTGCTTCTTGGCCTGTTCGAACATGTCACGAACACGGGATGCACCCACGCCCACAAACATTTCGACAAAGTCCGAACCCGAGATGGAGAAGAACGGCACCTTCGCCTCACCCGCAATGGCCTTGGCGAGCAGGGTCTTACCAGTACCCGGCTGGCCAACCATCAGGACACCCTTGGGGATGCTGCCGCCGAGACGCTGGAATTTGCTGGGATCCCTCAGGAAGTCCACCAGCTCCTTAACATCTTCTTTGGCTTCATCAACACCGGCCACATCCGCGAAGGTGGTCTTGATCTGATCTTCGCTCATCAGACGCGCTTTACTCTTGCCGAACGACATGGGGCCTTTGCCGCCACCGCCGCCCTGCATCTGGCGCATGAAGAACACAAACAGTGCGATGATGATCAATATCGGGAAAGCAGCTACCAGAAGCTGCGTCCACAGGCTCTGGCGCTCAGGCTCCTTACCGATAACCTCAACATTGTTCGCGAGCAGATCGTCCATCAGCTTGTTGTCAGACACCTGAGGACGGATTGTCTGGAACTGGGAGCCGTCACCACGGGTACCCTGAACCTGCAACCCATCGATTGTGACCTGACGGACCTGGCCTTCCTGGACCATCTCCACAAACTGGGAATAGTTGACTTGTTGGCCGGTGGTGGTGGGAGAAAAGTTCTGAAACACCATCAGCAGCACGGCGGCTATAATTAGCCAGAGAACCAGATTTTTTGCCATATCGTTCAAGGATCATCACCTGTGAATTGTAGGGTTAACCTTTCGCAAAGCACCCTTTTCTGACACCTTACACCAATTGTACGCCCGTCCACCAGAAACGGCCCATCCGTATCGGCCACACGCAGCACACAGTTTTTTAATGAAAAGTCGCCTTAACCTTCATATTGGGCGCCATATCTGAAATTACAACAGCAACACTCAATACAGCCCCAATTCCACGGACGTTTTGACCCCTGTCCCACCGGTTGGTTCCTTTTGCCTGCTGCCTCGACGTCGATACGTGTTAACGACCATTCTTACAGCAGAACGATCTGTTACAATTCGCCGATTATACGTTCAAGTCAGCCTATCCGCCGCTGACCTTTTGTTAATAGCACCAATAAAGAGATTACATCATGAGTCTTTCACCGGAACAGCGCCGGGAATACCGGGCGATTGCCCACAACCTCAAGCCGGTCATCATTGTTGGCGACAAAGGCCTTTCCGAGGGACTGCAGGAAGAACTTGAGCGCGCACTGAATGATCATGAGCTGATCAAGATCAAGGTGGCGAGCCAGGACCGTGACGCCAGACAGGAAGCTATCACTGCCCTGTGCGAATCTTCTGGCGCTGAACTGGTCCAGACCATCGGCAAGATCGCCGTCATTCTGCGTCGGGCCAAAAAGCCCAACCCCAAGCTCTCCAACCTGCTGCGCCACAAGCACTGATCCGAGGCCTGGAAATCAAAAACAAAAAGCCGGCTGGGAAAACCCCAGCCGGCTTTTTGTTTCCCGAATATGGGATCAGACGTATTCGACCTGTTCGATCTCATACTCCACGGTACCAGACGGCACACGAATCGCCACAACGTCGCCTTCGGTCTTGCCCACCAGTGCGCGGGCAATCGGAGAGGAAATCGACAGCTTGCCTGCCTTTATATCCGCCTCATCCTCGCCAACGATCTTGTAAGTCACCTGCTCATCGGTGTCCATGTTAAGCAGATACACCGTGGTACCGAAGATTACCCTGCCGGTGTTCTCCATGGTGGTCACATCGATAACCTGAGCGGCTGAAAGCTTGCCCTCGATTTCCTGGATCCGGCCCTCAATAAAGCTCTGCTGCTCGCGCGCAGCATGGTATTCGGCATTTTCTTTCAGGTCGCCATGTTCCCGGGCGTCTGCAATCGCAGCAATGACCCGGGGGCGATCTTCGGACTTCAGCTTCTGAAGCTCCTCGCGGAGACGGGTCTCGCCCGCCTTTGTCATCGGTACTCTGTCAGCCATAGTCTCACTTTCCTGCGTGAAGATCCTGGAGGCGGCGTACAGTGCGCTCCGGGCCGAACTTGATGGCCCGGCAGAAGGCTTCGCCGCCCGCCAGTGTTGTTGTATAGGTTACTTTGGTCTGCAATGCCGACTGGCGAATCTGGGCCGAGTCGGAAATCGCCTTGCGACCTTCAGTGGTATTGATGATCAGCTGAACCTGACCGTTCTTGATGGCATCTACAATATGCGGACGACCTTCACGGACCTTGTTCACCCGATCAACCTCGATTCCGGCCTCTTTCAGGGCCTTGGCCGTGCCAGTTGTGGCCACCAGTTTGAAACCGGCCTCAACCAGATCACGGGCGACTTTCGCCGCGCCGGGCTTGTCGACATCCCGCACTGACATGAACGCGGTACCTTTGGCCGGCAGGCGCTCACCAACAGCCAGAGCGGCCTTGGCAAAGGCCTCATCAAAGCTGTCACCCAGGCCCATGACCTCACCGGTAGACTTCATTTCCGGCCCCAGGATCGGATCTACTGCCGGGAACTTGTTGAACGGGAACACCGACTCTTTTACCGCGTAGTATCGCGGAATGATTTCCTGGGT